>CAVUAD010000013.1:0-32725 GCA_963739355.1 uncultured Actinomycetes bacterium | reverse complement strand
GGGAGTGCTGGGCGTTCGGCGGTAGCGCTTTCGTCCAAAGCGGAACAGCTAGGGGCTGTCTGCGGCGCCTTGCTCGGCTAGCAGCCCTCGAACTCGCTCAGAAAAGACTCGCCACCGGCGTTCGTTGTCGTGGACAAGGATCGCCGACTCGGCCATCAGATCTGTTGCGTGATCGATCAGCTCCGAGGCGGAGAACAGATAGCCCGGCGCGGTGCGATCACCGGCGAGATCCAAACGCAGAGCGTCGGGCGAGAGGTCAACCGCGCTCAGAAGGTCAATGGAACGGTGAAGGAGACGCGCGATCAGCCCCTGGAGCTCTGCCGCCTGCCAGTCGTTCGCGATGATCCGGTGTCGCTCGCCGAGGAGGTCGGCAAGTGCCGGGAAGGCGCCCGCCGCGCCCGCGATTCCCCACGACTGTTCCATTGCTCGGGCCAGCCACTCGGATGCTGCCTCCATGTCCTTCGCCGTCGTCTCCAGGTCCCGCTTGAGCTGGCGGATCTCGGTTGGCTCCTCCTCGCCCTCCATGAAGAGGACCCCGGTCTCGCCCGTCAGCCCGGGGGCGTTCAGATCCTGTGCACCCGCGTAGGGGTTGCCGGCCGGGTGGTCGGTCGGCACCGCCTCAGACCAGTGTGCCGCGAGGGCCTTGAGGATTCGTGAGGCAGTCTGCGTCTCCGCCGCCAGGCGCAGCGGCGACTGCGAATAGAACTTCTCGTGCTCGTGGTGCGTCTCGGCGAGGTTCGCCATCGTTTCGAGCATCTCGCGCGGCGGCGTCGCGGGCATCGTTGTGAGTCTCCCACTTCCCGAACGGGCCTAGTGCTGCTTTCATGCGAACGTAAGCTGCGGCTCAGGGCGAGGGGCAAGTGCCGCGATCACCTTCACGCCCACCGGCGGTGAGCCGAACACACAGCAGGCGAAACTGAAGGTCAAGCACTAATGCATGCGGCTTGCGAAAAGAGCTCTCCTTGTGGAGGGCCCTTCTTGCTCTGTTGAGACCCTCCGCCGCGGCCGACCCCGGGGCGATGATCGTGCTCGCGGGGATGCCCGGATACTCCAAGCCGACTGCATGGGCCTTCCTCGACAGGCTTTATCGCGTAAGCAGGATCAAGCGCTACTTCGACGCGGCCGCCGTCCACCCCTATGCGGGAACGCTGGGACAGTTCCAGACCGAGATCGACCATGTTCGCGCCGTGATGCGCCGCCACCATGACTCGGCCACCCCGCTTTGGCTCACCGAGGTTGGTTGGGGCTCCGCCCGTCCGACTCGTCGCTGGCCGGTCAACAAGGGCCCCATTGGCCAAGCCCAGATGCTGAAGCGCTCGTTCAGACTCATCTTGCGGAATCGTCTGTCATGGCACATCGGTCACCTGTTCTGGTTCGACTGGCGTGACCCGCCCGGCGGGGGCGGGCACTACTGCAGTTTCTGCAGTTCCGCTGGGCTCCTGGGACACAACTACGTCCAGAAGCCGGCCTATCGGGCTTACCGACGCTTCGCTCTTGGCGTGGCGCCGCGCGGGAGTTAGCGCAAGGCAACTCCAGATCGACTGGCTCTCACCCGGCTAACCGAGCGAGCTACCCGATCGGCTAGAAAATCCAGGCGATCGCCGCCCCGATGATCGCCAAGACGACCAGCACCACGAAGAACAGCCATACGCGCGCCAGGAAAGGCGGGTCGTACCTCGGCGCTTGCTCTTGCTCGATCCGGTCGACCCGCTCGCGCATCTCATGAATCTCAGCGTCTTGCTGCTGCTGGTGGCTCATGGCGATCCTCCTGTCGCGTCGGCTCGCTTACGCTACCGCCTGAAGCCGTCCAGACGCCCGGCTTCGCGCCTCGCTCGGTGTTGCCGCGCGACAGTTCGGGCCAGTTGAGATCCTGCATTCGGCATCACCATTGAGTTTCCGCGCGATGGTTGCGCGATGGTCCTGTCAGGCGTGGGGCCCGAAAACCGGGTTCTGGGAACCCGCTCCCGACGTTGCTTTGAGCGGCTGTTGGTGCAGCGTCTACAGGCAAATCGGTCTGATCCGATCAGCGCGCCCGACAGGATTCGAACCTGTGACCTCTGGTTTCTCAACCCGGAGGTCATGGTTGCCGGGCCCGGGCGGCGCCGGCGCTCGGCCCGTGGATGCCCGAGCCTCCCGAGCTAGCGAGGCACCTGCCCCGGCGTTGTTGCCGCGCGGCCGCGAAGCGCGGAGTAAGCCGCGCGATGATGTTGGGCGTGCCCTTTCGCAAGCTCGCGTGCGTGACGATTGCCGCTGCCGGCGTTGCGGCGCTGATCGCCTGCGGCGATGGTCGCCATTCCGGGTCGCGGTCGCGCGAGCGCGCGAGGCCGTAGGCCACGTGGGGCTCGGCGTCTGCGGCGAGCACGGGGGCGATCCCGACAGCATCGAGTTCTTCGATCAGGTCGGGCTCGAATACGTGAGCTGCTCTCCGTACCGGATGCCGATCGCCAGAGTGGCGGCGGCTCAGGCCGCGATCCGTTCCGCCGGTTCCTCGCACCCAACCTGACCAGGTCAGTCGGCGGCGCGTTCGCGCAGATCCCTCAGGGAGCGCAGGATCCCGTCGCGCAGCACGGATAGGTCGGTGACGCTGTCGCGATCGGCATTGATGCAGAAGAACAGATCGCCGTCGTAGCTGACCACGGCGATCCCGACGGCGTGGCTGGCGGCGATCGGGACCAGAGGCCACACCTCTCGCAGGCGGGCGCCGAACGCGTAGAGCGGAGCAGGCGGCCCGGGCACGTTCGTGATCGTCACGTTGAACAAGCGGGTGGCGAACAGGGACCTCGCGAGGAAGCTGTGGATCGCCGGCGGCGCCAGGGTCGTGATGTCGATGAGCGTCTTCGAGCCCAGCGCCTGCCGTCCGGCCTTCAGGCCTTCGGCGTCCTCGACCTGCCGCTGATAGCGCCTCAGCGGGTCGGGCTCGGCGACCGGGAGATGGACGAAGAGCGAGGTGATCTGGTTCCCGAGTTCCAGATGCTCGCCCGCGGCACGGATGTTCATCGGCACCATCGCCCGCAGGCCCTGGTGCGGGAGCGGCTCACCGCGGCCCTGCAGCAGGTCGCGGAAGCCGCCCGCGGCGACGGCAAGCACCACATCGTTGACGGTCCCCCCAAGCGCGTTCTTGATCTGCTTGAAATCCTGCAGCGGCACGCGCAGGGCAGCGAGCCGCCGGTGCGCGCCGATCGGCTCGTTGAGGCTCGTCTGGGGCGCAGGGAAGAGCTCGTCGCGCACCATGACCTCCGCAATCGCCCGGGACCGCTCAACAGCGTCCCTGGTGCGCTCGGGGTGAGCCAGCGCCCCGACACTTGCGCCGGCCACGCGGAAGGGGAGGCGGGCGGCGGCGCCCGCGGCGCCCAGCGCGCCGGATGCCAGGGACCGGGCGGCACCAGCGATTCCTCCCGGCCCGCCCTTCCCGGGGTCATCCGTCTCCGTTTCATCGACCCCGAGCCAGCGACCGCCAGGGGGCACAGGCTCAGCATCCAGGAGCAGGTGGGTAGCCTCGACCGACCCGACTCCGTCCACCATGCAGTGGTGAGTCTTGCTGACGAGCGCCCAGCGTCCGCCAGCCAGCCCTTCGAGGATGACGAGATCCCACAGTGGGCGGCGGCGGTCGAGCCGCTGCGAGAAGTGCTCCCCCGCCCACTCGAACAGCTCCGTCTCCCCGCCGGGCGGGGCGAGCGCCGCGCGACGCACGTGCGCACCGGCGTCAAAGGCGGGGTCCTGCTCCCACGCCGGCCAGTGCATCCCGCCCGTCCGCGGCTCCGAGAGCCGCTGCCGGTAGCGCGGCAGCGCCGACAGGCGACGCTCGAGGTGACGCGCCACGTCGGCGGCGGCGGGCGCGGGGCTCTGCGGAAGGGCGTCGAAGACCATCACGGCCCCGATGTGCATGTGGGCGCTGTCGTCCGCCTGTTCGAGCTCGAGGAACGTGGCGTCAAGCGCAGTGAGACTCTCGGTCGTCGCCACGACAAAGATCATCCCACCATCGCACCCATGCTCGCGGCTGTGCGCGCGTGCATGCACTGCAGCACACGGGGACCGAGCGGCGGCGGGCTTACGACCTGTACTCGACGCCGGGGCTCAGCCGCCCTCGTAGCCGGCTTGGAGTAGCTCCGTCAGCTCGTGGATCATTGGGATCCGGGGGTTAGTCTTCAGGCTTGCGTCCTCGAACGCGGTCCTGGTCAACTCCGGCACCGCAGCCTCGAATTCTCGGCGCGGGATCCCCAGCTCGGCGAGCGAGCGGGGCTCCCCGACCGTGCCCAGCAACTCATCCACGCGCTCGAAGAGGCGCTCGCGCGCGATCTCGTCGGTCTTGCCCCCAAGCCCGATCACCCAGCCGATCTGCGCGTACTTCTCGGGCGCAACATAGGCCGAGTAGCCGGGGGCCGGCATGAACTTGGAGGGGAGAGAGGCGTTGTAGCGGAGGACGTGCGGTAGGAAGATCGCATTGGCGCGCCCGTGGGCGATCCCAAAGCGTGCCCCGACCGCGTGGGCGAGGGCATGGTTGACGCCAACGAAGGCGTTGGAGAAGGCGAGCCCCGCGATCGTCGCCGCGTTGGCCATCTTGGTGCGGGCGTTGAGATCCGAGCCATCCTCGTAGGCGCGCGGGAGCGCATCGAGGATCAAGTGGATCGCCTGCAGGCAGAACGCGTCGGTGTACGGCGACGCGAAGATCGAGACGTGCGCCTCGAGTGCGTGGGTGAGTGCATCGACGCCGGTGTCTGCGGTGACCGGAGGCGGCAGGGAAAGGGTGAGCAGCGGATCGACGATCGCCATATCGGGGACCAGCGAGTAGTCGACCAGGGTGAGCTTCTTCGGGCCCGCGGTGACCACCGCCGCCGGCGAGACCTCGGAGCCCGTGCCCGCGGTCGTCGGCATGGCGACGAGCTTCACCTTGTGCTCCTTGTCGGGGTAGTGAGCGACCCTCTTGCGGGCGTCAAGGAAGGGCAGCGACAATTCGCGCATGGTCAGCGCGGGGCTCTCGTAGAAGAGACGCATTGCCTTGGCCGCGTCCATGACCGAGCCGCCACCCAAGGCGACGATGACATCGGGCTTTATTTGCTCAACGACGGCGACGCCGGCGCGGATCTGCGCCTCGGTCGGCTCCGGAGTGATGTCGGTGAACACGTGGACGCCTGCCTCGCCGAAGTGCGAGCGGAGACCGTCGGGCACGCCGCGGGCTTCGGTATCCGTATCGGTGACCAGCAGGATCTGCTGCCCGCCGAGCTGACGGAGGTTCTCCACCGCACCCGCGTTGAAGTAGGTGTCAGAGGGGACCCGGAACCACTGTGGCGGCGCCTGGCGGTGGGAGACGCTCTTGATGTTGAGCAGGTTGCGGTAGTTGATGTTGTCGGTCGTGTTGGAGCCGCCCCAGGTGCCGGCGCCGAGCGAGAAGGTCGGCGTCATCGAGTTGTAGACGCCGCCCAGCGCACCAACCGCGGTGGGCGCGTTGACCAGGATGCGCCCGGTGCGCACCGCCAGGGAGAACCGCTCCACGACGTCGTCGTCGCGGGTGTAGACCGCCGAGGTGTGGCCGAGCCCGCCGTGCTCGGTGACGAGAACGCAGGCGTCGATGCCGTGCTCCACCGACGGGGAACGCACCAGACCCAGCACCGGCATCAGCTTCTCCTGTACGAAGGGGTGCTCGGCGAGCGCGCCGAGGTCGGAGGGCAGGGGAGCGAGCAGCACCTTGTCGTCCTCACCGACCTCGAGGCCGGCCATCGCTCCAAGGTTGAAGCACGACTGTCCCACCGTCCTGATCTCGGGCTGGCCCTCGGCATCGAAGGCGACCCGGGTCAGCGCCTCGACCTCCTCGGGACTCAGCAGCCGGGCGCCCATCCGCTCGAACTCGGCCACGAGCTCCTCATAGATCGCCTCGTCGGCGACGCAGGTCTGCTCGGCGGGGCAGATCACCGAAGCGTCGAAGGTCTTCGAGATCAGGATGTCCATCACTGCCATGCGGATGTCGGCGCTTCGGTGCACGTACACGGGAGCGTTGCCGGCGCCGACGCTGATCGACGGCTTTCCGGCGGCGTTCGCCGCGGCCACCGCCTTCGGGCCGCCGGTGGTCCAGATCAAGTCGACGCCCGGATGATGGAAGAGGTATTGGGAGACGTCGAGGGTCGGGTCCGGGATCACCTGCAGGGCGTTCGCGGGCAGCCCGGCCTGCTCGCCGGCCTGCTGGAGGATCTCAACCGCGCGGACCGCGCAACGCGCGGCGCGCGCCGAGGGCCGGAAGATCATCGCGTTGCGGGTCTTCGCGCCGACGATCGACTTGAACAGCGCCGTCGAGGTCGGGTTGGTGATCGGCAGCAGCGCGAGCACGACACCAATTGGCTCGGCCACATATTGGATGTTGCGCTCGGCGTCCTCCTCGATCACGCCGACGGAGCGCTTGTCCTTGAGGTAGTCGTAGAGGAACTCGGTGGCGATGTAGTTCTTGACCACCTTGTCTTCGAGAACGCCGAAGCCCGTCTCCTCCATCGCCAGCTCGGCGAGCTCGGTCGCGGCCTCGAGGCCGGCGACCACCATCGCCCAGACGATCTGGTCCACAGCGTTCTGGTCGAGCTTGCGGAACTCTGCCGCGGCCCGCGCGGCCCGCTCGACGAATTCCTCCAGCCGCGCTGCGCGCTCCGGCTCGATCGTGACCTCGGCCTGAAGATCACCCTCCTGGACCGTCGTGCTCGTCATCGTGCCTCCAACGCCAGCTCACGCATCCCGCAATTCCTCCCCTTGTCGTTCGACCCACTATCAGCATTGGCAAGCCCGCCGTGATGCGGGCTCCCTTCCTGATCTTGGGCCGACGTCTATTAAGGTAGCGCTGCTCTTCGGCCATGGCCTTCTCGCTTGCTCGCGTACATGCGCGCATGGGCGAATCGCCCGTTGTTGCATCTACCATGGCCCCGTGAGCGATCGAGGTCCACGAGCGTCTCTGCGCTGTGCTGCGCCACGACCCGATACCCGAGGTTCGGGCGGAGGCGGCGCGGGCGCTCGGCGTCACCGGTGAACCCAGGGAGTCGATTGAGCCGCTGGTCGCCGCGCTCGACGATCCGAGCGCCGGCGTGCGGCGTGCGGCCACGCTGGCCCTGGGGCGAATCCACGATCAGCGGGGCGTCGAAGCGCTGGTCGCAGCCCTCGCCGAGCGCCCGGAGCTCTGGCGCGAGGCCTCAGCCGCGCTTGCGAGCGCCGGCGACCGCAGCCTCCTCGACCGCCTGCTGCCGCTTCTCGACTCCGAGTCTAGCCACGTGCGCTCGGGCGCCGTTCGCGCGATCGCCGCGGTCACCAGTTCCACACCGGCCGGTGAGGCGAGTCCCGTCTTCGAGTACACCGACGATGAGGGCCACCGGCACCCCCTTTTCTGACCACCAGTAGCTCGGCCTCGGCTCTCCAACGTAACTAGCGGAGCTCACACGGCGGCGCGTCGGATGCAGGATCGCCCACCACCGCCATCACCCATCCCGGCTCCAGACGCCACCAGCCGAGCTCGACCGGGCCGTCCTCCCAGACGACTCGCAGGCGCTCCCAGGAGCCCGACCCGAGAGCCAGGCGGCCGGGCTCGACCGTCGCTTGCCGGAAGTTCAGCCGCAGGCCCTCGCGTCGCGCCTTCGAAGCGGCCTCTTTCGCTGTCCAGACGAGATTCGCCGCCATGTCTTGAAGCCCACCGTCCAGCCCGTTCAGTAGCTGGCGCTCGGCAGGACGCAGCCACTCGCGAACGAACGCCGGGCTACGAGGCTCGAGCGCTTCCAGGTCGCATCCGAGCGTCCCCGACACGCCCCCGACCGCGACCAGCGCCCGCCCGGCGCGGTGACTGAGTGAGAGCCCCACCCGTATCCGCGCGCCCCCCGCGAGCGCCTCAGGTGCTCCGTCCGCCGCCGGCAGCACCTCGACCTCGGCGAGCGGCACACCCTGCCACGCAGCCACGGCCGCCTTCGCCGCCCAGCGCCCGAGCCGCCAGTCTGCGCGGCGGGTGGGAATCCGAAGGGTCGAGAGGATCTCGCGCTCTCGCTCGCTCAGCCACCTGTCATGTCGGGGCACGTCAGCGAGCGCGCGCGTCAGCCACCCGAGTTCGGCCATTGCTCGCCTTTCCGGCCTTGACCGTTCGCTGCATACCGCGCTCGATCGCCTCGATCAGGTAGGGGCGCAGCGCGGCCGGCGGAATGATCGAGCTAACCGACCCCATCTCAACCGCCCGCTCGACGCTGTGGACCGAGTCGAACTCGGCGGCCAGCTCTCCCTGCTTCTCCGAGTGCACTCGATCCCACAGCTCGGATCGCTCTGCGCGAAGCCGCGTGCGCTCCCGACCCTCGGCTCCGGCGATGCGCTCGTCGAGCTCGGTGATCCGGGGGTCGCGATCCGTGGACCGCGCCACGTCGCGGGCGAAGACGACCGCGGCAGCCGGGGCGCCGCCGATCACTGACGCGTGGGCCCCCTCGAGGGCGATCGTCTCGAGGTTCTCGTTGAGGCGCTGCGAGAAGACCACGAAGGCGCCGCCGTGGTAGCGCGAGATCACACAGAAGACAATCGGCCCGTCGAAGTTGACCACGGCGCGGCCGATCTCGGCGCCGAACTCCAGCTGCCACTCCCGCATCGACTCCGGCGAGCCGTCGAACCCGGCAAGGTTCGCAAGCACTATCACCGGACGCCGTCCCGCTACGGAGTTGATCGCCCGGGCGATCTTCTTCGAGGAGCGTGGAAACAGGGTGCCCGACGTCCACTGGACCGGGCCGTCCGCTGGCACCACGCCGCGACGAGCGATGGGCCGTGACTCGATCCCCAGCAGGCCGATCGGCCAGCCGCCGAGGTGCGCGTCCCAGACCACGGCGCTGTCAGCGTCACGCATGGCCGCCCAGCGTTCCAGCGGAGCATGATCGCGATCGATCGTCGCTCGCATCACCGAGCGGATGTCGAACGGAGCCCTGCGGCCCGGATTCATCGTGTCCGAAAAAATCTCGCCGATCCGGGCTAGCCTCGATTTCGGCACGTGGTGGGGCGTCTGGCCGGCGTCACGGTCGAGTGGATCGGAGGTCTTGGCGCGGCGCGGGAAGCGCTCCTCGGGCGCCACGTAGGCATGCTCGTAGTAATCGAGCAGCAGCTGGCAGGCGCCCGCGAGGTCCGGGGCCCAGTACTGCGCCTCGCCATTCGGCCCCATGATCCGCTCGTAGCCGCCGATCCCGAAGTTGTCCTCCGCCGAAACCCCGCCCGAGTAGTCGAGGGCCTGTTTTCCGGTCAACACCATGGCGCTGTCGGGGGTCATGATCAGGATGCCTCGAGTGTGCATCAGCATCGTCGCCTCGGCGTTCCAGTATGGCTGCGCGCCCACGTTGATCCCGGTGATGACGACGTTGAGCTCGCCACCGCCCTGCGTGTACTCGATGATCCTCCGCAGCACGGCGGCGATCCAGTCCATGTTCTCGGTACCGCTGTCCATCGCGATCTTCGCGCCGGCAGAGATCGCGAACCACTCAAGCGGCACACCGAGCTCCTCCGCGAGGTCGAGCGCGGCGATTATCCGCCGGCACTCGGGCTCGGCGAGCGACCCTAGTGACTTCGTCGGGTCGCCCAGCAGCGCCACCCGCCGCATTCCCTGCGGATAGCGCTCGGTGTAATTGCGAATGACGCCAACCACGATCCCCGCGGGATTGGTCGCCAGCGGGCGCTGGACGGGCACGAGACGCCCGCTTGAGTCGAGGTCGTGCTCGACGAAGTCGCCCGCGGGCTGGTCGGGAGGCGCGCCGGCGCCCGAGTGTGCAGGGGCGACCATCTTGACGATCTCTGCTGGGTGCAGGGTCCCGCGGCGGCGGGCCGAGACAATCCGCTCACTGCCCTCGTCATAGGGCATCAGCGGGCGGTTCGGTGGGTCTTCGACCTCGATCACCATCCCGGAGCCGGTCGGGAAGAAGCGGATCACCCGGTCGCGCTCGACACCGTTCGGTTCCCGCATCCGTCCGCGGACCAGCAGCATCTCGATCCCCAGCCCACGGGTGGAAGGGCCGAGGCGGCTCATCATCGGCCTGATCTCGGCCGGGCTCAGCTCAATCAAGGGCCACACGTAGAGCAGCACCCGGTTCCACTGCGGTCTCCGACTCGGCTTACGGTGAGCTTGGAAGCGGCGGATCCCCTCCAGCGCGTGAATCAACATCCGCTCCAGCTCGGGCAGCGAGGTGAGGCGTCCACTCTCGTCCCGGACGGCGGTCAGGTCGCGCACCTCGGCGAGGGCGAAGATCCGCTCCTCGCTGGGATTCTCGCGCGCCGTGCCGCGGAACAGATAGACGTCCTCCGCCGCCGACGGCAACCGCTCGAGCGTGAAGTTCGACAGCCGCCACAGGTGGAGCCGCTCGGCCATCTCCGGATGTAGGCCGCGGAGCAATTGATCTTCGGCCAGGCCGTCCTCCGCCCGCCGATAGGTGAACAGGTCAACGGCGGACATGCCTCGTCCGCGAGCGGGCTCGGCAACGCCGATCACCACCCGTTCGACGCCCCTCGCCAGTCCGGCGCCGGCGAGCACCGAGGCCAGCCGCTCCGCCAGCTGGTCCCGTGCGGGCGGCTCGCCGGCGTACTCGGCGTAGAAGTCGGCCACCAGCTCCTCGCCTTGAGGCAGCGAGGCGGCAAGAGCGGCGAGGGCAGCGGCTGCGGCCGGGAGGTCGTCGAGATCGACGTAGGCCGTCGCCACCCGTCGCCGCTCGCCGCCCTGAGCGTCGGTGGCGATGAGAAACGACCACCCCGCGAGCTCGAGCTCCTCGAACTTCCCCAATGCGCGCATCCGGTAGTAGCGCCCGGTCATCGTCTCGAGCAGAACACGGCGCAGCGGTGGCCGGGCTGCCTGCAGACGCTCGCTCAGCAGCGGGGCCAGCGGGCGCGGGCAGCCGACTAGCGCCTTGATCCTGTCCGCTCGATCGGCGCCCTCGGGGTCGGCGGCGAGCGCCGCCAGATGGGTTTCGGCCTCGCGGTAGGTCGCGGCGGTGGCGGCCTCGATCAGCGGCTGATCGAAGTAGCGGAAGCGCGTCTCGCGCGCAAGGTCGGCGAGGATCTGATCTCGCCCCTCGGCCGCGGCAGTCAGTCGGTCCAGAGACTTACGGAAGTCCTCGCCGACGTGACCGGCGAGGGTCCCAACCTGCTCGAGCCGCCGGTCCAGCAAGGCGATGATCGCCACCCGAACCTGCTCCACGCGCTGGTGCGACAGGAACAGCCGGTAGCAGGCTTCCTCGAGCTCCGGGGTTCTGTCCAGTCCCGCGATCCCATAGTGCGAGAGCGCTCGCCTCAGCTGGCTGACGAACCGCTCGGGCAACCCCTCGGCGTCGGCGTCGAGCGAGCGCAGATATGCGTTCAGGTGCTCCTGCGGGCTGCGCAGAAGCTCGGCGTCCGGATCGGTCTCATCGTGCTTGGGCCGGCTGAGGGTCTGGAGGTCCGCGTACACGGTGAGAAGCCGGTGCTCCCCGGGGACGAGCGCCGGGTCGCAGCCGAGCGGATCCGCGCACGCGCCGTGGAGGTCGGTGACGATCCGCTCCACCTCGCCCGACTCGGCGTCGTAGCCGAGCACAAGCCACTCGAGGCGCCGGAGGTTGTCGCGGCAGAAAGCAGCCCGATCGGCGCTCACCTGATCGCCGACCGGAAGCCGCACGCGCTCGGCTTCCGGCCCGGCGTCGGTGGCGTCGAGCGGCTCGATTCGAACCAGCGGCTCCTGAGGCCCCACCTGGACATTCGCCCCGACGAGCACCTCGCGGACGCGGCCGGCGACGGGAGCGGTCAGCGAGGACTCCATCTTCATGATCTCGATCACGGCGACGACGTCGCCGGCGGCGACCTCGTCCCCAGGCTCAACCGGGATCGAGACTACGACCGCCGGCGCCGGATTGCGCACCAACCCGCCATCGTCGCTCGAGACTCGGTGCGGAACGCCGTCGACCTCGAGCAGCAAGTCCTCGCCCTGGCTCGAGGTCACGACCCGGAACCCGTGTCCGCCCAGCTCAACCCGCCGCTCGTGGGAGCTCAACCGCTCCGCATCGACCTCGACCGAGGTGCCGTCCAGGGTCAAGCGGTAGAGGCTCGGGCCGATCTCGCTGACCGCGATTCGGTAGCGCCCACCGCGATAGAGCAGCTCGACCTCGCGCGAAGCCGCAGCCTGCGTCTCGGGGCGCCCCCGCCGTGCGAAGGCGTAGAAGGTTGCGCGGTCGACGGCGGTCTTGGCGTCCGCGAACTCCACCGCCGCAGCGATCAGCGCGACCTCGGCGTGGCGGACGGAGACCGTCTCCCCGCGGAGCTGGAGCCGGTCGAGCCAGCCGGTGTCCACCCCGCCCGCCCGGAGCTCCGGCCGCGCGAGCAGCTCGAGCAGGAAGCCGATGTTGGTGGTACCGCCCTCCACCACGATCGTGGTCTCGGCAAGGGCGCGTCGCAGTCGGGCCAGTGCCTCGGTGCGGTCACGTCCCCAGGCGATCAGCTTGGCGATCATCGAGTCGAACTGGGCGGGGATCGGATCGCCCTCGGACATCCCCGCGTCGACCCGGATTCCCGGGCCGCCTGGCAGGCGGAGCAGCGCGATCCTTCCCGGTGCGGGCGCGAACCCGAGCGCCGGGTCCTCGGCGTTGATCCGGGCCTCGATCGCGTGGCCGACGGGGGTGGGCGGCCTGCCCTCGAGTCGCCCGCCCGCCGCGACATGGAGCTGGAGCTTGACCAGATCCAGGCCGGTCGCGGCCTCGGTGACCGGATGCTCGACTTGGAGGCGGGTGTTGACCTCCATGAACGAGAGCAGGCCCTGATCGGGCTGGTAGAGAAACTCGACGGTCGCTGCCCCGCGATAGCCGGCTTTCAGGGCCAGCCGCACCGCGGCCTCGCCGAGCTCCTGCTCCTGGTCGGCGGAGAGCACGGGGCTGCTCGATTCCTCGACCACCTTCTGGTGTCGCCGCTGGAGGCTGCAGTCGCGAACACCAACCGCCCAAGCGGTCCCCTGCCCGTCGGCGATCACCTGCACCTCGACGTGGCGCGCCGGATCGATCAGCTTCTCGAGCAGCACGGCGTCGTCTCCGAACGCGTCTCGTGCCTCGGTGCGGGCGCTCTGGAGCGCGTGCTCGAGCTGCTCGGGGCCGCCGACACGGCGGATGCCGCGGCCGCCGCCGCCTGCCGCCGCCTTGATCAGCAGCGGATAGCCGATCCGCTCCGCGTGATCGAGCGCATCGGCGAGGCCGTCGACGGCGCGGCCGCTCCACGGTGCCACCGGAAGGCCCGCCTCCTCGGCCAGGCGCTTGGCTGCGACCTTGTCGCCGAGCAGCCGCATGGCACTCGCGTTCGGACCGATGAAGACCACCCCCAGGCGCTCACAGAGCTCCGCGAAGTCCGGATCCTCGGCCACGAAGCCCCAGCCCACCCACGCGGCGTCTGCCCGCGTCGCGACGAGGGCCTCCTCGAGGGCGCCGAGGTCGAGGTATCCGCTCGTCCGCTCGACACCGTCGTCGCTCAGGGTGCTCGCCGGGCCGAGGCAGTGCGCCTCGTCCGCCTCCCGGACGAACATCGCCTGGCGCTCGGGCTCCGTGTACAGGGCGATCAGGGTGATCGGGGCGGCGGCCCCGTCGTTCAACTCGCGGACGGCGCGGATCGCGCGCATGGCCGGCTCCCCCCGGTTGACGATCGCGAGCCGGTGGAAGGGACTGTCCAAAGCTCGCGCCGCCCTCCGGCTAACTCATCGCCGAGCGGATCGGCTCGAGTGCGTCGAGATCGAGAGCACCGGGGAGCTCGATCGTTCGATAGCCCTCCAGCAGCACCCTGACGTGGCCCCGCTCGTCGACCACCCGGGCGTCGATCGCCGATCCGTCCCCGCGCGGGCTGACCACAGCCACCAGCGTCCCAGGCTTGTCCGAATCGGCGAAGCGGGTGATCCGATCGACGTGGGTGGGGAGAGCCATCCGGCCCTCGGTGCCCAGCTCCCACACCCCCGCCGTCTGGAAGCACAGCTCGATCAGGCGGGGCGCGGCCTCGGTGGGCTCGTCGGCCGGCTCGTGATCCGGCGGCAGGTCCGCGGCGAGGCGGCCGATCACGAGTGCCGTCGTGGCGCCAGGCCCGCTCGAGCACCTGGTATGCGGGCCCGTGGAAGTAGATGCGGTAGATCGCCTCCGAGCCGACGCCCACGCCGTCGGAGCCCTCGGTGGGGGCCTCTTCCTCGTCCGGCGCCTGGGGCAGCTCGCGGGCCAGGAGGGCGCGGCCGGTGAAGTGAACGGCTCGCTGCTCGCCCTGCGGCAGCGAGCGTCGCCCGACGAGGCGGCAGTCCGCCACCAGCGTGCCGTCGCCTCCGTCGCGGGGCAACACCTGCAGCTCGAGCGTGCGGGGCTGGTCGCGGTAGAACTTGAACGGAGCCATCAGCTCGACGTCCTCAAGCGCCGCGACGTGCCATCCGGGCACCAGCGCGGCCGCCGCCTCCGCGAACCCCTCGATCCCCATTACGCCTGGAAGAACCGGGACGCCCTCGATCCGGTGGTCGTTGAGGAAGGGCTGGTGGGTCGGATCCAGCTCGGTCAGGACGGTGAGTCCGTCGCCGAAGCTGAAGCCTGAGGCCCGACCGGTCATCGGTCCGTGAGGTGCGCTCAGCGCCTCGGTCGCCGCGTCCAGATCGAGGCCGCCGGTGGGATGACGCTCTGCGAGCAGCACCCCGAGCGATCCGGCCACCAGCACCTCGGTGCCGGCGCCCGCGGCCGTGATCTCTCGCCGGACGACGGGCACGCCGTGCTCCGGGGGCAGCATGTCGATTCCCGCCATCTCCATCATCTTGGGGATCGACCCGCGGCTCGCCATGCCGATGCTCGCCCAGGCGGTCCAGTCGATCGCGACGCCTCGCACGTCGCCGTCGCCTCGCAGGCGCGAGATGCTCTTGCACATGAGATCGCTGGCGGCGGCGTAGTCGGTCTGTCCCGCGTTGCCGAGCCGCCCCGCGATCGAGCTGAACACGACCGCCGTCCCCGGAGCCTTGCCGCCGAGCGCGTGGAGGAGGTTGAACCAGCCGTTGGCCTTGACGTCGAAGACGAGGTCGAACTCGCGACTGCGGCTTGTCGGGAAGGTAGTGGCTCACCTCCAGCCCGGCACAGTGGATGCAGCACGTCGACGCGGTCGCTCGCATCGAGTGCGGCCGAGATCGCCGCCGACACCTGTCCCGGGTCGGTCAGGTCCACCTGGTGCCAGTGGGCGCTGCCGCCCGCTTCGCGAATCGCCTCGATCGCGTCGAGCGCGGCACGAGCGCGCTCGATCCGAGAGAGCTCGCGCTCGACGAGCTTCGGGGTCGGACGCTCGCCGCGCTGCTTGATCCGCTCGGCGAGCTCGCGCTTCAGCCCGTCGCGATCGGAAGCGAAGCGGGCCAGGTCGGGGTCGGTGGGATCGGGCTCGGGCACGAGGTCGAGCAGGTGGAAGGTGCCCCCGGAGGCGGCCGCCAGATCGGCGGTGATGGCCGCGACGATGCTGCCTGCCGCCCCGGTGATGCAGAAGACCGTGTCGGATCCGAGCGCTCGGCTTGCGTCGGGGTCGGCCGGCCGCTCGAGGAGCCCCACGGACCAACGCAGGTCCTCGGCGCGACCGACCTCGACCGCGCCTGGATCGCGAAGCGTCTCCTCGATCACAACCTCGGCCAACCCCGCCGTCTTGCGGCTGGGTGGAAAGTCGACTGCCTTGACGAGCGCGTCGGGACGCTCTCGTGCAAGGGACTTCGTGAATCCGGTTACCGCTCCGCCCATGACCGACGTCGCACCGGTCACGTCGTAGCCGTGGCGTCCGCCGAGGCGCGTGCCGGCGACCAGGAAGGTGCCGGCGGGTGCCACGTCCTCTGCAAGGGCGCGCATCGCGACCGCCAGCAGCTTCACGCGGATTCGCAGTCCCTCGCGCCAGCCTTCGGGATCGAGCACGGTGAGGGGCGCCTCCGCATCGAGGGCCGGCAGCCAGTAGATGCCGTGAATCGGCCCTGCGGCCTTCCAGTCCTCGATCTGGCTCTCGAGCTCGGCGACGTCAGGGGCGCCTTCGATACCGAGCACCTCGACGCCGAGCTGGTCGAGCCTCGATGCCAACGCAGTCGCCACACCGCCGGCATCCGGCATCAGGATCACCCGGGTGCCGGCCTTGAGCGAGACGCCGGTCGGCGCGCAGTGCTCCAGCGCGGGCCTCACGACGGGCACCGGCACCCTGCGGGGGAACTCCCCCACCGCCGGCGCCGAGGGGCCGACCTCGGCTTCCTCTGCGTCGGCCACGGAAGGCACCTGCTCCTTGACGGCGGGCTTCGCCCGCTCGCGCACGAACCCGACCACGTGGTTGAGGGTCGGGTAGTCGCGCAGCTTCAGGGTGTCGTCGAAGGGGATCCCGTAGGCCTCCCGGATGGTCGCGAACACCTCCGCCTGCTTCACCGTGTCGATCCCCAGATCCGCCTCGAGGTCGAGGTCCATGTCCAGCAGATCCGGCGGGTAACCCGTCTGCTCGGCAACGATCGCCAGCACCCGCTCCTCGACCTCGCCGCCAACGCCGGCGGACGGCGCGGGCTCGGCCGCCGGGACCGGCTCGGCCGGGGTCGCGGCGGCCGGCGCGGGCTCCGCCGGCGCGGCGCCGGATCGCTCGTTGACGAACCCGACCACGTGGTTGAGGGTCGGGTAGTCGCGCAGCTTCAGGGTGTCGTCGAAGGGGATCCCGTAGGCCTCCCGGATGGTCGCGAACACCTCCGCCTGCTTCACCGTGTCGATCCCCAGATCCGCCTCGAGGTCGAGGTCCATGTCCAGCAGATCCGGCGGGTAACCCGTCTGCTCGGCAACGATCGCCAGCACCCGCTCCTCGACCTCGCCGCCAACGCCGGCGGACGGCGCGGGCTCGGCCGCCGGGACCGGCTCGGCCGGGGTCGCGGCGGCCGGCGCGGGCTCCGCCGGCGCGGCGCCGGATCGCTCGTTGACGAACCCGACCACGTGGTTGAGGGTCGGGTAGTCGCGCAGCTTCAGGGTGTCGTCGAAGGGGATCCCGTAGGCCTCCCGGATGGTCGCGAACACCTCCGCCTGCTTCACCGTGTCGATCCCCAGATCCGCCTCGAGGTCGAGGTCCATGTCCAGCAGATCCGGCGGGTAACCCGTCTGCTCGGCAACGATCGCCAGCACCCGCTCCTCGACCTCGCCGCCAACGCCGGCGGACGGCGCGGGCTCGGCCGCCGGGACCGGCTCGGCCGGGGTCGCGGCGGCCGGCGCGGGCTCCGCCGGCGCGGCGCCGGATCGCTCGTTGACGAACCCGACCACGTGGTTGAGGGTCGGGTAGTCGCGCAGCTTCAGGGTGTCGTCGAAGGGGATCCCGTAGGCCTCCCGGATGGTCGCGAACACCTCCGCCTGCTTCACCGTGTCGATCCCCAGATCCGCCTCGAGGTCGAGGTCCATGTCCAGCAGATCCGGCGGGTAACCCGTCTGCTCGGCAACGATCGCCAGCACCCGCTCCTCGACCTCGCCGCCAACGCCGGCGGACGGCGCGGGCTCGGCCGCCGGGACCGGCTCGGCCGGGGTCGCGGCGGCCGGCGCGGGCTCCGCCGCCAGCGCCGCGGGGTCAATCTCCGCTGGCGCGACATCCGCCGCCGCCATGGGCTCCGGCCGCCCGCGAACGGGCGGACCCTGATCGACGACGCGCAGCCGGTGCTGCACGACCTCCAGCTGCGGATCTTCATAGCCACTGGCCCGCCGTAGCCATTCGGCCCACATGGGGCGATCGGCGATCCGGTAGTCGTAGCCGAGCTCGTCCGCGTTGCGCCTCAGGCCATCGGCGACAGGCGTCCAGCGCAGGAGCAGCATCGAGATCTGTGACCCGAATCCGGCTGCCAACCGAAGCGAGTAGCGGACCGGGTACGAGCCGCCCCCCGAAAGGTTGAGGAGACCCAGCTCAGGGTCGCGATCCCGGAAGTTCGGCACCGGCGGGACGACCCCCGTCTCCAGCGCCTTAACCGCCAGGACATCCTCCAGGCCCACGCCCATCGGATGACCGGTGAATCCCTTCACGTTGGCGATCACGATGCGGTCGGCGTTCTCGCCGAAGACGTGACGCAGCGCGTGGATCTCGGCGGCGGCGCTGCCGCCGCGGGCGGGCGTGTACGTCTCGTGGGAGATGAACACGGTCTCGTCTGCGATGTCCTCCCGACGGAGGCCGCGGCTCTCGCCCTGTTCCACGAGCTGCTCCATCACGCCGCTGATGTGCTCCACGTCGAGCCGTGTCCCATGGAACGCAGAATTCGCGGTCACCGACCCGAGCACATCGCAGATCGGCGTGAGGCCGCGCTCGCGGGCCGCGGCGGCGCTCTCCACCATCAGGCCGGCGGCGCCCATGCCGATGAGCATGCCGTGACGGCGCTGGTCGAACGGCAGCGCCGCCTCCTCGACAACGTCATCAGTCGCAGCCGCTCCGGACGCCAGGAAGCCGGCGCCGATCCAGCCCATCATCGTGTCCGAAGTGGCGTCGTCGGCGGCCACGATCAGCACCCGGCGGCAGCGCCCGGCGCGGATCCAGTCCTCGGCCAGCGCGACTGCCTGCGTGGTGCTCGCGCAGGCGGAGTTGATCTGCGTGTTCGGCCCGCGCGCCCCGATCAACTCGGCGAGCTGCGAGTGGCCCATCGAGAGGACCCGGAAGAGGAACCGGCGGTCGAACGTGTAAGCCTCGTCCTCGAGCTCGCGTCCGAGGTCGTGAATGCGCCGCTCGACCTCATCGAGTACCACGGGATCGGTGCCGTCGTGGTCGAGCATCCTGGCGCGCAACGATTCGAGCGCGGTCATGCGCTCGCGGCGCATGTGATCCGTGGTGTACCGCGCCACCTCGTCCGCCATCTCCTCCAGGCCCGGGAACGCCGAGGCGTAGATCACCCCGGTGTCGTCGCGCAACTCGTCTGGAAGCGACCAGCGGTCCGGGAGCTTGGTTCCCTTGGTCGTGGTCTTGTACCGCAGCACCAGCGGGATGCCAGCGTCGCGGAGTGTGTCGATGCCCGCAGCGATCGCCAGCTGGGTGTCGCGCCCAAGCGCGGCCAGCCGCTCATCGTCGATCCCGAACTCATCGACCGGATCGAACGCGCCCGCGCGCCCGGCGAGCTTGATCACGGCCTCGAGACGGTCGATCGTCTCGAAAGAGGCACCGCCATCATCCCGCTTGACCAGCCGCGTGATGTGCTTGTCGAGCATCTCGCGGCGCAGGCGGCCCGGGATCACGTCGATTCCCTGCTCGCCGTTGAGCAGCCGCGCGATGTTCGCGTCGTCGAAGAGCCGCTCGGCACCGGGGAGCCCGATGCGCCGCGCCGGTGATTGCCACCGGCTCGGGCATCGGCGTCCCACCGTCAGTAGGCGCGGGAGCGGGCTCGGCGGATGGCTCAGCGCACGGGCTCGGAAGACGCCCGACGCGCACGCGCCTCTCGCTCAGCTCGTGGATGCGGTCGCGCGGTCGCGCCTGCCTTCAGCTGCACAGACTCGCGCGCGACCGGATCCCGTCCGGAGCCAAGGCCCGCGGCCCACAGGCCGCAGAGGGCGTTGTTGAAAGTCGGCACGTCGCCCTGCTTGGGGTGGTTGCTGGCGAGGCTGACGATCGCATCGTCGCCGAGCACATCCGACGCGAAGCCCTGCAGCGCATGCTTCGGGCCGACTTCGACGAAGATCCTCGCGCCCTCGTCGTACAGCGTGCGCAGCCCCTTCACGAACTGCACGGGCGAAGCGACCTGGCGGCTGAGGATGTCGAGCATCTGCTCCACGACGCCCTGCCCCGACGGATAGAGCTCCCCGGTCAGGTTTGCGACGATCGGCAGCTGGGGCGGACGCAGGCCGAGGCGCTGGAGCATGGCACGCAGCGGGTCGCTCACTGACGCCACGATCTTGGTGTGGAAGCCATGGCTGACGGGGAGCGGAACGGCGGTGTGTCCGCGCTGCTGCACCGAGGCCACCGTCTCAGCGACCGCCTCGGTAGCACCGCCGAGCACGACCTGGTGCGTCGAGTTGATGTTGGCGAGCACGACGTAGCCGTCGATCCCCGCGACGATCTCCTCGACCTCCCCGAGTGGGGCCATCACCGCAGCCATCGCCCCGGGGTCCTCCACCCGCAGGCTCGCCATCTCGCGCCCGCGCGCGCTGACGGCCTCGATCGCATCCTCGAACGACAGCGCTCCGGCGCTGACGAGCGCCCCGTACTCGCCCACCGAGTGACCCATGACCAGATCGGGAGCGATCCCGTACTCGCCCAGCAGGCGCGTGAGCGCGGTGTCGACGGTGATCACGGCCGGCTGCTGGATCTCGGTGCGGCGGAGCTCCTCCTCGGCCCGCGCCATCGCGTCCGGATCGGCGGGGTCGGCGAACACGATGTCCGACAGGCGGCGGCCCTCCAGCAGCGGAGCCATGATCGCATCGGCCTCCTCGAACAGCTCCGCGACGACGGGCTCCCGCCGGCGCAGCTCGGCGAGCATGTTCGCGTACTGGGAGCCCTGGCCCGTGTAGAGGAACGCCACCTTGCCCGGGGCCACCGCTGCCGCGGTGGATGCCGCGTCCGCGGAGCGCCGGCCATGCGGACGGGATTGCCCGCCTGCAGCACCCGCAAAGCCAGCTCCGCCTTCGCCACCAGGTCGGGCCCGTCGGCGTAGTCGATCGCGATCCGCTCGGGTGCGCGCAGCGCCTCGCTCGAGGGAGGCGTCGGGTCGAGGTGGCGTCCCTGGCGTGCCTCCGCCAGCTCGGTTCGGAGCGCGTTTGCGAGTCCCGCCTCGTCCGGCGCGCCCGAGCACGAGCGCCCCACGCAGCGGCGGCTTGCCAGCGGCGGGCGCCTGCGCCGCAGGGTCGAGCTGCCCTTGCCGGCGAGGGAACTCGGCCGGCACCGCCGCCGAGGAGCGATGGCCGTTGGTGGCGTGACGGTCGGGCGCGTACTCCTCCATGACCAGATGGAAGTTCGTGCCACCGAAGCCGAAAGCGCTCACGCCCGGCGACCCGCGGGTGACCGGCGGCGACCTCCCAGTCGCGCAGCTCGGTGTTCACGGCAAATGGCGACGCGGTCCAGTCGCAGATTGGCGTTGGGCCGCTCGAAGTTGATGCTCGGCGGCAGCACCTTGTCGTGTAGCGCGAGCGTGGCCTTGAGCATTCCCGCCGCTCCCGCCGCCGCCTTGAGGTGGCCGATGTTCGACTTGACCGAGCCGAGCGCGATCGAACCCGGCGCCACGTGCGCGCCGGAGAACGCCTCCATCAGGCTGTTCAACTCGACCGCGTCTCCCACGCTGGTGGAGGTGCCGTGGCCCTCCATGAGCGTGCATTCCGCGGGTGACAGCCCAGCGTTTCGCCAGGCCCGCTCGACCGCGAAGCGCTGACCGATGGGTTGGGGGCGGTGATGCCCTTGCCCTTCCCGTCGCTCGCGCTGCCCACGCCGCGGACCACGGCGTATACCCGGTCCTCGGCGCGGATGGCGTCCGCGAGCCGCTTGACGACGAACAGCGCCGCACCCTCGCCCATCACGAACCCGTCGGCGCCCTCCGAGTACGGACGCGTGCCGCTGGGCGAAAGCGCCCCGATCGCGCAGAACTTGACGAACGTGTGGACGCCCATGTTGCGATCGACCCCGCCGGTGATCGCGACGTCGAACTCGTGCGCGAGCAGCCCGTCGACCGTCGCGTCCATCGCCGCCAGCGCGGACGCGCAGGCGGCGTCGGTCGTGAAGTTGGGGCCGTGGAGGTTGAACAGGTTGGCGACCCTGCCGGCGATGCAGTTGCCGAGCTCGCCGGGCATCGTGTCCTCGGTGACCACCGGGAGCCAGGCCTCGAGGTTGGCGTGCAACTCGCCCTCGATCGTCGAGCGCACGTCCGGGGGCAGCGCGGCGAAGCTCGCGGCTCGCTCGAGCTCGCGCGCGAGGTCGGGGAACATGATCCGCAGCGCGGTCAGGTAGTGCTTCTCACCCGAGATGGCGTTGCCGATGATCACGGCGGTGCGATCGAGGTCCAGCGGACGATCCGGCCAGCCGGCGTCGGTCAGCGCCATGCGCGTGCACGCGACGGCCCACTTGTGGGCGTCGTCCATCGCGTCGCTCACCTTCGGCGGCAGCGGGAGCTTCCAGGCGAACGGATCCCATTCCCATTCTCGGACCCAGCCGCCGATCTTCGAGTATGTCTTCTCGGGCGCCTTCGGATCCGGGTCGTAGTACAGCGCCGGGTCCCAGCGCTCGGGATCGACGTCGCTGATCGAGTAGCGGCCCGTGGTCACGTTGCGCCAGAACACCGCGGCATCCGGGGCATCGGGCATGATCGCGCCTACGCCGACGATCGCGGCGGCGTGGTCGAGCGAATCGGTCATCTCGCCTCCACCACCCTTCCGAGTCCCCCGCTCACCGCCGCATCCGGCCGTAGACCGCTTCCGTGACCTGCGCGAGATCGGCGAGGAGCCCGGCCTGGGAGCGATGGATCGACGCGACATCCAGGCGCTGCGTGAGCTCGTCGAGGTCGCCGTCGGCTCCCGCCACGCACTGGACGCCCTCGGTCAGAACGGCCATGGCGGCCTCGCGGGCATTCACGCGGCTCGCCGCGGCAAGCGCCGCCGCCTTCAGCCGCCGGGACGCCTTCGGGTCGAGCTCCTTGTCGGCGGCCCGCCGGGCCCGCCGCGCCAGCGCGGCCGCGCCCTCCACCTGGGCGATCAGCGCGCCGAGGCGCATCAGGACGTGCTGGTGACGGGTCAGCCGCTCGACCCGGCAGCGCTCGAGCAACTCCGCGAGGGCGTGCTGGCCGAGCGCCGCGACGTCCGCGCCGACGTCGGCATGCTCGGCGTGGAGCGCTTCGAGCTCGCGTGCTCTCGCGTGGTAGTAATCGCCGCCGGACTTCAGGTGCTCCTGCCAGCGCCCGCGCCCGATCGTGATCTCCATGATCTCCGACGTGCCCTCGTAGATCCTGGTGATGCGGACGTCGCGCTTGATCTTCTCCACCATGTAGTCGTGCGTGTAGCCGTAGCCGCCGTGGGCCTGGATCGCAGCGTCGGCCGCCGCGTCGCCCGCCTCGGTCGCGAGGTACTTGGCGACCGCGCCCTCGACGTTCAGCTGCCCCTCGCCCGCATCCAGCCGCTCGGCGGTCTCCTCGATCGCGGCCCGCGACGCCTCCAGCGCGACCGCGTGCGGGGTGATCAGCTTGTCGGTGAATCCCTCCTTCTCCGAAAGCGGTCCGCCGGCCTGAACGCGCTTGCGCGAGTACGGGATCGCGCGGTCGAGCGCCGCCCAACCGGCGCCGAGCCCGAACGCCGCCACCATCAGCCTGGTGTAGCCGAACACCTGCTGCGCCTGGACGAGTCCCTGGCCCTCCACGCCGCCGACCAGCCGGTCGGCGTCGACGTGGACCTCGTCCAGGAACAGCGCCGCCGTGTTGCTCAAGCGAATGCCGTGCTTGTCCTCAGGCTTGCCGTGCGTGAAGCCCTGGGCACCCGATTCGACCACGAACCAGCTCGGCCCGCCGGGAGCGAGGGCCAGGATCGTGTAGAGGTCTGCCACGCCGCCGTTGCTGATCCACTGCTTGGCGCCACTGATCCGGTAGCCGGTCACTGCCCCGTTCTCCGAGACCGGTTCTGCAATCGTCTTCAGCGAGCCAAGGTCGCTGCCCGCCTCGGGCTCGGTGGCGCCATACGCGAACAGGATTCCCTCCTTGGCGATCCGGCTCATGTACTCGCGTCTTTGCTCCTCCGTCCCTCCCACCCTGATCGGGTCGCTGCCGAGGAAGGTCGCCAGCTCCGACGTCGCGAGCCCCAGGTCGATCGCCGCCATCCGCTCGCAGACGCGGTACACGTCGAACGCGCCGCCTCCCATGCCCCCGTACTCGTACGGGACGAACAAGAGCTGGATGCCGAGCTCCTCACCGGACGACATCCGGCGCACCAGCTCCTCCGGGAACTCGTCGTGCTCGTCGAGCTCGACCAACAGCGAATCCGGAAGCTCGCGCGCAGCGAACTCATCGATCGACGTGAGCGCCACCTTCAACATCTCGGCGTTGAGCTCATTTGCCATGCAGCAGCCCCTTCTCCGGGATTCCCCACTCGTCAGCCTGCCACCTCATGGCGCCCTCGCCGTCCGGACTTGACCCGGAGCCTGAACGCGGGAACTACTGATCCCGTGGCGTGACTCGTTCAGCGCTCGCCGGGTATTGGGGGGAAGCCCCGAGCGTACGACCGACCTGGGAAGCACCAGCATCGGATTCGCACTAACGTCTCGCGTAACAGCCGTACCTGCACCCTCTCCACACCAAGCCACCAGGCGGCTCGATATGCAAATCCTACCTCTTGAGGCCGTACAGCTCGCAGAGGAGCGGCGTTGAACATCGCGGTCGCGATACGACTGATGCCGAAGATGGGTGAAGAGCTCGAAATCGATGAGAGCCGCACGGACCTCGATCGTGAGCTCGTCGAGATGGAGATCAACGAGTTCGACGACCAGGCGCTCGAAGAGGCCGTCCTGCTCAAGGAGGCCACCGGTGCCACCGTCACCGCCGTCGGGCTACGGGCAGACGGGGTCGAGGAGGCGCTTCGCCTGGCGTATGCGCGGGGGGCCGACCGGCTGGTGCTCGCCGAGGCGGGCGAGATCGACCCGTACGACTCGCGCACAGGGGCGTTTGCGTTCGCGGAGGCGTTCCGCCAGTTGGCTCCCGACCTCGTTCTGACCGGCGTCCAGACGCCATCCGACGTCTTCGGTCAGACGGCGCCGTACCTCGCCGCGACGCTCGGCTGGCCCCAGGCAAACGTCGTCGTCGGGGTCACCCTTGCCGACGGGACCGCGCGCGTGGTCCAGGAGTACGCCGGTGGGCGGCTGGCCGTGCTCGACCTCCAGCTGCCGGCCGTCGTCGGCGTGCAATCCGCCAGCTCACCGCCTCGGTATGTGGCGATGGCCCGGCTCCGTCAGGCGATGACCGAGGCCAACGCCGAGACGCTCACCGTCAACGTCGAGGCGCCCGCCGCGGCGTCGAAGCTCATTTCGCTCGCTCGGCCGACGCCGCAGACGCAGGCCACGATCCTCGAAGGCGATGCCGGGGAGGTGGCGGCGCAGCTCGTCGCGGTATTTCGCGAGCATGGGGATCTACCGGGCTGATGGGCGACGTCCTCGTCTACGCTGAATCGCCGGTCAACGAGCGGTTGCTGGCTTTCGCACGACCGCTGGCAGACGCGGCGGGCGGAGCGCTGCTGGTGCTTCTCGCAGGGGGTGAGCCAGGCGATGAAGAGGGGCTGGCCGCGGCGGACGTGGTCCTCGAGATCTCGCACCCGGCGCTCGCGCCCTACGTCCCGGAGGCTCACCAGGCGGTGCTGGCGGCAGCGATCAGGGAGCGTACGCCCGACCTCGTCGTACTCGAGAACACCACGGCGGGCTTCGATCTCGCGGCCTGGTCCGCGGCCGCAACGGGCCTTCCGTTTGTGGGCTACTGCGTCGGGCTGACGCTCCAGGGCGGGGAGGCGGAAGCCATCAGCGAGATCTACGGGGGGCAGCTCCATGCCATCGTCCGCACGTCGCTGCCGGCAGTGTGTGCGATCAACACCGTGGCCCTTCACGAGGAGCCGCAAGCTGCCGGGCGGGGCGAACGCATCCAGCTCGCGCCTCCCACCGAGCTGGAGAGCCTGAGGACGACGTTCGTCGAACCGGTCGTGCCTCCGGACGAGGGCGTCGACCTGACGAAGGCCGAGCGCATCGTCTGCGTCGGCCGCGGCATCGGGAGCGCCGAGAACATCGAGATCGCGGAGGAGCTGGCGACCGCCCTGGGCGCCGAGCTGGGAGCCTCGCGACCGGTGATCGACTCGGGCTGGATGCCCAAGGTGCGCCAGGTCGGGAAGTCGGGCGCGCACGTGATGCCGAAGCTCTACCTTTCGCTCGGCGTCTCGGGCGCGCCGGAGCATGTCGAGGGAATGCAGGGGGCTGAGCTGATCGTCGCCGTGAACACCGATCCCGTGGCGGCGATCTTCCACATCGCCCACTACGGGGTGGTCGCCGATCTGTTCGACATCGCCGACGAGCTGACGGAGCTCATCGGGGACTGAGCTCGGGTTCGGCCTGACCGAGCGCCATCTCGATCAGTGCGGTCAGCTCCGCGACCTCGAAGTCGGCACCGACGACCTTGGCGGCGTCCGAATACATCGCCAGGTCCTTCGGGCAGCTGACGAGGAAGTAGTCGAGGTCGCCGAGCGTCTGCGCTTCGCGGATTCGCTGCTCGCTTGGCCGTTCCTCGGTCTCCGCATCGTCCATCATCCAGATCCGGCCGCCGCCGGCGCCGCAGCAGAATGTGTTCGTCCCGTTGCGCGGCATCTCCACGAGCTCGGCGCCGGTCGCCTCGATCAGCTTTCGCGGCGCCTCGGTGATCCGGTTGTAGCGCGCCAGATAGCAGGGGTCGTGGTAGGTGACGCGGGTCCCAGAGAGCGGGGTGCGCAGCGAGATCACGCCCTGCGCAACAAGGTCGGCGAGCAGCTCGGTGTAGTGATAGACCGGCTTGTCGAGTCCGAACTGGGGATACTCGTTGCGCAACGCATTCAGCGAGTGTGGATCGGTCGTGAAGATAGCCTCGAACTGCGCGTCGGCTAGCACGCTCATGTTCTGCTCGACCAGCATCTCGAACAGGCCCTCCTCGCCGATCCTGCGCACGTCGTTGCCTGAGTTGCGCTCGCCCTCGTACAGCAACCCGAACGACACGCCGGCGTCGTGCAGGATCCGCGCCACGCTCCGTGAGGCACGCTGCACCCGCTCGTCGAAGGAGGCGAAGTCACCCACGAACCACACGTACTCCACCGGCTCGGAGCGCGCGTCCGGGATCTTGAACTCGAGACCCTTGCTCCAGCGGGCCCGCATCCGCGCTGACTTGCCGTAGGAGTTGCCCTGCTTGCCGTAGTTCTCGAGCGTCTGTTGAAGGAGCGGATCCAGCTCGCCCTGGTCGACCAGGTTGCGGCGCATGTCGACGATCGTCGGCACGTGCTCGATCCCCACCGGACACGCCTCGACGCAAGCCCCGCAGGTCGTACACGACCACAGGGCCTCATCGGAGATCACCGGCTCAGAAGAACCGTTGCCATTCCGCTGCTCCTCCGGGTGGTGGTAAAGGCGATCGCGGATGTCGAGGATCACCTGCCGCGGCGCCAGCGGCGTGCCGCTAGCGGTCGCGGGGCAGACGTCCGTACAGCGGCCGCACTCGGTACACGAGAAGGCGTCGAGCACCTGCTTCCAGCTGACGTCGGCTAGCGATGCGACTCCGACCAGACCCGCGGGGGGACGGTCCAGCGCGGCCACCGGAGCGGCCGGCACGTGCGTGACCACCAGCGGGCGCTCGGCGCCGCGCGGCGGGAGCTTCGCGAAGAACACGTTCGGGATCGCGGTGAGGATGTGGAAGTGCTTGGACAGCGGCAGCAGGCACAGGAACGCCAGGACCGTGACGCAGTGCAGCCACCAACCGACCTCACTGACGGTCTGCGCCGCGGAGCGACCAATGCCACCGAGCGCCGCGGCCACCATCGCGGTCAGCGGCGCGAAGTCGCGCTCGTTGCCGTGAATGTCGTATGCGACCAGATGGCCCGCGTCGTACAGCAGGCCGCCGACCATGATCAGCAGGATGAAGACGAGGATCAGGACACCCTCCCAATGGGCGGCCTCGCGATAGCGCTCCTCGGCGCGTCCGATCCCGAACAGACGCGGCGTGTGGACGACGACCCGGCGGTAGAGCATGTAGACGACACCGACGATCACGCTGGCCTCGAGCAGGTCGCGGGCAACGAAGAACGGCGGGCCCAGCGGCTGGTGCGGCGCTAATCCGGGAATGTTCCAGTTCGCGTCGAGCGCCCGGCCGAACAGCGTGACCACCTGCACCATCAGGACCACGAATCCCCAGAAGACCAGCGCGTGCATGATCCCCGACGGCTGCTCGCCGACCAGGAACTTCTTCTGGCCGAGCCCATAGACGACCGTCCGCCTGATCCGCTCCGGGATCCGATCCACACGTGCCGCGGGGCGCGCGGCCACCAGCAGCCGCATCCTGACGGCCATGATCGCCGCAAACACCAGCAGCCCCAGCCCCCAGACGATCGGAAAGACGAAGTGACTCAAGCTCGCATCCCCGCCCGGCGCCTGGGCGCTCCCAAGGCCCGAATCGACTCGAGCGTGAAGCTCCGAGTGTCTAGCCGTATGCGCAGTGTGGGCGTCAGCTCCTCGTTCCTGCCGTTCAGTGGCCGCTGGGTCCGGCGACCTGCCGGTTCTGTCGATGAGCCTCGATAAAGCGTCCGTTGGCAAGCGCCGCGCAGATGGCGAGCTCCCCGGCGACGAGGGTTGCCCCGACGATCTCGGCGAACTTACGCGCCGTGCCGACGCCGGTGCAGCCGAGCAGGGCGAGGCATTCACTTTGGGTTGGCAGCCCGGTGCCACCCCCAACCGTTCCCACCACGAGGTTCGGCAGCCTGGCAGCGACGTAGAGATCGCTCTCCCCGACCAGTTCGAGATCCAGGAATCCGATGCTCGCGTTGACGACCTGCGCGACGTCCTGCCCGCAGGCAATGAACACCGCCGCCAAGCCGTTCGCGAAATGCGCGTTCGCACCCAACGCCCCCGCCTGCATGGTGCCAAGCCGGCCCGCGGCAGCGAACTCGAGCAGCTCGCGGGTCGGGACCCCAAGGTGTGTCTCGACGACACTCGCGGGTATGGTCAGGTCGATCGCTACTTCCTTGCCATAGGTTCGGAACAGGTTGATGGCAGCGGGTTTCTTGTCACTCGAGTAATTGCACCTGAGGTAGTAGCGCTCGCACGCCGTGGCCTCCGTCACGTGATGACAGATTCGGTCGACTGCGAGATTGACCATGTTGAGTCCCATCGCATCGCCGGTGCTGAACACAAACCGCGCGAAAACGCGGCGGCCGAACACATGGGCACGAATCTCGACCAAACGACCATGAGCGGTGGCCTCGGCGGCCACGGCATCCAGCTCCGGAAGATGATCGTTCAGCCACTCAGCGAGGGCGATGGCGTCGTCGGTCGTTGCCACGACGAAGCATGGCGTGATGTCAAGGGCATCGGCCACAACGCGCGCGTTGGCCCCACCCGCCTCCGTGATCGCCCGCATGCCGTACTGGTAGGTGGTGACGAGGGTTCCCTCGGTCGTGGCGAAGGGGACATAGAACAGGCCGTCGGCGTGTTGTCCGTTGACGCGGATCGGTCCTCCGATGCCGAGCGGGACCTGCGCAGCCCCCACGAGGTTCTCGATGCGCCCGCGTGTCTCTTCCGGTGCGAAGGCTGTATCCGCGACGGCCTCGAGGGCGTGCCCGGTGTTGTGCGCGAGCCAGGCGCGCCGCATCGCCGGATTCGCACCCAAGATCTGGCGTCGGCCCATCCCGATGTCGGAGGCAGCGTCGTGGCTCATACAGCATGGTCTCCGTGCCAAGCTCCGTTCTCGCCCAACAGTAACGCTGCCTCTCGCTCAGCGCAAAGATTTCCGGGCCGCACGCCCTACCACCTCACAGGGCGCGCTCGACCGATGTGCCGGCACCGAGCTCGAGGATCTCACCCCTGATGCCGACCCTGATCGGATAGACGTCGGCCGGTCGAGAGGTGATCCTGATCCGGTCCCTCGTGATCTCGATCTCGAGGCCCCAGTGGCGCCGGTAGCGGATCGTGAATCGCAGCCTGTGCAGCTCTTTGGGAATCCTCGGGTCGAGCCACAGCACCTCCTCGGATGTCTCTATCCCCGTGTAGGCACGCTGGACCAGGTCCACCGTTCCGGCCATTGCGCCGAGGTGCACGCCTTCCGAGGTCGTGCCGCCCTGAAGGTCGAGCAGGTCGCTCTCGAGCGCCTCGGAGAAGAGCTCCCAGGCGCGCTCCCGATCGGAGCGGACCAACACCCACGCGTGGACAACCTTGCTCAGGGTGGAACCGTGTGAGGTTCGTGCCAGGTAGTACTCGATGTTCTTGGGGATCGTGTCGTATTCGAACGGGTAGCCCAGCCGGGCGAAGAGCCGTCGCAGCTCGTCGGCGGACAGCAGGTAGAAGAGCATCAGCACGTCCGCCTGCTTCGAGGCCTTGTACCGATTGGGGCTGTCTCCCTCGGCCTCCAGGATCCGATCGAGCCGATCGATGTTCCCGTACTTCCCTCGATAGCCCTCCCAGTCGAGCTCCTCCAGGTCCTCGTAGCCCTCGAACTGGCTGATGATCCCGTCGTCGTGGAACGGGAGCAGCAACCTACGACTGATCTCCTCCCACCGCTTCAGCTCCTCGTGGCCCAACCCGAGCGTGTGCGACAGCTCCTCGCGGCGCTGCGCCGGGAGCGCCCGGAGCACGTCCTCGGCTCGCCACAGGATCCAGGCCGCCATCGCGTTGGTGTATGCGTTGTTGTCGATTCCGAGCCCCTCAGAGCCGGGATAGGCATCGTGGTACTCGTCGGGGCCGACCACCCCGCGAATCACGAACCGATCATGGGCGGGGTCGAATGCGGCAATGCTCGACCAGAAGCGGGCGATCTCGATGAACATCTCCGCGCCATAGAAGGCAAGGAACTCGACGTCGTTGGTCGCCTGGTGATACAGCCAGATGTCGTAGGCGATCGCGGCATTGATGTGTCGCTGGAGACGGGAGTTGTCCGGGATCCAGCGACCGGAGCGCGGGTTGAGGTGGATCGTCGGGGTCAGCTCGGCGCCGTTCGAGCCGCTCTGCCACGGGTACACGGCCCCGTCGTATCCGGCCTCCCTGGCGATCCAGCGCGCCGAGTTGAGTCGTCGGTAGCGATAACGGAGCAGGCTCCTGGTCAGGTCTGGAAGGCGCAGGTTGAGGAACGGGAAGATGAACAGCGCGTCCCAGAAGACGTGTCCGCGGTATGCCTCCCCCGCGAGTCCGCGGGCAGGGACCCCGGTGTCGATGTCGGCCGTGTGCTCGGCGATGTTCCCGAGGAGGTGGAAGATGTGGAGGCGCAACTCGGCTGGGGCAAGCTCCTCCCGGTCCTCCAGCTCGAGCGAGCACAGATCCCAGAGCTCGTCCCAGCGCAGCACATGCTCTGCGAGCAGTTCGTCGAAGCCGGGCAGGTGGACCACCTCCCGGTGAGCCTCGAGCCCGGGTTCGGAGACCGCCGGCTCGCGCGACGTGTACAGGGTGACGACCTTCTCCGCTGTGATCTCCTCGCCCTGGGCCACCTCAGACTCGATCTCAAGCCCGATCCACGCCGGCTTCTTGACAATCCGGCTCGCGGACCGGACGATCTCGCCGTCGCGCAGCAGGCGGGTCCGCGCGGCCTCGGCGACCCGGATGTGCGACTGGCTGGTCTCGGCCTCGAGCAGGATTTCCTCGGAGTCCCCGGCGCGCACCTCGATCGGCACCAGATGGCGGTTGGCGAGCCCCCGATAGCGCGCGACGCCATCGTTCGACACCCCGCCGTCGAGCGCCGAGCGGAAGGTCACCTTGCCCGACCAGTTGACGGCAACCAGACTGGTCTCGAGCGCAAAGACGTTCGGGTTCGCCATGCTGACGAGCCGGCGCTGCGTCATTGCGGTCTCACGACCGTCGGGGTCGTGGAACCGCATCCGGCGCGTCAGCACCGCGCGGCGCAAGTCGAGCTCCTGACGGTATTCGGCGAGCTCGACCTTGGAGACGTGGAACCACTCGCCGTCCTCGATCCGGAAGGTGAGCTGGAGCCAGTTCGGCAGGTTGACGATCGACTCGTCCTCCACCTCGCGCCCCGCCACCTCGCTGGTCAGGCGGTTGTAGCAGCCTGCCGCATAGGTTCCCGGGTAGTGGACCCCGCCCGCGGTCGCCTCGGGCGCTGCCCCACGGCTGGCGAAGCGTCCGTTTCCCAGCGTGCAGAGCGCCTCCCGTAAGGGCTCCTGCGCGGGATCGAAGCCCTCGTAGGCGAGGGACCAGCCGCTCAACGCGGGCGCCCCGGCGCCAGCCGGGTCGATCACCGGTTGTCCCTCGCCGAGACGCGCACCTCGCGAAGGTCACCGACTACGACATCGGCGCCCCGCCGCCGCAGCGCTTCGGTGTGGCCGCCGCGGTCGACGCCGATCACAAGCCCGAAGCGCCCGCGACGCCCCGCCTCTACCCCCGCGAGCGCGTCCTCGACCACGGCGGCGCGACCCGGCTCGACGCCGAGCCGGCTCGCCGCCTCGAGGAAGACTGCCGGGTCGGGCTTGCCGCTCAGCCCCAGCTCATCGGCGTCCACGCCGTCGACCTTCGCGTCGAAGAGGCCGGTCGCTCCCGCCGCATCGAGCACATCGGTGCAGTTGCGCGAGGCGGAGATGATCGCCGTGCGGCATCCCCTGGCCCGTAGCCCGTGCAAGAGCTCGATCGAGGATGGAAAGGGGACGACGCCACGCTCCCGCAACAGAGCGAGGAAGAACTCGTCCTTGCGGTTGCCCAAGCCGCACGCGGTCTGAGCCTTGGGGGGGTCGGCGGCGTCCCCGCGTGGGAGCGAGATCCCACGAGAGCCAAGGAACGACTGGACGCCGTCGTAGCGGGGCTTTCCGTCCACGTACAGGTAGTAGTCATCCTCGGAGAACGCCCGTTGGTCCTCGCCTTCATGACCTGCGCGGTCGGCGAGGAAGTGGTCGAACATCCGTTTCCAGGCCGCAGCGTGGACGGACGCGGTGTCGGTGATCACCCCATCGAGGTCGAAGATGACCGCGTCCAAGTCATCCATCGGGACCTCAAACGGGTCGTGCTCGCTGACCACGCGGAAACCCTAGTGGCTGCGGCTCGGCCGCCTCTCCGTCGTCGTTGCATTCTTTGAGCTGTTGGTCGCGCCTCGCCGTCAGGCGCCGCTCATGGGAGTGGCCAAGCTCAGTCGCCGTGA
>CAVUAD010000012.1:0-140840 GCA_963739355.1 uncultured Actinomycetes bacterium | reverse complement strand
CGATGAACGGGTGCTCCGGGCGCTCCTCGCTGATGAGCTCCAGGAACCCGTCGGCGAACGGGAGCGCGTTCCACTCGGGGAATGTCGTGATGAGCGCGATCCCGCCACCCGGTGTCAGCACGCGGCGGAGCTCCGTGAGGGCCTCGTCGGCCTTGAACCAGTGGAAGCCGTCGGCGACCGCGACGGCGTCGACCGATCCGTCGGCGAGCGGAATCGCCTCTGCGATGCCGTCATGGATGCGCTCGGGCGGAAGCACGGCCTCGAGCCTCGCGCGAAGCTCCGCCTGCGGCTCGACCGCGACAACGTCGAATCCGGACGCGACCAGGGCGCGCGTCAGCTTCCCGGTGCCTGCGGCGAGGTCGAGAATTCGCGCTCCAGGCTCGAGCCCCAGCTCCGCGGCGATCGCGCCGACAACCGCGGGCGGGTAGTCCGGCCGCCCGCGCTCGTAGGAGTCGGCGACCGCGCCGAAGGTAGCCGCGAGGGGGTGGAGCGCCACGGCGCGAAGCGTAGTTGCGGCTTCTCCGGCGACGCGATAGCGCGGCACAAGCCCGATTTACGAGATCTTGAACTGCTTCTTCGCCGGCGTCGGGTCGGCGTTCCGGCGCTCGTCGACCGCCTTGACCTTGAAGACGTGCTTGCCCTTCTTCAGGTGCGAGTAGGTCGTCGGTGAGGAGCAGCGGCGCCAGCGCTTGAGCTTCTTCGACTGGTGGGCGAGCTTGCACTTGAACTTCAGGGTCCCGACGCCGCCGGACCCGGTGAACTTGAACCTGGCCCTGCGCTTCTCCTGGTTGATCTTCGCCTCGGTGATCTTCGTGTGGAGGCTGCCGCTCCCCGGCTTTCCGGCGTCGACCGCCACCCCGCCCAGGCTGGTGCCGTCGGCGAAGATGAAGTCCTCGTTCGGCGCGGAGCCGTCGAGGTTGGCGCGGCCGATCGTGCCGAGGCCGAAGTTGGTCCAGTAGACGTGCTGGCCGTCGACCGCCATACCGGCCGGGTTGCTGGCGCCGGTGATGAAGCTCTGGTCGGGCGCGCCGCCAGTGAGGTTGGCGCGGCCGATCGTGGTGCCCGCTTCGTTGGCCCAGTACACGTGCTGGCCGTCGACCGCAACCCCCCACGGATAGCTGGCGCCGGTGATGAAGCTCTGGTCCGGGGCGGAGCCGTCGAGGTTGGCGCGGCCGATCGTGTCGCTGTTGGAGTTGGCCCAGTAGACGTGCCGGTCGTCGACCGCCACCCCCTGCGGGCCGACGGCGCCGGTGATGAAGCTCGCGTTCGCCGCGGAGCCGTCGAGGTTGGCGCGGCCGATCGTGCCGAGGCCGAAGTTGGTCCAGTAGAGGTGCTGGCCGTCGACGGCCACCCCTTGCGGGGTGGTGGCGTCCTCGAAGAAGCGCGCGTTCGCCGCGGAGCCGTCGAGGTTGGCGCGGCCGATCTGGTTGATGCCGTCGGTCCAGTAGATGTGCCGGCCATCGACCGCCAGACCCACCGCGTCGCTCGCGTCGGCGATGAAGCTCTGGTTCGGCGCGGAGCCGTCGTGCTTGGCGCGGCCGATCGTGTCGCTGTCGGAGTTGGTCCAGTAGACATAGGCGCTCGCCGGCGCCGCCCCCGGCCAGCCGCCCGCCAGCGCGAGCGCCGTCGCGATCGCCAACCGCAACCGCCACCGCCTAGCCACCATCTCGACTCCGCTTCCCCGGCTCGGCATCGTGTGGAGCATAGACCTCGCCGACCGCTCGCACGAGCCCTCCGAGGAGACCATGGAGCTGGTGGACCGCCCCACGCAGCGCCGGGTGACTCCGGCGCATTACTGCTCCACGCTGATCGCCGACCGACTGGACAGAGGCCTGGCAAATGCAGGGAAGGCGCCCTGGTCGGACCACCCGGCCGCGCTCGCTAGCCTTCGCTGCTCGCACCACTCGGAGGGGTGGCAGAGCGGTTGAATGCGGCGGTCTCGAAAACCGTTTCGGGCCATTTAGGTCCGACGAGGGTTCGAATCCCTCCCCCTCCGTTGTTGAGCTTGACGTTGGGGATCTCGGTAGTGGTCATGGCACACATATACCCGCGGTCGGGCGCGGGTAGAGCGAGGTTCCGCTATTGGCCTTCGGCGCGACGAGGCCGAGCTCGCGGTCACGACTGAGGAGTCGCCGCTCAGCATGGGACGCGCAGTAGTCGACGCCGAGAGGGCCTGGTGGCGAGCCGGATCAGAATTTGACCGCGTGGACCCCGTCGTTTATCGTCGGCAGCCCACGGACGGTCCGGCCGGGAGGGGCCGGCTCAAACGAAGGGACAGGACGTGCTCAGGAGACTTCGGCAGTTGCCGTCGCCGGCGTTGGTGATCGGGTCGATTGCGTTGATCCTCGCCATAGGCGGTGGCTCGTTCGCTCTCGCCACCAGCGACAACTCGACGGACAAGAGGATCGCCAAGAAGGTCGCGAACAAGCAGATCACCAAGCGGGCGCCGGGGCTATCGGTGAAACAGGCGAAGAGCGCTGATACGGCGACGACACTGCAAGGCAAAGGCCCGGGTGCCTTCGTCCAGGGTACGGGCAGCGTGGTCGTTGGGCGCCTCGACGCCAGCTTTGGCACCACGAGCGGGAAAGTCATCACGGTGCCCGGGATCGGAGCCCTGTCCCTTTCCAACTGCAGCAATGCCGGGACTCCGCACATCGACACCGTCTACACGAACACCTCCGGGGGAACTGAGGACTTTTCGTTCCGGTCACACGGCATCACCTTCACTTCGTCTCTGAGCAACGGTGGTACGGACCCTCAATCGACCAACGGCGCCGTCTCCGGCGACCAGATCGAGTACGAGATCGCAACGCGTGGGTCCAGCTCGACCGTCACGACGCTCACTGCGACCGTCAGCCTCGTCACCGGCGCGGCCGACTGCGTCCTCTTCGCCCAGGCCGCGACTGGAAGCTGAGGGCGCTCGGGGTTACCCCGCGTCGGCAATAGCCGATCTGGACGAACAGCGGTAGCTCCGCATGGCAAGAGGGGAATGTTCCCAACCCGCCCTAGCGGTGCTCGAGGTGGTCGTTGTCCGGCCAGACGCCATCGCCAGGCATTTCGAGTCGGTCGGTCAGCGGCTGGCGCCACTCAGGGGTCGTGGTCGGTTCGCCCCAATAGTCGGTGACCCGCACCGCTTCACCGTTCTCCAATTCGCCGATGGTCACGTTGCGGTACAGCCGCCCGTCGCCGTAGTCGCACGTCCACTCGACGACGATGACGTCTTCCAGTTGCAGGCGGCGGCCCACGGCCAGCGTGAGCTCCGGGAAGTTGCCCTCGACGTCGGCGACGAGCTTGCTGGTCCGCACGACCTCGTTCATCTGCGGCCACTGGCGCACGACGTGGTCGGCGAGTGGGACGCCGAGGATGTACGCCACCCTCGTCGCGCCATCGGACTCCTGTTGATTCGTGTTCATCCGGCCTCACGTCTCCCTTGCGAATTGGTGGTCGATCTGGACGGGCCGCTGTGGGCAGCGTCCTACCGACGGTCGTCATTCCAGTCGCTCGTGCCTGCGATTCGTTTCACCGCGAGAACGGCGGCCCCAGCCAGGCGCCCTAGGATTGCGGCCGTGCCGTTCACGCTCCGGAACCTGAAGAAGGACCTGGAGGACGTCGGGTCCAACTTCGACGGCCCGCCGGACCTGGAGTTCCGGATGGCGACCAAGGCCCTCGAGCTCGAGGAATCCGGCCTGACGTACCAGCGCGTCCCGCCCGGCTATCGCTTTCCCTACGGCCACACGCACAAGCGGCAGGAGGAGGTCTACGTGGTCGTGCGCGGGAGCGGGCGGATGAAGGTCGACGACGAGATCGTCGAGCTCTCCGAGTGGGACGCGGTGCGCGTCCCACCCGGTACGTGGCGCGGCTACGAGGCCGGGCCAGAGGGCCTCGAGATCCTCGTCATCGGCGCGCCCAGTCTCGGCGACGCTCCGCGCGACGACGTCGAGGGCGAGCGCGACTGGTGGGCCGACTAGGGCGGCCGCTGAGCCTCGGGCCGTCTCTACTCGGTGACGTCGCGGCGCCTCAGGTGCGCGCGGTGAGTGCGGCGAACCCCGCCGCGAGGAGGAGCAGCACCGCGAGCGCCTGGCCGCTCTCGGGCCGGGAGGCCCCACCGGACTAGCATTCCTCCCAATGCTCTCGCTTCCGCACAGTGCCGATGGGCCGCTCACCATCCCATTTGCGATCGTGGTGGCCGCCATCGTCGTCGTGTCCCTTGTGCTCTGGATCAGGCGCCGGCGCTGGCGACGGGCGCTCGGGCTCCGCAACCCGGGGCGGGACGCTTGGACGGGTCCCAACGCCCCGCCGCCTCCCGATCCCGTGCACGTGCAGCGCCGAGAGAACGCGGGTTAGATCCCGACGTCAGATCCCCGCGAACGCGCATTCTTCGATGCGACTGACGCCGGTCGTCGGCTTCCGCGTCCAGACGATCGAGACCGATCCGTGGCGCTCCACCGAGCCGTGGAACCTCTCTGCGTTGCGCTTCAGCTGTCCCTTGAAATGCTTCGCGCGTTCAGCGTCCCTGTAGAACGCGATGAAGGCCCGGCCGTCGCCGGCGTTCGCGATCAGCTCGACGCTTGGGGCGTTCGCGTCGTGAGGCGGCTTCGGACCTCCCAAGACCTTGAACCCGGCTGCGGTCAGACAGTCGCGGGCCCGGTCCGCCTGTAACCGTCGAGCCCATTGCGTATCAATGCTAGGAGCAGCGCGATCGCCGCGTCAAGCTAGCGGCCCAGCGTGCGCAGGAATCGGCGCGAGGCTTCCGGCAGCTCGCCCAGGAGCTCGCGCGCCTCGCTGAGGCCCGCGCGCAGCTCCGGGTCGCCGGACTCGATCGGCAGCATCGAGTCCTGGAGCTCGGCGATTCGCTGGTCCGCCGCCGCGGCCGCCTCGACGGCGCGCTCGACGAAGCCCTGAACGCCCTGAGGGCTGCGACCGGCCTCGGGCGAGGCGACATCGCTGGATGGAAGCCCGCTGCGCTCGGCGAACTGGGAGAGGGTGCGCTTGCTTCGCCCAAACGCTCGCTGGACGGGCCGGAACAGGTCGGCCTCCAGCCGGTCGGCGGTGTCGACGTCGAGCGCCTCATAGGCCTCGCTCAGGCACGCGACGGCGAGCGCGAGCTGGTCGATCGCGGCCGCGAGGTCGTCGCAGATCTGCGTGCGGGCCTCGAGGGCCGTCATCGCCATGGCTACTCGATGCTCGTGATGTAGGCGCCGACGAGGGTCGCGGTCTGCTGGTCGACCGGGCCCTCGCGCCGGTCGATGTGGTCGCGCTGGAACTCGGCGAATGCCGGGGTCGAGGCGATCGGGTTCGTTTCGCCGCCGCCGTGATCGTGGAAGGAGACGTGGACGAACCGGCCGTCTTCGAGGCGCAGGACGATGTAGCTGACGTTGTCGGGCTTGTTCTCCTCGAGCTCGGCGAACACACCCTCGACGCGGCGTTGGTTCTCGTCCGCCGCTTCGGGGGACTGGGTCTCGTATTGCGTGACCAACCGCTTCTGCACGATGGCTTCCTTTTCTCGAGTGCCGGCCTGCCTGGTTCGAGGCTAACGGACGGCGGTCGCCGCCCATCAGGGCGACGCCCCGCCTAGTGGCTACCACCGGGCGGCGGAATCGTCTGCTCGAGCCAGCAGGACGCGCCCGAGCACTGCTGGAGGCTGTCGAGGGCCTTGCGAAGGGCGCGGCGCGGGGCCGCGTAGGCGGCCGAGTGGGCCAGGTTGCGGAGCTGGTAGGGGTCGCGCCGCATGTCGTAGAGCTCGGCGGCGTCGATCGAGCCGGCGCCGATTGGCGCGGCCGCGGCGCTCGCGCTGTCGGTGGCGAGCCGGCGATGCCACTGCACGTAGAGGTAGCGGTTGGTGCGCACCCCGATGTAGGAGCGGGCCTGGAACTCGCCCCCGTTGGTCTCGGAGGCGTCGTTGCGGCCCTCGATCAGGACGACGCGATTCGGCGCGCTCCGCTTGCCGTCGGCGAGGGGCAGGAGCGAGCGGCCGTCCTCGGGCCGCTGCAGGCCGGCGGGCTGGGAGACCCCGGTGGCGTCGAGGATGGTGGGAGCGAGGTCGGCGTTGACGGTTGGGCTGGTGACCCGGGTTCCGGGCGGGATCTGCGGCGCCCTGATCAGGAGCGGGACCCGGATCGCCTCCTCGTAGGGCAGGTTCTTCCCGACTGTCTCGCGGTGCTGGCCGAGCATGAACCCGTTGTCGGAGGTGAACACGATCATCGTGTTGTCGAGCGTCCCGGACGCCTTGAGCGTGTCGACGATTCGCGCCACGCTGCGATCCACGGCCAGAAGCGACGCCAGGCGGCACTGGTAGTCGACCGTCTCCTCGGCGATTTCCGACGGCTTGAGGCGATGGCGCCGCTCGAAGAGCGGCTTGTCGGAGACCTCACCCTCGTCGAACGACGGCGAGCGCGGCAGGCGGGCGTGCTCGAACGCGTTTGCGTCGCGGGGTGCCGGCACGGCCGTCTGGCCCGCCGGCTGCCCGTTCGGCACGGACCCGCACCGGCTGCTGGCCGCGTCGCTGCGACCGAAGCCGAAGTGCGGCGCGGTGTAGGCGACGTAGAGGAACAACGGTCGCCGGGACGCCGCGTGGCTGCGGATCATGCGCGTCGAGATCCGCGTGAGCACGCTGGTGTTGTAGTCGCGGGTTGCGTCTCCGAGCCGGCGCGTGCTGTCGCCGCCCGAGTGGAGGGTGAAGTCGTAGTAGTGAGCGATCGTGTCCTGCGTGGTGGCGAGCCAGCGATCCCAGCCCGGGGGCGTTCCGGGCGGCGGGAACTCGGCCCACTTACCCACCTGGTCGGTGCGGTACCCGGCCGCGTGCAGCCACGCCGGCAGCGTCCGCTCGGGGTCGCGGAGGTTCAGGTAGCCGCCGCCGTCCTCGTCCGGGAAGTTGCCCTGTACGCCGCTGTTGTGCGCGAACTGGCCCGCCAGGAACGTCGTGCGCGACGGACAGCAGAGGGGATAGGACGTGTAGAAGCGCGTGAAGTCGGCCCCCTCCTCGCCGATCAGGTGGCGCACGTGGGGCATGATCCGGAGCTCGCGAGGGTCTGAGGACTGGTCGTCCGTCATCAGGACGACGACGTTGAGCGGGTCCCCACCGAGGATCGGAGCCCGGTCCGTCGATGGGCTCGACCCGCCACCGCCTCCGCCGCAGCCGGCCAGCACGGAGAGCGCGGCCACGCTCGCGCCGAGCAACGTCCGGCACGTGGGGCCCCGCCTCATCGCGCGATTCTTTCGGATCGCGGTCGGAAGGGCCCGCTCGCCCATTCGTCCATAGGGGCGGGAGAACCGTCTGACATCCGGGCCCCTGGCGCGTTCTGGTTCCTGGAAACGACGAATCGGCGACGTCCACGGACGTCCAATGGAGGCAACGTTGAGACTCCACTCGAAGCTGGTCACCGTCGCGGGTGCCCTCGCGCTCGCGGTTCCGGGGGTCGCGCTGGCCGCGGGCTCCGGAAATGAGCATTCGGGCAACGCGAACGCCTACGGCAAGTTCTGCAAGGGCGAGAGCAAGAAGCACGTCGACGGCCAGAAGGGAACACCGTTCTCGATCTGTGTGACCGCGATGGCCAAGCTCGACCACGGCAGCGCCGCGACTCCGAAGGAGGCCTGCGAGGCCGAGAGCAAGAAGCACGTGAAGGGCATGAAGGGCACCCCCTTCAGCCAGTGCGTCAAGGGTGGCAGGCAGCTCGAGGCGGCCGACGGCTAGTCGGCAAGTCACACGCGCCATGAGCGAGAGAGCGTCGGCCCCCGGCCGGGGCTCTTTTCTTCGTATATCCGTCCAGCCGGCAACCCAGGCACTGACGCCGCAGGCACGCGGCCGTTGCAGGGGGGTGAAGAAGCGTCGTCAGAACGTCGATCAAAGAGGATTGAGATGACGAATTCGCAGCCCCGCCCGTCCGCAGCGGAGTTGACCCGCCTGCACTCCGTGATGCTCTGCGGCGTTTTCGCGCTCGGTTGTCTCGGCCTGGTCGCCTACGCCGGGTTCATCGCGCTCGGCAGCCCGACCGCGCTGGACTGGTTCTCCAACCTCTGGGTCTACAACGGCGTGCTCTTCGCGGCCGCGGCGGTGTGCTTCCTGCGCGCGGCGTGGGGGTCTGAACTGCGCGGGGCGTGGGTGGCCCTCGGGGCCGGGCTGACGTCCTGGGCGGTGGCCGACACCTACTGGACCCTCGCATTCGAGAACGCGAAGCACGTGCCGTACCCGTCGCTTGCCGACCTCGGCTACGTGATGGCGATCCCGTGCTTCTTCGTGGCGATCGGCCTGATGATCCGCCATCGCATCGGACATTTCACCTTGTCCCGCTGGATCGACGGCGCCATCGGCGCGCTGGCAGCGGCCGCCGCCGCCTCGGCGGTCCTGGCGCCGGCCCTGACGGGCCTCACCAACGGGTCGCCGGCCGTTGTGACCACGAACCTCGCCTACCCGCTGGGCGATCTGTTTCTGGTGGGGATGCTGGCTGGGTCGCTCGCCGTCAGCGGTCTCCGCGGCGCGACCGCGATGCTCCGGATCGGCGCCGGGCTCGTTGCCTGGACGGGCGCCGACATCGTGTATCTGTGGGTGACGGCAGAGAACGTGCCGTACTCACCGTGGATCGACACGGTGTGGCTGATCGGAGCCCTGCTGATGGCCTCGGGGGCGCTGTCCTCGTCGAGTGCCGTCATGAGGGAGCCGCGGCGCTACCAGGCAAGCCTCCTCGTCCCCGCGGCCTCGACGGCCGTGGCCGTGGCCGTCCTCGTCCTGGACCACTTCGACACGATCGACGTCGTCTCGATCTGGCTGGCCGGAGCCACGGTGATCGCCGTCGGTGCGCGACTTCTCCTCAGCCATCGCGAGAACGCGCGGCTCATCGCCGCGTTTCACCGCGAGTCCGTGACCGATCCGCTGACCGAGCTGCCGAACCGGCGGGCCCTGCTGCGGGACTTCGAGCGCCTGCTGACCGAGAGCGCGATCTCCCCTGGCCACGAGCACGTGTGCGCGCTGTTCGACCTGGACGGCTTCAAGTCCTACAACGACACCTTCGGGCACCCGGCGGGAGACGCGCTGCTCCGCCGACTTGGCGTCTGTCTCGCCGAGGTGGTCGGGCCCTTCGGCGGCACCGCCTACCGCCTGGGCGGCGATGAGTTCTGCGTGATCGCGCCACTGACGCGGGCGGGAGCCGATCCCATCGTCGAGGGGGCGCGGGCCGCGTTGAGCGATCATGGCGAGGGCTTCTCGATCGGGGTGTCCGGCGGCGCCGTGCTCCTGCCGCGGGAGGCGACCTCCACCAGCGAGGCACTGCGGATCGCCGACCACCGGATGTACGAGGAAAAGGTGGAGCATCACGCCGCCGCCGGCGAACTGCTCGACGACCGGCGCGCCGATCCGGGCGAGCAGGTCCACGAGCTCCTGATCGAGGCGGTTCGCGGCCACGAGCCCGAGCTGACGAACCACGTCGAGGGTGTCGCCCGCCTGGCGTACGAGGTCGGCCGCGATCTCGGAATCGAGGGTGAGGACCTGGACGTCCTCGTCCGAGCGGCCGAGATGCACGACATCGGCAAGATCGCCATTCCGGAGGAGATCCTCCACAAGCCGGGCCCCCTGGACGAGAGTGAGTGGGAGCTGATGAAGCGACACCCGCTGGTTGGGGCGCGCATCATCGGTTCGACCCCACCACTCGCTCCGATCGCCAATCTCGTGCGCTCTGCCCATGAGCGCTGGGACGGCAACGGCTACTGCGAGGGACTCGCCGGTACGGAGATCCCCCTGGGCTCGCGGATCATCTTGGTGTGTGACGCGTTCGACGCGATGACCGAGGATCGCCCGTACCAACCGGCCGTGTCGCCCGAGGAGGCACTCGAGGAGATCCGCCGCAACTCCGGGTCCCAGTTCGACCCCAGGGTCGTCGACGCCCTCCTGCGGGTGGCCGCGCGCCGTGCGGAGATCGGCGGGCTGGTCTTCCGCGACCCCGCAGCGCGCTGAGGCGCCGCGAGGCCGCCGCCGCTACGCGGTCTCCACCACCACGGTGGCTTCGTCTTCAGCCCGCGCGGGAACCAGCAGCCACGCGGTGGCGACCGCGCCGACGCCCGCGATGACCGCGCTGGCGATCAGCGCGTGGTGCAGGCCGTCGACGTAGGCGTGGAGGTTGCCGCCGAGCGCGGCGCCGGCCGGGACCAGCGTGCCGAGCGCGGCGATGCCGACGGCAACGCCGGTCTGGCGGAACGTGTCGTTGGCTCCCGCGGCCAGGCCGCTTTGCTCGTGGGGCAGCGCCTGCAGCGCGAGGGCGCTGCCGGTGGGGTTGAAGAGACCCGTGCCCACGCTCGTCACGAGGAGGCCGGGGAGGAGGATGGTCCACGACGAGTCGACGCCGGCCAGCAGCATCAGGGCGAGGCCCGCGGCCACCAGCGCCAGGCCCACGCTCGCGATCTTCGCCGCCGAGTACCTCGCGCCGATCTGGGCCGTCAGCCCGGAGACGACGAACACCAGGAACGTGCCGGGCAGGTAGACGAGCCCGGTCTGGATCGGCGACATGCCGAGGACCGTCTGCAGGTACAGCGTGAGGTAGAGGAACACCGCGAAGAACGAGGCGGCAATGGCGAACACCGCGATCTGGGCGCCGGCGAACTGTGGGCGCCGCATGAGGCGCAGCGGCAGCATCGGCTCGCGCGAGCGCTCCTCGACGATGACGAACACGATCAGGAGCGCCACTGCGCCGGCCAGCGCCGCGACGATGCCAGGGCTGCCCCAGCCATCGCCGTTGCCGCGCAGCAGGGCCAGCACCAGCAGGAAGAGCCCGCCGATCAGGGTCACCTGGCCGGGAAGGTCGATCCGCCGCGGGGTCGGGTCGCGGCCCTCGGCCACGGCGCGGTAGGTGATCCACAGGACCGCGGCACCGATCGGCACGTTGACCAGGAAGATCGCCCGCCAGCCGAAGATGTCGGTGAGCGCGCCGCCGATGAACGGGCCGAGCGCGAACGACGCCCCGATCGCCGCGCCGTACGCGGCGAGCGCCTTGACGCGGTCGGCGGGCTCCGGCGTGACCTGGGAGATGAGCGCCAGCGCCGTCGCGAACATCAGCGAGGCGCCGAGGCCCTGGACCGCGCGCGAGCCGACGAGCATCTCGATTCCGCCCGCCGCGCCGCACAGCGCCGAGCTCAGGGTGAAGACGGCGAGCCCGATCATGAAGAGCTTGCGGCGGCCGAAGCGGTCCGCGATGGCCCCGGCGGTGAGCACCGTCGCCGCGAGCGGGATCGTGTACGCGTCCAGCACCCACTGCAGGCCGTGCAGCCCGGTGTCGAGACCGCTCGCAATCCGGGACAGCGCAGTGTTGATCACGCTGATGTCGAGCATCAGCATGGCCGTCGCCAGGCAGGCCGCGACGATCGTGAGGGTGGGGTTGGCGCGCTCGGTGCGACTCATTGCTCCTCCGGGGCGGGACTACAGAACGGCTGAAAGAGTCTCAGTGCAGCAGGCAGGAGAGTGTGACATCCCTCCGACTACCGGCTTCGACCCCATGCCGGGATCCTAGGAAACGGCGAGGAGGCCGAGCTGCTCGTGGGCCCAGGCGGGGAGCGGGCCGGGGTTCCCGGTTCCACGGCGCTCGAGCAGGAGCAGCTGCTTCTTGCGGTGCAGGCCGCCGCCGTACCCCGTCAGCGAGCCGTCAGCGCCGATCACGCGGTGGCACGGAATCACGATCGGCACCGGCGTGCCGCCGACGCGGGCGCCGACCTCGCGGGCGTTCGCGCGGCCGATCGCGGCGCCCAGGGCTCCGTAGGTGGTCGTCGAGCCGTACGGGATCCTCCGCAGCTCGTTCCAGACGCGGAGGGCCAGGGGGTCACCGGCGGCGCCGGTGATGTCCAGCCGCAGGTCGAACGCGGTCCGCTCGCCCGCGAAGTACTCCTCGAGCTGGCGGACGACGGGAGCGAGCGTCGCCGGGCTGCGCCGCGACTCGTCGTTCCGGGCGTTGCGGCGCGGGAAGGCCACGGAGCGCACGCCGCGGTCCGTGGCCGCCAGGGTCAGCGGGCCGAGCGGGCTCTCGAAGACGTCCCAGACCTCGACTGCGGGGGGCTCGTGTGGCTGCGTCCATTGCATGTGAGTTGAAACGCCCGGCGAGCGCGATTCGTGAGGCGGCCGCGGCGCTCATGCGCGTCGTCGTGCAGGGGCAGGTGCGGTGCGCCCGCACGCGAAGAGTCAAAGCCGAATGTTCAGGGCCTTCCGACGCACGGACACCCAGCGCTACCTGGCGATCCTCCTCCTGATCCTGGCGACCATCGGCTTCCAGCTTGCGGCGCCTGACCGGGACTGGACCCAGTTCGTCATCGTCGTCCTGCAGGCCGGGACGCTGCTCTTCGCGCTGAACGTGGGCCACATCCACGGCACGCTCGACCGGGTGATCATCGCGTTCATCATCGGCTGCGTCGCCGTGTCGGCGATCGCCCTCGCGGACTTCACCTCGCTTGGCGTCCTCGACACCCGCGTGATCAACCTGATGCTGATCGCCTTCGCCCCAATCGCCCTGGTGCTCGGGATGATCGACGACATGCAGGCCCGCCACCGGGTGACCGTGCGGACGATCATCGGCGTGCTGAGCGTCTACCTGCTGATCGGGCTCATCTTCACCTTCATCGACGCGATCATCGCCTCGCAGGCCTCGGAGCCGTTCTTCCAGCAGGGCCACGTGGGGACTCCGGCCGACTACCTCTACTTCAGCTACGCCACGCTCACCACCGTCGGCTATGGCGACCTGGTGGCGAACATCGAGCTCGGTCGCTCCGTGGCGATCATCGAGGCGCTGATCGGCCAGATCTACCTCGTCAGCGTGGTCGCGCTGATCGTCGGCAACCTCGGCAGGCTGCCGTCCGGCACCGTGCACTCGTCCAATCGCGGCGGCGGGCGGAAGTAACCCTCCGCCGCGAGAGCGGCGGAGGCGGCCTTGCCTTGAGGACCTCCACGGCCTCAGGCAGATGCCGGCGGGCTAGGAGTCGCTTACCGTCGAGTAGGCGAGCGCGGTGCCGAAGCCGGCGATCCCGGCGCCGGCCACGATGTCGACCCAGCGAAGCGCCCGGTCGTTGAACCGGCGCCGGCTCAGCCCGACGAGGGTCGCAAGCGTCGCTCCCCAGGTGGCGCTGCCGACGGCCACGCCCGCGACGAGCAGCACGGCGGACGCCGCCGAGTCCGTGGCCCCCGCGGTGGTCGCGGCGGCGAAGATCGCCGACCAGGAGATGATCGTCGCCGGGTTGGAGGCGGTGGCGCCGAGGGAGGTGGCGAAGGCTCGCCGCGGGCCGGCGACGTCGCTCTGGACCTCCCCGCCGAGCCGTACCCGGAAGGCGCTCCACAGGGTCCGAACGCCAAGGGCGATCAGCACCGCGGCACCGACAAGCCCAAGGGCCGCGCGAAGCGCCGGGATCGCCAGGAAGGGGGCGGCCCCCGCCGCGCCGAGGGCGGCGTAGAGGCCGTCGATCGCGGCGATCCCTGCGCCGATCGCCAGCCCCACCGCCCAGCCCTCGCGAAGCGTCGAGCGAATCAAGAACAGCGACATCGGCCCCAGCTGCAGGGCGACGAAGAAGCCGAGGCCGAAGCCGACGAGCGCGGGATGCATGCGCGGCACCCTACGCGACGGGCGCCGCCGCGAGCCGGCTACTTGGTGACGATGACCTTGCCCTTGAAGCCGTGCACGGTGCCGACGAAGTGGTAGGTGCCGGGCTTCTTGAACCGCAGGCTGCAGGTCTCCGACGCCCCGGTCTTCGAGTGCTTGTGAAGGGAGTGGAAGGTGACGTTGTGCGCGGCGTTGCTGTTCGAGTTGAAGTGGACCTTCTGGCCCTTGCCGATCGTCACCTTCGAAGGCTTCCAGTGATACGAGGTGAGCGTGGACCCGGCGACCGTCACGTGGTCGAACTTCGGCCGATTTGGCTCTACCGCCGCAGCATGCCGAAGGTTCAAGGGCTGCAAGACTTGGGATGTGGGGCGGTACGCGGCATTCCTTCGCGGCGTGAATCTCGCCGGCAAGCGCAAGACGCCGAGCAGTGCGCTGCGCGCGGCCTTCGAGCACGCCGGCTTCGAGGACGTGGCCACCTTCCGGGCCAGCGGGAACGTCGCGTTCTCCACCGCATCCCGAACCGGCGAGGCGAAAATGGCCGCGGCCGCTGAGGCGGCCCTGGCGGAGGCGTTCGGCTTCGACGTCGTCGTCTTCCTCCGCAGCGAGGCGGAGTGCAGGGCAATCGCGAAGCATCGGCCGTTTCCGGCGAAGGAGGTGGAGCGCTCCGACGGCAAGCTTCAGGTCGACCTGCTCCTCGAGAAGCCGAGCGCTACCGCGCGCCGCCGGGTCCTTGCGATGGCAACCGGCCGAGACCGCCTGGCGATCAAGGGGCGAGAGCTCTACTGGTTGCCGAGCGGCGGAATGATGGACTCGGGCCTGGACCTCGGCGCGATCGACAAGATGATCGGGCCGGCGACGAAGCGGACGATGGGCACCGTGGAGGCCATGGTCGCCAAGTTCTTCGACTGATGCGCGTGGCGCCGGCAATCGCCCTGCTCGCCGGGCTCGTGCTCCTCGCGGGCTGCGGCGGCGGCTCGGGGACAGCCTCGACCTCCTCGTCCGCCTCCACCTCCGCGGCAACGCAGATCCCGCATCCCGGCGTCACCTGTCTGCGGATGCCAACGGCGAGAATCGCGGCGATCGTCGCGGACGCCACGGGCGGGAAGCCCCCCAAGCTGAAGGGGTACGCGACGGGAACGCCGACGCTGCTGGCCTGCCGCTACAGGGCGCCCGGCGTGCGCCTCCACGTCAACCTCGACACCGCCTCGCGCTCGCACCGGCGCTACGAGAACCGTGTCACCGAGCTCGCCCAGTTCGGCACCAGCAAGCAGCTCTCTCCGCACCCGGTGAACGGGGTGGGCGAGAACCTCCCGGGCAACGCCGGCGCAAACTGGATTCCGCAATCGGAGCAGCTGCTCACCGTGAAGGGCCGCCGCTACGTGATCGTCGACTTCAACGTGAAAGGCGTCGGAAACGCCGGGCTACAGGCCGGCGCCGTCGCCGTGGCGCGGCTTGCCTTTGCGAGCCTCCCGGGGCACTGAGGGCGCGCCCGGCGGGATCGCGAGCAGGGCACGCAGGCGCATCAGGGTTCCGCCGTTGGCGCCCAGCTCGTCGCGCAGCGCTTCCCGGTCGCCGAGCGTCGGCCCCGCGGGCACGCCCGGCGCATAGCGGTGGCGCCGGATCGATGCGGTGTAGGCAGCCGCGACGGGCCCGGACGTCGCCGCCAGCCGGCGTTCCACGCTCAGGAGGGTGTCGCCGGGCACGATCCGGTAGCGCAGGCGCGAGAGCGCAAGTTCCAGTTCGCGGAGGAGAAGCTCGGTGGCCGCCGTGTCGGGGAGCTCTCGGTACTGCCGTTCCCGCAGCCGGACGAGCACGGAGAAGGCGCCGGTGGCGGCGAGCGCCAGGGCTGCCAGGACTGCAAGCCCCCACGGGAAGCCGGAGGAGCTTCTCGTGATCACCGGCGTCCCCGCAATCGAGCCCCCCGGCGCGGGCTGAGATCCGAGCAGCTCGCGCGGGCCGGCGCGGGTGGCGGCGGCCGGAAGGGCTGGTAGCGCGCCCGGCGGCCGGGCGGCGGGCGCCACGCTGGGGGTGGGGTCGAAGGGGACCCAGCCGATGCCGATGAAGTACACCTCGTCCCAGGCGTGGGCGTCGATGTCCGTGATCTTGTAGTCGCCGTTGGCGTCGTTGATTCCGGGGGCGAACCCCGACGCCACCCGCACGGGGATGCCGAGCAGCCGCAGCATCAGCGCCATCGAGCCCGAGAACTGCTGGCAGTAGCCGATGCGGTCCCGAAACAGGAACGCGCGCAGCGGGTAACGGCGCTGCGGCGGGGTCTCGCTGTAGGTGTAGTTGCGCTGGAGGTGCTGCTCGATCGCCTCAACGGCCGCGTACTCGGTCTTCGCGCCCGCGGTGAGCCGGCGCGCGAGCGCGTAGGCCCCGGCGTACGGCGAGGCGGCGATCGCCTTCGCGACGTCCGGATCGGTCGTGCCGCCGGGAGTCCACGGGGGGACGATCACGCGCTGCACCGTGATCGGCAGCTGCGCTCCCCGCCCGCGGTCCCGCTGGGCACCTCTGCCGGTGTCCTTGAACTCCACGGGCGTGCGCTGCGCAACGGGGAGGGAGACGGCGCGGTAGAGCGACAGGGCGGCCGGGAACCGCGCCGGCACCGTCTTCAGCTCGGAGGTCGTGGGATCCGGGACGTAGGCCTTCAGGCTGTAGGTTTCGCCGGGCTCGAGCGGCTGATCGGTGGGCAGGGCCACGCGGGTGCCCTCAACCTGGGCGCCGTCCAGTCCTCTGACCGAGAGGACCGTGCCGGCCCCAATCGCGGTGTCGCTCGTCAACTCCCCGACCGTGACCTTCAGACGCGAGATCCACTGGGGGTTGAGTGAGGAGGAGGCGTTCTGCAGCGTCACCCCGGACGGCAGCTCCGTCCCGGGCTCCGCCGAGGCCAGGGAGCTCCCCCAGCCGAACCCGTCGAACTGGTTGAGGACCACCGTCCGCCAGTAGTGCGGCCCGTGGCTCTGGACGTGAAGCAGAACCGATCCGTTGCGCTCCCAGTCGAGCGGCCCATAGGTCTGGTCCCAGGCGAACGACTCGCTGATGTTCGCGATGCTCTTGAACGGGTTCCAGTTCGTGTAGTCCACGATGGGCGAGTCGCTGCCGATCGCGGCGACGACGGGGATCGAGATGCCGGCGAGGGCGATGACGACTCCTGCCATCAGGCGGCCCCCGGCTCCGGCCAGGCGCGGCAGCCAGACCCACGCGCACACCACGCAGAACAGCGCCGCCCCGTCCAGCAGGGTCGCGGCGTGCGAGTTCATGATCGAGGGCAGCGCGAAGGCGGCGATGCCGATGCCGAGCGCCACCATCCGCAGCCGCGGGCCCCGCGGGCCCTGCCAGAACGCGAATGCGGCGATGAGCCCGAGGAGGATGGGAATCGCCGCGAGGGCCGTCACCCTGGCCCAGTCGTCAGAGCCCGTGTACGGGTACTGCGTCTCGCCCAGCTCGCTGATCGCGGTGCGTATGTGCGAGCTCAGCTCGCTCCAGCCGGCCGGCAGGAGCAGCCGGGCGGGCACGCCGACGGCGACGAGGCCGGCGCCGATCGACAGAACCGGGAAGGCGATCGCGAGCACGCGCACCCAGCGCGAGCCGTCATTGCGGGCGAGGGCCTGCGCGGCCGCGGCCGCGAGCGTCGCGAACGCCACGACGAGCGCGAGCCGCCAGGCAGGGGTGCCGGTGACGAGGCGGTTCCAGGCGAGGGCGATCAGCAGCGCAAGCGCCGCGAAGGCCGCGAGCTCGGCGAGGCGGGCGCGTCGCGGGGAGGGCCGCGCGCCGGCCCGTGGCGCGGTGAACGCTGCGGGGGCGGCGGTGGCCGCCGCGGCGCTCATGCCGCCACCGCCTGCCGGCGAACGACGGCGCGCCCCGCAAGCCAGCCGGTGCAGCCGGCCACAGTGAACGCCGGCGGCTGGCCGGAGGGCGGGGACGGGGAGACCATGAAGCTGGTCGTCGCCCCGAGCGAGAGGGACGGGGGCACCGTGGCCGCCGTGACCCAGAACGCGACGTCGATGCGCTTCGAGCGACTCACGGGCGCGGCCCGTGCCGGGCCCACGAGCGCCAGCGCGGCGTGGGCGGGAGCCCAGGCGCGCATACCGCGATCGATGGCGAACGGCCGATCGTGGCCGCTGATGCTGAGTGAGCACCCGTTCGCCCGAGCGAGGGCGACGCAGAGCGACGCCGCCGCCCGCACCGCGCTGTCAAGCGCCTCCGGGCTGGCCGGGTTGCTCGCGTCGAGGACCACCAGCGGCCCGCCCTCGGCATTGGCGACGAGGAGACGCTCGTAGAGCTCGCCGGTCCTCGCGACGGTGGGCCAGTGGATGCGCGAGCTCGGGCTGCCCGGCTGGTGCGGGCGCAGGCCGTCGATGTCCACGTCCACCCCCGCCGAGCGGGTGGAGGCCGTGCTGTCGAGCAGGCTCTCCAGCGCACCGAGCTCGGCGACGCCTTCTCCGGCGCCCTCGCGATCGGGCCGAACCACCGGCTCGATCCGCGGGAGGACGAGTACGCGCACTCGGTCCGTGCCCTCGATCCGCGCCTCGCGCTGGCCCAGCGGATCCGCGACGACGAGGGTCGGCGCACCCAGTGCGTGGCGGCCGCGGCGCTCGAAGCGCAGCTCGAGGTGGGCCTCGGCGGCGAGAGGGGTACCAAGGTCGACCCGCGAGCCGGGCAGGGCGGGGTGCTCGATCCACCCGCCGGGAGAGAAGCGTTCCGTGCCCGCGATCCGGACGCAAAGGTCGTAGGGCTCGCCCTCGATCGCGGTGGACTGCCCGGGCAGCGCTTCCACCCGCAGGCGCCGCGCGGCGCGCGACACCCATGTCCGCAGGCCGAAGGTCAGAGCCAGCAGCGCCACTCCCGGCAGCTCCACCGCCGGCGAGCCGAAGAACAGGCCGGCGACCAGCAGCGCGACTCCAGCCCAGAGCGTCGCGGCGCCGGTCTTCATCTCACAACGCGCGGACCGTCTCGAGCGCGTCGCGGATCACGGCCTCGCGCTCCTCGTCGCCCGTGCCCGGGGAGAGCAGCAGCCGGTGCGCCAGCACCGGCAGCGCGAGGTCCTGGACGTCGTCGGGAAGCGCGTGGTCGCGCCCGGCCAGCGCGGCCGCGACCTTGGCGGCCCGGAACAGGAGGAGGCTCGCCCGCGGGCTTGCGCCGACATCGACGCGCGGATCCTGGCGGGTAGCCTCGCAGAGCTTCACGACGTAGTTGCGAAGCGCGTCGCTGGCCTCCACCGCGGCCACGGCCGTCTGGGCCGCGAGCACCCCGGACACGTCGAAGATCGGCTCGAGATCGAGAACCCGATCGCGGTCGACGTGCTCCGCCAGCATCTGCGCCTCCTCCTGGGTACCCGGATAGCCAAGGCTGAGCCGGACCATGAACCGGTCGAGCTGCGCCTCGGGGAGCGGGTAGGTGCCCTCGTACTCGATCGGGTTCTGGGTGGCGATGACGATGAACGGCCTCGCAAGCTCGCGGCGGTGGTTGTCGAGCGTGACGTGGCGTTCCTGCATGCACTCGAGCAGGCCCGACTGCGTCTTCGGAGAGCTGCGGTTGATCTCGTCGACCAGGACGACGTTGGCGAAGACCGGCCCGGGGTGGAACTCGAACCGGGCCTGGTTCTGGTTGAAGACGTTGGCGCCGAGGACGTCGGCGGGGAGGAGGTCGGCGGTGCACTGGATGCGCGCGTAGTCGGCGTCGATCGAGCGGGCAAGCGATCGCGCCAGCGCGGTCTTCCCGACCCCGGGGAAGTCCTCGATCAGGACGTGGCCCTCGCCGAGGAGGGCGACGATCAGGCCGCGGAGGGCGTCGTCGTCCACCTTCACCGCCCGGCGGATGTTCTCGCCCAGCCGCTCCCCGAAGTCGACTACGTCGGCCGGATCGAGCGTGGGCGTCGTTGCCATCCCTGGATCCTACGGAGGGCCCTTCGCGGGGCCGCCTAGGTCGTGGTCTTCTCGCCCGCGCCGACGTTCCGCGGGTGGTGGCAGGCCGCCCAGTGACCGCGCCCGTAGTCGATGAGCTCGGGCTCGACCTGCGAGCAGATGTCGGTTGCGTGCGGGCAGCGGGTATGGAACCGGCAGGCGGGCGGCGGGTTGGCGGGGCTCGGCACGTCGCCCTCGAGGATCACCTGCTTGCGGGCGCTGTTCTCCCTCGGGTCCGCGATCGGCACCGCCGAGAGGAGGGACAGCGTGTAGGGATGGATCGGCTTGGAGTAGACCTCGTCGGCGGGGCCGATCTCGACGATCTTGCCGAGATACATCACGGCGACGCGGTCGGCGACGTGACGGACGACGCCGAGGTCGTGGGCGACGAAGACGTAGGTCAGCTTGAACTCGTCCTGGAGGTCGTCGAGCAGGTTGATGATCTGCGCCTGGATCGAGACGTCGAGCGCGGAGACCGGCTCGTCGGCGATGATCAGCTTGGGACGCAGGGCGAGCGCGCGGGCGATGCCGATGCGCTGCCGCTGGCCGCCCGAGAACTCGTGCGGGAAGCGGTTGTAGTGCTCCGGAGAGAGCCCCACGCGGTCGAGAAGGTCCTGCGTCTGGCGGCGCAGGCCGGCCCCGCTGGCGAGGCCGTGGAGGCTGAGCGGGTCGCCGACGATCTGGCCGACGCGCTTGCGGGGGTTGAGGGACGCGTACGGGTCCTGGAAGATCACCTGCATCTCGCGGCGCAGCGGGCGGAGGTCGCGGCGCCCGAGGTTGGAGATCTCGGTGCCCTCGAACTTGATCGAGCCCGAGGTCGGCTCCAAGAGCTTGACGATGGTGCGGCAGAGCGTGGACTTCCCGCAGCCGGACTCGCCGACGAGGCCGAGCGTCTCCCCGGGGCGCACGTTGAAGCTGACGTCGTCGACTGCCCGCACGGCGCCGACCTGGCGGTCGAAGAGGATGCCCGACTTGATCGGGAAGTGCTTGACGAGGTGGTCGACCTCCAGCAGGTACTCGCCGTTCGACGCGCCGCTGCCGGCGGCGATCTCGGCGGCGTCGGGGGCGGTGCTCTCGGCGCTCATGCGGCCGGCTCCTCGAGCCCGATGTCGCCGTGGACGACCCGCAGCGTCTTCTTCTTCTCGGGGTCGATGAAGCAGCGATCCTCGTGGCCCGAGCCGCCGCCGCGCACCTTGAGCTCCGGGACCTCGCCGCACTTCTCGAAGGCATGCGGGCAGCGAGTGCGGAAGTGGCAGCCGGTCGGCGGATGGATCAGCGACGGAGGTTGGCCCTTGATCTGGGCAAGCCGGTGGGTGCGCGGGCGGTCGAGCCTGCTCACCGAGCCCAGAAGCCCCCACGTGTAGGGGTGCTGGGGGTCGTAGAAGATCTCGTCGAGGGTGCCGCTCTCCACGACGCGCCCGGCGTACATCACGAGGACGCGGTCGGCGATGTCGGCCACGACGCCGAGATCGTGCGTGACCATGATGACCGCGAGGCCGCGCTCCTCGTTCAGCTGCTTCAAGAGGCGGAGGATCTGGGCCTGGATCGTCACGTCGAGCGCGGTGGTCGGCTCGTCGGCGATCAGCACGTTCGGCTCGAGGGCCAGGCCCATTGCGATCATCGCGCGCTGGCGCATCCCGCCGGAGAACTCATGCGGGTACTCGTCCACGCGCCGCGCCGGATCGGGGATCCCGACCTGGCCGAGCAGCTCGGTCGCGCGGCGCAGAGCCTCGCCCTTGTCGAGGTCCTCGTGGGCCCGGATGGCCTCGACGATCTGCTTGCCGACCTTGTAGACGGGGTTGAGGGCGCTGATCGGGTCCTGGAAGATCATCGCGAGCTCCTCGCCGCGAATGCGCCGCAGCACCTCGTCCGTGGCGTCCAGGATCTCCTGGCCCTTGTAGCGGACCGAGCCCTCGATGCGGGCGTTGGGCGAGCGGGTGAGGCCCATCATCGTCTGCGAGGTGACGCTCTTGCCGCAGCCGGACTCGCCGACGATCGCCAGGACCTCGCCCGCGCCGAGCTCGAAGGAGACGCCGTCGACCGCGGTGAGCATCCCGTCCTCGGTCAGGAAGCGCACCCGCAGGTCCTCGACCTGCAGGAGCGGGCCCTTCGCCTCGGCCGCGGGGGCCGGCGTCGCCGTCTGGGTCGTCTCGCTCACGCCGATGCGGACTCTCCGAGCCGCACGCGGGGATCGAGGTACGCGTAGGCGATGTCGACGAGCATGTTGAAGAGGACGATGAAGAAGGCGCCGAACATCGTCACGGCCATGATCGGCGGCAGGTCGAGGTTCGTGATCGAGACGGCCGCGTAGTTGCCGACTCCGTTCAGGCTGAAGACATACTCGGTGAGGATCGCGCCGCCGCCGATCACCGCACCGAAGTCGAGGCCGAAGAGCGTGACGATGGGGATCATCGAGTTGCGCAGGACGTGGCGGATGCGCACCTGGCGCTCCGAGAGCCCCTTCGCGCGGGCCGTCCGCACGTAGTCCTCGTTCATCACGTCGAGCATGTTCGATCGCAGCACGCGGCTGTAGAACCCGATGAACAGCACGGCTAACGTGAACCACGGCAGGATGAGGTGGTAGGCCCATTGGACCGGGTCCTTCGTGAGCTTCACGTACTCGCCCGGCGGGAAGATCTGGGTCTTGGAGGTGAGGTAGTAGAGGAGGATCGACCCGAGCCAGAAGACCGGCATCGAGATTCCGATCAGCGAGAGGATCGTGAGCGAGCGGTCGGTGAGGCCGCCGGCGTGGATGGCGCTGAGGTAGCCGAAGAGGATCGCGAACCCCATCCAGATGATCGCGGCGCCGATGCATAGCGAGAGGGTCACGGGGATCCCCTCCTTGATCTGGTCGAGCACGTTCAGCTGGCTGTTGTAGGAGACCAGCGTCCCGGTAAAGATCTGCTTCATCAGCGTCCAGTACTGGACGTAGATGGGATCGTTGAAGCCGAAGTCCTTCTTCACCTGCGCGAGCAGCTGGGCGTTGCAGTTCTTGCCGCATATCCGCAGCGCCGGGCTGCCGTTCGGGATCACGTTGAAGATCAGGAACACGATCACCGAGATCGCGAACAGGACGAAGAACATCCCGATGAGGCGGCGGGCAACGAATCTGGCCATCTAGACGGTGTCCCCCTCTATGGCGTTCGCCTCCATGCGGAGCTTCGCGCGCGGGTCGAGCGCGTCGCGCAGCCCGTCGCCGAACACGTTCAGGGAGAGCACCGCGAGTACGATGGCCAGGCCGGGCACGATCGTCAGCCATGGCGCCGAGTTGATGAGCTGCGAGCCCTGGGCGATCATCGTGCCCCACGACGACTGGGGTGGCTGGACTCCCGCGCCGAGGAAGGAGAGCGCCGCCTCCAACAGCATGTTGTTCGCGATGTTGAGGGTGAAGAAGACGATGATCGTCGACACCAGGTTCGGCAGGATCTCGCTGAACATGATCCGCATGGTGCCCATCCCCTGGGCGATTGCGGCCTCGACGAACTCCTTCTCGCGCAGCGCGAGGACCTCGCCGCGAATCGGCCGCGCCATGTACGGGATGTAGACGAACCCGATGATCAGGATCGGGATCCAGAGCGAGCCACTCTCGAGCGTGAAGAGGTGGACCGAGGTGAACGGGATCGATATCGAGATGCCGCTGCCCGATGTGGCGATCGCGGTGCCAAGCGCGATGCCCAAGAGCAAGACGGGGAACGCCCAGATGACGTCGAGGACGCGCGAGATCACCGCGTCGACCCAGCCCCGGCGATAGCCGGCCAGCACCCCGAGCAGCACCGACAGCAGGGTCGTGACGAGTGCCGCCATGACGCCGATGTACAGCGACACGCGCCCGCCGTAGAGCAGCCGGACCATGACGTCGCGGCCGTTCTGGTCGGCGCCGAGCAGGAACTTGGCATGCAGGCCCGGGCCCAGCAGCGTCGTGCCGAGGTGTCCGGGGGTCGGCGGCGCGACGACGGGCGTCGGGTGCCCGTCGATCATGACCGTCCCGTTCAGATGCTCCTCGTTGGGACCGGTGTGCGCGAAGTCGTTGGCCCAGATCGGCGCGGCAAGGCAGAGCGCGACGATGATGAGGAACAGCGCCCCGAACGCCAGGGAGGTCTTGTTGCGCCGCAGCCGCCGGAGCGCAAGGCGCGTGGGGCTGAGGCCCTCGGAAGAGCTGCCGGGGCCGCCCGAGTCAGCGGCGACAACCGCGCCTGGAATTGCTGGATCGGCGTACGGCTCTGTGGCCATCAGCCGCGGCTCCACCCGTCTCGTTCCAGCTCCCGCCTGGCCCGATTCATCTCGCCTCCGAGCCTACGCCACTCGCTCGGGCGACGCCGAGAGAGGCAACCTGCCTCTCTCGGCGCTTGGCCTCCCGGCTCCCACCGGGGACTACTTGTTGAGCTCGAGGCTCGAGTAGTCCTGGTCGAAGACCGGGCTCCAGATCGCGGAGTCGAAATTGATGCGATCCGACGTGAAGAACGTCAGCTCGCGGGCTCCGTACGGGGCCCAAGGCGCCTGCTCCATCGTCTGCTTGTCGAGCGCCGCGTACTGGTTCTGGACCTCCGGCGTCAGCTGCTCCTGGGCAAGCTGGTCGATCTTCTTGTTGATCGACGGGTCGTCGAGCTGTGCGTAGTTGTTGTTGTTGGTCGGATGGATCGACGAGCCGTTCAGGAGCGGCTCGAAGAAATCGTTCGGGTGCGGGAAGTCCTGGAACCAGTCAGAGAAACCGGTGTTCAGCTTCGGCGTCTTCAGGTTGCCGAGCGTCGTGAAGTAGGTCTGCCCGTTCACGACGTTCAGCTTCGCGTTGAAGCCGAGCTTCTGCAGGACGCTCTGGTAGTACTGGCCGACGTTCGAGTTCGGCTCGACGTCGTCCGTCCAGACCGTGATGTTCTTCTCCTCCGGAGAGAGATTGGCCTGGGAGATGAGCTGCTTCGCCTTGTCCAGGTTGTGCGGGTACAGCTCGATCTTCTTGTAGCCCTGCATGTTGGACGGCAGGACCTGCTGAGTCGGCGTCAGAAGGCCGCCGTACAGCTTGGCCAGGGCGGTCGGGTCGATCGCGTAGTTGACGGCCTGGCGGACCTTGAGGTCGCTGAACGGGTTCGGATCGCCGCCGGCCGTGGTCTTGGCCGTGTTCATCCAGAAGTAGTACGTGGACACCGTCGGCTCGACCTTGAACCGGTCGCTGTACTTCGACTGGACCCCGCTCAGAAGGTCGGTCGGGGGCGGGTCGTACAGCAGGTCGGACTTGTTCTGCTCGACCTGAGTCGTGCCGCTGGCCTGGTTGGGGAGCACCTTCTCGGTGATCTTGTCCAGGTGCGGAGTCGGGATGTCCGGCATGATCTTCGAGTTGTTCTTCTCCCACTGCGGGTTGCGCGTCAGCACCCACTCGTGGCCCGGATCAGACGAGCTGATCGTGTAGGGGCCGGTCGACGGGGGCGGGTTCGGCGTCTGGTCCTTTGCCGGGGTGTCCGGGGGCACCAGGGCGGTGAACGGGATCGCCAGCTCGAACGGGAACGAGCCGTTCGGAACGGTCAGATTGATCTGGATCTCGCCCGTGTTGTCGTCGGTCGTGATGCCGGAGATCGAGTTCGCCTTGCCGCTCTGGTAGTCGGTGGCGCCCACGATCGTCGAGAAGAACGGCGCGCCGCCCGAGTCGACGTCGAAGAGACGCTGGACCGTGGTCTGGAAGTCCGAAGCCTTGACGGGCGTGCCGTCGGAGAACTTGAGTCCCTTGCGGAGGGTCAACGTGTAGGTCTTGCCGCCGTTGGTGACCTTGGGCAGGTCCTCGGCCAGTCCGGGGACCACCTTGGTGCCCGCCGGTCCCTCCGAGTGGGCGTAGGTCAGGAGCGGGATGTAAGTGTTGTACTCAGCCGTCCACGCGTCGACGGTGTAGGCGAGCTGTGGGTCCAGGTAGTCAGGAGACTTGGTGTGGATCGTCGTGATCGATCCGCCTTCCTGCCCACTTGAGCTGCTCGAGCCGCTCGAGCCGCACGCCGCGAGCGCGAAGCTCGACATAGCCGCAACCCCAACGAGGGCAAAGAACTTGCTCCAGTGCCGCTTGACCTTGATCATCTAACCCCTTTGACCTCCTGGCCTTGCGGCCTCTCTCTCACGTCCGACATGGGTCGACTCGGGCGCTCTATCGGCGCGCGAGCCCGCATGGTCTACCACTTCCCGTACCCCGGGGCGGCCTGACGAATCTTAAGGCAAGATCCCGGCCGCGATCTTAAGCCTGGGTTAGTCGCGACCCGGGGCCGGGAACTGCGTCTTCATCGCTGCATCCCAGGCCCGGTCGGGAAGCAGCTTGCGCTGGAGGATCGCGAGCCGCGCCGACGGGGTCACCACGTAGCGGGTCTTCGGGCGTCTGGTGGTGATCGCCTTCTCGATCGCCTTCGCGACCGCGTCCGGCCCACCGCCGAGGTGCCGCATCGGCCCGTCGTAGACAGCCTTGGTCGCGGCGCCTACGGTGCCGTTGAACTTCGCGTAGGCGTCGTCTGACGCCATCGCCTCGCCGGTGCCCTCGATCGAGCCGGCGGCCGTGTTCCCGAACTCGGTGGTGATCAGCCCCGGCTCGACGATCGCCACGTCGACTCCGAAGCCGCGCACCTCGAAGCGAAGCGCGTCGGAGAGCGCCTCCACCGAGTACTTGGTGGCGTGGTATGCCCCGCCGCCCGGGAAGACGAGGCGGCCACCCATCGAGCTGATGTTCACGATCCGCCCCCAGCCCTGGCTGCGCATCCCGGGAAGGACCAGCTGGCACATCCGCACCAGCCCGAACACGTTGGTCTCGAACTGGCTGCGGAGCTTCTCCATCGGGACGGACTCCACGGCGCCCGACTGCGAGTAGCCGGCGTTGTTGACCAGCGCCCCCACGGCGCCCTCGGCCTCCTCGACGGCGGCGACCGCGGTCTGCATGGAGGCCTCGTCGGTGACGTCCAGCACCAGCGTCCGGCACCCGGCGGCGGCAAGGTCCTCGATGGAGTCGAGGCGGCGAGCCGTCGCGTAGACGGTGTGCCCCGCGCCGACCAGCCGTTCGGCCGTCGCGCGCCCGATGCCGCTCGAGCAGCCGGTGACGAGGACGGCCTTGGAGGTCTCACTCACGGCACAACCCTAAACGGGGTCAGACCCCCTTGAGGGTTGGTCGAGGGTTTCAGGCGTGGGGACGCCTCATTTGGACCCGACCAAATCTAAAGAGGGTCAGACCCTGTTTAGGTAGTGGTGCGTAGAGTCCGGGCCGTGAGAGCCGTCACCTTCCAGGCGCCCGGCGAGGTGCGGGTCGAAGAGAAGCCGGATCCCGAGCTCGGGGGCGCGGACGAGTCCATCGTGCGGGTGGAGGCCAGCGGCGTCTGCGGCTCCGACCTCCACATCTACCACGGGCGGGTCGAGATCGAGCCCGGCTTCACCATCGGCCATGAGTTCGTCGGCACCGTCCTCGCGACCGGCGACGACGTCGCGAGGGTGACCGAGGGCGACCGCGTCCTCGGGACCTACTGCACGGCCTGCGGGACATGCTTCTTTTGCCGGCGGGGCGACTTCCACAAGTGCGATCACGGGCGCGTCTTCGGCCACGGCGCCACGCTCGGCTCGCTTCAGGGCGCGCAGGCCGAGCTGCTGCTGGTGCCGAACGCCGACCTGACGCTGCGCAAGGTGCCGGACGGGCTCTCCGACGACGTCGCACTGTTCGCCGGCGACGTCATGGGCACGGGCTACCACGCGGTCGCGGAGACCGGGGTTGGCGCCGGCAGCTCGGTCGCCGTGCTCGGCCTTGGCCCGGTGGGGTTGTGCGCAGTGCAGGCCGCCCGCGCTGCGGGGGCGGAGAGGGTCTTCGCCATCGACAGCGTCGACGAGCGGCTGGCGATGGCCGAGTCCTTCGGGGCCGAGCCGCTTCACCTCACCGAGGCGGACGTCCGCGGCGGGGTGAAGGCGGGAACCGAGGGCCGCGGCGTGGACGCGGCGATCGACGCGGTCGGCCACCCGGACGCGCTCGAGCTTGCCTGCCGCCTCGCGCGCAAGGCGGGCACCGTCTCCGCCACCGGCGTCTACGCGGAGCGCATCGACTTCCACATGGGCATCGTCTGGATCAAGGCGCTGACCCTGAAGACGGGGCACGCCAACGTGATCAAGCATGTCGACCCGGTGCTCGACGCCCTGGCCGACGGCACCCTCGACCCGGCGCCGCTCGTCACCCATCACATGGCGCTCGACGACGCGGCGGAGGCGTACGAGGTGTACGACCGTCGCGAGGCGCTGAAGATCGTCCTCGCCCCGTAGCCGGTGTCAGACACCGTTAATTAAGGGTGTCTGACACCGTTTAGTGGGCTACTGTGCGGTGCCCGCGTGCGGGTAGGCGAGCTCGACGTGGGAGCGGCCCACGGCCAGGAACTCGTAGCTCTGCCGGTCGCCGCCGGCGAGCGGCTCGACCTCGACGCCGACGAGCGGGATGAAATCCAGGTCGCCGCGGTTGAGGAAGTCGGAGAGGCGGCTGCGGTAGCCCTCCTTGGGCATCGTCAGATCGCCCGTGATCCGGTGCCGGCCCGTCTCGAGCACGACTCTTTCGACGCGGGTGTCCATGCGACACACCTATCGGCTGGATAGGCTCGACGCGTGAGCGGACCGCGTCGCGAGTTGACCTGGTGGGAGCGCCGGAGCGAGGCGTTCGCCCAGACGCGCTTCGGCGGCTGGTTCGCCGTGACCATCGCGAACCCGGTCGACCGCCGCCTGCTGAAGCTGACGCGCGGCCGCCTCGGCATGTTCGTCGGCCAGCCAGTTGGCCTCCTCGGAACGACCGGCGCGAGGTCCGGGCAGCACCGTGAGGCGCCCCTCCTCTACGTCGACGACGGCGAGCGGGTCATCCTCGTCGCGTCGAATGCCGGCAGCACCAGGCACCCGGCCTGGTACCACAACCTCCGCGCCAACCCCGAGGTGACCTTCCTGCGGCGTGGCGGCCACGCCGGCACCTACGCCGCGCGGGTCGCGGCGGAGCCCGAGCGCGGCGAGCTCTGGGACCGCGTCAACGACCTCTACGCGGGCTACGAGACCTACCAGGGGCGGACCGACGGGCGCGAGATCCCGGTCGTCGTCCTGGACCCCGCCTAGCCCTCAGCCCCGGGATTTATCCGGCGCCCCGCCGGGTAACAGTCGGCCAACTGGGCTCGATGGATGGGCCCGCTGGGAAAAGGAGACCGGATGCTCTTGCTACTCGCAATCGTCTTGTTCATCGTTGCCATCGCTGGCGGGGTGATCGTCCACCCGATCATCTTCGTCCTCGCCCTGGTCGCCCTCTGGCTCTACTTCTCGGGCCGCAGCAGAAGCACCGTCTGAGTACCACAGGCACAGGCGCAATTTGCGCCGGCCGCGGTCGTGTAGATCGACACGACCGCGGCAACTTCCAGTTAGTAGTGCAGGCGCCTGGGTAGGGGCGTAGGAGACCCGATGGCGGTGACGACCGACATCCATCGCGGCCTCCTGCTCGGCGAGCGGTACCGGATTGGCAGACGGATCGGCTCGGGGGGCATGGCGGCCGTCTTCCTTGCCGAGGACGTCGTCCTCGACCGCGAGGTCGCCCTCAAGCGCGTCCACACCGACGGCACCGAGGAGGACGCGAGACGGCTGCGGCGCGAAGCGAAGATCGGCGCCGCCCTCGCGCACCCGAACCTGGTGATGGTCTACGACGCGATCACGGCCGAGGACGGGGTCTTCATCGTCATGGAGAACGTCCACGGCCGGCCGCTCTCCGAGCTGATCGGCCGGGGAGACATGGACGCCGCCGAGGTGATGCCGGTCCTCCAGGCGTTGGCGGACGCGCTGGATTACGCGCACCGCAACGGCATCGTCCATCGTGACGTCAAGCCTGCGAACGTCCTGATCGGCGACGACGGGCAGGTCAAGCTCGTCGATCTCGGAGCCGCGATCGGCGCGGGCGTCACCCGCGTGACGCAGACGCACGAGGTCGTCGGCACCCTGAGCTACGTGCCGCCGGAGCGGCTTGCCGGCGAGTCGGCGGGCGAGGCCGCCGGCGACGTCTACTCGCTCGCTGTCCTGGCCTTCGCCACCCTCACCGGCGCCCTGCCCCGGACGGCGACGTCTCCCGCGGATCACCTGGCCCGCACTCTCGCCGGGCCCCCGGACCTGCGAGCGAGCTGGCCCGAGATCCCGCCCGCGGTTGAGCAGGCGCTCGAGCGTGGCATGGACCCCGATCCAGCCCTCCGCCAGCAGACGGCGAGCGAGCTCGTCGAGGAGATCGGCAGAGGCCTGGCCCCCGTGTCCGAGCCGACACAGGTGATCCCGGTGCCCTCACCGGAGCCGCCCGCGGCCGCGCCCGGGCCGAGCGCCACGCGCCCGGCCCTGCCGTGGTCGCGCCGGGTCGCCGCCGTGACCCTCGCCGTCTGCATGCTGGCCGTCGCCGGGATCGTCCTCGCAGCGACGGGCGGCGGTGGAGGCGGCCCGCCCGAGCCCGCCCGCCACCACGCCGCTGCCGGTGGCAATCGGAAGGGCAAGAGCTCACCGCCGGCGAAGCACGCGAGCTCGCCCCAGCCTCCGGCGACAACGACCACGACCACGGTCGTGACCTCCGCGACGACGCCAACCGAGCCCGCGGCGCCGGCTTCAAATGCGGGCCAGTCGGGCGTCGCGCTCAACAACCAGGGCTTCGACCTGATCAACCGGGGCAACTACGCGGCCGCGATCCCGATCCTCCAACGCGCCGTCGACGAGCTGAAGAGCGATCCCTCCAGCCTCGACTACGCGTACGCGCTCTTCAACCTCGGCCACGCCCTCCGCCTGGACGGACAGCCCGAGGTGGCGATTCCCATCCTCGAGCAGCGCCTGCAGATCCCGAACCAGACGGCCACGGTCCAGGCCGAGCTCGACGCGGCCCGCGCGGCGGCGGGCCGGCAGCCGCCACCCCCTCCGGGCTCGGGCGGCCCGCCCCACGGCCGCGCCGTCGGCCACGACAAGCACGGCGCCACGCCCGGCGGCGAGGGCGACTGAGCGCGCTCAGGCCCTCGAACCGAGCCTGACGGGCAGCGTCTTCAGCTGGTTTAAGAAAGGCGACTCGACGAAGGTCGGCTCGCCGGCAAGCTCCATCTCCGGATAGCGGGCGAGCGTCTCCTCGAGCAGGATGCGCAGCTCGAGCCGCGCCAGGGCGGTGCCGAGGCAGAAGTGCCGCCCGCCCGCACCGAACGCCTGGTGCTCGGGGTTGCGGCGGACGTCGAACCTGTGGGGATCCTCATAGCGAGTCTCGTCGCGATTGGACGAGACATACCACATGACCACCTTGTCGCCCTCACGGATCTTCTGGCCGTGAAGCTCGGTGTCGGCCGTCGCCGTGCGGCGGAAGTGGGCGAAGGCGGGGAACATCCGGAGCGCCTCCTCGACCGCGCTCGGGATCAGCGTCGGCTCGGAGAGCAGGATGTCGCGCTGGTCGGGGTTTTCGATCAGGGCGCGCACCGCGCTGCAGTAGGTGGCCTTCGTCGAGTCGTTGCCCGCCGCGACGAGCAGGAAGAACCCCATGACGATCTCGTGCTGCTCGAGCTTGTTGCCGTCGACCTCGGCGTGGACGAGGACGCTCGTGAGGTCATCGGTCGGGTTCTCGCGGCGCGCGTCGATCAGCTTGTTGCAACGCTCGAAGATCTCCGGGATGTCTCTGTCGACCACCGCCTGGGGGCCACCGGGGTTGAGGTCCGGGTCGCCCGCGCCGAGCGCGGAGTTCATGAGACGCGCCCAGACGATGTCGTCCTCGGGCGGGATGCCCATGAAGCTGCCGATGACCCGGGCGACCACCGGCTGGGCCACCTCGTCGACGAGGTTGCACTCCTCGCGGCCCTCGAGGCGGTCGAGGACGCCCGTCGTGATCTCGCGAATCGCATCCTCGTGGGCGGCGATCCGGCGAGGCGTGAAGCCGGCCTGGAAGAGCGCCTTGACGCGGTCGTGCTTGGGCGGGTCCATGCCGATGAACATCGCGCGCGCGAGCTCGAGCGGGAAGACCGCCCGCGCCGCCGTGACCCCGCCCAGCTCGGATGAATACGTCTGCCAGTCGCGGCTGACCTCGTAGACGTCATCGGCCGTGGTCACCGACCAGTAGCCGTCCTCCTCCGGGAACTCGGTGATGCGGTCCGTCCAGTGGATCGGGCACTCGGAGCGGAGCCGGTTGAAGAGCTTGTGAGGCGGGCCGTCGGCCCAGACGTCGCGCTCGGAGACGAGGACGTGCTTGAGATCGTCTTCAGTGGCCGCCATGCTCCGGCGATCCTAATGCCTGGTCGGCCGAATCAGCCCAGCGGGCGGCAGATGTAGCTGAGCGACGGGTCCTCGCCGGGGTCGGCCGGATCCACCGGCTTGCCCGCCGCGTTGAGGACGTCCGTGACCTCGAGGTCGGCGTCGCGGAACTGGCGGATCTGGGTCTCGGCGGTCGCGTAGTAGTGGGCGAGGGAGAAGTCGTGGCCCTGATCACGCGCGATTCCCCACCCGCGCTCTCGGGCTGCATCCAGGTCGAGCCAACGGTTCGCGCGGCGGTACTTGATAGCTGCTCGCGTGTCTCTCGCGAAGTCGCGCATGGCGCGCAGCAGCGTGCTGGGCGGCTGGCGCAGCGACGGAAGCCGGCGCGGAGCGCGGATCGGAAGGGCGTTCAGGGAGTGCGAGGAGAGCATCAGGCACCCGTCGTCGCTGAGGACCCGGCGCAGCTCGCCGAGCGCGACGGGTCGCTCTTCCGCGTCGACGGCGTCCAGGCCGTTGCTCGTGAACATGATGAATCCGAAGCTTCCGGAGTCGAACTGCGAGAGGTCACGCGCGTCGGCGACCAGGAGCTGAAGACGCTCGCTCTCTTGGATCGACGCGCGGCAGAGCTCGATCATCGCCGTCGAGTAGTCGATCCCGACGTAACGGCGGCAGATGGCGCCGAACGTGTAGGCCGTGCGGCCTGCCCCGACGCCGACGTCAAGAACGTCGATCTCGTGCCATCGATCGCGGAGGCGCTCGAGCATGACCCGCTCATCGGGCTTCAGATCCGTATGACCACGGTAGTGCCGGATCTCGGCATCGGTCTCGTAAACGAGTCGGTTGCTCACAGCATTGAAGGTCTCGACGTCTTTGGAGAACCGCCGAAAACGCGGGCCGCCCGGTTGCGCGACGTCGGAGGCCGGCGCAGGACTGGTTCGTTCAGAATCCCGCGCTGTCTCTTCCGTGCTCATTCCCAGGTACCCACTGTCATCGTAGTGGTACATCTCGGCCTGGGTGTTGGTTCAAACGCGGGCTACTCCAACAGGTCGGCCTCTACCGCAATCTCGACGTTGCCCGCCAGGGCAGCGGAGATCGGACAGTTGCGGCCGGCCTCGGCGGCGGCGGCCTCGAAGGCGGCGGCGTCGATGCCCGGGACGCGGCCGGCGACCACGATGCGAGAGGACTTGACGCCTTCGCCGGCGACGAACTCGACAGTCGCCGTTGCCTCCAGCCGCCCAGGCTCGTTGCCGCCCTCAGTCAGCTCGTGGGAGAGCGCCATGCAGTAGCAGCTGGCGTGCGCCGCGGCGAGCAGCTCCTCTGGACTAGTCGTGCCCTCGGTGCCTTCGGTTCGCGCGGCCCATGTGACCTCGACGGCGGGAATCGCGCCGCTTGCCGGCGTGGTCGTGCCCCGGCCCTTCGTAAGGCTTCCCTCCCAGACGGTCGTTGCGCTGCTCTCGGTTGCCATCGCTGCCTCCAGACTCGCTTGCTCGGCCCTGCTCCAAGCCTAGCCAGCGCCCGGGGCCGGCTACCAGGCGTCGACGAAGCGCCGCGCGGAGATATCGACGGCGGGCGCCGCGGCGGCGAGCGTCGACGCGATGACCGCGCGCGTCTCCGCAGGGTCGATGACGTCGTCGATCTCGAACAGCGTGGCGGCGTTCAGGGCCTTGGCGTTCTCCTCGGCCGCCTCGGTCAGCTCCCGGACGCGGGCGTTGCGCTCGGCCTCGTCCTCGATGGCCTCGAGCTCGCGCCGCAGCCCCAGCCGCACGGCGCCCTCCAGGCCCATCGGCCCGAGCTCGGCCGCCGGCCACGCCACGGTGAGGAGCGGCTCGTGAAGGCTCCCCGCCACCATCGCCTGCGCGCCGAGCCCAAACCCGCGGCGCATGACCACGGCCACCAGCGGCACCCGCAGCGAGGCGCCGGCGAGCAGCAGGCGAGAGGTGTGACGAACGAGCCCGGTCGACTCGGCCTCCGGCCCGACCATCATCCCCGGCGTGTCGACAAGCGAGACGAGCGGGAGGCCGTACGCGTCGCACAGCTGCATGAGCCGGGCGGCCTTGCCTGCGCCGTCGCTGGTGATCGCTCCGGCCATGTGCATCGAATCGTTTGCGATGAACCCGACCGCACGCCCCTCGATTCGCCCGATGGCGGTGACCATCTCGGGAGCGAACGCCGAGCGCAGGAAGGTCACGGAATTCCGATCCGCCAGCGTCTCGATCACCGGGCCGACCGCAAACGCCCGGCGCCGGCGCTCCGGCACGATCTCGCGCAGCGGTGCCTGGTCCGGAGCCGGGCCCGGCTCGATTGCGCCCTGGAAGTAGCCGAGGATTCGCTTGGTGACCGCCACCGCCTCGGCCTCGTCGGCGGCCACCACATCGATGACGCCGTTGCGGGTCTGCATTTCCAGGGGGCCCACCGCATCCGCGTCCACCTTCCCGAGCCCGCCGCCCTGGATCATCGCCGGTCCGCCCATGCCGAGCGAGACGTTCTCGGTCGCCACGATCAGGTCCGAGCAGCCCGCGATCACGGCGTTGCCTGCGAAGCAGCGGCCCGCGACGACGGCGATCCGCGGCACCAGCCCGGAGAGCTTGGCCCACAGCGCGAATGCCCTGGTGTCGAGGGCCGAGACGACCGGATAGTCGGTGTCGCTGGGGCGACCGCCGCCGCCCTCGGCGAAGAAGACCGTGGGCAGCCGCATTCTCTCGATCAGCTCGAAGAGCCGGTCCTTCTTGCGATGCCCGAGGGCGCCCTGCGTCCCGGCGAGCACCATGTAGTCGTAGGCGAGCACCGCGCAGGCGCTGCGCTCGCCGAACAGCTCACCGTTGACTCGGGCGGTCCCGGCCACGAGCCCGTCGCCAGGGGTCCGCTCCCGAAGCTCCTCCAGCGAGCGCCGGCCGCGCTGGGCCGCAACCGCCAGCCCGCCGTACTCAACGAAGCTCCCTGGGTCGACGAGGTCGGCGACGTTCTCACGCGCGGTTCGCCCCCCGCGGCCGTGACGGCGCTCCACGGCCTCCGGGCGGGCCGCGTCCAGCGTTGCCTCCCGCCGGCTCATCGCCTCGGCGAGGTCGGCCCGGGCTGGGTTGTCTGGGCCCTCGGCGCTCACCGCCGAAGCCTCGCACACGACTTCGCAACGAAGCGAGCGAGCTTCCGTTCGTCGCCGCGCGCATGCGGCAACAATCCCTCAAGGGGGTCTGACCCCTTTAGGAGGGTTGAGGGTTTACGAGGAGGCCATCGCCCGGGGGCGGCCCCGGTCCAGGAGCTCGGCCACCTCGTCGGGGGGCGCCGGGCGCGCGAATAGGAAGCCCTGAGCGAGGTCGCAGCCGATCGTCCGCAGCGAGTCGCACTGGCCCGCGGACTCGATGCCCTCCGCGATCGCCGGGACGCCGAGAGAGTGCGCAAGCCCGACGACGTTGGCGACGATCGCCGCGTCCTTCGCGTCGGTCTCGACCCCCTGGACGAACGAGCGGTCGATCTTCAGCATGTCGATCGGGAAGTTCCGCAGCTGCCCGAGCGCCGAGAAGCCGGTGCCGAAGTCGTCGATGGCGATGCGCACCCCAAGCTCGTGAAGCGCCGCCAGCTCGCGTCGCGCGTGGCCGTCGGGCGAGCCCTGGACGATCGCGGTTTCGGTCACCTCGAGGCCAAGCTGGTCCGGGCTGAGGCCCGAGTGGGCGAGCGCCTCGCGAACCGCGTGCTCGACCCCGCCGTGGGTGAGCTGCTTGCCGGAGACGTTGACCCAGACCGCGAAGCTGTCGGGCAGCAGCCCCTTGTCCCGCCAGTCGGCGGCCTGGCTGCAGGCCTCGTTCAGGACGAAGGCTCCAAGCTCGAGGATGAGGCTCGTCTGCTCGGCGAGCGGGATGAACAGCCCGGGGGAGACGGGGCCGCGCGTCGGCGAGCTCCAGCGCAGCAGCGCCTCGACGCCGACGATCGACTCGCTCTCGAGGTTGACCTCGGGCTGGTAGTGGACGCTGAGCTCGCCGCGGGCGAGGGCCTGGCGCAGGTCCTGCTCGAGGCCGAGGCGCTCGCCGAGCTCGTCGGCCATCTCGGCGCGGTAGATCTCGTAGCGGTTGCGGCCGGCCTCCTTGGCCGCGTACATGGCGAGGTCGGCGTCGCGGATCATGTCCTCGGCGCCGCTGGCTCCGGCGGCGGCAAGCACCATCCCGATGCTGGCGCGGACCTGCAGCTCCTGTTCGCCGACCGAGAACGGCAGGGCCAGGCTGTCGAGGAGGCGCTTGGCGACGGCCGCCGCCTCGTGATCGCCCGCGCCCTCGACCAGCAGCGTGAACTCGTCGCCGCCGAGCCTGGCGAGCGTGTCGGTGGGGCGGCTGACCTCGCCGAAGCGCTCGGCGACGGCGCGCAGGAGGCGGTCGCCCGCGTCATGTCCAAGGCTGTCGTTGATCTGCTTGAAGCCGTCGAGATCGAGGAGCAGAACGGCCAGCGACTCGCTCGTGCGCCTGGCTCGCGCCAGCGCCTGGGCGAGGCGGTCGCGGAACAGGGCTCGGTTCGGCAGGCCGGTGATGCCGTCGTAGAACGCCTGGCGCGTCAGCTCGCCCTCCAGGCGGATCTGCTCGCTGATGTCCCGGGCGTTCAGCACCAGTCCACGGATGTGGCGGTCCTCACGAAGGTCGGTGACGTGCGCTTCGATCTGGCGCCACTCGCCGTGGCGGTCTAGCAGGCGGAAGATCGCGCCGCGGAGCTCCCTGCCCTCGGCGATCTCGGCGACGGCCTGGCGATCGTCCGGATGGACGATCTCGTCGAACCCAGGACCGAGCAGCTCCTCCTCCGACCTGCCGAGCAGCTCGGTCACGGAGCCCGACACGTAGCGGCATCCACCCCGCCCGAGGACGATCACGAGGTCGGTCGAGGCCCTGACGAGGCTGCGGAAGTGGACGATCTGGCGGCGCGTGGCGGCGACCAGGGCGAGGGCGAGCAGGACCGAGATGAGGAGGCCAACCGAGCCGAGGATCACCTGGGTCGTGATCAGGCCGTTCACCTTGGCGTCGGCCTCCTGGGCGATCGTGCGGGCGACGTTCAGCGAGACGTTCGAGGTGACCGCGGCGAGGTCGCGGATGCGGGCGAATCCACCGCGCTCAGGGTTCTCCCTGGCCGTGAGAGGCACCGCGGACACTGGCCGTCCCGCGAGATAGGCCGCCCCGCTTCGCGTGAGGTCGCTCACCAACCGGCGCTCCTGCTCCAGCTGCGCGAGAGCCTCGGGATCCGTCGTGGCCGGCAGCTCGGTCTCGTCGTCGTCTCCCTCCACGCCCGGGGCCGTGCCGCCCGAGATCAGCGCGTTCGCGCTCTGGCGCAGCAGCCTGGCGGTCACGCCGGGATCCGTCTGGGCCCCCGTCTGCCTGAGGATCAGGGCCTGCACGTAGCGCTCCGTGAGAGTCCGCTGGCGCTCCGCGATCTCGACGACGACGGCGCGATGCTGGGAGCCCTTGGTGGCCCGGATCGAGAGCACGACGGTCAGCGCCGAGACGAGCGCGATGGTCACCAGGATCCCGACCACCGCACGCCGGCCGCGCGAGGCGAAGGGGCGGATCTCGGAGTCCCGCGGCCGGATCACCGGACCACCAGGTCCGTGTGCATGCCGGCCATGAAGTGGCCGTACATGTTGCAGAACATCACGTAGTGGCCCGGCCTGAGGTCGACCTCGACATCGCGCTTGGCGCCGGGGGTGGCCGGCTCCAGGGCGCCCGCCTCCCGATGCTCGATCGCGTCCTCGTCGATGGTCAGCCCGTCCGCGCGCACCGGCAGGCTCGCGCGCCGCCCGCGCACCACGATCAGCTCATGGTCGTCCGGGCCGTTGTTGTCGACCGTGAGCTCGGTCGGGCCCGCGTTCACCTCGGCCGGCGCGTCGATGTGGAAGTCACGTTCGCTGACGAGGAAGTGTTGGTCGGCCCCGCCCGCGGCCGTGTCACCGCAGCCCGCGATCAGCCCGCAGCCGAGCAGTAGGAAGAGAACGATCGACGCATGCGCACGCCTCACCTTCCACCTATCGGGTGGTCGGCACGCAGTCTTGAGCGTCACCCAGGCGTGGGCCGCCGCCTGCAGGGTGTTGCTGTCCCCACCATCGAGACGCCTGTCGGCCCAATTGGCGCGCGCCTCGCCGGCCGCCATGCTCGTTTCCGGCTCAATCAACCGAAGGAGAACGATCATGATGAGCGCAATCACCGAAGAGGCCACGACGATTCCCCTTGCGACACTCGAGCGGGAGCAGGCTCCGCGACAGCACCCCCTCCGCGCCCTCGCCGGGCGGGTCGGGCGGGACCTCGCCTACCTCGGGGCGGTGTTTGCCAGCAGCATCCTCGGCTTCGTCGTCTGGGTCACCGGGCTGTCGCTGACCGTGAGCCTCCTCGTCCTGGTGGTCGGGATCTTCGTCTGGCTCGGGACGATCTACGTGTTCCGCGCCACCACCTGGATCGATCGCCGGCTGGCGGGCTGGGTGCGCGGGGAGACCGTCGAGGCGGTCTACCGCCGGCCCGAGCACACGGGTGTTCTCGCCCGGATCCGGACGGTTACCGGTGACCCGCAGACCTGGAAGGACCTCGGGTGGCTCGTCCTGAACTCGATCGCGGGCTTCGCGGTGTCCCTGGCCGCCCTGACGACCACCGCACTGGTGCTCGGGTACATCAGCATGCCCATCTGGTGGAGCGCGGTGCCGAACCCGGGCGACCAGGTCGCGACGATGAACCTCGGCCTGTACACGGTCCACTCGGCCGGCACGGCGTTCCTGACGATGGGCATCGGCCTCGCCCTCCTGCCGCTCGCTCTGCTGCTCAACCGCGGCGTCGCGGGGGGCCACTCCGCCCTGGCCAAGAGCATCCTCGCGCCGTCCGAAGCGCAGCGGCTCCGAGGCCGGGTCGACGAGCTGGCCCGGTCGCGCTCGGGGGCAGTCGAGGCGGCGCAGTCGCAGCTCGAGCGCATCGAGCGCGACCTGCACGACGGAGCGCAGGCCCGGCTCGTCGCGCTGGCGATGGAGCTCGGGATGGCGGAGGAGGAGCTTGCCGACAACCCCGCCGCCGCCCGGGAGACCGTGCGCCGTGCCCGCGACGAGGCGCTCGTCGCGGTCGCCGAGCTCCGCGACCTGTCGCGGGGGATGCGCCCGGCGCTCCTCGAGGAGCGGGGGCTCGCCACCGCGCTCGACGCGCTGGCGGAGCGCTCGCCGCTGCCGGTCGACATCACGCTGATCGGGGAGCTCGACGAGCTTCCGGAGGCCGTGCAGAGCGCGGCGTACTTCGTCGTCGCCGAGGGGCTCACGAACGCCGCCAAGCACGCGGGCGGGAGCCGGGCACGGGTCCGCGTCGAGAGCCGTGAGGGCACCCTCACCGTCCGGATCGAAGACGACGGCAGCGGCGGCGCCGACCCCGCGGGCTCGGGCCTCCAGGGGTTGCGCAAGCGGGTCGGCGCGATCGACGGCCATCTCGAGGTCTCCAGCCCGGCCGATGGACCGACGGTGCTGAGTGCCGGGATCCCATGCGGGTAGTCGTCTGCGAGGACAACGCCCTGCTCCGCGACGGCCTCGAGCGCCTGCTGTCTACCCACGACGCCGAGGTCGTCGCCGCGGTGGGCGACGCCGATGCGTTCCTGGCCGCCGTCGACGCCGAGCAACCGGACGTCTGCGTCGTCGACGTCCGGTTGCCGCCCGGCTTAACGGACGAGGGAGTGCGCGCGGCGATCGCCGCCAGGGAGCGGCGGCCCGGGCTGCCGATCGTGATCCTCTCGCAGTACGTGGAGCGCACCTACGCCCGGGAGCTGCTCGCCGGCGGCCAGGGCGGCATCGGATACCTCCTGAAGGACCGGGTCGCCGACCCGAAGCAGTTCGTGGAGGACGTCAGGCGGGTTGCGGAGGGCGGCACCGCCTTGGATCCGGAGGCGGTCGCGGAGCTCCTCGGACACTCCAGGCGCGAGCGACTGGAGCTGCTAACGCCGCGCGAGCGCGAGGTCCTCGCGCTGCTCGCCGAGGGCCGCTCCAACGGCGGGATCGCGGCGCAGCTCGTGGTGACCGAGCGCGCCGTGGAGAAGCACGTCTCGAACATCTTCTGGAAGCTCGACCTGCCCGCGACGTCGGCGGACCACCGCCGCGTGCTTGCCGTCCTCGCGTTCCTCGAGGGCCGCTAGAGTCTCCGCCGGCCGGGTAGGGATAGCCGGCCCTCACTCATAACCACCAGTTTGAGACGGCCGGCGTCACGACGCCGGAGAAAGGCGTCCTCGATGCGCTCACCCACTCGCCTTGCGTCCGCCGTTGCGGTGCTCGCGGGCTCGATCCTGATCCTCGCCCCCGGCGGCGCGTCCGCGGCGGGCAAGCTCGACCTTCCGGTCCACAAGGTCATCCCCGGCGCCTGCGCGCTGGATCTGCGCGCTGGCCGCTCGCATTGCGAGCTGAAGCTCCTCGCCAACCTCAGGAAGGTTCCACTTGCGGCGGCCGCGCCGGCCGGCGGTTACGGCCCAAGCGACATCCAGGGCGCCTACAAGCTGCCCTCCGGGACCGCGGGATCCGGGCAGACGATCGCGATCGTCGACGCCTACGACGACAAGACCGCCGAGGCGGACCTCGCGGCCTACCGCTCGGCGTACGGCCTGCCGTCCTGCACCACGGCCAACGGCTGCTTCAAGAAGGTCAACCAGAGCGGCGTGCAGGGCTCCTACCCGTCCAACAACCAGAGCTGGGCGGTGGAGATCAGCCTGGACCTCGACATGGTCTCGGCCACCTGCCCCAACTGCCACATCCTCCTCGTGGAGGCGAGCTCGAACGCGAACACCAACCTCTATGCGGCCGAGGACACGGCGGCGAGGCTTGGCGCAACCGCGATCTCCAACAGCTACGGAGGCTCGGAGACCTCGGGCGACCCCGCGAGCAACTCGCATTTCAACCATCCCGGCATCCCGATCACGGTGTCCTCGGGCGATGACGGCTACGGGGTCGAGTACCCCGCCGCCTCGCCGTACGTGACCGCGGTGGGCGGCACGTCGCTGAGCAAGGCGTCCAACAGCCGCGGCTTCGCCGAGAGCGCCTGGAGCGGCTCGGGCAGCGGCTGCTCGGCCTACGAGACCAAGCAGTCCTGGCAGACCGACTCGGGCTGCGGCAGGCGGACCGTCGCCGACGTGTCCGCGGTTGCCGACCCGAACACCGGCGTCAACGTCTACGACACCAACTGCACCGGCCTCGCCAAGCTGCTCGGCCAGTGCTTCAGCGGCTGGGGCGTCGTGGGCGGCACCAGCGCGTCCGCGCCGATCATCGCGTCGGTGTACGGGCTTGCCGGCAACGGCGCGGCCGTGACCTACGGGTCCTATCCCTACTCGCACACGTCGTCGCTGTTCGACGTGACGAGCGGCAACAACGGCAGCTGCAGCGGCTCGTACCTCTGCACCGCCGGTGCCGGGTTCGACGGGCCAACCGGCCTCGGGACTCCGAACGGAGTCGGGGCCTTCTAGCTCAGCTCCAGCGCACCGAACGTCCCGGAACCCCAAGCCAACCGCTGGGTCTGGGACGTTCGGCGTGCTGACGCTGTCAGCCGCTCGCCATCGGCCGGACCTCGACGGCGCCGCCCATGCTCGCCGCCGGGATCTTGGCCGCGAGCGCGATGGCCGCGTCGAGGTCGTCGGCCTCCAGGAAGCAGTAACCGCCCAGCGCCTCCTTCGTGGCGGCGAACGGCCCGTCGGTCGCGAGCGTCTCGCCGTTCGACACCCGGACCGTGGTCGCCATCGCGGGGTCGGCCATCCGCTCGCCGGGCGTCATCCCGGGGGTCTCGTTGACCTCCTTGTAGGCCGCGAAGACCTGGCCCTGCTCCTCGGGCGAGAGCTCTTCCCACTCCGGAGTGCCCGGCAGCGGGGTCGTTCCCTGGTGGATCAGCAGCATGTACTTCATCGAGTCCTCCTCTTGGGGTGATCGCCCGAACGACGAACGGGACCGTCGAGATTCGACATCCTCAGCCGGGTCGCGTGACCACCCGATGCGCCTCCACGGCGACCTCTCGCGGCCGCAGCCCCGGACCGGCGATGACCGCATCGACCGGGTGCGCCTCGGCGGGGCGTCCCGTGGGTAGCCAGCCGCGGCCGGGCGGGACCACGATGAGCGTGTGGGCTCGGCGGCCAACGAACCCGAGCGCGTTGGCGCCCTCGACGTCCCCGCTCCAGAGCTTCAGCCCGGCCTCGCGATCCAACAGGTCGGCGGCCTCGCGGGGCGCGCCGACGACCACCCCGACCTCCGAGATCGCCTGGAGCTCGGCGGCGGCGAACGGGGCGCCCGCCGGGTCGGCGCGGGCGTCGTGGGCGATCAGCTCGACGATGTTCCCGGCCGGGTCGTGGAAGTAGACGGCCCGGGCGTTCCAGGCCGGGAACGCGAAGGTCGTCTCGCCTCCGGGACCGGGGAGAAGGTCCGCCCGGGCCGCCGCCCAGTCGCGGGCGGCCTCGAAGCGCCGCGCCGGCACCAGCAGCGCGTAGTGGTAGAAGGCTTCGGCCTCGCCCGGAACGAAGCGAACGATGGCGTCGCCGATGCGCAGGGCAACCCCGTCGCCGCCGCCGCCCTGGAAGCCGAGAGTCTCGAGGTAGAAGGTCCGGAGCGGCTCGAGCACCCCGCGACGACACCGGAGCACGGCCGCGGCGATTCTCAGCCCGTCGTCGCGCACGGCGTCCACAGCCGCAGTCTGCCAGCGGACAGCCGGCGAACGCCGCCGAGGAATAGACTCGCATGCCGTGCGCGGGAGCAGGGCACAGGCAGGCGGTGAGGTGCGCCGGGTCGGCTACCTGGCGATCCTGATCCTCGGCGTCACCTGCGCGATCGTGGTGGCCGCGGCGTCCGCGACGCCCGCGCCCCCGCTCGACCCCGGTCCGACGCTGCCCCCGTCCGAGTATCCGAACGACCCGCAGTTCGCCGGCTGTGAGTCCCAGGACCCGGTCAGCGGCTGCACCGACAACGAGGCCTGGCAGTTCTACGGGCCGCTGACGGGCGACACGTGCCTCGCGCCGGGCGGCTCGACCGCCGACCAGCCGCACCCCGACGGCGGCCTGCCGTGCTGGGCGCTCAACGCGACCGACCCCGAGCACTCCTCCGGCGTCAACATCACCGGTGCGTGGGCGCAGGGCAACGAGGGCAGCCCGAAGGTCGTCGTCGCGTACATCGAGGGCGGCGTCAACTACTCGAACGACGGGATCAAGGACGCTCTCGACAACATCTACCTGAACAAGGGTGAGCTGCCGTTCCCGGAAGGTGCCGACGGCCAGGACCACGGCACCTACGATCTCGACGGCAACGGCCGGTTCGACATCCGCGACTACGCGCACGACCCGCGGGTCAACCCGGCGTGCCCCGGCGCGACGAGCCCGTTCGTCGCCTTCGAGGAGGGCACCACGCGCGGCTGCCTCGCCAACGGCCGGCATGACTACCTGAACTCGGTCCACATCGGCGGGAACGAGACCCCCTACCTCTCGCCCGAGGACCTGATCGCCGTCTTCGGCCACTGCTCGATCTCCAACGGCGAGCTGCAGAGCTGCCCGGCGGATGGGCGCTTCGACAACGACGGCAACGGCTACCCGAACGACGTCAGCGGGTGGAACACCCAGCGCAACACCAACGACCCGCAGACGGACGACTCCGACTACAGCCACGCACCGGGGCTGATCTCGGACGTCGCCGGGGAGGTCAACAACGGCTACGCGGCGGAGGGCACGTGCGAGCGCTGCCGGGTGATGCCGATCAAGCAGGGGGCGGAGGCGGTCGGCCGCAGCGACCAGCTGGCTCCCGCCATCCTCTACGCCACGGACGCCGGGGCGAAGGTGATCAGCTCGGTGGTCGTCTCCTACACGTACACGAGCTTCGCCCGTGAGGCGATGGACTACGCCTACCGCCACGGGGTGATCCTGTCGCTCGACTCGAACGACTTCGACTCGACCGACCACACCGACGGAATGCTCTACGACCACGCGCTGCCCGGCAACTCGCTGACCCAGGACCCGGGAGGCTCCGCCACCACGACGTTCCGCCAGCGCAGCAACGTCACGAGCTACGGCACGCACAACGTGTTCTCCGGCGAGGGCAACAGCACCTCGGGTGCGACCCCGTTCCAGGCGGCGATGCTGGGGATGGTGCAGTCCGCCGCGGTGCGAGCGCGCAACCAGGGCACGATCCCGCGCCTCCTCACGCCCGACGAGGTCAAGCAGACGGTGATGGACACCGCCAGCCCGGTGATCCCGCAGACGCAGACGCCGTCGCTCAGCGGCCAGTGGCCGGGCAACCCGCAGAGCCGCACCGATGCCGACCACACCAACTGGTCCACGCAGTACGGCTACGGGCGGCCGAACATCGGCAAGGCGACGCACCTGATCCTCGCCGGCCGCGTGCCGCCCACCGCGCAGCTCGACTCCCCGCACTGGTTCGCCTACGTCGATCCGCAGCGGCAGAAGACGCTGAAGGTCCGCGGCAGCGTCGCGGCAAGCGCCTGGGACTCGAATGGAGTGAAGTGGACGCTCGAGTGGGCCCTCGGCGCCAACCCGGCCGACTCGGACTTCAAGAAGATCTCGAGCGGGCACGCCGCGAAGCAGGGTGTCCTCGGCACGCTCGACCTCCGCAAGATCCCGCGCTCCTACGCGGCGAAGAAGCCCGGGTCGACCCTTCCCCCCGACGGGACCGAGCAGTACACCGTGACGCTGCGGCTGCGCGCGCTCGACGGCAACGGCCTGAAGGCGGAGGACAGGCGAACGTTCGACGCCCGCCACGACCCCAACCTGCTCCCTGACTACCCGAAGGACATCGGTGCGGAGATGGGCGCGGCGCCCACCTACGAGGACCTCGAAGGGCGCCACCAGCAGGACCTCGTCTTCGGCACCTACGACGGCGAGGTCGAGGCGCTGCGCCCCAACGGCAAGGAGGCCGAGGGCTTCCCCGTGCACACCCGCACCCTGGCGGCGATCGACCCGCGTGACCCGGAGAACTACCAGGCGAAGTCCTACGAGAGCGACGCCAAGCTGCGCGACGCGCGCGACCCGGTGAGCGGGATCGCGATCGGCGACCTCGACGGCGACGGCTCCCTCGACCTGGTGGCAACCACCGCGAACGCGTGGGTTTACGCGTGGGACTCGGACGGCAAGCTGCTGAAGGGGTTCCCGGTGCACTCCAGGTCCAGGTACGCCTCGCTGCCGGTGCCGACCCCGCGCTCGGACACCCGCCACGGGCGGCTGCCCTCCCGGGGCAACCTCTCGGCTCCGGTCCTCGCCGACCTTCAGGGCAACGGCAAGCTGGACGTCCTGATGTCGGCGTTCGACGGCTTCGAGTACGCCTGGCAGCCGAACGGCAAGCCGGTGCCGGGCTGGCCGGTCAAGGTGCAGCTCCCGCCCTCCGACCTCTCTGGGTCCGGGCCCACCGACTACATCCACGACACCAAGCTGATCTCAGGTGCCGCCGTCGGCGACGTCGCGAAGACCGGGCGCCCCCAGGTGTTCGTCCCGAGCAACGAGTGCCTGAACACCGGCGGGCACAAGTCGTGGATCTACGGCATCTGGCCGGACGGCAACAACCATCAGGGCGGCCCGTACATGCCGGGGTGGCCGGTTGCCCTCAACTCGATCGGTGCCTGCTACGACCAGTCCATCGACTTCGTCGAGGAGGGCGCGACGCCGCCCTCCATCGCGGACTTCGACGGCTCGGGAACCCTGCGGGTCGTGACCGCGGGCGTCACCGGCTTCCCGGTCGCCCTCAACGCGAACGGCTCCGTTTTCAAGAACCTGAGCGGCGCTTGCGGCTCGCCCTCGTGCCAGCCGGTCCCGCCGTACTACTCCGGCGACCCGCTGACGCTGACGCTCACCGGCCAGGGCGCGGTCGGCGACATCCTCGGCGACGGGGTCCCGCGCTACGACCAGCCGACCGCCGGCGCCAGCTCGCTGCCGGGCGCGCTGGACGCAACCGACGCGGAGCTTCCCCAGGTCTACGAGTCCGCCTGGGACGTCTCCACCGGCGCACCGCTCTCGGGCTTCCCTCGGCTGCAGGACGGCTTCGCGTTCTTCGACGCGCCGCTGATCGTTCCCCTCTCCAGCGGCAAGCAGCGCGCGGTGGTGGACGCGAACGACTCCGGGTGGATCCACGCCTACGAGCCCGGCGGCGGGGAGGCCCCCGGGTTCCCCAAGTTCATAGGCCAGTGGCCCTCGTTCAGCGGCGTGGTCGGAGATCCGACCTACGACGGAAAGGACCGCCTGGCCTACGGCACCCGCGAGGGCTCCCTCTTCGTCTGGCGTGTCAAGGGGTCCGCCGCCCGCAACGACTCCTGGTGGCACTACCACCACGACGAGCACAACTCGGGGCTCTACGGCAACGACACCCGCCGCCCCGCCGCCCTCGCCGGCATCAAGGCGAGGCGCAAGCACGGGAAGACGAAGCTGGCCTGGACCGCCCCGGGTGACGACGGCGTCACCGGGGGCAAGGTCAAGCGCTACGAGGTCTTCGCTTCACGCAGGCCGGTGACGGTCTCGAACCTCGACGGAGCGAAGCGGCTGAAGGCTCCCGATCCGGTCGCCCCGGGGGGCCGCCAGAAGGTGGCCGAGAAAGTCGGGAACGCCCGCTACGTGGCGGTCCGCGCCATCGACGCCGCCGGCAACATCGGCGCGCTCACCCAGGTCAAGCTGGCGCGCCGGCACGGCTGAGGGCCGAGACTAGGCCTGCTGCGGGGCGCCCGGCTCGGCGCGTGCACGCAGCCAGCCGCCAAGCGCGCCGAGGGCGATGCCGAAGGCGACGGTCACCACGATGAGGAGGATGCCCGGGTGCGGGATGCTGGTCAGCGGGTCGTCGCCCTGCAGCTCATGGCCGACCAGCACGGCGGCGCCGAAGAGCGTTCCGCCCAGAGCGCCGCGCCGCGCGCCTGCGGCGGCGCCGAGATGGTCGAGGCCCGCGCCGACCCCGCCGATCGCCGCGAGCAGGTTGAGGACGAGCCACGCGCCCTCCGACTTGCCGAGGACCCAGCCGGTGATCCCTCCGTAGACGACCGGCACGACGACCGCCAGCAGAACCTGTAGCCCCCGCGGACGGTCCTCCAGGAGCGGTGGCAGCCTCATCCCGGCGATCCTCTCACACCCGCGGGCCATAGGCTGACGGCGATGCGCGTACGTCGCCTGGCTCGCCTCACCGTCATCGTCCTGATCGACGCGCTCGCGCTGCTTCTGCTCAGCGAGCTCTTGGACGGCTTTCGCCTGGACGGCCCGGTTGCCGCCCTCGGCCTCGCCCTGGTGCTCGGCATCGCGAACGCCGTGATCTGGCCGCTGATCCTGAGGGCGGCGCTGCCGTTCACCGTCGCCACCCTCGGGCTCGGCGCGCTGTTGCTGAACGGCGTGGTCCTGATCGCCGTCGCCGGCGCGTTCGAGGCCGTGCACGTCGCCGACCTCGGGACCGCGGTGGTGGTGATCCTGGGGATGACCGCGCTCACGACGGCGATCGGCGGCGTCCTCGCGCTAGACAGCGACGAGCTCTGGTACCACCATGTCGTGCGCCGCCAGCTGCGGCGAACGAAGCTCGCCGTCGAGACCGACGTGCCCGGGCTGTTGCTGCTCGAGATCGACGGCCTCGCGTACGACGTGCTGCGCCGGGCGATGCGCGACGGCAACGCCCCGCACCTCTCGCACTGGGTCCACGAGGACGGCTACAGGCTCGAGCGCTGGGAGACGGACTGGTCCTCGCAAACCGGCGCCTGCCAGGCGGGGCTGCTGCACGGCGACAACGACGACATGCCCGCCTTTCGCTGGTGGGACAAGGACGAGGAGCGCGCGCTCGTGACCAACCATCCGCGCGACGCCGCGGAGATCGAGCGCCGCCACTCCAACGGCCACGGCCTGCTCTACGCGGACGGCGCCAGCCGCGCGAACATCCTCTCCGGCGACGCTCCCCACAGCATGCTCACGATGAGCACGGTCCTCGAGGACCGGCACGCCGGCCGCCTCGGCCAGGACTACTTCGCCTACTTCGCCAGCCCCTACGGCGTGGCGCGAACCGTCCTGCGCTCGATCGGCGAGGTGTTCGTCGAGCGGGTTGCCGCGATCCAGCAGGTGCGCCGGGACGTCACGCCCCGCATCAAGCGCGGCTGGAGCTACGCGCTGGTGCGCGGCTACGCCACGGTCGTCCAGCTGGACCTGCAGGTCTCGGCGGTCACCGCCGACATCCTCGGGGGGCGTCCCGTCGTCTACACGACCTTCCTGGCCTACGACGAGGTCGCCCACCACTCGGGGCTCGAGCGCTCGGACACCCTCGCGGTGCTGCGCCGCGTAGACCGGGCGATCGGGCAGATCGTGGCGGCCGTCCCGCACGCGCCGCGCCCGTACCGGGTCGCGGTCCTCTCCGACCACGGCCAGAGCCAGGGCGCAACGTTCCGGCAGCGCTTCGGCGAGGGCCTCGAGGACATCGTGGCGCGCCACGGCAGCGACGACGTGCGGACCGAGTCGGCCGAGTCCACGGAGGCGCGCGGCTCGCTGAACGCGGGCCTCACCGAGCTCGCGGGCGGCGACGGCGGGATGAGCCGCCTGACGAGGGCCATCCGGAGGAAGGCGTACGAGGAGAAGGTGGACCCGGTCGCGCCCGAGGTCTCGGTGATGGCCTCGGGCAACCTCGGCCTGATCACGTTTCCGCGCGAGCCCGGGCGGACCTCGCGCGAGCGGATCGAGGAGATCCGCCCGGGTCTCCTCGACGCCCTCCGCACCCATCCCGGCATCGGCTTCGTGCTCGTCCGCTCCGCGGACGGCGCTCCCCTCGTCCTCGGGGCGAACGGCCGGCTCGCGCTGACGAGCGGCGACGTCGAGGGGGAGGACCCGCTGGCGCCGTTCGGTCCCAATGCCGCGGCGCACGTCGCCAGGACGGACGCCTTCCCGCACTGCCCCGACATCGTCGTCAACAGCACCTGGTGGCAGGACCTCGACGAGGTCGCGGCCTTCGAGGAGCTCGTCGGCTCACACGGCGGGCTCGGCGGGGGGCAGGCGCACCCGTTCGTGCTCGTCCCCCCGGACCTCGAGTGGCCCGAAGAGCCGGTCGTCGGGGCGGCCAGCGTCCACCGGATACTCCGCGGCTGGCTCGCCGCCCTGGGCCAGAAGGCCTACGCGGTGTCAGACACCGTTTAGGGTTGGGGCGGAAGTGGGATCGGTGCGCCGATCTCCGGGACTCTGACTTCGACCTCGGGAGCCAGGCGCCCCGCGTGCCGAAGGAAGTCGTCCAGGGGCTCGCGAAGCAGGCGCGCGTGACGACGTCCGAACCCCGCGGCGAGGAGGGTGCCCCAGTGGATCGGGATCACCAGCCGCGGCCGCAGGAGCGAGAGCGACCGGGCGGCCCCCTCGGGGTCGAGATGCCCGGGTCCGAGCACGGGCCCCCACCCCCATATCGGCAGGAGCGCCGCGGCCAGCGGGCCGAGGTCGGCCATCGCCTCGAACATGTCGGTGTCGCCTGCGAAGTACACCCCGCCGGCGACGAAGCCCAGCGCAGGCATGCTCCGTCCCCCGGGGGTCCTGGCGCCGCCGTGCTCGGCCTCCACGACGTCGACGCGCAAGCCGGCGACCTCGATCGAGTCGCCGGCGCTCACCTCCCGCACCGCGAGGCCGCGGAGGATCCGGGCGCTGCCCTGCGGCGCGATGACGGGAGTTCCCGGCGGGAGCCTGCGAAGCGTCGGCAGGTCGGCGTGGTCGCGGTGCATGTGCGAGATCAGCACTACGTCGACCTCCCCGGGCAGCTCCGCCGGTGGGGCGTGGCGGCGCAGGATGGCAACGCGTGAGCGCAGCAGCGGGTCGGTGAGCAGCCGGGCGTCGCCTAGCTCGAGGCAGACGCTCGAGTGGCCCAGCCAGGTGGCGCAACGCTTGCCGGGCTCGGCGGCCATGCAGTGATCATCCCGCTCGCCTCCTCGACGTGTTGTCCGCGGGCGGGCGTAGCGTCCGCGTGACCATGCCGATCATGCGCGGGCGCTTGCGCCGCCACGGGGGCGACGAGGGCTCCGGGGACGGCGACGATCAGTACATCGAGATCGACCCCAGCGAGCTGAGTGGCATCTTCACCGTGCCCCGGTGGTTGCGGGACATAGGCCTCATGTCCTGGTTGCTCGTCGGCGTCGCTGTGCTCCTTCTTGGCCTCGTCTCCCTGGCCGCGCTCACGCAGGTGATCGTCGCGCCGGTGATCACCGCGGCAATCGTCGCGGCGGTTGCCACGCCGCTGGTCCGCTGGTTCCACGAGAAGGCACATCTGCCACGCGGCCTTGCCGCGGCGCTGGTCCTCGTGCTGATCGCCGCGGCCGGCGTCGGGATGTTCGTGGTGATCGTGACGGGAATCTCGGGCGAGGCGAACAGCATCAGCGGCCACCTCGACTCGGCCAAGGACACGATCGCCGGCTGGCTCAAGGACCTCGGCTTGGACCCGAGCAAGGCCGAGGCGGCGAAGCAGCACGCGAGCACTTCGACCTCCGACAGCTTCCATGCGCTGCTCAACGGAATCTCGACGGGCGTGGCCGTCCTCACCTCGCTTGGCTTCTTCCTTGCGATGACGCTGCTGAGCCTGTTCTTCCTGCTGAAGGATGGGCCGACGATTCGCGGCTGGGTCGAAGGCCACCTCGGCGTGCCGAGCCAGCTCGCGAAGTCGATCACTCACCGGGTCATGCAGTCGCTGCGCGGCTACTTCCTCGGAGTGACCATCGTCGCGGCGTTCAACGCGGTCGTGGTCGCGCTCGGGTGCCTGATCCTCGGCGTGCCGCTGATCGGCACGATTGCCGCGGTTACGTTCGTCGGGGCCTATGTCCCGTACCTGGGAGCGTGGGGAGCGGGTGCATTTGCCGTCCTCATCGCCCTCGGCACCCAGGGCGAACAGGCGGCAGTCGGGCTGATCGTCGTCGAGCTCCTGGCGAACGGCATCCTCCAGCAGCTGGTGCAGCCGTTTGCGATGGGCGCCGCGCTCGGCATCCATCCGCTCGCGGTCCTCGTCGTCACCATCGCCGGCGGAGCGCTCTTCGGCGCTGCAGGCCTCATCCTCGCCGCGCCGGTCACCTCGGCGGCGGTGCGAATCGCCAGCGACCTGCGCCATGCACGTGAGGAGGAACAGGCGGCCCGGGCCGGCCCGGGCGGAGCGGCTCCGGCCGCGTCGCAGGGTTAGCCGGGCTCAGGCCTCACGGCGCGCGAGCGCGTGCTCGAGCGTCTTCTCCTGATCGCTCGAGAGGGTGCTGTGGACGACCTCCCCGCCGTAGCCCGCGATCCGCGGCAGCACCTCGCCGGGCGTCGAGCGGTGGGCGAGGACGAACAGCGCCGCCCCGCCCTCGGGCAGCTTCGCGCCCAGGTCCTTCATGAAGTCGTCGTCGACGCCGTAGTCCACGGCCGCCCCGCCCGCCGCGCCCGCGGCGCCGCCGATGGCCATACCGAGGAGCGGGGCGAGGAAGACGAGACCGATCAGCCCACCCCACATGGCGCCGCCGAGGGCCGCCGACGCCGCGGTGGAGTTCTGGTGGAGCTTGACCTTGCCGTCGCTACCGCGCGTCACGATGACGAGGTCCTCGATGGCGATCTTGTCCTCGTCCTGAAGCTTGGCGAGCTCTTCGGCCACCTCCTGCGCCGTATCCGCGTCCGGATAAGCGATTCCCACGAGGTTGCTCATGCGACTCCTTTCGCTCGTTCGGCCGTGTCCACGCTAGCGGCCCGCGCGCGCCGGCGGCGAAAGGCGAGGACGCCGATCGCCGCCAGGGCGAGGATGGCGATCAGGACCGGGATGGCGCTGTGCAGGAGCCCGTGGCCCTTCAGCGCCTCCGTGACGCCGTAGGCGCTGAGGCTCGCCCCGATCGTCCACAGGGCCGCCGCCAGCAGGTTCCAGCGGGCGAACACCCCGAACGGCACTTCGAGCGCGCCGGGTACCCAGGACGGGACGAAGAAGACCATGAACTTGCCCCAGCGCTCGGCGAACCGCCGTCCGCTCTCCATCGCCGTGCGGCGCCGGTCGACGAACCTGCCGTCGCCGTCGAGACCCTCGCCAACGACGTGCTTGCCGAGCCACCAGCCGCCCATGCCCCCGACCTCCGAGCCGAGGGTCCCGACGACGAGAACGGCCCAGAGATGGATGTCTCCCTGGCTCGCGAGCGCTCCGGCGGCGCCGACGGCCGCGGTGCCGAGCGCGGGAACTCCGGCCCAGGAGATCGCAAGCGCCAGGAAGAGGACCACGAACGTCTCGGGCTTGCCGGCCGTGGCGTTCGCGATCAGGACTGGCACGGTCATGTCGGGTACTCTGGCAGCGGCTCGTCGGTGGGCGCCGGGCCGTCAGAGGAGGAGAGCAAATGGGTCCAGGAACAGGGCGCGCGATTTTCGTCAGCGTGCTGCTGATGATCGCCGGAGTTCTGAACGTCATCTACGGCATCGCGGCGATCGGCAACGCCAACTTCTTCCAGGATCACACCGACTTCATGATCAGCGGCCTTTCAACGTGGGGATGGTTCGCCCTGATCTTCGGCATCGGCCAGATCATCGCCTCGGTCTCGCTGATGCGCGGCAACCCGTACGGGCGGATCTTCGGCATGTTCGCCGCGGCGTTCAGCGCCATCGCTTCGCTGCTGGCGATCCCGGCATATCCACTCTGGTCGCTTGCGATCTTCGCGGTGGACCTCTGGATCCTTCACGGGCTCTCGATGTACGGCCAGGAGGAGCGCAGGCCGGCCGCGCCAGGCCAGCGTTGAGCGCGGCGGCCTGAGCGCCACATGCCCCTCCGCCGCATCGGCGTCGCGGTTCTCCTCGTCCTCGCGACGCTGGCCCTCACCGCCACGAGCATCGCCATCTGGGCGAACCGCCAGGCGCTGAACACCGACAACTGGGTCACGACGAGCGGCCGCCTGCTCGAGGACAAGGCGATCCAGGACGCGCTGGGCGGCTACCTCGTCACCCAGCTGTTCACGAACGCGCCCGTCCAGGACAAGCTCGAGCAGGTCCTGCCGCCGCGGCTTGCGCCCCTCGCCGGGCCGGCCGCCGCGGGTCTCCGGGTCGTCGCCGAGCGCAACGCGCCACAGCTCCTCGGCTCGAGCGCCGCGCAGTCCGCGTGGAGCAACGCCAACCGCACGGCGCACGAGTCGTTGCTGAAGCTCCTGGACGGCGAGACCCTTCCCAACGGCGAGGTGTCGCTCGACCTCCACACGCTGGTTTCCCAGCTTGCCGGCCAGGTGGGGCTGCCGGCCTCCACGGCCGAAAAGCTGCCGCCGCACATCGCCAACCTCGTGATCTTCAACTCCGACCAGCTGCAGTCCGCGCAGGACGGGCTGAAGAAGTTCAGACGGGCGCCGATCATCCTGGGGATCCTGAGCATCCTGCTGCTGGCGGGCGCGGTTGCGCTGTCGGAGGATCGCCGGGGAACGCTCCGTTCCTGCGGGATCTGCCTGATCTTCGCAGGCGTCGCCGTGTTCGCGATCCGCCGCCTTGGCCAGCACGTGGTGGTCAGCCAGCTGGCCGACGCTCCCGACGCCCAGCAGGCGGCGACAGACGCCTGGCGAATTGCGACCTCGCTCCTGGTCGACGTCGCCGAGGGGTCCATTGCCTTCGGCGTTCTCGTGCTGCTCGAGGTCTGGCTCGCGGGCCCGGGCCGGCGCGCGACGGAGCTCCGGCGGCTCGCCACGCCCGCCTTCCGCGACCACGCGGGCTACACGCACGCAACGCTCGGCGCGCTGCTCCTCCTGCTGGTCATCTGGGGCCCGGTGCCATGGACCCGCAACTTCTGGCCGATGCTCGTGGTCGCGGTGATCACGTTCGCCTGGCTCGAGTGGCTGCGCAGGCGAACCGTCAGGGAGCTGCAGCCCCCCACCCCGAACGTCCCGGACCCAGCGGTATAGGAGGGGTTCCGGGACGTTCGCCGAGTGGCTGGCGCCCTGGTAGGAACCCTCCAGCTCGACTCAGCCGCGGCGCCCCTGCTCCTCGGCGGTGCGCTCGGCCCACGGAATGGCCTCCAGCCGTTCCTTCGGAATCGGAACGCCGCTCTCGACCGACAGGCCGTAGGTGCCGGCCTCGACGCGCTCCTCGGCCCGCTCGACGGCCTCGAGCTCCTCGCGGAGCTGGGCGGCGAGCGCGTCGTCGACCTGTTCGTCCTCGATCAGCTCGGCGTCGTCCTCCGCGTCGGTGGCGTTCTCGATCTCGCCGACCACCCCCTCGCGGCCGCGTCTCGACGTTGCGAGCGCCGCCTCGATCCTGGCGCGCTCACGCGCCAGCAACTCGCGCGCATGCTCGGCTGAAACTTCCGAATCACTCATCTCTTGTCTCCTTCGGGCCGGGGGCTGAAGCTTGGATCGAGCCCCAGCGTAGGCGCCGGCGCCCCGCCACGGCCTCGACACGGAGAATCGGGTATGAAGGGAGCATGTCACCGCAAGACAAGTCACCTGCGGAGCTGATCGACGATCGGATCGAGGAGCTCGGCGACTGGCGGGGCGAGATGCTCAGCCGGGTGCGTGCTCTCGTCAAGGACGCCGTCCCCGACGTCGTCGAGGAGTGGAAGTGGCGGGGGGTGCCGACCTGGTACAGCGACGGCATCATCTGCACGGGCGAGACCTACAAGAGCGCGGTGAAGATGACCTTCGCCAAGGGCGCGTCGCTCGACGATCCCTCCGGGCTCTTCAACTCCAGCCTGGAGGGCAACACGAGGCGCGCCATCGACTTCCATGAGGGCGACGACGTCGACGCGGAGAGCCTGAAGGCCCTGCTTCGCGCCGCGGCGGACCTCAACGAGTCCAAAGCCCGCGGCTGAAGGAATCCGAAGTCCGACTCGGGGGTTCCGGCGCTCAACGGCCGGGCCCGGCCAGCTCGCGCCAGGCGATTCGCCGCGCCTGAAAGGACTGCGGCAGACGCAGCTCGAGGTCCTCGGCGACGCCAAGCCAGGCGAGCGCCTGGGCGAAGTCCCGCCGGGTGGCGGCGAGCTCCGCCGCGTCGAGGGCGAGTGCGAACGCATCCTCGTGACCGCTCTCGGGCGCGGTCGCCCGGTCTCCCGAGAGGGGCTCGAGGTCGGCGAACGCGGCGGCGTTGTCGCGCCGGCCGGACCGTTGCGCGAGGTATGGGCCAAGCAGCCGCCCGGCGACCTTCGTCGGTGGATGCCAGAGCTGGCTCCGCGAGATGACGGACTCCCCGTGCGGCCCGCTCCGCAGATAGCGAGGGCCCCAGGGGGTGATCAGAACGGCCCGCAGCACCGGGGTGAAGGGCGCCGGCGGAGGCGATCCTCCGGCCTCGGCGGCGATCGTCGCGGCGGCCACGTCCGCCTGCTGCGCGGCGAGGCCACCCTGCTCGACGGGAAACGAGGTGATGTCGCCGGCCGCGAAGACGTCCGCCGCGCCAACGACGCGCCCGAATGCGTCCGTGGGGACATAGCCACGCGCGTCGCGCGGGAGGCCGCCAATGAGGGGAGGCCGCTGAACGGCGATCGAAACGACGGAGTCGTAGGGGCGCCGTTCCCCGCCCTCGAGCTCGAGCGTCCCCGACGCGAATCCCACCGGCCGACGGGAGCCGGCGAAGTCGATACCGGCAGCGGCGAGAAGGGTCGCGATCCCGTCGCTGGCCTCGTCGCCGAGTGCCGCGAGGGGCACCACCTCCGGGCTGACGATCTCCAACGAGACCGCTCGGCCATTTCTCGTGGCGTGTTCCGCGGTGAGGAACGCGAGCTCGTAGATCGGCAGCGACCAGGTCGAGCCACTCGGCACGGCAAACGCGATCCGGTTGGTGGAACCGGCGTCGATCGACTCGAGGAGCCGGCGATACACGGTCTCATCGCCCAGGCCGCGGAAGCACAAGGACCCGGGAACGGTTGGCTCCGGGGCGCATCCCACGGCGAGCAGGAGGAAGTCGTAGTCGACGGTGTTCCCGGCGCGGGTCTGCGCCGAATGCTTCGCCACATCGATGCTCTCGATCTCGCCACGCCGGTGGCGAACGCCGAGATCTCGCGTGATCTCGTCGAGGCTGACACCCTCCGGTTGGAGCCGCTCGAAGGGGCTGACGACCGAGAGCTGCCGGTAGCGGAAGTCGCTTTCGGGCGCGAGCAGCGTCACGTCGAGGCGGCCCTGATCGTGCTCGCCGAGCGCGAGAACGGCCTCGAGCCCGGCAACGCCGGCACCGGCTACGACCACCCGGCTGGCCCGCGCCTCGCTCATGCCGTCGTCCCGCTCGGCGAACGCGTGCCGACGGTGGCAGCGAACTCGCGGGCGAGCCTCGTCACCAACTCCCAGTCGGTGTAGTCGTAGTCGCGCGAGGTGTCGGTTGGATGCCCGCCGCGCCGCATCATTCGGCGGATCATGAACCTGAGGAACACGTTGTACTCGCGGTACTGGAGTGCGCCCGCGACCGGCACCGCTCGTCCCGGGGTCCAACCGGTGTCCTCGACGAACGTCCGGATGCATCCCTCCGTGGCCTCGCGGGCCTCGGCGGTGTCCTCGGCGGCGGTGAGGGATACGGAGACGAGGAGGGAGGGAAGCGGCGCGAGCGCCTGAGCGTTGGCCTTCACCCAGTCCGAGAGCTCGCGCTGGTGAGAGCTCCCGTGGAGGGAGCCGGCGACGACGACGCCGTCGTAGCCGCCCGGGCCCGGTGTTGCCTGGTTGGCGTCGTAGACCTGGGCATCCAAGCCGCACTCCCGGATCGCCGCCGCCAGGCGAGCCGCGATCTTCACGGTGTGCCCGTGATTGCTGGCAACCACCACGAGGACCCTCACCCGGTGCCTCCCTCAGCCACGTCACGCGCCGTCTCCAGAAGCGTTCTCACGAGGACATGGGCGCCGGACCCCACGCCGATCGTCCAGTAGTGCCTGAACCACCGGCGGGCGTGCTCGTCGGTGGTGGCCGTCCGCATGGACCCGGACAGCCGAGCTCGATGAGGTCGACGTTCATCAGCGCCTCCCAGGTCCGGCCCGGGTTCGCGTCCACCCGGACCGCAACCGTGTCCGAGACGCCGAACGCCGGCAGGAAGTCCTCGGCGTACGCCGCCACCTCCTGCGGAGCCCGTCTCACGAGCCCGGGCCCATCCCGTTCTCGGCGTCCCTCGGCGGGCCGTGGACGACGAAGTGGACGCCCTCGCCGCCCTCGAGGGAGAAGCTCGTCGCCGCTCCGGGCGAGACATCGAGGACGAACTCCGGCTCGCCCCAGCGCTCGTACTGCTCCCTGTCGATCAGGAAGGGAGCGCCGCCGACAGCCCCGAGCTTCAGGTCCTCGTCGCCCTCGAGCAGCTCGCCGCGCGTGAGGCACATCGGCGAGCTGCCGTCGCAGCAGCCAGCGGACTGGAAGAACGCGAGTGGTCCGTGCTTCGCCTTGAGGCGCTCGATCAACTCGAGCGCCTCAGGCGTGGCCTGGACCCGCGCCCCTGTTGGGTGGACCCGCGTCGCCATAGCTCTAGAAGAAGCCCATCGGCTTCGGGTCGTAGCTGACCAGCAGGCACTTCGTCTGCGAGTAGTGGTCGAGCATCATCTTGTGGTTCTCGCGCCCGACGCCCGAGACCTTGTAGCCGCCGAATGCGGCGTGTGCCGGGTACTGGTGGTAGCAGTTGGTCCAGACCCGGCCGGCCTTGATGCCGCGGCCCATCCGGTAGGCGCGTGCCCCGTCGCGAGTCCACACGCCGGCGCCCAGGCCGTACATCGTGTCGTTCGCGATCCGCAGCGCGTCGGCCTCGTCCTTGAAGGTCGTCACGGCGACGACCGGGCCGAAGATCTCCTCCTGGAAGACCCGCATCTCGTTGGTGCCGCGCAGGGCGGTCGGCTCGTAGTAGAAGCCGTCCGCCAGCTCGTCTCCGAGGTCCGGACGCTCACCGCCCACGAGGACCTCGGCGCCCTCGTCCTTGCCGATCTGGACGTAGCCCTCGATCTTCTCGAGCTGCGCCGCGGAGACCTGCGGGCCGATCTGCGTCGTCGGGTCCAGCGAGTGGCCCTGCTTGATCGCGCGGATGCGGTCCAGCACCCGGGACATGAACTCGTCGTACATCGACTCGTGGATCAGGGCGCGTGACGGACAGGTGCAGACCTCGCCCTTGTTGAACGCGTAGAGCACGAGGCCCTCGATCGCCTTGTCCAGGAACTCGTCGTCGGCCGCCATGACGTCTTCGAAGAAGATGTTGGGCGACTTGCCGCCCAGCTCGGTGGTCGACGGGATGATGTTCTGCGCGGCGTACTGCATGATCAGCCGCCCGGTCACGGTCTCGCCGGTGAAGGCGATCTTCGCGATGCGCTTGCTCGAGGCGAGCGCGCGCCCGATCTCCGCGCCGGGCCCGTTGACGACGTTGAGGACGCCCTCGGGCACGATGTTGCCGACGACCTCGGCGAGCTCCAGGATCGACCAGGGGGTCGGGCTCGCCGGCTTCAGCACCGTGCAGTTGCCCGCCGCGAGCGCCGGAGCGATCTTCCAGGCCGCCATCAGCAGCGGGAAGTTGAACGGGATGATCTGTCCGACGACGCCGAGCGGCTCGCGGAAGTGGTAGGCGACGGTGTCCTTGTCGAGCTCGGAGACCGTTCCCTCCTCGCCGCGGATCACACCGGCGAAGTACCGGAAGTGGTCGGCCGCGAGCGGGATGTCCGCGGCAAGCGTCTCGCGGACGGGCTTGCCGTTCTCCCAGCTCTCGGCCACGGCGAGCATCTCGAGGTTCTCCTCGATGGCATCGGCCACGGCGTTGAGGACCTTGGAGCGGTCGGTGACCGACGTCTCGCCCCAGCGGTCCTTCGCGGCGTGCGCCGCGTCCAGCGCGAGCTCGACGTCGTCAGGGCTGGAGTCCGCGACCTGGCAGAACGGCCGGCCGGTAACGGGGGTGACGTTGTCCCTGTACTCGCCCGTGGTCGGCGCCACCCAGTGGCCGCCGATGAAGTTCTCGTAGCGATCCCGCAACGCGACGGGGCTGCCCGCCTCTCCCGGTGCTGCGTAGGTCTGGGGCTTCTCCATCGTGGCCATGGTCGCCTCCTCGGCGTCTTTGCTCTACCGAGGAAAGGGAACCACCGGGCCGCTGTGCTCTCATCCGCGTAGCTCCGCACATTCGATGAGGAAACTACGGACGAGCTGCCCGGCGGCTCGTCCAGCACGGCCCCACGCCCTACGGACCGCGGGTCAGGTCGGCCACCACGCGCTCGGTGACGTCCTCGATCGCCCCGGCGAGCGCCTCCTCCGGCTCCGCTCCCGGCTCGAACGTCCCGCCCTCGATCGCGTAGACCGTCAGGCGAGTGGGCAGTCGCCCGAGGGCACGCCCGAGCTCGATCGCGTCGGCGAGGCCGAGGGAGTGGCTCGAGGTCCCGCCCGCGATGGCGGGCAGCGGCGCACCGGCAGCCTCGAACCGCCGCACGGTCCCGGGCGGACCGCCGCCGCGAGAGGCGTCGATGATCACCGCGCGGGCAAGCCCTCGCCAGGCTTCCAGCAGGCCGCTCGACTCCCCGTGGAGCTCGAGCACGCTGACCTCTGGCGGAACGCGCCCGCGCACCCGGCGCGCCACCTCGAGGCCGGCGCAGTCGTCGCCGCGGAGGTCGCTTCCGAGCCCGATCACGGCCACTCCGCCGGTGACGCTCACGCCCGGTCGATCTCCAGCCGCAGGAAGTGCGTGGCGCACGAGATGCACGGGTCGTAGTTGCGAATCGCCTGCTCGCAGCGGAGGCGCAGCTCGTCGTCGTCGAGACCGAGATTGGCCGCCACGAAGTCGCGCAGGTCGGCCTCGATCGCCGCCTGGTTCTGGGAGGTGGGGGGAACGATCCGGGCAGAGGCGATGGAGCCGTCGTCGGCCAGCTCGTAGCGGTGGTAGAGGACCCCGCGCGGCGCCTCGGTCGCGCCGTGACCAACCCCGGCTCGCGGTTCGACGCCGGCCGCCGGGGGGTCGGGAGGCTCGTAGGAGCCGATCAGCCGCAGGGCCTCCTCCGCGGCGTAGAGGATCTCGATCGCGCGGACGACGATGCTCGCGAACGGGTTCCGGCATCCTCCCTCGAGGCCCGCCTCGCGCGCGGCCTCGCGGGCCGTGGGAGAGAGGCTTTCGCGGTTCAGGTTGAACCGCGCCATCGGCCCCGCCAGATATGAGCCACGCCCGCGGATGCGGGCGTGGAGCGCGTTCGAGTGCGGCACCTGGACCTCCTCGAAGACGCTGTCGAACTCGGCGGCCGCGATGTCGATCCCACCGGTCGAGATCAGACGGCCGCGATCGATCGGGTACTCGCCCGCGGGCGCGCCGAGCGCCACCTGCTCCACCTCGCGGTCGAAGTCCGGGAACTCGAGGCCCGCGACGAACCGCACCGTCTCGAGGGCCTCGTCGCGGGCCGTCTCCAGGCGGCCCGCGAGAGCCTCGAGGTCCCGCTTCTCCGGGGCCTTGTAGAAGCCGCCCACCCTCACGTTGATCGGGTGGACCTCGCGCCCGCCCACGACGCGGATCAGCTCGTTGCCGAGCTTCTTGACGCGCAGCCCCCGCTCGACGAGCTCGGGATGGTCGCGCGCCATCGTCCAGGCGCTCTCGTAGCCGAGGAAGTCGGGGCAGTGGAGGAGGTAAAGGTGCAGCACGTGGCTCTCGATCCACTCGCCGCAGTACAGGATCCTGCGAAGCCTGCGGACGCGCTCGTCGACCTCGACGCCGAGAGCGTCCTCGATCGCCGCGCAGGCGCTCATCTGGTAGGCCACCGGGCAGATCCCGCAGATCCGCGCCGTGATGTCCGGCGCCTCCAGGCAGTCCCGTCCCCGCAGCAGCGCCTCGAACAGGCGCGGCGGCTCGAAGATCCGCAGCTGGACGTCCATGACCTCATCGCCGCTGACGCGGACGTACATCTCGCCCTCTCCCTCGACTCGGACGAGGGCTTTCGTGCGGATCGTTCGCCCGCCGGCGGGGGGCTCAGTCATCGTGCTCCTCCCGGCCGCGGGCGCGCTCCCGCCACGCGGCACCCGCCTCCGGCTCGGAGCGCCGCGCCGAGCTCTCGGCGCTGAACGCGGGCGCGGCCACGTTGAAGGTGCTCAGCAACCGCACGAGCCGGTCGTCGCCGCAGTCCTGACGGTCCTGCATCCAGGCCGTGAGCGAAGGCACGTTCGGGCTCTCGGTCTGCCCGTAGCAGCCGTAGCACCCGCGGTTGTAGCTCGGGCAGATCGCCCCGCATCCGGCGTGGGTGATCGGGCCGAGGCAGGGCGTCCCATGCGCCACGCTGACGCAGACGTTGCCGGCGCGCTTGCACTCGATGCAGACGCTGTGGGACGACACGCTCGGTCGCCGGCCGTTGAGGTGGGCGCTGATCACCTCGAGCAGCTGGTGCTTGTTGACCGGGCAGCCCTGCAGCTCGAAGTCGACCTTCACGTGTGCGGCGATCGGCGTGGACGTGTCGAGCGTGGAGACGTACTCCGGCGATGCGTAGACGCTGGCGAGCCAGCCGTCCGCGTCGGCGAAGTTGCGAAGCGCCTGCACTCCGCCCGCGGTGGCGCAGGCGCCGATCGTGATCAGGGTCCGGGAGGCCTTCCTGACCTCGCGAATCCGCTCCGCGTCCGCGGCGGTCGTGACCGACCCCTCGACCAGGGAGACGTCGTAGGGACCGGACGGCCCGTCGGCGCGCCCGGCCTCCAGGAAGTAGGCGATCTCGAGCTCCTCGCCCAGCGCCAGGATCTCGTCCTCGAGGTCGAGGATGCTCAGCTGGCAGCCGTCGCAGGACGCGAACTTCCACACCGCCAGCCGGCGTCCCGCACGGTCGGCCGCCATCAGAGCTCCCTGACCCCCATCCAGGGCCCGACGTCGCTCAGCGGAAGGACCGCGCCGTCCCGGCACATGAGCGTGGGCCCGAGCTGACAGCGTCCGCACTGCGCGACGGCGCACTTCATGCTGCGCTCGAGCGAGAGGTGGATGCGAGCGGGGTCGACGCCACGGGCTCGAAGCGATCGCGCCGAGAAGCGCATCATCGCCTCGGGCCCGCAGACCAGGGCGACCGCGCGGTCCGGGTCGAAGTCGGCCCGGTCGATCAGCTTTGTAACCACGCCAACGTTGCCGTCCCACTCCGGAGGCCCGCTGTCGACGATCAGGCTGACGCGGATGCCGAGCCGGCGCCACGACTCGAGCTCGGCGCTGTAGAGGAGCTGCTCCGGCTCGCGTCCGCCGTACAGAACGTAGGTGGCGGGGAACCGCTCGGGCTCGGCGAGGGCGGCCAGCACGCTCGAGCGAAGCGGGGCGAGTCCGAGGCCGCCGGCCACTACCACCAGGTCGGACCCCTCCGCCGCCGTGAGCGGCCAGCGGCTTCCGAACGGTCCACGCACGCCAAGCACCGCTCCCGACTCCGCGGCGCAGATCAACCGCGTCACGGCCCCGACGTCGCGCACCGTGTGGACCAGGCGGCCGTCGTCGGCGCCGCTGATCGAGATCGGGACCTCGCCGGACCCGAAGGCGTAGACCATGTTGAACTGGCCGGGGTCGCCCCGGTCCAGCCGATCGCCGGAGTCCACGGCCTCCAGCTCCAGGGTCCAGGTGTCGCTCGTCTCTCGCCGCCGGGAGACGACGCGATGGGGGACCGGAACCAGCGGGCCGCGCTCACGCATCGGGCTTCCCGTAGACGTCGAGCATCTGGACTCGGGTCTGCTGGAGGCGCGTGAGGATGATCGCGGCGAAGCGCCGCATGACCTCGAAGCCGAGGCGCGGGTCCTCTTCCAGCTTGCCGCGCAGGCAGGCCCCGTCGAACTCGATCGCGCTTCCTCGCTCCAGGGCCCGGCCGTCCAGGTGCCACTCGTACGGGGGGACGAGCCACGACCAGCCGGCGATCTCGTCGGGGCCGAGGGTCGCCACGGAGACGTTGCCGCGCCCGTGGACGTGGTTCTCGAGCGCCAGGCGCCCGTGGCGCAGGACGTAGAAGCGGTCCGCGGGCGTGCCCTCGCGAAACAGGAGCTCGCCCGCGTCGAATGCCCGGATCCGCCCGCAGCCCGCGATCAGCGTGCGATCTTCCTGCGCGAGCCCGCGAAGCTCCGGCACCTGCTCGAGCAGGGCCTCGATGTCGCGCTCGCTCACGTCCCCTCGCCGTCGGAGGCGCGAATCACCGCTGCCTCCTCGGTGATGTCGATGGCGACGGGGCACCAGGTGATGCAGCGGCCACAGCCGACGCAGCCGGACGATCCGAACTGATCCCACCACGTGGCGAGCTTGTGGGTCATCCACTGGCGGTAGCGGGACCGGGTGGACGAGCGAACGCTGCCGCCGTGGACGTACGAGAAGTCCGCCGTGAAGCACGAGTCCCAGCGCTGGACGCGCTCGGCCTCGGTGCCCGCGAGGTCGCTCGTGTCCTCGACCGTCGTGCAGAAGCAGGTGGGGCAGACCATCGTGCAGTTGCCGCAGGAAAGGCACCGCTCGGAGACCTCGTCCCACCGTGGGTGCTCGAGGTTGCGGTAGAGCAGCTCCTTCAGCCCGTCCGTCTCGAGCGTGCGGCCCATCTGCGACGCCGTGCGCTCGACCACCTCGTCCGCGGCCTCTTCGTCGCTCGCATCGGCGGCCCGATGGGGCAGCGCGGCAAGCACGTCACCGCCCTCCTCACTGCCCACCTCGACGAGGAACCGGTGCCCCTCGTCGTCGATGAGCTCCGTGAGCGCCAGGTCGAAGCCCGCGGTCGCCCGCGGGCCGGTCTCCATCGACACGCAGAAGCAGGTCCCGCCGGCTACCGCGCAGTTCACGGCGACGATGAAGGCGCCCTCCCTGCGCGCCAGGTAGTGGGGATCCGGATGGCTGCCGCCGGCCAGCACGCGGTCCTGGACCGCGATCGCGTGGAGCTCGCAGGAGCGCACCCCCAGGAACGCAAAGCGCTCGCGACTGGGCGGCTCCTCGGTCACGTCCATGTCGCCGCTGTCGCTCCGCCTCACTCGCATGAGGCTCAGCTCCGGGGGGTGCAGGTAGCGCTTCCAGGAGTGCGGGCCGACGGCGTACCCGAAGAGGGCGTCGTCTTCACGCGGGGCGAGCGAGTAGGTGCCTCCGTCCTGGACGTCGGTGATGCCCCGCGGGAGATCCTCGACCGAGGCGATCCTCTCGTAGACGATGGCGCCGTCCCGGACCGTGGGGCCGACGACCCCGAAGCGCCGGCGCGAGAGCTCGCTCAGCAGCTCGCTGAAACCGTCAAGATCGATGACAGTTCCGTCGCCCAGCACCGGTGCTTTCGCTAGGCCCGGCGTGCGGCTGAAAGCAGCAGGAGGCCCAGTGCCTTCGCCTCGGTCAACTCTTCGAACGTGCGCACATCGCTGGTTTGGGAGGAGAGACTGGCCACTGCCAGTCGAAGATACGCTCCCGGCGCCGTCCTGGCATCGCGGTTCTTCACGCTTCGCGATCCGACCCGTCCACGGATGCGGACTCGGGGTGCGCCTTTTCCCGAACGATCAGCACCGAGCACGGCGCGACGTGCGCCACCCGCTCGCTGACGCTTCCGAGCGCGCGGACTCCACTCAGCCCTCGGCTCCCCATGACGACGAGCCGGGTGCCCGTCTGGGCGGCGATGTCGACGATCTCCTTGTGGGGCTTGCCCGCCACGGTCCGTGCCTCGGCGCTCGGGCAGAGCTCGAGTGCCCGTGCCGCGGCATCGGCGCCAGACTCGCCGTCGGCAACCTCGAGCACGGTCAGCGGCACGCCGAGACGTTGCGCGAGAGCCTCAGCCACCCGTGCGGCCTCGAGGGCGTTCGGAGAGCCGTCGGTGGGCTGGAGAATGGGGCCAGGAGGGCCGCCGCCGCGGCCGATCAGGACGGAGCAGGCGGCGTGGTGAACCACGGCGCTCGAGACCGAGCCGAGAGCCGCGCCGACAGGGCGCGAACGACCGTGCATGCCGACGGCGATCACGTCCGCGTCGAGGTTCGCCGCGGCCGCCAGGAGCCCGGCGACCTCGCGGCCCCGGATCAGCACGGTCTCGATGCCCGGTAGGAGCTCGCGCGCCTCATCGAGAGCCCCGACCGCCTTCTCCTGCAGCTCCTTCATGAAGTCCGCGGACTGGAAGCCGGCCCGCATGGCGAGGGTCGGGTCCCATACCGAGACGCCGAGGAGAGCTCCACCCGGGCTCATCAGCCAGCGTCCCTGTCTCGCGGCCTCGAGGCTCTCGGGCGAGCCATCGAGCCCGCAGAGGACGCGATCGAGATCAGCCATCGGTCCGCGCCCCGATCGCTTCCGCCGGCCCGGCTGCTCCGTCGATCCCCGCAGCGCGGCGGACCTGGGTGCCGGCCTCGCGCGCAAGCGCGAGCGAGGCGTCCTCGAGCCGGCAGATCGCTGTGATGCCGCCGCGAGCTTCCGAGAACCTGGCGGCGGCCTCCGCCTTCGGCTTCATCGATCCCGCCGGGAGGTCCAGCGCCCGCAGCTCCGCGGGTGTGGCTCGGTCGAGCGGCACGGCTCGGGGCGTCCCGTGATCCCGCTCGACGCCCGGAACGTCCGTGAGCAGGAGCAGCGCGTCGGCCTCGAGCTCCCGCGCAAGGAGGGCCGCGGCGAGGTCCTTGTCGACGACGGCCTCGACGCCGCCGAGGGCGCCGTCGACGCCCACCGTCACGGGGACTCCGCCGCCACCGGAGCAGATGACGACGATTCCGGCGGCAAGCAGGGCTTGGATCGCGGCGATCTCGACGGTCCAGCGCGGCTCCGGAGAGGCGACCACGCGCCTCCACGCCCCCTCGTCGCGAGCGACGCTCCAGCCGTGGCGCGCGGCGAGCTCACGGGCGGTCGCCTCGCCGTAGCCTGGGCCGATCGGCTTCACGGGGTGCGCAAAGGCGGGGTCGTCCGGATCGACGACCACCTGGGTCAGAAGCGCGGCGGCGCGAAGCGAGGGATCGGCGCTCTCGATCTCCTGCTCGATCAGGTACCCGATCATCCCCTCGGATTCGGCTCCGAGGACATCCAGCGGATCGGGATCGTCCGGCTGAAAGGAGGTGCTCTGAAGCGCCAGCATCCCCACCTGCGGGCCGTTGCCGTGGGTCACGATCAACTCGTGGCTCGCCCCGATCTCGGCCAGGACCGCGGCCGCCTTCCGCACGTTGTCGCGCTGCGCATCGATGCCGGCCGGCCCGCCGCGGCGGAGCAGAGCGTTGCCGCCGAGCGCGGCCACGACCCTCATGACCCCTCCGCCGCGTCGATCAGCGCGTGAATCGCCGCCTGGGCCGTGCACAGCCGGTTCTCCGCCTGGCGGAACGCGACGGACTGCGGGCCGTCGATCACCTCCGCTTCGACCTCCTCGCCGCGGTGCGCGGGTAGACAGTGCATGAACACGCTTTCGTGACTCGCGCGAGACATTAGCTCGGTCGTTATCCGGAAGGGCTCGAGGTCCCTGAGGCGCCGCTCGCGCTGTTCCTCCTCGCCCATCGAGACCCAGGCATCGGTGTAGACGGCGTCCGCGCCCTCGACGGCGTGCTCCGGCGTGTGGGTGGTCGTGAGGGACGACTGCGTCGTCATCGTCTTCCCTTCAGGCCGGGTCGCGTTCGATCGGGCAGGACATGCAGCGCGGGCCGCCTCGTCCGCGGCCGAGCTCGAAGCCCTCGACCGTGATGACCTCGATCCCCTCATGGCGAAGGCGGGTGTTGGTGTCCACGTTGCGCTCGTAGGCAAGGACGACGCCGGGCTCCACGGCGAGCACGTTGTTGCCGTCGTCCCACTGCTCGCGCTGTGCCTCGTAGCTGTCGCCGCCGGTCTCGAAGAGACGGACGCCGGGGACCTCGAGGGCTTCCGCGATGGCGCCGAAGAGCTCCACGTCGCGGTGAACGCGCACGCCTCCGTCGTCGTCCGGAACGAGCGAGTGCGCAACCAGCTTGTCCTGGAGCTCCGGGTAAATGGTGAACGCGTCGCGATCGACCATCGTCATTACCGTGTCGAGATGCATGCTGGAGCGCCGGCTCGGCATCGATACGGCGATCACGCGGCGCGCCGCACCCGCGCCGAACAGCCGCCGTGCCATGAGCTCGACGCTGGCCGGGCTGGTGCGCTCGCCCATCCCGATCAGCACGCATCCGTTGCCGATCACGAGAACGTCGCCGCCCTCCAGCTGCGCCGGTCCGCCCAGGCCGTCCGACCAGACCTCGTGCTCGACGCCTGCGAACAGTTGGTGGTGGCGGTAGATCGCCTCGAGGTGAATCGCCTCCCGGCGGCGCGCGGGCTTCGCCATCGCGTGAACCGACACGCCCGCGTAGATCCAGGCGGACGTGTCGCGTGTGAACAGGTGGTTCGGAAGCGGCGGCAGGACGAAGCCGGACGGCTCTGCGACCCGCGCCACCAGCGAGGTCCTCGCAAACGGCAGCTCCTCGTGGGCGATGCCGCCGATCAGCCGCGTCGCAAGCTCGGCCGGCGGGTTCGAGTCCAGCCACTCGCGCATCTGGGGGCCGAGGATCGGCCCGACGCCCGCGGCCTCCAGCGTCGCGTCGATGACGTGAGCCCGCGCCTCGGGGATCCCGAGGGTCTCGGCGAGCAGCTGGTGCAGGTAGAGCACCTCGACCTCGTGCTCGGCGAGCGCGTCGGCGAACGCGTCGTGCTCCTGGCGGGCGCGCTTGACCCACAGGACGTCGTCGAAGAGCAGGTCCTCGCAGTTGCCGGGAGTCAGCCGCTTCAGCTCGAGATCGGGCCGGTGGAGGATCACCCTCCGCAGGCGTCCGACCTCGGAGTCGACGTGCAGGGCCGGCCCGACCACGGCGCCGGCTTTCGCCGGCGCCGAGGTCGTGGCCGCCGCCCCGCTCGTCAGGAAAGAGTCGTGATTCACCGTTCCTCGAATCGAATCGAGCGCCCGGTTGGCGCCGTCACCACGATCCTTCCCGGCCGCCGTCGCCGGTGCATCGGCGGCCGGCCGCAGTTCGGGCGCGTAGTAATCCGCAGCGAAAGCCGCAACGGGCACGGATGCGGCGAAGCGGCCTAGAAGTACGCTCGGCCCATCATGGGTTTCGTCAACTGCCCCCACTGCGGTCACGCTCGCGAGCCGAAGGGTTGATTGTGAGCGAGAAGCTCAACGCTCTCGACGCCACCTTCCTCGAGCTCGAGGAGGCGGACCCCGGCGCCCACATGCACATCGGCGGGATGATGATCTTCGAGCCGCGGCCCGAGGGTGACGCACCCTCCGTGGAGGACGTGGCCGCGAGGCTGGAACGCGGGATGAACAGGCTGCCTCGCTACCGGCAGCGGCTCTCCTCACCCACCACGGGAGGGTTGTCCTGGCCGTCCTGGCTGGACGACGGGCGCTTCCGGGCCACCAACCACGTCCGCGCGGTGAGCCTCCCCGCCCCCGGCGGCCGTGGGGAGCTTCTGGACTGGGCCGGCGAGTACTACTCGGAGCGCCTCGACCGAATGCAGCCGCTCTGGGAGGTGGCGGTCATCGACGGCCTGGAGGGCGGGCGCTGGGCCCTGGCCACGAAGACCCATCACTGCATGGTCGACGGGGTTGGGTCGGTCGACACCATTGAGCTCGTCCTCGACGTCGAGGAGGAGCCGCCCGCAAAGCCTTCCCACGCCGGCGCGCCACCGGGAGCGGTGCCGCCTCCCAAGCGGCCCCTGCCCCTCGACTCGGCGCTCTCCGCGGCCGTTGGGCTGGCGAGGCTTCCCCTTCGGGCGGGCGGGGCCGCCGTGAAGGTGGTTGGAGCCGGAGCCGGGGTCGTTCGCGGCGCCGCGGGGTACGCCCGCCACCCGCAGCGCGCGAAGGAGGCGTTCGAGCGCTCCCGCGCCCTCGCCGACCTGGTGGTGAAGGACGAGCTCGAAGCGGCCCCGCGCACCAGCCTCAACGTCCCAATCGGCGGCAAGCGACGCCTCGCGGTGACCTGGGTGCCCCTTGCCGAGCTCAAGGCCATCAAGGAGTCGATGGGAGGGACGGTCAACGACGTCGTCCTGGCGATCGCGGGCGGTGGCCTGCGCCGGCTCCTGCTCGAGCGCGACGAGCCGCTTCCGAAGCAGGGGCTGCGCGCGATGGTGCCGGTGAACCTGCGCAGCGCCGGCGAGGAGCTGGCGCTCGGCAACCGAATCACGTCGCTGTTCGTCAGCGTGCCGGTCGGGATCGAGGACCCGGTTGAGCGCTACAGGCGCCAGCGTCAGGAGGCCGAGACCCTGAAGTCCGGCACACAGGCGCTCGGATCCACCGCGTTGCTCGATCTCACGCAGCACGCCCCGCCGGTGATCCACAGCTTCCTGGCGCGGGCCCTCTTCGCGACGCGCCTGTTCAACGTGACGATCACCAACGTCCCGGGGCCGCAGATGCAGCTCTACGGATTCGGATCGAAGCTGACCGAGATCTGGCCGCTGGTCCCGCTGGCCGCGGACCACGCGGTCGGGCTTGCCGTGCTGAGCTACGACGGCAAGGTGTTCTTCGCGCTCAACGCCGACCGCGACACGATGCCGGACCTCGAGACGCTCACCGAGGGCATCGAGGACTCGTTTGCGGAGCTCCGTGAGGCCGCGAGCCGGCGCTCCACGCCGACCGGATCGCCCTAGGCGTCGATCAGCTCCTCGAGGTGCTCGAAGTAGTCGAGCAGGCGGCCGATCTCGAGGAACTCGCTGATCACGCGCTCGCGTGCCGCGCGTCCGATCCGGGCGACGCGTTCCGGGTCCCCCAGCAGGCCGTCGATCGCCGCGCCGACCGCTGCAAGGTCCCGGGGGTCGTCCACCAGGATGCCACTCTCGCCGTCGACGATCTGATCCTGGATCCCGCCGACGCGGCCCGCCACGACGGGTTTTTCCTTCCACATCGCCTCGGCGACCGTGAGCCCGAACCCCTCCGCAACGCTCTTCTGGGCGACCACGTCCGCGCGGCGCTGGAGGGCGTTGACCATGGCCGCGTTCTCGTCGAGGTCGTCCATCGGCAGACTGACCAGGTGAACCCGGCTGCGAATCGCCGCGGGCATCGTCGAGAGCGCGGCCCGCACTTCATCGAGGCACTCGGCGCCCTCGGGGTCGTCGTGTACGGCCTCGACATCCGGTCCCGCGATGACCAGGTGAGACGTCCCGTCCGCGACGTGCTCGGCGAAGCAGACGAGCAGTCCGACCGGGTCCTTGAGCCGATCCCAGCGCGAGACCTGTGCGACAACCTGCGCTTCGGACGGGAGCCGCTGCTCCTGGACGATCTTGGCGCTGCGGTTGACTCGCGCCGGCGTGCCGTCGCTTCGCCGGTACACCGGCGGGGGAAGACCCCCGTCGGGGCCGAGGCCGATCGTGCCGATGATCGAGGCGACCGTCGCCGCGTCCATCTCCTGGTTCTTCGGTGAGAAGACGTCGATGGCCGGGGGCATGATCCAGACTCGCTTCGTCTCGAGGCCGTCCCAGACGAATCGCCGTCGCGAGAAGACCAGGGCGTCGGCGTCCTGCAGCTCCGGCCTGAGGAAGTCCCAGGCGCCGCGCACGAGCTCGTTCGGCTCGTCCACTCCGACATGGCAGCGCCACACGACCGACGCGCCGAGCTCGTGTGCCGGCCCGATCATCCCGGCCGTCTGCGGATCGTGGAGGAAGACGATGTCGCCCCTGCGAAACAGCCTCGCCAATCCCCCGACCGCCTCGGCCAGCGTTGATCTATAGACGGACCGCTCCTCGTCGCCAAGCGCTCCGCCGTCGCCCGGGTTGCCGTGCAGGTGGTTGTGGATGCGCTTCGTGACCTCGAAGAACTTCGGGCTTCCCGTCGTCACGACCCACCGGGCATCGACCCCGGTGCCGCGCACGTAGGCGAGATAGGAGTGGAGCATCTCGGCAACCCCGCCGCCCCTGGAGGTCGAGTTGACGTGCCAGACCACCCTTCCTTCGAGCTTGGTACGTGCCCGCTCGATTGCGCCCTCGAACTCCGCGTAGCGATCGCCGACCAGCGACCGGAAGCTCTCCGGCGGCAGGGTCCCGAGAGTCACCTCGCTCAGCGGCACGTCCACCCGATCGCGGCGCTCACCGCGGACCCCGGGCGATCGGCACCAGGTAGGGCAAGCCGCTCACTTACGGACTGAGGCTACCGCGTGGGGCCGGGGGCACCGAGCAGGCGGTGGCGAAGTGGGACACTGACGGTAGTGCTCGAGGTTCGTATTCATGGCCGTGGTGGACAGGGGGCCGTGACCGCTGCCGAGATGCTCTCGGTTGCGGCGTTCCGGGAGGGCCGCCACGCGCAGGCGTTTCCAAGCTTCGGCTCCGAGCGAACCGGTGCGCCCGTGGTCTCGTTCTGCCGAATCGACGACGAGCCGATCCGCGCGCGGGAGCCGGTCGCGGAGCCGGACGCGCTGATCATCCAGGATCCGACGCTGCTCCATCAGGTGGACGTCTTCGGCGGGCTGGACGCCGACGGCTACATCCTCATCAACTCCACCCGGGACCTCTCGGAGCTCGGCCTCGACGACCTTCGCGAGCGCCACCGGCCCGAGCGGATGCTCACCGTCCCCGCCACGGAGCTGGCGCGGCGCCACCTCGGGCGGCCGCTGCCGAATGCGGTGCTGCTGGGCGGCTTCGCGGCGCTCACCGGGCTGATCTCGATCGACGCGGTCGAGGCGGCGATCCGCGACCGCTTCCCCGGGCCGCTCGGCGACGGCAACGTCGCCGCCGCCCGGGCCGCGTACGACTACGTGCGCGGGCACATGGAGGCGCCGGCGCGTGCTTAAGCAGCTCGAGGGATCGGTTGCCGTGGCCCAGTCCGTGGCCCGCTGCCGCCCGGAGGTCGTTTGCGCCTATCCCATCTCCCCCCAGACCCACATCGTCGAAGGGCTCTCCGACCTCGTCCGCAAGGGCGAGCTCGAGCCCTGCGAGTACGTGACGGTCGAGTCGGAGTTCGCGGCCCTCTCGGTCTGCATCGGCTCCTCCGCGGCGGGGGCGCGCTCGTACACCGCGACGGCCAGCCAGGGCCTGCTCTACATGGCGGAGGCGCTCTTCAACGCGTCGGGGCTGGGGCTGCCGATCGTCATGACGGTCGCCAACCGCGCGATCGGCGCGCCCATCAACATCTGGAACGACCACTCTGACGCCATGTCGCAGCGCGACAGCGGGTGGATCCAGCTCTATGCGGAGACCAACCAGGAGGCGGCCGACCTGCACGTCCAAGCCTTCAAGATCGCCGAGGAGCTCTCGCTGCCGGTGATGGTGTGCATGGACGGCTTCATCCTCACCCACGCGTACGAGCAGGTGGACGTCCCGGAGGCTGAGAAGGTCGACGGGTTCCTGCCGCCGTTCGCGCCCCGCCAGGTCCTCGACCCGGCGGACCCGGTGACGATCGGGGCGATGGTGGGCCCAGAGGCCTTTGCCGAGGTTCGCTACCTCGCGCACGCCAAGCAGATGCAGGCGCTTGACGTGATCCCCCGCGTCGCCGGCGAGTTCGAGGCGGCGTTCGGCCGGGAATCGGGTGGCCTCGTCCGCAGCTATCGCGCGGACGACGCCAAGACGATCGTCGTCGCCCTCGGCTCGGTGCTCGGCACCATCGAGGACACGGTGGACCGGATGCGCGACGACGGCGTCTCGATCGGCGCGCTGGGCATCAAGTCGTTCCGCCCGTTCCCGATGGAGGAGGTTCGCGACGCGCTGGGGAACGCCGAGCGCGTGGTGGTCCTCGAGAAGGCGCTCGCCGTCGGGGTCGGCGGGATCGTGTCGGCAAACGTCCGCATGGCGCTGTCGGGGATCCAGCTCCACGGCTACACGGTCATCGCCGGGCTGGGCGGGCGCCCGATCACCGGCAAGTCGCTGCGAAAGCTCTTCGACGATGCCATCGCCGACCGCCTGGATGCGCTGACGTTCCTCGACCTGAAGTGGGACGTCGTCGACGCCGAGATCCGGCGGATGCAGCAGGGTGGTCCCAGCGGACCGCACGAGGAGAACATGCTCCGGGACATCGGCATCGTCATGGGGCAGTCGCACTGATGGCGAACCAGCGCGAAAACCGGCCGCCCGTCTCTCGCCCCGCGGGCGGGAAGGACGGCGGCACGCAGGACGTGCGCTTCTACCAGGCGGGCACCTTCGTGGTCGGCAACCGCCTTCTCGATCCCGACGAGCGCTCGGTGCAGGCTCGAAACGAGCGCTCCAACACGCTCACCTCCGGCCATCGTGCCTGCCAGGGCTGCGGCGAGGCGCTTGGCGCCCGCTACGCCCTCGACGCCGCGATGCGCGCCACCGGCGGGCAGCTGATCGCGGCGAACTCGACTGGGTGCCTCGAGGTCTTCTCGACCCCGTTCCCGGAGTCGTCGTGGCAGCTGCCGTGGATACATTCGCTCTTCGGCAACGCCGCCGCGGTCGCCACCGGCGTGGCCGCCGCGATGAAGGTGAAGGGTCGCGAGGACGTGCGCGTGGTCGGCCAGGGCGGCGACGGCGGCACGCTCGACATCGGCTTCGCCTGTCTGTCGGGCATGTTCGAGCGAAACGACGACGTGCTCTTCATCTGTTACGACAACGAGGCCTACATGAACACCGGCGTCCAGCGCTCGAGCGCGACTCCGCCGGCCGCGCGCACCGCCAACACCAAGCCGATCGGCGATCACCCGGGCAATGTCTTCGGCCAGGGCAAGAACGCCCCGCTCATCGCCATGGCCCACGAGATCCCCTACGTCGCGACCGCGACCGTCGCCGAGCTCCGCGACCTCGAGGCGAAGGTGGAGAAGGCGATGACCTTCCGCGGCGCCCGCTACATCCACGTCTTCGTGCCCTGCCCGCTGGGCTGGGGCGCCCAGTCGCGCGACACGGTGCGGCTGGCGCGGCTGGTCAAGGAGACCGGCCTCTTCCCGGTGTTCGAGGCCGAGATGGGCGAGGTCACGAGCATCTCGAAGATCCGCCGCCGTGTGCCGGTGGAGGATTACCTGAAGCTCCAGCGCCGCTACGCCCACCTGTTCGGCGAGAGCGGGCGCCCCGACATCATCGCCGCGATCCAGGCCGCCGCCGACCGCAACATCCGTCGCTTCGGCCTGCTCGGCGAGGCTGAGGACGCGGCGATGCTGCCGGGCGACGCGAATGACCAGGCAGGCCACCCCGGCGACGCCGTCCACCCGGCCCGCGAGTCGGAGGAGTCGAACCTGATGCGCCTCCTGGCCGAGACCCGGCACGGGCCGCAGTGATGGAGAAGCCGTACGCAATCACGCTCGACGTCGGGTCGAGCCTCGCGAACAAGACCGGCACGTGGCGGACCGAGCGGGCGGTCTACGTCGAGCGGATGCCGCCCTGCAACGACGGCTGCCCGGCTGGCGAGAACGTCCAGCACTGGCTCTATGAGGCCGAGGACGGCGAGGAGGGCTACGAGCGCGCCTGGCGCAAGATCATGGAGGAGAACCCGTTCCCCGCGATCATGGGAAGGGTCTGTTACCACCCCTGCGAGACCGCCTGCAACCGGGCGCAGCTCGACGAGGCGGTCGGGATCCACGCGGTCGAGCGGATGCTTGGCGACGAGGCGATCGCCCGCGGCTGGCGGATCGAGCCGCCCGCCGAGCGCTCGGGCAAGCGGGTCCTCGTGGTCGGCGCCGGGCCCTCCGGGCTGTCGGCCGCCTACCACCTGACCCGCCTCGGCCACGAGGTCACGATCCACGAGGCCGGTCCCATGCTCGGCGGGATGATGCGCTTCGGGATCCCCAAGTACCGGCTGCCGCGAGAGGTGCTGGAGGCCGAGGCGCAGCGGATCATCGACATGGGAGTCGAGGTCCACCTCGACACCAAGGTCGAGAACATCGGACAGAGCATGTCGGCCGGCGGCTTCGACGCCGCCTTCCTCGCCGTCGGCGCCCACATCGGCAAGCGCGCCTACATCCCGGCCGGCGAGGCCGCGCACGTCCTCGACGCCGTGAGCCTGCTGCGCAGCATGGAGGGCGAGGAGCGTCCCCTGCTGGGCCGCCGGGTCGTGATCTACGGCGGCGGCAACACGGCGATGGACGCCGCTCGCACGGCGAAGCGGCTGGGCGCCACCGACGCGATCGTGGTCTACCGGCGCACCCGCGAGCGGATGCCCGCGCACGACTTCGAGGTCGAGGAGGCCGAGGAGGAGGGCGTGATGATGCGCTGGCTCTCCACGATCAAGCACGCCGACGAGGGGAAGCTGCTGATCGAGAAGATGGAGCTCGACGAGACGGGCTTCCCGCAGCCGACGGGTGAGACGGAGGAGCTCGAGGCCGACTCCGTGGTCCTGGCTCTGGGCCAGGAGGCAGACCTCTCGCTGCTCGAGGGCGTGCCGGGCCTGGAGGTGGAGGACGGCGTGGTGAAGGTCGGGCCGAACATGATGACCGGCTACCCCGGGATCTTCGCCGGCGGCGACATGGTCCCGGCCGAGCGCACGGTCACCGTCGGCGTCGGCCACGGCAAGGCGGCCGCCCGCAACATCGACGCGTGGCTTCGGGGCACAGAGCTGCGTCCCGCGCCCCGGCACGAGCTGGCCGGCTTCGACACGCTGAACACCTGGTACTTCTCGGACGCGCCCCGGACCCAGCAGGCTCAGCTCGAGGCGGCGCGCCGCACTTCCGGCTTCGAAGAGGTCGTGTCGGGGCTCGACCGCTCCACCGCGCTGTATGAGGCCCGCCGCTGCCTGTCGTGCGGCAACTGCTTCTCCTGCGACAACTGCTACGGGGTCTGCCCCGACAACGCGGTGCTCAAGCTGAGCGAGGCCGCCGATGCGAACGTCAACGGCTACGAGATCGACCTCGACTACTGCAAGGGCTGCGGGATCTGCGTCGCCGAGTGCCCGTGCGGGGCGATCGAGATGGTCCCGGAGAAGATCTAGACCCGCTCGGGCCGGCCGGGCTTCATGCGACCGGCACCGTGCCCGCCGGATCCCGGGGCGTCCGCCCGAGGCGCTTCTCCAGCTCGAGAACCCTCCCCGTCGTCCTGAGGACCGTGTCGGGGTTCAGGCTGATCGAGTCGATCCCGAGCTCGACCAGGAACTCGGCCATCTCCGGGTAGTCGGACGGCGCCTGGCCGCAGAGCCCCGAGTGACTGCCGTTGCGCCGGCACCCGTCGACGGCCATCTGGATCATCTCCTTGACGCCCTCGTCGCGCTCGTCGTAGTCGAAGGCGACGATCTCCGAGTCGCGGTCGACGCCGAGCGTGAGCTGCGTGAGGTCGTTGGAGCCGATCGAGAAGCCGTCGAAGAGCTCGGCGAAGCGGTCGATCAGCAATACGTTGTTCGGGATCTCGCACATGCAGTAGATCCGCAACCCGTTTGCCCCCCGCTCCAGGCCCAGCTCGGCCATCCGGTCCAGGACACGCTTCGCCTCGTCGACACGGCGCACGAACGGAAGCATCAGCACGACGTTGGTGAGCCCCATCTCGTCGCGAACCCGGTTCATCGCCTTGCATTCGAGGGCAAATCCCTCCTCGTAGGCCGGGTGGGCGTAGCGTGACGCCCCCCGGAACCCCAGCATCGGGTTGTCCTCCTGCGCCTCGAAGCCGGCCCCGCCGAGGAGGCTTGCGTACTCGTTGGTCTTGAAGTCGGACATCCGCACGACGACCGGCTTCGGCCAGAACGCGGCGGCAATCGTGCCGATGCCCTCCGAGAGGCGTTCGACGAAGAAGCTCGCCCCCTCGTCGTGGCTGCGGAAGAGCCGCTTCACGGCCTCGCGCTCCTCGGGGTCCGTGACCTGGTCCGGGTGCAGCAGAGCCAGTGGATGGGCCTTGATCGACTCGCTGACGATGAACTCCATCCGCGCCAGCCCGACGCCGTCGTTCGGGAGGAACGACGTCTTGAAGGCAAGATCCGGGTTGCCGAGGTTGATCATGATCTCCGTGGCGGGGCGCTCGACCTCGCCCACGTCGGTCCGGTCGACGTGGAAGTCCACCTCGCCCCGGTAGATGTGCCCGGTGTCGCCCTGCGCACAGGACACGGTGACCTTCTCGCCGGCCGGAACGGAGGCGGTTGCGTCGCCGGTGCCGACGACCGCCGGGATGCCGAGCTCGCGGGCGATGATCGCGGCGTGGCACGTCCGGCCCCCGCGATTGGTGACGATCGCCGCCGCGGTCTTCATCACCGGCTCCCAGTCCGGGGTCGTCATGTCGGCGACCAGGACCTCGCCCGCCTCGAACTCCGAGAGCTGTTCGACGTTCTTGATCGCGCGAGCGGCGCCGGCGGCGATCTTCTCGCCCACCGCCCGGCCCTGGGTGACCACCTCACCGTCACCATCCAGGACATAGCTCTCCAGCATGGTCGCCCGGCGCTGGGAGGCCACGGTCTCGGGGCGGGCCTGCACCAGGTAGAGCTTGCCGTCGAGCCCGTCCTTGGCCCACTCCATGTCCATGGGCTTGCCGTAGTGGCGCTCGATCTTGATCGCGTAGTCGGCGAGCTCGAGGACGTCCTCGTCGCCGAGGCAGTAGTGCTCGCGGTCCGCCTTGGGGGTCGGGACGTTGCGCACGGTGTGCTTGCTCTCGCCCTCGACGAAGACCATCTTGATCGCCTTGTCGCCGACCAGGCGGCGGAGCACCGCGCGGTGGCCCTGCTCGAAGGTGGGCTTGTGAACGTAGAACTCGTCCGGGTCCACGGCGCCCTGAACGACGTTCTCGCCGAGCCCGTAGGCGCCGGTGATGAAGACGACGTCCCGGAAGCCGGACTCGGTGTCGAGTGAGAAGAAGACGCCCGACGACGCGAGGTCCGAGCGAACCATCTTCATGATGCCGATCGACAGCGCCACCTGGAAGTGGTCGAAGCCCTGATCGACCCGGTAGTGGATGGCGCGATCCGTGAACAGGCTGGCGAAACAGCGCCGGCACGCGTCGAGCAGGCTCTGCTCCCCGTGGACGTTCAGATACGTCTCCTGCTGACCCGCGAAGCTCGCGGTGGGCAGGTCCTCGGCGGTCGCCGAGCTCCTCACCGCGAGGCTCATGTCGTCCCCGTACTCCTCCCGAAGGCGACTGTAGCCGTCGAGGATCTCCTGGGCCAGGTCGTCGGGCAGTCCGGCCCCATAGACGATTTCCCGGGCGCGCCTGCCGCGGCGCGCCAGATCGGTCATGTTCTCCGGGTCCAGGTCGTCGAGAGCGTCGTGAAGCGCGGTCCAAGCGCCGGTCTCAGCCAGCATGTACCTGTACGCGTCCGCTGTGGTGGCAAAGCCGTTTGGCACGAGCACACCCTGGTCGGACAGCTCGCGGTACATCTCGCCGAGCGACGCGTTCTTGCCGCCCACGAGCGGCACGTCGTCGATGCCAACCTCCTCGAAGAACCGGATGTATCGGGGTCGGGTCATTCGCTCCTCACAACCTAGCTGGCCTGCCTCGCGACCGGGCGCCGCCTGGTTCAGCGGCTGGTCGTCTTCCGTGCCGGTGCACGCTTCCTTGCCGGTGTGCGCTTCCGTGCCGTGGCCTTGCTGGTGGTCGTGCGCTTCATGCGGGCCTGGGCCTTCTCGGCGTCGCGCTGCAGGGCCTTCGCGAGCTTCTCGCTGTCCCGCCGCGCATCCTTGACGAAGCGCTTGAGATCGTTGTAGAGCTTGGTGGAACCGGCGCTGACGTCCTTGCCGACGTCCTTGCGGAGGTGCGTGAGCGCGTCCTGCGCGGAGTCGAGCGAGCGGTTGAGACGGCGAATACCCGCCGGGTCCTTGGCTGGTGCCGGCCGGCGCTTCGCAGCCGGACGAGCTGCCTTCTTCGGACGAGCCGCCTTCTTCGGACGAGCCGCCTTCTTCGTGGGTGCTGGCATGTGAGCCTCCGTTGATCGTGTGAGTGGTCGTGTCTCGCCACGTTCGCAGGCGCCGGCCGCAGGCGCATCGGGCGGAACTACGGTTTGTCGGTGGAACTGATCCTCGCCATCGGCTTCTCGCTGGCGTTTGCGCTGACCAACGGCTTCCACGACGCGGCCAACGCCATCGCGACGCTCGTGGCGACACGGGCCGCGACCCCGGGCCGCGCCATCGTGCTGAGCGCGACGCTCAACATGGCCGGCGCGCTCCTGGTCGGCACCGCGGTGGCCAGCACGATCGACAGCATCGTCACGGTCTCACCGGATGAGGCGGTCGAGGTGATCGGCGCCGGGGCGCTGGCGGCCACGATCTGGAACGTCCTCACGTGGTCGCGGGGGCTGCCCTCCAGCTCCGCGCATGCCCTCGTGGGCGGACTCGTGGGAGCCGCCTTCGCCGACGCCGGGATCAGCGCGATCCACTGGGGCGGGTTGGAGGGCCTCCGGCCGACCGGCCTCGCGGGCGTCCTGATCGCGCTCGCGGTCTCGCCGGTCATCGGGGTGGCTTTCGGGTGGCTCTTCGCCCGCATCGGGAAGCGGGCCCTGCGACGCGCAACCAGGCACGTGCGCGGGCCGGTACGCGGGGCCGAGTGGGCGATGTCGAGCGTGCTCTCCTTCGGCCACGGCGCGAACGACGCGCAGAAGGCGATGGGCGTGATCGGCGCGCTCCTCGTCGCCTCGGGGCACCTGGGGACGTTCTCGGTCCCGCTCTGGGTGAAGCTCGCCTGCGGGGCCGCGCTGACCGTCGGCACGGCGCTCGGCGGGTGGCGGATCGTCCGCACGATCGGCCGCCGCATCTTCCATCTGAGTCAGCTCGACGGGCTGGCGAGCCAGAGTGCCTCGACCGCGGTGATCCTCGGGGCGACCTACGGCGGAGCGCCGGTATCCACCACGCAGGTGGTTGCGTCGTCGGTGGTGGGAGTCGGCGCCGGGCGGCGGCGCTGGCACCACGTGCACTGGGCCGTGGTCCGCGAGATCTGCCTCGCGTGGGTCCTCACCCTTCCGGCGTCGGCTGTGCTGGGGGCGGTTACGCTCCTCGTGTGGAGGGCGCTCGCGTGAAACGTGGCCGATGGTTCCTCCCGGACACTCCCGATGTCCTTGGAATGCTGCGCGAGCAGGCCGCGATCACCGTCGAGGGCATGGAGGCGCTGGTGGCGTGGGCGGCCGGCGAGCAGGGCGCGGCGGCTCGACTCCTCGAGCACGAGCACCGGGCCGACGCGCGCAAGCGCGAGCTTCGGCGCGCGCTCAGCGTCTCGTTCACCACCCCGCTGGAGCCCGAGGACATCTTCGAGCTGTCGCGCGATCTCGACGAGGTCCTGAACCACGCCAAGAACGCGGTCCGCGAGGCCGAGCTCATGGGAATCGGGGCGGACGCCCCAACGGCTCAGATGGCCGCCGAGCTCGCAGACGGGGCCCGGCACCTGACGACGGCTCTCGATGAGCTCGGGCATCCAGGGGAGCCCTCCGCGACGGAGGCTGCCGACCGCGCCGTCAAGAGCCAGCGGCGAGTGGAGCACATCTACCGCGCGGCGATGTCTGCGCTTCTGAGCGTCGACGACCTCCGCGAGGTCTCGGCGCGGCGCGAGCTCTACCGCCGTCTCGTTCGAACGAGCGACCATCTGGCGGCCGTCGCCGAGCGGGTCTGGTACTCGGTGCTGAAGGAGAGCTGAGCCCTAGCTGCGCGCCTCGACCACGCTCGTCCGTCGGGACTGAGCGATGAGATGCTCCATCCCGGCGTCGAACGCATCGAGATGGGAACGCATCTCGCCCTGGTTGCGGTTTTGGATCTCGCGCAGCCAGCCGATCCGTCTCTCCAGGTCGGTGATTGCCTCGGCCGTGCTCGCGAAGCTTGGATCGATGCGAGAGGCCGCGGCATCCGGCGCCAGGCCGGGTTGAAGCCTCCGCCGCCACTCGTGACGGCGCGCGACGTACGTGGGCGGAATCACGAGGTTGAGCTGTCCGGCGAACGAGAGCCACCTGAGGGCGCCCTCGAAGTCGCCGCCACCGGCATCCGCGTCGGCAGCCGCCAGGACGAGAGAGACCGCCTGCCCGTGCTCCGCCGCGTCCGCGTCGGGATCCGCCGGCGGCTCGAGGTCGAGGAGCTGAACCTGCGGGTAGTCCCCGCCGAGGGCCCGCTCGATGTAGGGGCCGAGATATGCCCCGGCGAGCTTGGTCGGCGGCCACCACAGGGCTCGGCCCGTCGACCGCGCGGCGGCGGCAGGGTCGCTCCGCGACGAGCGGAGGAACTCGGGAGCGCCGCCCGTGGCCAGCACAGCGCGCAACACGGGCCGGAACGTCTGGATCGGGACGTGGGCCCCGGCCCGGGCGGCAATCGCTCGAGCGGCGACATCGGCTTGCTGCGTCGCGAGCCCGCCCTGCTTGACCGGAAACCAGGTCGCGTCCCCCGCGGCCCAGACGTCCTCGAGCCCGGCGACTCGCATGCTCGTGTCCGTTTGGACGAACCCGTTGTGGCGTTGCGGCAGGCCGGGGAGCGGCGGCACCTCGAGCCCGGGCAGCGCGACGGCCGCGTCCACCGAGATCGGCCCAGCGGCGGAGAGGCTCAACTCGCCGTCCTCGAAGCGCTCGGCGCGGCAGGCGGTCCGCAGCAGGATGCCCGCCTCCTCCAGACGCGTGGCTACCAGCTCCGCGGTCGCGCGTCCAAAGGCGTCCAACGGCGCGTCCTCGTGGGTCACCAGGGTCAGCTCGATGTCCGGCAGGCGACGGGCATCGCGCTCGGCGGCCGTCAGAAAGGCGAGCTCGTACGCCGCTATCGACCAGTTCGCGGCCGGCGGCACCACGAACGCCAGCCGCCGCATCCCGGTCCGCCCAAGGGTGCCCAGCAGGGAGGCGAACCGCTGGCGCTCCGCCGCGTCGCCGAACGTGAGGGCGCCGGGCACGACCTCGACCGGCTGCGCTCCCAGCGTCACCAGCAGGGCGTCGTACCCGACCCGGCTGCCGGATCGCGTGGTCACCTCGTGAGCGGACGGGTCCACGGACGCAAGCGCATCCTTCGTGTGGCGCGCCCCGGTGTCGCCGGCAACGCGCCCGAGGTCGATCCTCAGCACGTCGGCGGCCCCGAACGGCTCGGCAACCAGGAGCGGTCTGTACACGAACTCGTCGCCGGGGCTGACCAGCTCGATGTCGACGAGGTCCTCGGCGAGCGCCGAAAGGGCCAGGGCCCCCTCCAGCCCGGCGACCCCACCTCCGGCGATCACGACGTCCATGAGCTCGTCGCCGGGCTAGCCGGTGGGCACTTCGGCGGAGGCGTAGACCTCGACGAAGCGCATGTAGTTGTCCGCCACCTTGGACGCGGCATCTTCGCGCGACAGGCTGCCGTCGAGGAAGGCCTTGAGCGGCTCGTCCCAGATCGAACGGCCGATGGCGAAGCCCACATAGCCACTCACCGGGGCGCCCTCCCGCAGCCAGTGATCGACCTTGTCGTTGTCGGCCCCGCGGCCAAGCACCACGCAGACGACGCCGCCGCGGTCGCCGCTGCGGCACTGGGCCGCGATCCGCTCGCAGTCGGCGCTGTCGTCGACCCCCTCGATCTTCCAGATGTCGGGCTCGACGCCGGCGTCCTGCAGCTCGGCGATCGTGGCGCGCATCAGCTCGGGGCGCACCTCGGCGTCGTAGCGGTCGCCGTCCCCGTCCACCGATGCGAGCTGCGCTTCCTCGGCGGGCACGAGCAGCTCGAAGAGGAACAGGCGGTCGTGCTCGTGAAGCCAATCGCCAAGCCGCCGCAGGCGCTCCGCCTGGCGACGGTTCATCTCCGCGTCGCCGCCGGGGTTGTAGCGAACGAGCACCTTCGAGAAGTCGGGGTCGAAGCGCTCGATGTGCTCGCCGAAGTCCTCCCCGTACTCGAAGTCGAACTCCTTCTGGCCGCTCTTCTCGACCGGCATCGCGAGCTTGATGCCCATGGCCTTGGCCTGCTCCGGGACCCCGGCCGGACCCGCGAACTGCTCGTCGAAGAGCACCCCTGTCACCGAGGCATCCGCGCCGCGCTCGAGGGCCGCCTGGACCCCCTCCAGGACCAGGTGCTTCGCGTCGGCGATGCGCTCCAGGTCCGCGGGCGTGGGTTCGCCCTCGATCCCGAAGCGTTTCGTGAACGACCCGCGGTGGTCGCAGGCGAGGATGTAGAGCTTGCCGTCGTAACCCAGTTTCATCGGAGTGAGTCTAGACCCGTCCCCTTCCAAGGCGCTCGCGCGGGCGGCCGGCATGACCCTCTGCGCCGCGTTCCGCGCGCTCCTTGATCCCGAGAAGGATGCGGCGCTCTTCAGCCGGACCGCGGCATGACCAGCACCGGGGACCACGCCCTGTGGATGACGGCGCGTGACACGCTGCCCAGGAGAGTGCGGCGAATCGGCCCGTAGCCGCGGGAGCCCACGACCAGGAGGTCGGCGTCCTCCGTGGCGCCGGCGAGCATTCCGGCCGCGTCTCCGTCCAGGAGGGTGGTCTCGACGGTCACGCCGGAGCGGACCTCGCTCGCGACCTGCTCGAGGTGCTCCTCGGCGGTGCTGCGCGCCAGTGGCGGGTACGGGGCGCGACCCGGGCTCGGTTGCAGGTTTCGCACGACACCGATGACCTGGAGAGTCGCTCCGGTCGCCGCGGCAATGGCGGCGCCCGCGTGGACCGCGCCCCGCGACTCCTCGCCGGCGTCATAGCCCACGGCGATCCTGGTGGAGAGCGTGTTGTCGTGGCGCCGCGCGTAGTCCGGAGGGGCCACCGCGACGGGGGCAGGGGCCCCCTGCAGCAGGGCCTCCGCGACGCTGCCGTAGACGGTGCGGCCCATGGACCCGCGGTGACTCCTGCCGACCACGATCGCGGCGGCACGCTCGTCCCCGGCGAGGTCGTAGAGCACCGCCGCGGGAGCACCGTGCACGGCCTTCACCTCGTAGTCGAGCCCGGACAGCAGGTCTCCCGCGACCCGGTTCGCCTCCGCCTCGATCTCGAGCAGCTCGGGCTCGTCCTCGATCCCAAGCCACTGCGACTCGGCCTCCAGAACCCGGACCACCTCGATTCGCCCGCCGAGCTCACGAGCTCCGACGCGTGCAAGCTCGAGCGCGTCGCGTCCCATGGGAGTGGCATCGAAGCCGACGACGATGGGCAGGGCGGCGGACGCCCTGCGGTCCCGCGCCGCGCCCCCGGATGCCTGCTCGTGAGCCACGGCGCCAGACTACGAGGAATTGCCCGTCAGCCGGCTTCGGGCTGGTTCCGCCGCTTGCGAACCAGATGGTGCACGTGCGCGTCGGAGCCCGGGAAGAGGGTGCTCTCACGCCCGTCGTCCCAGCGGACGGCGAACGGGGGTGCGCCGTCCCTGCCAAGGGTCTCGAGGATCTCGCCCTCGCGGTCGGGCTCACCGAGGTGGTGGCCCTTCACGACCAGCTCGTCTCCGGGACTCGCGCGCAACTCCGAGACGGAGTGCTCATATTTGTCGTTGGTGGTCATGGCGCGATGTTCGCCCACGCGCGGCGCGGTGAACACCGTGGATGCCCGCGATCAGGAACCGCGACAACTACGGATCCGCCGACGGTCAGGCCGGCGGGGACTCGGCGCGCTCGACGGGAAGCCTGGCGGTGATCGTCGTGCCCGCGCCGGGCGCGCTCTCGATCGAGATCGTTCCGCCGCGCAGCTCCACGCGCTCCCGCAGACCGCGCAGACCGAAGCCCTCGGTTTTCGCGGACGTGTCGAAGCCGCGCCCGTCGTCTTCGACGATCAGGGTCAGATACTCGTCGCGCTCGACCAGGTTCACGCTGATCCGATCCGCCTTCGCGTGGCGCCCGGCATTTCGAAGCGCCTCTTGCGCCAGCCTGTAGATCGCGCTCTCCAGGTCCGCGGCGAGCCGCGTCTCTTCCACGCCGAGCTCGTAGGCGAGCGCCGTCGCCAGCGAGATCCTGTTGTGGTCGCGCAGCTCGGAGCGGCGGACGACCTCCTCCAGCGCCGGTCCCAGCCCGAACTCGTCGAGGGCGGCGGGCCGCAGATCCGTGATCAGGCCGCGCAGGCGGTCGATCTGCTCGCCGAGCTGACCGACGGCGTCCGCGACAGCGGGCTCGAGCCCGGCTTCGCCGGCCCGGAGACCGGTTGCCAGCAGCACCCTGATCGCGCCGAGGCCCTGGAGCGTCTCGTCGTGGAGCTCGCGGCTCCAGCGTCGTCGCTCGCGCTCCGCGCCCGCGATGCCCTCGCGCGCGACGGCCTGGTCCGCCGCGCGGGCGCGGGCGATCGCGACCGCCGCCCACTGGGCCAGGATGACCGCCGCCTCCTCGTCGGCGTCCGTGAACGCCCGGCCGCCGGCCTTCTCCGTCAGGTACAGGTTTCCGAAGACCTGCTCGCCGATGAAGATCGGAACGCCGAGAAACGTGCCCATCGGCGGATGGTTGGCGGGAAACCCGAAGGACTCCGGGTGGTCGGAGACGTTCGTCAGGCGCAGCGGGCGCGGAGCGGTGATCAGCGCGCCCAGCACGCCACGACCCTCGGGGAGGTCGCCGATTGCCCGCCTGGTCTCATCGTCGATCCCAAGCGTGAGGAAGCGCGCGAGGCCGTCGCGGTGCTCGTTGAGGACTCCCAGCGCCGCGTAGCGCGCCTCGGTGACGACGCGTCCGGCCTCGAGCACCCTCGCGAGCACGGCCTCGACGTCCTCGCTCGAGGAAAGCGCCCGTCCGGCCTCGATCAGGCGCGCGTAGTGCGGGGCGTCAAGCGAATCGGTGGTCGCGTCCGGCTGGGCCGGTCCCTCGGCCCGCTCCGGCGACGATGTGTCCATGCTCGGCACGGCTGTCCAGTCAAACCCAGCGTTCGGCGGCCGATGTTACTTCCTCGGCCTGCGTGGCCCGGCTGAGCCACGCGTGCCGTGGGCGCCGTCGGGCGTCAGGTGGCGGAGCCGCCGATGAGCCCGCGATCAAGCGCGTAGCGAACGAGCTCGGAGCGTGCCGAGAGCCCGAGCTTCTGCTGGATGTGCGCCCGGTGCGACTCGACGGTGCGAACGCTCAAAAAGAGCTGCTCGCCGATCTCCGCGTTGGTGAAGCCCAGGGCGATCAGGCGCAGGACCTCCGCCTCGCGCTCGGTCAGCTCGTCCGGGGGGCCGGCGGGCTCACGGGCGAGCCGGGCACCCATCTCCGGCTGCACGTAGGTCTTGCCGTGCGCCGCAAGGCGAACGGCCTCGACGAGCTGATCGTCGACCGCGTCCTTCAGCACGTAGCCGACCGCTCCCGCCTGAAGCGCCTCGCGGGCAAAGGCGGGCTCGCTCTGCATGGTCAGCATCACGATGCGGGTGTCGGGGCTCGCCTCTTGAACCTGAGGAATCGTCTTCGGCCCCGTCTGATCCGGGAGGTTCACGTCGAGCAGAAGAACGTCCGGCTTGTGGCCTCGCACGTAGCGAACGGCCTCCTCCGCGTTCTCGCCCTCGGCGACGACCTCGAAGTCGGGCTCCGCCTCGAGCAGGACCCGGAGCGCCCTGCGGACCAACGTGTGATCGTCGGCCAGGGCGATGCGGATGGGCCGCCCGTCGGCCTGGGGCGTCGCTTCGTCGGGACCGGTCAAGATGACGATCGTACGCGACGAGGGGAGAGGGAAAGGCAGCCGCCGGTCACGAGCGTCGCTTCATCTCGTTCGGCCAGGATTGTCGTAGCCGGAGCCGTGTGGACATCCGTGACGCCCGTGACCGGGGTTGCTGTGGGAGTTATCACGCCCACCAGGCTAGGCGGCCAAGGGTGCCCGCACGGTAGTGAACTGCCGCCGAGTGGCTTCGGGAAAACACCGATCCGATCGCGGCCGGACCACCGATGCGAAATGGCCCGCGGTGGTGGAGGGTGTTGCCCATGATCGACAAAGTTCTCATCGGCTACGACGGCAGCGACGAGTCCAAGGACGCCGTGGCCTTCGGCGCCGCGCTGGCGAGGGCCTGTGGGGCGAATGTCGCCCTGGCCGCGGCTTTCCCCGTCGAGCCCGAGCTCGACCCGCTCCTGTGGGTTTCCCTCGAGGATCGCGCGGAGGCGATGCTCGGGCCGGTCAAGAACCGCCTCGGCCAGCTCTGCGCGGAGACGCGCGGCGTCCTCGGGGCTCCCGCGGAGGGGCTTGCGCGGACCGCAAACGAGCTCGAGGCCGACGTGATCGTGGTCGGCTCCACGCATCGGGGTCAGCTCGGAAGGATCCTTCTCGGCTCGACGGCTGCAAGGCTCGTGCACTGCGCGTCGGTTCCCGTGGTTGTCACGCCGCGAGGCCGGCGCCTCGAGGAGACGGCGGAGGTGCGCTCCATCCTGGTCGCCGACGACGGGTCTCCGGAGGCGCGGGCGGCCGCCTCGCTCGCGGACGGAATCGCGGCGGCAACGGCGGCCCGCGTCGTCGACATGCGGATCACGGGTGAGGGTGATCCGGCGCTCGGGCTGATCGCCGCCGCCGACGGCGTCGATCTCATGCTGCTCGGTTCGCGCGGCTACGGGCGGATGCTCAGCACCCTTCTCGGGTCGGTCTCCAGTCATATGATCAGGGCGATGCCCTGTCCGCTCCTGATCGTGCCGACGAAGGCCGCGGGTGGGGCACACGAAGAGCGCGAGGCCCAGAGAACGTCCTCATGAACGACGGGGAGACGCGCAGGGTCGTTGTGGCGTTCGACGACACTTCGAGCGGCGCCGACGCGCTGGCGCTTGGTGAGATCTTCTCCGAGGTCCTCGCCGCGAGGCCGATCCTGGCCACGGTTGTGCGCTTTCCGCGGTACCTGAAGAGCGTCGCCGACCTCGATGAGGTGCTCGAGTCCGGGGCGGGGGATCGGCTCCGGGCGGCCGCGAGCCAGTTCAGCGCGTTCGATCCCGAGCTTCGGGGCCTTCTCGGCGAGTCGCCGGGAAAGGCGCTGAACGAGCTCATCGAGAAGGAGAAGCCCCTGCTCACCGTGGTTGGCCCGACGCACCGCGGCCCCGTCGGCCACCTGCTTGCGGGCACGACGGCTGCCGCGCTGTTGCAGGGCGCTCCGTGCGCGGTCGCGGCTGCGCCGGCCGGCTACTCCGAACAGCCGCTGCGCCGTCTGCTCCGCATCGGCGTGGCGCTCGACTTCGGCGACGAGGCTGACTGGGCGCTCCACGCGGGCGGCTCCCTCGCGGCTCGCGTGCACGCCTCCCTGACGTTGCTGACCGTGGCGCCTCCGATCGGCTTCGGCTATGGCGCCGCGTACGCGGCTCTCTCGGCGGGCACCTATGCCGAGGCCGTCGAGCGGGAGGCCGAGAGCGTGCTGGAGCGCGCCGCCAGGCAGGTGCCGGACTCGATGCCATTCGAGCGGCGGCGCCTCACCGGGCCGGTCGCGTCCACGCTCGCGGAGGCCACGGACAACCTCGACCTCCTGGTGATGGGGTCGCGGGGCTACGGGCCCCTGCGCCGCGTCCTGCTGGGCGGCGTCTCGGCCCCGGTCATCGAGCGCTCGCGGTGCCCAGTGCTGGTCATTCCGCGCGGCGCCGGCGCGAACCCGCTGCACTTTCCAGAGCACGAGGGCGCCGCGGATATCAGCGAGTTGCCCGCAGGCGAGGAGTCCGCACCCTCGAGCCTGTCATGAGCGCCAGGGGGCAGGCCTCGGGTCCGATCATCACCTCGGACTGAGCGCGGGGGACGGCGATGTCGCCGCTTCTCGAGGTGGGGCTCGTGCTCGGCGTGGTGTTCGTGGTGAACCTTCTGCCCGCGTTCGGCCCGCCGACCTGGGCGGTGCTGGTGTTCCTGAGCTTCCACGTCGGCCTCGCTGTCCCGGTGCTCGTCGGCTGTGGCGCGCTCGCCGCGGCGAGCGGGCGAATGGTCCTCGCGGTCGGCAGCCGTCGATTTCGCCCGCGGCTCTCCGAGCATTCCCGCGCGAACCTCGAGTCCGCGAAGGCGCTACTGGGGCGCAACCGCAGAGGCGCGGTCGCGGCGCTCGGCCTGTTCGCCCTCTCGCCGCTGCCGTCCGGCCAGCTGTTCGTCGCGGCCGGGCTGATGGACCTGCGGATCGTGCCGCTGGCCGCGGCGTTCTTCGCCGGGAGGGTCGTCTCCTACTCGCTCTACCTCACCGCCGCGAGCCTCGCGAGCGAGAGCCTCTCGAGCGTCCTCGGGCGCTTCGTCGGCTCGCCGCTTGGCGTGGCGGTCCAGCTCCTGTGCCTCGCCGCCGTCGTGGCGCTGGTTCGGGTCGACTGGCTGGGGCTGTCGAGGCGCATGACCGCCAGACGTTCCCGCTGCCGTGACGCATGACGCCCGTGGTCGAGGTGTTCGTCGCCGGGCTGGCGACCGCGATCGCCACCGGCCTGGGCGTGATCCCGCCCTACCTGCTTGGCGATGGGCACCGGCGAGTCGACGCGGCGCTCACCGGCGTCGCGGCGGGTGTCATGACCGTCGCCTCGGTCCTCGGGCTCCTCGAGCCCGCGCTGCGCCGCGGGTCGACGGCGAGCGTGGCCCTGGGCCTGGCACTCGGGGCGGCGTTCGTGCTCACCACGCGTCGCGCTCTCCAGGCCCGGCAGGAGCGGTCGAGCACCGCCACGCGTCCCGGGCGTCTTGCGGCAACTCTGACCTTCGTAGTCCTTCTTGCTCACAGCCTCCCCGAGGGCTTCGCGATCGGTACCGCCTATGCCGCGCAGGCGGGCGGAATCGGTCTCTTCGTGATCATCGCGATCGGCATCCAGAACGTCCCGGAGGGAACGGCTGTGGCGATCCCGATGGAGCGTGCCGGCTATGGGTTCTGGTTCCAGTTCCTCGCGGCGATCACCACCAGCCTTCCCCAGCCGGTTGGCGCGGTGGTCGCGTATCTCGCGGTGGAGCACGTGAGCGGGCTGCTCCCCGCGTCGTTCGGCTTTGCCGCCGGGGCCATGCTGGTCCTCGTGGCCATCGAGCTGTTGCCCGACGCTCTCGCCGGCGGCTCGGCGAAGGCCGGCGTGGCCGGGCTGCTTGCGGGTGGCGCCGCCATGGCTCTGCTCAGCCTCGCGCTTCAGGTCTGATCGGCATCCGTCTCAGGCGACGGTGAGCCAGGCGAGCGCGGCCACGCAGGCCGATATGAAGACGATCGTCGCGAGCGCCGCGCGCGACCCCCAGGGGCCGTTTGCGTACTCGCCCATCAGGTCGCGATCACGAGACACGCCGTAGGCGAAGATGAGGAGCGGCACGAGCAGCACCGCGTTCAGCGCCTGGGTGAGGAACAGGACCTTGACCAGGGGGATCCCCGGGACGAGGACGATCCCGACCGAGAGGACCACGACCAGCGCGTAGGTGCCGTAGAAGATTCGCGCCTCGCCGACGGGATCGTCGAGCGCGGTTTCGGTGCCGATCGCCTCGCCCACCGAGTAGGCGGTCGACAGAGGGAGTATGGACGCGGCAAGCAGGGCCGCTCCGAGCAGGCCGGCGCCGAAGAGGGTCGCGGCGAAATTCCCCGCCAGGGGCTCGAGCGCAACCGCGGCATCCGCGGCGTCGTGGACGTGGCGGCCCTGCGAATGGAGAGTCGCAGCGCACGCCACCACGATGAAGAGCCCGATGACCCCGGTCATCACGGCGCCGACGGCGACGTCGATGCGCTCGTACCCGAGGTCCGACGGCTTCAGTCGCTTGTCCGCCGCGTAGGACTGGATGAACGCCAACCCCCACGGCGCCAGGGTGGTCCCGACGGTTGCCGTGATCAGGAGCAGCGCGTCGCGACTGAGCGGAAGGCTCGGCACCACGAGGCCGCGGGCGGCGCTTCCCCAGTCCGGCCCGGCCAGGAACCCGGAAACGATGTAGGCCGCGAAGATCGTCCCGATTCCAAGCAGCACCCGCTCGACGCGATGGAAGCTCCCCTTGAGAACGAGCGCGGAGACCGCGACGGCCGCCACCGGCACGCTCACGTAGCGGCTCACTCCCGCCAGCCCGAGGCTGGCCGCCACGCCCGCAAACTCCGCGCACGTGGTGCCGATGTTCGCGATCACCAGCGCGAGGACGGCCACGAGTGCGACCCTGACGCCGTAGCGCTCCCTGATCAGGCCGGTGAGCCCCTGGCCGGTGGCGATGCCCATGCGCGCGCCGAGCTCGTGGAAGACGATCAGCGCCAGGGTCGAGAGGAGAAGGATCCACAGCAGCCGGTAGCCGTAGTCGGCGCCGAGAATGGAGTAGGTGGTGATCCCCGCCGGGTCGTCGTCCGAGAGGCCCGCGAGGAGCCCCGGGCCCACGACGGCCGCAAGCGCGAGGAGGCTACGACGGCGCACGTCGCCTCGCGCGCAAGACGTGCCGAAAACGGCCGCGGTGCGGGGCTCGCCCGTGCTTCCTTCGGGCTCCGACCACCGCCCTGACCTCGGCTGCCCTCGCCGGCGTCAGCCCTCGGCTCACGACTTCGAGCTCGTCCGCCGTCACCTTGTGGATGCGGGCGGTGGCGGTCTGCAGCTGCACGGAGTGCCCGTGCCCCGAGGCGACGTGCAGCTCGGACCACTCGAGGAACTCGGCCGTGACGGCCGCCCCCAGGCCGCGCATGCCGAGGCGTCGCAGCACTGCCCCGGCGTCGACCTCGACTCCGCTGAGGACGATGACGTCCTCTTGCGGGTCGAGGCAAACGTCGCCGACCCGCACCAGGCGGTGTCCGCCAACGTCGATCACCTGCGCATCGAGGACGTGACGGCGCAGCCAGATCTCGTCGTCGTCGAGGGCGGATTTGAGCCTCCGGCGCCCGGAGCGGATCTCGACGCGGCCGTCGCCGATGCTCGTCACCTCGTCCCAGAGGACGCGTCCATGCCGGCGGCGCGTGCCCCAGGCGATCCGCGAAACCCGAGGGTGCGCCTGATCGAGCCGTGCCGCGACGTCGAAGAGCTTGCCCAGACGCTCACCGGCGGACGTCTGAACGGTCGTGCCGAGAAGCTCGGAGAGCCGGATCAGCGAAGGGCCTCGCGGTCGTCGAGGTCGACCTCGAGCTCCGTGGTCCGGCACGAGGCCGATGTTCCAGGCGAGGCCGGCATCTTGCCGTGAGGGTAGTGCCGGGCGCCTGAACCTTCATGGCCGAGGGGCTGCCAGGCGCTTGCGGCTTTCCCGCAAGGCATCCGCGGCGTCCTCCTGATGCCGGCAGGCACGGCGGCTCATAGTCTCCTTCACATGACCACCAGCACGGAAACGCCGCATGTCGTGATCGCCGGTGGAGGGATCGGGGGCATGGAGGCGCTTCTGGCCGTCCACGATCTCGCCGGCGACCAGGTCCGGCTGACGCTGGCGTCCGCGGACCCGGAGTTCACGTACCTGCCCGAGCTCGTCGAGGAGCCGTTCACGTCGAATCCGGCACGCAGGACCGATCTGGCGCTCGCGGCAGAGGAGCTCGGCGTCGACTTCAAGCTCGGCAAGGTGCGCGACGTCGACCCGGAGCGGCACCGCCTCAATTTCGTCGACGGCTCCGTCCTGGACTACTCGGACCTCGTGCTCACGCTCGGCGCGCACCGGGTCCCCGCCTACGCGGGCATTCCGAGCCTCCTCGACTCGCGGCTTCCGGTCGACGTGGACCAGACCTTGGCCGAAGCGGCGGCGACCGAGCCAGGATCCCTCGCCCTGCTCGTCCCGTCGGGCGTGACCTGGGCGCTGCCGCTCTACGAGTTCGCTCTGCTCGCCCGCAAGCGCGCGGAGGAGCTTGGCCTCGACGTCGACATCAGCCTCTACACGCCCGAGCCGTTCGTGCTCGCGATCTTCGGCGCCCAGGCCGGCGCCGACGTCGCAGCCCTCCTGCGCAGCAGGCGCATCGAGCTGGTTCCAAGCACACGCCTCCGGCAACTGGACGATGGCACCTTGGTCCACGCGGTCGGCGGGGCTGCGATCGAGTTCTCCCGCGCAATCGCGCTTCCCGTGATGGAGGGCCCGGGGCTTTACGGGCTCCCCTCGGACGCCCGCGGGTTCATCCCAACCGACGAGCTCGCCAGGGTGATCGGCGTTTCCGACGTGTACGCCGCCGGCGACGCGACCACCATGCCCATCAAGCAGGGTGGTCTGGCCTGCCAGCAGGCGGACACCGCGGCCCTCCACATCGCCGCCAAGCACGGCGTGGCGTTGGAGCCCAGGCCATTCCGCCCGGTGCTGCGCGGGAAGCTCGTCACCGGGGCCGACTCGATCTTCATGCGCGCTGGTATCGCAGGCGGGGATGGCGAGGGGCAGTCCTCCGAGGATGCGCTGTGGGCACCGTCGATCAAGGTCGCCGGTCGCTACCTCGCTCCGTGGCTCACGCACCGCCACCGTCCAAGCAAGCTCGACGTCGAGGGTGAGGACGAGTCGAGCGCGTTCGGCGAGCCCCGCGCTCCCGAGGGCCCGTTCTCGCCCGTCGAGCCGCGCGGCGGAAAGCTCTACGCCGAGCCCCTGACGCCACCGGGCTACAGACTTCGGCACACTCGCTGAGCACAGCGACCAGCGACAGACAAGGAGCTGCGATGCCGCATCCTGAGGAGTGGGCGAACGGCGGGCCGAGCTTTCGCCGGGTACTGGCCGCGTACGACGGCTCGGCTCACGCCGAGCGCGCTCTGCGGAGCGCCGCCGCGCTGGCGACAACGGCCGGCGGCTCGTTGACCGTGATCAGCGTGGTTCCCGAGCTCTCCTCCTGGGCATTCAGCGGAGGCATGGCGCCCCCGGTGGACGTCGAGGGAATCCGGGAGGGCGTCGAGCGAGCGGCCCGCCATGACCTCGACGCCGCGGTCGAGGCGGTACCCGGTGAGGTCGACGTCGAGAAGGTGCTCGAGCACGGGCCGCCCGGACCGGCGATCGTCGAGCGAGCCTCATCCGGCGACTACGACGTCGTCGTCGTGGGCAACCGCGGGCGGGGAGCCACGTCAGCCCTGTTCCTCGGGAGCGTCAGCCAGTACGTGGCTCACGCCAGCCCGATTCCCACGCTCATCGTGCGCTGAGATTGCCGGCTAACTCCCGCGGACGAGCTGGTACGCGCCCGTGCCGAGGGCGGCGTGCTGCCCCGGTATCTCGAGCAGGGAGGCCCTGCTGCCGGGATTCGTGGCCGGCTACTCGAGGATCCATCACGACGAGACGCGCCACATCGGCTACGGCATCTGGTTCCTGCGTGAGACGGTCCGCGGATCCAACGAGGCGGGTGACGTGGTGCAGGGCCTGACATCGAGTGGCTCGGAGTCTCGCCGGACGAGGTACAAGCGTTGCCCTGGACGGTCTCAAGCGGCGCCTTGACATCATCGGCGTCCCGTTGAGCAGCTTGGCGTAGCAACATCCTGGCATGGAGATACTGGTTATCGAGGACGAGGAGTCGATCTCCGACTTCCTTCGCAAGGGCCTCGAGGGCGAGGGATACGCGGTGGCAACCGCACCCGACGGCAGGGAGGGGGAGAGACTTGCGCTCTCCGGCGCCTTCGGGCTCGTCCTCCTCGACCTGATGCTTCCGGATCGAAGCGGGCTCGAGGTCCTCGCGTCGATCCGCGCAGCGCTCCCGGCTCTGCCGGTGATCGTCCTGACGGCTCGCGGCTCTGTCGACGACCGTGTGCGTGGGCTGGACGCCGGCGCGAACGACTACATCGCCAAGCCCTTTTCGTTCGACGAGCTGGCGGCGCGGGTGCGCGCGCAGCTGCGGCTGCCGGAACGCGAGCGCACGACGCGCCTCGAAGTCGGCGAGCTGAGCATCGACCTCGTGAAGCGGACCGTCGAGCGAGCCGGTCACCCGGTTCGGCTGTCCGCCACCGAGTTCGATCTGCTCACGTTCTTCGCGCGCCACCCAGGACAGGTCCTGACCCGCGAGAAGCTGCTGCAGGGAGTGTGGGGGTACGACTTCGACCCTGGGACCAACACGCTCGGCGTGTACGTGAGCTACCTGCGTAGGAAGTTGCGCCGCCCGGGGATGGAGTCGCCAATCGAGACGATCCGGTCTGTCGGGTACCGGCTCCGGCCGGATGGCTGAGCGCCTCCTCGCGCGCCTTCGGGCAACGGGGCTTCGCGCGCGGCTTGGCGCCGGAGTGGCCGCGATCCTGATCATCGCCGCCGGCGCGACGTATGTGGCGGTCTATCGGGGGACCGGCGCGCGAGTCCGCGACCAGATCCAGACGGATCTCCAGACTGAGGCATCCACGCTCGCCTTGCAGCTCGGAGCGGCGGGAGCACGGAACCCGGCGGCGGCGCTGAAGGAGGCGAACAGCGTGATCGCCGCGCAGCCCGCGTTCACCGCATCCTCTCGCCTGCTGGTCGTCAAGGTCCCTGGCGCCGGGACCGCCACCAACGATCCCGAGCTGCTCGGCGTTGGCCGCTCCGGCACGGAGCCGGAGAGCTCCGCGGACCGCGCGCGCGAGACAGCCGAGCCCGCCTCGATTCTCGGCGCACCGGCGGGCCTGTCGACGGTTTCCCTCGAGGACGCCGGCGACGTGCTGCTCGACGCTGAGGGGATCCGGATCGGCGAGAGCCCTGCCACGGTGATCGTGGGCCAGCCCCTGGAGCCCGTCGATCGCGCCCAGGACAGCGTCTCGCGAACTTTCTTGATCGCGGGCTCGCTGACGCTCGTCGCGGCCCTGGCGGTCGCGCTCTTCGCCGCCGCGCGAGCCGTGGCACCGCTGCGGCGGATGGCCGAGACGGCCAGCGCCGTCGACTCCGGCGACCTCACCCACCGGATGCCCGAGGGCGGCGCCCGTGAGACCAGGCAGCTCGCCGAGTCCTTCAACCGGATGCTCGATCGGCTCGAGGAGGCGTTCGCGAGGCAACAGGAGTTCGTCTCCGACGCCTCGCACGAGCTCCGGACCCCGCTCACTGCGGTGAGGGGTCAGATCGAGGTCCTCGCCCGCACCGAGGATCCGAGCGCGAAGGACGTCGCCGGGGCCGAGGCGCGGATCGTGAAGGAGATCGGGCGGATGGACAGGCTGGTCGGCGACCTTCTGGTCCTGGCCCAGACCGACGAGGGGCTCGTCCATCGCGCCGACACGGTCGATCCGGCGGAGTTCATACCCGACACCGCCGGCAGCGTCGCCGCGGGAGCCGGGAGACGGGTGGAGTTCGGCGGCATTCCGGTGGGGCGGCTTCGCTGCGACGCCGACCGGGTCGCGCAGGTCCTTCGGAACCTCGTCCGCAACGCGCTGGAGCACACCGATCGAGGGGGTGCGGTCAGGGTCGAGGCGAGCGCCGCGGGCGGCGCGCTTCGCGTCTGGGTTGACGATGACGGCCCGGGCATCCCGCCCGAGGAGCGCGAGGTCGTCTTCGACCGTTTCCATCGCTCGGACAGATCGCGAGCGCGCCAGAGCGGCGGGAGCGGGCTCGGCCTCGCCATCGCCCGTGCCATCGTGGAGGCGCACGGCGGGCGGATCTGGGCCGACGAGTCGCCCGAGGGGGGCGCGCGCCTCGTCTTCCGGCTGCCGGGCTTCAGCCCGGCCAGTCCGTCAGTCGCGCGCAATCCTGAGCAGTAGCGCGGCACGCGGGCACGCGTCCGCCGCACGCTTCGCGTGGTCGACCAGGTCGTCCTCAATGGGCTGGCCGTCGATCAGCGGGAATCCCCACTCGTCCAGGCTGATCCGCTCCGGGAAGAGCTCGGCGCAGAGGCCGTGGGCGTCGCAGGCGATCGGGTTGACCTGCAGCGTCGCCCGCGTCCGGCGGCGAGACCCGGCGCTCATCGGGCGGCTCCGGACAGCGCCGGCTCGTGCAGGCAGGCCTCGCCGGCCTCGTGCCGCGCGAGGTCGTCGGCGAACACCTCCACGGCGCTTCGCACCATGCGGGCCGCGCCGTCCGGGTGGTGGCAGGCCCCGCGGCCCTCGACCTGCCCGGCCCACCACCTGACCCAGCGACCGGTTCCCGGTTGGGCGGCGCCGGTGGCGATGTCGTCGAGCGCGTCGGCAATCGCCGGCAGGCCGAAGGCGCAGGGACCGCACTGACCCGCCGACTGGTCGGCCAGGTACCGGGCTATCGACGCGGTCTCCCGCAGACCGCACCTGCCTCGCGGCAGGACGTGCACGATCCCGGGCCCCAGCCCGGCGTCGCGCTGGTGCTTCACCGAACGGACGAGAGGCAGGCCGATGCCCGCCTCCGCCGTCACCCACATCCCGCCGTAGCCTCCGACCAGGCAGGCCTGGGTCGCGGCGAGCGAGCCACCGGCGGTTTCGATGAGCGCGCCCAGGCTCGTTCCGGTCTCGATCTCGTACACCGCGGGAGAGTCGACCGCTCCGTCGATCGTGACGAGGGCGGACCCCGGGTCCTCGCTGGTTCCCAGCGCCCGGAACCACTGCGCGCCGTGGCGCGCGATGAGGGCCACATGGGCGAGCGTCTCCACGTTCTGGACAAGCGTGGGCCTGCCGTCGACACCGTGCTCGAACGGCCGCGGGGGCGTGAACACCGGAAGGGAGGTTCCGGTGTTGAGCAGGTTCATGAGCGCGCTCTCCTCGCCCGCGACGTAGTCGGCAGGGACTGCGCAGATCTCGACCGGCACGCGGTCCAGCCGCCGCCGCTCGCCGTTCGCGACCTCCAGCGCCGCGCCGGCGTCCGTGCTGGTCTCCTTGACGCAGACGATCGCGGCGCCGGCGCCCACGGCATCCGCGGCTGCCCTGATGCCGTCGAGCACGAGGTGCGGGGCGTGGGCCATCACGGCCGCGTCCTTGCCGCCGGCCGGTTCGCTCTCGGACCCGTTCGCCACGATCACCGAGCCCCGGCGGCCCCTGGTCGCGGCCACCGCACGCATCTTTGCCGCCGTCGGGAACCCCGATCCTCCCCGGCCGCGCAGCCCCGACTCCTCCAGAACCTCGATGAGCCCGGGCCCCGCTCGAAGCGAGGAGCCCGGTTCGTCGCCGTGCACGGCGCGGTGCTCGGCGAGGGTCATCGGACGGTCGAGATGCCATCCGGCCAGCAGTCGCGGGATCGCGGTGGCCTCGAGCATCAGCTCTCGGCCCCCTGGGTTCCGGTGACGGTTCCGTGAACGCGGCGGCCCGAGGGGTCGATGGTCAGCTGGGCGCGCAGGCGCCCACTTGCCTGCCCGTTCGAGACGGTCGCGACGACCTCCGAGCCGTTCAGCGCCGTGACCTGGCCCTGGTAGAGCAGGGGCTGGGTCGCCGGGCCGACGGACACCTTGCTCGATTGCATGGAGACGCCGCGTCCGCCAAGGGGCTGGCCGAGGATCTGGATCTCCAGGCTCCCAGGGGTCGAGCCCCGCATCGCCGCGCGGATGTCAACGTCGACCAGGCCGTTCCCGCCGTCGCGCTCCAGCACCCGTCCGTTCACGCGTGCCGAGAACGGGAAGTCGAGCGACGCCCCCGACGCCGCGGACCGCGTCGCCGTCGCGCCGCTGGATGCCGCGCTCGCCGGAGCGCTGAACGCGGAGAGGATCGACGGGGGTGTCCCGGCACGAGCGGCCCAGTTGGAGGCGAGTGGGCCCTGGAGCGCCCAGGCCGTGGTCGCCGCGAGCCCAACGGCGATGCCACTCCAGGCGAGGGCGCGACGGCTGTCACCCGCCGGCCAGGATCTCGCCACCCGCGAGCCAACCGCCACGAGCACCACCGCCAGGCAGCCCAGCGTGATCGCGAGCATCCAGCGGGTGCTCGGGTCCGTTCCGGAACCCAGCCCGTGAATTACGGCGAGCGGCCAGCTTGCGTACGCGGCCCAATGGACGAAACGCCACGTCGAGTAGCCGATGCGACGCCTGAGCAGGCTGGTGATCGCAAGCGCGAGCAGGAGGTCGAACGCGACCGCGCCAAGACCGAGCCAGATCGGTCGGTAGCTGGACGCAAACGGGATGAACGCGTCGCGGATCCCGATCCGAGTGAAGCTGTCGAGCAGGGTTGTTCCCACGTGGATCGCGACCACGGTCACGGCCAGGAGGGAGACGATCCTGTGGACGCCGTCGACCGCGAATCGAGGCCAACGCTCGGACTGCCATCGCGAGACGTCGACGATGCCCATCGCGAGGCTCGCCGTCAGGAGGAGCAGCGCGACCACGCCGGCGGCACGGGTCGTGTACCAGTAGGCGCTGGGCGCGCTGGCGACGAGGAAGGTCACGCGGCCGTGGCCCCTCTCGGCTCGCTCGGCCAGCCCCCGGCAAGCCGAACCTCGCCCGAGGGACGGACGAGCCTGCTCGGAAGTCGGTGCTGCTCGAGCCAGGTGGGTGCGCTCTCCCCGCGGACGATCGCGAGCGTGCTGGCGGCGTTGGCGTCCACGCACGACGCTGCGGTCACGGTCACCGTCCGCCAGACCTCGGCGGCCGGCTCGCCGGTCCGCGGATCGACGATGTGGTGGAGGACGACCCCGCCGGAGCCCCGCCAGCGGCGGACCGTGGTGCTGGACGTGGCGAGGCCCCCGCCGGTGACGCTCACCGTCTGCCCCACGGCGCCTGCCGCGGCCGCGTGGTCGTCGGTGACGCGAACCGGCCAGCCGTCCCGGGGAGCATCCCCGGAGGTTGCGATGTCCCCGCCCAGGCTCACGAGGCATGCCGCGCCCAGGCGGCGGCGGATCGCCGCGGCCGTACGATCGGCGCAGAGAGCCTTGGCCGTCGCACCGAGGTCGAGCTCCACCCCGGCGGGAACCCGGATTGTCCCCCGCTCGCGGTCCAGCTCCACGGCATGCCAGTTCACGACGGCCGCGGCGCGCACTCGCTCGAGCTGCACCTCGGAATCGGCGATCTCGGAGAAGTCACGGTCGTATCCGATGAGGCGCATCGCCCGGCCCACGGTCGGATCGACCGCCCCACCGGTCTGCGCGGCGACGCGCAGCGCGGCTCCCACCGCCTCGAGCAGGAGGTCCGACACCTGCACGGGCCGGCCGTCGGCGCGATTCACGGACATGAGCTCGGAGTCCTCGCGGAAACGACTTGCGGCGGCGTCGAAGGCCTCGAGCTCGGCGCGCAGGATCTCGACCGCCGGCCCGAGCGCGGAGTCGTCGAGCATCAGGAGCGACGCGGTCGTGCCGAGGGCCGGGAGGGAACTGCCCGCGAGATTGCTCACGAGCCACCGGAGACGACCGGTGGCGGCGGTGCGGCGGGGGCGGGAGCAGGCGGGGCCGGCGGGGGCGACACGGAGGCCGGCGGCGACTGGGTCGTCGTGGTTGCGGGCGGTGTCGCGCTGTCGTCGGATTCAGACCCGCTCGCCGACGGCGCCGAGGTGGACGCGCGCAGCGGCGTCTGGGCAAACCGTGTGTGGGCCGCCCGGTGGTCGCCTGCCGGCGCCGGCGGCGTTGCTGTGCTGGCGGTGGACTTGCCGGGCCGGGCGCTCGCGACGAGGACCGCGAAGCCCACGACGAGCGCCGCGGAGGCAACGGCAAGGCCTCGCCTCATTCGTCCCAGCCGGGCAAGGCCGCGATCCCTGGTTTCGCTGGGCGAGGCCGATGAGGATCTCGCGTCGTATTCCATGCCCAAATCGTCGGTTGCCCTGTTAAGACCGGCCTGTGGCGGGGATTGGAAAGCTCTTATGCCGCATGGCCCTGCTCAGCCGCCGTGGAAGGCCATCCAGGGGCCGTCCAGCGAGAGCGAATAGAAGGCCAGGCAGAGGCCGGCGCCGATGCTCAGCGCGAGGGCGAGGGCCCGCGCGGAGGAGCCCGCCACCCGGGATGCCGGCAGCGACCGGCGCCAGTCGGCCGTGGCGTCCGCGGGAATCTCGCGTAGGTGCCCCAGCACGTGGAGGGACATGAACGCGATCCAGCCGATGAAGCTGGCCTTGTGGAGCAGGAGGAGCAGTCCCGAGTCCGGGCCGTGCAGCAGAAGCGCGACGCCGGTCGCCAGCACGGCGACCGTGAGCGCGACGGTGATCGGCGCGACGATCCGAAGCCAGGCCGGCGGCGGGCCCTTCTCGCGGTACGCGCGGTCGTGCGTGTAGTAGCGGACGAACCGGTACCCGGTGCTCCCGAGCTTCAGGGCCACGACCGGGATCAGCAGCACGCCGATGAAGATGTGAGGCGCCAGCAGCGACCCGACGCTGAGGATCGTCACGCCCTCCGCCGCGAGGGCGACCAGCAGGATGACGGCGGTCATCGAGGTCAGCCTCGCGTTGCCCTCGGTCCCGCCGCTCATCGGCCGCAGAATCGGCGTCGCGCCTAAGCCGCGGTTGAGCGAACCTCTAGAAAACGCTTAAGCGGCGCCCTGGAACCAGTGACAGCCCGGATCGTGCATCGCGACCGTGACCGTCCTCGCCGGTCCCCCTGGTCAGTCGTCACCGCCGGCCGGCTTCGAGCCGACCGATTCGTCGCGCGGTTGCCCGCCGTTCGAGCCGGGAGCCGGCTGCTGCGGTGCGGCCGACGGCGGTACCGTCGGCGCCGGGGCGGTCGTCGTCGGCAGCGTCGATGTCGTGGTCGTGGCCGGAGTCGTGGTCGTGGTTGGCCGGGTGTCCGGCTTGTGCCCGCGGCCGCCGTTCCCGCGATGATTGCCGCGGTCGCGCGGCGGGGCGAGCTCGCGTCCGGCCGTAAACGACTCCCCGGCGAGGCCGACACGCTGGCTGACGACCTTGCTGGCCGCAAAGGCGATCGCGGCGGCGATCATCAGCCCCAGGATCGCCAGCCCGATCCATCGCACGACCGCTGTGCCGGGGGAGCTCATCCGGCGATCGCGGTGTCGACTGGGCGATTCTGCAGTTCGACCGAGGCGACGGCCCCCGCAGGCTGTCCGTTCGCCAGCGTGACGGTACCGCCCCACTGTCCGATCAGCTCGCGGGCGATTGCGAGTCCGAGGCCGGTGCCGTCGGGGCCCAGGCGCCCGGCGCTGCCCCGGTAGAACCGTTCGAATACGGCGTCCCGCTCGGCGGGCTCCAGGCCCGGTCCCTGGTCGCCGACGGCGATCCCGGCGCCCGTGGTGGAGATCGTGATCTCCGTTCCGGGCGGGGAATAGCGAATCGCGTTCTCGACGAGGCAGTCGAGCGCCCGGTCGAGGTCCGCAAGCGCGCACCAGCCGGCCGTTTCGGCCTCGCACGCGCAGACGATGGTCTGCCCGGCATCGACCGCCGTCGCCCGCCAGCGCTCGGCGGCCCGCTTGCCGGCATCGTCCAGGCTCACGCTCTCGCCTGGAAGCTCGTGCTCTCCGGCCCGGCTCAGGATGAGCAGCTCGTCCACGATCTGCGAGAGGCGATCGACCTCGTGGAGACCCGCGTCGAGCCGGGCGGTCGTCCTCTCGTCGGCCGGGCTTGACTCGAGCAGCTCCTCGAGCTGGAGGCGCAGCCCGGTCAGAGGCGTCCGAAGCTGGTGAGAGGCGTCGGCGACGAACTCCCGCTGGGCGGCGAGCAGGCGCTCGATGCGCTGGGTCATCGCGTTGAACGTCTGCGCGAGGGAGCGCTGCTCGCTGGAGCCTTCAACCGGAACCCGCGTGTCCAGCGCGCCGTCGGCGACCTGCCGCGCGGCGTGATCGAGCCTGCGGATGGGTCTGGCCAGCTGGCCCGCGATGAGGACGCCGGCCACGAGGCCGAGGAGAAGGACGACCCCCCCGAGGAGGGCCAGGCCGAGGATGGCCGTGTGCACGGCGTGGTTGACGGCGGAGACGCTCTGGGTGACGCGCACCGCGCCAACCGTCCGGCCCGCGTGAAGGACAGGGGCCGCCGTGGCGAGGAGATCGGTGCCGAGGGTGTCCGAGCGCCTGGTGAGTTGGACGTTGGAGCCGGCGATTGCTCCGCTCACCTCTGCCCGGTTGGCGTAGCTCGTGCCAACCGCCGCCGAACCGGCGCTGTCCGCGACGACGACTCCACGGCGGTTCACGATCAGGACCCGCCCACGAACCGAGCGGGCCGAGAGGTCGACCAGGCGGTCAAGCCGCGCCGACTTCGCGTGGACGAGAAACTCGCCCGCCGAGCTCGCGACGACTTCCGCCTGGCTTGCGGCCTGCCCGCGGACTTCGGCGTTGACGCGGTCACGAAGGCTGAGCGCCAGCGGGATGCCCAGCGCAACGAGGGCCAGCAGCAGCACGTAGGCGACGCCGACGACGAGGCGAGTTCGAAGGCTTACCGGTCTTCCCCCTCGGGCGCCGCGAAGCGGAAGCCGACGCCTCGCACGGTTTCGATGAATCGCGGCGAGGATGGGTCGTCCCCGAGCTTCCGTCGCAGGGACGCGATGTGAACATCGAGTGTCTTGGTCGACCCGAACCAGTTGACGTCCCAGACGCGCGACATGAGGTCCTCGCGCGAGACCACCTCGCCGGCGTGCCGCATGAGCTCCGCCAGCAGATCGAACTCCTTGCGCGGAAGCTTCAGCTCACGACCGTCGAGGCTTACGCGCCGCGCGGAGATGTCCAGCTCGATCCCGTTCACGAGGATCATGGGCTGCGCGGGCGCGCGCGTCCCGGCCGTTCGCCGCAGGACGGCGCGAATCCTCGAGATGACCTCGCGTGAGCTGAACGGCTTTACGACATAGTCGTCCGCGCCCAGCTCGAGCCCGACGACCCGATCCGTCTCCGTCCCGCTCGCCGTGAGCATGATGATCGGGGTGTCGGAGAGGCGCCGGAGCCGGCGGCAGACATCGCGGCCGTCACCGTCGGGCAGTCGAAGGTCGAGGAGGACCAGGTCCGGGTCGGTTCGCTCCGCGGCCTCGAGCGCGGCCGCCGCCGTCGATGCGACGACGGGGTCGAACCCCTCCCGGCGAAGCGCTTCGCAGAACGGCTCGGAGATCGATGCTTCGTCCTCGACGAAGAGGATGCGAGAGCGGTTCGCGACGCCGGGCACGCCAATGACTCTAGACGAGCGTTTTACGCCCAAAGGCTTGCGCGGGACAAGTTTTGCCTGCTCTTTGCCAATGCCTTGTCTGCCGCTTGCGCGCCGTTTCGGACACTGGCCGCTCCCAAATCCCAGAAGGAGCAGAGTGTGAGAGCGGATATCAGGACACGGATCGTGGCGGTTGTGGCAGCGGCTGGCCTCGGTGGCCTCGGCGGCTGGGCGATGGGCAGCAATGCCTCCCCGCCGGCGGACACCAGGGCCGCGGTTGCGTCGACCCCTCCGAAGGTGAAGACCCAGGTCATCCACCGGACGATTCACCGGCGGCTCCCGCCCAAGCGTCCCCCGCAGGGGACGGCGCAGGCGGCGGCGGCCTCGGCCGCTCCGGGCGGTTCGCCCGCTCCGGCCTCCAGCGCTCCGGCGCCGGCCGCCGTGCAGGCGGCTGCTCCTGTGGACACGGCGGCGCCCGTCGCGACCACGAGCTCCCCAACAGCCGCTCCCGCCTCGACGCCCGCGGTCTCGAGGACCAGCGGAGCCTCGTCTTCGACCAGCTCGAGCAGCCCGGTCGTCACCCACACGAGTGGAGCCGGCGGCGGCGCCCAGGGCGGCGGCGAGTCAGAGACTTCCGGTAACGGCGGTGAGGGAGATGACTGAGGAACGCGGCAACCCACTCACCCCACAGCGCAGGCCTGCGCGCGCGCCCGGCAGGACACGCCGCGCGCCGCGCCTGGCGGCGACGGTCCTCGCCTCGGTGGCCGGCTTCCTGGTCGTCTTCCAGCTGCTCGCCTACCAGCTGCGAGCTGGTCACGATCCAGCGCTTGGGTCGGTCCAACCGGCCAGCGCTCTGGTCCGGGGCGCCCCGCATTCCGGCGGGACCGCATCCGGCGCCGCAGCGAGCGTCGTGACCCGGGCGAGTGGAGCCCCCGCGCCGGCCGCCCAGGCAACCTCGCCTGCCGCGGCGCCCCGGATGGTCTCGACAGCTCATGCCTCTGCCCGTCCGACCACCCGCGTCAGTGGTGGCGGTGGCGGGCCCCGGAACCAGGTTCGGCACGGAGACGAGAGGGAGGAATCGTGACGCCCGCCCCTCGACAGGCAGCCCATCGCCTCGGCTGGCTGCCAACGGCCGCGGCCGCCATGACCGTCTTCCTCGTCATGTTCGAGTTCCTTGCCTTCCAGCTGCGCTCCGGGAATGACCCGGCGCTCGGATCGAGGTCGCTCGCCGCGGCGCCGGCATCCCGGCCCGTGGTGGTGCGCAGGGTTGTGCGGCGGTTGGTCCTCGAGCGGCGCCAGGAAGCTGCCCCGGGCGGCACCGTCGAGGCGGCTGCGCCGACCTCGAGCGCGCCGGCTTCCGGTGCCCCGGCGAGCAGTCCGGCACCCGCCGTGTCGAGCGCGCCCGCGCCCGCGCCCGCGGCCCCTGCGCCTGCCCCCGCCCCAGTGGTTACGAGCACCTCATGACCCGCGTGGACGCCACATTCGACGCGATGGGATCGGAGGTGCGGCTAATCGTCGAAGGGCAGTCGCCCCGCGATTCCGCCCTTGCGGCGGCCGCGCGGTGCGAGCGATTCGTCGCCGACTTCGAGGCGGCGCTCTCGCGTTTCGTCGACGACAGCGAGCTCAGCGTTCTGAACCGCGACCAGCGGTCCGTGGTCCCGGCGTCGGGCCTCCTGCGCACGGCGGTTTCGGCGGGCCTATGGGCCGCGCGCCGGACGGGCGGACTCGTGGACCCCACGATTCTCGGCGCCCTCGAAGCGGCGGGATACCGTGACTCCCTGAAGGGAGTGGAGCCCGCGCGGCTCGCCGACGCCCTCCTGGTGGCCCCGGCCCGCCGGCCCGCCGGGCCGAGCGTCAGCCGCGCGTGGGACGCCTTCGAGGTGGACGAGGTTGCCGGCGTGATCCGGCGGCCGCCCGGGGTCCTGTTCGACACCGGCGGGTGCGGCAAGGGACTTGCCGCCGACATGCTTGCCGACCGCCTCACGGGCTTCACGCGATTCGTCGTCGACTGCGGCGGTGACATCCGTGTCCAGGCGGCAGGCGATGCCGAGCCCTTCGAAGTGGAGATCGAGCATCCACTGACGGGGGAACGGGCGCACGTGCTCACCCTGCGCTCCGGCGGGGTGGCGACGTCGGGCATGAACGTGCGGGTCTGGAGGCGGTCCAACGGCAGCTTCGCCCACCATCTCATCGATCCCTCCACCGGTGAGCCGGCGTGGACCGGGCTTGTCGGGGCGACCGCGCTCGGTGCCACCGCGCTCGAGGCGGAGACGCTTGCCAAGGCGGCGCTCCTCGCGGGCCCGGCCGGGGGTCGTGAGCTTCTCGCGGAGCACGGGGGCGTCCTGGTGCACGATGACGGCGACGTCGAGACGGTGGGTCGCCTGCCGGTGCGGCCGCGGATCAGCGTGGCGGTTCCCCCTTCGCTCATCCCCCGTGGGGTGGCCGCATGACGACGACGCCGCCAGACCTTGCAAGCCACGCCTGGTGGCTGGCCAGCCGGGCATCCGGGATCGTCGCGCTGGTACTCGTGACGGTCTCCGTGACGATCGGGCTGTTGATGGCGAGCAAGCTGGCCCGTCGCCCGGGGTTGCCCCGCATCCTTGCGGCGCTTCACGAGCAGACCGCGCTCACCGGGCTCATGGCGATTGCCGTCCACGGCATCACCCTTCTCGGCGACCCCTGGCTCAATCCGGGCCCTTCGGGGATCGTCGTGCCGTTCACGATGGGCTACCGGCCGCTCTTCACCGGGCTCGGGATCGTCGCCGGATACCTCGCTGCGCTTCTCGGACTCAGCTTCTACGCTCGCCGGCGCATCGGCCCGGCGCTCTGGCGCAAGGCGCACCGCGCCACGATCGTCGTATACGCCCTCGGAATCGTCCACACGCTGGGGGCCGGAACGGACGCGAGCACTCCATGGATGCGGGCGTTCCTCGGAGCCACCGCGATCCCGATCGCGATCCTGTTCGCCGTCCGGCTCGTGAGCGCGCGGCGGAAGCGTCCCGCCCGCGCCGCGGACCCGCCGGCGGTGGCCCGGCAGAGGAGGCGGCCGGGGACGTCGCTCTCGCCGCGGCCCGCGGTTGGAGAGGACGCGGCATGAACGCCGGCGCGGGAATCGTCCTCGTGGGCGGCGGGTTGGCCGCCCAGCGTTGTGCCGAGACGGTGCGCAGGGAGGGCTACGACGGGCGCCTGGTCATGCTCGCCGCGGAGGAGGAGTACCCGTACGACCGGCCGCCGCTTTCGAAGAGCATGCTCTCGGCGCAAGCCCTTCCCCCGGTCCCGGCGTTCCGGGAGCCGGGCTGGTACGAGGATCAGGGGATCGAGCTCCGGCGCGGCGTGCGAGCGACCGGGCTCGATCCGCGGGAAGGCGTCGTCAACGTCGCGGGCGAAGCCGCGGTGCCGTACGAGCAGCTCCTGATCGCCACGGGAAGCCGTCCTCGCCGGCTGGATCTGCTCGCGGGGTTCGCCAACGTCCGCGAGCTGCGAACGCTCGCGGACTCGCTCGAGCTGCGGGGCGCCCTCCACGGATCGGATGGCCCCCTGGTCGTGATCGGCGCGGGGTTCATCGGCCTCGAGGTTGCAGCCTCGGCCCGGAGCCTCGGCGTGCCGGTGACGATCATCGAGGCCCTCCCGGTGCCCCTCGGCAGGCTCCTCGGCAGCGACGTCGGCAACTGGCTGGCCGACGCCCATCGCGAAGCGGGAGTGCGCGTCCTGACCTCGGCGCAGATCGCGCGAACGCGCGCCTCGGGCGAGCGAATCGAGGCACTCGAGCTCGAGGACGGGGCCTGCATCGAGTGCGGAACGCTCGTGGTGGGCGTCGGGGTCGCACCTGAGGCCGGCTGGGTCGCGGGAAGTGGCCTCAGCCCGGATGGCATCCGCACTGACCCATGCGGGCGGACGGCGCTTCCCGGAGTCTTTGCGGTGGGGGACGTTGCCCGGCCGTTCGACCCGCGGCTTCAGACGCATTCCAGATGCGAGCACTGGGAGGCTGCTGCGCAGCAGGGCACAGCCGCCGGGCGGACGATGCTCGGCAAGGATGTCCCGCCGGCTCCGTTGGCCGGATTCTGGAGCGACCAGTACGGCATGCGGATCCAGTACGTCGGCCACGCCGAGCACGCGGACTCCTGCGAGGTCGAACCCGATCCCGAGCAGGGCAGCCTCAGGGTGACCTACCGGTCGAGCGGGCGCGTGATCGCCGCCCTGGTGGTCAACAGCCCGCGGGACTTCGTCGCCCTGCGCCGTGAAGTCGACGGCCTTACAGACCAGTCATCCCAGCCCCTGGAAGGAGCACTGACATGAGCTATCTACCCGTAATCGATGACGGTGCCTGCGCCGGTCACGGCGATTGCGTCGCGATCGCACCAGGCGTCTTCGAGCTCGAGGACGTGGCGGTCGTCGCCGGATCCGGCCCGGACGACCTGATCCTCGCGGCGGCGGAGGCGTGTCCTTCGCTGGCGATCACCGTCGTGGACGAGGACACGGGCGAGCAGGTCTTCCCGTGACCTCGGATCAGTGGCGGACGTGCAGCTGGAAGGCGATCCCACGTATAGGTCGGGCTCGCCGCCTTGGTCGGGGAGATCGGCTGGATCGAGAGGCCGTGCAGGTGGAACGGGTGGTTCGCGCCGGTCACGTTCTGGACGCCCCCGGTCGCCTGCGCCGAGGCTTCTCTAGACGGCGGCCTCTCTGAACCTCAGAGCCGGACGATGACGACGCCGACCGCGACGGCGACAACGGCCCAGGACAGCGCTCGAAGGGCTCCGTCGAGCGGCGCGGCGATCCGCTCCGCCGAGAGCGGGAGCGAGGTGCCGTCGTCAAGCCGCTGCTCACCGCTGAGCGCAAGGGTCCTGCGGCGCAGCTGGCGGACAGGGGTCGACAGGCGTCGCTGCGCCACGCTCAGCCCGAAGCAGCCTGCGGCGACGAGCGCGCCGGCGGCCACCTCGTCGGCGGAACGGATCGAGAGGGTGTTCGCCCACCACGACGTCAGCGCCGGGAAGGCACCCCACGCGGCGGCGAACCAGAAGTCCGTGTGGAACCGGCCGCCGGCGAGCTCGAGGTTGTAGGCCAGGACCAGGAGGCCGCCGGCGACGACGAACGGGAGGAGGCTGGCGGAGACGGTGAACACGCCGATGGTGCCGATCGCGATTGCGCCGGCGAGCCCGATCGTGGCGAGCGCGATCAGGGAGCGATCGGAAATGCGCGTCCTCAGCGGGCGTCCGTTCAGCTCGTCCAGCGCGTGTGCCGCAACGCCGACCGCGAGGAAGAAGGCGGCCAGCGCGGCCGCCAGCCGGTCGGCGTGTATCTGCGGCGCCGCCGCGGCGCCGAGCGCGACGTAGGAGAGGTGCCACGCCGTGTACGGCGGGTGGAGCAGCGTGACCAGGTCCCGCCAGCCCCCGGGCTGCAGCGCGTAGAAGGCGGGGCGGCGCGTGCCCCCCTCCGCAGCGGGGGCGGGACCGCCCTGCTCACTCACCACGCGTTCCCGAGATGACGACCCCGCCCCCCAGGCTCATCACCCTGGCGTCCACCGACGCGATCCCGGCCGAGCGCCACAACTCGAGCTGGCGCTCCAGCGGAAGGCTCCGGTAGAGGTCCGTGATGCTGGGCCCCAGGAACCGACCCACCTCGTACCAGTCGCGCGAGATCAGCCGGCCGAGCGAGGGGAGCCCGAAGCGGGTGTAGACGCGCCACAGGGCGCGCGCCACCGGGTTCGGCGGCAGCATGAACTCGAGCGAGGCGATCCGGCCACCCGGCCTGACCACGCGCGCGAGCTCGCGAAGCGTCGCCGCGGGATCGTCGACGTAGCGCAGCAGGTACGTGAACGTCAGGTGGTCGAACTCGCCGTCCGCGAAGGGCAGCGATTCGGCCTCCCCTCGCACCAGTTCCACTCGCGCCGCAAGCGTCGGGTCGCCCCGCAGTCGCGCCTTGGCGCCGGCGAGCATCTCCGGGCTCTGGTCGAGCCCGACGACCGAACAGCCGTAGCGGCGCACCAGGGCCGCCGCCACCATTCCGGTTCCGGTTGCCACGTCGAGCACTCGCTCGTGCGGCCCGGCTGCGACGCGGCCGACCATCTCGTGCCGCCAGCGCGGGTCCTGGCCGAAGCTGAGCACCGCGCCGGCGCCGTCGTAGCGTCGCGGCAGGCCGGCGAAGAGAGCGAGGGCATGCTCCTTGCGATTGACCTCGAGGATGGGCATCGTGAGCTGCCGACCAGGCTAGTCCCCTCGGGTACGCGGCCGGCCCACTGCCTCGGCGGAAATCTCAAAGCTCGTGGTGATACCGTGGGCATGTGGATATTTCGAATATCCCAAAGCCCGACCACGATGTGGTCGTCGTCGGCGGGGGCTTCTCCGGGATCGGTGCGGCGATCAAGCTCGACGAAGCGGGCTTCGAGAACCTCTCCGTAGTCGAGGCTGGCGACGGCGTCGGCGGGGCCTGGCACTGGAACACCTATCCGGGCATCGGTGTCGACATTCCCTCCTTCAGCTACCAGTTCTCGTTCGAGAAGCGTCCCGACTGGTCGCGCGTCTACGCCCCCGGCGATGAGCTCAAGGGCTATGCCGAGCACTGCGTCGACAAGTACGGGCTGCGGTCGCGATTCCGGTTCAACACCACCATCGTGGGAGCGACCTTCGACGACGACACGCACCTCTGGCGCCTCGAGACCGACGGTGGCGAGGGCATCACGACGCGGTACGTGGTCGGGGCCACGGGCGTCTTCACGCAGCCCCAGTCCCCCGACATTCCGGGGTTCGACTCGTTCGCCGGGGTGGCGATGCACACCTCTCGCTGGGATCACGGCCACGACCTGCGGGGCAAGCGGGTTGCCGTGATCGGCACCGGCGCTTCGGGCGTGCAGGTCGTCCCGTCGATCGCCCCGGAGGTGGAGCACCTGACGGTGTTCCAGCGCACTCCCATCTGGTGCCTGCCGAAGGCCGACGGCGAGATCTCTCCGGCTCTCCAGCGAACGCTGCGCTGGGTGCCCGGCGCGAAGGCGGTGACGCGGGCGCTGAGCGAGACCTTCGTGGAGCTCACGTTCCCGCTCGCCGCCCACTTCTACGGCGTCGTACCCCTCGCCAAGCGCGGTGAGGCGGTTGGCCGGAAGCACCTCCGCGAGCAGGTCAACGACCCGGAGATCCGCGACAAGCTCACGCCCCGGTACGGGCTCGGCTGCAAGCGCCCCGGCTTCTCCAACGACTATCTGCGGACGTTCAACCGCGAGAACGTCACCCTCGAGACGGATCCGATCGCCGAGATCACGCCGGCTGGTATCCGCACCGAGGCCGGCATCGAGCACGAGATCGACGTGCTGGTCCTCGCCACGGGGTTCAAGGTCTTCGAGCCCGGCAACATGCCCGCCTACCCCGTGCGGGGCTCAGGCGGGGTGGACCTGGAGACCTGGTGGGACGAGAACCGCTTCCAGGCGTACGAGGGGGTGAGCGTCCCCGGCTTCCCCAACCTCTTCGCGATCCTCGGGCCCTATGGGTTCAACGGCTCGTCGTACTTCAACCTGATCGAGCACCAGTCGCGGCACATCGTGCGGTGCCTGAAGCAGGCCCGCCGGTCGGGCTCGACCCGCGTGGAGATCAGCCGCGAGGCGAACGACCGGTACTTCCGCAAGATGCTCGGCCGCCGGCACAACCAGATCTTCTTCCGGGGCGCCTGCGGCGACGCCAACAGCTACTACTTCGACCGCCACGGCGACGTCCCGTTCCGCGCCAGCCCGACGCTCGAGGTCGCCTGGCGAAGCGCCCGCTTCGATCTCGACGACTACCGCTTCGAGGGGCTCGCCGCGGCATGACGAAGGTCCTGTCCAGGGCCGAAAGCCAGGAGCGCACGCGGTCGCGGATCGTCGACGCCGCCACGCGGCTGTTCCTCCGCGACGGCTTCGGATCGACCTCGCTCGAGCAGATCGGGGAGGAGGCGGGCTACACGCGCGGCGCCGTCTACTCGAACTTCGAATCGAAGACCGAGCTCGGCATCACCGTGATCGACGAGCTCTACGCGAGCGAGCAGCGGCGGCTCGCCGCCGCACTTGCCCGCGCCGGCGACCCGCAGGGCAAGCTCGACGCCCTCGCCGCCTGGGCCGACGAGACGATCGGTGATCGCGCCTGGGCGCGGCTCGAGACCGAGGTCGCCGCGGCGAGCAGGCACGACGAGCAGTTTCGGGCGGCGGCCGCGCGCTACGAGCGCCTGCGGGCGAGCGCCGCGGACATTGCCGCCGAGGCGCTGGGGGATGACCTCGGGATCCCAAGGGAGCTCTTCGCGACGGCGGTCGTCGGGCTCAGCCTTGGTATCGGCATCCAGCGTGCGGCTGACCCGAGGATCAGGGGCTCGGTCATGAGCGACTTCCTGACCGCGATCGTCCCGGCCAGGCAGACTGTTCCCTGATGAAGGCGGTCGTCTGCAAGGAAGCCGAGCTGAACGTCGCTGAGGTCGCAGATCCGACTCCCGCCAAGGGACAGCTGCTCCTCGAGGTCCTTCGCTGCGGGATCTGCGGCTCCGACCTCCATGCGCGGCACCAGGCCGACGAGCTGGCCGACGTCGCGGCCGAGGTCGGCTACGAGGAGGCGATGCGCCCGAGCCACGAGGTCGTCCTCGGGCACGAGTTCTGCGGGCGGGTGGTCGACCGCGGCCCCGGCACCGGCGACTCGGTCGCCGACGGCACTCCGGTGGTCGCCCTGCCGATCGTCCGGAGCGGCGGCGCCGTGCACCCGATCGGGCTGTCGGCCAGGGCCCCCGGCGGCTACGCGGAGCAGCTCGTCGTCGAGGAGTCGCTCGCGTTCGGAGTGCCGAACGGCCTGCGTCCGGACGTCGCGACGCTGACCGAGCCGCTGGCGGTGGCCTGGCACGCGGTGCGTCGCAGCCAGATCAAGAAGCGCAACGTCGCCGTTGTCATCGGCTGCGGACCGATCGGGCTCGGAGTGATCCTGATGCTGAAGGCAAGGGGCGTGCGTCACGTCGTCGCGAGCGACTTCTCGGCGGGCCGGCGCGCCCTCGCGGAGCGCTGCGGCGCCGACGTCGTGGTCGATCCGGGCGAGCGCTCCCCCTACGCCGGGGACCATGGCCACCTGACGAGCGCCCCGGAGGCGTTCGATCTCGCGGTGACGACAATCGAGCGTCTGCAGCGCCTGCCGCTGCCGTGGTGGCAGGTCTGGAGCGCGGCCGAGCGGCTCGGGGCCGGCCCGAAGAGCCCGGTGGTCTTCGAGTGCGTCGGGGTCCCGGGCGTCATCGACGAGATCGTCGCGAGCGCGCCGCTCTTCTCGCGGGTGGTCGTCGTCGGCGTCTGCATGGGCGCCGACCGGATCCGCCCGGCGCTCGCCATCAACAAGGAGATCGACCTGCGCTTCGTCCTCGGCTACACGCCGCCCGAGTTCCGGGAGACCCTCCACATGCTCGCCGGCGGCAAGGTCGACCCCACGCCGCTCCTCACCGGCACGGTCGGACTCGACGGGGTCGCCGGCGCCTTCGACGCGCTGGGCGACGCGGAGCGGCACGCGAAGATCCTGATCGACCCCCGGCGCGAGCCGGAGGTCAGCTAGGGCCGACAGGTTCCGGTCGCGGCGATCGGGGCCCGGAGGGGCGTCGTTCGCGACGAGCTCCCGACCAGAACCTTCGCGCACCCGGGCACGACCCGCCACCGGTTCTTGCCGGTGCCCCAGTACGAGAAGGCGCGTTTGTTCAGCGCGAAGCGCACCCGCTTCGTCTTCCCCGGGGCGAGCGTGACCCGCTTGAAGCCCTTGAGCGCCTTCGGCGGCTCCGGGACGGCATGCGTAGACGGCAGCGACAGGTAGAGCTGGGGGACGGCGACGCCGCGGCGCCTACCGGTGTTCTTCACCGCGATGCTGACCGTCGGGCTGCCGCGCGTGCGGGCTTTCGACGCCGATCGCCTGACCCGAAGGTCGGAGAAACGGAACTTCGTGTAGGAGAGGCCGTACCCGAAGGGGAAGGCCGGCTTGATGCGCTTCGCGTCGTAGTAGCGGTAGCCGACGAGGAGCTTCTCGACATAGTCGACGACGTCGTTGACGCCTGGATAGGCGTGGTCGTTGCCGGCGGTGGGCAGGTCCGCCACGCGCTTCGGAAAGGTCACCGGCAGGTGCCCGGACGGGTTGACCTTGCCGAACAGGATCTGCGCGATCGCAGTGCCGGCCTTGGAGCCCGGGTACCAGGCCTCGAGAACGCCGGCGACCCGCTTCCGCCACGGGGTGCGCATCGGGCCGCCGCTCTCCATCACCACGATCGTCTTCGGATTGGCCGCGGCGACCCGCCGGATCAGCGCATCCTGGTCGCCGAAGACCGGGGGACACTCGAAGCTCAGGCAGGTGCGGTCGACCCCCTCCGTCGAGTACGAGGCGGCGACGACGATCGCCACGTCGGCATTGGCCGCGAGCTGCGCGGCACTGGCCGGGTCGGAGCCGTCGTCGGTCCTGACCTTCACACCGTGTCCCGCCTCCTTGGCGATGCCCTCGAACGGAGTCGTCGTCGAGAAGGGCTTGATCTCCGAGGACCCGCCACCGGTGAAGTAAGCGTCGGCGGCCGGGCCGATCACCGCGACCGAATGAAGCTTCTTGCGCTTGAGCGGAAGCAGCCCGTCGTTCTTGAGCAGGACCATGCCTTCCTCGGCGACGCGCCCCGACCTGGCCGCGTCGCGGGCCCGGTTGATCGCACCCTCGTTGGGCTTGAAGGCCGGGCGATCCATCGCGCCGTAGGCGAAGAGCGTTCGCAGGTAGCGAAAGACGTGCCGGTTGACGTCCGCCATCGTCGCCGGGCCGCTCACGAGGGCTGCGTTGACGGAGGCCGGGCCATAGACGACCCCGGGCCACGGCTCGATGTCGAGCCCGTTGGTCAGCGAGGCGCCGGCGTTGTGAGCGGCTCCGTAATCGGCGATCGTCATGCCCCTGAAGCCCCACTGGCCGCGCAGAATGTCCTCGAGCAGCGCCTTGTTCTCGCACGCGAACGGGCCGTTGACCCTGTTGTAGGCGCACATCACCGAGGCCACTTTCGCCCGCTTCACGGCGGCCTCGAACATCGGCAGGTAGAGCTCGTGCAGCGTGCGCTCATCGATCCGGGCGTCGATGCGCATCCGGTTTCCGATTGGCGCGAGCGCGCCGAGGGAGACGGCAAAGTTGCCGGGCCGTGCCTCGTTGGCGGCCGGTCCGGTGCCCTCCTGGTTGTTGCCCGCGTAGTGCTTGACGTCGGCGATCAGCCCCCGGTGCTGGACCGCCTTGATCCACGGCACTGCGAGTTGGGACGAGAGGTAGGGGTCCTCGCCGCCAAGAGCCTCGAACACGCGACCTGCGAGCGGCGTGCGGACGATGTCGACGGTGGGCGCGAAAACGACGTCGTTTCCCTTCTTGATCTCCTCGTCGGCGATCACGCGGGCATCGCGGGCGGCGTTCCGCGGGTCGAAGCTGGCGCCGAGTGCGAGCGGCGACGGCATGGCGGTCGCCATTCCCGAACGGACGCCGGCGGGCCCGTCGGAGAAGTAGATCGTGGGGATCCCAAGGCGCGGAATGCCGTCGCTCGTGCCGGTGTGGGTCCCCTCTCCGCCGGCGACACCGGACAGCTCATCGCCGCCGAGGAGCGAGATCTTCTCGGTGTTCGTGAGCTCCGCGAGCAGCAGCTTCGCCCGCTTGCCGGCGGACAGCGAGGTGTTGCACCACGGGCGAGTCGCTGGATTGCCGCAGCGCCCGAGAGCTTCGCCCGATCCGGGACATAGGAGAAGTGCGAGCGCGATTGCCGCCCCAAGCGCGCAGCAACTGCGGGACCATGATCGCTTCGGGCTGTTCACTGAGCGCGTACGCGTGCCCGTTTCGAATTGGTCATCGCCGATCCCCGGTCCACCGATTGGGGCCCCACCCCCTCGTCTGCGGGATTCTAACCTCGGATTCGAACTCGAGATGCACCTTCGGTCCGGTGTCGTGGAGATCAAGCGCTGAGACCTTCGTCCCTACCATCGACTCCTGCATCCCGCAACAGAACCCGCCAACGGCCGGGCCGATCCCCTTTCCCGACTCCGACCACGGATTGCATCTTCAGCTCACAGAGCGGTTCAGCCGGTACCTCACCGATTCGCAGATCGCCGAGCCGGGGGAATGAGCGCGGAAGCCGGAGCGGAGCTACGGGGCGGGGGGTCGGACAGGTTCTCGGGCAAGACGGCGTGGGCCCGGAACCTCACGACTCCGGTTCGAGATTTCCTGAGCGCCGAGACCGGGGGCGCGATCGTCCTGCTGGTCGCCGCGACCGCAGCGCTCGTCTGGGCCAACTCGCCCTGGTCGGATTCATACGAGTCGTTCTGGACGACGAAGCTCTCAATCACCATCGGGAGCGGCGGCATCTCGCTGGATCTACGGCACTGGGTGAACGAGGGCTTGATGACGCTCTTCTTCCTCGTGGTCGGGCTCGAGGCCAAGCGCGAGCTCGACACCGGGGAGCTGCGAGAGCGTCAGCGTCTGGCGATCCCGGTCGCGGCGGCACTCGGCGGGATGGCGGTACCCGTCGCCATATTTCTGGCGTTCAACGCGGGGGGTAGCGGGGCGCACGGCTGGGGCGCCGCGATGTCGACCGACACGGCCCTGGCACTCGGCGCGCTGGCGCTGCTCGCGCCGCGGGGCACGCGGCTGCGGCTGCGGCTGCTCACGCTCGCCGTGGTGGACGACCTGGTGGCGCTGCTGGTGATCGCCACGGTGTACACGGACCAACTCTCTGTCGTCCCGCTCGTGCTCGCGGTCGCCTCCTTCGGGATCCTGGTGGCGGCTCGCTATGCGCCCGTCGCCCTGCGGCGGGAGGCCGCCGTGCTGCTCGGGGTCGCGCTGTGGGTCGCGTTGTATGAGTCCGGTATCGATCCCGTCGTCGCGGGACTCGCGATCGGGCTCGTGACGAGCGCCTATCCGCCCGCACGCAGCGATCTCGAACAGGTGACCGAGCAGACTCGGTCTTTTCGGGAGCAGCCCACGCCCGAGCTGGCCCGCTCAGCGCAGCGCAGCGTTGCATCCGCGATCTCCGCGAACGAGCGACTTCAGTACGGGTTGCACCCATGGACGAGCTACCTCATCGTGCCCGTCTTCGCGCTGGCGAACGCCGGCGTCCACGCCGGCGGAGGGCTCCTGGGCGACGCTGCCACTTCGCCGATCACCCTCGGCATTGCTGTCGGCTACGTGGTGGGTAAGCCGCTCGGGATCCTGAGCGCGTCGTGGCTGGCGTCCAGACAGTGGATCTTCGGCCTGCGCCGGGGGCTGAGCTGGCCCGTGATCGCCGGCGGCGGGGCTGTCGCGGGCGTCGGCTTCACCGTCTCGGTGCTGATCTCGAGCCTGGCCTTCCAAGGCAGGGAGCTCGAGGAGGCGAAGCTTGGGGTTCTCGCCGCGGCCATCCTCTCGCCGCTCGTGGCCTGGGTGGTCTTCGGGGTGATGCAACGGTTGCCCGACGAGGTCAGGGCCCGTCAGATCGCCGGGACCTACGACGACCTGCTCGACCTCTCGGAGGATGTCGATCCCGACCGCGACCACATCCGCGGCTCGAAGGCGGGGCCCGTGACGCTGGTCGAATATGGGGATTACGAGTGTCCGTACTGCGGCCGGGCCGAGGTGGTCGTCCGGGAGCTGCTCGACTCGTTCGGCGATGACCTCCGATACGTCTGGCGGCACCTGCCGTTGAATGACGTTCACCTGAACGCGCAGCTGGCGGCCGAGGCAGCTGAGGCAGCGGGCAGACAAGATTCGTTCTGGGAGATGCACGACGTGCTGCTGGAGCATCCGGAGGAGTTGACGCCGGCGGACCTCCGCCGGCATGCGGACGAGCTGGGCCTCGACGTGGACCGGTTCTCGAACGAGCTCCGCCGCCGCGAGTACGCCGGTCGGGTCTCGGACGACGTCGCGACCGCTGATGCCAGCGGGGTGGCTGGGACCCCGAGCTTCTTCATCAACGGACGACGCCACCGGGGAGCCTACGACGTGGAAACTCTCACGGCCGCCGTGAGGGCGGCGAGGAATCGCGCGGTGGCGACCAGAGCCGCCCGTTCTCCGGACGCCCAGCCGGTGGAATGAGCGCACATCCGCCGCGCCCGAGGACACCTATCGGTGCTTGAGGCCATTCGAGGCCTCCCTGCTACGGCGGGGCGGGAGAGAAGGATCCGATGGACTCCGATTGGCGCGTGTGGCCGCCGAGGCGATCGCGAGGAGCCCAAGGCCCACGCCGATCATGTACGCCCCGGACGCAATCGGCTGGTGGCTGAAGATTGCGTAGAGCACCACAGCCACCGCGGCCGATCCCGATACCACTGCGAGCGGCACAGGCTCAGGTTTTCAACACGGTTGACGTGAAGACGACGTCAGCTACTGCAAGGGCCACGAGCGCGGCCGAGGCAACTGCGCCCACCAGCCAGATCCGTGGCGAGATTCCCGCTTCTCCGCAGATGCGAGCTAGGGTGAAGCAGACGACGGCGCCGCAACCTCCTCCGATCAAGAGAACGGCCCCCAGAGCTCCAACTGTCTCGTGAGTCATTGACGAGGTGTAACCCCGTGGCCTGCGATTGCCAACGCCCCCGGTCCGAGCTGTGACACCACCCGGAGGAAGCGCTCGGTCCCTCTATCTCTGGGCTCCGCTGCGAGCAGGGCCAATTGCCTCGGCTCCGTTGGTGCCGTTGCCGCCTCTGGAGACGGTGCCTACCCGGGCCTCGACCGCCTCCGCGAGCTCCGGCGCTGGGGAAACCAGGGGGCCGGCGACCCTGTCTATGTCGATGCCGCGGCGGAGGAGCTTCCGGGTGTAGACCGTCGAGGGGCTCAGCAGTCGCCCGAGGCCTTCGGCCACTACTACGGCGACCATGAGGGGCAAGATCACCGAGTAATCGCCGGTGAGCTCGAAGACGATGATCACCGCGGTGATCGGCGCTCCCGCGGCGGCGGCGAACACGGCTCCCATGCCGACGAGGCCGTAGGCGCCGGGCGGAGCGGTGAGCGACGGGAGAAGGTCGTGGGCGCCGATGCCGAAGGCGGTGCCGAGGGTGGCCCCGATGAACAGCGCCGGGGCGAAGACGCCCCCAGAGCCTCCGATCGCCATCGTCAAGCTGGTCGCGATCACCTTTCCTGCCATGAAGAGCAGCAGCAGGCCGACGACGTAGTGGCCGCCGATCGAGTTCTGCATTACCGGGTATCCGACCCCGTACATCTGGGGGAGAGCCAGGAGCAGCATGCCCAGCGCCAGACCCCCCACAGCGGGACGAAGCGACTCCGGGCCTCGCCAGACTCGATCGGCGAAGTCCTCAAAGCGATAGAGGACGCCGACGAAGGTGATCGCGACGAATGCAGCGGCGATCCCCAATGCTGCGTAAAGCGGATACTCGAGCCCAGAGACGACGTGGAAATGCGGCAGGGTGAGGAAGGCGTTGTCGCCGAAGGCGATCCTCCCGACCGCTGTCGCCGTGACCGAGCTCAGAACGACGATCCCGAAGGCCCGGGCCTGAAAGTCGCGAAGGATAAGCTCGAGGGCGAAGAACACCCCGGCGATTGGGGCGTTGAAGGTGGCTGAGATGCCAGCGGCCGCGCCGCACGCAACCAGGAGCCGACGCGTCTGCGGCGAGACGTCGGTCAGCTGTCCGGCGATTGAGCCGATGGCCGAGCCGATTTGCGTGATCGGTCCCTCGCGTCCGACCGAGCCGCCGGAAGCGATGCAGACTGCTGATGCGACGCTTTTCACGAACGGCACCCGAGCTCGGATGCGTCCCTCGTTGCCGGCGACGGCCAGCATCACCTCCGGGACCCCGTGGCCGCGGGCCTCTGGCGCCAACTTGGCCACCAGAGGCCCGTAGAGGAGCCCACCGATGATCGGTGCCACGACCACGAAGGCGATCCCGAGCCAGGGGACATGTGGGTTGGCTGCGTAGCCGGCCGCGCTGAAGTCGTGGTGGCCCGTGAAGACCTCGGTGCCGGCGACGATGAGGGCTCGAAAGACAATCGCTCCGAGCCCGGCGCCTACCCCGATCACCAAGGAGAGCGCGATGAGACCACGACCGGAAGCGACCAGGCTCCAGACCGGGTGGGTGCGGAGAGCCTGGGCTCGCACCCGCACCCCCGCCATGCTCATTTTCTGAACCGCATCCGAATGCTGGTCGCGATCGCGGCTCATCGGCAAAACGTAGGGCCGATGCGAGCCGGCGCTGCGGTTCGCGCGGCTCGTATGTAAGGGCTCTGACAATCCCTCGTGGACTACCGTTCGGGGCGCCACGATTACGGGAATGCTCGCCTGTTCAGCGACGGGGATCATCGGCGACGACTTGAATTCGATCGAGCTTCAAGAGAGAACTTCCACGGTTCCGACGACGTCGACCGTCCGGCTGCTTGTCGAAGACCCGGACCTCGGGGCCAGGCTCGAGCCATCGAGGGCGATTCTCGCCGAGCGCGCCTGCCAGGCTCGCGTTCAAGCGCTTCTTCCGGGAGTCTGGGAGCCAGAATCCGAGCCTGCATCCGAACGTGGATTCGGCTTGCTCGTCCTTTCGGGCGTTCTCTGCAGGCGAGTCGGGAGCAGCAAGCACTACGGCGCCGAGCTCGTCGGTCGCGGAGACCTCCTGCGGCCCTGGGAGCGGATCACCGACTGGGCGAGCGTCCCGAGAGCCACGAGCTGGAACGTGATCAGGCAGGCGCGAGTAGCTGTGCTGGACGAGGAGTTCAGCCGTCGCGCCGCGCCTTTCCCGGAGATCGCTGCCGCGCTGACCGGCAGGGCGTTGCTGAGGTCGCGTTACCTGGCCCTGCTGATCGCCATCGTCAGCGAGCGCCGGGTCGAGACCAGGCTCCACATGCTCTTCTGGCACCTGGCGGATCGCTTCGGCCGCGTTCGCGGAGATTCCGTGGTCGTCGAGATCCCGCTCACGCACGCGCTTCTGAGCGAGCTGACCGCCGCCCGCCGCCCCTCGGTGACCAAGGCGCTGCTCAGCCTCCGCGATCGCGGGATGCTCTTCCGAGAGGACGGTGCATGGGTTCTGCGCGGGAACCCACCAGGGCAGTACCGCGAGCTGGCGGATGCGCCCTAGTTGGAGACGGCTCGCTGCAGGGCTCGAATCCGGACCCAACCGTCGTGGTGCGAGACGATCCGACCGCGTGCGGAGGTGAGCTCGATCCACGGGGCGTCGCGCACCCGGTACCCGTCCGCAAGGGCGCCGGAGCGGTCGGAGATGATCGGGTAATCGAGCGAGAGACGCTGTCGAGCGAGCCACCGCGGGAGCGTTCGCGGCGATCGCTCGACACTTGCGAGATCGACGGCCACCGGGCTCGGCCATCCCCGGCGTCGAGCCAATCGTGCGTATCGGTCGAGCGCCGCGAGACGCCGACGCAGATTCGACGTCTGACGCAGCCAGCTGGCCACGAAGACGAGGAGGTGCGGGTGTTCGGGCCCAAGCCGCACCTCGCCGCCGACTCCCTGTCCCGCCTCGACCGGAAAGCGGGCGGGATGATCTGGGATCAGGTCGGGTGGTGGACGCGGGTTCTTCTCGGGGAGGGAGCCGAGGCCGAGCGCCCGACCGAGGGCCAGCGCCATCGCGCCGGCCTGCGTTCTCACCGTCGCGTACGCCATTGTGGTTCCGAATGCCGAGCGTTCGCGGCCCTGAGGGTCGACGACGTAGATGATGGCATCGTGACCTACCTGCCCGTGAACGGTCTTGACGGCGACGCCGTAGGACTTCCAGACCCGCGCGAGCTCGGCTGGCGTGCCGGTCAGAAACGACCAGCGGTAGAGCATCCCGTGTGCTGCCGAGTAGTCGCGGACGTCAGCGACACGTATTGCCTCGGGGTTTGCATCGACACCAAGGAGCTTCACCCGCTTTCGAGCTGATCCCAGCTCGTGAACGGCATCGAGCATGCTCGCCGTCGTCAGCGGGCAGAGGGTCGTGCACTTCGAATCGACGAAGGCCAGGAGGACTGCCTTGCCGCGGTACTGGTCAAGCGAGGTCCGCTGCCCGAATTGGTTGGTGAGCGTGAAATCTGGTGCGGGGCGGTTGCTGGCGCGAGCGGCTGCACGGCTGGCCTCACCCGCCGCCTGCGAGCCCTGACCGCAGCCGGTGAGCGCGGCTACCGCCACGGCGCCCGTCGCCAGGAGGCTCAGCGCTCGCATCGTCGTTGGCCGCACGCCGCAAGGCTGGGTGCGCCCCGCGCGGGCCTCGCTCGGCGCGATCACCATCTCATCGGTGGACCTTCTAGAGGCGCATGGTCTGCGATCCGAAGACGGCGGTGAGAACCGCACTCGCGACCAATACCCAGGCCAGTTGGAACCGAAAGGTCGACCCCGGCGGCAGCTTCGGTCTCCCCGAAGGCCTTGGTCAGGCCGATCGCCTCAATGGCTCTCGTGGAATCCACGAGCCCACCCTAGAAACGAAGGCAGTGCCAAAGAAACCAGCACTGTCAGAGCTCGAACGGGGGTGGTCGGGCGCGGCTGGTTTCGAACCAGCGACCTCTCGCGTGTGAAGCGAGAGCCAGCCACGCAGCCGCTGCCTCGTCCGACTCACCAGAGCCAGAGAATGCCTGCTCGCTCGCGGGTACTCGGTGGCCTGGCGGCGGCGGCGTTGTGTGTGGATGGGTGGCATCGGCGTTCCACGAGAGTTCCTCATGGCGCTCAGCCTCCGTGCCGTGGCATCGCGGCGGCCTCAGGCCTTCCGGGAACTCGCAGCCGAACTCCTCCACGTGGCGCAGGCCGAGCTCCTGGTGCTGGCGATGGAGTGAGCGGCCGTATGAGTCCTTCGCCTTCGCGGCGTCGAACTTGGCATCGAGATTTTCGGACGGCCGGGTAGAGTCCCGGGCGACGCAGCGGGCAGGTTGGAATCCGTGAAAAGATCGACCGGGATGAGGAATCCAGCGACGCAGGGAACCGGGTCGTCAGCGCTCAGGGCGCTCGCGCTCGGCATCCTGGCGGTGCTGGCGCTCGTTTCGCCTGCCGGCGCAGAGCGAGCCGCTGCGGCGAAAGTCAGCGGCCGGGTCGCCAGCGGTCACGAGACGCTCGGATCGCTCCCGGTCACGCTGTACCGCGCCGGGCAGGCGAACTCAAGCCCGACGCAACTCGCCAGGACACGCAGTCGTGGCAACGGCAAATTCACGCTTCGCTACCGCGCGCCTCGGCGCTCGAGGGCGACGCTGTACCTGATTGCGGGGAGCGGATCGGCCGTAAGGCTCGCGGCGGTGCTCGGCACGCCCCGGTTCCCGCGCCACGTCAAGCTCAACGAGCATACGACGGTCGCGGCCGGATATTCGCTCGCCCAGTTCATCCAGGGCCCCAGGAAAATCGCCGGCAGCCGGCCTGGGCTTCAAAACGCAGCTGCGATGGCAGCCGATCTCGCCCAGGCGCGAACCGGGGCGCTCGGCCGGGTGCTCAAGGATGCGCCGAACGGCACTGAGACTTCGACGGTTGCGACGTTCAACTCGCTGTCGAACATGCTGCCGCAGTGCGTTCGCTCGTCCCGGCACTGCTCGCATCTGTTCGAGCTCGCCACGCCACCGGGTGGGTCGGCGCCCAGCGGCACTCTGCAGGCGATCGCCGACATTGCTCGCAACCCCGGCAACAACGTCAAGGGGCTGTTCAAGCTCGCCTCCTCGCGGCCGGCGCCGTATGGACCGGCGCTGGGCCAGGGCGAGCGCCCCGACGGGTGGACGGTCGCGCTGCGCTTCGACGGCGACGGGACGAGCCTCGACGGCCCCGGGAACTTCGCGATCGACAAGCGCGGGAACCTCTGGGTGAACAACAACTACATCTACGGCGCCGACCCGCAGGTGCCGCAATGCGCCTCAAACCAGCTGTTCAAGTTCAAGCCCAATGGGCGCTTCGCGCCCGGCTCGCCGTTCACGGGAGGCGGTCTGAGCGGCGCCGGGTTCGGCATCAGCCTGGCTCCCGACGGCCACGTGTGGGTGGGGAACTACGGTTTCCAGGGGATGGGGTGCAGCGACCCGCCGCCGCGCAACAGCGTCTCGGAGTTCACGGCCAGCGGCCATCCGCTGTCGCCGCCCAGAACCGACACCTTCGGCGGCGGTTACACCGCGGGTAGCGTCGATGAGCCCCAGGGGACCGTCTCCGACCGCGACGGCAACATCTGGATCGCGAACTGCGGCAACGGCACGGTCACCCAGTATCCGGGGGGCGATCCCTCCAAGGCGATCGTTTCGAGCGGCCTCGGGATCGTGAGCCCGTTCGGGATCGCGATCAACGATCGTGGGCAGGCGTTCGTGGCCGGAAACCAGAACAGCCGCGTCGCGATCCTCAACCCCAACGGCACGCCGACCGCCAACTCGCCGGTCTCGACAGCCATTCATCGACCGATGGGCCTCGCGACCGACAGCAAGGGCAACGTCTGGGTCGCCAACTCGGGCAAGGTGCTGTTCCCCTGCGAGCCTCCTCTCCCCCCGTTTCAGGGGAGCGGCTCGGTGACGCTGCTCAACCACAACGGAGTCCCGTCTCAGGGATCGCCCTACACGGGCGGCGGCACGATCATGCCCTGGGGAATCACGGTGGACGGCAACGACAACGTCTGGGTCGCGAACTTCTCCAAGCGTACGCTCGGCAACCTCTGTGGGACCCGGCCAAATCACTGTCCGCCGGGTTCGGACACCGGCGATCCGATCGCCCCGGACAGCGGCTACGGGTTCGACGGCCTGGTCCGGAACACCGGCGTCGCCGTGGACCCATCCGGCAACGTCTGGCTGGCCAACAACTGGCTCCGGGTGCCGTATCAGACGAACCCGGGCGGTCACGAGATCGTCGCCTTCATCGGTCTCGCGGCGCCGGTCAAGACTCCTGTCATCGGCCCGCCGCAACGGTAGGCGAGCGGCGAACGATTTGAGGAACCAGTCCGGGCGTCCATAGGGATGATCGGCGCGGCTGGTTTCGAACCAGCGACCTCTCGTGTGTGAAGCGATGACGCGTTAGGCACGGATGGGCGTCCTCAGGCGGGGTTGGATGTGCGCGGATGTGTCTGGATGTGCGCGGATGTGTCTGGATGTGCGCGGATGTGTCTGATGTGCGCGGATGTGCCCTCCATTGGGCACCAGACGGGGGCGGGTGCCCAATGGCGAGGTTCGCCTGAAGGTCAGTCAGTCCGAGGTGGCGGTCACGCCCGTCGGCGCGCGGCGGGTACGTATACGAGCCAGGTGACGAGTGCGAGCGCGGCCGCTGCAACAAGCGGTAGGACGAGGCCCGTCGTCAGCAGCAGGGCACCGACCAGCGCGCCGGTCAACATCGCCAACACCGCGGCGACTCTGCGCGCCGAGCCCTGCCCGGAGCCTCCTGCAGCCGGAGAGTCCGCAGCGAGCCCGGTCAGCGTCATGGTGAGCACGGTTGTCGTCAGGTCGGGGACCCCGAGGCCCCGTACCGTTGCGTTCCGAACTCCCATTGCAAGCGCCAGCAGGACGATCACAAGGTCGCCTGAGAAAGCGTTCGGCTGGACGTCGATCACCGCCACGTAGACCGTCGCCAGGCCGATCAGCGAAACCTCGATGGCAAGTGCGCGGGCGATGTGTGCAGGATGGCGGTCGCCCATTCGCTTCGCGAGCACGCCACCCCCGCCTGCGCCAAGTAGGAAGGAGCAGAGCGAGACAAGCGGCGCGACGACCGGGAGCCCGCCGCTACCGGCGATACCGAAGCCGAGGAAGACGATGTTTCCGGTCATGTTCGCCGTGAACACCTGGCCGAGCCCGAGGTAGCTGACGGCATCGATGAGGCCGGTGGTGAGCGTGAGTACGAGGAGCATCCTGGCCAGGGGGTGCCGGATGCTGCGAGCGGCGCGCGCCAGCGCTTCGCGATCGAACCTCGCCGGCTGGGCGGATGCAGCCGTCTCACTCATGGGGCACCTCCATCGGTCGCGTGTCAGCGGCGGGCATTGTCTCCACTTCAGGAGGCCTAGGCTCTGCTCATGACGGATTGCACCCACCTCGACCAGGTCGAGATCACCGAGCTTCCGGCGCAGGTTGCCGGATGCGAGGAATGCCTCGCGCATGGCGGTCGGTGGCTGCATCTCAGGATCTGTCTCGCGTGCGGCGAGGTTGGCTGCTGCGACGATTCCCCGGGACAGCATGCATCCGCCCACGCCCTCGAAAGCCGTCATCCGATCATCCGCTCGCTGGAACCGGGCGAGGACCGGTCGTGGTGCTACGTCGACGAGCTCGGCATGGTGATCGCCGGGCTTCGTGGGGAGACCAAGATCCCGCCTTCGCCCCTGGGCGGTTAAGCCGAGGCTTGCTCGCGCATCCGCGCGTGGACGAACTGGACGACCATCGCGCCCTCGCCGACGGCGGCGGCGCACCGCTTCGTTGAGCCTGCGCGGACATCGCCCGCCGCGTAGACCCCGGGCACGCTCGTCTCGAGCAGGTGATCGCTTCCGACGGCAGCCCCGGTGAGCACGAATCCATCGTCATCGCGTTCGACCGACTCGTCCAGCCACTCAGTGCAGGGCAGCGCGCCGAGGAAGAGGAACAGGAACGAGAACGGCAGCCGCTCTTCGTCCGTCAGCGTCACGGCCGTGAGTTGGCCATTCCGCCCTTGCAGCTCAGCGATCTCGCTGCGATCCCGGACCGCAACGCCGTAGCGCTCGAGCTCGCGCACGAGGTAGTCCGACATCGTCTCGCGGAGGTCTGCGCGGCGGTGGAGCAGGGTGACGAGCGCCCCGCCACGCGCGAGCCAGACCGCCGCCTGGCCCGCTGAATTGCCTCCGCCTACGACAGCAACGCGAGACGCCCCGCAGAGCTCCTGCTCCGGTGGACCCGCGGCATAGAAGACGCTGAGACCCTCGTAGTCCGAGAGGCCCTCGACCGGAAGGCGGCGGTACTCGGCACCGGTCGCCAGCAGAACGGCGCGAGCGGCGATCTCCTGGCCTTCCTCGAGCCGGACCATGTGTCGCCCGTTGCCCGGTGCGAGTGCGACCGCCCTGTACGGCGTTGCGGGCCGCGCGCCGAACTTGCGCGCCTGGACCACGGCCCGGCTCGTGAGCTCGTTCCCGCTGATCCCAGCGGGAAAGCCGAGGTAGTTCTCGATCCGCCGTGATTCGCCTGCCTGGCCTCCGAGCGCCCTGCTTTCGACCACAAGGGTGTCGAGACCCTCGGAGGCGCCGTAGACGGCGGCGCCGAGACCGGCCGGGCCCGCTCCCACCACGAGCAGGTCGACCTCCTCGCGCGCGGCAAGCTCGCGGCCGATTCCCAGCGCCCGTGAAAGTTCTCCGGAGGACGGCGCTCGCATCTCCACTCCGCCCGGCAGCCGTACCAGTGGCAGGCTCGAGGCCTCGAGCCCGGCGACGAGCGCGGCGGCCTCGGGGTCGTCGCCTCGTTCTGGATCGCGCCAGCTCATGGGCAGCCGGTTCGTGCGCGCAAACTCGAGCACCCGTCTCGTCGCCGGGGACGAGTGCGGGCCAACCACCTCAAGCCCGAGCCCGGCGACCTGTTGCAATGCCTCCCGGCGCGCGATGAACGTGGTCAGCAGCACGTCGCTGAGCGGTCCGTCCTCGAACAGCAGGCCGCGGATTGCTGCCCTGTCGACCGCGATGTAGCGCAACGGCTCCTTGACCTCGGCGGTCAGGAAGGCGCTCTGCCCCGACAGCAGGCTGAGTTCGCCGAGGAACCTTGACGGCCCCTGCCGAACGACCTCGTTGCCGGCGCCGTCCAGGAGCGCGACCTCGCCATCGAGGATGGCGACGAACGGAAAGCCGTCATCACCTACATGGAAGAGGACATCACCCGCCTCAGCCGTTCGCTCCTCGCCAAGGTCAGCGAGCTTCGCGAGTTGCGACTCGGAAAGTGCCGGGCTCTCGGGGACTCTCGATGGGTTTGGACCAGTCATCCGATCAGGGACCGCGGGGCGTCGAAGGGAGACAGCATCAGCCTACGCTCGCCGGGCGAGCCAGCCCGGCGCGGCCATGCGGACCTCACCGAGACCGACTATCTCAACGTCCTCACCGGGTGCACAGGCGCGGATGTCGTGGTTCTCTCGGCGGAGCCGACGGCGCAAAGACGCCAGCGCGGGAAGACCCACGACCGACGGCACGGTCAGCAGCACGGCCCGATACCCCAGCACCGCGACGGCTGCGTCCGTTGCGTCGACGCGGTAAAGCACGAGCGCCCCGAGAAGCCCGAGATCGAGGCCACCGATGCCACCCGGGAGCGGAACCAGGCCACCCAGTTGACCGATCAGGTACGCGAGCATCAGCGCATCCAGGGGCGGCTCGGAATGTCCGAAGGCTGGGAAGCAGGCGCCTAGAACCGCCAAGTCGAAGATCAGGTAGCCCAAGGAGCCGGCCCACATCGCATCGGAACGCAGGAAGCCGACGGCTTCGGGCACGCCATCGCCGATCGCTGCCAGCGCGGCGCGAAGGCGCGGGCGGCTGGACCGGGCTGGGCGCGACCGCGCAATCCGACCGGCCGCGAGAGCAAGCGCAATCGCCCCGAAGCCGGCGATCGCGGGAATCACGCCAAGCGTGAGCCGATTGGACGGGCCCGAGAGCAGACCGACCGCAAGCGCGGCCCCGCCTACCGCGACCAGGCCGACGTTGGCGACGCTCGTCAGCAGGAAGAAGGCGACGGTCCTTCTCGCGATGTGATCGCTCGGCACGCCGCCGCGTCGGAGGATCCACGCGCCCAGAGCGAGGCCTCCCCGCGCCTCCGACCGACAACAACGAGTTCGCCGCCTGTTCGCTCAGCCCGATCTCCGCGCTCGTTCGCCAGCTCATCCGCTCGCAGAACACCGCGCGAAAGAGGAGGACGTATGAGAAGCAGGAGAGAAGCTCGGGGAGCGCAGCGAGGACAATCCATCGCGCATCCGCCCCTCTAAAAGCCTCCCTCAGTGAAGCGAGGCCCGGGAGCAGTGCCAGCAGGGAGATGACGACGACGGCTCCGGCAGCGATCGCAAAGAGCGAACGATGGACACGAGCCCGCGAGAACGACTCCGGAAGAGGCTCCACTTCGACCGGAATGAGGTAGTGGGCGGTCCGCCCTAATGCCCCGTCGCTGTCAGCTGCCTCGGATATCTGCGCTTTGTGATCGGGCACCAGCGGGCGCCGCTTCGACATCCACAAGTCCTGGGTGGGGCGCGAGTCTCGCAGAGTCTGGCCACGAGCAGGCAGATTGTTTATGGGCGCGGCCGGTTTCGAACCAGCGACCTCTCGCGTGTGAAGCGGTGGTGCCTCAAGCATGGATAAGCGTCATCGGGCGCGACGGATGTGCCTGGATGTGCGTCGATGAGCGCGGATGTGCCCTCCAATGGGCACCAGAACGGCCCGGGTGCCCAATGAAAGCAATGCTGCTGTGCACGGAAATCAGCACCGCTCGCGGTGGTCAACGACGACGCGTGCGCTCATACCGCCGTTGGCCAATGTGGATGAGCCGCGCAATCCGTCAGCCGATCCGGCCGACGTTGATTCCCTCGGACGCGAGCTCGCTCTTGATCTGCTTCAGGCTCGATGCGAACTGCGTGACAGCCGACTTGAGGACGGCGAGTGCGCCGATCTGCTGGCTGGCCGTTTGAAGCGAGGAGTCGGCACTCGTAAGCGCCGAGGTGAGCTGCGGTGCGGTGAGACGGAGGGCGCGCGCGCAAGAAGGCCACGAGGATAGGATGCCTGGGTAATGCCACGGAAGGCGAAATGCGACGCCTTCGTCGTCTTCGGGATAAGCGGGGATTTGGCGAAGGTGATGACCTTCCAATCGCTCTATCGACTGGAGCGCCGCGGGCTGCTCGACTGCCCCATCGTCGGTGTCGCCTTCGACGACTGGTCGGACGAGGACCTGCGCGATCACGCCCGCGCGGCGATCGAGGCAACCGAGAAGAAGGCCGACGCAGCGGTCGTCAGCAGGCTGGCCAAGCGCCTCTCCTACGTCCAGGGCGACTTCGCGGAGGCCGACACCTACGAGCGACTGGCGGCGCACATCAAGGGCGCGCGCACGCCGGTCTTCTACCTCGAGATTCCCCCGTCCCTGTTCGGGATGACGATCAAGGGGCTGCACGGCGCCGGGCTCACATCACGCGCCCGCGTCGTGGTCGAGAAGCCGTTCGGCCATGACCTCGCCTCGGCGCGCGCCCTGGCGGCCGAGATCCACAAGTACATTCGCGAGGACCAGCTCTACCGGATCGACCATTTCCTCGGGCTGATGGGCCTTGCGGAGATCCTCTACCTGCGCTTCGCGAACGCGATGCTGGAGCCCGTTTGGAACCGCAACAGCGTCGCCTGCGTTCAGATCACGATGGCCGAGGACATCGGGGTCGCGGACCGCGGCAGCTTTTACGACCCGGTCGGGGCGCTCAGGGACGTCGTCGTCAACCACCTCATGCAGGTCGTCGCAGCAGCCGCGATGGAGCCGCCGGCGCGGCGCGACGCCCGGGCCCTGAAGGACGCAATGTTCGGCGTGTTCTCGGCGATGCCGAAGGCGGACCCCGCGCAGTACGTGCGCGGGCAGCACGAGGGCTATCGCAATGTGAAGGGCGTCGCGAAGAACTCGACCACGGAGACCTACGCCGCGGCTCGCTTCGAGATCGACAACTGGCGCTGGACCGGGGTTCCGTTCTTCATCCGCACGGGCAAGCTCCTCCCCGTGACGCAGTGGGAGCTGCGGCTTGTTTTCAAGGAGCCGCCTCTGCTCGGCTACGGGTCCGGCCGGCACCGGCGCCCAAAGGCCGATCAGCTCGCCGTCCGGCTCTACCCGACCTCGGGGATCCGGTTGCTCCTGGATGCGCAGCGCGCGGGCGCGAAGGAAGCGGAGCCGATCAGCCTCGACATGGAGTTCGCGAAGGAGGGGGGCGAGGGCCCAACGCCGTACGAGGTGCTGCTCCATGCCGCGATGGTCGGCGACAGCACGCGGTTCACGCGCCAGGACAACATCGAGGAGACCTGGAGGATCTGCGGGCCTCTGGTCGACAAGCCCCCGCGCGTGCACAAGTATGCGCCGGGATCCTGGGGCCCGAGCGCCGCCGACAGACTGGTCAGGGAGTTCGGCGGCTGGCACGGTCCCTGGGTCGGCGAATGAGCCCGCAGAGCGCCGCCGCCCCATCGCCGTTCCCGCCGATCGCCGACTACGCCTTCCTATCCGACTGCCACACGGGGATGCTGCTCGCACCCGACGGGACGATCGAGTGGCTCTGCGTGCCCAGATTCGACTCGCCGAGCATCTTCGGATGCCTGCTCGACCGCGAGGCGGGCTCGTTTCGCTTCGGGCCGTTCGGGTTCAACGTTCCCAGCGCGCGCATCTACGAGCCCGGCACCAACACGGTGGCGACCACGTGGCACACGGGAAGCGGCTGGGCAGTCGTCCGCGAAGCGCTGACCCTGGGCCCCCGGCGCGGGGAGGACAAGATCACCCCTCACACACGGCCGCCCACGGACGAAGACGCGGAGCACCTTCTGGTGCGCACGGTCTACTGCCTCGAGGGCACCGTGGAGGTAGAGCTGGTCTGCGAGCCCGCCTTCGACTACGGGCGCGAAAAAGCGCAGTGGTCAGCGGTGGGAGACGATCGCCATGCCGCCGACGCAGCCGGCGCCGGCAATACCGTCCGGCTGCAAACGAGCATGGAGCTCGGCATCGAGAGCAACTCGGTACGCGCGCGGCACAAGCTGCAGCAGGGAGAGCACGCCTTCTGCTCGCTGTCCTGGGCGGACGGCCTGGCGTCGCCGGAAGACACGGATGACGCGAACGCGCGACTCGCCGCCACCAACAGGTTCTGGCGCGACTGGCTTGCGGACGCCCGGCTCGTCGACCACCGCTACCGCGAGGCCATCGAGCGCTCGGCGCTGACGATCAAGGGCCTCACCTACATGCCAACCGGCGCGACCGTGGCGGCGCTCACCACCTCCCTGCCCGAGACGCCGGGAGGGGAGCGCAACTGGGACTACCGGTACACCTGGATCCGAGATTCGACGTTCACCCTGCAGGCTCTCCACTTCCTGAGCCTCGACTGGGAGGCGGATGAGTTCATGCAGTTCGTCGCCGACCTCGAGCCGAACGAGGACGGAGCCCTGCAGATCATGTACGGGATCGACGGACGCCGGGATCTCACCGAGTCGACTCGTGACGATCTCTCGGGCTACGCAGGCGCCTCTCCCGTCAGGGTCGGCAACGGAGCCTTCGACCAGCGCCAAAACGACGTCTACGGCGCCGCGCTCGACTCGATCCTTCTGCACAGCCGCCGAGGCCAGCGGCTGCCCGGCCGGCTGTGGCCGATCGTCGAGTCGCAGGCGAGGTGCGCCCTCGCGGTCTGGCGCGAGCCCGACCAGGGAATCTGGGAGGCGCGCGGAGACCCCCAGCACTACGTCTCCTCGAAGCTGATGTGCTGGGTTGCGCTCGATCGGGCCTCGAAGCTCGCCGCCATCCGCGGTGACGGGAAGCTCACGGAGACGTGGGGCGATGGCGCCGAGGAGATCAAGGACGACATCCTCGAGCATGGTGTTCGCGACGGCGTGCTGCGCCAGCACTACGACACCGACGCCCTCGACGCCTCGACGCTGCTCGCCGCCATGTTCGACTTCCTCCCCCGCGACGACGAGCGACTCCGAAAGAGCGTGCTGGCGATCGCCAACGACCTCACGGAGGACGGATTCGTGCTCCGCTACCGCACCGGCGAGACCGACGACGGCCTGTCCGGCAAGGAGGGAAGCTTCCTGATTTGCTCGTTCTGGCTGGTCTCGGCGCTGGCCGTCGTGGGTGAGGACCAGGCGGCACGCGACCTGATGGACAAGCTGCTTCGGGTCGCCTCGCCTCTGGGCCTGTTCGCGGAGGAGTTCGACACCGATACGGCCAGGCACCTGGGCAACTTCCCGCAGGCGTTCTCGCACCTGGCCCTGATCGAGGCCGCGGCCCGCATCATCATTGCCGAGCGCCTCCCGGAGTTCGGGGCATGAGCGACTACGACGTCATCGTGATCGGCAGCGGCGCCGGCGGGGGCACCCTCGTCCACACCCTGGCGCCCTCGGGCAAGCGCATCCTCCTGCTGGAGCGCGGCGGCTGGCTGCCGCGCGAGCCGCAGAACTGGGACACCGACAGCGTGTTCGTCGGCAACCGCTACATCTCGCCCGACGCCTGGTACGACGCCGAGACAGCCAAGGAGTTCCAGCCCCAGGTGCACTACTTTGTCGGCGGCGCCACCAAGCTCTACGGCGCCGCGCTCTACCGGCTGCGCGAACGGGATTTCGAGGAGGTTCAGCACCACGATGGCCTGTCGCCGGCGTGGCCGATCTCCTACGACGAGCTCGAGCCCTACTACACCAGGGCCGAGCAGCTCTACCAGGTGCACGGCGCCCGGGGCGAGGACCCAACTGAGCCGCCCGCCAGCGCGCCGTACCCGTTTCCAGCGGTTGCGCACGAGCCGCGGATTCAGCAGCTCGCCGACGACCTCGCCGCCGCCGGCCATCAGCCGTTCCACGCGCCGTGCGGCGTGATGCTGGACGCCGCGAACATGCCGTACAGCGCCTGCGTCCGCTGCGGCACGTGCGACGGCTTTCCGTGCCTCGTGCACGCCAAGTCCGACGCGGAGGTCCTCGCTGTCCGGCCTGCGCTCGAGCACCCCAACGTGACCCTCCTGACCGGCGCCGAGGCGGTGGCCCTTCGCACAGATGGATCCGGCAGCACGGTGACCGGGGTGGAGGTGCGGCGCGACGGAGCCCGCGAGACGTACTCGGCCGGCGTTGTCGTTGTTTCCTGCGGCGCTGCGAACAGCGCGAAGCTGCTGCTGGGCTCGGCGAGCGACAAGCATCCGAACGGGCTCGCCAACGGCTCGGACCAGGTGGGGCGGAACTACACCTTCCACAACAGCCAGGCGGTCCTGGCCCTCTCGAAGGAGGAGAACCCGACCGTCTTCCAGAAGACGCTCGGGCTCAACGACTTCTACTTCGGCGCCGACGACTTCGAGTTCCCGCTCGGCAACATCCAGATGGTCGGCAAGTCGCAGGCCGGGATGTATCGGGGCGAGAAGCCGCTCGAGACCAGGCTCGCGCCCGAGTGGACGCTCGAGAAGATGGCGAGCCACGCGGTCGACTTCTGGCTCTCGACGGAAGACTTGCCCAGGGCCGAGAACCGGGTCACGCTCGATCGGGACGGGAACATCACCCTCGCCTACAAGCAGACGAACAACGAGCCCGCCGAGCGGCTCTACCACAAGCTCAAGGGCCTGCTCGGGCATCGGAGCAAACACCAGCCGAGGCGCCCCCGAGCGCAGGTCATGGTCGACGCCGGAAATCAGGCCCCCGAGCGAGGCGGGCCCGTTGTAGGGCAGCTCGTTCAGCAGGATGCGCCGCCCGCGGTCGGCGTCGTTGACCTGCAGCTCGACGATGCGCAAGCCGCCGCGGCGGCCTTCCCGCAGCGAATAGTCGGTCACGAAGCGCATCGCCTGCGGATCGCCCTGCAGAAACGCCGCCCTGGGGGCGCCGGGACCGTGCGCGGTCACGGGCACCAGCCCTTCCAACTCGGCATAGAGAATCTCGTTGGCCGTGGCGATGCGGCGGTCGAGCGTGAGATAGTTGCGCGCATCCTTCCAGGAGCCCGCCCCCATCGTCAACGCGGTCACCATCGCGGTCGCCAACAAGCCCATCAGGCTGACGGCGACCAGGATTTCGATGAGGGTCATTCCCAGTTGATCGGTTGATCGGTGGAGCGGTTGATCCGGGTTTTGTCGCGTGTTTGGAGTTCGGTCGCTTTGTCCAGCACGCGCGCGCACTGCCGTGTCGATCCCGTGCCGGCAGGGGCTTCGACGATCGGCTGGCGGCGGATTTGCGCGCGAAATGCATCAGAGTGCTCGGTGTGCGTGTCGGAGCGTGATTCCGGATCAACCGATCAACCGATCAGCGGATCACCGACCTCCGGTATCCCTCGAAATCGACCGTCTTGCGGCGGCCCTCGGAGTTCCACCAGATCTGGAGCTGAATCCGCACCAGCATCGGTTGGCCGGCGCCGGGGTTCACGGGCAGATCGAACGGCTCGGCGTGGGCGGTCCAGCCGCTGGTCTTGTCGAAACTGCCGCCGAGATCGACGCCCACCGGCAGCGGGTCGCTGACCAGTAGCTCGCCCATCTGATGCCGCGCCAGCATCGCCGCCCGGTCGTACTCCTTCACACGCGCGGCGTTGGCCAGAGAGCCGCTGATCAACGACAGCAGGCCAATTACGGCAATCGCCATGATGGCGGTGGCGACGATGACTTCGAGCAGCGTAAAGCCGGCTTCGGGCGATGGGGCGGGCCGCGACCGCGGGGCCGGCGGGTCCGGCCAGAGCAACCCGGGGTTGAGACGCTGCAAGATACATCGGGGGAGAGCCGGCGACCTAACCGGAGAGACGCTTGAGGCCGGCAAAAAGTCGGAAAACGTCGGGCAGAAGGATGGGGCCGGATTCAGCGGGACGGCCCGTCGGTGGTCTCGGCCGGCTTCCAGTCCTCGGCGACGCCGGTGAAAACATTGATCGAAAGGCCGCGCGGGCCGCCGGTCTTGGCTTCGAGCAGCAGCCGGACCTGCGGCGGCGGGGCGCCCGGATAAAGCAGCCAGCTATGCTGGCCGGGCGGCTGGACGATCCGCACTCCGCCTTCGAAATCGAGCGTATCGCGCCAGCTCGCATCGACCGCCAGGGCGCGAAGCTGATTCGTCTTGGGGTCGGCGGTGACCTGCACCGCCTGCTGCCGGCGATCGGCTTGCACCCGCGCCTGGTGGAAAAACGTACCCGCGTGGTCGACCGCGGCGCGGAGCCGGAACCCGTCGAGCCCGGCCGTGAGCGTCGGGAAAGTGATCGAAACCATCAGCCCGATCAGGGCGACGACGACAAGCAACTCGACCAGGGTCATGCCCGAGGCGGTTGTTCGGTGGATTCGTTCATCGGTTGATCGCCCGCGGAATCCTGGGGATCCGCGACGCGGCCCGAGAAGTGGCCAGGGGAATTGAGGGCGTTGGCCTTCCCATTCCCGGCCGAGTTGTCCTGGTCGAAGCATTTCAAGGGATTTCGGCCATGGCGGCCCATTGGTCCTGGGCCGGGCTACCTCGGACAAAGCGCGACCTACATATCCAGGGAGCCAACGGCCGATCTAGGGTTCGACGGCCCATCGGGCAGCGAGGGTCTTCGCAGACCGTCGTCACTTCCAGCTCAGGATGTCTTCGTTGTTTTCCTCGCCGCCGGGCTGGCCGTCGGCGCCGTAGCACATGACGTCGGGCTCGGGGCCGTGCTCGCCCGGGAACTTGTAGACGTAGGGGTGTCCCCAGGGATCGTTAGGGATGTCCTTGGCCAAAAACGGCCGCAGCGCTTGCAAGCCTTCCTCTTCGGTCGGGAAGCGGCCGTGCTCGATGTTGAAGCGCTGCAAGGCGGCGCTGAAGGCCTCGATCTGCGTCTTGGCGGCGGCGCGGCGGCCCTGGTCGAGCGCCGGCGCCAGCCGCTGGAAGGCGATCGCCGAGAACAGCGCAATGATCGAGATGACCACCAGCATCTCGATGAGCGTGATACCTCGGGTGCCTGAGGTGCGTCGCTGTCTGTGGCTCATGGGTAAGCTCCGTTTCCCGGTGATCGCTTTTCGGTTGATCGTTGATCGGTTCATCGGTTGATCCGCTGTCGTGTTCGGCAGCCGCTCGTGGGTCTAGTGGGCCGTTACTAGACCGTTACTGGGCTTTTAGTGGTTCGCGCCGATCGATTCGTTCAGGTGGCGCGTCAGGCCGCCTAGCAACGCGCCCACGCGGTCGGCTTTCTTTCTTAACAGCTCGTAGCTGTGAGAATCGTAGTAGCCCAGGTCGGCGGCCAGGCGCAACAAATACCTGGTTTCCTGCAAGGAGCCGTCGGAAATCCGACAGAACCTCAGCAACTCCTTCTTCGACCGTCTGCCAAATCCTTCCGCCAGATTCGCCGGAACGGAGATGGCGCTGCGCCGCGCCTGGGCGACAATGCCGAAAGTCTCCCGCCGGGGGAAACCATCGGTAGCTCGGTAGACAGCGAGCGTCAACTCATGGGCCGCTTGCCAAGCGTCCAGGTCCTCGTAAGTCCGCAAAAGCGTCATCGAGGCCTCCGAACCCAAAATACCGCACCCAAACCCCCGCGCCTAGTCCTCGAAGTCGCCCAACGCAGCCAAACCGCTCATCCCCGCTCAACCGATGAACCCCTCAACCGATAAACCGAACAACGGCCCCTCACATCCCCAACTGGTTCATGCTGGTAATCGCCAGCATGATGCTCAGGATCATGGCGCCGACGATGATGCCCATGATCAGAATCACGATCGGCTCGAACAGCGAGGTGAAGCGCTTGACGGCCTCCCGGGTATCCTTGTCGTAGATGTCGGCCATGCGCTCGAACATCCGGTCGAGATGGCCGGTCTCTTCGCCGACCGTCAACAGATGGCCCGCCAGGGCCGGAAAGCGCCCGGTCTTGCGCAACGGGGCGGCGATGCCTTCGCCGCGCTTGATGCCCTGGGCGACCGGATCGAGCGCCTGCGACAGCACGCGATTGGTCAGAATGCCTTTGGTGATGCCGATCGACTGCACCAGCGGCACGCCGTTGGCGACCAGCGTCGCCATGGCGCGCGCGAAACGCGCCGTGTCGGCCTTGAGCAGGGCAGTCCCCAGCAGCGGGACGCGCAACCGGAAACCATCCCAGGCCAGGCGGCCTTCGGGCGACCGAATGTAGAGCCGCAACGCTGTCACGCCGCCGAACAGCAGCACGAAGAAGATCCAGCCGAAGGTGCGCACGAAATCGCTGGTCGCCAGCAACATCTGCATCGGCAGCGGCATGGCGATGTTCGAAGACGTAAACGCTTCGGCAAAACGCGGGATGACGAACCGCAACAGCACGAAGATCGAACCCGAGCCGACCAGCGTCAACAGCGCAGGATAGGTCAGCGACGAGATGATGTAGCCGCGCAACTCGTCGCGCGAGCGCTCGAAACCGGCCAGGCGGTCCATCACCAGCGGCAGGGAGCCGCTGACCTCGCCGGCGCGCACCATGCTGACGTAGAGCTCGGAGAAACGCCTTCCTGGGCGGCCAGACTTTCCGCGAACGTCTTGCCGCCGCGCAGCGCCTTGCGCAGATCGGCGAGGACGTCGCGAAACTGCGGCCGTTCGGTGAGCTCCGAGGTAATCGTCAGCGCGCGGTCGAGCGGCACGCCGGCATTGAGCAGCGTGGCCATCTCCTGGGTGAAATGCAGGATGTCGTGCGAGCGGCCCTTGCCGAACGACGGCAGCTTGAAAGTCAGCCCGCCCGGCCGCGCCGTCCATGAAGACCGGCGTGAGGCCCTGACGGCGCAGCTCGCGCGCCGCCGAACGGTCGTCGTTGACGACGAGCATGCCGGTCAGCGTCTTGCCGTCGGCGGCGAGAGCTTTGTAGTGGTAGGTGGCCATTTCCGTTGTTCGGTTGATCGTTGATCGGTTGAGCCGTGGTTGAGTCGGCGTTTCGGAGCAGTGCCTTGAGAATAGGCTTCGGGGATTCGCTCCGAGTCCGGCATCCCGCGCGTCCGGATCAACCGATCAACAATCAACCGAACAACCGCCTAAAACTCCTGCGTCACGCGGATCACTTCCTCGGCCGTCGTCACGCCGCTTTCGATCTTTTCCCAGCCGTCTTCGCGCAGGCTTTGCATGCCGTTCCGGCGGGCGGCGGCGGTCAGCTCGCCGGCGTCGGCGTCGCTCATGATCAGCTTGCGCAGCTCTTCGTTGAGCTCCATCATCTCGAAGATCGCGATGCGGCCGCTGTAGCCGGTGCCGTTGCAGTTCTCGCAACCGGTCCCGCGCCAGGTCTGGACCCGGCGGCCGTCGGGCGCGTTGACGACTTCGCCTTCGCGCGGCACTCGTGCAGATGCAGCGCACCAGCCGCTGCGCCAGCACGGCGACCACCGACGAGGTGATCAGGTAGTTTTCGACGCCCATGTCGGTCAGGCGCGTGATCGCGCTGGGCGCGTCGTTGGTGTGCAGCGTCGAAAAGACGAAGTGGCCGGTGAGGGCGGACCGGATGGCGATGTCGGCCGTCTCGCGGTCGCGAATCTCACCCACCATGATGACGTCGGGATCCTGGCGCACGATGTGGCGCAGGCCGGCGGCGAAGGTCAGCCCGATCTTCGGGTTGACGTGGATCTGGTTGATCCCGTCCATCTGGTATTCGACCGGGTCCTCGATCGTGATGATTTTCTTTTCGGGGCCGTTGATGAGCTTGAGCGCCGAGTAGAGCGTGGTCGATTTGCCGCTGCCGGTCGGGCCGGTGACCAGAAAAATGCCGTGCGGCAGTTGGGTGTAAAACCCCATCCGCCCGAGCATGTGCTCGTCGAAGCCGAGGCGGCCGAGATCGTAGAAATCGCTGGCGCTGCGGTCGAGCAGGCGCATGACGACGGATTCGCCGTAGAGCGTCGGCAGGGTCGAGACGCGCAGATCGACCTCGTGGCCCATCACCTTGATCTTGATGCGGCCGTCCTGCGGCAGGCGGCGTTCGGCGATGTTGAGCCGCGCCATCAGCTTGATGCGCGAGGTCACGGCGGCGCGCAGCTCGCGCGGCGGCGGCTCCTGCTCGTGCAGCACGCCGTCGATGCGGAAGCGGATGCGGAACTCCTTTTCGAACGGCTCGATGTGGATGTCGCTCGAGCGCCTGTCGAGCGCCTGCGCGATCATCGTGTTGACCAGGCGAATGACCGGCGCCTCGCTGGCCATGTCGCGCAGGTGCTCGATCTCGGCCGCGTCTTCGCCCTCGGCCCGGACGACCGTCGCCCTCCTTGCGCTTCTCTTCCTCGCCGTAGTAGCGGTCGATCGCTTCGAGCATGTCGCTCTCGGCGGCCAGCGCGGTTCGACTCGAGCGCCGGTGAAGCGGCGGATGGTGGCCATCGTCTCGAAGTCGAGCGGGTCGCCCATCGCGAGCGTCACCGTCGAGCCTTCGATCGCCACCGGCAGGAACTGGAACTGCCGCATGGTTTGGCGCTGATGCGCTCGAGATCGGTCGACTCGGGAGGAAAATCTTCGGCCGTGAGCAGCGGCATGCGGAGCTGCTCGCCGAGCGTGGTCAGCACGTCACGCGGGGCGACGAAGCCGAGGTCGACCAGGATCCTGCCGATCTTATCGCCGCGCTCTTTTTGGAGCTCGAGCGCCTTTTCGAGATCGTCGGGGTCGAGCAGACCCTTTTGGATGAGTCGCTCGCCGAGCCGGCCGCCGGAAGGGCCGGCCGCGGCCGGAGTTTTCGTTGCTGCGATTCGGGTTCAAGCTACGTTAGATACCGCTGTTTGGATGGAATGGATGGGAGTGCAGGCCGCGAAGCGCCCGACGGCTCCGGTGCCGCACCCAAGGCCACGTCCTGCACATGCACGGAAGCCGGCCTCTGCCGGCGCATCGACTTCTGAAATACCGCTCCTGCATCAGTGCTTTGAGTTCAGCCTTGCTCAGGTCTCCGGCGGCGCCGCCAACAGCGCGCTGCGCGGCGCCGGCACGACGAACTGCGACGGCAGCCCGGTCAGGTCTTCCCAGTCGTAGTGAAACAGGGTGAATGCCACAGCGACCTTCTCGCCTTCCGGCACCACCTTCAACGCTTGGCGGCCTCCACGAGAATCTCCCGCGCCTTCTCTTTCAGACTTCCAGCCGCTGGCGCTTGCGGACGTTCAGCTGGCGTTTCTGTCGTCGCTATACGACTTCGGAACGGGCTGACATCGCCCAGCGGAACCAGATTGACCTCGACGTGAAGACCGCGCCGTAGCCGTCGAGATAGGCGCCGCGCGGCGCCCAGCACATACATCGTCGAGAGCACGTCGTTGGTGCTCAGCCGGTCGGACATGGCGTGCTCGACCGTGTCGAGCGACTCGCGAACATCGGGCTTGGCGACAACCGGCTCGGCGGCCATGGTCACCGTCGCCAATAGCGCGAGCAAAGCAATTCGTATGCGCATCGCCTACCTCCCGAACCACGCCAGGGTATTGTTCGCGTTGAGATCGAGCTGGGGCTTGTCCCAGCGAGCTTTCTGGATCTGGAAGTTTTCCTCGGAAGCCTGGCGAATCTGCTCGATCTCGGACCGCATCTCCCCATGCGCGCGGGCGCCTTCCAATCGCACCAGCTCGGCAATCGCTTCCTGGTTGCGGGCTTCGCTCCAGCGAAGGATTTCGCTCACCTGGCGGACCTGCTCCCGGGTCAGTGCGCGAGCGGCCTCCGCCACGGCCGGCCGTTCGACCCGCCCCGGTTGCCCGAAGGCAAGCCGCCAGCCGCTGGAGTCGCTGGTCACAGTGGGCTGGGTCGCCCAGGCCCCGGCGAAGAACACCAGCAGCACAGCCGCCATGCCGAAAGCCAGCCGCGGCGCGCCCTGCCAGATGCTCTGCCAAAGGCGGCGGCTGAGCGAAGGCTCGAAAACCTTGTCGGAGACCAAGGCGATCCGGGCGCGGTGGTTCCTCTTCAGGCAGGCTCAGCAGGGCCTGGTGGGTGAGCCTGAGGCGCTCGACCTCCTCGCGGGCTTCCACCGAAGCGGCCAGAAAGCGCTCGACCTCGGCCCGCTGCGGGAGCGTCAACTCATCGAGCACGTAGTCTCGCAGATCGTGTGGCGCATTCGACATGACGTCACCTCTTCGTTGTGGGACAGGCAATCTTGCCTGTCCAGCAGGGGCAGGCCAGAGCGCCTACCCTACCGGCGCCAAGGTCTCTTTCAACGCTTCCAAAGCGCTGTAGAGCCTCGACTTAATGGTCGAAACGGGGAATCCAGAATCTCCGCGATCTCGTGGAATTTGAAGTCCTGTACACCTTCAGGACCACCACTTCCCGCTGCTCGGGCTTGAGCCGCTCGAGCGCCGCCTGAACCGCCAACTGCAACTCGGCGCGCCCCGGGGGGGCCGCCGCGGCGATCAGGTCGCTCGCTGCCTCGGCGTCTTCGTCGTCGGCCCGAAAGCGGTTACGGCGGCCTAGCGACACTCCCGCCTCGTTGCGGGCGATCCGAAAGATCCACTGCGGAAAACGGTCTACTTCTTCGAGCCGGCCGAGCGCCCGGTAGGCTTTCAGAAATGTCTCCTGGCACAGGTCTAAGGCGTCCTCGCGGTCGCGCAGCACCTGCAGCAGATAGTTGTAGACACGCTTCTCCCAGCGCGACACCAGGACGTTGTAGGCGTTGACGTCACCCCGGCGCGCTCGCAGGATCAAATCGCGGTCTTCGACTTCGCGGAAGATCAATTTCCCGTTCCGCCTAACCAAGAGACGCCGCCCGGCTCAAAAAAGTCGAATCGGGGGCAAAGGGCCGCTCGAATGCCGCTAGCCAGGGTTGCGAGGGACTTAAACGCACCGCCGGCGACGGGCCAAAATCGAAGGACCCACACACAACCATTGTATTTTCAGATACTTATCTGAGGCAAACTCTTTTTTTGACAAGCTGACAAAAAATACTGCCTGCTG
>CAVUAD010000011.1:0-28661 GCA_963739355.1 uncultured Actinomycetes bacterium | reverse complement strand
GCAAAGCGGAAGCCGCGTCTTAGCTCGAGACGGAGAGCAGTGTCTTGGACGGTGCTGAGCGCTCTTCGATGGCTTGGTGTACCGCGTTGGCACGGGCTAGGGGCTCGATCGCAGGCTCCGGCTCGCGCAGCGCACCCCGGGCGACCAACGTGGTGACGGCGGCGAGCGCGTCCGAAACCAATCCCGGGCGCAGATCGGCGGTGCCGCCGACATTGAGCCCAATCAGGGTCCGCGTGTTCATCCAGGCGTCGTCGCCAGAGATCGGCGGATCGTCGCCGCTGGCATTTCCGAGGATGACGTGGCGCCCGAAAGCCGCCAGCCGGTCGAACGCCGTCGTGCGCAGGGCACCGCCGACCGGATCGATGACGACATCGACAGTACCGTCCTCGCTGAGTTGCTCAAGGCGGGCGTAGAGGTCCTCGGCGATGACGACTTCACTGCATTCCGCGGGTCCTCGCTCCGGGTCGTGGTCGACGACGCCGACGATGAGCGCGGCAGGGTGAAGCGCGGCAAGACGAGCGGTGGTGGCGCCGAGTCCGCCGCTGACGCCGAGCACCAATACTCGATCGCGTTGCTTGAGGGCCGACAGATGGTGGAGTGCGATCCAAGCAGCAACGCCGTTTGAGATCACGGCGGTGATCCGCTTAAGATCCGCGTCTTCGGGCAACGGGGCGACCATAAGCTGATGGGCGACTGCGACCTCGGCATATCCCCCGGCACGCTCGGTGCGCCCGAAATCATTCAGCAATGCGGCGACCGGCTGACCGGAAGGGAGCCCTTCGACGTCGGGCCCGACGGCGCGGATGCGGCCGGTCACTTCGATGCCGGGCACGAACGGCAGCCCGAGCGGGAAGGCGCCGGAGCGCAGCATGGTGTCGACAAAGCCAACCCCCGCGTACTCCACATCGACGCTTACTTCGCCTTCGTCAGGCTCTGGAATCGGCCGATCGACGAGCCGAAGGTTCTGCGGTGGCCCAAACTCCTCGACGGCGACGGCGCGCATCATGGACGGGCTCACGACCTCGCCTCCACGGCAATGCCCAACTCCTCGAAGGTTTCTCTTGCCACCCGGAATCCGTTGACAGCTCGAGGATGACCCGCATAAAGGGCGACGTGGAAGATGGCCTCGGTGATCTCCCGTGGCGAGACGCCTACGTTCAATGCACCGCGAAAGTGCACTGCCAACTGCGCTTCCGGACAGATCTCTGCAGATGACCGTCGTATGCGCTCGGCAGCCTCTTGATCCTGAGTCTCTTGCATGAGCTCAATACCGAGAGCATGTCGGTCGGTCTTCGAGTTCATATGCGCTCCTTTCGCAAGAGCAACTCGCGATTCGGGTGCTTTCATCCTTGCAAATTCTTCCAAGCAGGCTCCTAGGTACATACAAGGGAACGCGGTCGCCCGCCCGCATCCACCTGCATGGGTTCGCGGTCCATCTCGCCCGTTGGGGAAGCGCCGAGACATCAGCTCGCGCTTCCGCTCCTCGTCCGGACCGAGTCTCGGACCGACCATCGACGCGCTCGCTCTCCTGCTGGCCAGGTAGCTCGTTCAGGACCCTCGCGCCGGGACGCGGGTGACGACCTGCTCGGGCTGCCCGCAGCGTCGCCCTGAACCCCGATCTCGCCCGCGTGAAACTGGGTGCCGCCCGATGGTGCGTGTGATCGTGTTGACGCCGGTCGTGATCCCGGTCTGGTCGGCCGGCATGGCCTCGACGATCAGGTTGGCGCGCGCGGTGCGGACCTGGCAGCCGACCAACTGGCATCTCAGCCACAGAGGCCGGAAGGCGTTCCTGCGAATACTCGGTGAGGAACGTCTCAACGAAGGATTGGTCTGGATCTCTGGCGGCGGAATGGACGTTGACACAGGCCAATCAAGCTGTGACCGTTGAGCCTCTGGTTATCGAGTCACCCCGCAAAAGGAGAAGCGCAAATGCAAATGTCAAGATCATCTGGAGCGCAGCGGCGTCGGTTGCCGGTCATCGCATCAAAGGGCCGCGTGAGCCAACACGGTCGTATGAACCTGCCGCGCGGCCTGCTCGCCGGCACCCTCGCCGCGCTGATCCTGACCTGGGGCATGTTCGCCCTGAACCCAGGCGCCTGGCCAGGGCTCGTGTCGCCGATCGCGCAGAGCGCCGTGATCCTGGCCTTGGTCGTTGTCACCGCGAGAAGCCGCCGGGTCAAGGTCCTGATCGTGCGGGCGGTTCAGCGGTGGACCCTGAACCCGCTGATGCGCCTGCTGTTGCGCGTCGGCGTCAACCCGCTGGGGCTGGCGATCCTCGAGACCCGGGGCCGCGTGTCCGGGCGGCCGCGCCGCACCCCGGTGGGCAACGGCCGACAGGGCAGCACCTTCTGGATCATCGCCGAGCACGGGACCCGCGCGGGGTACGTCCGCAACATCCAAGCGGATCCGCGGGTCCGGGTGCGGCTACCAGTTGGGTGGAGGTATCGCTGGGTGCTCGGTATCGCTGAGATCGTGCCCGACGACGATGCGCTCGCCCGCCAGCGCCGCATCATCCGCTGGCACCCCCTGCGTGCGCTCAACGCGATCAACGTGCGCGTTCTCGGCGCGGACCTGCTGAGCGTGCGGGTAAAGCTGTTGCCTGACCAGGATGTCGTCCCCGAGCATCGTTCGCGGGTCTCGCGCGAACACACGAGTAGAGGACTGACTCGTGAAGGCGCTGCGCGTGCTCGTGGCGACGCCGCCCATCGCCCTCACTCGGAGCGCGTCTCGAGCGAGTGATAGGCGTCGCTGAGGGCCGCGATGCCGCGCGTGGCGCTTGTCTGGTGCAGGGTTGCGTATCCGACGACGAGTGCCGGTGGTGCGACTTTGCGGTCGGCCCAGTTCCGTGCAGCGCCGTCGACTTGGACGCCATGCTGGCGCGCCGCCTTGATCAGGTCGTCCTCGCGAAACTGCCGAGGCAGCCGAACATACAGGTGAAGGCCGGCGGCGATGCCGGCCGGCGTGGCGTCGGGCAGGAAGGCCGCGAGGGCATCCAGCAGGGTGTCGCGCCGACGTCGATAGATCGGTCGCACGCGACGCAGATGGCGCGCAAGGCCGCCCTGGTCGATGAACCGAGCGAGGGTCAGTTGGCCGAGCGTCTCGGTCGCGATGTCGTCGAGGAACTTCGCCCGCAGCAGATCGCCCATCAGCCAGTCCGGTGCGGCAAGCCAGCCGATCCTCACGGCCGGGCTGAGCACCTTGCTGACGCTTCCGCCGTAGGCGACGTGTTCGGGGGCGATTCCTTGGAGCGCGCCAACCGGGCTGCGGTCGTAGCGGAACTCGGCGTCGTAGTCGTCCTCGATCACGAGCGCATCGGTGGCCCGGGCCCAATCGATGAGCTGGACCCTGCGGTCGGAGGAGAGGACCGCGCCGGTGGGGTATGAGTGGGCCGGGGCGAGGAGAACCGCGCCGACCGAAAGCATGCTCAGCCTGCCGACGTCGATGCCGTGCTCGTCGACGGGTACCGGGATCGGCTCCAGGCCGGTTGCCCTGATCAGGCGGCGGTGGAACGAGAAGCATGGGTCCTCGACCGCGACGCTCGCCACTCCACGATCGCCTAGCGCACGGCAGATCAGTGTCAGGGCCTGGGAAAAGCCGCCGCAGACGAGGAGTTGGGCCGGGTTCGCGCGCACGGCGCGAACCCGGCCCAGATAGCCGGCCAGCGCGCGGCGCAGCTCGATGGCGCCCTGTGGCGTCGGATAGCCGAATGCCGCGTCTGGCTGGGTGCTCAGCACCGTTCGATATTGCTTTAGCCACTCGCGGCGAGGAAAGCTCGCCGGGTCGGGGAGGCCGCTGAGGAAGCGGACGCTGACGCCGTCCTGGCGCTCACGCTCGGGGCTCGTGGGGCTGGCTGTAACTTCCGTCGCCCTCACGCGGGTGTTGGACCCTTGGCGCGCCTCGAGGTAGCCCTCAGCGACGAGCTGGCCATACGCCTCGACGACGACGGAGCGCGCCACCGCCAGCTCATGCGCGAGCGTCCGCGAAGGCGGAAGTACCGAGCCCGCCGGCAGGCGACCCCCTTGGATGGCGTCGCGCAGCCCCCGTTCGAGCTGGGCGCGTAGTGCGCGGGGCTGGGAGCGATCGAGGGTGACCAGCAGGTCGGCGGGGAATGCCTCGGCCGGCGCCTGATTGGCCTGTGATTTAGGCGCTGAAATGGATCGTGACACAGGCCAATCGAAGTGTAACCCTTGCGCCTGTCGAATCTCAACCACTCGTTGAAGAGGAGCAGAGCAATGGCAGAATCATCTGGACGGAAGCACCCTCGAGTGCTGGTCATCGGCTCACAGGGTGTCCTGGGCTCGCTGCTGGTTCGCGCATTCGCCAGCGCGGACTGGGACGTGGTGCGAGGCGGTCGCCGGCCCGACGAGCAGGCCGGCTTCCGTCACGTCGACCTCGATGAGCCCGAGACCGTGGCCCGAGCGATCGGGAACGTGGACGTCGTCATCAATCCGGTGCCCGACCGTGGGCTGCGGGCCGAGAAGGCCGTCCTTGACCGAGGTGGGCTGCTGCTGAACCTCTCGGCGATGCCGGCCGAGGCGGGCCGCCAGCTGGCGGCGGAGACGAGGATCGCGCGAGGCACCGTGGTGATGAACGCCGGCATCGCCCCGGGGCTCACCAACCTGGTCGCCGCCGAGCTTCTCGCCGACCATCCCGAGGCCGACGAGGTCGAGCTCGCGTTCACCGTCTCGACCAAGGGCACGAGCGGCCCGGCCGGCGGCGACTTCGCCCATCGCAACCTCACCACTCGCGGACGCCACCGGACAGCGTTCATTCCCCTGCCCGAGCCGTTCGGCAACCGACGCTGCCTGGGGTTCGCCGAGGGGGATGCCGGTTGGCTCGGCGCGGCTGCCGCGGATCGAGCGGTCAGCCCCTACGTTTGCCTCGCCGAGAGCAGCGCACACCGCGCGATGCTGCTCCTCAACGCGGCGGGGGTCATTTCCCGGGTCCCCCGCGCCGCCTTCGGGTCCAACCCGGCCACCGATGGCGACGAGGCAAGCCGAGAGCCCGTGGCACATTGGGTGGCGGTTCTCGAGGCGGGCAGACGGATAGCCGCTCGGACACTCGAGTGCCGGGGCGACTACTGGAGCGCGGCGGAGAGCGCCGTCATCTTCGCCGAGGCGTTGGTCGACGATGGCGGGGGCGCTCAGGGGCGGAACGGCGTCTTCGGTCCGGAGGATCTGCTCGCGCTGGACACGCTGACGGCTCCCCTGCGCGCGGCCGGGATCTCCGTGGTCGATCGGGAGGTGAACGCGAGTGCAGCCTCCGGAGGGCTCGCATCGATGTCATCGGGGAAGACCTGATGAGGTCGCGCCGCCGACCGCTGCTCCTCGCCACCGCCGTCGTGCTCGCGCTCGTCGCTCTCGTGGCCGTTGCGCTCGCGGGTGGCTTCGACACGATCACGACCAAGCGCGTTCGGGGCAGCGGCACCAGGGTCGTTCGCGTCGAGCTCGTCGACGCCACCCTCGGCTTCGACGTAACGCCCGATGTCATCGAGGTCGACCCAGGGACGCACCCTGGTTCTCCGGGTCATCAACGACGGGGATGAGATCCACGACCTCGCGCTTTACGGCGGCGCGACACGCACGAGGTTGCTCGACCCGGGCGAGGTCACAGCGGCTCGATGTCGGCACCGTCACCGAGGATGTCGAGGCCTGCTGCACGGTGTCCGGCCACAAGCTCTTCGGGATGACGGTTGAGATTCGGGTCGCCCACGCGCCCCGGGCGGGCGCCGGTTCCTAGGCCGGCCGGCGGTGGCTCGATGCCTTCGCCGCAGGGCTCACACACCTGCGGACTCGGGAGCACGGACGCGCTTCTACTGTGCGAGCGTCACCGCCGGCGGCCAGCAGGCGCTCGGTCCGGACGCGAAGCAGAAGCGAAACCTGGTGGTGCGCTGACGCCTCCTCCCGCGTGCGAGCAGCAGCCCGGTCACGCCGGTCGCATCAACGCGCGGCGGCGACCAGTGGGATGGGCTCTTACTACCAGTCTCGCTCGCCGCCGAAACGCCAGAAATTGGTAGCAGACCTGGTAGCAACCAGCTCGAACACCGCATGAACAAGCCACTTGGCGGGGATTTTCAACACATCAGCCGCTCTTTTCGGATCCCAGTCAGGACCTGACCGGTGGATGGTTCCCCTGCGTCCGCGATCCCGGGTGCGAGTGGTGGTTCAGCCGGTGGCCGACGAGGCGACGAGCACCTCGGAGCTGAGCCCCCAGGCGCTGACGACGCTTCGATGGTCTGTCGCCCAGTCTTCCGGCGAAAGCTGCGGGGCCAGGTGTATCGGCCTGCACCCGCCGACGATGGCGGGCCAGCGCGACCAGACGCGCTGCCACGCGCGCGAGACGAGCCCCGTCGACCACCGCTCACCGTGAGTGAGGCTGACCAGACACAGCTTCCCGCCCGGAACGAGCACGCGGCGGGCCTCCGAGATGACCGCCGCAGCCTGCTCGTCGCTCAGCAGGTCGAGAACGTAGTTCGCGATGAAGCGATCCGCCGAGTCAGGCGGTTCGGGGATCGTCCTCGAGCCGTCGATCAGCTTGACCTCGGCCCGCTCCGACCACGGCCGCAGTCGCTCGGTGGCGATCGCGACCATCCGCGGGCTGATGTCGATGCCGAGATAGCGGCAACCGGCCGAGAGGCGTCGCTCGAGCATGGCGGCTGCAAACGCCCCGGTGCCGCAACCGAGCTCGACGACACGACTAGCCGCCTCGAAGCCGGCATCCGCGATCAGGCGCTCCGTCGCCGGCCGCTCGTAAAACGACTGCCAGTCCTGGAATCGGCCGATCCGATCGTAAGTGCGTGCGACGCGGTCTGGCGCGAGCACGCTCATCCCGGCTTGGTCGCGACGTAGAGGTGGACGCTTCCCCAGCCGCCGATCTCTCGCTGGCGCACCCGAAAACCGAACTCGCCCAGCTGCCGATCCATGTCGCGGATCAAATCACCGGAGCGCTTCCACATGCTCACCAGCGCGGTTCCGAGCCGGTTGCCGTCGCTGGGGTAATTGACGTCGATCAAGATCAGGCGGCCTCCGGGGCGCAGCACGCGTCGCAGCTCCGACATCGCCTGCGCGCCGTCCGGATACCCACTGAAGGACATCGTGTTGACCACGGTGTCGAAGCGGCCATCGGCGAAGGGAAGCGATTCCACGTTGGCCTGCCGGAGCTCGGCATGGATGCCGGCCCGGTCGAGGTTGCCGCGCGCGATCGCAACCATCTTCGCGTTCAGGTCGACGCCGCTGGCCTGCACCCTTCCCGCGTAACGAGTTAGGAGCCAGCCGGTGCCGAAGGAGACCTCGAGCACGCGCGGACCTTCGATATGCGGGAGTGCGTGGCAAAGCCAGCTCCGCCAGATCGGCAGCAACCTGACGGCCAGGTCATAGAGGCGAGCGAACCGCGAGTAGGCACGATCGAAGGACTCGGTGAACCGATGCTTGTCCCGAGGTTCGGTCGAGAACCGCGGCGAGGTCATCGACGGCATTATCGATGCGAGTGACCAGCCTCACTCCGCTGGTGCTTCATATGAAGCGCATCGCGGCCGTGCCGGTTGGATTGGACGTAGGGGCGAGATCTGGGCCACCGATTTCAAGACACGAGTGGTAGCTGAGCTCAGGAGGTCGAAACGACGAGCGAGGTGGCAGGCAGCTCCATTTCTCCGGGCCCGCCGAAGGCACGGAGCTGCTCAGCCACCTCTTCGCGAATCCGCCCTCGCTCCTCCTCACCGAGGCCATCGAGAACCATCGCGATTGCGCCAGCGGCGGTGTTGAGGAATTCCCAGTACTCGTCGACTCCTGCGAATCGGAATCCGAAGCTGACCTCGTCGATCGCGGGCTCCGAAAAGCCCGCCTCGGTGAAGAGGTCGCGCAGACGATCTCGATCGGCGAGCGCGAGGATTCCCGGCGCGCCGGCTTGCGGCGCCGGCACATGACCGCGCTCTTGGAGCGCCCGCGACGCTAGAGCGGCCCACGGGTTCTGCTCCGGTCCCGCGAATACAGCGCATGCCACCCGCCCGCCCGCTCGCAGCGCGCGGCGCGTCTCTCGGAGTGCCTCGCCCGGATCGGCCATCAGCATGAACCCCCAGCGGCAGACCACGCCGTCGACGGAGTCGTCCGGCAGCTCGAGATGCTCGGCGTCGAGAGTGCGGCACTCTACGTTCTCGAGGCCCAGCTCCTGTGCGCGGCGGCGAGCAACCTCGACCATGGCCCCGGCGAAGTCGCTGACGATCACGCGGCCGCTCGGTCCGACCAGCCCGGCTGCTGAGAACCCTACGACTCCCGTCCCGGCGGCCAGATCGAGGATCGTCTCTCCGGCGGACGGTTCGAGCCGCTCGAGCATTCGTTCGGTCACCGGCCGTGCGACCTCCTCGATGTAGGCGTGGCGTTCGTCCCATCCCGGTGCCATCGCCTCCCACACGGCACGACTCGCACTCTTGAAGTCGCCGGGGTTCATACCGTCCTTCACCCTAATCATCCGCGCGGCCTGCCGCTCTCGCGTGCGAGGAGCCGCGTGCCCTTCCCGCCGCCTCAGCGGGGGCGTGCGACCGCGGCGCGCATGGCTGTCTCGATCCGGCCGGCGACGTGCTTCGCGTCACGCCCCGCACCGCCGACCAGCATCGACGCGAAGGTGAACTGCACCGGAAGGCCGAGGAAGTAGAGCCCTGGAGACGACGGGACGACGCCGCGCTCCTGCTCCGGCCAGCCATCCGCGGCGGCGACCGGAATCTCGATCCAGGAGATGTCCTTGTTGAAGCCGGTGCACCAGATGACGTTGGCGACGTCGACGACACGCCCGTCGGCCAGCACCGGTTTCCCGCCATCGACCCCGGTGACCTTCTCCTCGGTCCGCTCGACGCCGGCCTCGTCAAGATCGGCCCGCTTGACGCGTAGGAGGGGCCCGCCCTCGCCGCGCACGTGCTCCCGCATCTTGCGCCCGAGTGGCGTCCGCATCGTCAATACGTGATTGGCGATGAACCAGAGGCCTCGGACGATGACGCGGAAGGGACGGCCGTCGATTTGGAACGGTACCTCGCCTCGCACGGGGCCCGCGAGCGTAGTCGGGTGCTCTCGTGACACCTCCAGGGCGATGTCGGAGCCGGAGTGAGCCGCGCCCACCACCAGCACCGGCCCGTCCTGGAGCTGCGAGGGATTGCGGTAATCGTTGGAGTGCAGCTGCCTGATCCCGGGGTCGAGCTCGCGCGCGAGCCCGGGAACGATCGGGGTGGTGAAGCCGCCGGAGGCAACCACGACGTTGCGGGCCTCGAGCCTGCGCCCGTCGCACTCGATCACGTAGCGGTCTCCGTCCTTCGAGAGGCTCTGCACGGAGGTCCCGGTCACCACCGGGAGCTCGAAGCGCCGCGCGTACTCCTCGAGGTAGTCACCGACCTCGTCCTTGGTGGGGAAGTGCCACTGGTCCGCGGGGAACGCCATCCCCGGCAGGCCGTCGTAGCGCGCTGGGCTGTAGAGGCGCAGCGAGTCGAAGCGCTTGCGCCAGACGTCGCCTACCCGCTCGCCGGCCTCGAGGATCACGAACGGCCGGTCCTGCTTGGCGAGGTGATAGCCGAGCGACAGACCGGTCTGCCCGGCGCCGATGATCACGGTCTCGATCTTCTCCGCGCCCCCGTTGAAGTTGCGCGGGCTGTCGATGGTCTGGGTCTGGCTGTTCATGCTTTCTCCTCGGGTCGTTGTCTTGGCGACCCTAGGAAGACTTCGCGTGCTCCGCATCGGCTGAAGCACCCAACTTCGCACGGCCTCCGAGTGGGTAGTTCCACCCACTCCGGGGTCGTCAGAGAAGGTGGTGCTGGTACGCGAAGGCGGTCGCGGCCGCTCGTGAGGAGACGCCGAGCTTGGCGAAGATGTTGCTGACGTGGCGGTCGACGGTCCGCTCGCTGAGGACAAGCGCGGCGGCGATCGCCCGGTTGGTGTCCCCGGCCGCCACCAGGCGCAGGACCTCCTGCTCGCGCGGCGTGAGCGCGTGCGCGTCCCGAGGCGCCTCGCCACTGATCAGCGCTTCGACCCGGGCCAGGTCGAGGCGGGCCGCGAGCTTCGCGAATGCGGCGCGGGCAGCATCGAGCTCAATTGCCGCAGCGTCCTCGTCATCGAGCTCGCGGCACGCCTGGCCGAGCAGCACCCGCGCCCGGGCGGCCTCATACGGCGCGCCGAGCTCTTGCCAAACCTGCGCAGCTCGGCGCAGAGCCGCCAGCGCGGCCGGCGCGTCCCCTCGCGCCAGGGCGAGCGAGCCGCCGGCGCCGGCAGCCATCGCGCCGAGCATCCGCTCATCCTCACCGGCCGCGATCTCGTCGAGCTCGGCGACAGCAGCGCCCGCCTCCTCGTCGGAGCCGACCGCGAGCATGATCTCCACGCAGGCGGGGAGGAGGGCAGCGCGCTTGGGGCGCTCGCCCGTCTCGCTCAGCACCCGCCTGATCGCGGCCGCTGCCGTTTCGCGCTCGCCCTGCGCCAGGCGCAGGAGCGCCATCCCCGGTTGCGGCTCGTAGCCGCCACGGCCGGCATCGACGTAGGCTGCCTCGGCGTCGGCGAGCTCGCCACGAAGCCGGTGCACGTCGCCGCGCCTGTAGAGGGCCGTCGCCGCCGCCCGGGCGTTGCCCCCGGCGAGACAGCGCTCGTGAGCGCGGAGCGCCTCCGCCACCGCATCCTGCCAGTCGCCGCGGAGCTGGAGGATCTCGGCGCGATGGACGAGGCACTGGCCGCTGAAGCTCACCATCTCGGGCTGCGCGTCGCACCAATCGCTCAGCGCCCTGGTCCACTCCTGCGCCCGCCCGAGCTCGAACGCCTCCTGGCAGCCCTCGATCGTCCCGCAGTAGACGATCCCGGTGACGATCGGGGAGAGCTCGTTCGTCGTCGCGGGGACCATCGCCTCGTCGAGGAGGCGCAGGCCCTCGGGGGTACGTCCGGCCATCACGAGCATGTGGCCGCGCTCATGGGTCGCGAGGGCGAACAGATCGATGTGGCCGTGCTTTGCGCCGATATCCGCGACTCGGCCGAGGGTTTCGGCCGCGGCCTCAAAATGGCCCTCGCCCATCTGCCGGAAGGCGAAGGAAATCATCAGGTAGCCGTGCTCGATGGAATCGGGTGGCTCGTCCTCGATCAGCCGCTGCCCGCGGCCAAGCCAGCCGCTCGCGGCGCCCATCTCGCCGCGACGGGCGCGGTTGAGGCCGATCCAGATCGCGCAGCGAGCGGCGAGCACCGGATCGCCCTCCGCCAGGTGCGCCTGGTGCTGTCGCTCCATCGTCGCGAAGTACTCCTCCTCGTCGCCGAGCATGTAGGCCGCGGTTGCGAGCAGCCTCAGGTCGTCGGCTCCCAGCGGGGATTCGCGATCGGCGGTCGAAAGGCTCTCGTGGGCCTCCGTCCACCGAAGGCCCGCATACGCCTCTCGACCCCGATCGAGCTCGGTCATGCTCGCGATTGTCGCTCACGGCCAGGCCGAGCGCCGGCACCTGCGGAGGCGGCGGCCGCGGCTGGGGTCTTCTCACGCGTCTTCGGGGATCCGGAGCTCGGGACGATCGCGCAGCGTGCGGCGCCGATCTGGCTCCGGCGGCGCTCTTAGAGGAAGCCCGGCGCAATGTCGCGGAGCCGGCTTGTACCGCTCGATGAGCGGATCGGGTCCGTCGCGCTACCGGCGGTCGCTTGATCCTGAGGCGGAAACAGGTAGCTCCGCTGGTAGCCGTCCGCGCGGACCCCGCATGAACAAGCCCCTTGGCGGGGATTTTCAACACTTCAGCCGCTCTTTTCAGCGCCCATCACCGACCCGCGATAGGCGTGAGTTGGCGCGATGAGCCCGCGGCTCAGGGTGCGAGTGGTAGCTGAGCTGGTAGCAGTGCCGACTACGTCGTGAGGGTGCCACCGGTCGCTTCCGCTCCTCGCGCAACCCGGGCGCCCCAATGAAACTGGTCGCGCTGCTCCTTCTCCTCCGAGGCAGTCACGTGCCGTCTCAAGGGCCCTCTGATCGCTTTTGCGCCGAGCTCGATAGCAACGGACGTTGGAAGCAGTAGTTGGCACGCGGCTACTCCCTTGCAGGCCGACCCGTTTAATTTCTTCTGTTTGCAGATGTGGGCGGCGTGACCCTGCATGAAACCGCGGACGCTGACCCGGTCGGCGCACAGGCTCCTAGGGCGCGACAGGCTCGAGCAGAGCGGCGCAGCGCGCTTCGTCGAGTGGCTGGCCGGCTGCCCCGAAGCCCTTCGCGGCCGCCCGGAAGAGATCCGGCGCGGCGTCACCGTCGCCGGTGGCTCGCGCCCGATGGCCCCTCACCTCCAGTAGCGCCGCGTCCCAGGCGGGCAGGCGCATCACGACGGTCGCAAGGAACTCCGCCGCCTCCTCCCAGTGCTCGAGGCGCTCGAGGTCCCCTGCTCGCGCGGCCGCGATAGCGGCGGGCACGGCCAGCGTGATCCTGCAGCCGGGACAGGTCTCGACGGGACCGCGCACCGCTTCCTCGGCCTCCTCTAGCGCGGCCAGACCTGACTCGGGGTCAGCAGCGGCGGTGATCCGCGTGCCGTAGATGCGGTCGAGCAGGTGGAAGCCGACGTCGGACTCGCGCGCGACCGCCAGCGCCTCGTCGATGAGCGCGAGGCCCTGGTCCCGCTCGCCGCGGTTCAGGGCGACCTCGGCCCGCCGCTGAAGGGCGAAGGACTCGCCCGTCGCCGCCCCGATCTCGCGGTGCAATCGCATGCCCTCCGCCAGATCCGCCTCGGCTTCGTCGAGCCGGCCGCTCAGCAGCTTGGCCTCGCCGCGGATCGTGACCGCGAACGCGTGCCCGCGCGCCGCGCCCAGCCGCTTGGCCTCCTCGATGAACGCGTCGGCGAACGCGATCACGTCGGAATAGGGTCGCGCTCCGTAGAGCAGCCGCTGGGTCATGCAGAGCTGGCCGTCGAAGACGCTGACCGCCAGCTTCGGCAGCGAGTGGGTCTCGCGCAGGTCCGCCTGGACGCTCCCGCGAAGCTCGCCGCGGGCGTGCGCTGCCGCCGCATGGGCCCAGGATGCGATGGCGACCGCATCCGGATCCCCCGCGTCAAGCGCCATCCGGCGCGCCTCGGTAGCCTTCGCGGTGCCGATCGCCGGATCGGCGAACCCGAGCGCCGCGGCGCCGGCGAAGGCGAGCGCCTCAGCGAGACGGCCGTCCGGGGAGGTGGGCTCGACTCCGTCAAGCACCCGTAGCCCACCGGGCGGGTCACCGAGCTTGATCTCTGCGAGCGCCTGCTTCGCTCTCAGGTTGTGCGTCTCCGGTTCGCCGACGACGCGGGCCGCGGCGGCGTAGGCGGCCGGTGCTCCGGCGTCGCCGCGCGCGTCCATGGCCTCCGCCCGCAGGCGGAGCCCCTCGATGTGCTCCGGCTCGAGGTCGAGGAGCGCCTCGAGGTGTACGAGCGCGTCGGCGTACCCGCCCAGCTTCACCGCCTGTACGCTTGCGGCGAGGAGCCACTCCTGAGCCTCGTCGGGACGGTCGCCCGCGATCCAGTGGCGCGCGATCAGGCCCGGCGACGCGTCCGCGTCGCCAAGCCGGCGCGCGATGTCGCGATGGAGAGCGAGCCGTCCGTGGGGTGTCAGCTGGTCGACGAGGGCCTGGCGGACCAGCTCATGCCGGAAGCGGTAGTGACCACCGGAGACGATCAGGACCCCGGCCTGGAGCGCCTCGTCCAGCAAAGCGAAGGCCTCCGCTTCGGACGAGCCGGCCAGCGCCACTGCGGCACCGGGGTCCAGGTCGTCGCTCGCGAGTGCCACCCGCCGCAGCGTGGCGACCGCGTCCTTGTCCAGGTCGAGGAACTTCGAAGCGATGGCGTCCCGTGCCGTGGCGACCAGCGCCGGGACGCCCGCGACGGCGCTCCGGGCCAGCTCGAGCGTCAGGAACGCGTTGCCGTCGGCGAGCTCCACGATGCGATCGATCACGTCGCCTGCACGGGGGATCGGCGCGCCCACAGCCACGAGCGCCGCCACATCCTCCCGGTCGAGCGGCTCGAGGTCGATTTCGACGATGCTTCCGGCTCGCGCCAGCCGCGCCACCCCACGCGTAAGAGTCTCGGGTGCCCGTTCCGGGCGGTATGCGAAGACCGGCAGGAGCGGCGTTCCAGTGGCGGAGCCGATGTGGTTCAGCACGTCGAGCGTCGCTTCGTCGGCCAGATGCGCGTCGTCGACGATGAGGGCGACTGGGGCGCCGTTCCCGGCTGCAAGCAGCAACCGGCGCACCGCGCCGATCACCTGTTGGCGGGTGATTGGCGGCTGAGCCACAGCCGGCGGCGAAGCCAGCTCGACGGCGACGGCCCTGCCCCTATTGCCAAGCGCCTCGACTGCGCTCGGATCGAGCGCCTGGACCTGCTCGACGACACGGGCCAGCGGCGCGTAGGGGGCGCTGTCCTCCGTCGCCTGGGCGGCGATCACCGTCCAGCCCTCCGCCTGCGCCATCCGTGCCAGCTCCCGGCAGAACGCGGATTTCCCGATGCCCGCGGGGCCCCGGACAACCAGACTCCCGCCGGGCCCCCCTCGCAGCAGCGCGGTGGCCTTCGCCAGCTCGAGCTGGCGGCCGACGAAGGCCGGCTCGGAGGCCCCCAGTCCCGCCACGCACTCGTCATAGATGGCGCGGGTCTCGGCGCTCGGCGGGATGCCCAGCTCGCGCCGCAGCGCGCTACGCAAGCGCCCGTACCAGCGGATCGCGGCCGGGCGGCTCCCCGCCGCCAGCTCGCGCCGCATCAGCTCGCGGTAGGCCGGCTCGTCGGTTGGGTCGACCTCGACCAACCTGTCCCAGTCGCCGCTGCGTCGCAGCAGCTCGACGCATCGGGACCGCAGCACCTCCCGCCGGGTCTGAGCCCAATCCTCGTAGCGCGCCTCCGGCAGCAGCTCTCCCATGTAGAGGGAGGGGTCGGCCTCGGCCTCGAAGCGCGCGACGTCGGTCTCGATGGCGCCCGAGGGGAACAGCGCGACCTGCCCGCCGCGCAGCACAACCGCCTCTTGGGCGGCCAGCGCTCGCCGTGCGTGGTGGGCGGCCTTGCGCAGGTTCGCCGCGCCCGCGTCCGCGTCCAGGTGGGGCCACAACGCCTCGATCACCTTGTCGCGCGTCAGCCGGCGATCGTCGGCCAAGGCCAGGAGCTGGACGAGCTCGGCGGCACGCCGGCTGGGCCACGCCTCCGGCGCGATCTCCTCCTCGTCGACGAAGGCTCTGAAGCGCCCAAGCAATTCGAGGCGGATCGCGCTCTCCTGCGCTTGTGAAGCCATCCCCGGGCCAACCTATATCAGGAACGTTTTGGGAACACCCGATCCTCGACCCTCCCCGAAGACGATGACAGCACACCAACGAAGGGGAGCACGATGAAGGCGATTTCACGCGAAGACGCGTCGGTCGCGATCGAGGGAGACGGCGTCGAGCTGCGGATGCATGAGTTGGGCGGCGGCATGACCGCGGCGTTCATGCGGGTGCCGAAGGGCGCCGATTTCAGGCCGGCCCTCGCGGGGCTGGAGGGCGATTTGTGCCAGTGCCCGCACTGGGGCTACGTGCTCAAGGGGTGCTTGAAGATGCACACCACGAACGGCGAGCAGGTCTTCGAGGCCGGCCAGGCCGTCTACTGGGCGCCGGGCCACGCCCCCGAAGCGCTCGAGGACACCGAGTACGTGGACTTCTCGCCGACGGACGAGTTCAACCACGTCATCGACCACATAAAGGCGCAGGGCTGATCGCTCGAGGCAGGCCAACTTCACGAGGAGGTACCCGTTGGAGAGCAGATCGGCGCTGACATGGTGGGCTTCATCGCGACCTTCCGCTTCGTGAGAGACGAGGCGCGTCCGGAGACGGCGTCGGCAGCGAACCACCAACGAACTAAAGGAGGAGCGAATGGCAACGGACGAGCGCAAGGCCGTGATCAACCTCTCGACCGGGCTCGAGGATCCGGAGACCGTGATGATCGCCTTCCTGGTCGGCGGCGCCGCCGTCGAGCAGGGCAAGCGCGTGACGATGTTCCTGACCAAGGAGGCCGTCCGGCTCGCGGTGCCGGGCGTCGCCGTCGGCGTCGCCTGCGACGGGTGCCCTCCGATCGAGCAACTGTTCGAGCAGTACGCCACCGGCGGCGGCGAGCTCTTCGTCTGCCCGATCTGCATCAAGTCGCGCAAGCTCGAGGAGGCCGAGCTGGTCGCGAACGCGAAGCTCGCCGGGGCGACTCCGCTCTGGGAATGGACTGGCGAGGACGCGACCGTCTTCAGCTACTAGAGGTTCCTCGTGGCCAGATCGCCCGTTTCTCGTGTAGCACGGGCGTCACCGAATCTGATCGCCCATGCGCCTGCTCCGGACGAAGAGCAAGCGCCCGATCGAGCCGATTGCACGGCGCTCCAGTCGCGTGGGAGCAGCAGCGGGGTCACCGGTCGCATCAATGCGCGGCGGCGACCAGTGGGATGGGCTCTTGCTACCAGCCCCGGTAGCGTCGACCCGCCAGAAACTGGTAGCAGCCCTGGTAGCAAACGATCCTGAGACCGCATGATCAAGCCAATTGGCGGGCATCTTCAACACATCAGCCGCTCTTTTCAGTGCCCATCACCGATGGGCGATAGGCATGAGTTGGCGCCGATGAGCCCGCGGCTCGGGTGCGAGTGGTAGCTGAGCTATTAGCAGGGCCGACTACGTCGTGAGGGTGCCACCCGTCGCTTCCGCTCCTCCGCGCGAAGCGGAAGTGCATGTTGTGGGTCCGCGTCTTTTGTGTCGGAACACCCGAAGGGCGCTAGGGGTCAGCGCGACGATGAAGTTGATGGGCAGACGTGCGCCCTTCCCACCTTCTTCGCTTTGCATGCGCCCGCCGGGCGCCGCGGTCCGGCGACCACGGGGCTCCCCGCCGCGGTTTCGGCACCCCGGAGCACCGTGCCCGCGATCACGGCTCCCATTGCGCCCGAACGGCTTGCCCAGCCGATCACTTCGACCCGCTCGCCGGTGCGTTCCTCGACCTTGGCCGCAGCCTTGCGATAGAAGCCGTCGCCCCACGCCATCGCAGGGGACGCTACAGCAGGGCCCGCCCTGGGTCGCCGACGCCAGGCGGACGGCGCGTGCGGCAAATAGACTGCCGATCTGGTGCCAGGCGGCATTTGGGGAACAGCAGGCGATCGCGCGCGCTTGAACATCCCGTTCAAGGCGAAGGTCGTGATCGCGGCGCTGATCGCCGCGATCATCGGGGTCACCTACCCCCTGACAAGTCACCATCGCTCCCCCCTCAGAGAGGGACTCCCAGCGCTGGTGTCCGAATTCGGTACCGATGCCCGCGTGCTCAGGCTCGAGGAGAACCGCCGCGCAGGGACCAGCCTCGACTACGAGGTGATCGGCAGCGACAATCGACTGCACCGTGGAATCCGGAGGCTCGACCCATACAACGGAGGCACCGGGGTCCTTGGCATCGGCGAGCGCCGGCCTACGGCAGCCGAATGGCAGCAGGCCCAAGTGCAACTCGGGGACATCCCGGCGGATGTTGTCGACGTGCTCTTCTCGGAGGTGACCCACGCGGGTGGGACGGACCCCAGCGCGGCGAGGTTCACCGGCCAAGAGTGGACGATCGTCACCGACCAGGGGGAGTGGCGGGCTCACTACGACGGCAGCGACCTGCGTCCCGCCGACCCAGCCGCAGCGACGGCCGCCGGCACGGCGATCGGCGCCACCCCGACCGCGACGTCTTCCGCACCAACCGGTCGGCGGGCGGTCACAAGCGCACCCGAGAAGACGCTGTCCGGCAACAGCAGGAAGCTGATCGCATGCATCCGCGCGGCGCATGGGAACGTCACCAGGCTGCGGGCCTGCCGACGACGGTTCCCGCCGTCCTAGGGCCGAGAGGGGCCGCCCCGCGGACGGCCGTCAGCCGCCGAGCCGGGCCTTCATGGCTTCGAATTGCTCCGCGGTGATCTGGCCGCGATCGCGCATCGCTTCCAGCGCCGCGACCTGCGCTTCCGCCGCCAGCGAACCGCCGGCGGGCGCAGCGCCACCCGCAGCCCGCGCACGCCGCCGAGCGACCTCGGACGGCGTCGACCAAACGAGCACCCGGCACGGCGGGCCGTAGAAGCGCTCGTCGGTATCGAGAGCCAGGTCCGACCCGTCATCGCTGATTGCGACCTGGATGCGGTCGCCGACATCCGGCACGAAGTGCGGCTCGTCCGCCCTGACCTGCACTTGGTGCTCGCGGTCGTCGGCACGTAGCGTGAGCGTGAACGGGTACTCGAACGACTGCCCGGCAAAGCCGCCGGCATCGTCCCAGCCGACCACCTCGGCCTCGGCGCGCCTGCCCTGGCGGAACAGCTCGCGCTCCGCGTTACGCCCCGGATCTCCGAGGGGCGGCACGTGCGTGCCAAGCAGCTCCAACTCGAATACTCCCGCGGACCACCCGCGACGGACGCTCGGATCGAGCGCCTGCCAGCCCTCCTGACGGTAGTCGAAAGACGTCTCCATCTCTCCCGGCAGGAAGGCGGCCTCGTAGCTATCCCCCGGCGTCGGGATGTTGTACTTCCAGAGTTCTCGCTCGCAGCACGTCTCCGTCCCCTGTGGGTCGACGAAGCGGAGCACGACGAAGAGCTTCCTGCGGCCACGGCTATCGTCGATCCGAGCCGGGGCGACCCGCTCGATGGTTGCTCTCCCTTGCACGCCTGCCGCAAACGGGTCGACGCCCTTTTGCCCCTTGAACAAACGCATCACCACGAGCATAGTCGCCGGTCGCTGCTGCGTCTCTCGCGCGACAGGGCTCGGATCAAGCAGCCAAATCGCTCCGAGCAAATTCCACAACCTGTCATGAGGTAGAGCGCGAGCAACCCACCCTTCAACGCCTCCCTTCGCGTGATCTCGAGCCGATCTGATCGAGGTGTAAGGGTCTCTGTCGCTCCCAAAGGTGGTACCACCGGATCACGATGCCGGTGTCATCACAGCCGATTCTGCCGTCGTAGAGCACAGCCTCATCATCCATCGCGCCGGGGGCGCGGACTCCACCAGCTGAGTCGTTCGTCCCCGCGCCGCGCACCCGCCACTTGTCGGCGGTTCCGAGGCGTATCCTTTCGCCGTGGCTCGCATCGCCAGGGTGATCCTGGTGGGCATCGGCGTGGCGGCGGCGCTCGCTGGCGCGAACGTCGCCGGTGCCGCGGCTAGCGGCGAGACGCTTTACGTAACCGACTACGAGAATCCCGGCGCGGTCGTACCGGTGCCGCTCGCGACCTTGACGGCGGGGTCGCCGATCACCTCCGGGGTCGGCTCATTCCCGTTGACCGTCGCGATCTCGCCCGACGCCGGCCGCGCCTTCAGCGCGAACGAGGCCAGCCCGCCGTCGATCTCCTCGATCGACACCGCGGCGAACACGGCCTCGCTGGTGACGAGCGCCAAGCTGACCTCGCCGGGGTCGATCGCGGTCTCGCCGGACGGCTCGCGGCTCTACGTCGGCAACGTCATCGGCAACACCGTCGCCGTCGTCAACACCCACACGCTGGCTGTCGGCGCCGCCGCGATCACCGTCGGCAACGAGCCCGAGGCGATCGCGTTCACGCCCGACGGCAGATTCGCCTACGTCGCGAACACCGCCGACCGGACGGTGTCGGTTATCGATACCGCTACGAAGACGGTGACGAAGACGATTTCGCTGAGCTTGCCGGTCTCTCCGTGCGGGCTGGCCACGACCCCGGATGGGGCCGAGGTCGTCGTCGTCGGCGGCTGCGGCACCGCCAACGGCGGCGTCTCGATCATCGATACGGCGAGCAACGTCGCGACGGCGATCGGCCCGCCGCTCGGCACCGATGCCTACGAAGCCGAAGCGATGTCCCCGCAGGGCAAGTGGGCGTACGTCTACGACAGCACGACGGGCGATATCTGGAAGGTCGATCCGAAGACCGGGGACACCCCTGGCAGCGCCTTCGTCACCGGCCAGGGGGGCATCAAGGGCCTGGCGAGTTCCCCCGACGGGTCCTCGCTGTTCGCGACGCGGCTGTCGTCGGCAAGCGTCTCGAAGATCGATACGGCCGATGGAGCGATCACCCCGATCTCGCCGGTGACCCCGAAGCCGTGGGCGGACGCGGTAACCCCCGACCAGGCGCCGCGCGCGGCCCTCTCGGCGACGGCCGCCCCGGCGGGTCGCGCAAGCAGATTCAGCGCCGCCGGGACGATCACGTACGACGGCGGCCCGGCGAGGTACGCGTGGAGGTTCGGGGACGGGGGCTCGGCGACGACAACGACCCCTTCCGTCTCGTATCACTATGCCCACGCAGGCCACTACACCGCGTCGGTCACCGTGACCGACGACCAGGGCTGCTCGACCAAGCTCGTCTACACCGGCCAGACGGCCTCCTGCAGCGGCGGCGCGGCCGCCAAGGTGAAGGCGGCGCTCACCGTTCCGAAGCCGCCGAACACCAAGATCACGAGAGCGAAGATCGACGCCAAGAAGGGCAAGGCGAAGTTCGCGTTCAGGGCGACGGGCCATGCAAACCGCTTCAAGTGTCAGCTCAAGCGCACGCGGCACAGGGCGAAGAAGTTCAAGCCGTGCAGCTCGCCCAAGGCCTACAACCACCTGAAGAAGGGCAAGTACAAGTTCGAGGTCCGAGCGATCGGCCCCGGCGGCTCCGATCCGAGTCCGGCGAAGAGGCGCTTCACGATCAATGGCTGACGTTGGCGCGCCGGTGCTCGCCACGTTCAGGCTCGCACAGGATGCTCGCATCCAAGCACGCGCGGAGCCGGCACCTCGACCCTCGGTCGCCCCTTGGGCTCGGGCAACTCGCGGGCGAGAGCGAGCGCTCGTGTTAGCCTCGGCGGATCGACAGAGATGGGGTGACACGGACGCGGGCGTCGGGGAGAAGCGTCCGGACGGCCCTCGCGGTTGCGGTCGTGGCCGGCACGGGTCTGGCATGGGCGCTCGTCGCCCAAGCCGGCACCGCTGCGAAGCTCGCCAGCCGCAGCTCCCAGGGGACCCCGGGCAACGGCAACAGCTACACCGACGTCGGCGGGTCCCTCTCCGGCGACGGCCGCTTCGTCGCGTTCGAGTCGAGCTCGCCCAACCTCCCCGGCGGCAGCTCGACGATCAGCGAGATCTACGTGCGGAACATGAAAAGTGGCAAGACGCGGCTTATGAGCACGACGAATGCCGGCCAGCCCGCCGCCGGCGACGTCATGAGCTCAGCGATCTCGGCCAACGGGCGCTTTGTCGTCTTCCACGGCTACGGCGACGGACTGCCGGGCGCGGACGGAACCCACCAGCAGGTCTGGATCCACGACCGCAAGACCGGCAAGACCAGCGTCGTCTCGAAGGCGAACGACGGCCATCCCGGCGCCGGCAACAGCGCCTATGCGTCAGTTTCTGCCGACGGCCGCTTCGTTGTCTTTCTCTCCAACGCGGCTGCTTTTCCGGGCGGCGACGGGACCGATGCCTTCACCTACATCCGCGACCGCAAGCGGGGCAAGACGATCCTGGTCAGCAGGGCCAACGGCGGCGCTCCCATCCCCAGCGATGTCTTCGGCGAGTCCATCTCCGCGAACGGGCGGCGGGCGATCTTCGAATCCGACGACACGGACCTGCCCCCGCATGACGGGCTCGAGCACATCTACATCCGCGACCTCGCCAGCGGCCGCACGAAGCTCGTCGACCGAACTTCGAACGGGGCCCCCGCCAACGACGCAAGCTATTACCCGTCGATCTCCGGCGACGGAAGATGGGTCGGGTTCGACTCGGATGCCACGAACCTGCCCGCGGGCGACGGTAGCCATCGCCAGGCCTACGTAAAGAATGTCGGTACCGGCAGGCTCGTGCTCGCAAGCCGCAATAGCCGCGGCCGGCCACAGAACGTGGACGCCTACTACCCGCACCCGTCTGGCGACGGTCGCAAAGTCGTGTTCGTTTCGGACGGGATGAACCTGCTCGGTGTCCACGACGGTTCAACGGTCGAGATCTACGTGCGCGACCTGCGGCGGAGAAAGACCCGCCTGCTCAGCAGGGCGGGCAATGGCGACCCGGCCGACGACTCGTCCGACTATCCGACGGTCGCCCGCGACGGCCGCTTTGCTGCCTTTGACAGCCTGGCCGACAACCTCGGTGGCAACGACACCTACAGCAACGCCTTCCGGGCCGGCCCCATCGGATAGGGGAGACTTACTCACGCAAGGGAGGGCGGGCGCCTCGCGTGCCGCCCCGTGGCTTCCGCAGACCGCTGGCCTCGCGAACGACCGACGAGCATTTCGTCCCCTCCGACTCGTGAGCCTACATCTACTCCGGCACGCGGTCAATGCCTGGACCAGCGGCGGCGATGGCAACCCTTTCGGTGGCTTGCGGTCGGGCGAAACGCGAACTGGCCGGGGGCTGCGCGGATAACGTTGCCGCCCAAAGCGAGCGATCGGAGACGAATGATCGAGTTGATGAGGGACCTTCCGGACGGTGTGCTGGGCATCGAAGCCAGGGGCGAGGTGACGGGCGAGGACTACGAGCAGGTGCTGATCCCGGCGGTGCAGCGACAACTCGAGGGCCACGCCAAGGTCCGGCTGCTCTACGTCCTGGGGTCGGAGTTCCGCGGTTACTCCGCGGCGGCGATGTGGGACGACGCCAAGATCGGGATGGAGCACCCATTCTCATGGGAGCGCATCGCGGTTGTGACCGACAGCGACGGCTATCGCCGCCTCGTTAAGGGGTTCGGCTTCATGGTCCCCGGCAAGGTCAGGGTTTTCGACCTTGCAGAGCTGGACGTGGCCAGGGCCTGGATCAGTGAGGCGGAATGATCATCAAGCCGATTCCGTGCCAACTGCTCCAGCGGCGGGACGAGGTCTCACCGCTGGCAGACGTCTGAGGCAGAAGGCGAGCGGAGGCGGGAACCCGCCGGGACGAGGCACTCGCGAGTGAGCAAGCCCGCGATCGGCAAGTTACGGCCGCCCTACCACCCACGCAGCCACGCACGACGCGTGCGCGGCGAGGGCCTGCTGGGCCTGCGCGAGGCGAGCGCGATGGCGATCGGGGGGATGATCGGCGGCGGCATCTTCAGCGTCCTCGGCCTGACCATCGACCTCGCAGGCCACCTGGCGTTCGCCGCCTTTCTGATCGGCGGTCTCATCGCCGGTCTGACAGCCCATGCCTACGCCGGCCTCTCGTTGCGTTCCGGCCGGCCGGGCGGCCCGTTCACCTATCTGCGCGATGAGGGCCACCCCCGGCCCGCCGCCTGGGTCGCTTGGCTTCTGATCGTCGGCTATGTCTTCGCGCTGGCTGTCTATGCCTTCACTTTCGGGCACTACCTGGCCAATGTGGTTGGCGCGCCCGCCGCGGTTGCCCGACTGAGTGGGGTCGGCATCCTGGCCGTCTTCGTCGCCGTCAACCTTCGCGGAGTGGCCACGTCGGGGCTGACCGAGGACATCGTCGTGGTCATCAAGCTGGCCGTGCTCGCCGGCATTGCCTTGATCGGCCTCGCGGCCTTCTCGCCGACGCGCCTCAGCCCGCTCAACGACCAGGGCGCGCTCGGGATCTTCATTGGCGCGGCGGTGATCTTCGTCGCGTACGAGGGGTTTGAGCTGCTGCCCTACGACTACGACGACATCGCCGAGCCGCGACGGACCCTGCCCCGCGCCCTGTACCTCTCGGTCGCGGTGGTGGTCTTGGTCTATGTCGCCGTCACGCTCGCTGCGCAGATGCTGTTGCCCGATGCGACGATCACGGCCCAGAAGGAGGTCGCGTTCGCACTCGCCGGCGAGCAGGCCTTGGGCGGCTTCGGCCTCTGGGCGGCCACAGTGGGCGCCCTGTTCTCCACCAGCTCGGCGATAAACGCGACGCTGTTCGCGACCGCCCGCCTGGTTCGCGACGTAAGCCTGGCAAACGAGCTCCCGGCTGTCCTCGCGCGCGAGCGCGGAGGCCTGCCGATCGGCGCGGTTCTCGCGATCGCGCTGCCAGGAGCGGCCTTTTCGCTCTTACCCGGAATCACCGAGATCGTCTCCTTCGGCTCGCTGGCCTTTCTGCTGGTCTTCGGGTTGGTCAACCTGCTGCATGCCCGTCACACGGCGTCCGGAGGCTTGGACCGGGGCCTCGCCCACCTTGGCGCAGCCGCATGCTTCACAGCGGCCGGTGGGCTGCTCTACTACCTGGCTCGCTCCGATCGCGCCGGATTGGTGCTGATCGGCGCCTGCGCAGCGCTCATCGCCATGGGGAGGGTGGCTTTCGTGGTCTCGCGGCAGCGGGGCACACCCTGAGCGGAAGCGAGAGCTCGCGGTCCCGCTGTCCCAAGCGCCGGGGCAGCAAGGAGCTCGCTTCAGTGCCCCCTTCGCTCGACCCCAGCCGGACCGACTCGCCCTCGCGCGTCTACGTGTCGGCTTCTGACCGGGACGACCACTCACCAAGCGTGCGGTCGTGATCGGTGATCGGTCGAAGGCGCAGTGTCGTGCGGTGACCGCGAACCGGGATCGGGGAGTCGACGAGGGTGTAGGAGTAGAAGTGCTCGGCGTCCGCGCGTGCGGCCAAGCCCTCGCACAACGGCGTCGACTCCGACACCACTGGTCCGTTGGGATATCGCGCTGATCAGAGAGTCGTGATCCCTTGACCGGTGAACACGCACTGACCGCCCGCCGTTTGGACGGTCGTCCACGCGGTTGCGACCTGCTCGTGGGTGCCGTCGTTGTAGGTGACCTGAACCGTCACGCTCTGCGGCGAACCGCCTGTGTGCGGCTCCTCGTAGAACGTCCCGGCCGTCAGCGCGTTGCTCGTCTGGATGTCCGTCGTGCCTCCGGAGTTGGTCGTCCACACGATCAGATTGTCGACCGGGAGGTCGGCGACGAACCGGATCTTGCCGCTCACGCCGGCATCACAAACTCCCGCGATGTGACCGAACCCGAGCTCGAGGAACTCGGTCGCTGGGCTCGAGGGCCCGAGCAGGAGCCGGTTCGACCTCAGGGTGCCCTGGCCCGAGACGAACGCGCTCGGCGGCACCCCGCCCAGCTGATCCGCGTTCATGGCGTGTGCCGCGTTGTTCGCAGTTGTCGCCGAGTCCGCGTTCGTTGCATGGCTCGCGTTGGTCGCGCTGTCGGCGCGCTTCGCGTGCTTCACCGACAGCTTGGGCGCCCGTTTGCTGATCTGGCCGTTGGCGATCCTCTTCACCACCTTCTTGTCGTGGGCGCTCAGCGCCGCGAGCGCGAACGAGCCGCCGCTCAGCGCCGCGAACAACGCCAAGTAGGCGACCACGGTCGCGTGGCTGGGGCGCCTGCGAATCCGTCGCTTGGTTCCACCGACACCATTGGGCTCGTCTCTCCCCATCATCTCCTCGCCTCCGCGTCTTCTGCGCCGTGGGCAGACCAGCCGAGTTCGGGTTCCGGTTGCCCTCGACAGCTTCGTATTAATCGGCGCGATCCTACTCCGGCGAGGGTGCGCTGACTGCGACGGACGAGGCGCCTCCAGCTTTCTCGGACCGGGCGTTGGCAGCACGTATCGGGTTCGGTACGACCCAGCGATCCGTGGTGCGTCATGATCGACAAGCCTGCGTTGAAGGCGAGCAAAGCCGAGGCGAAGCGCAAGCTCGACATCTGAACTCGCAACTGCTGCCGTTTCGCGTTACCAGTCCGAGTTGCGTTCGATGCGGCAGAACTGGGTAGCCGGGATAGTTAGCGACGGCGCTCCAGCCCGCATGACAAGCCGATTGGCGGGGGACCTCAACTCATCAGCCGCTCTTCGATGCTCAGGCCGGCGACGTGACCACGGTCCCGGCGATCTCGCAGCCGCTGTTCGTGCCCTTGAAGGCATGCACGTTGAGCGTCGTGACGGCGTTCGCTGTTGCCAGGATGAACTGCCCTTCGATCCGCCCGTTGTTCGAGTCCGCCAGAGCTGCATGGTCGGCCTGGGTGGTGCCGAGGGTCGTCCCACTGGCGTTCATCGCCGATCCGTCGTGGTAGAGCCAGTTCAGCGTGGCTGGGACGCCGCTCACGTTGATGAGCAAGATGCGCACGAAGCTCCCCGGGCTGGGCCCGCACGAGAGGCCGATGCTGAGATCGCCGAAGTCGCCGAAGTTCAAGCCGTGGCCGGCCTCCACGGTCTCCGAAACCCCGAAGACCGAGCGCGGAGAGCACTGCGCGCCACCATTTGCGTCCACGGACTGCAGGGCAGTCGAGCAGCCGCCGTTGATGCGCCGCTGGAACGCGTCCGGAGCCAGGCTTCCGAGCTCGTTCGCGTTGTCCGCGGTGGCCGCCGACAGCGCGCTCGGCACCTGCCTGAGCGACGATTCCCTGACCTGGCGGCCGGTGACGGTGCCGTGGCGCAGCCGGTTGCCGGCGACCGCCTGCTTCACGAGCCGGTTGCCGGGTATCGAGTTCGGCTTGATCGTGCTCCCGTCGATCTTGACGGCCGCGTACGCGCCGCCGGCGAGGGCGATGAAGAGTGCGAGCATCGAGACGACATTTGCGAACGTCAGGCGCGGGCGAAACCGAGCGAGCATCTGCGGGACCTCCAGGCCACGGGTATGGGGCGCACAGTACGCCTCGGGCAGGCAGGTCGTAGGTTCGCGGAGCGAATAGCTGCCGCCGTCGGCAATCGGGACGGCATACGGCCGGGCGCCCGCAGTACGCGTCGGCCGCGACCGACTGACAGCCCGCAACGTGACCGCCTACGGTGGAGCGATCGTGCCGAATGACCTGTTCAGACCGCGGCTCGGCGAGCCGCATCATTCCGCCTGCCTCGTCGACGACATCGAGGCGACGGTGAACCGCCTGGTCGGCCAACTCGGCGCCGGGCCGTTCTTCGTCCTCGAGGACGTGCCCGGCTTGCGGAGCGAGAATGACTAAGCGCGGGCTCTTCGTCCCTCCGTTCGATGAGCTCGTCGATCCGCGCTTGCTGATGGACGTGGCCCGGCGGGTCGAAGCCGCGGGCTGGGCCGGACTGTTCCTCTGGGATCACATCCGCTACCGCGAGCCGGTACGCGCCGTGGCCGACCCCTGGATCGCGCTGAGCGCGATCGCCACGGCAACCGACACGATCCGCATCGGGCCGCTGGTCACGCCGCTGGCCCGCAGGCGGGTGCAGAAGCTCGCGCGTAGACGGTCACCCTCGATCACCTGAGCGGCGGCAGGCTGGTGCTCGGCGTCGGCCTCGGCAGCGACACCTCGGGCGAGCTCGAGCCGTTCGGCGAGGAGCTCGACCCGCGAAAGCGCGCCGTGATGCTCGACGAGGGGCTGGACCGGCTCAGCGAGCTCTGGGCGGGCGAGTTCGAGCCGCTCCCGGTCCAGCAGCCGCGCATCCCCGTGTGGTTGGCGGGCCGCTGGCCGAACCGCTGGCCGCTGCGGCGCGCCGCGCGCTGGGACGGCTTCTTCCCATCGAGGTGCCCCGCCCGGAGGCGCTGGCGGAGCTGGGCGGCGAGCTCGGCGAGCTGAGGGACGCCCGCGACGATCCCTTCGACCTCGTCGCGGAGATCGAGCCGGGGCCCGACCCGAAGCCCTGGGCCGAGGCGGGCGCGACCTGGGTGCTCACCTCGTTCAACCACCGGCCGCGGCTGGACGAGGTGCTCACGGCGACCGACGCGGGGCCTTGACCAGATAGACCGCACTGATGATCCAGCGCAGACTTAGGCAGCTCGGTGTGCCCCGCGTGGCTCCGCCCATCAGCGTGCAGGATCGGCGGCTCCTCGGAGACCCAGTGGGTGAGCCCTCGCTGAGTCTCGTGCGAGCGGCGTCGCGGGCCTGCGGGGCGCCCCCGTGCAGCAGTTCAGAGGCGCCAGACGAGCGCCTCACCCCTGCTTCGCTACGCCGTATAGAGGGCTTAAGACCCTCACCGCTCCGGTGAGCTCACCGGAATTGCTCGCCGCCCGTCGACCGCGTCGCACTCGGGCCCCGGCCCACCGAGACCCCCGATCCGCTCGGGTGCCAGCTCGGGCCCGTCCATTGGCTCTTCTTAGGGTAATTGACGCGGCGGCCCATCCACGCGGTCGATGTCCTCGAGGGCGACCCCATGCCCCGCACATGAAGCCCCAGGGCGGGGCGGACCTGAAGTGGAAGCCGGTCGGGAGTGGACCGCCTGCTGCGTTGCCGACTCGAGGAAGTCAGTCATACTGCCACGGCCAGGCCTCGCGCTCGAAGAGCTCTCGCCGAGCAGCACCAGGAACCCCATCGCCCGAGACCCACGCGGTGGCCTTGCGGCGTTTTCCGCAGGTCCATGTCCAGCATGCAGATGCGGATATAGATCCTATCGAGGTCCTCGGCGAGCCGGCTCCTTCGGCTTTGCGCAGCAGGGCCAAGGCAGCAGGGCGATGCACGTTGGCCGCCGACAGGCGCAGCGGGAGCCGGAGCCCTGCAGCCGCGGGCTTGCCGCGGCTTTGGGGACCCGCAGGCAAGGTTAGGCGGTGGACTCACCGTCGAGGACGCCGGCGGTGGGGTCCGGTCCGAAGCGCAGCGTTCGTCGTCGGCGGCGAGCCATCATACGGCGACGCAGTTTTCGTCTTGGTCGCTGCCGCCCCATCGGCGGTACGCATCCTACAGACAGCTCAGGGTCAAGCTCGACGGCGAGGACCACATCCACCAGCTCCAGCAAGCGTGCGTGGAGCTTGTGATGTCGCAGGGCGCAGGATCTTCAGCCTCGAGGTCCCGAGGCGCTCCCTGCGTGATCCGCCCCAGGCCTGGCGCAGGGAGACCGCGGGCGCGGAAGTCGTGGGTGGCCATCGAGCTTCCAGACGCCAGCCCGATTCCGCGGCGCTGGATGAGGCCGTCCGCCTCCGCCAGCCGTCAGTTTCTGCAGCCGCTGCGGG
>CAVUAD010000010.1:0-23925 GCA_963739355.1 uncultured Actinomycetes bacterium | reverse complement strand
GCGGCTTCGGGCGCGACAGGATCCTGGGCGGCCCCGGCGACGACACCATCCACGCGCTCGGGCGTGGTCACGACACGGTGCGGTGCGGGCCTGGCAAGGACACCGTGACCGCGGGCCGCCGCGACAGGGTCGCGGCCAACTGCGAGCGTGTCAGGCACCACGGCTGGTCCAGACGCTGGGGCCCGAGCGGCTCGGCCGGCTCCTCGTCGCCCTCGCCGAGGTCAAGCTGCCACCAGCCGACGTCGTGCCAGGTGCCGAGCTTCCAGCCGATCCGGCGATAGATACCAACGGGCTCGAAGCCGAGCGACTCGTGCAGGCGGACGCTGGCGTCGTTGGGGAACGCGATCCCGGCGACCAGGCCCATGCGGATCCCCTGCCGGCGCAGGAGCCCGAAGAGCGCCTCGTAGAGCCCTCGGCCCACGCCCTCTCCGCGGTGTGCCTCGTCGGTGTAGATGGACACGTCTGCCGACCAGCGGTAGGCCGGGCGCTCGCGATGCGGCTCGGCGTAGGCGAAGCCGACCACGCGGCCATCGCGCTCGTCGACCAGGAAGCCGTGGCTGGCCGCGTGCTCGCGGATGCGCAGGCCCATCTCCGGCGCCTCGGGCGGCACCTCCTCGAACGTCGTCCCGCCAGCGAAGAACGACTGCGCGTAGATCGCCGCGCACGCCGAGGCGTCGCGCTCCGGGTCGGCGTGGCGGATGGAAGACCTTGCGGATGCCTCCGGCATCCTTACATGCTGCTTTCGGACCTAAAGGTCCTCACGTCGGGACTGCTATTCGCCGGTCAACCAGCGCTTCGGGTTCGAGACCAGGATCGTTTCGCGCTGCTCATCGGTCATCCCGCGCCTCGGCCAGCGCGGGAAGACCTTATCGTGGACGATGGTCATGCTCCAGTCCTCGCCGCCCCGGGCTCGTTCAGCTGCTCCCAACCTCCGGCGGATACCAGTCAAGCGTCGCGCAGAAGTCCTGGGAGATGAACACGCGCTCGGTGTGGCCGCGCTCCAGCGGCGCCGTGCGTGTGGCGTTCCGGCGCTCCGATCGGCAGGAAAATGTTGAGCCCGTAGCGGTCGAGGCCGACGTAGACGCCCTTCTCGAGGAGGCCCTCGATGTAGCCGAGGTCGTCCGTGTCGCCGGTGTGGGCGATCTGGACCTTTGAGGCGTCACGCCCTCCTCGTGGAAGATCTCGACCTGGCGGGGGCCCGTTTCGGTGGCGGGGCGGGAGTGGGCCATGATCGGCGCCCCGGTCTGGAGGCTCGCCCGGCCGCGGCGCGGTGTACCTTCTCGATGTTCTGGTTCACTCCCGGCTCATCGGCGGCGCACTTCATGAACGCCGCCTTGATGTCCGTGCCCTGGACCCCCTCGCTGATGTCGTGGACGAAGAACGCCGCCATCGCGTCTCGTCGCGGAACTTGAAGAAGGGGGGGAGGTAGTCGTACGTGTAGATCCCGGTGCAGGGCACCACCTGAAGGCCCGTCTCCTCGGCCACCCGGCGCATGAACCCGACGTCCCGGCCGACGAACATCGCCGTCGGCTCACCGATCGTCTTCACGCCCTGCTCCACCGCCGCGCCGGCCGCTTCGACGGCCGCCTGGTACTCGCCGTCCTGCTGGACTCTCGGGGGGCTCGCTCTCCTGCGCGGTGGAGGCATGCGGCCACTCGAAGTGGACGGCCTCGTCGCTGGCAGACGAGATGCTCGTGGATCAGCGTCGTTCCGAGCTCGTCGGCCTCGACCGGCCCGGTGACGGTCTCGACTGTCGCCACGCTGGCCTACTCTTTCACGAATGCCGCGCGGTTGGATGGTCCGATGACGATCCTCGTCGTCTGCCTTGTGGCGTCGATCGTGATCGCGATCGTGAACCTCAGCTTGGGCGTCGCCCGCGGAGGGGCGGCGGGTTAGGATGAGCCCGTCCTTTGGGCAATCAACGCGAGGAGGGGGATGTTGTTGGATCGCATCGTTGTTGGAACCGATGGTCGGAGACCGCCGCCGGGGCGGTGGCGCAGGCGATCGATCTCGCGAAGGCGATGGGCTCCAAGCTCTACGTCGTGAGCGCCTTCGTCCCCTCGGAGCCCGTGGCCGACCGCGGGGAGGCCGTCGAGATCCCGGCGGACGTCCAGCACACGACCGGCCCGCGGCAGGGCGTCAACCAGGTGCTCGACGCGGCCGCGGGCGACGCGGAGAAGGCCGGAGTGGAGGTCGAGATCCTGCCTCGCGAGGGGGATCCAGCCGACGCCCTGCTCGACGTTGCCGAGGACGTCAACGCGGACCTCATCGTGGTGGGCAACAAGGGCATGACCGGCGCGAAGCGGTTCCTGCTCGGCAGCGTGCCGAACAAGGTCTCCCACCACGCGCCGTGCGGCGTCTACATCGCCCGCACGACCTAGGCCGAAACCTAAAGGGTGTCGACACCCTTTAGGTTTCAGCAGGGGCCGCTCGAGGTTGCGCGGGCGAGGTCGAGGATCTTCGGTCCGTTGCCGGTGGCGCTCGGGCGTTCGCACGACTTGAGTCGCTTCCTCACGTCGCCCGGCGACGGGTGGTCCCCAATCGTGCCGCTCGCGATGACGAGCGCCGCCGCGGCCGACGTCTCCGCGGCCGCCTGCGAGGTTCCGCTGAGGCCGACGAAGCCGAACTTCGTGTACCTGCCGCGCGCCGCCGCCGAGGGCACCATCGAGTACTGGTAGATCGGCGCGCCCGCTTCCCCGTTGCTGCAGTGGCCGCCGCCCGGTGCGGTGATCGTCGCGCCGGTGTTGGAGGTCGAGGCCAGGCAGTCGCCTTCGGTTGACGCCGACACGGAGATCGTCTTGCGGTCCGCTGCCGGCATGTCCGGCGTCGCGCCGCTGTGGTTGCCGGCGGCCGCCACCACGGTCACGTTGCGCTTCACGGCCGCCCGGATCGCGCCGCAGACCGTCGGGACCTGCGGACACTTCTTGATCGCGGGCCCGAAGTCGAGGCTGAGGTTGATCACATCGGCGCCGTGCTTCGCCGCCCACCTGATGCCCGCAGCGATGTCCGAGGCGCGGCCCGCGTTGTCCTTGTCGAGGACGCGTACCGGCATGATCTTCACGCCGTAGGCGATCCCGACCTCGCCGAGCTTGTTGTCGGTCTGCTCGGCGATGGTCGAAGCCACGTGCGTCCCGTGCCCGTTCTCGTCGAGCGGCACGGGGTCGCCGCCGACGAAGTCCTTCCCGCGGACGAACGTCCGCTTGGCCAGGTCCGGGCTGCGCGCGAAGTGGGCCCCCTTGTTGCGGTAGGCGACGCCGCTGTCGAGCACCGCCACCGTCACGCCGGCGCCGGGCGTGACGCCGAGGTTGCCGAAGTTGGCCCATGCGCCGAGGGCGTTGATGCCGGCGGTCGCGCTGACCAGGTTCCACTGGTCGAAGGCCCAGCCGCCGGGAACCCTTCTCATCCCCCGGTCGTTCGGGTACGCCGAGCCGGTGGCCACGTAGTCAGGCCTCGCGCCCACGACGGACGGGTCGGCGTTCAGCCGCCGAACCGCCTGCGGGATGGTTTCGCCGCCGGCCACGTCGACGCGCGAGATCCCGGGATCGCCGGCGTAGCGGACCAGCACCTCGTTCGCGGCGTACGGCGCCGACGCCGGCCCGGTGACCTCCACGTCGTCGCCGAGCGCGGGCGCGGCAAAGGCCGCCGCCGCGCACGCGGCGGCGATCAACGCCCCTGTGATGGTCCCTGGCAAGCGCATCCTGCTGCCCTCTCTAACACGGATGCAAGCACGAAGTTCCCCATACTGGGCGGGATGTCCGACGAGGAGCTGATGCGCGCCGCACTCGATGCCGCCCGGCGCGCGGCCGACCACGGCGACGTCCCGATCGGCGCCGTTCTGGCGCGCGACGGGGAGGCGCTCGCCGTGGCCGCCAACGAGCGCGAGCTGCGCAAGGATCCGACGGCGCACGCCGAGGTCCTCGCGCTTCGGGCCGGCGCCGAGGCGCTCGGCGGCTGGCGCCTGCCCGGCTGCACCCTCTTCGTCACCCTCGAGCCCTGCGCCATGTGCGCGGGGGCCATCATCCTGGCCCGCGTCCCGCGCGTGGCCTACGGAGCCACGGACCCCAAGGCCGGGGCCGCGGGCAGCGTCCTCGACGTGCTCGGCGAGCCCCGCCTCAACCACCGTCCCGAGGTCGAGGGGGGGTTGCTCGAGGACGAGTGCGCGGCGCTGCTCCGCGACTTCTTCGCGGCGCGCCGGGCAGCGGCAGCGCCGTGAGCCTCGAGTTCGACATCGACCTCCTGGCCCCGCTGCTTCGCATCTTCCTGCGCCGCGAGCTCCACAACCAGTACGACCGCCTGAAGCAGATCCTGGAGGCGTAGCGCAAACCCTCAACCCTCCTAAAGGGGTCAGACCCCCTTGAGGGTTTGTTGCGAAGGGCGCGCGCGGATGCGCGAGATCGTGCCGTTACTCGCGCTCGGCGGTGTCGGGCGTCATGGCGCCGCCGCCGGTCATGCGGCGGACGAGGCCGGGGGTGAGAATCCGCAGCGCGGCGGGCACCCAGTAGATCCGCGGGACGTAGCGCTCGGCCCGGCCTCCCGGGCCGGCCTCCATGATCGCGTCGGCCACCTTCTCGGGCGTGGACACCATCCAGCGCGTCGCCCGCCGCTCGACGAGCTCGCGCTGCGGAAAGCCCTCGGTGGCGACGAAGCCGGGAAGGACCGTGCCGACGTGGACTCCGTTGTGCTTCTCCTCGAGGTGAAGCGCGTCGCTCCAGCCGACCAGCGCGAACTTGCTCGCCGAGTAGCTGCCCGAACGGGGCGCGAGACGCGGCCCGCGGTGCTCGCGACGTTCACGATCGCGCTCGGGGCGGACCGGCGCAGCAGCGGCAGGAGCGCCTCGGTCAGGCGCAGCACCGCCTCGAAGTTCAGCTGCATGTGGCGGTCGACGTTGGTCCAGCCGGACTCGCCAAAGGTGCCGCGCCATGCGGCTCCGGCGTTGTTGACGAGCAGGTCGAGGCTGCCGTGCTCGGCCTCCACCGCCTGGGCGACCCGCTCGCCGGCGTCCGGGTCGGTGAGGTCCACGGCGACGACGGTGGCTCCGCCGAGCTCGTCGGCCAGGGCGTTCAGCCGGTCCTCGCGCCGCGCGACGAGCACCAGCTTGGCGTCCGGCTCGCGCGCGAGGCGCCGGGCGGTCGCGGCGCCGATTCCGCTCGAGGCACCTGTGACCAGGGCAATCACGCGCCGAAACCTACTTCAGCCGTCGCCACGTGCGGACCCGGCGCCGGGCCCGAGCTCGATCGGCTGCTCAGGGCCGCGCGTCGAACGCCCAGATCGTCTCGAAGCCCGAGAGGTAGGCGTAGCGGCCATCCGAGACGACGGGCTCGTATCCGGCCGAGCCCCAGCTGAACGTGCGCTTCCCCGTTCCCACGTCGAATCCCGTGGTTCGCTTCGTCTGGAAGCTCGAGGTGTAGACGGTGTGCCCCACGATCGTCGGCGTCCCCGGGATCTGGCCGCCGACGCTGCGGCCCCACCGCTCCTTGCCGGTGGTCGCGTCGAGCGCGTAGAGGTGGTGGTCGTAGGAGCCGGTGAACACCGTCGGCTCCTCCCCCGCAACCGTCGCGACCGCAGGCGAGCCGTAGATCGGCGCCCTGGTCGCGAAGTGCCACTTCTCGTGCCCGCTCAGGTCAAGCGCGTAGAGCGTGCCGTCCGTGCTGGACTCGAACACCAGGCCGTTCGAGATCGCCGGCGACGAGTAGAAGGAACCCGCGCCTCCGAGGTCAGCCGAGCTCGTCTCCCAGTCCTGGTGACCGTCGGCGGCACGCACCGCGTGGACGTTGCCGCCGTAGTCGCCGTAGTAGACGACGCCGTCGTGGAAGCTCGGGCTGGCTTTGATCGCCGGTCCGGCGTCGGCCCTCCAGCGCAGCTTGCCGGTGTCGGCGTCGAGGGCGTAGAGGTCGCCGCTGTCGTCGCCGAAGTACACGGTGCCGTCGACCACAAGGGGCGAGGACTCCAGGTGCCCGCGCGGGCTGAAGCGCCAGAGCGGCTTGCCGTTCGTGGCGTCGTACGCGACGAAGTCCCCGTCGTACTGACCCACGTAGACCCTGCCGTCGAAGTAGGCGGGCCCGGTGACGTCGCGGTCGAGGTTACGCTTCCAGTCCACCTTGCCGTTCGCGCTGTGGAGCGAGTAGAGCTCGCCGGTCTTGTTCACCACGTAGAGGTGGTCTCCCGCCAGGTCCGGCGGGAACTCGATCAGCTGCTTCACGAACGACTGCCAGAGGAAGCGAAACGGCGGGTCGGGAGCGTCGGCGATGTAGTGGGTCCGCTCGGGAACCCGCCCGAAGAACGGCCAGTCGACCTCGGCCGCGCCGTGCGCCTTTGCGGTCCCATGCAACGCGCTCCGCAGCGCCGTCCCCGAGCGCGCCGCGTCGCCCCCGCAGCCTGCGGCGCCGAGGGCGAGGGCCGCGAGGCAGGCGAGCAGGGTGATGGGCCGGCGAAGCATCCGTTGGTTCATCGGCAGGCTCGGCCCCCCGCCTTACCGAGCGTCAGCCGGCGTGCAGCTCGTCGAGGAGGCCCCGCCAGCGCTCCTCGTCGCGGTCCTCCGGAAGCGACAGCGTGATCCGAGTCGCCACGTCGCCGTAGCGGCGCTTGACCTCGGCGATCGCGTCCTCGGGCGTGCCGACGACCGCGAACGCGCTGACCATCTCGTCGTCGATCAGCTCCGCCAGCCGGTCCCACTCGCCGCGCTTGGTCATCGCGTTCAGCTCCTCCTGGAGGTCCCCCCAGCCGTGCAGCTCCAGCACGGGGCGGTAGGCAGGGGTCGACCCGTAGAAGGCGATCTGCTGCTTTATCGACTGGACGCCCGCGGCGATCTCCTCCTCGGTGTCGCGGGCCACGACGAACGCCGGCGCCGTGATCTCGAAGCCCTCGCGGGTCCGCCCGGCCCGCTCGAAGCCCTTCTCGAGCGCCGGCAGCGTCGCCTCGCGCAGGTAGCGCTCGGTCGAGAAGCCGTGGACGAGGATGCCGTCGGCCACCTCGCCGGCGGTCTGCGTCATGAGCGGGCCCACCGCCGCGACCATCGCCTTCGGATTGCCGTGCGGGTTCGGCCCGGGATTGAAGAACGGCGACATCAGCGTGTGGGTGTAGAAGTCGCCCTGGAAATCGAGCCGCTCGCCCGTCTCCCAGGTCTTCCAGATTGCCCGGATCGCGAGCACGAACTCGCGCATCCGCGCCGCCGGCTTCGACCACGGCATCGAGTAGCGCTTGGTGATGTGCGGCTTGATCTGCGAGCCGAGGCCCAGGATGAACCGCCCGCCCGAGAGCGCCTGGACGTCATTTGCCTGAAGCGCGACCGTCATCGGGTTGCGCGCGAACGCGACCGCGATGCCCGTGCCGATCTCGAGGCTCGTCGTGCGCTCGGCCGCGACCCCGCAGGCGAGGAACGGGTCGATCTGCGTCTCCACCGCGAACCAGCCGTCGTAGCCGTCGGCCTCGGCCTGCTTCGCGGCGTTGGCCGCCTCGTCCACGGTGGGGGCGTAGCCGCCCGCGTCGACCTTCATGGGGCGGGACGGTATTCGAGCGCTGTGTGACGTGCGTCCGCTTCGGCCGGTTCGGCCTTGACGACTACATCGATTCATGTAACGCTTATGCCTGCCGCATGACCCTCACCCTGGATCGCGAAACGGAGACGGCAGAGGCCCCAAGCCCCCTGGTTGGCCAGGCGCCGCCCTCACCCGCCGGGCGCCTCGACTCGTTCGAGGACGTCGCGAGCCTGCCCGAGCCGCCGCTCGTCCCGCTGCCGCGCTGGGCTCAGGTCCTGCGCTTCAACCAGCGCCAGATCGAGTTCGTATTCCGGTCCCGCCGCGAGCTCGGCGACGTCTTCCGGATGAGCGGGATCGTGCCCGGCCACCCGATCGTCACGAGTCACCCGGACCACGTCAAGTCGCTCTTCAAGGCCAAGCCCGAGGACGCGCCGTCGCTCACCGGCGAGTCGCCGCTGCGCCCCATCGTCGGCCCCAACTCCACGCTGACCGCGCTGGGCGAGCGCCACATGCGCCAGCGCAAGCTGCTCCTGCCGGCGTTCCACGGCGAGGCCGTCGCCCGCTATGCCCAGATGATCTCCGAGGCTGCCGAGCGCGAGATCGAAAGCTGGCCCGTCGGCCGCCCGTTCGCCCTCGCGCCGCGGATGCAGGCCATCACGCTCGACGTGATCATGTCCGGGATCTTCGGGATCGAGGGCAAGCCCGCCCCCGGCACGCCCGAGCACGGCGTGCGCATGGCGACCCGGGGCCTGGTGCAGGCGTCGACCTGGCCGCTGGCCCAGGTCGCGGAGCTGATGAACATCGGCCGCGACGAGCCGACGGGTCTCACCAAGGCCGGTCTCGTGCTGCTCGACAAGCCCACCTACGCCGTGATCGCCAAGCGCCGCCGCGCAACCGACCTCGACGAGCGCACCGACATCCTCTCGATGCTTCTCCAGGCGCGGACCGAGGACGGCGAGGCGCTGACCGACCGCGAGCTTCGCGACGAGCTGCTCACCCTGGTCCTCGCCGGTCACGAGACGACGGCCAACTCCCTCGCCTGGACCTGGGAGCGCCTGGTGCGGACCCCCGACGCCTACGACCGCCTGCGGGAGGCCGTGCGCGCCGGCGAGGAGTCCGACGAGAACGTGGAGTACGCGATCAACGAGGGCATGCGCTCACGCCCGGTCATCCCGATGATCGGGCGCCGCGTGACCGTGCCGTGGCGCCTCGGCGACTACATGGTCCCCGCCGACACGCCGATCGCGATGAGCATCCTGCTCCTCCACCACCGCGAGGACGTCTACCCGGATCCCTTCGCCTTCCGCCCGGAGCGCTGGGTGGGGCGGAAGCCGGGAACGTATGAGTGGATCCCCTTCGGCGGCGGCATCCGCCGCTGCCTCGGCGCCGCGCTGGCGATGGCCGAGCAGCGCATCGTGCTCGAGGCGATGGCCCGCCGCCTGGACTTCGAGGCGGATGACCCCGAGCCCGAGCACGCCGTCCACCGCAACGTGACGATGATCCCCGCGCGTGGCGCGCGCGTGATCCTGCGCGAGCGCCGCTAGCTACGCCGCGGTTCCAACCTCGTCGAGAGCCTTGCCCAGGCTGTCGGCGTCGTCGAACGTCATCGATATCGGGTTCGAGTGCTTGTAGGCGATCTTGCCCTGCTCGTCGATGATGAAGACCGTGCGCTTCGCCATCTTGAGGCGCTTGGCGTAGACGCCGTACTCGTCGGAGACCTTGCCGCCCTCGTCCGCCAGCAGCGGGACCGTCAGGCCGTACTTCTCCTTGAAGCCCGCGTGCGACTCCATGCCCTGGACCGAGATGCCGACGAAGGTCGCGTCAAGCTTCGACATCTCGTCCTCGGAGTCGCGGTAGGAGCAGAACTGCTTGGTGCAGACGGTGGTGTTGTCGCCCGGGTAGAAGAGGAGCACGACCCGCTCGCCTCGGTGCTCCGACAGCGTGAACGGTCCCTCGGTCCCGTCCAGAGTGAAGTCCGGAGCCTCGTCCCCTACGTCCACCTTGGCCATCTGCACCTCTCTTGCGATCCGATCCGCGGCCCGGATCCGTAGGTTGAAGTTATGAAGGTCACCCTCGTTGCCGCCGCGGCTGTGGCCGCGCTCATGCTACTGGCGTGGCTCGAGAGCATTCGCCGCTCCGACGTCTCGATCGTCGATCCCATCTGGGGCGCGGCCTTCGTCCTCGTCGCGATCGTCGCGGCGCTGGCGGGCGACGCCGGCGCCGAGCTGCGCTGGCTGCTCCTGGCGATGACAGCGCTCTGGGGCGTCCGCCTCGGGGCCTATCTGATCTCGCGGAAGCTTCGTGAGCCCGAGGAGGACTCGCGCTACGCGGCCATGCGCAGGCGCGTTGGCGACGGCTTCGTCCTCTGGTCGCTCCTCAACGTCTTCGCGGTCCAGGGGCTCCTGGTTCTGGTGGTCTCGCTGCCGCTGCAGTTCGCGGCCGGCGGGGAGTCGGCGATTGGCGCGGCGGTTGCGCCCGGCGTGGCGCTCTTCCTGGTTGGCCTGGGGTTCGAGGCGGTCGGCGACGCTCAGCTGGCCGCGTTCAAGTCCGATCCGTCCAGCAAGGGCAGGGTCATGGACCGCGGCCTCTGGCGCTACACGCGCCACCCCAACTACTTCGGCGACTTCTGCGTGTGGTGGGGGATCTGGCTCGTCGCGCTCACCGCCGGCGGCACCTGGTGGACGGCGATCGGGCCGATCGTCATGTCGACCCTCCTCATCCGGGTCAGCGGCAAAGGCCTCCTCGAGAAGAGCATCGGCAAGCGCCGCCCCGGCTACGACGACTACGTCCGCAGGACCTCGGGCTTCTTCCCGCTGCCTCCGCGCGAAGGCGAGACCGCTCGCGGCTCGAGCAGGTAGGCGGCAGGGGCGGCTGCCCCCGGGGACCGCAAGGGATCCCCGGGGTCGCGCCGGATCGTTGCTAGTGCTTGACGCGGAAGCGCACGTACCGGGTGTTCGCCCGGTGGCCGCGCCTCGTCGCGCGCTCGCGGATGAGCACGCTGTGCTTGTGCGCGAGCTTCTGCGCGTAGGAGCGCTTCAGCCGCACGCTCACCAGGCGGCTCTTGCCACGCTTCACGCGGCTGTGGGCCGTGGTGCTCTTGCGGGTTCCGTGGCGATGCTTCACCGCCGTGAAGCGGCGCTTGCATCGCTTGCTGTGCGCCGAGCGCGCGCACCGGGTCCGCAGGTACAGGTGGCGCCCGATCAGCACCGCGGTGCTGGTCGTCGCCGCATGAGCGCGGGCGGGAACGCTCGAGTGCCCGCCGCCGCCGGGTCCGCCCGTGCCGCTGGCCTTCAGCAGCACGTTGTCGTAGTCCACCGAGGCCCCCGGCAGCGCGTCGGCCGACGTCTGATACCGGGTCGTGATCTTGATCGCGTAACGGTCGCCGACCTGCAGGCGATCCGGGTCGACCTTCACGCTCGGGAGCTCGGCGAAGCTCGCGTCGTCCGTCACGTTCTTGCCGTCGACGAGCACGACGTTGGGTCCCTTCGACCTGTCGACGAGCTCGACCGAGTACTGGACCACGCCGCCGGCCGAGACCAGCGCTGCCACGTCCGCGCGGCGCGCCAGCGACAGCTTCAGCCGTGCCGGCTTGGCGCCGGCGTTGCCCGCGTACCGGAAGGCAGGGCTTTTCCAGCTGCCCTCCGAGGTGGCGATCACGCCCGGAGCGACCAGGCCGCCCTCGGCCGTCTGGATGTACCCGTCGCCCTTGCCGCCGGCTCCACCGGTGCTCGGGGCAGTGTTCGTGATCGTCGGACAATCGACGTTGTCCACGCAGGTCCCGGAGTGGCGCGTCGCCGAGGACCAGCCGTGAGCGCCCGAGTGAAAGCGCTCACCCCGCGCCTGCGGGTAGGCGGGCGCGGTCGATGCGCTGGCCTGCGTCACGATCGTGATCGCTACTGCGATGACAATCGCCGCAATCGCGACGAAGACGGCAAGCGCCCCCTCACCTCTGCGGTGGTCGGTCATCCCATTCCTCCTGGAGGCGCGCAACGGGTTGCCGGCGCGCGCCAATCGTTTCCCTACGCCTGCAATCATCGGTGCCGGCGGGGGCGAAGTGGGACGGATTGGACTGGTGTACCAGTTCGGCTCTGGACCGATCTACTAGTTTGAGAATCGGAAAGGGGGGAAGGCCCGCACGAAGCGGTCAGCCAGGGTTTGGCGGAGCGATCCGGCTACAGCGACGAGCGTCCAGGCGCCGGACGATCGCGGACAACGGCTCGGTCCTGGCGCCGGGTCGAGAACGGCGGATGGCCCCGTGCGGCGGTTGTAGAGGTCGACGAGCATGCTCTCGATCCGCTCGAGCAACTGCACGGCGGTCGCATGGCTCATGCGGCGGCGGCGACCTGCTTGCGGTCCCGTTGGTCCGCGGCACGGATCCGGAGCCCGATCAGCGGATAGATGAGGGTCGAGAGCACCGCCGCGGAGACCAGCGCGGCCGCGGTCGACGGCTCCATGCGGTCCTTCGCCAGGGCGATCGTGGTGATCGCGAGGACCAGCGGCAGCTGTGTCGAGGTGAAGAACGCCAGGGCGAGCCGCTCCCGCGCGTCGAGCACGTTGCGGTAGACGACGAGAGCCGGAACGCCGCGGACAACGAGGAAGAGCCCCAGGAAGACGAAGAGCTTGACCACGCCGGATGGGCTCCGGAAGAGCGCGTGGAGCGCCAGGTTCATCCCCGAGAACACGAAGAAGAACGGGATGAAGAACCCGAAGCCCACTGCCGTCAGCTTCGAGTAGAAGACCTTCACCTCCCGTCCCCGCAGCACCTCGCGCGTGATCAACCCCGCCGCGAACCCACCGAGCAGCAGGTCGAGCCCGAGGTCGGAGGCGAGCAGGGCCAGCGTGAAGACGAGGACCATGATCCAGCGCACCGCAAGTTGGGAGCTCTTCTCGAGCGTCCGCTCGAGCATCGGCAGCGTGCGGCCGGACGAGCGGACAGCGAGCCAGGCGACGAGCACTGCGAGGACGACGAAGACGATGAGGATCAGCGAGCTGTGCAGCTCGTTGCCGCCGGAGAGGATCAGCGTGAGGAGCATGATCGGACCGAACTCCCCGACCGCTCCGGCGCTCAGGAGGTAGGTGCCGAAGCGCGTCTCGAGCTCACCGCTGTCGGAGAGGATGGGGATGAGCGTGCCCACGGCGGTGGTCGCGAGCGCCGACCCGGTGTAGAGCAGCGAGAGCACGATCCCGGCGGCGGCGAGGATCCCGCCGAGCGTGTAGGCGAGGACCAGGGAAACCGCCCAGCCGGCCAGCGCCACCTCGAGCGGCCTCCCGGCGATCCGCCGAAGGTCGATCTCATAGCCGGCGAAGAAGAAGAGCATGCCAAGGCCGAGGTCGGAGAAGAACTGAAGAAGTCCGTTGACGCCCACGATGTCCAGCACGTGGGGCCCGACCAGGATCCCGAGGAGAAGCTCGAGGACCACAGACGGCAGAAGCAGCCGCCGAGACGCGGCCAGCGCGGAGATGGTTCCCGCCACCGCGCTGCAGACGACGACGACGAGAAACGCTCCGACGTCGATCTTGATTTCACTCGCGTCGAGGACGGCGAGTCCATTCGCGAGTCCGCTCAAATTGCTCTCCTCAGGTCCCAGGCGAGGGTATTCGATATTCGATCCGGTACAAAGGAGGTGTGGCTTCCGCGAGCGCACCCGCCGCAGGCCGCGCCGCGCGCACTGCGCCGGCGCCGCTGGTCATGCTCGCGGAGCGCTTCAACCCGGCCGACATCGACGTCCCGGCGGACGCGGTCCGGATCCGGCTCGCGGTCACGGACGGGCATGACTGGGACGCGGTTGTCTCCGGCCACTGGCTGGAGCTGACGCCGGCCGAGGGCGAGCCCGACGCGATTCTTGCCGCCGACACGGGCAGCTGGAACCAGATCGCGGCCGATGTGCGCGGGGGCATGCGCGCGTTTCGCGAGGGTCGCCTGCGCGTTCGCCGCAACCTCCACCTCGGCGTCGGGTTCCTCGCCGCCACCAGCGGCTCCACCGAGCCCGGCCGCCTGCGCTTCGAGCGCGTGCGGACGCGCCGGCACGAGTTCTCCATCCTGAGCGCCGGCGTCGGCGAGCCGGTCCTCTGCCTCCACGGGCTGGGCGGGACCAAGGCGTCCTTCATGACCACGGTCAGCACGCTGGCGCAGGCGGATCGGCGGGTCGTCGCGGTTGACCTGCCCGGCTTCGGCGACTCCTCCAAGCCGCTGTCGGCCGCCTACGACGCCCCGTACTTCGCGAACGCGATCATCGAGCTCTGCGATGCGATGGGGCTGGAGCGTCCGTCCCTGGTCGGCAACAGCATGGGCGGGCGCGTCGCGATCGAGGTCGGCCTCACCCAACCCGAGCGCGTCGGCCGGATCGCCCTGCTCGCGCCGGCAGTGGCGTGGCTTCGCCCGCGCCAGTGGGACTGGCTGCTGCGCCTGGACCTGCCCAAGCTCGGCCTGATCCAGCCGGCGCCACGCTGGGCGGTGGAGCCGATCGTCCGCTCAATGGTCCCCGGGGGCGACCGGGGCTGGTCGGCGGCCGGCGTCGACGAGTTCCTGCGCGCTTATCTGACGCCGCGCGGCCGCGTGGCCTTCTACCAGGCGGCGCGCAACATCTACATGGACGAGCCCCACGGCGAGCAGGGCTTCTGGACGCGGCTTCGCGAGCTCTCGCCCGACACCCTCTTCGTCTGGGGGCGCCACGACCGCCTCGTCCCGCCGGCGTTCATGAAGCACGTCGAGCGCGAGCTGCCCGCGGCCAGGCACGTCGAGCTCGACTGCGGCCACGTGCCGCAGATCGAGGTTCCGGACGAGGCCCACCGGGCCATCCTGGGCTTCTTCGACGGCTGAGGGCCCGAATCGGGGCAGAGCGGGTCCTCCTCGAAGGCCGCGGCCAGCGTCGCGGTCAGCCCGTCCAGATCGTCCTCCGTGCCGGTGCGGATCTCGTCCATGAGAGGCGACGACCGTACAACGCCGGCAGTACGATCGCGGGCGATGGCAAGCGATGTTCAGGGATTCAAAGAAGGCGACCCCGTGTGGGTCGAGGACGGCGACGGCAAGCATCATCCCGGCGTCTACGTCGGCGAGAACGAGAGCGCCGGCTGGTTCGGCGGCGGGCCGAGCGCCTACGTCGTCCACCCCGAGGCCCACCAGGCCGAGGTGGTCTCGGTGTTTCGCATCACCCCGCGCGAGGAGTAGCGCGTGTCGGTTGAACGCCACTCGGCTCGGCTGCCGTAGCCGCGTGGAGGTCACCGGGCTCGATCACGTCCAGGTCGCGGCGCCGATTGGAGCCGAGGACGAGGCGCGGAGCTTCGCGATTCCCGGCGTGCGCAGGTTCTACACCGCCGACCCCTGGGGCAACCGGATCGAGCTGATCGCTCCCGGCTGAGCGGCATTACTCCTCCTCGTCGTCGAAAGCACGACTCGCGGCCTGGCTCAGGTGCGTTCCAGCACCACGACCGGAATCTCGCGCTCAGTTCGCTGCTGGTAGGAGTCGTAGTCGGGCCACTCCGAAACCATCCTCTGCCAAAAACCAGGTTTCTCCTCGGCGCTCGCGGTCCGGGCCCGGGCTCTGAACCGGTCGCCCTTCACTTGCACCTCGACGTTCGGGTCTTCAGCAAGGTTGAGATACCAGGCCGGAGGGCTGTCGGAACCGCCCTTTGAGGCCACAACCGTGTAGACGCCTCCCTGTCTCGCATAAATCAGCGGCGTCGTCCGCGGCTCACCCGATTTGCGCCCTTTGGTGGTCAACAGCAGGGTCTGCGTTCCCTGCCAGTCATGACCCTCTTCGCCGTCCGTAGCGCGGTAGCGCGCAACATGTTCCTCGCCGAAGAGCGGCATGCGGGTCGACCTTACTCCCACTCCGTGACTCGCATCGCCTTCTCCGTCGGGTCTGGGGAGTAGAGCGATAGGCCGAGCCCCCGAACGCCACTGCTTCTCGTCTCTATGAAGAAGGGCTCCGTGTCAAGTAACGGTCGGTAGTGGGGTCAGGGTCCTCTCGGCGTCTCGGGGTGGGGAGCAGCGCTCATGTCTCTATGGCCTCCTCGTCGGGAGGATCAGGCGAAATTGGATGCTTCGCTCGCGGGCGCAAGTCCGAAAGGGCGGTCAGGCCGCCAGACGAAAAGCGGCGCCTCGTGGAGCGAACTCCTCTCTTCGAGAAAGCATGTGCCAGATCGCGTGTGAGAGCCGGCGGGCGATGTCGACCTGGGCGACCTTGGCGCCGCGCTGCTTTCCCAATCGCTTCTTCGTGCGCTGGTAGCGCTCGGAGTAGGCGGGGTGCTTTAGGGCGTGCATCGTCGCCTCGAGCAGAGCCCAGCGCAAATAGGTCGGCCCGTGCTTGGTCAGGGGGCCGCGGCGGTCCTTGTCGCCCGACTGGTTAACGCGAGGACAAAGGCCCGTGTAGCCGGTGAGCTTGGCGGGGCTCGAGAACCTTTCGATCTCACCGATCTCGGCTGCGATCGTGAAGGCAAGCACCCAGCCGATCCCGGGGACCGACATCAGCAAGGGGACGTAAGGATGGTCGGCGTGGCTTTCCTTGAGTCGGCGGTTGACCGACTCGATCTGGTCCTCGAGGTCGTCGATCAACTCGACCGCCGCGGTGACGTTGCCGCGCCAGGGCTCGGGGACCTCCATCCGCTCCAGGAGCTTTCTGCCCTCGACGCCGAAGAGATCGGTCACCGGGCAGGCGCGCCCGAAGTTGATCAGGGTCGAGTGGATGCGGTTCTTCAGGGCGCTCTTGTGCTTGACGAGGTGAAGCCGGAAGCGCGCGAGCTCGCGCTCCGAGCGGACCTCGGGATCGGGCAGCCAGATCGCCGGCACCAGATCTCGCTGGCTCAAGGTCGCAAGGACCATCGAGTCGATGCGGTCGGTCTTGCAGGCCAGAGGTGCCAGGCCCTTGACCTTCTGGGCGTCGGCGATCTCGACGTCCAGCCGGCGGCCTCGAGGGTGTCGTGGACGATTCTTGCTCCCGTCATCGACTCGATCACGGCGCAGACTGGCTCTCGGTGGACCTCGGCGATTCGCCGGGCGAGGCTCTTCAGCGAGTCGGGATCGGGTGGGACGACGAGCTGGTCTAGGTGTTCGCCTGCCTCATCTAGCAGGCAGATGTCGACTTTCTTTCGACTTAGATCGAGTCCAGCATGGATCATGTGCAGCGGGCCTCCTTGGAGCTCGGTTGGTGGACACCGCTGAGCGTCTCACCAATGGAGGCCCCTCTTCATGGCAGTCCGAAGCGACGGTCAAATATCTGAGAGACTCGCGCCGTTAACGACACCAGGAGAGCTGATGCCCGACGCCAGAGACGTGATCCTCAAGCACATCGCCGCCGTCAACGACCGTGACAGCGATGCTGATCCCTGGGCCGTCGATGCCGAGCTGGTGGCGCCGGGGGGCCAGGCCAGCGGTCGCGACAGCGTCCTCGACTTCCTGGGCGTCTTCCACGAGGCGTTTTCGGACCTTCGCCTTGAGGCCACGCAACTCCTGACCGACGGGCCAGCTGCAGCGGCCGAAGGCACCCTCGCGGGCACCCACGATGGGGTGCTGCACACCCCCAACGGCGATGTCGCGCCCACAGGACGAGCGGTAGAGCTCCGGTGGGCGGCGGTCTATGCCACCGACGGCGACACGCTGAAGTCCGAGCACCTCTTCTTCGACCAGATGGACTTTCTCGGCCAGCTCGGTCTCCTCCCCGACTAGCGGCCAACCCCAACGGGCGCCAGATACCGACGAAGCTCAGCGCAGCGCAGCGGAGTCGTCCGGCGCTTATTGCGCTTCTCGTCATGCGAAGGGGGTGACTCTTTCCGTTGGGGAACCAGAAACTGCGAGGCGAAATGCCTCTTCTCATTCCTTCTCATTCGCGCTCTGCGTGGCTCAGGGCCTCGTTTAGGTACCGAGGCAGCAATGTCTTGAGGCGCTTGCTGCGAACATGATCGATCCAGTACGACAGGGCATCGTCATCGAACTCGGCCGGCAGGGTGAGCTCGGGAAAGAACGCCTGGCGCCCAGCGGCCGCTCGGGTGTAAACGGTGTCGAAGAGAGCTTTCTCGGGACGGGCGATGTAGCCGTCCTTGACTGAACCCTCGAAGCCGCCGAACACTTCCGGTGCAAGGCGGTGGATCGAGAAGGCACCCACACTCGTCTTGACTGTCTGGCGCCGGCCAAGGGTGGCCAGGGTGATCTGTCTCGGGATCTGCTCGATCATCCCGTGATGGCTGAGAGCGGAGGCGAAGGACACGTATGCTGGAAAAGGCGCGGTCAGGAACGGCCCCACCGCGAACGGATCAATACGGGGGTCCAAAGCCCACAGGCCCTTGCGCAACTGGCGGACCCAGGGCTGCGAAGCAGCCAGCAGCGCCTCATTCGCGCCCGGGTCCCAACGAAAAGAGGCGCCCCCATGCAAGCGATAGCGAGCAGTCGGGAACGCTGCGACCAATTGCGACCACGAACGCCACCGGCGTGCGACCACCATGCGACCAGTCCCTCAAAAGTCGAGGATCGTCAGGCGTCCCTCGTTCGTCTGCCTGCGCGCTGTTTCGTGCCCGCGCGCGCTATCGGCATGAGCGGAGAGGGTGGGATTCGAACCCACGAGGCGGAATAACCCGCCCACACGATTTCCAGTCGTGCACCTTAAGCCGCTCGGTCACCTCTCCGGGGCGCGGACGATACCGCGAGGCCCTCCGCTGGCCCACCGCGAAAGCGGGTAGTAGAGCTATGAAGGAGGCAGGACATGACCAAGCTGAACGAGCACGCGAAGGAATTGATCGACAAGAAGGCCTTCGCCCACGTGGCGACCCTGATGGACGACGGCTCGCCGCAGGTGACGCCGGTCTGGGTCGACTACGAGGGCGACGACCTCTACATCAACACGGCCGAGGGCCGGCTGAAGGCCGATAATCTCCGCCGCGACCCCCGCGTCGCCCTCTCGATGACCAACCCCGAGGACACCTACGACATGGTCACCGTCCGCGGCCGCGCGGCGGAGATCACCCAGGAGGGCGCCGACGAGCACATCGACGCGCTCGCCAAGAAGTACCTCGACGCCGACACCTACCCGAACCGCCGGCCGGGCGAGGTGCGGCTGAAGGTGCGGATCGAGCCCGAGAAGGTGAGCGGCGCCGCGTGAACGAGGCGAACGGCCGCTGGAGCGTCTACCTCTCCGGAGAGATCCACTCGGACTGGCGCGACCGCATCGCCGAGGGCGTCGAGGGGGCCGGCCTGCCGGTCGACCTCCTCTCGCCGGTCACCGACCACGCGGCGTCCGACGACGTCGGCGCCGACATCCTCGGCGAGGAGGAGAGCAAGTTCTGGCGCGACCACAAGGGTGCGGGCGTCAACGCCGTCCGGACCCAGACGCTACTGCGCCGCGCCGACGTGGTGGTTGTGCGCTTCGGCGAGCAGTACAAGCAGTGGAACGCCGCCTTCGACGCCGGCTATGCAGCGGCGCTCGGCAAGCCGCTCGTCACCCTCCACGACCCCGAGCTCGAGCACGCGCTGAAGGAGGTCGACCGCGCGGCGATGGCCGTAGCCGAAACTCCGGAACAGGTCGTCGAGATCCTCCGCTACGCGATCACGAAGTAGCGGGCTTTTCGGTTCACGCTCTACCCACCGTCGGGCGCTCGGAAGAACGGCCTTGCGGCTTGGAGGTGGGCGGTCGGCTTGGCGAGCACTATTCGCATCTGCGCCCCGCTGAGACCGCCGCGGGGCATCCCCCGCAAGCGTCTGGCGAACAGGGGCTGTCCGGATGAGAGCATGTCGCCGAGCCCCGCCGCGATCATGACCTGGTGCTGGCTTGGGGCGCAACGCCCATCGAGATACGCGGAGCGATGGATCGGGAGGACCGTCGGCGCACCGCCGTAGCGATGCCAATGGCGGATGAGTTCCCTCTCCCAGTCTCTGGACTCGAACGTGATGCCGCAGGCCACGGACGCGAGGCGAGCGAGGCCTTGCGGCCGGCAGAACGGCGATCGGCTCGAGGGGGCCCGTCAGCTGCGCATTTGCGCTCCCTTTACCTCCAAATTGGCGGGCGGCGTGAGCGCCGAAGGAGGGTCGGGCGTGGAGGGTCGGGCGTGGGGGTACGCCTGCCCGACAGGCTATTGCGCGAAGCGGTCCGCTACGTGATCTGGGCGACGGCGATGCTGAGCGCGCAGAGGACGACGGCGGCGACCGTGAGGAGCCAGACCCGACGCCCGTTGCGCCCCGTCACCGCCAGCAACAGGGCCGCTAGCGCGGCCGCGCCGCCGAGGATCGCGCCCGGCCACCCGAGGATGAGGGTAACCACGCGCCCGCCGGAGCTGACGTCCCAGCAGTCCTGTCCGAAGCTAACGGCCTGGTCGCAGAGGGGCCCGTTTCCCAGGTCGACCATGACGGTCACGATGACCGCCGTCGCGAACGCGAGGATGAGCGATCCGATGACGGCGAGGACGCGGAGGCCGGCGCCGGCCTTCGGGGCGGGGGCCATCTAGGCCAGCGCCGGCGCGTCGGGCAGGCGCTCCAGCGCGGCGTCCATGTCGGCCTCGGAGAACTCCAGGTCGGTCAGCTCACCCGCGTGGTAGGCGGCGTAGGCGGACATGTCGAAGTGCCCGTGCCCGGAGAGCCCCAGGAGGATCACGCGCTCGTCGCCCGCCACCCTGGCAGCCTCGGCCTCGTCGATCGCGGCGCGGATCGCGTGCGCGGGCTCGGGCCCGGGGACGATCCCCTCCGTCCGCGCGAAGCGCACCGCGGCCTCGAAGGCGGCGGTCTGCGGCACCGCCTTCGCCTCGACGACGCCCTCCTTCACGAGGGCGCAGAGGCTGGGGGCGTCGCCGTGGTAGCGCAGGCCGCCGGCATGGAAGGGCGGCGGCACGAAGTCGTGCCCAAGCGTGTACATCGGCATCAGCGGAGTCATCCCGACGGTGTCGCCGAAGTCGTAGCGGTAGGCGCCGCGCGTGAGCGTTGGGCACGCCGCCGGCTCGGCCGCGACGAAGCGGGTCTCCAGCTTGTCCTGCGCCAGCTTGCGGATCAGCGGGTAGGTGAGCCCGGCGAAGTTCGACCCGCCGCCGACGCAGCCGACCACCACGTCCGGGTACTCGCCCGCCATCTCCATCTGCTCCAGGCACTCCTGGCCGATCACGGTCTGGTGCAGGCAGACGTGGTTCAGCACCGAGCCGAGCGAGTAGCTGGTGTCCTCGCTGCCGGCCGCGACCTCGATGGCCTCGGAGATCGCGATCCCGAGGCTGCCCGAGGGGTGCTCGGCCTGCGAGCGCCCCGCGTCGGTCAGCTCGGACGGGCTGCGGTGGACGGTCCCGCCCCAGGTCTCGATCATCGCCCGCCGGTAGGGCTTCTGGTCGTATGAGACCCCGACCATGAAGACCTCGCACTCCAGGCCGAACATCTGGCACGCGAGCGCCAGCGCCGAGCCCCACTGGCCGGCGCCGGTCTCCGTCGAGAGCTTGCGGATCCCGGCCTGCTTGTTGTAGTAGGCCTGCGGCACGGCGGTGTTCGGCTTGTGCGAGCCGGCCGGCGAGACCCCTTCGTACTTGTAGTAGATGTGCGCCGGGGTGTCGAGCTCGCGCTCCAGACGCCAGGCGCGGTAGAGCGGGGTGGGCCGCCAGAGCTTGTAGACGTCGCGCACCTCGTCCGGGATCGGGACCTCGGGCTCGGTCGATACCTCCTGGAGGATCAGCTCCATCGGGAAGAGCGGGGCCAGGTCGTCGGGGCCGACCGGCTCGCCCGTCCCCGGGTGAAGTGGCGGCGCGCCTGGCGGGAAGTCCGCGGCCAGGTTCACCCACTCGGTGGGGATCGAGGACTCGGGCAGCAGGAACTTCGTGGTCTCGCTCATCGCCCGATCCTAAGCGAGTGGCGCTCATCGCAAATTTGATCCAGGCGACGGCAGCCGACGTAGGATCGGCTGAACGTCCAACAGACCAAGACAGGAGGTCTTGACAGATGCCGATGGCATTCGAGATGCGCTTCGCGGGCGGAACGCTCGACGAGTACGACCGCGTGATCGAGAAGATGGGCTTCTCACCCGGCGGCAAGGGGGCCGACGAGGCCTACTTCCACTGGGCCACGAAGACCGACGACGGCCTCCTGGTGGTCGACGTCTGGGAGAGCGAGGCGGACTTCAACGCCTTCGCCGAGGCGAAGATCGGTCCGCTTACCGCCGAGGAGGGGCTGGCCCCGCCCGAGGTGACCGCGCACGAGGTCCACAACTACCTCACCGGCGGGCGCCCGTAGGGCGTTCTCGCGGCCGGCCGGCGCTCAGGCCAGAGAGGCCAGGCCGATGACGGAGTGGACGGGGAGCTCCGGCGGCATCGTGCCGGCCTCCACGAGCTTCTCGACCTCTCTGGTGCGCGCCACGCGCTGATCCTCGGGCAGCGCGGCGATCCAGCTCATGGAGCGGAAGTACTCCACGATCCGCGCCGGATCCGTCGGCTGGTTGGTGGTGACCCGGACCTCGCGAGGCTCCGTCCAGCCGCCCGCAGCCACCACGGCGTCGCTCCACGGCGGGCCATCGATGAACGGGTGCTCCGGGCGCTCCTCGCTGATGAGCTCCAGGAACTCGTCGGCGAACGGGAGCGCGTTCCACTCGGGGAATGTGGTGATGAGCGCGATCCCGCCACCCGGCGTCAGCACGCGGCGGAGCTCCGTGAGGGCCTCGTCGGCCTTGAACCAGTGGAAGCCGTCGGCGACCGCGACGGCGTCGACCGATCCGTCGGCGAGCGGAATCGCCTCTGCGATGCCGTCATGGATGCGCTCGGGCGGAAGCACGGTCTCGAGCCTCGCGCGAAGCTCCGCCTGCGGCTCGACCGCGACAACGTCGAATCCGGACGCGACCAGGGCGCGCGTCAGCTTCCCGGTGCCTGCGGCGAGGTCGAGAATTCGCGCTCCAGGCTCGAGCCCCAGCTCCGCGCGATCGCGCCGACAACCGCGGGCGGGTAGTCGGGCCGCCCGCGCTCGTAGGAGTCGGCGACCGCGCCGAAGGTAGCCGCGAGGGGGTGGAGCGCCACGGCGCGAAGCGTAGTTGCGGCTTCTCCGGCGACGCGATAGCGCGGCACAAGCCCGATTTACGAGATCTTGAACTGCTTCTTCGCCGGCGTCGGGTCGGCGTTCCGGCGCCGTCGACCGCCTTGACCTTGAACACGTGCTTGCCCTTCTTCAGGTGCGAGTAGGTCGTCGGTGAGGAGCAGCGGCGCCAGCGCTTGAGCTTCTTCGACTGGTGGGCGAGCTTGCACTTGAACTTCAGGGTCCCGACGCCGCCGGACCCGGTGAACTTGAACCTGGCCCTGCGCTTCTCCTGGTTGATCTTCGCCTCGGTGATCTTCGTGTGGAGGCTGCCGCTCCCCGGCTTTCCGGCGTCGACCGCCACCCCGCCCAGGCTGGTGCCGTCGGCGAAGATGAAGTCCTCGTTCGGCGCGGAGCCGTCGAGGTTGGCGCGGCCGATCGTGCCGAGGCCGAAGTTGGTCCAGTAGACGTGCTGGCCGTCGACCGCCATACCGGCCGGGTTGCTGGCGCCGGAGATGAAGCTCTGGTCGGGCGCGCCGCCAGAGAGGTTGGCGCGGCCGATCGTGGTGCCCTCTTCGTTGGCCCAGTACACCTGCTGGCCGTCGACCGCAACCCCCCACGGATAGCTGGCGCCGGTGATGAAGCTCTGGTCCGGGGCGGAGCCGTCGAGCTTGGCGCGGCCGACGTGTCGCTGTTGGAGTTGGCCCAGTAGACTGCCGGTCGTCGACCGCCACCCGCGGGCCGACGGCGCCGGTGATGAAGCTCGCGTTCGCCGCGGAGCCGTCGAGGTTGGCGCGGCCGATCGTGCCGAGGCCGAAGTTGGTCCAGTAGAGGTGCTGGCCGTCGACGGCCACCCCTTGCGGGGTGGTGGCGTCCTCGAAGAAGCGCGCGTTCGCCGCGGAGCCGTCGAGGTTGGCGCGGCCGATCTGGTTGATGCCGTCGGTCCAGTAGATGTGCCGGCCATCGACCGCCAGACCCACCGCGTCGCTCGCGTCGGCGATGAAGCTCTGGTCCGGGGCGGAGCCGTCGAGCTTGGCGCGGCCGACGTGTCGCTGTCGGAGTTGGTCCAGTAGACATAGGCGCTCGCCGGCGCCGCCCCCGGCCAGCCGCCCGTCAGCGCGAGCGCCGTCGCGATCGCCAACCGCAACCGCCACCGCCTAGCCACCATCTCGACTCCGCTTCCCCGGCTCGGCATCGTGTGGAGCATAGACCTCGCCGACCGCTCGCACGAGCCCTCCGAGGAGACCATGGAGCTGTGGACCGCCCCACGCAGCGCCGGGTGACTCCGGCGCATTACTGCTTCACGCTGATCGCCGACCGACTGGACAGAGGCCTGGCAAATGCAGGGAAGGCGCCCTGGCTCGGACCACCCGGCCGCGCTCGCTAGCCTTCGCTGCTCGCACCACTCGGAGGGGTGGCAGAGCGGTTGAATGCGGCGGTCTCGAAAACCGTTTCGGGCCATTTCGGTCCGACGAGGGTTCGAATCCCTCCCCCTCCGCT
>CAVUAD010000009.1:0-7916 GCA_963739355.1 uncultured Actinomycetes bacterium | reverse complement strand
GTCTTGTTCGCGGTAGGTGCCGAGAATTGCCTGGGAGCCAACGATGATCACCTCTGATGCCCCAACGATCTGGCAAGCCGTTCGGATGGCGTGCTCGAGCTGGTCGCGCCGCATCAGCGTCCCACGAGCACCTGGTGGCGCTCCTCCGGCGAGAGCAGTCCACTAAAGGGGCTGACCTCGCGCATCTCGATCGAGTCCCGATCAAGGCCGGTGAGAACGCGATGCAGGCCAGGGACGTCGCCACTTTCGATCAGCCGCTCCCATTGCTCCAGGTTCCGCTCGTGCGGTTGGCCCTGCACGCCACGGCGTAGGCGGACCAGGTTGCCGTCGAGGGTCGGCCGCCACTCGTCCAGCTGGGTGCGGGTGAGAGAGGTCGAGAGCTGGCGGTGAAGCCGCCAAGAGCGGCGCTCCGAGCGAGTCAGGCGCGGGGTCACGGGCCGCCGCACGACCTCGAGACGCCGACCCATGCACGACAGCAGCCGGTCAAGCTGTTCGTCACTCATCTCGATCTTGCCGGACAGCATCTGGCTGATGCTCGGCTGGTGCACGCCGCTCAGCCGGGACAAGCCGGACTGGGTCGTCTCGGTTTCGACCATCACGTCGCGCAGCAGTTCACCTCGGCTGTTCATGGCTAGAACTATAGCATAATATGCTATAAACACTACCTCAGCCGCTAGCTGCGCTCTCGGCTCGGCCGCGACTGCTTTCGCTTTTCGCGCAACGCGATAGCGCGCTCACGGATGCCGATGACACTCGCCTTCGCCCAAGGCGAACGCGGCGGCAGCGCAGCACGCGCTCCCTACATCCCGAAGCCAGTCCTCGTTTGGTTAGCGCCGACAGGCGTCGCTGTACCAATAGCGATCCGCCTGCGACCGGTCCCGATCGGCGGCGCCAGAGGACTGGCCATGATCGGCGTCGGCGCCACCCTCGCCGTCACCGCCCGAAAGGACTGACATACCGCCGGGAGGCTAGAGACTGGCAGTGCCGCATGAGGATCCCGTTACGAGGCGGCGCCTGGGTCAGCATCAAACGCCGCCGCAACCAGGTCAGAAACGGGCCCGTCGCTGCCCCTCGGGAACGCCAGTCGGGCGCCGGGGGTGGTGATGGCGAGCATCGTGCCAGTGTCCGGGTAGCTGACGACGTCGGGGAAGTTCATCTCGGATATGAAGAGCAGCGGCAGGGCTCCGAAGACGCGTTGCGCAGCCGGTGGGCGCCATCAGGACCGCGAAGGAACGAGACGACCTCGCCTGGCTCCAAATCACGATGCCCGTCGGGCGTACGCAGTTCCGGCGTGCCGCTGAGCACAATCAGCAGCTCCTCGTTGGCGTGGTGAAAGTGGTAAGGGCTGCTGAGCGTGCCTGACTGGAGCTCGACGGTGCTCGCGCCGAGGTGCTGTGAGCCCGCGGCGGCGAGTCTGGCGACGCGGCGGCCATGTTTCTCCTGCCACGCTGGTTCAAACGCGTTGTTCATGCGCTCACACCGTAACGCGGCCGGCAGCCGCGTTGACTGCGGCTGGAGCGCGTACCGTCGTCAGCATCCGCTGGGGATCGGCGACCCGCAAGCCAACCCCTTAGGCGACACCGTTCGGCTCAGACCGAATGCGGGCGTCCGGAAATCGCTCCGGGCAGGTTGTCGCTCCGGACGAACTGCGCAAGTCTCTACCGGCACTCGAGGCGCTTCCGCTTTCGCGTGAGAGCGGTAGCGCGAAGCGTCGAACGCGCGCGAGCCAGCGTGTCCCGAAGCGTGTCCCCGACTCCCGGACCCTCAGCTGATCTCAACCGACCTCAACGGACCCGTCCCTACCTGACCGGCCTGAGCTGCTCTCCAGGCACGGAGATGATGTCCGAGGACGCCAAGTTCGCGCTGGGGTTCTGACTCCGCGTTTTCCGCTTGATCAAGCCGTTGTCGCGCCGGCGCCGGCGAGTGCCGAGGAGTCCGTGTCCCTAAACGTCCCGGGTCCCGGGCGGGGAGCCCTGTCAGGAACTGTTCGGCCTCGAGTCAGCCAGCCAGCCGCCGGCCCCGCCGCCGGCTTCGTGCTTTTCGACACGCCGTAGCAGTCGATACCGCTCCTGACTAGCGCCTGAAGCGCTCGAGGGTGAACGAGATGACCCGTCGCCTCTCGGCCCTGCTCAGGTTCCGCAAGGATGCACCGTCGACGGTCGCGAGCAGCGCTTCGCTCGCCACGGACAGGTCTGCGTCGGGGACGCTGCCCGACAGCGCGTTCGCAAGCATCTGCCGCGACCCGGCGTCGAGCTCTTCCACGAACTCCGCGACCACGGGTGACTTTCGGGCCCGCTCGTAGAGGGCGCGGCGGACGTGGTCGACGGCGTCGAGTTCCTCCACAAACCAAAGGACACGGCTGGTCAGGCTTCGTCGGCGAGGCGGCTTGGCGGCGAGAATGGTGGCGAGGATCTCTCTCACCCCGGCGATGAAGAGGTCGTCCTTGGACGGGAAGTACCAGTAGATCGAGTTGGGCGAGAGGCCGAGCTCGCGTCCGATGCTTGCCACCGAGAGCTCCTCGTAGCCGCCTACCACCAGGCGCCGGGTGGCGGCATCGACTACCTCGGTCACCTTCACGTCACGCTCGAGTTCGGTTCGGGTCCTTGGCATCGCTTGAAGTCTGGCGGATGGCAGCGACGGACCGGTCTTTTCTTGTTAGGCTGCCAACGCACGCTCTTGGCACCCACACAAGACAGTCGCTTGCCAGCCTCGTCCGCCGTGACAGTCGCCGTCGCGGGTTCGGCGTCGTACTCGGGCTGTTGGTCGACATGCCCGTGGTCGGATCCTGGCTGGCGCGCCTCGCGCGCCTCCCGAACCAGGTCCCGCTGATCAGTGCGCATGTCACGAGATTCCACGGCTGGCTGCTTCGCCGCTCCGGCGGACGGTTGAAGCGTTCTTGGCTGTTTGCCGCCGGACAGCCGGTGCTTCAGCTGAGCACGGTCGGCCGCAGGTCCGGCCGCCGCCGCTCAACCGCGGTCGCCTGCTTTGTGGACGGCGACGATCTGGTCGTGGCCGGCATGAACCTCGGCCGGACCACGCGCCCGGCTTGGGCTCTCAACCTCGACGCCAACCCCGACGCGCAGATCACGATCGCGGGGGAGACGATCGAGATCAGGGCGCGGCGGGCGCGTGGGGATGAGCGGAGTCGCCTTTGGCGCCGGTGGGTCGAGCTTCAGCCGTCGGCCGATGCGTTTCGCGAGCTAGCGGGTCGGGAGATTCCGTTGTTCGTCTTGACGCATCAATCGCACCGATGCGTTCAGAACTGAACGTCGAGTACGAAACCGAAGGTCAAGGTTCGAATCCTGTCGGGCGCGCTTCGAGTCTCGGGCGAAAAGCCCTGCACACGGGGCAACCGAATTCGCCTTCTGTGATCCAGCGCCAGCTGGGCCACGCCGACCTCGGCGTCACCTCGGTCTACTTGCAAGGCATCGATACACCGAGGTGATCAGCACGGTCCGCTCGCGGCTCGCGCCGACGATGCCGGCAAGCGCTGGGCTGATGATGTAACGGGACTGCAAAAGGGACCGCCGCTCGTCGTCGCGCGGCGCGGAAGTGCATGTGGTGGGTCCGCGTCTTTGTATCGGAGGCGATAGCGCGCGCTGAGTCAAGGTCAGCGCGAGGCCGATCTCAGGCCTCCTCGCCGGGCCGAACGATCCCGGACTCGTAGGCGAGCACCACGGCCTGGGCGCGGTCGTGGAGGTCAAGCTTGGAGAAGATCCGCGCGACATGGGTCTTGACGGTCGCCTCGCTGACCACGAGCCGGTCGGCAATCTGGGCATTGGTGAGACCGCGCGCGACCATCGCGAACACCTCGCGCTCGCGGTCGGTGAGCTCGTCGTAGCCCGGCGGCGGCTTCGCCTGCGGGTCCGGCATGCCCGCGAAGCGCTCAACCAACCGCCGGGTGACCGCGGGGGCGAGAAGCGCGTCCCCGGCGGCCACGGCCGCGACCGCGGTGGCGAGCTGCTCCGCCGGCAGGTCCTTGAGAAGGAAACCGCTGGCCCCGGCCCTCAGCGCCCCGTAGACGTATTCGTCGAGGTCGAAGGTGGTGAGCACGAGGACGCGCGTGTCGACCCGGGTCGGCCCGTGAAGCAGTCGCCGGGTCGCCTCGATGCCGTCCAGATGCGGCATGCGAACGTCCATCAGCACGACGTCTGGGCGGACGCGCCGCGCGGCCTCGACCGCCTCGATCCCGTCGGCGGCCTCGGCCACCACCTCGATCTCGTTCTGCTCCAGGATCAGCCGGAAACCGGTCCGGATCATCTCCTGATCGTCGGCAATCAGCACCCGGATGCTCACTGGCGCTCCTCCTCGAGCGGCAGGCAAGCGCAGACGCAAAAGGCATCACCCTCGCGGCCGGCGTCGAGGGTGCCGCCGTAGAGCACCGCTCGCTCGCGCATGCCGATCAGGCCGTGTCCGGCGCCCCCGCCGTTGCTCGGCTCCGGCGGAATCGCGTTTCGCAGCTCAAGCTCAAGCTCCCTTGATCGGTAGCGCACCGTCAGGGCCGCCGGACCCGCTCCGTGCTTGATCGCGTTGGTGATCGCCTCCTGGGCGATCCGGTAGGCGGCGAGATCCACCCCGGCCGGAAGCGCCCGCACCTCGCCCTCGCGCTCCGCGCTCAGCTCGAGGCCCGAATCGCGCGCTCGCGCCACCAGCTCGTCGAGCTCGGCGAGCCCGGGCTGCGGCGCCACGGCAAGCCCCTCGGCATCGCTTCGGATCAGTCCCAGGAGTCGCCGCATCTCCGCCAGCGCGTGGCGCGATGTTGCCTCCACCGAGCGCAGCATCGACTCGCTGCGCTCCGGCTGGGAGCGAACCAGCTGCCGCGCGGCGCCCGTCTGTACCACGACCACGCTCATCGTGTGAGCGAGGACGTCGTGCATCTCCCGCGCGATCCTCGCCCGCTCCTCGGCGACCGCCTGCTCGCGCTCGGCGGCGCTCATCGCCTCGGCGCGCTCTGCCCGGTGCTCGAGTCGCGCCGCGACCAGCCGGCCGCTTCTCACCGCGTAGCCGCCCAGCCATGCCCCGCCGCCCAGCAGCAACGAGAAGGCGTAGTCGCCCGCACCGCGGCCACCCTCGAGCACCAGCGCCAGCCAGGCGACCGACTGCCCGGCCACGAGACCCGCAAGCGCCACCCTGTCGTCCTCCGCGTGGGCCGCGATCGAGTAGATCGCCACCAGCAACGCGATCGCCACCGCGATGCTCTGCTCGGCTTGCCCCCCGGCGAGCGCCTGCGCCGCATAGGCGGCGTAGACCGTCGCCCCGGCCGCGACCGGGGCTCGACGCCGCCACGCCAACGGCAGCGTCATCGCAGGAACGGCGACGGCCGCGGCTTCGTCGGATCCCGGGAAGTTCCCCGAGGCGAGCACCTCGAGCTCGGCGATGACCGCGAGGGCGAAGGCCACCAGGCCGTCGGCCGCGAACGGCGAAATCGAACCAATTCGGCGGGCGATCGCGGAGCGCATGTCGCGACCGTAAACGAGCGCGGGGCAGCTCACATCGCGCGGCGGGATGACTCCGCGAGCCGACAGATCATCCCGCCGGTGTACGCCGGTTCAAGTCGCGGGCCGATGACGCCGCGTTCGCCGGCGCGTAGCTTGGCCTTCCGCAAACTCAACTACTGGAGGTAACAAATGATCAAGCGACAGACCCTGATCCCGCTCGGCGCTCTGCTCGTCGTCTGTTTCGTCGGGGCCGGCGTGCTGAAGGACGAGAACTCCGGCGCGCTCGGCGTGCTCAGCTACGCCGCCTGGTTCGGGTTCCTCGCCCTGGTCGTGTTCTTCATCGCCGTCGCCGTGGCGACGATCGTGCGCAACCGGCGGCGGCTCGACGGCAGCCGGTCGTAGCGAGAGGCGAAGGGATGATGCAGGCGGGCAGCCCGAGACGGGCTGCCCGTCGTCGCGCGCGGGAGGAGCGCACGAGGGCTCATCTCCATCCTGGGACGCGCCCCGCCTGCTCGATCCACTCGTGCATCTCCGGTTCCTGCGCCTCCTCCAGGGTCATGACCTTGACGTAGCGGGACCGGTCTGTATCTCCGAGCGGCGGGGGAGGATCGAAGTCCGCGCCGCCCAGGAAGACGACGTTCACGGAGACGTCGTACGCGACCATCTCGATAACCCACCCGAGCTCTGGCAGCCCGTAGTACGCCCTCTTCCATTTGATGGCGTACTGAAGTCCGTCGATGGCCTCGCGGACCATCTCATCCACCCGCTTGACGATGGGATTCAGATCCGGCATCACGCGACGCCGGATCCAATCCTCGATCTCGGCGTGGCTATCCGATGGCTCGGGCGGCTTTCGCGTCGTATTGGACTTACGTGGCTTCGGCATCCCAAGCTCTCCTTCAGGGCCTCACTTCGCGAGTTCGACAGCGCCCTCAATACCACCTCGAGGCCCATGACGCCTGCTGCTCTCGCGTTGGAATAGCCGGCGCCGACCGGACGAAGACGCAGAGCTCTCCCCGAACATTCTCGCCGCCGGGCCCGGACAAGCCCGGCGCGCCGCGATCAACGAGAACGCCCCCACAAGGAGGGGATTCCTGCGCTCGACAGGCCGCTGCTGGTCGGAGGTGGGCGCCCTGACCTCGCTTCACACACGCGAGCCGTCGCCGAAGCCGCGAACACCTCACCATGTAGCAGCGATGTAGCAGCCAGCGCGCGGCAAGCGCCGGAACCGCGCGGAACCGACCGGAAGCCGATGCTCCCGCCGTCGAGGAGAAACAAAGCGATTAGCAGGCAAAAACCGGCAGGAACCGGCACCGGGAGGAACGCGCCCGACAGGATTCGAACCTGTGACCTTCGGTTTCGTAGACCGCTTGCCCGGGGTGGGCGAACCCGTGTTAGCGAAAGCCGCCTCGGCGCATTGGTGCTCCGTCCTGATGACCGAGCGCTCCCGCTCCGGACTCTCACCGAACATTCGAGCCGCCAGGCGCGACCAGCTTCGACGCTTGGTAGTCAGCACAAGGTCGCGCGGATCCAGGCGATTCGCGCTCCTAGCTGGCCGAAAAGCCATCCGGGCCCGATCCCAGGCTTGGGGTTAGCCACAACCTCAACCAGGAGGACCCGGATGAACACCCACCCTGGGGCGAAGCCGGACTGGCAGCGCGCCACGAGCTGTGGAAGCTGATCGAGGCCGGCGTCTCGATCCGGGCGGCGGCGAGGACCTTCAACGTCTCGCCGGCAACCGCCCACAAGCACTGGCACCGCTGGAGCGAGGCGAGCGCCGAAGGTCGGCGAGCGCTTACCTGTCTCGCCGACCGCTCGAGTCGCCGCGCTGGGGTCCTGAGCGCCTTTGTAGGCGGAGAGCGGGCTTCTCCGGATCATTTAGCGGACCGCAACCCCGACGCTAAGTCGTCGCGCAGCGCCGGCCGAAAGGCTCGCCCCGTAGTCAACCCGGCGACCCCACCGCTGAGCGGGGCGGGAACCCGGCGGAATTCCATAGGCTGGGGAAGATGGACCTGGAGGCCGCGCGCGAATTTATGCGCGAGCACCATCGTGCCGTGCTCGCCACGAGGCGCTCCGGCGGCATCCAGCAGAGTCCGGTGCTGGTGAACGTGGACGCCGAGGGACGGGCGATCATCTCTAGCCGGGAGACCGCGTACAAGGTCATCAACCTGCGCCGCGACCGGTGGGCGCAGCTCTGCGTCTTCACCGAGGGCTTCTTCGGCAAGTGGATCTACGCCGAGGGCCAGGCGGAGGTTCTCTGCTGCCCGAGGCGATGGACGCGCTGATCGACTACTACAAGCGCTTTCCCGACGAGAACCCCGACTGGGGCGACTATCGTGAGCGGATGCGCCGAGAGAAGCGCGTGCTGATCCGCGTAGCTCTCGAGCGCGCAGGCCCGGACCTACAGGGCTGAGAGCCTGCCCACCCCGTCGAGCAACTTGCAACGCTTCGCAAGTAGTTGGTCCCGCCAGGCTGCTC
>CAVUAD010000008.1:0-29911 GCA_963739355.1 uncultured Actinomycetes bacterium | reverse complement strand
CGCGCCGCAGGCTGCCAGCCATGCGCCTCCGCCGGTCACTCCCCATATGACGGCCTGGCGAGCCAGCTCGGGTCGCTCTGACCGCGTGCTGCGCGAGCGCTCCAGTGAGCTGTGCAGAAACGCCGCCCAGGCGCCGGGCCGGTGGCGGCCCCCGCGCAGGTCGGCCAGCGCCCCCGCGGTCCAGCGCTCGCCGTCGGTCAGCGGACCGGGCTGTAACGCTCGGCGCTCGTCATGGTTTGGGCCTTGGGCATGGCTGTCGTAGCGGTTCAGGTTGGCCCGAGCACGCAGGCGGGAAAGCGTATCTCGCTCCCGCGTACGCTGTGACGATGCGCGCCACCATCGGCCTGCTCGCCGCCGCTGCCGGCGGCGGCTACCTGCTGACAGTGCGCGGCGCGCTGACGCTCGACCTCGGGCTGGGCCGCCGACTGCGCCCGCTCGGGCCGATCGAGCGCACCATCGCCGCGCCGCCGGGGACGGTCTTCGATGTGATCGCCGCCCCGTACCTCGCCCGCACCCCTCGAGCGATGAGTGACAAGCTGCGCGTCTGGGAACGCGGGAGCGACGTGGCGCTGGCCGCGCACCTGACGGACGTCGGGGGGCTGACGACCACGACGGTCGAGACGGTGCGGTTCGAGCGCCCGCACCGGATCTCGTTCCGCTTGCTCCGCGGACCGGTCCCACATGTCGTGGAAACCTACGAGCTGACCGAGGCTCCCGAGGGCACCCGCTTCACCTACCTCGGCGAGATGGGCACCGACGGGTGGCGACTCGGGCAGTGGTGGGGCCATCGCGTCGCCCGACTGTGGGAGCGGGCCGTCGCGGCGTCGATGGACCTGATCCAAGCCGAGGCGGAACGCCGCGCGAACACCTAGAGCGCGGACAGCCCAAGCCGGCCTCGGCTGACCTGGGCCGATCGGAGGGCAGCTGAGCAGGGCTTGCCCCGCCGACACCCGCCTTCATCTTTGCGCGGGTACTCGCGGCTTGGCGTCACCCGGGACATCTGGGGCCCAGACCGAGGGCGGGCCTGATCGCCCTCCACGGACCGCGGATTTCAAAGGACGGGACGCACGACGAGCATCCCCCGGCTCGAGACGAGATGCTCCAAGTCGTCCGTCAAACGTTGGACGTGTTCGCTCGCCTGTTGCTCGAAGCGCCTCACTTCGACGATCTCGGCGATCAGCACGTAATCGGCTTGACCCATGGTCTGTCCGGGCACGTCCGCCGGCCGCGTAAGCCGCCAATCGGAGACCGTGTCCAGCGACCCGCGGACGATGTCGCGATCCTCCGTCATCAGACGCTCAAACTCCTCGGCCAGCTCCGGGGACTGCAGCTGAAACCACATGAGAAGAGTCGCCGGAGGACTCATCCACAAAGCGTCGGGGGCAATCGCAACATGCCGGACGGATGCTACGGCCTCACACGGTGTCAAAGTCCCATTTCCCTCGCAGCCCGCGGTTCCGCCGAGCCCGAGTCGGTGTGGGGCTAGGCTCGGAGAGCATGCGCGAGCAGAAGGCCTGGACTCCTGCGGAGCGCGAAGAGTGCCTCCGCGAGGACGCCATCAGGCACCGTCGCGAGCCCGGCCGACAGCGGCAGCCGATGATCGTGCCGCTCCGTCGCATCGCGGTCCTTGGCGTCACGGGCGTGTCGCTCTACTTCGTCGCCCCCGCCCTATTGGCTGCCACTGCCCGCAGGAGCGGCCGCCTGGGGCATCCACGCCTGGCGCTACCGGGAGCGTCCGGCCGCCCAGGGCGGAACGTCTTCAGACGCCTAATCCTCTAAGCGAGATTGCCTCACGATGGGAGCATCGCTCGGAGGGCTGTACTTGCACGAGCTCGAGACGGACGGCCGCCGAGACGGCGCAGGCAGCTGCTGCGGCGGATCAGAGCCTTTTCGTGATCATCGAGCGGCCAGGTGTCGGTCCAGGCTTGCGGGATGACGTGTTCGATCGAGCTTCCTCGGTAGGGTCGCCGGAATGCGCCGGGTGGAGATGACCGCGCAAGAGTCCGTGAGCTCTTCGACGCGGTCTCGAACGATCAGCCGAGCGGACTCCTCGGCGACGCGCCCGAGCACCGGTTTGACGGCGTCAAGCGCTCAGGGTTCGGACGCGAGCTCGGGCACCGAGGAGCTTGTCAACAAGAAGATGATCCGAGTGGGCTGACCGGGAAGGGCCTGGCGTGGGCGGTTCGAATGCCATCGGCGGCGTGGCCCACGTGGGCTTGACCGTTTCCGACCTCGGCGCGTCGATCGCCTTCTGGCAGCGCTTTCTGGGCGCGCCGCCCGTGTCCCGGCCGACACTGGACCGGCCCTATGTCGGGCGGCTCGTGGGCATCGCGGGAGTGCGGATTGAAGCGGCGTTCTTCGACCTCGCAGGTGACGTGAGACTCGAGTTGCTCGAGTACCCCGCAGCGGCCCCGACCGGCGTCCTGGCCCACGACCGGCCCGGCCACGCCCACATCTGCCTCTGGGTTGACAGCGCGGCGAAGTCCTGGCGGCTGGCCGTGGAGTGTGGGGCCGAGCCGGTCGACCAAGCAGGCCCGGTCGCGATCGACACGGGTCGGCACGCCGGCCTGTGGGCCGCCTACTTGCGTGTCCCCCCGGACGGGCACGTCCTGGAGCTGTTCGCTCGCGAGCCCTGAGGGACGGGAGCCGGTTTGGATACGATTTTTCGCCGAGTGGCTCGCGCATCGTCGACTCCCGACGAGGAGGGATATCGTCCCGCAAGCGATCTGATCCTGGAGGGGGTCAGGAACCTGATCCTGCGCGGCGACCTGAGGCCGGGAGATCGGATCCGCCAAGAGGCGCTTGCCAGCGACTACGGCGTCAGCCGGATCCCGGTTAAAGAGGCGCTCCGTCAGCTCGAGAATGAGGGCCTGGTCAGCCTCGTCCCGCACAGCGGCGCGCGTGTCGCGCGGGTCGACCTCAAGGAGTGCGTCGAGCTGTATCGCCTGCGCGAGGTGATCGAGCCGGTCGTGTTGGCCGCCAGCGTCCCGAACCTCACCGGCGAGGACATCGCCGACCTGCGTGAGCGAATGCTGGCGATCGAGGCCGTGGCTGGGGACGTGCAGAAGTGGCTCGCCGAGGACCGTCAGTTCCATCTGGCCAGCTATCGCAGAGCCGAGATGCCGCAGGCGCTGCGCATGGCTGAGGGCTTCTGGAATCAGACCCAGCAATACCGCCGCGCGTACGTCGGCGCGCTACCGCCAGAGCGGCTGGAGATCGTCCATCTCGAGCACCGGCTGATCATCGACGCGATCGAGCGTCGCGATGCCGACGACGCCGGCGAACGCCAGCGCCAGCACATTCGCCGCACGCGCGTCGGCCTGCTGGACGACGTCGAGCCCTTCGACTAGCGGCTCCGCGCCGCCTCGAGGGGGTGCGTAGCGTGCCAGTCGAGGAAGCGAGCCGCGGCCGTGGGGCTGGTGCGGATGCGTCTCTGTCGCTGGCGCCGCGCGTGCGCGGTCTCGGCGCGGCTGAACGTCCAGCCGAGCGTTGCGAGTCGCCGACACATCAAGAAGGTCGGCAGCTCGGCGAGCGCGTCCTCCGCAAACTTGCCCGACCGCCGGTAGCCGGCTACGAGCGCGTCCGCGCAGCGCTGGAAGCGCTCGTCGTCGACGAGTGGATAGAGCACGCTCGCGAGCTCGTACACGTACCAGCTGGGACCGCAGTCGTCGAAGTCGATGACCGTGGTCGCGTCGGCCGCAACCAGGACGTTCTCGAATCCGAGGTCCGCGTGGAGAAGACCGAAGCGGTCGCGACCGGTCCCCAGCGCGACGAGCCTGTCGCGGACTGCGGCGCGGGCGGCGACGAGCAGGTCGCGGTCCGTGGCGGGCCAGGCGCCGTCGGGGCACGGCGTGCCCCACCGCGGCTGCTCTCCGACCAGGGCCTCGAGGTCCCACGCCGGGCGTTCGAAGCCGGTTGGCGGAGTCCACTCCCGTCCGTGCCGGTGGATGCGGGCCATGATCTCGCCCAGGCGCGCCCAGGGATCGGTGGCCATCGTTTCGCGAAGCGGGACGCCGGCAACCCAGTCGAACGCCACCACCAGCCGGGACCGTCCCTCGAACATGACTTCCTGGACGACCTCGCCGTCGCTCCCGCGCACCGTGCGCGGCGTGGCGATCCCGGCTTGGCGCAGGGCCTCCATCCAGGTGATCTCGGAGCGGATCGCGGCGGGCGTCTGGTAGCCCGGCCGCGCGAGCCGAAGCGCGAACGACCGGTGGCGGTCATCGACGCGGAACGTCACGTTCTCGCCGTGCCTGACGAACGCCAGGTCGACCTCTTGGGATACCGGGTAGCGCTCGAGCGCCGCTCTCGCGAGCAGCTCGAAGCCCGCGCGATCCGCCGGGTCCGACGCAGTCACCGCTCAGCGCCGGTGCGGTGGCGGCGCGGAACGGGCCGGTCGACGTCCTTGGCGGCGGCCAGCGCGTCGGCCAGGCCCTCCAGGACAAGGTCGACGTCCGCGTCGTCGAGCAGGAGCCCCGGCTTGAACTGGAGCACCGCTTGGTCGAACCCGGAGGCGATCGCCCAGACGCCCCGCTTGAACAGCTCCTGCTGCATGTAGACCGCGCCGTCCGGGTGGTCCACGCGCAGACCGATGATCAAGCCGGTCTGACGGACCTCGGCCAGGTACGGCTGGGAATCGCGCACGCGCGCGAGCGCGTCAGCGAAGCGGTCGATGAGATGCCCGACGTGGCGAGTCACGTCCTCGCGAGTGGTGATCTCGAGGACCTTAAGCGCCACCTGGCACCCGATCTCGGAACCGCCGAAGGTCGAGACGTGCCCCCAGCCGTACTCGTGCAGCCAGCCGCCTACGTCAGCGGCGATCACGGCGGCGGCGATCGGGTAGAGGCCGCCCGACAAGCCCTTGCCGGTCACCAGCACGTCTGGCTCGACGCCGGGCCCCTCGACCGCCCACAGCGTTCCCGAGCGGCCGAGGCCGGTCTGCACCTCGTCCGCGATGTAGAGCGCCCCATGCTCGTCGCAGAGACACCGCACTCCCCTCAGGTAGCCGGGCGGCGGCTGCGGAAACCCGTAGGTTGCCGGGACCGTCTCGAGCAATACCGCCGCGACGTCGCCGCCGCGCAGGTGGCCCTCTATGGCATCCAGCTCGCCAAACGGAACGGTCAGGAAATCCGGCGAGTCGGAGAGGAAGTAGCGCGCTGCCGCATCCTGGCCGGCAGCGCCGGACAGGCCGGTCCGGCCGTGGTAGCCGGCCTCCAGGGCCACGACCTTCCGGCGCCCGGTGGCGCGGCGCGCGGTCTTGATCGCGACGTCGTTCGCCTCGCTCCCGCTCGCGCAGAACACCGAGTAGGTCAGAGCGCCCGGCGTCAGCCGCGCCAGCTCCTGCCCGAGCCGCGCCCGAGCGGTGCTGGCGAAGTGGTGGTTTCCGATGTCGAGCCCGGCCAGAGCTGAGGACAGCGTGTTCACGAGCTCGTGGTTGCGGTGCCCGAGGTTGAACGTGCCGCCGTTCAGATGCAGGTCGAGCAGCTCCTGCCCGTCCAGATCCCAGATTCGATATCCGTCGCGCCGGCCGATGACCAGCTGGGTGCCGTAAGCCTCCCACGTCTCCACGCGATGGGGCGCAACGTAGCGCCGCGTGAGCTCCAGGACCTCAGCCTTATCCATGCCCCCGCCATTGTCGCGGAAGGGCAATTTGGATGCAATCGCCGTCATTGAGGGGTGCTCTTCCCCATTGCACGGCCATCCACCGACGGCGGAGGAGGCTGATTGGCTCCAACTTCTTGACTCGCGCTCCGCTCCCGGCGTATGGTTTCCGCTGGCGAGCGCAGCGAGAGGAGAGGCGAACATGGGCGTAGCGGTCACGACGAACCAAGCCCGGCTCTGGCACCCCTTCTCGGACATGTCGGCGGTCGCGGGACACGAGCTGACGCTCGAGCGTGCCGAGGGCGTATGGCTCTGGGACGTCGAGGGCAACCGCTACATCGACGGGACCGCGAGCCTCTGGTACTCGAACATCGGACACGGCCGGCAGCGGATGGCCGACGCGATCGCGGAGCAGCTCGTCAAGCTCGACGCCTACTCGATCTTCGGCGACATCACCAACGAGCCGGCCGACGCGCTCGCCAGGCGCCTGGCCGAGCTCGCGCCGATGGACGACGCCCGCGTGTTGCTGACCACGGGCGGTGGCGACAGCATCGAGACCGCGGCCAAGCTGGCGCGCTTCTACTGGACCGCGCAGGACCAACCGCACCGCACGCACGTGATCAGCCGCAGCGGGAGCTTCCACGGGGTGTTCGGCTTCGGCACGAGCCTTGGCGGCATCGAGGGCAACCGCGCGGCCTTCGGTCCGCTGATCCCGGACACGACTCAGGTGCAGCACGACTCGCTGTCCGCGCTCGAACAGGAGATCGAGCGGGTCGGTCCCGAGCGCGTGGCGGCCTTCTTCTTCGAGCCGGTGATCGGCGCCGGCGGCGTCTTGCACCCGCCGGCCGGCTATCTCGAGGGAGTCGCCGACCTCTGTCGCAGCTACGGGATCCTGCTTGTCTGCGACTCCGTGATCGCCGGGTTCGGAAGGCTCGGCACCTGGTTCGGGATCGAGCGTTTCGGCGTGACGCCCGACATGATCGTGTTCGCCAAGGGGGTCACGTCGGGTTACCTGCCCCTGGGCGGGGTCGTGGTCTCGGGTAGCGTCGCCGATCCGCTCTGGCAGGGCGAGGCTCACCGGGTTTGGCGCCACGGCACCACCTATGCCGGCCATCCCACTTGCTGCGTGGCTGCGCTGACGAACATGGACATCCTCGAGGAGGAGGGCCTGTTCGACGCGAGCCGGCGCCTCGAGCAGCGGCTGGAGGAGGAGCTGCGGCCGCTCGAAGAGCATCCCGCCGTGGCCCATGTCCGAGCCGGGCTCGGCTTCGTGGCCGCCGTGGAGTTGGAGCCCGACCTGCTCGCCCGCGATGCCGGCGCGGCGGCCAAGCTGGCGGCGGCCATACGGCGCCACGGCGTGATCTTGAGACCCCTCGCTCGCGAGATCGCGGTCTCGCCGCCGCTCGTGTGCGAGGACGAGCACGTTGAGCTGATCGGCGCCGCGATCCGGGCCGCCCTGGACGAGGCCTGAGGCGGATGCGCCTGCACGCCCTGCACTGCGGGGGCGACCTGATGGATTGGGCGGGGTTCGACCCGTTCGACCCGAACGTCGGCACGAAGGTCTACAACCCGTACTTCTTCTACGTCGTTGAGCACCCCGAGGGCAGGCTGCTGTTCGACAGCGGCGCGCATCCCGACCTCGGCACCAATCCCGAGGCGCGACTGGGCGACGCGGCGGCAGACTTCCAGGTGCGTCTCTCCCCCGAGGACCACATCGAGTCGCTGCTCGCGTCGATCGGCCTGAAGCCGACCGACATCGACGTGGTCGTGCAGTCGCACCTGCACTTCGACCATGCGGGCGGGCTGGCCTGGATGACGCACGCACCGATCCTCGTTCAGCGCGAGGAGCTGGCCTTCGCGCTGGCCCCGCCCGTCTACCAGGAGGCGATCTACCTGCGCGAGGACTTCGGGATGGAGCTGGACTGGCAGGAGCTCGACGGCGATCACGACGTCTTCGGCGACGGGCGCGTGACGGCGATCTCGACGCCGGGCCACACTCGCGGGCATCAGTCGCTGCTCGTGCGCCTCGACGGTCAGACGATCTTCCTGCTCGCCGATGCCGCCTATCTCCTCGGCAAGATGCGCGCGCGCAGTCTCCCGGGCGTGATCTGGAGCCCCGACGCGATGATCGCGACGTGGGACCGGATCGAGGAGATCGAGCAGAGCGAGGACGCGCTGCTGATGACCACGCACGAGCTCGATTTCGAGTCACAGGTCCGCATGGCGCCGGAGGCCTTCTACGAGTGAGTCGAGGAGAGCTGAATTCCGGTCGAGAACAGGACCGCTCGCCGTCTGCGGCGCGCGTGCAGCGTGTCCGGGAGCTTGCGAGCCAGATCCGCACCGAGACGATCCGGCTGATCGGAATCGCCAAGAGCGGCCACTTCAGCAGCGTCTTCTCGTGCGCGGAGATCCTTGCGGCGCTGTACTCAGGGGTGCTGCGCCTGAGCGACGACCCGACCTGGTCGGAACGCGACCGGCTCATCCTTTCCAAGGGGCATTGCGCGGTTGGCGTCTACCCGATCCTGGCGGACCGGGGGTACTTCCCGCGCGAGTGGCTGGACGGCTACACGCGCGTGGGCAGTCCCCTCGGAGACCACCCGGACATGCGCCGGGTGCCGGGCATCGACTTCTCGTCCGGGTCGCTCGGACATGGCCTGTCGATCGGGGTCGGCATGGCCGCGGGTGCACGCATGCGCGGCAGCGGGACGATCCGCGTGTACGTCCTGCTGGGCGATCAGGAGCTGAACGAGGGCCAGATCTGGGAGGCCGCCCAGGCCGCGGCGCAGTTCGGTCTGGGCAACCTCGTAGCGATCGTCGACCGGAACCAGATGGGGCTCGACGGGCAGACCGAGGAGGTCATGTCGGTGGAGCCCATCGACCGGCGCTTCGAGGCGTTCGGATGGCGCGTCGAACAGGTGCGGGACGGTCACGACCCGGAGGCGCTGCTACGCCGGTTCGGCTCGCTGCCCCCGGCCGACTCGCGCGTTCCGACCTGCATCGTCGCGAGGACCGTCAAGGGCAAGGGCGTCAGGTACATGGAGCAGACTCGCACCTGGCATCTCGGCTACCTGGGCCCGGACGATGAGCGCGCCGCGACCCTGGAGGTCGCTCAACATGCGTGACGGCTACCACGCGCCGCTGCCCACCGAGCCCAGCTGGGACCTGGCAACCTCGACGCAACTGGCGCACTCGGCAGTCGCCGGCGAAGTGCTCGCCGACATGGCCGACGAGGACGACCGCATCGTCGTGCTGACGGCCGACCTCATGTACTCGAACAGGACGGCGGACTTTCAGAGCCGCCATCCTGGGCGCTTCCTCAACGTGGGCATCGCCGAGCAGAACATGGTCGGCGTGGCCGCCGGCCTCGCGACGTTCGGCTTCATCCCCTACGCGGCGACCTTCGCGAGCTTCCTTGGCTTGCTTGCGGCCGAGCAGCTGCGGACCGACCTGGCCTATCCGGGGCTGCCGGTGCGGCTGCTGGCGCACCACGCAGGAATCTCGCTCGGCTTCTACGGAACGTCGCACCATGCGACCGAGGATCTCGCACTGCTGCGCTCGATCGTCGACATGACCGTCGTCTGTCCCTGCGACGCCGCGTCGACCGCGTGGGCGCTGCGCACGACGGTCGACCTGGACGGGCCCTTGTACTTCCGCCTCGGCCGGGGCCGCGAGCCCGACGTCTACGACGAGGCCACCGCGGCCGACCTCGAGCTCGGACGCCTCGCGCGGCTGCGGGATGGTGAAGATCTGGCGATTGTGGCCAACGGCGTCACTGTCGCCCCTTCACTCGCGGCCGCAGACCGCCTGGCGGCGGAGCATGGGCTCGAGGCGGCGGTGGTGGACGCTCACACCATCAGCCCGTTCGACGCCGATGGCCTGTGCAGGCTCGCGGCTCGCACCGGGCGCCTGCTCGTGGCGGAGGAGCACAACGTGGTCGGCGGTGTGGCCACTGCCTGCGCGGACGCTCTCGTCGACGGGGGCGTCGCGGGCGTGCCGCTCGCGCGGCTCGGGCTGCCTGCCGACGAATACGCGCTGATCGGGCCGCCGACGGCTCTCTACCGGCACTACGGACTCGACGCCGACGGCATTGCCGCCGCCGGGCTCGCCCTGACGGAGGATCGGTGAAGCTCGAGCAGGCATATGAGCGGATGCTCCTGATCCGCCGCTTCGAGGAGGAGATCGAGCGGCTCTTCCTGAAGGGCGAGATCCACGGCACCACCCACCTCTGCATCGGGCAGGAGGCCGTCGCCGTTGGCGTGGCGGCAGCGCTCCGCCCGGACGACCTTGCCGCCGCGACCTATCGCGGCCATGGACATGCCCTGGCGCGCGGAGTCGACCCGAGCGGGCTCGCCGCGGAGCTGATGGGCCGCAGCACGGGCACGTGCGGCGGGCGGGCGGGGTCGATGAACGTTGTCGACCGCGAGCACGGGCTAATTGGGTGCTTCGGGATCGTCGGCGGGGCGATGGCGGCGGCCACCGGCGCCGCGTTTGCGTTGCGGGACAGCGACAACGTCGCGGTGGCGCTGTTCGGCGAGGGGACGGCAAACCAGGCCTACTTCGCCGAATGCCTCAACTTCGCGGCGGTATTCGGCCTGCCGGTCGTGTTCGTGTGCGAGAACAACCTCTACGGCGAGTACACGCCCTGGGAGCGCGTCACCGCCGGCGCGGACATCCCGGCCCGGGTCGCCGCGCTCGGTATCCCGGCGCAGACGGTCGACGGCAACGACCCGCTGGGGGTCTTCGGTGCGGTCGGCGACGCTGCGGCGCGGGCGCGCGCGGGCAAGGGACCGGGCTTCCTCGAGTGCCAGACCTATCGCTTCGTCGGCCACTCGCGCACCGACCCGGGTGCCTATCGGCCGCCCGGCGAGCTCGACGCCTGGCGTGAGCGCGACCCGATCGCCGTGGCGGCGGAGGCCATCCGCTCGCAGCCGGACGGATCCGATCTCGTCGCGCAAATGGCCGCCGCCGTGGAGGAGCGGATCGCGGAGGCCTTCGAGCGGGCACTCGCGGCGCCCTTTCCTCACCCCTCGGTCGCAGCGATCCCGGAATACTGCGATGCCTGAGTTCCGGCATGCCATCAGGCAGGCGATCGCCGAGGAGATGGAGCGCGACGAGCGCGTCGTTCTGTTGGGTGAGGACGTGGCCGACGCGGGCGGCGTCTTCAAGGTCACGGAGGGGCTGGTCGAGAGGTTCGGGCCGCGCCGGGTTGTGGACACCCCGATCTCGGAGCTGGCGCTCGCCGGCGCGGCGTTCGGAAGCGCCGTGGCGGGCCTTCGCCCGATCGTCGAGATCATGTTCGGCGACTTCATGGCGCTGGCGATGGACAGCCTGGTCAATCAGGCGGCCAAGTACTGGTACCTGTCCGGCGGCACGGTGAGCGTGCCACTGGTCGTGCGCAGCGCCGTGGGCGCCGGCGGGCGCTTCGGCGCCATCCACTCCCAGAACCCCGGCACCTGGCTGCACGGCGTGCCCGGCCTGAAGGTCGTCTGTCCCTCCTCGCCCTCCGACGCCCGGCTGCTGCTCAGGGCGGCGATCGAGGACCCGAACCCGGTCGTCTTCCTCGAGCACAAACGGCTCTACAGCGTCACTGAGGAGCTGGAGGACGGCGCGGTCAGGCTGGGCCAGGCAAAGATCGTCCGGCCGGGGAGCGACTTCACGATCGTCGCAGTCATGACCGGCGTTCCGGCCGCCCTCGCCGCGGCCGACACGCTGGCCGGCGCCGGCATCCGCGCGGAGGTGATCGACATGCGCAGTCTGCGCCCGCTCGACGCGGAAACCGTTCTCGAGTCGATTGGCCGCACGCACCGCCTGCTGGCGGTGGAGGAGGGTCCGCAGACCGGCGGCTGGGCCGCCGGCCTGCTCGGCGCAGTCGCCGCGGTTGCGCTCGACGAGCTCGACGACGCCTGGCTGCTGACCACGCCCGACGGGCCGATCCCGTTCAGCCCGCCGCTGGAGGACGACTTCCTGCCCGGAACCGAGCGGATCACGGCAACCGTCCTCGAGCGGCTTCAGGTGGCGGCATGACGGCCTTCGCAGACGGGTGTGCATGGATCGAGGGCGAGTACGTCCCGATCGGCGAGGCTCGCATCCCCATCCTCGACACCGGCTTCGTTCGCTCCGACCTGACCTACGACGTCGTCGGCGTCTGGCACGGGCGCTTCTTCAGGCTCGACGACCACCTTACGCGCCTCGAACAGGGCTGCGCCAAGCTGCGGCTGCCCCTCCCGCTCGGGCGCGACGAGATGCAGGCGATCCTGATCGAGGTGGTCAGCCGGTCGGGCCTGCGCGAGGCGTACGTGGAGGCGATCGTCACCCGTGGCGTCCCGACGCCAGGGGAGCGCGACCCGCGCGGCTGGACTCCGCGCTTTTACGCCTACGCGATCCCCTATATGTGGATCGTCCGGCCGGAGCTCCAGGAGAAGGGGACGCATGTGGTGGTGGCGAAGCAGACCCGCCGCATACCCCCCGACTCGGTCGACCCGACCGTCAAGAACTTCCACTGGGGGGACCTCGTCCGCGGGCTGTTCGAGGCCTACGACCGCGATGCGTGGCTGCCGATCCTTACCGATGGCGAGGGCCGAGTGTCCGAAGGCCCCGGCTTCAACGTCTTCACGGTCCTGCGCGGGGAGCTCTACACCCCCGAGCTCGGCGTGCTCGAGGGGATCACACGCCGGACGGCCATCGAGATCGCACGCGACCAGGGGCTTGCCGTGCACGTCGGGGAGCTGCCGCTGTCGCTCCTCTACGAGGCCGAGGAGATCTTCTTGACCAGCACGGCAGGCGGGGTGATGCCCGTTACCACCCTGGACGGAGAGCCGGTTGGCGCAGGATCGCCGGGCCGGATCACGACCGCCCTGCGCGACCGCTACTGGGAGCTGCATGAGGACCCCAGCTTCACGCTGGCGGTGGACTACGAGAAGAACACGACCGCGGGACAGCCGGCTTGAGCTCCGCGGGAAACAGGTGCCAATCGAGTGGCCGGAGGGAGTCGTGAGATGTCAATCAGCGATAGGACGCGAGTGAACAGCCACCCAATCAAGAGTCTGTGCCTTGGATTGATCTGCCTTGTCGCCCTTGTGGCCGCCGGCTGCGGCGGCGACGACAACTCAGGCGGCGGCTCCAGCAACGACAAGAGCAAGCCGATCCTGGTCGGCGCGGCGGTCGCGCTTACCGGCGACGAGGCGCCGTTCGACGAGCCGCCGATGCAGGCTTTCCAACAGGCGGCAGACGAGGTGAACGCCAACGGCGGCATCCTCGGTCGCAAGCTCGACGTCGAGGTGCGCGACATGAAGAGCACCGCCTCGCTGGCGTCGCGTGTGACGACCGACCTGATCAACAAGGGCGCCGAGCTGGTGCTGGTGCCCTGCGATCCGGATCTCGGCGCGCCCGGTGCGATCGTCGCCCAGCAGAAGGGCATCATCGCCTTCTCGCTCTGTGAGGCTTCGGCTCGCTTCGGCCCGCAGGGCATCGGAAAGTACGCATACACGCCGAGTCACATCACGTTCCTCGAGGGCTACGTGATGGCGGAGTGGGCCAAGATGAAGAAGGGCTTCTCGAAGGCGTTCGTGATCGAGGACAAGACGTTCGCCGGCTACGACGGCGAGGTTTGCAAGGGCTTCAACAACCGCTGGAAGGAGCTCGGCGGAGAGACCGTCGGTAGCGACACGCTGTCGGCCGACGACAAGTCGATCGCGGCGACGGTGACCCGCATCAAGGACGCCAACCCCGAGTTCATCTACATGTGCAGCCAGCCGCCCGGCTCGCCGGGGTGGATCCGGCAGATCCGCGCCGCCGGCCTGGACCAGCCGATCCTGATGGCGACCGCCACCGACGGCAGCTACTGGTTGAAGGCGGTGCCGAACGTCAGCAACGTCTTCTATCCGTCCATGGGCTCGATCTACGGCGATGACCCGAGCCAGCGCGTGAACGACTTCGTTGACACGTTCACGAAGAAGCAGGGTCACCCGCCGCAGACGGGCTACGCCCTGTTCGGAGGGGCCGTCATGGACCTCTGGAAGAAGGCCGTCGAGGAAGCCAAGACGACCGACGCGGACCCCGTCCAGAAGGCGCTCGACAGCTTCCGCAACGTCGACACGATCGTCGGACCGACGACCTACACCAGCACCTCGCACATCGCGCTCGACCGGCCGATGCTGATCATGGAGGTGCAGAACGGCAAGATCCGCTACAGCGGGGAGACCTGGAAAGTCAAGAAGGCGCCGACACCAACGGGGTGACGACGAAGGAGGCCCCACCCAATCGGGCGATCGGAGCCGACGACGCTCTGGTCGCGGAGGAGGTGACGATCGCCTTCAGCGGCGTCAAGGCGCTGGACGCGGTGTCGTTCCTCTGCAGACCAGGGGAGATCGTCGGCCTGATCGGCCCGAACGGCTCGGGCAAGACCACGCTGCTGAACGCGCTCTCCGGCTTCCTCGCGCCGAAGTCCGGGATCGTCCGGTTCCGCGGCCGGGAGACGCGCGGATGGTCGCCGCAGCAGCACGCGCGGCGCGGTCTTGCCCGGACGTTCCAGGGAGTCCGCCCGTTCGCGCAGCTCACGGTTCGCGAGAACATCGAGGTGGGTGCGGTGGGGGTGGGAGCGTCTAGGCGCCAGGCGCGCGAGCGAGCCACGCAGCTGCTTGACGAGCTGGGCCTGGACGAGGTGGCCGCCATGTGGGCGGGCACGCTTCCCGCGGGATCGCAGCGGCGGCTCGGGATCGCGCGGGCGCTCGCGGCAGATCCCGGCTTCCTGCTCCTGGACGAGCCGGCGGCGGGCCTGTATGAGACCGAGACCGATTCGGTCATCGACTTCATCGGCGGAATCCGCGAGACCCGGGGGATCGGGATCGTGCTCGTTGAGCACGACATGCGTGTGGTGATGAAGCTCTGCGAGCGCGTTCAGGTGCTCGACAACGGCAAGACGCTCGCCGAGGGCCCGGCGAGTGAGATCCGGACCAACCAGCGCGTGCTCGAGGCCTACCTCGGGACCGGAAGGGTGGGCCGTGCTCAAGGTCGTTGACCTGAAGGTGGTCTACGACGCGGTTACGGCGCTGCGCGGCGTGTCCATGCACGTCGATGAGGGCGAGATCGTGGCCGTGATCGGCGCGAATGGAGCCGGCAAGTCGACGCTGCTGTGGTCGATCAGCGGCGTCCTCAAGCCGGTTGGCGGGAGCATTCACTTCCTCGGCGAACGCATCGACGGGCAGCGGCCGGAGATGATCGCCCGCAAGGGGCTGTCGCTGGTCCCGGAGGGGCGCCATATCTTCGGCGCGCTCACGGTGCGCGAGAACCTCGAGCTCGGCGCGGCCGCGCGGGGGCGAGTAAGCCGCGCCGAGAAGCAGGGTCTGATCGACCTGGCGGTTAGCCGCTTCCCGTTCATGGAGCAGCGCCTGCAGTCGCCAGCAGGCCAGCTCTCGGGCGGGGAGCAGCAACAGCTGGCGATCGCGCGGGCGCTGCTGGCCCGGCCTAGGTTCATGCTTCTCGATGAGCCGTCATTCGGCCTCGCGCCGCTGATCGTCGAGCGTGTCATGCATGAGCTGGCCCAGCTTCGGGACGACGGGATCACCGTACTGCTGATCGAGCAGGTGGCGGGCATCGCGGTCGAGCTCGCGGATCGCACCTACGTGTTGAGGAACGGCGAAGTGGAGCTCAGCGGCACCCGGGAGGAGCTCTTAGCGAGGGCCGACTTCGCGGCGGCGTACCTGGGAGAGTCCTATGTCTAAGGAGGAGCGCAGATGCAGCACGTTGTAGACGCATTGAGCCTGGGGAGCCTCGACGCGATGCTCGCGCTGGGCATCGCCCTGGTCTTCGGGGTGATGCACCTCGTGAACTTCGCTCACGGCGAGCTCGTGATGGTCGGCGGCTTCACGATCTTCCTTACCGCCGCGCTTCCCTGGCCGCTGATCGTGATCATCGTCGTGGCCGTGGTCGCTCTCGCGGCGCTGCTGATGGAGCGGATCGCGTTCCGGCCGGTGCGGAGCGCGGACCCGACGACGCTGCTGGTCACCTCGTTCGCCGTCAGCATCCTGATCCAGAGCGTGGCCGTGATCATCTGGGGCCGGCGCGCCAAGGGCGTCGACTTCGCGGGCGGTCTGTCGGAGCCGGTGACGATCTTCGGCACTCGCGTTGCGATCGTCGACCTGGTCTCGATCGGAGCCGCCGTGGTGCTCGTCGCCGGCCTCGCGCTTTTTCTCACGCGCACCGCGACCGGAACCGCGATGCGGGCGGCCGCGGACGACTTCGTGATGGCCCGCCTGCTGGGCGTGAGCGCCAATAGGGTCATTGCGGCGGCCTTCGTGCTGAGCGGGATCCTAGCCGCGACGGCCGCGCTCCTGCTGGTCGCCTCCACCGGCACGATCCAGTCGAGTATGGGCCTCCAGCCGGTCCTGATCGGCTTCGTCGCGACCGTGATCGGCGGGGTCGGCAGCCTTGTGGGGGCCGCGCTTGGGGGCTTATTGCTGGGCGCGCTCACGGTCACCATGCAGATCGCATTGCCCCTCGACGCGCGGGGCTATCGCGACGCGGCGGTCTTCGCGATCGTGATCCTGATCCTGCTCGTCCGGCCGAGTGGCCTCGTCTCGAGCGCGGCCCTGGAGGAACGGGTCTAGCCGTGGAGGGAAGCACGCACGCCGCCAACACGGCCGACCGGCCCGTGGCGAGCGCACGCCAACTCCCGGAGCCGTGGGGTTCTGCCGGCGGTCTGGTCGTCGGCCTGGTCGCGCTCTCGCTCCTCAGCTTCGGCCTGGCGGGACTCTCGGTCGGCTTCCACGACTTCGTGCTGACCGTCCTGCTCAACCTGATCCTCGTGGTCGGTATGTACATCTTCATCGGCAACTCCGGTGTCCTCTCGTTCGGGCACATCAGCTTCATGGCGCTTGGGGCGTACGCCGCCGCGCTTGTGAGCATCCGAACCCAGCAGAAGCAGTTCCTGCTGCCCGATCTGCCGCACTTCCTCGCCAGCGTCCAGTTGGCAAGCGTGCCGTCGATCGTGATCGGGGCGGCATTCGCAGGAGTCGTGGGCTTCGTGGTCGGCATTCCGTTGATGCGCCTGAGCGGCATCGCGGCCTCCATCGCGACGCTCGCGCTGCTCGTCATCACGAACATCGTGCTCGGCGAGTGGGCCCAGATCACCGGCGGGCGAACGGCTCTCGTTGGTGTTCCGCTCACCACCACGACAGGGTCGGCGCTGGCCTGGTGTTTGCTGACGATCGTGGCGGCCTGGCTGTTCCAGCGCAGCAGGGTCGGGTTGAGGCTCCGCGCCTCGCGCGAGGACCCCGTGGCGGCCCGGGCGGCCGGAATCGGGATAACGCGCGAGCGCCTGATTGCCTTCGCGCTCAGTGCCTTCGTCGTCGGGGTCGGCGGCGCCCTCTACGGACACCGCATCGGCAGCTTCGCTCCGAACGACTTCTACTTCCACCTCACGTTCTTCCTCATCGCGATGCTCGTCATTGGCGGGATCAAGAGCCTGTCCGGCGCCGTGGTCGGCACGCTCACGGTTTCGATCATCCAAGAGGTGATCGGGAGGCTGGAGAACGGAGAGGGGGTCGGCCCGATCCACCTTCACCTGCGAGACGGCGTGACCGATGCCGTGCTCGCGATCCTCGTACTGCTGATCATGCTGCGCCGGCCGGGCGGGATCACGGGCGGCCGTGAGCTCGTGATGCCGACCTGGACTACGCGCATCTTCAGGCGTCATCGGGGGGTGGCGGCATGAGCGCGCCACCGATGCGCCTCTACGCGTTCCACTGCGGCGGCGACCGCTCGGATCGAGCGATCTTCGATCCCTTCGACCCCGACGTCGGCACCAAGCTCTATGCGCCTTATTTCTTCTACCTCGTGCGGCATCCGGAGGGGAACGTCCTCTTCGACAGCGGCGTTCACCCGGACGTGCGCGACGATCCCCACGGCCGGCTGGGGCACGCGGCGGAGGCCATCGTCGTCGAGATGGGGCGGGACGACGACGTCGTGGCCCAGCTGCGCAAGATCCGGATGGAGCCCGGGGACGTGGACCACGTGGTGCAGTCGCACCTCCATTTTGACCATGCCGGCGGCCTCGAGTTCTTCCCGCACGCGACCGTCTACGTCCAGCGCAGCGAGCTGTCGTTCGCCCATTGGCCCGCGGTCTACCAGCGTGGGCTCTACCTGCGCGCCGACTTCGATCACGAGCTGCGCTGGAAGGAGCTTGACGGCGAGTACGACCTGTTCGGGGACGGACGCATCGTGCTGGTCCCGACGCCGGGGCACACCCCCGGGCACCAGTCGATGCTCCTGCGCCTCGAGGAGCAGCCGATCGTGTTGCTCGCCGACGCGACCTACCTGATGGCGAAGATGCGGGAACGCCTCCTGCCGGCGATCGTATGGAGCCCCGACGCGATGGTCGCGAGCTGGCACGTGGTCGAGGACCTCGAGCGCCGGCTCGGCGCTCGACTGATCTGCACCCATGACGTCGAGTTCCGCGGGACGATGAAGCTCGCGCCCGAGGAGTGGTACGAGTGACGGAGCTGCAGTCATTGTTCAGCCCGCTGGCGCTCGGCAAGATCGAGCTCCAGAACCGAGTCGTGTCGACGGCGCACCAGACGACGCTCGTGCACGACCACCTGCCGACCGACGACTACGTCGCGTACCACGAGGCGCGGGCGCGCGGTGGTGTCGGGATGATCATCATGGAGGCGGCCGCCGTCGTCCCGTCCGGACTGCTTACGTCCCACACCGTCGGCGCCTATCTCGACGACGTGTCGGCCAGCTACCAGAGGGTGGCGGACGCGGTGCACGCCCACGACACCAAGCTGTTCGTGCAGCTCTTCCACGGCGGTCGCGAGGTGATCGCGTCCGCGCCGAAGCCCGTCGTCATCGCGCCGTCGGCCGTGCCCTCGCGCCGGTATCACGTCGAGCCCCGCGCTTTGCGCGACCACGAGATCGACGAGCTAATCGACGGCTATGCCGCCGGCGCGGCCCGAGCGGCCGACGGCGGGCTCGACGGCGTGGAGGTGACCGCCGCGCACAACTACCTGCTCGAGCAGTTCTTCGGCTCGGCAAACCGGCGTGCGGACCGGTGGGCGGAGGGCACCGCGATGCTCGTGGCCGTGCTGGAGGCGATTCGCGCCGCGGCGCCGGAGCTCGCCCTCGGGTTGCGCCTCAGCGCCGACTCGGACGCGGCGCGCGGCGTGGTCCCGTCCCTCGAGGGGCTGGTCGACTACGTGCACATGGCGGTTGGGGATTCGTCCACCTTCAGCGGCTGCGTCGGCATCGTCCCGCCGCCGCCGACCGCGGAGAACGAGATCGCCCGCTGGGTCGACGGGCTCGACCCGACCATGCCGCTGATCGGGACGACGCGGATCTTGGACCCACGCGAGGCCGACCGGCTGATCGTCAGCGGGGCGGTGGACGCCTGCGGCATGAACCGCGCTCTGATTACGGACCCCGACATGCCGCGCAAGGCGCGCTCCGGCGACCACAACCAGATCCTGCGCTGCATCGGCTGCAACGCCTGCATCGCCCACTACCACGCCGAGACGCCAATCGCGTGCGCGCAGAACCCGCGCACGGGACGAGAGCGGTCGTTGGCGCGCCCGCGGCCGGCGCAGGAGTCGCGGCGGGTGGTCGTCGTCGGCGCCGGGCCGGCCGGCCTGGCGGCTGCCGCCGAGGCCGCCGCGCGCGGTCACGCGGTTGTCGTGCTTGAGGCCGGCGGCGAGGTCGGTGGCCAAGTCGGGATCGCCGGCAGAGCGCCGATGCACGAGGAGCTCGCCCGCTCGCTTCGGCGCAACTACGACCACCTGCTCGACCGCCCAAACGTGGAGATCAGGCTTGGCGAGTGGGCCGACGTGTCCGCGGTCGAGGCGCTGTCGCCGGACCTGGCGATCGTCGCGACCGGCGCCACCCCGTACGACCCGGGACTGCCGCTTGAAGGCGTGGAGGTAGTGCAGGCTTGGGATGTTCTGCGGGGTGACCACCCGCGCGGCAAGATCGTGGTGGCGGACTGGGGCGGAGACGCGACAGCGCTCGACTGCGCGGAGGTGCTGAAGGCGGCCGGACGCGAGGTGGTGCTCGCGGTCGGGTCGATCATGCCCGCCGAGACCCTTCACCAGTACACGCGCAACATCTACATCGGCCGGCTCTGCCGGCTCGGCATCGAGGTCCGCCATTACCTCGACGTCATCTCCGCGAGCGCGGGAGAGGTCCGGCTGCAAAACGTTCTCGCGCCTGAGCTGGAGGCCACGGTGGCTGCGGACGCAGTCGTCCTCTCCATGGGGCGAGTGCCGGAGGACTCACTCGGCCCGGCGCTGGCCGAACGCGGCCTCCGCGTCGAGGAGGCCGGCGACTGCCGCACGCCGCGAAGCATCGAGGAGGCGATCTTGGAGGGGACGCTCGCACTGGCCGCGCTGTCGAAGGCCGCCGAGCCGGTCGGCCTCTAGGAGCAAGCGCCATAGCGGACGACCGGCGCGCCCACGAGAGGTCGTGCTGGAGCGCAGCGACCGGATCCTCGACCGGTCCGATAATGCTGCTCGCCGCTGTGGTGGCGCGGACGCACCGCGAGTAGCCCGCGCTCCTCGCCGATGCCGCGGAGCGACGCGAGGGATGCGACTCCTCATCGAGCGCCCGGAGACTGGCGAGCCTCGAACGCTTTCCGACACGGCGATCACGGGTGCGCCGCGAAGACGTGGGCGACGGCTCCGCCGCTGAAGACGGTGGTGCTCATCGGCGGTCTCGACCAGCGATCGGGCGAACCGTGCCCCGCCGTGAGCGAGCAGGTATCCCTCTGAGCGCTCCTGCTTGAGCCGCGTGATGGCTTCGGCCAGGTCTCCGGCGGCGATCGTCGTCTCGCCCCAGTCGGCGGACGCGAGCGAGTCCGAGAACACGACCTTGGGGATCTCGTTCATCGGCTTGGCGAACGGCCCGGAGGCGCCGGGCCAGTAGGCGGCCCACCCCGCATAGGTGGTGGCACCCACAAGGTGCGCGCCGGCGTTGCTCAAGGTCTCGAGGGTCCAACTGGCGCCGTCCTCGGAGCGTCCCGCAGCGACCCAGTCGGTGCTCCCGTCGATTGGTGCGACGAACCCGTCGAGCGAGACGGACATCTTCAGGACCAGTGAGGCCATGGCTGAAACCTTCCCGGATGGATAACACGAGCTGTTCGAGTCGAAGGTGATGCAGGGCGCCGGTGAAGGCTCCCCAAAAACAGGATCATCGCGTCTGCTTTCACGCGTAAGCGCTAGCGAGGTCAGCGAGCGGTGCCGCTACCGCTCCTCGTCCGAAGCGGAAGTGCGCGGCCGCACAGCTCCGACGTAGTGGCGCCGGGCGGCTCGTTGGTCAGGTTGCGAGTTCGGGCTGCGGGTCGCGCTTTGCCACCCATGCGCCGAGAGCGTGAATGATCGCCAGGCCGACGACGAGGAGGCCGATGCCTACGAGGATCTGAAAGCCGCGTTCCTCGGCCTCGAAGCCGACGTGTCCGGGGGTGGCGAGCAGGAGGACGAGGGAGAAGGTGTAGAGGCCGTACATGAGCCAGTAGGTCTTGCGCTGCGTCAACGCGATGACGAACACGACGGTCCCCACTGCTGCGAGTACCCCTGCGGGCGGCGAGATGATCGCCACAGGGATAGCGGCGGCGACCCCGAGCGCGGTACCGATCGCCTTTTCGCGTATCCGGTCTCGCTTACCCATCAGGATGTAGAGCACCAGTATGAGAACCGGCTCCGGGACCCAGTACGGCTCGGTCCACGACAGCGCCACGCCGATGGCCGCGCTGGAGCCGAGCACGAGCCCGAACATGACCGCCACCACCGCAGCGACCGGCAGGGCGAGGCGGTCTCCGTCGACGACATCGGGAGCACCGAAACGGCGCGCGAGGACGAGGCCGTAGAGCGCTCCCATCCCGACGATAACGCCGTAGATCACTGCGTCTTTCACCGACGACACAGCAGTGACGAACGTGGCGGCGTAGGGAACCATCAGCAGCGCGGGGAGCCACCCGAACCGGATCCCGCCGCCAGCAATGACGCCCACGCCGGCCAGCAAAGCCACCCACCACCAGTCGTAGGCGGTGTGAGCCCCGAGTCCTGCCGCTACTCCGACCACTGGCGCGACGAACAGCATCCGTTGGGTGCCGCCGATCTTGGCGCCGGTTGCGCCGAGCAGGAGTCCGGTGAGAATCGCCGCCACGCCCAACTCCCCCACAAGCGCGCCCATCACCAGCGCAGGCAAAACGACAGCCACGAGGACAGCACCGAGAATGTGCAACACCCGCCGCGCGCCTGACGGCCTGTCCGCGCCTGTGGTGTCCAAGTCCGCCACGGGAGAGCACATCATCGCGCGTGCCGGAGGGGGCAATGCGCGAGGTGCTCCCGCTTGCGCTTTCCAGCCGCGAGGCCTGGCCCGAGCACCGACATCCGGTGAGCGTCGGGAGCGCGATTGCTCTGCTTTCACGCGCAAGCGGAAGCCGCTGGACTGGCTCCCCGTGCTGGCGAGTGCGACGGCGTTGGCTTGATCAGCTCGCGCCGGCTTCCACTTGCCCCAGGAAGGAGTCGAGCACTTCCCGGTAGCGGTCCGGCTCCTCGGCCATCGCGAAGTGGGCGCTCTTCTCGAAGACGACCGACTCAGCGTCCCGGATCCCGTCGACGAGCGGCTGGACGAGTGCGGGCGTCACCTCGTCGTAGCGTCCCGAGGTCACGAGCACCGGCAGGTCGAGCTCGCCCAGGCGGGCGCTGACATCCCAGTCCTTGAGCTTGCCCGTGACGTTCCACTCCGGCCCCTGCATCGTCCCGTAGATCTCCTCGTTTAGGTTGTTGAACGAGCGCATCAGGTGCTCGGGCCAGGGCAGATCGAGGCGGCAGACCCACTGCGTGTAGTAGGCCATCGTGGCCTCTGTGTAGGCGTCATCGTCGGTAGTTCCCTCGGCCTCGTGGCGGTCGATGACCTCCTGCACGTCGGCGGGCAGCGACTCCTTCAACCGCCGGGTCTCGGTCGCGAAGGCGGGGAGGCTGGCGCCGGAGCTTGCGAGAACGAGGCTGGCAAGCCCGCTCGGTCGGTCGAGGGCGTACTCGAGAGCCAGCCAACCGCCCCAGGAGTGACCGAGCAGGTGGACGCGCTCGAGCCCGAGGGCGTCCCGCACGGCGGCGACCTCCTCGACGAAGGTGGCCATGGTCCACAGGGCATCGTCGTCCGGGTGATCGGACTTCCCGCAGCCGATCTGGTCGTAGAAGACGACCGGGCGTCCGTCGTCCGCCAGCGAGGCCAGGTCCTCCAGGTAGTCGTGGGGGAAGCCCGGGCCCCCGTGAAGAACGAGCAGTGGCAGCTTTCCGCTTGGTCCCGCGAGCTCGCCCGCGACTCGATACCAGGTGCGATACCCCTGGAAGGGCACGGTCCCCTCGCTCGTCGTCGCCATCGTGCACCTCCTCGTGATCGGTGGAGCGAGACTACTCGCGCGACTTCCGTCCGCCGGGCGAACGCAACTCGACCGTCGCGCTTCGACAGATGCGAGCGCGTAACGAGTCTTCCCAAGACTGCCGCCGCGGACGATTGAGGAGCTGCGCGCTCAGGCCGCTAGACGATACGGCTGCCTGATCCGAGCGTCGCTCGGAGGGAGGAATCGGGCCCCCGCTATCGAGTAAAAGGTCCAGGTTTCCGGGCCTTTGCCGTTTTTGGAGCTCCTGTGGCATGGCCTCTACTCGCCCAGGGTAACGCGGGTGGGTAACAAGCCGCTACCCTGGATGCACAACGAAAAGTGCCCCGTCAACCAGACGCTCTATGAGGCACTCGGGGCAACACGCCGGGCACGGATGCACCAGCGCGTCGCGCAGGCACTCGAGGAGCTCTATGGCGAGGAGCCGGGCGAGCGCCTCTCAGAGCTCGACTGGACGCGAGTGCTGCTTAGACGAGGCCTTGGTAGCTGGCGCCGTCGAGGTGGATCGCGTTGCCTGAGATGAAGCCGGCCAGATTGCTGCACAAGAAGGCACACATGGCACCGAACTCCTCGGGGCGTCCGAAGCGGCCGGCGGGCAGGCTCGAGGCGATCTGCTCCCGGGCCTGCTCGTAGGTGGTCCCGAGAGCTTGCGCTTGGAGGCGGGCCATGAGCACCTGGCGATCGGTGTCAAAGCGCTCGGGCAGCAGTGTGTTAATCGTCACGTTGTCGCCGGCGACCTCACGGGCGAGGCCCTTGCTCACGGCGAGGAGGCCCGCCCGGGGGGCGGTGGAGAGACTCATCAGGGGGTGCGGCGAGGTGACCATTGCCGAGGCGACGTTCACGATCCGGCCGAAGTGCCGCTCCCGCATCCCCGGGAGCACGGCCCGAATCAGCATCAGGCCCGCGACGAGGTTCGCCTGCAGAGCCTCCTCCCAGTCCTGCTGCTCCCACTCCAGGAACGGCCCGGGTGGCGGACCGGCGTTGTTGGTGAGCAGGATGTCCGGCCCCGGGCACGCTTCGAGCAGCGCGTCCCTGCCCTCCGCGGTCGTGACGTCGGCGATGAGGGGCGTCACCTCCACGCGGCTGAAGCGCTCTTTGAGCTTCATGGCGGTCGCGTCAACGCTCGCCTGGTCTCGACCGTTGATGACAACGTGAACGCCATCCTCGGCCAGCGCCTCGGCGCAGGCGCGGCCCAGGCCGCGGCTGGAGCCGCAAAGCAGCGCACGGCGGCCGGCGATCCCGAGATTCATCCGCGCCTCATCAGGCCGCCGGTGTTTGCCGTGTGTGAGCCTGGGTCGATGTGGTCACCTCAGCCGGCCTCCCCGGCCATCACGGGCTCTCCATCCGGACCGGGAATGATCGGCGGGCCCGGCGTGACGCCCGCAAATTCCGAAGCCTCCGTGAACCATCCCGCGCACGGCGGCGGCCCCCAGGTCGTGATCGCACGCGGATCGGCGATCGACCAGCCGAGCGGCTCGACCTCAGGATCAAGGAGCAGGTAGGCGTGGCTGACCAGCTCAACGCGGTGACCGTCGGGGTCTCGGAGGTACAGGAAGTGCTGCGGCGCGAGTCCGTGCCGCCCCGGACCGAACTCAATCGCGTCGCGCCAGCCGCGTGATGCCGCGTAGTCACAGACCCGCTGGGCGGTCGCGGCGTGCTCGTGCACGACGAAGGCGACATGGTGCAGACGAGGCCCGGGGCCGGTGACCCCGACGAGGTCGAGCAGGTCGCCCTTCCGTGCCAAGAACACGCCGAGCAGAGGACTGTCGGGCGTCCCGTCTGGCGTGGCATACTCGGAGATCCGAAACCCGTTTGCGACGTAGAAGGCCGTCCAGTCGGCAACCTCGGGGATGTGCAGCTGCAGGTGGTCGATCCGCGCGGCGGCGGCACCGCGGTGCTCGGCGTCCTGGAGTATCAGACGCCGCTGCACCGGCATCGAGGCGCAAAGCTCGATTGGGACCCCGGCGACGTCGGAGAACCGCAGCGTTCGCCCCTGATGGGGGATCTCCGCCCACTCGCACTGCGACCCCTGCCCCTCGAGCGAGTGCTGGGCGGCGTCGAGGTCGTCCTCGGAGGCGACGCGAAACCCGACGCGCTCAGCCGATGGAGCGTCGCCGGCGACAAGCACGAGGCTGTGATGCGCCGCCTCCTCCACGCCACGAAGATAGACCCGGTGCTCGTCGGCGTCGGAGGCGACCAGACCGATCAGCTCCTCGTAGAAAGCGCGGCTCGCCGCGAGATCGCGAACGTTGAGGATCACGTGGCTCAGCCGTGTGATGGTGAACGGTGGGGCGGCTGCAGGTTGGGGCAGGGGCATCGGTAGTCCTCCTCTGGTCAGTGAGCCCTGCGGCCGGCGGGCCGCAAAGCAGGGTTTGCGCACTCGCCGACAGCGCTGATGGGAGTGGTGATTCGCGGGCCCTCGGTCAACAGGACGAGCGGTGGCGAGCCTCATCGCGTCGCTCCTTCCGGAACACCCAGTAGAGCGCCGACATCGGCGCCAACGAGGTCTGCTTCGGCGACCACGCGATGAACGTGGCCGTCCGGCCGGACGATGACCGCGACAGCCTCCCCCAGGGAAACCTGGCCTACCCAGAGGCGCACGTCCGGGTCGGCGGGATCGAGCGAAACGGTGGTGACCGGCACGCCTGCGGGGAACTTGATGGCGCTGGTGCCGCCCAGCAGCAGGATCGTGAATGCGTCGGGGTCGAGCAGATCGAGGACCGACACGCGCTTTCCCTCCCGCGAGATCCATCCGTGAGGGAGGCGCCGTCCGCTCACCGCGCGCGGACGGAAGGTCGTGACATCGGTGACCGGCTCGTCCTCGGGGTCGTAGGAGAAGCCGAGCTGCAGCGCCAGGCTGTCGAAATGCGGCCGTTGCAGCTCGATCGCCTGCGCGATCTGCTCGCTGCGTCCCTCCTCCCCTAGCCAGTTCGCCAGTTGCTCGGCGTCGGACTCCAGCGCGGCGCCTTCGGCGAGGAACTCGAGGCTCAGCATCGCGCCGAGGTTGAACAGGCTCTGTTCAGAGCAGCGCTGTGCGACAGGCCGGCGCTCACGCTCGTAGCTCTCCAAGAGCTCCTCCGTGGCCCAGCCGTCGAGCACCGCGGCCAGCTTCCACGCGAGGTTGTGCGCGTCCTGCAGGCCGGTGTTGACACCGAGACCGCCCAACGGTGGGAAGCGATGCGCAGCATCACCGGCGAGCAGGAGGCTGCGGACACGGTAGGCGCCGGCGACCTGCGCGCGGACCGTCCAGGGTGTCACCGCGATCACCTCGAACGGGACCTGGGCGGCCTCGGGCCCGAGCGCGGCCCGGATCAGTTCCTCAACACTCTCGCCGCTGAACGCGGCCATGTCGATCATGCCCTGGGGCATGGCGATCCCGTACGTCCACAGGCGATCCGGCAGATACGCGATCAGCGCCCCCCTGTGCACCGGTCCGAAAAGCCAATGCAAGACACCGGGGCGGGTGCGCACGAACTCGGTAAGGTCAGCCCGGAACGTGATCGAGATGGCCGCGGCGAGCTCCTCGAAACCGGACATCGTTATCCCGAGCTGTTCGCGAACGCTGCTCGCCGCGCCATCGGCCGCCACCAGATAACGCGACTGGAAGATCTGGGAGCCCTCGGGCGTGCGCACCAGCGAGACCACTCCCTCCCGCTCCTGCTCGGCCGACAGCCAGCAGTGATCGCGGCGCAGGTCGATCAGCGGCTCCGACGCGACGCGATCGAGCAGCAACCCCTCGAGCGCCGGCTGCGGGATGTTGACCAGCGGCGACGGGGTGACATCGCGGACGTCATCGTCTTGGCGCTCGTAGGGCAGCGTTCCGAAGCAATGGCCAGTCAGCGTGGTCGCGAACCGCACCTCGCTGGTCAGATCCTTCGGCGCCCCCACCCGGCGCAGCTCCGTGTCGGAGATACCGATCTCTCTCAGCACCTCGATCGTCCGAGGATTCACAGCGTGAGCCCGCGGCAACCGATGCGGCTCGAGTTCGCGCTCGAACACGACGGTGCCGATCCTGCGCCGGGCCAGCATCAGCGCGAGCGTGACGCCGACGACACCGCCGCCCACGATCGCGACTGGTACCTGCTCTGTGCTGCTCATCGACTCTCCGTCTCTCCCAGCCCCTGACGGGGTGCCGGGTCACTGACAAATAAGGCGTCCGCTTGACCAGCCCGGGCGAGGAGCCTAGCAGTCTATCGAGAGATATGTCAATAGCTGTTAAGAGATCTCTCAGCAGGTCGCCAGGGGCTGCCCACAAGAGCTATGCTCGTGCGGTGCCAAGAACCACACAGGCAAGCCTCAACGGCCGGCCGCGCCGAACGCGACTCGCACCGGACGATCGCCGCGAGCACCTCATTCAGACCGCCGTGACGACCTTTGCCCAGGAAGGAGTCGCCGCGTCCTCGGTGCTACAGATCACGCAAGCGGCCGGCGTCTCGAACGGCACCTTCTACCACTACTTCGCAAACAAACAGGAGTTAGAGGACGCTGTCGCCTCCAGAGTGATCAACGAGCTTCAGCGCGACCTGCGTAAGCTCCAGGAGCCAGAGAGCTACGCAGAGAGACTGGCAATCGGCGCGGTCGGCGTGATGCGGGCTATCGCTTCAAACCTCGAGCTCGGCGCGGTGATGCTCGAGTACCTCGAGCACAACGGCGCTGCGATCCGCCAGCAGGCGGCGATGCTCGACAGCGACGTTCGCGAAGGGGGGGACACGGGAGAGTTCCCGGAATCAGAGCCGGGGCCTCTGCTCGTCGGGATGCTCGTGGCGATGCTCGGGGTCGGCGCACGCGCCGTCCTGGAAGGAACCGACCCTGACGAGACCGGGGAGCTGATCGCCGCGGCACAGCTGCGCACCGTGGGCGTGCCGCGCCGGCGGGCCGCCGCAGTTGCCGCACGCGTCCGCCGCGCGCCTCCACGTGGCGAGGCCGTTGTCGAGAACGCCGGGCCGAACGGACCTGGCGGGCTGGAGCGGGCGAGCCGACACCAGCGCACACGTAGCTGTTGACGTGATCTGGTCCACCTGAGCCAAGATCCGAAGGTTCGGTCGACGTGACGGATGATCCCCATGCTGGTGAGCGCCCCGCCTGGGCGGTGCTCTACGACGCGGACTGCGGCTTGTGCGAGTGGCTGCTGTCCGGCCTGCTGCGATGGGATCGCGCGACGTGCCTGCACCCAATCGCGTTACAGCGCCCCGAGGCCGACGACCTGCTCCGACAGATCCGGCCGATTCTTGTCCCCGGATGGCTCGTTGAACCACTGGTTTACGTCTTGTAGGGTCGCTGTCGGCCCGCGTCTACCCGGGGCGACATCACGCACGCCGCTCCCGGAGATCAGTAGAGGGCGCCGAACCTCGAGCGCACACGATGCCAAGCTCTCGATCACACGGAGCCCCGATAGCGGGGGCCGATGAGCGGCTCGATCGCGGGACGATCGTGGCACTCGCCGCAATGGGCGTCGCGGTGCTCGTGGTGGCCAACGATTTCACCGCGCTCGGCGTCGCGCTGCCGGCGATCGAGCGCAGCTTCGACGTCGACCTGTCGACGGTCCAGTGGGTCATCAACGCCTATGCACTCGTGTTCGGAGTGCTGATCGTCTCCGGCGGCCGCCTCGCTGACACGATGGGGCGACGGCGCGCGTTCGTTGTCGGCGCTGCCGTCTTCGCCGGTTTCTCCCTGCTGGGTGGCCTCGCGCCAAGCGCCCTCTGGCTGATCGTCTGCCGTGGGCTGATGGGGGTGGGCGGTGCGCTCATGTGGCCAGCCGTGCTCGGGATGACGTACGCGATTCTGCCGAGCTCGAAGGCGGGCCTGGCCGGCGGGTTGATCCTGGGGGCGGCCGGGCTGGGTAACGCGATGGGTCCATTGATCGGCGGCGCGCTGACCGAGCTGTTGAGCTGGCGCTGGGTCCTCATCGTGAACCTGCCGGTCGCGGCACTGGCGGTGTTCGCGACCGTGCGCGTGGTCCCCGATGACCGTCCGGAAGGGCGAGAAGGACTGGACTATCCGGGCGTCGCGGTGCTCTCCGTCGCGCTGCTCGCGGCGCTCGTGGCGCTCGACCAGTCGAGCGAGTGGGGCTGGGGTGATCCGCGCACTGTCGGCCTGCTCGTCGTGGCGGCAGCGATGCTCGCACTCTTCGCGGTCATCGAGCGCCGTGGCGGCGACCGCGCGCTGATCCCCCGCGACGTGCTGGCCAACCGCGCGTTCGCGTTCGCCTGCCTGGCGATGCTGCTGATGTCCGCGGTGTTCTTCGCCATCCTGCTGTACCTGCCGCAGGTCTTCGAGACGGTGCTCGGCTTCACGACGCTCGCCTCGGGCGCCGGGCTGCTCCCGGTGATGGTGACGTTCGCGGTGGCATTGTTCGTCGCTGGGCCGCTCTACGCGCGCATCGGGCGAAGTCTCGGTCGCCACGGGCGCCGCCTGCCTGACCCTCGGCATGGTCCTGCTCTCGCTGTTCGAGGTCGGCGACGCCTACGCCTCGCTGCTTCCCGGCATGATCGTGCTCGGCGTCGGGATCGGCCTCTTCTACGTCGCCGCCTGACCACCGCCGGCGCTACCGCGAGCACCCATGCGCCTCCCGCACAAGCCTCGCCGGCGGGATCCTCTACATGTGCCAGATCGCCGGCGGCGGTGGGCTAGGGATCAACACCGCGATCGTCACAGCCGGCGGCGTCAGTTCAGACCAAGACCTCGTCGACGGCATCTCCACGGCGTTCAGGCTCGACGCGCCCCTCGCCTTCGCCGCCTTCGTGATCGCCGTCCTGTTCATCGGCGGCCGGCTCTCCGCAGATCAGCTGCACATCCACCGCCGCCACCTACACCGCGCGCACCCTTAGAGCGAAGCAGACACCTGGAGTGCTGATCGAGGCGCCACTCGTGCTGACTGTGACCCGCGACCCCGGGTGATGCGGGGCGGCCACCGCGTGCTGC
>CAVUAD010000007.1:0-1329066 GCA_963739355.1 uncultured Actinomycetes bacterium | reverse complement strand
GGTAGCTCCGCTGGTAGCCGTCCCCGCGCGGACCCCACATGAACAAGCCCCTTGGCGGGGATTTTCAACACTTCAGCCGCTCTTTTCAGCGCCCAGTACACCGACCCGCGATAGGCGTGAGTTGGCGCGATGAGCCCGCGGCTCAGGGTGCGAGTGGTAGCTGAGCTGGTAGCAGTGCCGACTACGTCGTGAGGGTGCCACCGGTCGCTTCCGCTCCTCGCGCAACCCGGGCGCCCCAATGAAACTGGTCGCGCTGCTCCTTCTCCTCCGAGGCAGTCACGTGCCGTCTCAAGGGCCCTCTGATCGCTTTTTGCGCCGAGCTCGATAGCAACGGACGTTGGAAGCAGTAGTTGGCACGCGGCTACTCCCTTGCAGGCCGACCCGTTTAATTTCTTCTGTTTGCAGATGTGGGCGGCGTGACCCTGCATGAAACCGCGGACGCTGACCCGGTCGGCGCACAGGCTCCTAGGGCGCGACAGGCTCGAGCAGAGCGGCGCAGCGCGCTTCGTTGAGTGGCTGGCCGGCTGCCCCGAAGCCCTTCGCGGCCGCCCGGAAGAGATCCCGGCGCGGCGTCGCCCGTCGCCGGTGGCTCGCGCCCGATGGCCCCTCACCTCCAGTAGCGCCGCGTCCCAGGCGGGCAGGCGCCATCACGACGGTCGCAAGGAACTCCGCCGCCTCCTCCCAGTGCTCGAGGCGCTCGAGGTCCCCTGCTCGCGCGGCCGCGATAGCGGCGGGCACGGCCAGCGTGATCCTGCAGCCGGGACAGGTCTCGACGGGACCGCGCACCGCTTCCTCGGCCTCCTCTAGCGCAGCTTCATACTCGGGGTCAGCAGCGGCGGTGATCCGCGTCCCAGGATGCGGTCGAGCAGGTGGAAGACGACGTCGGACTCGCGCGCGACCGCCAGCGCCTCGTCGATGAGCGCGAGGCCCTGGTCCCGCTCGCCGCGGTTCAGGGCGACCTCGGCCCGCCGCTGAAGGGCGAAGGACTCGCCCGTCGCCGCCCCGATCTCGCGGTGCAATCGCATGCCCTCCGCCAGATCCGCCTCGGCTTCGTCGAGCCGGCCGCTGAGCAGCTTGGCCTCGCCGCGGATCGTGACCGCGAACGCGTGCCCGCGCGCCGCGCCCAGCCGCTTGGCCTCCTCGATGAACGCGTCGGCGAACGCGATCACGTCGGAATAGGGTCGCGCTCCGTAGAGCAGCCGCTGGGTCATGCAGAGCTGGCCGTCGAAGACGCTGACCGCCAGCTTCGGCAGCGAGTGGGTCTCGCGCAGGTCCGCCTGAAGGCTGCTCCCGCGAAGCTCGCCGCGGGCGTGCGCTGCCGCCGCATGGGCCCAGGATGCGATGGCGGCGCATCCGGATCCCCCGCGTCAAGCGCCATCCGGCGCGCCTCGGTAGCCTTCGCGGTGCCGATCGCCGGATCGGCGAACCCGAGCGCCGCGGCGCCGGCGAAGGCGAGCGCCTCAGCGAGACGGCCGTCCGGGGAGGTGGGCCGCTTCCCGTCAAGCACCCGTAGCCCACCGGGCGGGTCACCGAGCTTGATCTCTGCGAGCGCCTGCTTCGCTCTCAGGTTGTGCGTCTCCGGTTCGCCGACGACGCGGGCCGCGGCGGCGTCGGCGGCCGGTGCTCCGGCGTCGCCGCGCGCGTCCATGGCCTCCGCCCGCAGGCGGAAGCCCATCGATGTGCTCCGGCTCGAGGTCGAGGAGCGCCTCGAGGTGTACGAGCGCGTCGGCGTCCCCGCCCAGCTTCACCGCCTGTACGCTTGCGGCGAGGAGCCACTCCTGAGCCTCGTCGGGACGGTCGCCCGCGATCCAGTGGCGCGCGATCAGGCCCGGCGACGCGTCCGCGTGGCCAAGCCGGCGCGCGATGTCGCGATGGAGAGCGAGCCGTCCGTGGGGTGTCAGCTGGTCGACGAGGGCCTGGCGGACCAGCTCATGCCGGAAGCGGTAGTGACCACCGGAGACGATCAGGACCCCGGCCTGGAGCGCCTCGTCCACGAAGCGAAGGCCTCCGCTTCGGACGAGCCGGCCAGCGCCACTGCGGCACCGGGGTCCAGGTCGTCGCTCGCGAGTGCCACCCGCCGCAGCGTGGCGACCGCGTCCTTGTCCCCGTCGAGGAACTTCGAAGCGATGGCGTCCCGTGCCGTGGCGACCAGCGCCGGGACGCCCGCGACGGCGCTCCGGGCCAGCTCGAGCGTCAGGAACGCGTTGCCGTCGGCGAGCTCCACGATGCGATCGATCACGTCGCCTGCACGGGGGATCGGCGCGCCCGCAGCCACGAGCGCCCTCACATCCTCCCGGTCGAGCGGCTCGAGGTCGATTCTCGACGATGCTTCCGGCTCGCGCCAGCCGCGCCACCCCACGCGTAAGAGTCTCGGGTGCCCCGTTCCGGGCGGTATGCGAAGACCGGCAGGAGCGGCGTTCCAGTGGCGGAGCCGATGTGGTTCAGCACGTCGAGCGTCGCTTCGTCGGCCAGATGCGCGTCGTCGACGATGACGGCGACTGGGGCGCCGTTCCCCGGCTGCAAGCAGCAACCGGCGCACCGCGCCGATCACCTGTTGGCGGGTGATTGGCGGCTCCGCCCGCCGCCGGCGGCGAAGCCAGCTCGACGGCGACGGCCCTGCCCCTATTGCCAAGCGCCTCGACTGCGCTCGGATCGAGGGCGCGCGCCTGGACCTGCTCGACGACACGGGCCAGCGGCGCGTAGGGGGCGCTGTCCTCCGTCGCCTGGGCGGCGATCACCGTCCAGCCCTTCGCCTGCGCCATCCGTGCCAGCTCCCGGCAGAACGCGGATTTCCCGATGCCCGCGGGGCCCCGGACAACCAGACTCCCGCCGGGCCCCCCTCGCAGCAGCGCGGTGGCCTTCGCCAGCTCGAGCTGGCGGCCGACGAAGGCCGGTTCGGAGGCCCCCCGAGTCCCGCCACGCACTCGTCATAGATGGCGCGGGTCTCGGCGCTCGGCGGGATGCCCAGCTCGCGCCGCAGCGCGCTACGCAAGCGCCCGTACCAGCGGATCGCGGCCGGGCGGCTCCCCGCCGCCAGCTCGCGCCGCATCAGCTCGCGGTAGGCCGGCTCGTCGGTCGGGTCGACCTCGACCAACCTGTCCCAGTCGCCGCTGCGTCGCAGCAGCTCGAACACGGTACAGCAGCACCTCCCGCCGGGTCTGAGCCCAATCCTCGTAGCGCGCCTCCGGCAGCAGCTCTCCCATGTAGAGGGAGGGGTCGGCCTCGGCCTCGAAGCGCGCGACGTCGGTCTCGATGGCGCCCGAGGGGAACAGCGCGGACCTGCCCGCCGCGCAGCACAACCGCCTCTTGGGCGGCCAGGGGTCGCCGTGCGTGGTGGGCGGCCTTGCGCAGGTTCGCCGCGCCCGCGTCCGCGTCCAGGTGGGGCCACAACGCCTCGATCACCTCCTCGCGCGTTCAGCCGGCGATCGTCGGCCAAGGCCAGGAGCTGGACGAGCTCGGCGGCACGCCGGCTGGGCCACGCCTCCGGCGCGATCTCCTCCTCGTCGACGAAGGCTCTGAAGCGCCCAAGCAATTCGAGGCGGATCGCGCTCTCCTTGCGCTTGTGAAGCCATCCCCGGGCCAACCTATATCAGGAACGTTTTGGGAACACCCGATCCTCGACCCTCCCCGAAGACGATGACAGCACACCAACGAAGGGGAGCACGATGAAGGCGATTTCACGCGAAGACGCGTCGGTCGCGATCGAGGGAGACGGCGTCGAGCTGCGGATGCATGAGTTGGGCGGCGGCATGACCGCGGCGTTCCCTAAGTGCACGAAGGGCGCCGATTTCAGGCCGGCCCTCGCGGGGCTGGAGGGCGATTTGTGCCAGTGCCCGCACTGGGGCTACGTGCTCAAGGGGTGCTTGAAGATGCACACCACGAACGGCGAGCAGGTCTTCGAGGCCGGCCAGGCCGTCTTGCTCGGGCGCCGGGCCACGCCCCCGAAGCGCTCGAGGACACCGAGTACGTGGACTTCTCGCCGACGGACGAGTTCAACCACGTCATCGACCACATCAAGGCGCAGGGCTGATCGCTCGAGGCAGGCCAACTTCACGAGGAGGTACCCGTTGGAGAGCAGATCGGCGCTGACATGGTGGGCTTCATCGCGACCTTCCGCTGCGTGGGAGAGGAGGCGCATCCCGGAGACAGCGTCGGCAGCGAACCACCAACGAACTAAAGGAGGAGCGAATGGCAACGGACGAGCGCAAGGCCGTGATCAACCTCTACGACCCGGCTCGAGGATCCGGAGACCGTGATGATCGCCTTCCTGGTCGGCGGCGCCGCCGTCGAGCAGGGCAAGCGCGTGACGATGTTCCTGACCAAGGAGGCCGTCCGGCTCGCGGTGCCGGGCGTCGCCGTCGGCGTCGCCTGCCACGGTGCCCTCCGATCGAGCAACTGTTCGAGCAGTACGCCACCGGCGGCGGCGAGCTCTTCGTCTGCCCGATCTGCATCAAGTCGCGCAAGCTCGAGGAGGCCGAGCTGGTCGCGAACGCGAAGCTCGCCGGGGCGACTCCGCTCTGGGAATGGACTGGCGAGGACGCGACCGTCTTCAGCTGTGAGTCCTCGTGGCCAGATCGCCCGTTTCTCGTGTAGCACGGGCGTCACCGAATCTGATCGCCCATGCGCCTGCTCCGGACGAAGAGCAAGCGCCCGATCGAGGCAACCCCACGGCGCTCCAGTCGCGTGGGAGCAGCAGCGGGGTCACCGGGTGGCATTCAATGCGCGGCGGCGACCGAGTGGGATGGGCTCTTGCTACCAGCCCCGGTAGCGTCGACCCGCCAGAAACTGGTACCGCGGCCCTCATAACATAAAAAAAAGAGACCGCATGATCAAGCCAATTGGCGGGCATCTTTCAACACATCAGCCGCTCTTTTCAGTGCCCATCACCGATGGGCGATCCACATCAGTTCGGCGCCGATGAGCCCGCGGCTCGGGTGCGAGTGGTCCTTCAGCCATTAGCAGGGCCGACTACGTCGTGAGGGTGCCACCCGTCGCTTCCGCTCCTCCGCGCGAAGCGGAAGTTTATTCTGAGGGTCCGCATCTTTAGTGTCGGAACACCCGAAGGGCGCTAGGGGTCAGCGCGACGATGAAAGATTGATGGGCAGACGTGCGCCCTTCCCACCTTCTTCGCTTTGCATGCGCCCGCCAGGGCGCCGCGGTCCGGCGACCACGGGGCTCCCCGCCGCGGTTTCCAGCACACCCGGAGCACCGTGCCCGCGATCACGGCTCCCATTGCGCCCGAACGGCTTGCCCAGCCGATCACTTCGACCCGCTCGCCGGTGCGTTCCTCGACCTTGGCCGCAGCCTTGCGATAGAAGCCGTCGCCCCACGCCATCGCAGGGGACGCTACGACCAGGGCCCGCCCTGGGGGGTCGGCGCCAGGCGGACGGCGCGTGCGGCAAATAGACTGCCGATCTGGTGCCAGGCGGCATTTGGGGAACGGCCGGCGATCGCGCGCGCTTGAACATCCCGTTCAAGGCGAAGGTCGTGATCGCGGCGCTGATCGCCGCGATCATCGGGGTCACCTACCCCCTGACAAGTCACCATCGCTCCCCCCTCAGAGAGGGACTCCCAGCGCTGGTGTCCGAATTCGGTACCGATGCCCGCGTGCTCAGGCTCGAGGAGAACCGCCGCCGCCGCCGCCAGCCTCGACTACGAGGTGATCGGCAGCGACAATCGACTGCACCGTGGAATCCGGAGGCTCGACCCATACAACGGAGGCACCCGGGGTCCTTGGCATCGGCGAGCGCCGGCCTACGGCAGCCGAATGGCAGCAGGCCCAAGTGCAACTCGGGGACATCCCGGCGGATGTCGGCGACGTGCTCTTCTCGGAGGTGACCCACGCGGGTGGGACGGACCCCAGCGCGGCGAGGTTCACCGGCCAAGAGTGGACGATCGTCACCGACCAGGGGGAGTGGCGGGCTGTCTACGACGGCAGCGACCTGCGTCCCGCCGACCCAGCCGCAGCGACGGCCGCCGGCACGGCGATCGGCGCCACCCCCCGACCGCGACGTCTTCCGCACCAACCGGTCGGCGGGCGGTCACAAGCGCACCCGAGAAGACGCTGTCCGGCAACAGCAGGAAGCTGATCGCATGCATCCGCGCGGCGCATGGGAACGTCACCAGGCTGCGGGCCTGCCGACGACGGTTCCCGCCGTCCTACGGGCCGAGAGGGGCCGCCCCGCGGACGGCCGTCAGCCGCCGAGGCCGGGGCCTTCATGGCTTCGAATTGCTCCGCGGTGATCTGGCCGCGATCGCGCATCGCTTCCAGCGCCGCGACCTGCGCTTCCGCCGCCAGCGAACCGCCGGCGGGCGCAGCGCCACCCGCAGCCCGCGCACGCCGCCGAGCGACCTCGGACGGCGTCGACCAAACGAGCACCCGGCACGGCGGGCCGTAGAAGCGCTCGTCGGTATCGAGAGCCAGGTCCGACCCGTCATCGCTGATTGCGACCTGGATGCGGTCGCCGACATCCGGCACGAAGTGCGGCTCCGTCCGCCCTGACCTTCGCTTGGTACTAGCGGTCGTCGGCACGTAGCGTGAGCGTGAACGGGTACTCGAACGACTGCCCGGCAAAGCCGCCGGCATCAGCGTCCCAGCCGACCACCTCGGCCTCGGCGCGCCTGCCCTGGCGGAACAGCTCGCGCTCCGCGTTACGCCCCGATCTCCGAGGGGCGGCACGTGCGTGCCAGCAGCTGCCAACTCGAATACTCCCGCGGACCACCCGCGACGGACGCTCGGATCGAGCGCCTGCCAGCCCTCCTGACGGTAGTCGAAAGACGTCTTCATCTCTCCCGGCAGGAAGGCGGCCTCGTAGCTATCCCCCGGCGTCGGGATGTTGTACTTCCAGAGAGTTCTCGCTTCACAAGTACGTCTCCGTCCCCTGTGGGTCGACGAAGCGGAGCACGACGAAGATTTACATTAGGCCCCGGCTATAGTCGATCCGAGCCGGGGCGACCCGCTCGATGGTTGCTCTCCCTTGCACGCCTGCCGCAAACGGGTCGACGCCCTTTTGCCCCTTCAACAAACGCATCACCACGAGCATAGTCGCCGGTCGCTGCTGCGTCTCTCGCGCGACAGGGCTCGGATCAAGCAGCCAAATCGCTCCGAGCAAATTCCACAACCTGTCATGAGGTAGAGCGCGAGCAACCCACCCTTCAACGCCTCCCTTTCGCGTGATCTCGAGCCGATCTGATCGAGGTGTAAGGGTCTCTGTCGCTCCCAAAGGTGGTACCACCGGATCACGATGCCGGTGTCATCACAGCCGATTCTGCCGTCGTAGAGCACAGCCTCATCATCCATCGCGCCGGGGGCGCGGATCCATTAGTCCGTTCGTCCCCGCGCCGCGCACCCGCCACTTGTCGGCGGTTCCGAGGCGTATCCTTTCGCCGTGGCTCGCATCGCCAGGGTGATCCTGGTGGGCATCGGCGTGGCGGCGGCGCTCGCTGGCGCGAACGTCGCCGGTGCCGCGGCTAGCGGCGAGACGCTTTACGTAACCGACTACGAGAATCCCGGCGCGGTCGTACCGGTGCCGCTCGCGACCTTGACGGCGGGGTCGCCGATCACCTCCGGGGTCGGCTTCATTCCCGTTGACCGTCGCGATCTCGCCGAACCACGCCGGCCGCGCCTTCAGCGCGAACAAGGCCCCCCCGCCGTCGATCTCCTCGATCGACACCGCGGCGAACACGGCCTCGCTGGTGACGAGCGCCAGGATCTCCGACCTCGCCGGGGTCGATCGCGGTCTCGCCGGACGGCTCGCGGCTCTACGTCGGCAACATCATCGGCAACACCGTCGCCGTCGTCGACACCCACACGCTGGCTGTCGGCGCCGCCGCGATCACCGTCGGCAACGAGCCCGAGGCGATCGCGTTCACGCCCGACGGCAGATTCGCCTACGTCGCGAACACCGCCGACCGGACGGTGTCGGTTATCGATACCGCTACGAAGACGGTGACGAAGACGATTTCGCTGAGCTTGCCGGTCTCTCCGTGCGGGCTGGCCACGACCCCGGATGGGGCCGAGGTCGTCGTCGTCGGCGGCTGCGGCACCGCCATGGGCGGACTCGATCATCGATACGGCGCAACGTCGCGACGGCGATGGCCCCCCGCTCGGCACCGATGCCTACGAGCCGAAGCGATGTCCCCGCAGGGCAAGTGGGCGTACGTCTACGACAACAGGACGAGCGATATCTGGAGTCGATCCGAATACCGGGGACACCCCTGGCAGCGCCTTCGTCACCGGCCAGGGGGCATCAAGGGCCTGCGAGTTCCCCCGACGGGTCCTCGCTGTTCGCGACGCGGCTGTCGTCGGCAAGCGTCTCGAGATCGATACGGCCGATGGGCGGTCACCCCGATCTCGCCGGTGACCCCGAAGCCGTGGGCGGACGCGGTAACCCCCGACCAGGCGCCGCGCGCGGCCCTCTGGCGACGGCCGCCCCGGCGGGTCGCGCAAGCAGATTCAGCGCCGCCGGGACGATCACGTACGACGGCGGCCCGGCGAGGTACGCGTGGAGGTTCGGGGACGGGGGCTCGGCGACGACAACGACCCCTTCCGTCTCGTATCACTATGCCCACGCAGGCCACTACACCGCGTGGTCACCGTGACCGACGACCAGGGCTGCTCGACCAAGCTCGTCTACACCGGCCAGACGGCCTCCTGCAGCGGCGGCGCGGCCGCCAAGGTGAAGGCGGCGCTCACCGTTCCGAAGCCGCCGAACACCAAGATCACGAGAGCGAAGATCGACGCCAAGAAGGGCAAGGCGAAGTTCGCGTTCAGGGCGACGGGCCATGCAAACCGCTTCAAGTGTCAGCTCAAGCGCACGCGGCACAGGGCGAAGAAGTTCAAGCCGTGCAGCTCACCCAAGGCCTACAACCACCTGAAGAAGGGCAAGTACAAGTTCGAGGTCCGAGCGATCGGCCCCGGCGGCTCCGATCCGAGTCCGGCGAAGAGGCGCTTCACGATCAATGGCTGACGTTGGCGCGCCGGTGCTCGCCACGTTCAGGCTCGCACAGGATGCTCGCATCCAAGCACGCGCGGAGCCGGCACCTCGACCTCGGTCGCCCCTTGGGCTCGGGCAACTCGCGGGCGAGAGCGAGCGCTCGTGTTAGCCTCGGCGGATCGACAGAGATGGGGTGACACGGACGCGGGCGTCGGGGAGAAGCGTCCGGACGGCCCTCGCGGTTGCGGTCGTGGCCGGCACGGGTCTGGCATGGGCGCTCGTCGCCCAAGCCGGCACCGCTGCGAAGCTCGCCAGCCGCAGCTCCCAGGGGACCCCGGGCAACGGCAACAGCTACACCGACGTCGGCGGGTCCCTCTCCGGCGACGGCCGCTTCGTCGCGTTCGAGTCGAGCTCGCCCAACCTCCCCGGCGGCAGCTCGACGATCAGCGAGATCTACGTGCGGAACATGAAAAGTGGCAAGACGCGGCTTATGAGCACGACGAATGCCGGCCAGCCCGCCGCCGGCGACGTCTGAGCTCAGCGATCTCGGCCAACGGGCGCTTTGTCGTCTTCCACGGCTACGGCGACGGACTGCCGGGCGCGGACGGAACCCACCAGCAGGTCTGGATCCACGACCGCAAGACCGGCAAGACCAGCGTCGTCTCGAAGGCGAACGACGGCCATCCCGGCGCCGGCAACAGCGCCTATGCGTCAGTTTCTGCCGACGGCCGCTTCGTTGTCTTTCTCTCCAACGCGGCTGCTTTTCCGGGCGGCGACGGGACCGATGCCTTCACCTACATCCGCGACCGCAAGCGGGGCAAGACGATCCTGGTCAGCAGGGCCAACGGCGGCGCTCCCATCCCCAGCGATGTCTTCGGCGAGTCCATCTCCGCGAACGGGCGGCGGGCGATCTTCGAATCCGACGACACGGACCTGCCCCCGCATGACGGGCTCGAGCACATCTACATCCGCGACCTCGCCAGCGGCCGCACGAAGCTCGTCGACCGAACTTCGAACGGGGCCCCCGCCAACGACGCAAGCTATTACCCGTCGATCTCCGGCGACGGAGATGGGTCGGGTTCGACTCGGATGCCACGAACCTGCCCGCGGGCGACGGTAGCCATCGCCAGGCCTACGTAAAGAATGTCGGTACCGGCAGGCTCGTGCTCGCAAGCCGCAATAGCCGCGGCCGGCCACAGAACGTGGACGCCTACTACCCGCACCCGTCTGGCGACGGTCGCAAAGTCGTGTTCGTTTCGGACGGGATGAACCTGCTCGGTGTCCACGACGGTTCAACGGTCGAGATCTACGTGCGCGACCTGCGGCGGAGAAAGACCCGCCTGCTCAGCAGGGCGGGCAATGGCGACCCGGCCGACGACTCGTCCGACTATCCGACGGTCGCCCGCGACGGCCGCTTTGCTGCCTTTGACAGCCTGGCCGACAACCTCGGTGGCAACGACACCTACAGCAACGCCTTCCGGGCCGGCCCCATCGGATAGGGGAGACTTACTCACGCAAGGGAGGGCGGGCGCCTCGCGTGCCGCCCCGTGGCTTCCGCAGACCGCTGGCCTCGCGAACGACCGACGAGCATTTCGTCCCCTCCGACTCGTGAGCCTACATCTACTCCGGCACGCGGTCAATGCCTGGACCAGCGGCGGCGATGGCAACCCTTTCGGTGGCTTGCGGTCGGGCGAAACGCGAACTGGCCGGGGGCTGCGCGGATAACGTTGCCGCCCAAAGCGAGCGATCGGAGACGAATGATCGAGTTGATGAGGGACCTTCCGGACGGTGTGCTGGGCATCGAAGCCAGGGGCGAGGTGACGGGCGAGGACTACGAGCAGGTGCTGATCCCGGCGGTGCAGCGACAACTCGAGCGCCACGCCAAGGTCCGGCTGCTCTACGTCCTGGGGTCGGCGTTCCGCGGTTACTCCGCGGCGGCGATGTGGGACGACGCCAAGATCGGGATGGAGCACCCATTCTCATGGGAGCGCATCGCGGTTGTGACCGACAGCGACGGCTATCGCCGCCTCGTTAAGGGGTTCGGCTTCATGGTCCCCGGCAAGGTCAGGGTTTTCGACCTTGCAGAGCTGGACGTCGCCAGGGCCTGGATCAGTGAGGCGGAATGATCATCAAGCCGATTCCGTGCCAACTGCTCCAGCGGCGGGACGAGGTCTCAGCGCTGGCAGACGTCTGAGGCAGAAGGCGAGCGGAGGCGGGAACCCGCCGGGACGAGGCACTCGCGAGTGAGCAAGCCCGCGATCGGCAAGTTACGGCCGCCCTACCACCCACGCAGCCACGCACGACGCGTGCGCGGCGAGGGCCTGCTGGGCCTGCGCGAGGCGAGCGCGATGGCGATCGGGGGGATGATCGGCGGCGGCATCTTCAGCGTCCTCGGCCTGACCATCGACCTCGCAGGCCACCTGGCGTTCGCCGCCTTTCTGATCGGCGGTCTCATCGCCGGTCTGACAGCCCATGCCTACGCCGGCCTCTCGTTGCGTTCCGGCCGGCCGGGCGGCCCGTTCACCTATCTGCGCGATGAGGGCCACCCCCGGCCCGCCGCCTGGGTCGCTTGGCTTCTGATCGTCGGCTATGTCTTCGCGCTGGCTGTCTATGCCTTCACTTTCGGGCACTACCTGGCCAATGTGGTTGGCGCGCCCGCCGCGGTTGCCCGACTGAGTGGGGTCGGCATCCTGGCCGTCTTCGTCGCCGTCAACCTTCGCGGAGTGGCCACGTCGGGGCTGACCGAGGACATCGTCGTGGTCATCAAGCTGGCCGTGCTCGCCGGCATTGCCTTGATCGGCCTCGCGGCCTTCTCGCCGACGCGCCTCAGCCCGCTCAACGACCAGGGCGCGCTCGGGATCTTCATTGGCGCGGCGGTGATCTTCGTCGCGTACGAGGGGTTTGAGCTGCTGCCCTACGACTACGACGACATCGCCGAGCCGCGACGGACCCTGCCCCGCGCCCTGTACCTCTCGGTCGCGGTGGTGGTCTTGGTCTATGTCGCCGTCACGCTCGCTGCGCAGATGCTGTTGCCCGATGCGACGATCACGGCCCAGAAGGAGGTCGCGTTCGCACTCGCCGGCGAGCAGGCCTTGGGCGGCTTCGGCCTCTGGGCGGCCACAGTGGGCGCCCTGTTCTCCACCAGCTCGGCGATAAACGCGACGCTGTTCGCGACCGCCCGCCTGGTTCGCGACGTAAGCCTGGCAAACGAGCTCCCGGCTGTCCTCGCGCGCGAGCGCGGAGGCCTGCCGATCGGCGCGGTTCTCGCGATCGCGCTGCCAGGAGCGGCCTTTTCGCTCTTACCCGGAATCACCGAGATCGTCTCCTTCGGCTCGCTGGCCTTTCTGCTGGTCTTCGGGTTGGTCAACCTGCTGCATGCCCGTCACACGGCGTCCGGAGGCTTGGACCGGGGCCTCGCCCACCTTGGCGCAGCCGCATGCTTCACAGCGGCCGGTGGGCTGCTCTACTACCTGGCTCGCTCCGATCGCGCCGGATTGGTGCTGATCGGCGCCTGCGCAGCGCTCATCGCCATGGGGAGGGTGGCTTTCGTGGTCTCGCGGCAGCGGGGCACACCCTGAGCGGAAGCGAGAGCTCGCGGTCCCGCTGTCCCAAGCGCCGGGGCAGCAAGGAGCTCGCTTCAGTGCCCCCTTCGCTCGACCCCAGCCGGACCGACTCGCCCTCGCGCGTCTACGTGTCGGCTTCTGACCGGGACGACCACTCACCAAGCGTGCGGTCGTGATCGGTGATCGGTCGAAGGCGCAGTGTCGTGCGGTGACCGCGAACCGGGATCGGGGAGTCGACGAGGGTGTAGGAGTAGAAGTGCTCGGCGTCCGCGCGTGCGGCCAAGCCCTCGCACAACGGCGTCGACTCCGACACCACTGGTCCGTTGGGATATCGCGCTGATCAGAGAGTCGTGATCCCTTGACCGGTGAACACGCACTGACCGCCCGCCGTTTGGACGGTCGTCCACGCGGTTGCGACCTGCTCGTGGGTGCCGTCGTTGTAGGTGACCTGAACCGTCACGCTCTGCGGCAAACCGCCTGTGTGCGGCTCCTCGTAGAACGTCCCGGCCGTCAGCGCGTTGCTCGTCTGGATGTCCGTCGTGCCTCCGGAGTTGGTCGTCCACACGATCAGATTGTCGACCGGGAGGTCGGCGACGAACCGGATCTTGCCACTCACGCCGGCATCACAAACTCCCGCGATGTGACCGAACCCGAGCTCGAGGAACTCGGTCGCTGGGCTCGAGGGCCCGAGCAAGAGCCGGTTCGACCTCAGGGTGCCCTGGCCCGAGACGAACGCGCTCGGCGGCACCCCGCCCAGCTGATCCGCGTTCATGGCGTGGGCCGCGTTGTTCGCAGTTGTCGCCGAGTCCGCGTTCGTTGCATGGCTCGCGTTGGTCGCGCTGTCGGCGCGCTTCGCGTGCTTCACCGACAGCTTGGGCGCCCGTTTGCTGATCTGGCCGTTGGCGATCCTCTTCACCACCTTCTTGTCGTGGGCGCTCAGCGCCGCGAGCGCGAACGAGCCGCCGCTCAGCGCCGCGAACAACGCCAAGTAGGCGACCACGGTCGCGTGGCTGGGGCGCCTGCGAATCCGTCGCTTGGTTCCACCGACACCATTGGGCTCGTCTCTCCCCATCATCTCCTCGCCTCCGCGTCTTCTGCGCCGTGGGCAGACCAGCCGAGTTCGGGTTCCGGTTGCCCTCGACAGCTTCGTATTAATCGGCGCGATCCTACTCCGGCGAGGGTGCGCTGACTGCGACGGACGAGGCGCCTCCAGCTTTCTCGGACCGGGCGTTGGCAGCACGTATCGGGTTCGGTACGACCCGAGCGATCCGTGGTGCGTCATGATCGACAAGCCTGCGTTGAAGGCGAGCAAAGCCGAGGCGAAGCGCAAGCTCGACATCTGAACTCGCAACTGCTGCCGTTTCGCGTTACCAGTCCGAGTTGCGTTCGATGCGGCAGAACTGGGTAGCCGGGATAGTTAGCGACGGCGCTCCAGCCCGCATGACAAGCCGATTGGCGGGGACCTCAACTCATCAGCCGCTCTTCGATGCTCAGGCCGGCGACGTGACCACGGTCCCGGCGATCTCGCAGCCGCTGTTCGTGCCCTTGAAGGCATGCACGTTGAGCGTCGTGACGGCGTTCGCTGTTGCCAGGATGAACTGCCCTTCGATCCGCCCGTTGTTCGAGTCCGCCAGAGCTGCATGGTCGGCCTGGGTGGTGCCGAGGGTCGTCCCACTGGCGTTCATCGCCGATCCGTCGTGGTAGAGCCAGTTCAGCGTGGCTGGGACGCCGCTCACGTTGATGAGCAAGATGCGCACGAAGCTCCCCGGGCTGGGCCCGCACGAGAGGCCGATGCTGAGATCGCCGAAGTCGCCGAAGTTCAAGCCGTGGCCGGCCTCCACGGTCTCCGAAACCCCGAAGACCGAGCGCGGAGAGCACTGCGCGCCACCATTTGCGTCCACGGACTGCAGGGCAGTCGAGCAGCCGCCGTTGATGCGCCGCTGGAACGCGTCCGGAGCCAGGCTTCCGAGCTCGTTCGCGTTGTCCGCGGTGGCCGCCGACAGCGCGCTCGGCACCTGCCTGAGCGACGATTCCCTGACCTGGCGGCCGGTGACGGTGCCGTGGCGCAGCCGGTTGCCGGCGACCGCCTGCTTCACGAGCCGGTTGCCGGGTATCGAGTTCGGCTTGATCGTGCTCCCGTCGATCTTGACGGCCGCGTACGCGCCGCCGGCGAGGGCGATGAAGAGTGCGAGCATCGAGACGACATTTGCGAACGTCAGGCGCGGGCGAAACCGAGCGAGCATCTGCGGGACCTCCAGGCCACGGGTATGGGGCGCACAGTACGCCTCGGGCAGGCAGGTCGTAGGTTCGCGGAGCGAATAGCTGCCGCCGTCGGCAATCGGGACGGCATACGGCCGGGCGCCCGCAGTACGCGTCGGCCGCGACCGACTGACAGCCCGCAACGTGACCGCCTACGGTGGAGCGATCGTGCCGAATGACCTGTTCAGACCGCGGCTCGGCGAGCCGCATCATTCCGCCTACGTCGTCGACGACATCGAGGCGACGGTGAACCGCCTGGTCGGCCAACTCGGCGCCGGGCCGTTCTTCGTCCTCGAGGACGTGCCCGGCTTGCGGAGCGAGAATGACTAAGCGCGGGCTCTTCGTCCCTCCGTTCGATGAGCTCGTCGATCCGCGCTTGCTGATGGACGTGGCCCGGCGGGTCGAAGCCGCGGGCTGGGCCGGACTGTTCCTCTGGGATCACATCCGCTACCGCGAGCCGGTACGCGCCGTGGCCGACCCCTGGATCGCGCTGAGCGCGATCGCCACGGCAACCGACACGATCCGCATCGGGCCGCTGGTCACGCCGCTGGCCCGCAGGCGGGTGCAGAAGCTCGCGCGTGAGACGGTCACCCTCGATCACCTGAGCGGCGGCAGGCTGGTGCTCGGCGTCGGCCTCGGCAGCGACACCTCGGGCGAGCTCGAGCCGTTCGGCGAGGAGCTCGACCCGCGAAAGCGCGCCGTGATGCTCGACGAGGGGCTGGACCGGCTCAGCGAGCTCTGGGCGGGCGAGTTCGAGCCGCTCCCGGTCCAGCAGCCGCGCATCCCCGTGTGGGTGGCGGGCCGCTGGCCGAACCGCTGGCCGCTGCGGCGCGCCGCGCGCTGGGACGGCTTCTTCCCAATCGAGCTTCCCGGCCCGGAGGCGCTGGCGGAGCTGGGCGGCGAGCTCGGCGAGCTGAGGGACGCCCGCGACGATCCCTTCGACCTCGTCGCGGAGATCGAGCCGGGGCACGACCCGAAGCCCTGGGCCGAGGCGGGCGCGACCTGGGTGCTCACCTCGTTCGACCGCCGGCCGCGGCTGGACGAGGTGCTCGCGGCGGTCGACGCGGGCCCCTGACGGATCAGGCGCTCAGATGATCCAGCGCGGGTTTCGCCACTCGGTGTGCCCCGCGTCGCTCGCCATCGGCGTCCAGTAGCGGCAGCCCTCGAAGAAGTAGTGGGTCACCTGGCTCAGTCTCGTGCGAGCGGCGTCGCGCTGCGGTGCGCCCCCGTGCAGCAGGTTGGACGCCCAGACGAGCGCCTCGCCCTTGCTCAGCTCGCCGTATCGAGGCTCGAGCCCCTCGCGCTCGGTGAGCTCACGGATGTACCGCTCGTAGGCCGCGTAGGACTCGGCGCCCGCCGGGACCCCGATCCGCTCGGGTGTCAGCTCGGGCATCCGGTGGCTGCCCGGGTAGTAGACGAGCGGCCCGTTGTCGAGGTCGATGTCCTCGAGGGCGACCCATACCCCGCACATGAAGCCCGGCGGGTCGGAGTTGAAGTGGAAGGCGTCGGAGTGGACCGCCTGCTGCGTGCCGACTCGGAAGTTGATCGTCTGCCACGGCAGGGCCTCGCGCTCGAAGAGCTCGCCGAGCAGCGCCAGGACGCGCGGGGCACGCGCGATCGTCTTGACGTTCGCGGATCCGTGCCAGGCGTTGCGGATCCGGATCGGGTCGCGGTACTCGGCGAGCGGCTGCTTGGGCTTCGCGGCCAGGCCGAGGCGGCGGGCGATCCGCGTCGCCGCCGACGGCGCGGCGGGAGCCGGAGCCTGGGCCGCGGGCTCACCGGGCTTCGGGAACTCGCCGGCGAGGTCCGCGATGACGCCGTCGAGGACGGCCTCGGGGATCTCCGGGTCGAAGCGCAGGTAGCCGTCGGCGGCGAACCGTGAATACGGCGACGCCGGTTCCGTCTCCGTCGCTCCGCCCATGGGCGACGCATCCTACGGACGGCGGGTCGAGCTAGGCGGCGAGGACCGCGTCCAGCAGGCCCGGGAAGCGTGCGTCGAGGTCGTCGCGGCGCAGGGTGTTGAGCCTCGAGGTCCCAAGGCGCTCCTGCGTGATCACCCCGGCCTCGCGCAGGACGCGGAAGTGGTGGGTGGCCGTCGACTTCGAGACGCCGAGCCCCATTCCGCGGCACTGGATCGGGCCGTCCGCCTCCGCCAGCCGGCGGACGATCTGCAGCCGCTGCGGGTCGCTCAGCGCGTGGAGCACGGCGGGCATCTCGATCTGGTCCCGCCCGGGGTGGGGGAGAGTCTCTCTCGCGATCGTGGGGGTCGGTGCGCCCATGGCTGCCCAGGAGGATTGTACGACATTCATCGTACTTTGCTACGATGATCGTCGTACTTGATGGTAGCCAAGCTCCAGAACGAGAAACGCGCCCTTCTGGTCCTGCTCTGCCTGGCCCAGTTCATGGTCATCCTCGACGTGTCGATCGTCAACGTGGCGCTGCCGTCGATCCGCTCGGGGCTCGGGTTCTCCGTGAACGGCCTGCAGTGGGTGGTGAACGCGTACACGATCACCTTCGCGGGGTTCCTCCTGCTCGGCGGGCGCGCCGCGGACCTCTTCGGGCGCAAACGGGTCTTCGTGATCGGCACCCTGCTGTTCTCGTTCGCCTCGCTCGTCTGCGCGATCGCCGAGGCTCAGGGCCCCCTGCTCGGCGCGCGTGCCCTCCAGGGGCTCGGCGCCGCGGTGATCTCCCCGGCGAGCCTCGCGATCATCACCACCAGCTTCGCCGAGGGCGCGGAGCGCAACCGCGCACTCGGGATGTGGGGCGCGATGGCCGGGCTGGGCGGGACCTCCGGGGTCCTCGCCGGCGGCATCCTCACGCAGGCGTTCAGCTGGCCCGCCATCTTCCTCGTCAACGTCCCCATCGGCCTGGCGGTTGCCGCCGTGGCCAGGCGCATCGTGCCGGTCGATCACCCCGGCGAGGTGGTGCGAAGCCACTTCGACCTTCCCGGCGCGGTCCTGATCACCGCCGGCCTCACGGGCCTCGTCTACGGCGTGGTCCGCACCGACGCCCTCGGCTGGGGCTCCCCGGGCGTCCTCATCCCCCTCGCCGTCGCCCTGGTCCTGATCGGCGCCTTCCTCTGGGTCGAGGGCCGGGTTGCGCCAAGGCCGCTGATGCCGCTCAGCATCTTCCGCCTGCCGACGCTGCGCGCCGCCAACTCGGTGATCTTCCTGCTCGGATCAGCGCTGTTCGCGATGTGGTTCTTCCTGTCGCTCTACCTCCAGCAGGTCCTCGGCCACGACGCCCTGGAGACCGGTCTCCTCTTCCTGCCGATGACGCTCAGCATCGTCGCCGCGTCCACGCAGGCCCCGCGCTTCATCGCGCGCTTCGGCGTCCGCACGGTGCTGACGGTGGGCATGGTCCTTGCCGGCGCGGGACTTGCGCTGCTGAGCGGCGTGAGCGCCAACGGCAGCTACGCGTCGGTGGCGCTTCCGGGCGGCATCATCGCCGCCATCGGTCTGGGCACATCGATGGTCCCGGTGACGATCGCCGCGGTCCAGGGCGTGCCCGCCTCGGAGAGCGGGCTCGCCTCCGGGATGATCAACACCTCCCGCCTGGTGGGCGGGGCGCTCGGGCTCGCCGCGCTCAGCACGATCGCCGTGTCGCAGACGAACGACAAGCTCGCGGCCGGTGTCCCGGCGCTGGCGGCGCAGAGCGACGGCTACCGCCTGGCCTTCACACTGGGCGCGATCCTCTGCCTCGCTGGCGCCGCGCTCGCGGCCACCCTCCTGCGGCCGCGCCGGCCCGCCGAGGCGTCGGCGGGGATCGCGGCGGAAGCCGAGCGCGCGTAGGTCTCGGCTAGCCTCGCGCCGGATGGAGCTCTGGCACGAGTCCACGGGGGAGGGTCAACCGATCCTGCTCCTGCACGCAGGCATCTGCGACGCCCGCATGTGGGAGCGGCAGATGACCTCGCTTGCCGGCCGCCACCGGGTGATCCGCGCCGATCTGCGCGGCTTCGGCCGCTCGCCGATGCCGGCCGAGAACTTCTCGTACGCCCGCGACGTCGTTGAGCTCGTCGAGAGCCTGGAGGTCGGCCCCGTGGTGCTCCTCGGCGCGTCGCTGAGTGGGCGGGTCGCCCTCGAGGTCGCGACGGCCCGCCCGGACCTCGTCGAGGGCCTCGTCCTCGTCAATCCCGCGCTGCCCGATTGGCCGTGGTCGAAGCGGTTCCGCGCCCTGGCGGCCGAGGAGGGAGCGGCGCTCGAGCGCGGCGACGTGGAGGCCGCCGTCGAGGCGAACCTCAGGATGTGGGTCGAGGGCCCGCGCCGCGACCGCGACGGAATCGATCCGGAGCTTCGCCGGTTCGTCGGCTCGATGCAACGCGACGCCTTTCGGATCCAGCTGCCGATGTGGGACGAGGCCGACGAGGACCCGCTGGTTCCGGACGTCGGCGATCGCCTCGGCGAGCTGCTGATGCCCGCGCTCGTCATCACCGGCGCGCTCGACGTCGACGACTTCCAGGAGATCGCCAGGCACATCTCCGTAGCCATTCCGGAGGCCGAGCTCCAGGTGATCGGCGGCGTGGCGCACCTGCCGAGCCTCGAGCGCCCGGACGAGTTCGACCGGATCGTGCTCGGCTTCGTGGGCTGAGCGGATCTACCGTCTCTTCGGCCCGCTTGCGCCCAGCGGTTGCAGGACGGGGCCGGGCGGCGGTGGGGCGTGGTCGGATCGCGGCTCGTCCGGGACCTCGCGCTCGAGCTCGCGGCGGTCGGCCAGGTGGTCGGGGGTCCAGCCGGGCCCGCTGAAGACGTAGCCGAGGCGCTCGCGCCAGGTCGTTGCGTTGCGGACGTCCTCGCGGATGGAGCGGTACTCGTGGAAGGCGACCTTGGCGGGATTGAACGTCGTGAGGTTCCTGGTGAGGCCGTAGCGGACGCGCTCGCCCTCGGGCTCGAAGGTGCCGAACATCCGGTCCCAGATGATCAGGATCCCTGCGTAGTTGCGGTCGAGGTACTGGTGCTGGGAGCCGTGATGGACCCGGTGGTGGCTCGGCGTGTTGAAGATGAACTCGATGGGGCGGGGGAGCTTGCCGATCTTCTCGGTGTGGATCCAGAACTGGTAGATCAGGCTGATCGACTGCTGGGTGAAGATCATCCAGGGCCGGTAGCCCATCAGCGCCAGCGGGATCCAGAACGGGAAGTAGGTCATCGGCACCCAGGTCTGGCGCAGCGCCGTTGAGAGGTTGAAGTGCTGGGAGGAGTGGTGGACGACGTGGCTGCCCCAGAACAGCCGGACCTCGTGCGAGACGCGGTGGAACCAGTAGTAGGCGAAGTCGTCCAGGAAGAAGAGAAGGACCCACGCCCAGACCACGTCGGAGGGGATGCTCCACGGCGAGAGCTCGTAGAGCCCCTGGTAGATGACCGCGACCACGAGCGTCCAGCCCGCGTTGATGAGCACGTTGCCGCCGCCCATCGAGAGGCTCGTCCGCGTGTCGCGGAACTCGTAGCCGACCAGCTCGTCGTCGTCCTGGGCCAGGCGGAACGAGAGCAGCTCGACGACCAGCAGCAGGACGAACCCGGGAATCGCGTAGATGATCAGGCGATCCATCGCCTAGATGTTGGCACTGTTTCGGGCCAGAAAGGCGAGGATCTCCTCGGCGCAGCGCTCGGGCGCGTCGGCGTAGACGAAGTGGCGGGCGCCCTCGACGACCGCGATCTCGGCGCGCGGCACCTCCCTGTCGAAGCGGTAGGCGCCCGCGACGGGCGCGAACTCGTCGTCCGCCCCCCACAGGCACAGCATCGGGACGTCCAGCGCCGCGAGCCGGCCGCGGTAGGGCTCGAGCTTCTCGAAGTCGCCTGAGCGATACATGTCGAGCACGCCCTGGCGGCCCTCGGGGCTGTCGAGCGCCTTCCAGTACTCGGCGATGGCCTCGTCGTCGAAGCCGGAGGACGAGCCGCGCATCATCGCCTCGAAGCCCTCCTTCGTGAACTGCTCGACCAGCTCCTCGCCCTGCCCTGGGGTCCGCAATCCCTTGGCGAAGCCGTGCCAGCGGCCGTCGGGGAAGAACCCGGTGTTGCTGACGACGAGCACGCTTGCCGCCCCGGGGTGATCGCAGGCCCAGCGCAGGCCGATCAGCCCGCCCCAATCGTGGACCACGAGCACGACGCGCTCGATGCCGAGCTCGGTGCGGAAGCGCTCGATCGCCTCGACGTGGCGCTCCCAGGTGCCCGGCGGGTCGGCGGGCGAGTCGCCGTAGCCGGGGAGGTCCGGCGCGAGCGCGCGCCGGCCCGCACCGGCGAGAGCGGGGAGCAGGCGCTGCCACATGAACGAGCTCTCCGGGAACCCGTGGATGCAGAGCACGGGATCGCCGCTCGGCTCGGCGCCGGGCCGTGCCTCGCGGTAGGCGAGGCCGGCGGCCGAGCGCAGCTCGGTCCCCGCCGGCCCGCTCACGGGCCGAGCCAGGTCATCGACACCTCCGGGCTGGTCTGGGCGCCGCCGCTCGACGCTCCGACGGAGAGGCTGGCGCCAGAGTTCTGCTGGACCATCGCTTGGACGAAATCGCCTGAGTTCATGAGGTACGCGGTGGAGACAGTGAGCGGGTCGTCGACGAAGACCGCCGTATCCGCGGCCGAGTCCGCGGTCAACCCGATGAAGGTGGTTCCGTTCAACCGTATGCCGAGCATGCGTTCGCCGGCCGAGCTCGGATCCCAGAACACGTTCGCCGTGATCAGGTAGACCCCGTCGATCGGTGCAGTCAGCCGGCTGTTGTTGATCGAGTTGGAGTGCAGGCCGCCGTGGTCCCAGGTCTCGGTCGTCAGCGCGACCGTGGTCAGCGTGCTGTTCGCGATCGACTGCGCGGTGGTGCGCCGGGCCCGCACCGATGGGATCTGCGCCAGCTCGCCGGGACCGACCGAGCCATCGGTGATCTGCGTCCCGCCGACGGTGTCGTTACCGAGCTGGAGGTTGGAGAGGGGCCCGCTCAGGTCGCCGCCGGAGCTCAGGGTGCTCTCGTCGATCTGGTCGCCGCCGAACGCGTCGGGACCCGCGTCGTTGCCGGTCAGCGTCTGGTCGAGGATCTTGTCGCCGGTGACCGCGTCCGCCGCGAGCTTGCGGTTCTTGACCGCGTTGGCGGCGAGGTCGCGGCTGCGCACGGAGCCGTTGACGATGTTCCTGGACGACACGCTGTTCCGCGGGAGCGTGATCGCCGCGTACGCGGCCCCTCCCAGCAGCAGGAACAGGCAGAGCGTCGAGATCACGTTCGCGTAGCTCAGCCTCCCTCGCAACCTGGCAAACATCTCGAACCTCCAATCGACGAGTGTCCGAGCGCCCTCCCGTGCGACGCGGACGTTCGTCCGCTGGACGCTCGCGCCCATGCTATCCGCAGACGAACGGCTCGCCGGGTGGGCGGCGTGGTAGGCGTCCACCGCGGCCGGGTAGCTTCACCCCATGAGCTACACGATCAAGAACCTTCGCGACGTCAAGGACATGGCGCCGGACTTCGGATACGAGGAGCAGCAGGAGGCACGCTTCGCCCGCCAGACGCTCGACGCCGAGGACACCGGGCTCGCGCTCCTGCGCGTGAAGCCCGGCCAGCGCTCGGGCTTTGCGCACAAGCACGAGAACGCCGAGGAGATCTACGTGATCATCCGCGGCAGCGGCCGGATCAAGCTCGACGACGAGATCCTGGACGTCTCCGAGCTCGACGCCATTCGCATCGCTCCCGGAGTGGCGCGCGCCCTCGAGGCGGGCGACGAGGGCATCGAGTTCCTCGCTTTCGGTCCCCACCACGACAAGGACGGCGAGATCCTCAGCGGGGACTTCTGGGGCGTGTAGCTAGCCCTCGAGTTGGTTCAGGCGCTTCACCGCGGCGAACAGGCCGCCGAAGCCGTACTGGTCGACCGCCACGATCGTCGGCAGGAGGCCACGGGTCGAAGCGCACTTCTTGGCGCGCCCGACGAGGACGCTCTTCGCGTTGATGTGGTTGTAGTTGTTGGGGTCGGGTTGCTCCGCCGGCGTCGACGGAAACCAGTGGTTCATCAGGAAGAGCGACCCCGTCGTGCCGCCGCGGTTCGGCATGCAGCTGTCCGGCCAGTTGCTCGGCTTGGTCAGCTGGTCGGCGCTGTGGAACGTGTAGGGCGTCTCCTGGACGATCCCGTCGTAGTCAAGGTGGTACCAGGGGTAGGCGCCGTCGCCGGCGTCGTGCTCGGCCAGGACCACGACCTGCTGCTTGTGCTTGATCATCCACTGGAGCGTCGGCCACCTCGGCCCGGGCTTGCCTGTGTAGAGGTACTTGGAGAGGCCGCTCTGCTTCATCGCCTTCGCCGTGCCCTCCGGGGTGATGTAGTCCTCGACGTCGAGCAGCAGGACGTTGTGCCGATGCGCCTTCAGGAAGCTCGCGATCTTCTTGAGCTGCGGGACCAGGAGCGAGGCGCCGAGCTCGCAGAACTCGTGGCACAGGTACACGTCGCGCGGCCCGACGTTCTTGACGCGGTCGTCGTCGGTGACGACCGTGCCGTCGGATTCGCGCAGCTCGCCGTAGTGCGTGTCGATCAGCAACCCGCGCACGCCGTCCTTCAGCTGCGCCCTGATCGGCACCGGCTGGTTCGGGAGGCGCCAGCCGAGCGACGCCGCCGACATCGAGTTGTGCGTCGCGGGCAGCACGACGTGCTTGAACGCTCGTGAGCAGAGGCTCCTCTGCCCGTTGCAGTTCTTCAACGGCTTGGCGCTGGAGCTCGCCGGAACCACCAGCACGGCGGCGATCGCAACGAGGAGGGGAAGGAGGCGGCGACGCATCGCGACCGGCAGAGTAGAGGGGCGCGGTCGCCGGGCAGGCCCTCGCTAGGCTTGCCCATCGCCCGGCGCCTTGGCGGAGTGGCTACGCAGCGGCCTGCAAAGCCGTTTACACCGGTTCGATTCCGGTAGGCGCCTTGAGCTTCCAACGGGTGCTGGCGATTGCTTAGGCAGACCCGGCTGCGACTCCTCACACGTCCCTGAGCGCAACTCGGCGGACTCGGGGCGCTCAGGTCGTGGGACCCACCGGAGCGGGGGACGAAGCGACGGGTCGCGGGCGTGGGGCGGGCGCCGGGCGCGCGCGCCGCGGCAGGTAGCGGACGGCGAGGAGCACGACGATCGGCACGGCTGTGAGCACGGCCAGGGTGGTGAACCACAGGCTGGCTCCGTCGGTTCCCGATCCAAGCGAGTGCATGAGCGCCAGGACGTAGACGATGAACGTCGCGCGGTGGATCTTGCGCCAGCGCCGCGGGCCGATTCGCTTGCGCAGGTAGAAGGTGGGGCCGAGGATGACGGCCAGGTAGCCCGCGACGATCCCGAGGCCGGTCCACAGCGGCCGGTAGCTCAGGGTGAACGGGATCGTGATCCCGGTGAGGCCCGGCTGCAGCCACTTGTCGCCCAGCATCAGCACGCCATGGGCGCCGATCGCGACCAGCGCGGTCAGCGCGATCTGCTCGTGGATCTTCACGAGGTTGCGCTTGAGGCCGGGACGCTTGGGAAGGCTGCCGGCCATGAACAGGCCGAGGATCACGGCCGCGGCTATGAGCAGGAAGGCAACGATTCCCGCGGCGCGCGCCGAGAGCCACCAGGCGTAGTTGCCGGGATCCGGCTCAGTCACCGCGCTCGCCCTGACCTTCGCCGCCCTCGCCGGGCGGCGGGGCCTGCGTGGCGGGGGCGGGGCTCGTGATCGTGGGCCCCGGTACCGGCACGGTGGTCGGCCCGCTGAAGACGGCGTAGTAGGCCAGCAGGCCGAGGGCAGCGACCACGGCGATCGCCGCGATCCGCGTCCTGAGGCTCGGCCCTGAAGCGGCGCCTGCCGAGGCTGAGGTTGCCGTGCTCATGGCGGCGTCGGCGAGGTTCGGGTGACGACCTTCGTGGCGGTGGCGGTCGCGGCCTGGCCGGAGTTCGATCCCTTTACCGGCTGGCTCGTCGCGGGCACGGCGGGACCGGGGCCCAGCGCCGGGTCCCTGCCGTTGCGGACCTGGATGGCGAGCAGCGTGAGGATCACGAAGAAGAGGCCGAGTGTCGCGGTGATGACGGCGAGCGGGCCCGGGAGCGGCCGGCGCGGGGCGCGCGGGGCCGGCGTCTTGGCGGGTGTCTCGAGCGAGGCCATCAGTCCTCGACTCCGCAGTTCTGGAAGCCGTAGCCGCGCGCGAACCCGGTGAGCGAGCGGGTCAGGTTGTCGAGGTCGCCCCGGAGGCTCCTCACCCGAGGGACGTCGCTTGCGGCGAGCGCCGCCTGAAGCTGCCTGCGAACGGCGAGCTGCTGCTTGATGACGTCGAAGACGTTGGCCTTCAGCGCGGCCCGGTCGGCGTGCGGGGCTGGGACTGCCTCGATCGCCGCCAGCTGGCGCTCTCCAAGCGCGATGGAATCGCCGTAGTGCTTCGCCGCCTCGCCGGCTGTCGGCGAGCCGGCGACGCGTTCGTTCTCCTTCACGCGCTCGGGATCCCAGTGAGCGCAGACGCGGTCGACCCGCGAGACGTAGCGCCGGCGCTGGGGATCGGCCGCGTCGGGGGCGCTGACCGGCTTGTTGGCGGCTGTGGAGGTGTGCGACGGGCCGCTTGCCACCGTGGTGGTGGAACCGGCGGCGCCCTCGCTCTCGGCTCGGCGCGAGTCGCCGCCGCAGCCGGCGGCAAGCAGACCCACGGTGGCCGCGAGGGCAACGGAGGCCTTGAGCGGGGAGGGATTCATCGGGCCCATCGCGTTACGGGTAGATCTGCTCGCCCGAGTCGGCGTCGAACACCGAGATCGCGACCGACGGGCATGCCTCGGCCGCCTCCATGATCACCTCGGGCTCGCCCTCGCCGATCACGTGCGCGGTGTCGTTCAGCGAAAAGACTCCAGGGGCAATGTCGACGCAGTCGCCGTGCGCGGCGCACGCGTTCTCATCAACTTCGACTCGGTATCTCATCCTCACTCCTGTTCACGTCTGCGATCGCGTTGGCGATCTGCTTTCGAAGCTCGGGAATCGCGCGGGGGCGGCCGACCGCCATGCCGGCGACAGGGGTCCCGTCGCGCACCATCAGGGCCTGGAAGTCGCGGGCAGCGGGGTCGCCCTCGATCACGACCTCGTCGGCCTCACGCGCGTCGCCGATCAGCTGGATTCGCACTCCGTACTGGTCGGTCCAGAAGGACGGCAACGCGGGGGGCAAAGGGTCGAGGCCGAGGATCGCGCGCCCAACCTGCGCGCCCTGGCGGGCGGCGGCCTCCCACTGCTCGCTGCGCTCGTAGCTGCCGCTGACCGGGTTGAGCAGGCGGGCGACGTCGCCCGCCGCGTACACGTCGGGGGCGGTCGTACGGCCAACCGGATCGGCCTGGACGCCGCCGGGGTCGAGGCCGCTGCCCTCGAGCCAGTCGGCAACCGGCTCGATCCCGATTCCGATCACCAGGGCATCGCACGCAAGTTGACGGCCGTCGGTGAGCTGAACCCACTCGGCCCCGCCGGGGCCCTCGCCGAACCTGGCCACGTGAGCGGAGAGCAGCACCTCGACGCCCTCGGCGCGGTGCAGATCGACGAACCAGTTGGCGAGCTTGGGCCCGAGGACCCGAAGGAGGGGAGCCGGGGCCGCCTCCAGCACGATCACCTCGAGCCCCAGGCGCCGGGCCGTCGCCGCGACCTCCAAGCCGATGAAGCCGGCGCCGACGACGATCAGCCGCTGGCTCTCGCGCAGGGCGCCGGCGAGCCGGACGGCGTCGGCGGCGGTGCGAAGGGTGTGGGTGTTGGCGAAGCCCTCCGTACCGGGCAGCTTGCGCGGACGGCTGCCGGTGGCGAGGACGGCGACGTCGTAGTCGAGCGTCGGGCCGGAGGCGAGGGTGAGCGTCTTGATCCCGGGATCCAGGGCGACGGCGCGCTCGCCGAGCACGAGCTCGACGTCGTGCTCGGCGTACCAGTCCGCCGGGCGAAAGTCGAGCGTCGCGGGGTCGCGCTCACCCGAGAGGACGCCCTTGGAGAGCGGTGGGCGATCGTACGGAGCTCGCCCCTCGTCGGAGACGATGCGGATACGCCCCTCGTATCCACGCGAGCGCAGGGTTTCGCAGCAGCGCTGGGCTGCGAGGCCGCCGCCGGCGATCAGAACCCCGTTTCTCACGGCCGCGCGTCGATCGGAGTGTGCGGAGTGTGGCTGGGAAGCATCACGAAGCCAAGCTACGACCTCCCGTGCGCCGATTCAGCCGGGCGCACTACTCGATCGGCAAGGCGAAAGCAACCGCCTCGAGTCAGTAGTTGCTACGCACCGAGTCGCTCAGCGCGGCAGCGAGATGCGAATTCGCGGGGGGTCGTGAAGCGGGCCGACGCGCCGGACCCGGCCGTCGTCGTGGACGATCAGCCCGCCGCCTTCGGCCAGCACGTGGACCGCGCCGCTCGGGCCGCTGAGCAATGCCGCCTTGGCGAGGACGTCGGCCTCCAGGGCCGTTGGCGCGCGGGCGGTGACGCAGATCAAACCGGTCCAGGCCGGCTCGCCCGTGCCCGGGTCGATCAAATGGTGGGCGTGGGTGCCGTCCGAACGCTGCCAGAGACGAGCGTCGAGGCCCGAAGTGGCGACCGCTCCGCTCTCCAGGCGGAATTCGTCGGCGGCCCCGCCCGTCAGCGGATGGCGTACCTCGATTTCGATCGGCTCCTTGGCTGGGCTTGCCCCACCGACGCGCACGTCTCCGCCGCAGTCGATCGCGTACCGCGAGTAGCCCTCGAGCCGTGCGGCGACAAGATCCGCCGCGAGGCCCTTGCCCGTCCCGCCCGTGTCCAACCTCGTACCGGGCGGCCGGCGGATGGTCCCGGCCGCGTCGTCTACCTCGATCGAACGCCAGGCGGCGTGCGGATTCGGTCCAGCCGGGCGTCGCGGCGGGGCAGCCTTCAGGGCTTGCTCGAGCGGCGCAGAGCGGTCTCCCTCGAAGGAGGCCCCGTACCCGGCCTCCTCGAGCTCGGGGAGCAGGGTGGGGTCGACCAGCCCGCTCGTTCGCTCCGCCCCCCAGATGCCGGCGCGCACGGCGGTGCGCAGGAGCTCCGATGCCGGGACCACCTCTCGCGGGTCCCCGTTGAGCTGGGACAGCTCACTGTCTTCGAGAAAGCGCGACAGGCGGCGGTTGAAGTCGAGCAACTCCTGCTCAACGGCCGCGAGGGTGGACCCTTCGCTTGGGAGTCCCCGGTCGAGCGGCGGTCCGATGAGCACGCTTATCTCCGTGCCCATGGTCCGGAAGGAGCGCTCGAGCATCACCCGGCCGGGCCAGACTTGCTGCGGCTTTCGAGCACAGCCGCAGTATGTCTCGCGCGAGCCATTGCCTCCGATCGGGTAGGACTCAGGACATGAGCAGTATGCGCGTCAAGCCGGGCAGCGCCAGGCGTTCGCGCACCGCCACGGCGAGGCTGAGGAGGTCTAGGCCTCCTGCTTGACGCGGCCGGCATGGCCTTTACCTGGCGGTTAGCGACGGACCTTAAGGTGGAGCGCCTATGGGGAATGTCGGTCCACTCGAAGTTGTCGTCGTAGCGATCATCGCGCTCGTTGTTTTTGGCCCAAAGCGCTTGCCCGAGCTCGGCCGCTCGCTTGGCGAAGGAATACGGGGCTTCAAAGCTTCGCTCGATGGCGAGGACGAGCCAGACGAGAACGGCGATGCCGAGCCGGCGAAGATCGCCGCGAAGCCAAAACCGAGTTTGCCGGCCTCCGAGGAATGACGGTTACGCGCCACGACCAAACATCTGGCCGGAGCGGACCCATTCCCGTAGCGAGTAGCTCCACGTAGCGATCGCGGCAGGCGCCCTTTCCAGGCCTCGACCGGTTCCTGGTCGCAGCCCGGCGAGCTCACCAAGGGATGAGGGAAAACATCCCGAGGGATCGGCGTGTTCACCCCTAGGCGTGGTTCCTCGCGACCCTCGGGAAGGTCAAGATGACGACCTTCGTGGTCGCCCAGTGGACCCGGGACGGCGCCCACGCCGGCGCCGGCACCAAGCTGCTGACGATCCAGCCGCCGAAGTAGACGTGTCGGCCCGCTGATCTTCGCCTCGAAGATGCTGGTGGTTTTCGGTGTCGTCGGCATCACCAGGAGCGGAGCACCCGAGGGCTCTATTCGGGGGCGCCGTGAAGCGTGGCGATCAGCCGTCGCTCGCCGCCGCGGTCGCGGTGCTCGCACAGGTAGATGCCCTGCCAGGTGCCGAGCGCCGGCGCGCCGTTTCTGACCGGGAGCAGCAGCGACGGCCCGACGAGGACGGACTTGACGTGCGCGGGCATGTCGTCAGGCCCCTCGAGCGTGTGGCGCCAGTAGGAGGCATCCTCGGGCACCGCCCGGTTGAACCAGGTCTCGAGATCGCGACGGACTTCGGCGCTCGCGTTCTCGTTGAGCGCAAGCGAGGCCGACGTGTGGAGGATGTGGAGATGCAGCAAGCCCACGTCCACCTCGGCGAGCTCCGGCAGGGCGGCCTCGACCTCGCCGCCGACGAGATGAAAGCCGCGCTCCCGCGCGCCGAGGCGGATCTCTCGCTGCAACCACATGCCCGAAGGATCACAGTGACGGCTACTGGCCCGGAATCCCGCCGGCCTCGATCAGCTCGAGGGCCGCGGGCGGCGAGTCGGCCAGCACGGCTCCCGAGTCTTCGATGTAGCGCGCGGAGCGGTCGAGGCCGCCGACGACGACGAGGGTGCTGGGCGCAACGCGCGAGACGTTCTCCAGCAGGTCCTGGAGCCCCCAGGTGCTGTCCGAAGGCGCGGCGGTGATGTAGACGGCGACCGGGCGGTGCTCGCGGATCGCCTCGATCAGGACGGTGCCGGTCACGTTCGTGCCGAGGTGAAGTGGCTCGTACCCGGCCCGGGTGAGGAGCTCCGCCGTACTCCCGGCGCCGGGATGCGCCCCGCTGAGGGCGCCGACCAGCACCTTCCCGCTGCTGCCGGTGGCGGGAGCGCCGGCCAGCGCGAGGATCTCGTTGAGCGCCCGCTCGGAGATCGAGCTTGCGAGGTCGGCGTCGGCGCCATTGATCTCTCCCGCCTCGCGCTGCGCCGTGATCCAGCGCGCCGCGGGGCCGATCAGGGCGGTCTGGACGTCGATCGGCGCGGTGCCCTCGGCGAGCGCCGTCCGCACGGCGTCGAGCGCCTGATGGAGGTTGCCGCTGGACAGCGCCTCACGGTAGGCCGCCTCGAGCCCGCCGTCGAGCCCCTGGCCGCCTGAGGACGGGGCGGCGAGCGGTCCCGACTCGATCAGCGCACGAACCTCGTCGAGTCCGGACGGGCGAGCGAAGAGGTAGCCCTGGACCAGGCGGCAGCCGAGCGACGAGAGGTGGGCGAGCTGCGTGTCGGTCTCGACGCCCTCGGCGACGACGTCCAGCCCCAGCGCACGGCTCATCGGCAGGATGGCGCTGACGAGCGTCGCGTCCTGCGATGGCCCGCCGAGCCCGCCGATGAACGAGCGATCGATCTTCAGCGTGTCGACCGGGAACCGGCGAAGGTGGCCGAGCGAGGCAAAGCCGGCTCCGAAGTCATCGAGATGAACGGCGATGCCGAGCTCGCGGAGCTCCCAGAGACGGGACGCCGCGCTCTGCAGGTCGCTCGTGAGGGCGGTCTCCGTGATCTCGACTGCGATCCGGCCGAAGTCGAGCCCTGCGTCCCGCACCGCGCTGTCGATGGTGGAGACCAGGTGGCGGTCGGCGAGCTGGCGGATCGAGAGGTTGATGGAGAGGCCGACGTTCCCGGGGAGGCGAGCGGCGGCGAACTCGTCGCACGCCTGCCGGAAGAGCGTGCGGCCGAGCTCGAGGATCTGGCCGGTCTCCTCCGCGAGGGAGATGAACTCCTCCGGGGAGATCGGTCCCCGGGTCGGGTGGTTCCAGCGGGCAAGAGCCTCGACGCCGCGAACGGATCCAGCGCCGATGTCGACCACCGGCTGGAAGGCGAGGCCAAGCGAGCGGTCGGCGAGCGCGTCGCTGAGGTCCTTCGTCAGGCTCGCGCGGCGCTCGATGCGCTCCTGCATGGCGACGTTGAAGACCTCGAACCGGCCGCCGGAGCCGGCGCTGGCGCGGCGCCATGCCGAGTCGGCCTCTCCGAGGAGGGCCTGCGGGTCCGAACGGCGCTGCTTGCTCATCGCGAGCCCCACCGACGCCGAGCACCTGACGACCTCGTCGCCGATGGTGAAGGGCTCCTCGAAGGCGGCGATGATGCGCTCGGCGAGCTGCGTGTAGCCGTGCTCGGTCTTGATGTCCTCGCAGAGGACGACGAAGCGGTTGCCGCCGACCCGCCCGATCGTGTCGCTCGCTCGCGTGATCGCGTGCAGGCGGGTCGGCACCAGCTGGAGGAGCTGGTCGCCGGTGACGGGCCCGAGCGTCTCGTTGATCGCCCTCAGGTCGTCGAGGCCGACCATCACGACGGCGATGACGCCCTCGCTTCGCGTCAGGCGGTTGTTGAGCTGCTCGAGGCGGTCACCGAGCAGGGCCTCGTTCGGCAGCCCGGTCAGCTCGTCATGCGTAGCGAGGTACGCGCTGCGGCGGTCGGCCTCGACGGCCTCGGTGACGTTGCTGAGCGTCGCCGAGTAGTGGGTGAGGTTCAGTCCGTCGTCGCGGACCGGGGTCAGCGAGACCTCGTTCCAGAACGCCGTGCCGTCCTTGCGGTAGTTGCGGATGATCGTCCGCGCCGGGCGGCCGGAGGCGAGGGCGACCGACATCTGCCTGATCGCGAACGGGTCCGAGTCGGGCCCCTGAAGGAACGCGCAGCCGCGGCCGATCACCTCGTCGGGGCGATAGCCGGTGATCTCCTCGAAGCTCGAGCTTGCCCACACGACGGGGAAGCCGGGTTTGGTCGCGTCGGCGATCACCACGCCCTCGCGAGTCGCGTCCAGGGCCCGGCGAGCGAGCTCCGGGTCGAGCAGGCCAAGGGGATTGGGGCCGGGCGGGCGGTCTATGGGTCGTGGTGTCGTCAAGGGGCGGGTCGGCAAACGAGCTTGAGCGGACCCGCACAGGATGCGGCACGCGGGTTGTTTCACACGCATGCTCGACCGGCGCGAAAGCGAGCTTGCAGAGAGACATCGAGGCGTAGGCTCCACCTGGTGCTCCTCGCGATCACGATCATCCTCGCCTTCCTGGTGCTGCCCTCGCCGCTCGGCCTCATCCTGGTCCTGGTGGCAGGGATCTTCGAGATCGGCGAGATCTTCGCGTGGAGGCGCTGGCTTTCCCGCTACCGGATCCGCGCCGGCGCCGAGGCCCTGGTCGGAATGCCGGTGGAGGTCATCGAGGCGTGCGCGCCGCGCGGGCGGGCGCGCCTGCGGGGCGAGATCTGGAACGCACGCTCGGCGACGCCCCTCGCCGTCGGCTCGGCCGCGACCGTGGCGGCGGTCGACGGGCTCGTGCTGGACCTCGAGCCCACTGCGGCGAAGGGCGGCGCCGCGTCCGATACCGGGGGCTAGGGTCCGCCGCACGTGAATCCGCTCCTCGCCCCGATCGAGCTGCCCTTCCGGCTTGCCTCCCGCGTCTACGACGCCGCCAACGAGGCCGCCAGGACCAGTCGTCAGCTGGTGCAGATCACGAGCGACGGCGTGGCGCTCCTCGAGCGCCTGGACCAGCGTGCCGAGCGCTTCATCGAGGTCGCCGAGTCGATCGACGCCAAGGCCGGCTCGGTGCTCGACCTGGGGGAGCGAATCGAGGCGACCGCACGCGGCATGCTCGACGTCGGCGCGAGGATCGAGGCCAGGGGCGGCGAGATGAGCGAGCTTGGCCACGAGATCGTCACGCAGGCGAGCCTCGTCCAGGAGCGGGCCGGCGAGGTCGTCGAGCAGGCCGCACAGCTCGTGGACGTGCTGCCGACGATGCGGCGCGCCGTGGAGATCGTCGAGCCGCTCGAGGGCACGGTGGACGTGCTCGGACGCGTCGCGGATCGGCTCACCGGCTCACGCCTGCGCGGTGGCCAGGAACGGCTGAGCACCGCCACCGAGGAAGATGCCGACCCGCCAACTCCCGCCTGAGCTCGCCGGTGAACGGAAAAGGGCCCCCGAAGGGGCCCTTTTGTTCCGAAAGGACGTGCCGCCAGCCGTCCCACCGCTGGCCCGTCGGTCCTTCAGCTTTTCCTAGTCGCTATGCCTCATCGGCAAGTCCACTACTGAACTTAACACTTTTCAGGGACAAAAGTTCCAGTTCCTGTTTTTGCCGCTTTTTGCGGGAAGTTTTGAGCGGTTCCTGGGGCGAAGCCCGCGCGAGCTAAACTCGCGCGCTCCGGGCGTTTAGCTCAGTTGGGAGAGCGCAGCCTCGACAAGGCTGAGGTCACTGGTTCGAGCCCAGTAACGCCCATCGCAGAACGCGCACGAGCGGCTGGGGCCCACGGCGGCCCCCCACCAGAGAGGCCACCGCGGCCGTCCCGAGAATCAACCCGAGAAGAGCAAGGGAGATCACGGGACCGAGGCTGAGTCCCACGAGGGGAACCCCGGTGAGCAGGTGCAGGAGCAGAAGCGCTGCCTGGATCGCGAGCAACATGGCGAGCGCCATGGCGAACTGCCGGCAGGAGCTTGCCCAGCGCGCGCGGCTGCTCCGCCCGCGGGCGGCAAGCAGCAGCTCGCGAAACGGAGCGAGCAGAGCCGAGACGATGAAGAACAGGCCCGCAAGCCCGATTCCCGGAAGGCCGGCAGACACTCAGTGGCCCTTCTCGTAGACGAGCAGCGGCCGCCCGGCGATCAGCTCGCACCAGAGCGCGCTGAGCATGAACACCCCGTTGACCACCCGCAGGGCGAAGAAGCCCGGGAGGCTGGCGAGCGCCCGCCGCAGCTCGTTGCGCCGGGCCGCCTGGTGGAGGACCGGCACCAGGATCACGGGCGCGTCGATGAGGTAGGCGAGCAGGAAGGCGGGGCTGACGAGCAGGGCGAGCAGCGGCAGCACGATCAGGTAGGCGAGCGACGCGAACACGGAGTCCCAGAACGCGACAACCACGGAGGAGCGCAGGAACCCCAGGTCGAGCAGAGAGCGGCGATGGAGGCGCACGTTCTGGACGAACCCGTGCGACCAGCGCCGCAGTTGCTTGCTGAGAAACCGCAGGTCGTGCGGCTCGATGGGGTAGCAGAGCGCGTCGGGCACGAAACGGACACCGTGCCCGTGGCGATACAGGCTCCAGGTGAGATCCATGTCCTCGGCCATCGTTCGCGTGGACCAGCCGCCCAGCTCGCGAAGCACGGCGGCGCGGTAGGCGGAGAAGCACCCCGACGCGATCATCGGCTTGCCGAAGTTGTCCTGGATCCGCTTGAAGAAGCCGAACGCGAAGAGGTACTCCACGTAACGCCCACGCTCCCAGGTCGTCCGGACGTGGCGGGGCAGCACGGAGCCGCAGGCGGCGGCGATTGCCGGGTCGTCGAAGGCGTTGAGCAACCGCTCGACGGCGTCGGGCGCAAGCGTCGTGTCGGCGTCGACGGCCATGACGAGCTCGGTCTTGACGTGCTCGAGCGCGAAGGTCTGTGCCCCGGCCTTCGAGCCGGTGTTGCCGGGAGGCGTCACGACCGTCGCCCCGGCGGCCGCCGCGAGGGCGCCGGTGTCGTCCGTGGAGCAGTCGTCGATCACGATCACCTCCGCCGGGGGCGTCGTCTGCGTGAGCAGCGAACGCACGGTCTCGCCGACCGACCCCGCCTCGTTGTAGGCGGGGACGATCACCGTCAGCCTGGGTTCGGTTCTGGTCGCGTGCATGGTCGTGGAGGCGCGGCTTCGTGCCTGGCGTCTTCCTGGAACGCACCCGGCGCCCGTTTGTCAGGCGTTAGTCCCTGACAACGGCGACTTTTCCCCGTTCAAGCAGCTGGAACGCCGTAGTCCGGCGCCTTCGGCGCGCAGGAAACTCTGCCGAAAGGGCGAGCAGTTGCCGATAATGGAGATGGATGAGAACCGACAGCTCGCTCGCGCGGCGGGCAGCAGCGGGCGACGAGGCGGCGTTCGAGGCCATCTTCCGCCGCTATCACCAGGAGATCTACCGCTACTGCCGGGCGATCCTCCGCAGCGAGGAGGACGCTCGCGACGCCCTGCAATCGACCATGGTTGCCGCGCTTCGCGCGCTTCCCGGGGAGGAGCGCGAGGTGGCCATCAGGCCCTGGCTCTACCGGGTCGCCCACAACGAGGCGATCTCCATCCTGCGGGCCCGCCAGCCTCTTGTGGATCCGGACCGGATGCCCGAGACCCCGGTGGCCGGAGCGGACCACCAGGCCGGCCAGCGCGAGCGTCTGAAGCGACTGGTCTCCGACCTCGGCGCGCTGCCCGACCGGCAACGCTCGGCGATCGTGATGCGGGAGCTGAGCGGGCTGAGCTTCGCCGAGATCGCAGACGCACAGGACTCGTCCGAGGCTGCGGTTCGCCAGATGCTCTACGAGGCGCGCGCCGCGCTGGTCGAGATGCAGGAGGGGCGCGACTTGAACTGCGTTGACGTCCGCTACGCGATCTCAGATGGAGACGGTCGCCGGCTTCGCGGCAGGCGCTTGCGAGCGCATCTGCGCTCCTGCGAAGGCTGCACCGCCTACCAGACCGCCATCACGTCGCGCCAGGCTGACCTCCAGGTGCTCTGCCCGCCGCTGCCGGCAGCCCTCGGCGCCGGCGTTCTGGCGTCGGTTCTGGCCTCGCATGGGAGCGGCGCCGCGACCGGCGCGGGCGTCGGCACGGCGGCCGGCGCCGCCGGAGGCGCGGCCGGTGCCGGATCGGCGGCCGGAGGCTCGGGCCTCGTCGGCGGAGGGCTGGCTGCGTCCGGAGCCGTCAAGGCGGCGTCGGTGCTCGCCGCGGTCGCGATTGGCGCGGGCGCCGCGGACGCCACGGGTGTCGTGCACCTGCCGCTGGTGCACCGCTCTTCGAACGCCACAAGCACGGCGGCCGGTCAAGGGGGGACCTCGGCGACCATCGGCTCGCAGAGCGGCGACTCGGCCAATTCGGACGCGTCGACGGGGTCGAGCGCGGCGGCGGGGGCCCGCGGAGACTCGCAGGGGCGGGGCAAGCCGGGATTCGCGTCCGGCGATGGCCGCGGCACCGCCACCGGCGGCTCGCACGGCTCGGCGCAAAGCGCCGCTGCCGAGTCGAATGGCCGGGCCGTGGGGCACACCAGCCAGGGCGGGGCCCACGGGAGCGCGAGCAACGCCAGCGCCACCGGCCTGGCGCAGTCCTCACGGGGATCGAGCAACTCCCAGTCGCACGGCAACGCCGGCGGCTCGTCCACCTCGCATGGCGCGAACGCCGGCGGCTCGTCTCAGTCCCAGCAGGCGCCCGGGCGCACGAAGCCGGCCGGGGCGCCCGCGACCCCGCCCAGCAACGGCGGCTCCGGCGGCGCCGCGGGAGGCACCCACGGCAACGGTCAGGCGGCCGGCGGTCAGAGCAACGCCGGCGGCCAGGGCAGTGGGCAGGGGCTGGGAAGCGCGCCCGGGGGCAACAACCCCGGCGGGAACGGCAACGGAAACGGCAGCGGGAATCAGGCCGAGCCCGGGTGAGCGCGGCGCCGGCCGCCGGCTCAGCCCGTCACGTGGTGCGCCTCGCAGTAGGCGTCACGAGTCTGGCGGTAGCCCGGCTCGGCGCCTGAGGTGATCAGCCTCGCCCAGGCCGTCGAGGTTGCCTCGATCTGCTCCTCCACGCGCTCGAGCTGAGCCTTCGACCGCGCGGAGACCAGGCGTTCGGCCTCGCGCCACGCGTTCTCTCGCCAGGCCACGATCAGCTGGGCGATCGTCAACTGCGGCACCGGCGAGGTGTCGTTGAAGCTGGTGAACAGCGGGTCGTAGTGCGCCGCGTAGTAGTCCGAGATCCCTTGATAGACGGTCGCGTTCACGTCGTTCACGCCATCGTGGTCGTGCTTTCGCGAGACGCCCTTGCGGGTGAGTAGCCCGGAGGCGGCGTAGGCGTAGGGAAGGTCGTGGTTGGTGTGCGCGTTGGAGGCGAGCAGGAGGTCCTGGCCGGCGTTGTAATCGCCGCTCCTCATCGCGTCGTAGTAGACCTGCCACGACTGCGGGATCGGCTTGCCGGCGTCGTAGCGGCGCTGCGTTGCGAAGTACTCGTCCGAGAAGCCCTGCACCACCGAGATGAACCAGTGTCGGTGGTCGAAGGTCTCGTGGTGCGCGAGGCGTCGGCGGATCTCGCGGGTGATCCGCAGGTACCCGAACGAGAAGATCGCGCGGTGGTCGCAGCTGGCGTTCTCGGCGCGCCACTCGCGTCGCAGCCGCACCATGAGGCCGTCGACGCAGTCGAGCTTCAGGTCGGCGCAGCCGGCGACGGAGTGGGGAGGTCCCGACGGGCCGACCGTGCGACCCGGAAGCAGGTTGGGCCAGGGAACGTACCCCTGCGGGAGCCCGGCTGCGCCGGCGGATGCGCTGAGCAGCAGGGCTGCGACAGCGGCGGCCCCCAGCCCGAGCTTCACTCGCCTACCCATCCTGCGGCGAGTCTAGGAGGGAGGGCCGGGCCGCGCGCCGGTCTGTGTCCTTCTACGCACGGATCGAACTTCAGGACGGCCTGGGCCGTAATGAGAGCCAACAGCCATGAGCCTCACCCGTCTTGCCGCAGCATCCACCGCCGCTCTCGCGATTGCGACGCTCGTCGTGATGGCCCAGCTCGCCGTGGCGCTGCTCGCGCCGCAGGATGCCGCGGCGGCGTCCGCGACCTTCACCGTCAACTCGATCGCCGACACACAGGACCTCATGCCGGGCGACGGTCACTGCGATACGGAGGCGGCCGTCGCGGGTGAGCAGTGCACCCTCCGCGCGGCGATTCAGGAGGCGAACAGCACGGCGGACATGGACACCGTCGGCTTCGCGATCCCCGGCCGCGGCGCGCACACGATCGCTCCCGCAAGCGACCTGCCCACGATCACCCAGCCGGTCGACCTCAACGGCTACTCCGAGCGGGGCGCGAGCGAGAACACCCTGATGCTCTCGCAGGGCGACAACGCAAAGATCAAGATCGAGCTGACCGGGAAGAGAATCTCGACGCCCGGGGACGGCCTGCGCCTCGACCCGGGCGCGATCAACTCGGTCGTCAGGGGCCTTGCGATCAACCGCTTCGGCACCGCCGTCGACATGCGCGCCGGCGCGAGCGTCCAGGGCGACTTCATCGGGACCGACCCGACAGGGATGCACGCGCGGCCGAACTTCGAAGGGGTCTTCGTCAACACGGCTCCCGGGTTCTTCGTGAACATCGGCGGGCCCGGGGCGCCGTTCCGCAACGTGATCTCCGGAAATCACGGCCGTGCGGTCGGGGCCAACACGCGAGTGATGATGTTGAGCAACTTCATCGGCACCGCCGCCGACGGGCGCACGCCGCTGGGCAACAGGATCGGCATGGACGCCGGGGCGGTTGCGTTGTTCGGCCCGGACAGCGTCGTCGGCGGCGACGGCGAGTTCGCGAACGTGATCGCGTTCAACGACACGCCGGGGATCGTGATCGTCAACGACGAGCCGCCCACCGTGATCAGCCGTAACCGCATCTACGACAACGACGGCCAGGCGATCGACCTCGACGAGGACGGGCGCACGCCGAACGACCCGGGGGACGGGGACACCGGGCCGAACGGGCTGCAGAACTTCCCGGTGCTCCGCTCCGCGAACACCGCGCACGCTCACACGCGGGTGAGGGGCACGCTCGACTCCACGCCGGACATGGACTTCACCCTCGAGTTCTTCGCGAGCCCGCGCGGAACCAGCGGGGCGAAGCGGTTCGTGAGCTCGCGGCGCATCTCGCTGGACGCCGGCGGGAAGGCGAGCTTCACGTTCAGGCTTCCGAGGCTTCGCGCCGGCCAGTCCGTGACCGCCACCGCGACCAGCCTGAACGGCGCGACGTCGGAGCTCTCACCTCGCGTTCGGGTCAGGTGAGCTGAGGCCCGCCGGGGCCTCGGCGCGGCGCGAAGCGGGCGCGGGAGTCGAGCGCGGTCAGCTGGGGGGGTGTGAACGTCCCGCAGCCCTGCACATGGCGCTGGTTCCGGGACGTTCGATATGTCGGGAGCGTGGATAGCATGGCCCGCATGGCCACGATCACCGTAACGCTGCCCGACGGGGCGCCCCTGGAGCTCGACGAGGGCGCCACCGGCGCCGACGCCGCCGCGGCGATCGGCCCCGGCCTGGCGAAGGCCGCCCTGGCGATCAAGTCGGGCGCTGACGTGCGGGATCTCACTGCTCCCCTGGCCGACGGCGAGGCGATCGAGATCGTGACCGACCGCAGCCCCGAGGCGCTCGAGCTGCTGCGCCACGACACGGCGCACGTCCTGGCGACCGCGGTGGTCGAGCTCTGGCCGGGCACGAAGGTCTCGATCGGCCCCCCGATCGACGGCGGCTTCTACTACGACTTCGAGTTCCCGGACGGCGTCCGCCCGAGCGAGGCCGACCTCGAGCGGATCGAGGAGAAGATGCGCGAGCACGTGGCCGCCGACGAGGCGTTCGAGCGCACGGACGTGACCACGGCGGCAGCCCGCGAGCGGTTCTCCGGCGAGGAGCAGGCCTACAAGGTCGAGCTGATCGACGATCTCGTCACGAACGAAGGGGCCGAGAGCGTCTCGCTCTACCGCAACGGGCCGTTCGTCGACCTCTGCCGGGGCCCCCACGGCCCGTCGACGGGGCGGATCGGCGCGCTGAAGCTCACCTCGATCGCCGGCGCCTACTGGCGCGGGGACGAGAGCCGCCAGATGCTGACCCGGATCTACGGCACGGCCTTCTTCAAGCAGAAGGACCTCGACAAGCACCTCGAGCAGATCGAGCAGGCGAAGGAGCGCGACCACCGCAGGATCGGCCCCGAGCTCGGCATCTTCATGCTCCGCCCCGAGTCACCCGGCATGCCGTTCTGGCTGCCGAACGGCACGGTCCTGCTGAAGCTGATCGAGAGCGAGGTCCGCGACGAGCTGCGAAGGACCGGCTACGAGGAGATCAAGACCCCGCGGGTCCTCGACGAGGAGCTCTGGCATCGCTCCGGGCATTGGGAGAACTACCGCGAGAACATGTACTTCGTCGACCCGTCGCAGCGCGACCGCGACGAGGGCGAGCGTCGCTACGCGCTGAAGCCCATGAACTGCCCGGGCGCCTGCCTGGTCTTCGACTCGATCCGGCATTCCTACCGCGACCTGCCGCTGCGCTACGCCGAGTTCGGAGACGTCTCGCGCTACGAGCGGCCGGGCGTCCTGCACGGCCTGCTCCGCGTCCGCGCCTTCACCCAGGACGATGCGCACGTCTACTGCACGCTCGACCAGGTCACTGACGAGGTCGACGCGATCTGCGCCGGCATCGACAGGCTCTACACGCGCTTCGGGTTCGACCAGGTGCGGGTCGAGCTCTCGACGCGGCCCGACAAGTCGATCGGCACGGACGAGGAGTGGGAGCGCGCGGAGGGCTCGCTGCGCGAGGCCCTGGAGCGCCAGGGCCGCGACTTCGACGTCAGCCCGGGGGAGGGGGTCTTCTACGGCCCCAAGATCGACTTCCACATCACGGACGCACTCGGGCGCTCGTGGCAGTGCGGAACCTGCCAGCTCGACTTCCAGATGCCCGCCCGGTTCGACCTCGCCTATCAGGGCGAGGACAACGCCGACCACCGCCCGGTGATGATCCACCGCGCGCTGCTGGGCTCGCTGGAGCGCTTCGCGGGCATCCTCATCGAGCACTACGGCGGACGCTTCCCGACCTGGCTCGCCCCCGTGCAGGCCGCGGTGCTGCCCGTCGCCGATCGCAACAACGCCTACGCGGAGCGCGTCGCGGCGGAGCTCGGCGAGGCGGGCGCCCGTGCCCGCGTGGACACGCGCTCGGAATCGGTGGGTCGCAAGATCCGCGACGCCGAGCTCGCGAAGGTGCCGTACATGCTCGTCGTGGGAGACCGCGAGGACGAGGAGGGCACGATCTCGGTGCGCGCGCACGGCGAGGCCGACACCCAGTCGCTCGAGACCGCGGCCGTCGCCGGGATGCTCGCCGGCGGGTGAGATTTTTCCCGGCCGCCGAGCATGCTGTCTATACTCGCGCGCAGATGAGGGGCCAAGACACCATGCGCCAGCGCTGAGCGCCCGTGCCCCCTTCCCGAACTTCCTGCATGACCCACACGAGGACGCCGGCAGCTTGACGCTTGCGGCAACTGACTAGTGCCGCCTCCGCGTAGGTTCGACCGGACCCCCCCGGAGCGCGATTCCACGCGCATCAACGAGCGCATCCGGGTTCCGAAGGTGCGGCTGATCGACGCCGACGGCTCGCAGATCGGCGTCGTCGACACCGAGCAGGCGATGAACATGGCGCGCGAGAAGGATCTCGACCTCGTCGAGGTTGCGCCGGATGCCCGCCCGCCCGTCACCCGGCTCCTCGACTACTCGAAGTACAAGTACGAGCAGGAGCAGAAGGCCAAGCAGGCGCGCAAGCACCAGCAGCAGGTGACGATCCGCGAGATCAAGCTGCGCCCGAAGATCGCTCAGCACGACTACGAGACCAAGCGCGGCCACGTCGAGCGCTTCCTGCGGGCGAACAGCAAGGTCAAGGTCACGATCATGTTCCGTGGCCGCGAGCAGGCCCATCCCGAGCGCGGTCGCGCCCTACTGGAGCGTCTCTTCGAGGACGTCTCCGAGCTCGCTGTGATCGAGCAGCACCCGCTTCAGGAGGGCCGCAATATGCACATGATGCTCGGCCCGAGCCGGACCGCGTCGGCGGCTCGCGCGCAGGCCGGCCAAGCGGCGGACGGCGGCGCCGACGCACCCAGCGAGCAGGCGGCTACCGGCTAGGACTGAGCGGCTCGGCCGTGCCCGCCACGGCGCCGTTCTCGCCAGGCTTCGCCCCGGCCTTGAGGAGGCGTGACAGCGCGGCGTCGATCGCGTCGTGCGCCGCGGTCTGGGCGCGAAGTGGGCGCAGGGTGTGGTCCCCCCCGGGCAGGAAGCCGACGCTGATGGTCGGCCACTGCGCGATGCGCTCGAAGTAGCCGTCCACCTCGAGCTCATCGCGGTAGGGCTCGTTGTCGCAGAAGAGGAACACGGTGTCCTTACCCTCCGCGTCGAGCCCAGCCGACCAGCCGTCGAGCTCGCGCGCCGCGACGCGCTCCGCCGACTTACGCTGCCGCCGGCGAAACGGGTCGAGCATGGCCGCCTTCAGGATCGAAAACAGGAGCTTCAAGCTCGCCTCGCCGCGGAGGATCCGCTTCCAGGTCTGGCGCGAGCCCGTCGCGACACGACGGAGGAGGGTCCACGACATCCGCGCCCAGCGGGCCTCATCGAGCGCCTCATCGAAGACAAGGCCCCGGGGATTCAGCATGAACGAGCCGACCGCCCGATCGTCCCGGCGCGCCGTGTGGAATGCCCAGTAGGCGCCGGAACAGAGCCCGACGGTGAGGAACCGGTTGGGCAGCTCGCGTGTCTCGAGGGCGTCGAGCGCGCCGACGACCTGCTGGACCAGACCGGACACATAGAGGTCGGCCGTGCGCCGGTAGCGCTGACCCTCGCCATCGGACTCGCCGATCCCCTCGAGGTCGAGGCGCAGGCTCGTGACGCCGCGGGTAGCCCACCGGCGCGCCGCCTCCACCCACATCCGATTGGGCCCGTGGTGCGGAATTGCCCCGGCGTTCAGGAAGACCGCACAGAGATCCTCGCGAGTGCCGGTCGCCGGCTCGGTGAGCACCCCGAAGAGCTTCCCCGTGGGCTGGTCGATCGTGATCGGAGTCTCGGATACGCGTGCCCCGCCCACGTTCAGCTCGAGGCGCGGCTCGGCGGGCAGCTCGCGCATATTCGTGGCCCGGGCCGGCACAGAGCGCTCGTCGAGCCAGGCCGAGACAGCGGCGATCTCCCCGTGCGGCACGGTCGCCTCCTGCGGTATCGCCATCATGGCCGAGTATCCGTTGCCGGGAATCACGCGGACGGCCGCACCCGACGCTTCTAGGTGGGCGCGAAGCCTTTCCTCGACGGAGATTCCGTCGCGCTCGATCATCAGGACATTGCGCTCACTCTTCGGCAGGGACTCGGCCCCCAGATCACCAGCGTCGAGGCTCGCCACGGTCTCGGCGCTGAGCAGGAAACCGCCGACCGCGAGCGAGCCGTCGTCCGCACGGACCTCTGTCTCGGCTTCGGACGGCGCGACGAGGTCAGGCGCGTCGGGGTCGACGCTGGCGTTCAGACTGGCGAACGTCCGGAGCTCCCGGAGAATGCGCTTGCCGCGCGATGGAACCGCCCAGAGCACGAGGTCGTCGAGCTCGAGGCCTCGCGCGACGGCCCGTAGGGCGAGCCAGCCGCCCATGCCGATGCCGACCGCGGCGACGCGGTCGCATGCGGGATCGGCTCGCAGCCAGTCCGCCGTGGCTGTGATCGAGGTGGTCCAGGCGTCGAGCCTGTTCGGGTCATCCGGAAAGCCCTCGCTGTCGCCCGAGCCCTGGAGGTCGAGCCGCGCCGTCGGATACCCGCCACGCGCGAGGGTGATCGCCCACTCGCGTCGCCCCCGGTAAGAGCAGTGGTCCTCCCAGCCGAACGGGGCACAGATCAGGACCGACGTGTCGCGGCGGCCCGCCGCCTGCGGCTCGTTGTAGAGGGCGAAGGTGGCCGCGGGGAGGGTGTCGAGGTAGACGCCGGTGGCGATCTCGGGTGCGCTCACGACGCTTCCTCCGGCGCCTTGACTCGAACCTGGCCGGCCAGGTTCAAGGCCGTCACCGTCCCACCACCGAGCGTCGCACCCGGCGTCCGGGCGTGCAGCGTCACCTCGCGGCTCTCGCCCGGAGCGACGCAGAACGCGTCGTCGGACGGGTCGAAGCCCGGGACGTCGGCGCGGACTCCGTACGCAAGCCTGTTTACGCGAACGGAGAGTGTGGGCTGCTCGCCGTCAGCCAGCTCTGCCTCGAGCCCCAGCTGAGCGGCGCTCTCGCGATCCAGGGGTCGTCCGGCCGGGAAGGCCACGGCCTGAGAGAGCACGGCCGGACTCTGGGCATCGCTCTGGAGCGTCACGACCACCACGTCCTGTGCGGGCGGCCCAAAACGGTATGCCCAGGTCACGTCGGCGAACCGACCCAGAATGCTCTCTACATTGCGCTCGATGGTCTCGTGCGGAGCGAGGTCCACAGGTTCGCTCACCTCGTCGATCTTCTGCTCGCCGTCGCGGTATAGGGCTACACCCAGACTGGCTACCAGGGGTTCAGGGCCGTCGTTGGCCACGTGGACGCTCATGCCGGCGAGCCCCTCATCCGTGGTCCAAACGGCGACCGGACGCAGCGCCCGACGCAGGTGGTGGTAGGCGACCTTCGGGATCCCCAGCGAGTCGATCACACCCCAGCCCGCCCCGGCGACAAGGTCGCGCAGCCAGAGGACCATGCCCCCGCCGGATGTGGATGCCGCGCGGCGCCACTCGCCGAAGACGGCTGCCATGACCTCGCCCGTGACGGCGCGGGAAAGGTCGAGGTAGCGCTCGGTGTCAACGCTGCGGAGCTCGACGGGATCGACCCCGTAGAGCAGTTTCAGATAGTGGTCGCGGACGTCCTCGAAGTCCCAGCCGGCGCCTGCGTCGCGGGGGACGCCGGCCTTCCAGCGCGGGTGGTGGATGGCGGCCGCGGGCGCCGTCCCTATGACCGCCGCGACCGTCTGCTCATCAGGCACGTTCGCGAACGCCAGGCACTCAGCGGCAAAGCGGACGTCGGCGAGGCGCGCGTCGTCGAGCGGGCGTAGGTAGGCACCCACGCCGTAATAGTTGGCGATCCCCTTGCCGGGGCGGAACGGGAGGTCGCCGCCGCTCGGGGCGGAGGGCACGTATACGGCGTCACAGCCGGCGTGCGCGACCGCGCCGGGGAGCAGCTCGCCGAACAGCTCACCGCGGGCGATCTCCGGTTCGAGTCCGAGCATCGCCGCCTGCTGCTCGACCTCGCTGCCGCCGCAGAGGACGGCCAGGCTCGGCCGGGGTGCGAGGCGGCGGAGAACCTCGTCCGCCTCGGCCTCGACGGTGGCGTGGAAGGCGTCGTCGGCGATGGGGTAGTCCATGTTGGCGAACATGAAGTCCTGCCAGAGCAGGAGGCCGAGCTCGTCGCAGAGGTCATGGAAGTCCGGGCTCTCGTACGCGCCGATTCCCGGGACCCGCAGCATGTTCATGCCCGCGTCGCACGCCTGTTCCAGCGCAGTTCGAAGGCTCTCGCGGGAGGGAGCCAGGCTCGACGAAGTCGAGCGGCGTCCACACGGCGCCGCGCGCGAAGACGCGGATGCCGTTGACGTGCAGGTCCAGGCCGTCCTCCAGCACGTCGTGCTCGGCGTCCGGCCCGGCCTGGAGCGTCCGGAATCCGACGCGCCCGGCGTCGACGGAGAAGGCGTCCGAGGCTCTTGTCGCCCTGATCGCGACGTCATGGAGAGCCGGTTCGCCGTGAGTGTGCGGCCACCATGGGGCGACCTCTGGGACGCGGAGCTCGCCCGACGCCCGCTCCCCGTCCAGCTCCAGGCCGGCCGCGTGCGTGCCCGAGGGCCCGGTCAGCTCCACCGCGACGGATTCGATCGGCGCGCCGTCCAGGGAGCGGACGGTTGCGCTCACGTGGAGGACCCCGGTGTCGCCGTCGAGGCGGGCCTTCAGGCTCGCCGGGCCGATGGCGACGCCCTGCCGGCGCTCGAGCCAGACCGGACGCCACGGACCGACCGGTGCCGGTCCCGGGGCGAACCCGGGCGCGCGCCCGAGGAGCATCGTGCGGAAGAACCTCAGGTTCCCGCTCTTCACGAGCCGCGTCCGCCACCGCGCGCGAGGCTTGCGGCGTTCGGCGAGCAGCGGCTCCAGCGCTCTGCAGGAGATCACGAGCTCGTTCTCGCCGGCAAGGCGCCCGGAGACGTCGACTGCGTGCTCGGCGAACATCGATTCGCTGGTGAGGATCGACTCGCCGTTCAGGAGTACCTCGGCGACCGTCGCGACGCCGTCGAGGTGAAGAAGCACCTCCTCGCCGTCGCCGGCCGGAGAGGCTTTGAACGAGACCCGGAACCACCAGTCCTCCGCATCGAGGTCGCCGTCCAGCGGTAGGCCAGCGCCCTCCAGCACAGCCGCGGCCGTGCCCGGCACGCGGGCCTCGAGCCAGGCCTCAGCGTCGAGGTCCGCGGCGGACGCCGCCGCGCCGGGCGGGGTGGACGCCGCCGTCCAACCCGTATCGAGCCGGACGACGGTGGGGGCCTCGGTCGCGTGGTCCGCGGCGGGCAGGGCCTGCTCAGGAGACGGCGGCATCGAGAGCGCCCATTGCGCGCTCCCAGGCCTCGCCCAGGGTTGCGACGCGCGATTCGTGGTCAAACGGCTTGCGCCTGGCGAGCCGCAGGGAGAGGACCTTCGATCCCTCGACGATCTCCATCAATGCCGCCGAGGCGTCGGCGCCGTCGTCGCCGAGCAGCCAGTCGACGTGGGAGGCGGCGACCTCGAAGGCGGAGCCGAACATCCTCACAGTGGCGAACGCGTAGGCGTGATAGTTCTCGACGTCGCCCTCGAGCAGCCCCGGCAGGTCCGCCGTCAGGCGATTGCCCCAGCGGGTGAAGGGGTTGGTCTGCGGACGGCGCGACAGGTGGCCGCGCAGCAGCTCGCGGGAGGCCTCACGTAGCGCATCGCCCTCGAGCTGCGGCCCGGCATCGAACCGCACCAGCTCCGTGTACGGCGGGAGGATCTCGCCGCCGAGTTCCTGGCCCACCCGGAAGACCCCGCGGTAGTTCTCGCCGCTCAGCTCGTGGAGGCTCGTGTTATGGAAGTAGCGAAACCGCTCACCCTCCGTGTCGATGGCCTCCGCCACGACCGAGGTCTTGACATGCTCGGTGCGGTAGCTGGTGTCGGCGGTGTCGGGCAGGAACCAGGAGTCGAGCTCGACGGTCATCGTCCGGCCGGACTCGAGCTGCTCCACGATGTGCTCCGGGACGGTGCGGTACGGCTGCATCTCGTGGATGTCGATGCCGAAGAGCACCTCGATGTCCTCCTCCGGAGGCTTGAAGAACGTCCACTGGTCGCCCTCGAAGTCCATCCGGACGGTGAAGGCGGCCGCCGCCAGGGGCTCGGCGCCACGAGCGTGGATCAGCTCAATCAGGATGTCTGAGTAGCAGTTGGTCTCGGTGTAGTTGCGCTCGCCCGGCAGGTGCACGGCGTGGGGCTCGTACGTCGCCGGGTCGAGGCCCATCAGGCTGACCATGCCGTTGCCGCTCACTGCCCCCAGAGCTCCTTGCGGACCTCGCCGGGCCACTTCGAGGAGTCCGTTCCGTGGGCCTTGATCAGCGCCAGGGAGATCCGCTCGAGACCGAAGCCGAGGCACGAGGTGTGCGCCTCGGTTCCGTCGGCCATCTCGATGCCGAAGGTTTCGGCGAAGTGGCGCTGGTGGTAGTTGAACGAGGCGACCGCGGTGGGCTCGGGGCCGCCGATCGGGACGAGGATCTCGAACTTGAGCGCCTGCTCGCGCTGACTTGCCGCCATCAGCCGGCCGCTGCGGCCGAAGAACGGGTCGGAGGCGACGTCGAAGTTGGCGTCGAGGCCCAGGCCTCGCAGCAGCTCGATCGCGCGGTCGCGCCACGTGTCCCGCCAGGCGGCCACGGTCTCGGGCTCACCGATCCTGACGATCTCGCGCTGGTGGAACATCTGCAGCCGCGCCGGGTCTCCGGACGGCTCGTTGCGGAAGACGTACGAGCCGCCGGCGTCGACCGTGATGCCGCCCGCGGCGAGCGGATCGCGCCTGGCGATCGCCGGGTAGACCGGGTAGCAGGCTGCCGGGACCAGCACGAGGTCGCTCATATGCTGGTGCTCGCTCCAGTCCTCGTGGCAGCTCGCGTGCTCCTCCTGCTCGAGCGCGTCGGCCTCGGATCCCTCGAAGCCGAAGATGGTGCCCGCAAGGTGAGGGAAGGACTTCAGATAACCGGTTGACTCGAACTGGTCGCGCGGGACGAGCGGCGGGAAGCGCAGCAGCTCGGCGTCGTCCGGCTCCGCCGCGCGGTTGACGGCGGCATCGACCGCAAGCCGGATGCCCTCGAGCTCGGCGGAGCGCCCGTAGACTCCGGGGACGCCGCTCGGGATCAGCAGCCCGGCCTCGAGGACCTCCTCGAGGAAGGCCTCTTGCTCGGGAGTCGCGGCCCGGAACTCGGCCACTGCGGCTACACCTCCTTGGCGATCAGCAGCAGTCCGGCGTTGGTCTTGTGGATCCGTTCGTTCGCCACCATCAAGACCGCCGACATCGTGTCGCGAAGGTGCCGGCCGACGCTGAACGGCGTGTCGTTCTTGAAGCCCATGATGCCGCAGATGCCAAGGGCCCCCTGGCAAACGCGCGGGGCCTGCTCCGACGCTGAGAGCTTCAGGTTGTTAAAGCGCAGGACGGAGGCCATCTCCGAGAGGCGCTCGCGCTCGGGCCCGTCGGCGGCCTCGCAATACTCGCGCAGCGCCAGGCTGACCTCGGCGCGCAGCGGCGCGAGCTCGCTCATCAGGTGCGAGAGGCGCTGAGCCTCGGGAAGCGGCTCGCCGGGCTTGCGCTTGGCCGAGGCGCGCACGAACGCGCGGGCACGGTCGAAGGCGTCGGTGGCGATGCCGAGCCAGAGGTGCGACCAGAGGATGTGGGAGACCGGCACCATCGACTCCGGGGCGATCGCCGAGAACGGAGCGGGAAGGACCTGCTCCGCCGGGAACTCGGCGCGGACCACGAAGCCCGGCGAGCACGTCCCGCGCATTCCGAGCGGATCCCAGGTGCCGGTGAGCTCGAGGGTGTGCTGACCCTTGTGCGTCAGCGCCATGACCTGGTCGCCGGGCTCCGAATCGGGAGAGCGGCGCAGCGTCGTCAGCAGGTCGTCGGCGTGCTCGCCGTAGGAGACCGTGGGGGCCTGCTTCTCGAAGGTGCTGTTGTCGTCGCCCGGCGTGACGGCTGCGATCGAGCGGCTCATGTCGCCGCCGGTGCCGACCTCGGACGTCACAGAGGCCACCAGGCGCTGCTCATCGGCGACGCGGCGCAGGTAGTCCTCGAAGAACCTGGCGCCTTCGTAGTGGCGCACGATCGTGACGATCTGGATCTGGTGCATCGCGAACACCATCGCGCTCGCGCCGCAGTGGCGGCCGAGCTCGAAGCAGGTCGCTGCCAGTGACTCGAAGGGCACGCCGCCGCCGCCGAGCTCGGTCGGGACGAAAGCCGACAGCGCCTTGGTCTCCCGCAGGGCGTCCATGGTCTCGCTGGGGAACCTGGCGTTGCGGTCGACGTCATCGGCGTTGGGCGCCGCGATGTCCGCTCCAATCCGCCGCGCCTCGGCGACGAGATCCATGCTCATGCGTTCACCTCCGTGCCGAGCTGCTCAAGCGCCCCGGCGATTGACGAAATGCTCTCAAAGACGCTGCGCTTGAGCATGCTGTCGGGAAACTCCACGTCGAACTCGTCCTCGATCGCCAGCATGACATTGACGCTCGCGTGCGAGCTCATGCCGGCCTCGAAGAGGTCCGCGTCCACGTCGATGCTGTCGGCGGAGGGAAGCCGGCCCTGCTCGGCGAGGATCTCGCGGATCTGATCGATCACGCGGCCGCCTCCTCGCAGCACGCGGCGATGACGGCCGCCGCGGCGTAGTCGCGCTCATGGGTGAGGCTGACGTCGAGCTCGCCGACGCCGGACGCGCGGGCCAGCTCCTGCGCGTCCCCGGTCAGCCGCAGGCGCGGCCGGCCGGCGGGCTCCTTCGTGACGCTGATCGAGCTCCAGGGCAGCGCCTCGTCGCCTTCGCGCAGCACCTTCATCGCGGCCTCCTTGGCGGCGAACCTGGCGGCGAGGCGACTGGGGTCGAGCGCGTTGTCGCGCATACAGTCGCGAAGCTCGTCGGCCGTGTAGACGCGCTCGAGGTAGCGCTCGCCGTGAGCCTCGACGGCTTCACGGACTTCGCCGACGTGCACAAGATCGATTCCAACCCGGAGGGACATCCCGGCGAGATTATCGGCAGGCACGGCTCAGGGCTGAAACGGCGCATGCGAGATCGGCACGCAGCGGATTCACACTCAATGGTCTACCCAAGACGAAGCTGCGACAGTCGCCGGCCCGGTCCGATGTGGCGGAGGCGCCGCAGGCTGAAGCTAGCGCTCCGCGAGTTGAACGATCGCTGGGACCATCTTGGCTGCCACATTGCCCCAAGTGGCCGCATCCTGGGCTCGTCGTGCTGCCTCTTCGCCCATGCGGGCGGTCCGTACCGGGTCGGACAACAGCTCGATCATTGCCTGCGCGATCGCATCCGGAGACTGCGGCTTCACGAGCAGGCCGGTCTTGCCGGCATCAATGATCTCCGGGACAGCGAAGGCGTCGGTCCCGATGCATGGCAGGCCGTGGGACATCGCCTCGTGGTAGACGAGGCCCCATGGGTCCCAGCGGGTGGGAAGCACGAAGACCGCGGCGCTGCCGTAGAGACGTGACAGCTCCTCAGGCGACGTGACGCTCCCGGCCCACTTCACACCGTCGCCACTCTGGCGTCGCGGCGGCCCGACGATCAGCAGCTCGGCGTCCGGAATGGCGGCGCGCACGGCAGGCCAGGCGGCGAGCACGTCCAAACCTCCCTTGCGCTCGAAGTCGAACCCGACGAATATCGCTCGGGACGGGCTGCGCTCCTCCTCGCCGATTTTCACCGTCAAGTTCACGCCGGCGCCGATGGCCGTTACGGATTCCGGCGAACAGCCGTAGTCATCGACCATCGAGCCGCGGGCGAACTCGCTCATCGTGAAGACGTGTGCGGCGCCCTGTACCACCTGACGCTCCCGGTCGCAGAGCTTCTCGCCGCGCCTGCCAGGCGTCGGGTCGCCTCCGAACCGAAAGCGGCGGTTGAGGGCATGGGTTGAGTCCGTGTAGATCACGTAGGGCTGCTTCCGGGCATCCCGTCCCGGGGCAAAGAGCGTCTGGGCCTGGACGATGACCTGATGGTCCCCACGAGGGCGACTGGCGAGATCGGCGTCGACCTGACGCGTTCGAGCATCGAACATCGCCACAGACCAGCTGGGGTCGAGGCTGCGCTCGCGAAGGTTCAACCTCCAGTTGGAGAGGACGGCGACCGCGCGGGTCGGCAACGGGTCCGTGGGCCGGAAGACGTCGACCACTCGGAGATGTTCGGCGAGCCCGGTGAAGAACTGAATCCACTTGCCCCCTCCGTCGCTCGTCAAGCCGAGTACGACCGCAGCGGGGTCACGAGATCCGATGTTCAAATCACGGGGTCTTGTTGCCGAACGCACATCCTCCGGGCGATGTTAATCCAGGCGTGCGGGCCGGCCTCGTCCCGTGAAGCGGCGCCGAAGCCGGCGCCGCGTCTGCTTGAATGGTCGGCCGTCATGCCGAAGATGAAGACCCACTCCGGCGCCAAGAAGCGCTTCAAGAAGACCGCGACCGGCAAGCTTCGGGGCAAGCGGGCGTACTCGAGCCACATGCTCGAGCACAAGTCGCCGAAGCGCAAGCGCGCCTTCTCGAAGCCGACTGAGGTCGCCGCTCCTGACATCGAACGCGTCAGCCGCCTCCTCAACAAGCGAGGGGGACGATGAGCCGCGCCACCAACGCCGTCGCCCGCAAGCGCCGGCGCAAGAAGGTCCTGAAGCAGGCCAAGGGATACTGGGGCCGCAAGCACTCGAGCTACCGCTTCGCCAACGAGCAGGTGATGCGCTCCGGCAACTACGCGTATCGCGACCGGCGAACGCGCAAGCGGGATTTCCGCCGTCTCTGGATCACCAGGATCAACGCCGCCGCGCGGCAGAACGGCATGACCTACTCGGAGCTGGTGCACGGGCTGACCGCCGCCGGCATCGAGGTGAACCGCAAGATGCTCGCCGACATCGCCGTGCGGGACCCCGAGGCGTTCAAGGGCGTGTGCGCGCAGGCAAAGACCGCGGCCGAAGCCGCAGCGGCGTGATTTACTGCGTGTCGATGACGGCTTCGCCCCGGAACCGCCGACGCTTTACCGGCCCCTCCCGGAGGCTTGCCGCTGCCTGACTCAGACAGAAGCGAGTACGCATCCGGGGCGCCCAGCGAGGCGCCCTTTTTCGTTCCATGATCACCTCGGCCCAAAACGACAAGCTCACCCTCATTCGCAAGCTCGCTGAGCGCAAGCACCGCGTGCGCGAGTCGCTGTTCGCCGCCGAGGGGGAGGACCTCGTTGCGGCGGCGGAGGCGGCAGGCTGGGAGCCGGAGTTCGTGCTGCGCGCCGGCGAGGACGTCGAGCCGGACCTGCTGCGGGCGGCGAGCTCGCTGGGCTCGGGAAGCAGGGTGGTGGGCGTCTACCGCCAGCAATTCTCCGACCCCGGCGGGGAGCTCTCCGTCTACCTCCACGGGGTGGGCGACCCGGGCAACGTCGGGACCCTGATCCGCGCCGCCGACGCCCTTGCCGACGGGCCCGTGGTGCTTGGCCCGGATTGCGCAGATCCGTTCTCGCCGAAGGCGGTGAGGGCCAGCATGGGCTCCATCTTCACCCGACCCCCCGCGAGGGCAGAGCCCGGCGAGCTCGGGGGGACAAGCGTCGCGCTCGACCCGGCGGCCCGGTCGAGCCTCGCGGAAGCCGAGGTCGAGGCGCCGGTCGTCATCTGCCTGGGCGGCGAGCGCGAGGGCCTGCCGGCGGAGCTCCTCGCGGCTGCCGACGCCCGGGTTCGGATCCCCCTCAACGCGGATGGGCCGGACTCGCTCAACGTGGCGATGGCGGGGACCGTGGCCCTCTACGAGCTTGGAAATAGGATCCGTCGCCATGTCTGACGCCCTCGAGCGCATTGCGTCGATTCGCGCCGAGGCCGAGGCGGCGATCGCGGCCGCGTCCGACGCGGGCGTCCTGGAGGACGTGCGGGTCCGTGCGCTCGGGCGGAAGTCCGAGCTGACGGCGATCCTGCGCGGGATCGGCGAGCTCGATCCCACGGACCGCGGGCCGGTTGGCTCGGCGGCGAACGAGGCGCGCGCCACCCTGGAGGCGGCGCTGAACTCGCGGCGCGCGGCGCTGGAGGGGGCCGAGCTCGAGACCCGCCTCGCCGGCGACGCAATCGACGTCACGCTACCCGGCACCCCGCCGGTTGCGGCCGGCCATCTGCACCTCGTCACGCGCACGCGGCGGGAGATCGAGGACGTCTTCGTCGGCCTGGGCTACCGGGTGATGGAGGGCCCCGAGATCGAGCACGACTACTACAACTTCACGGCGCTCAACCACCCGCCGGGTCACCCCGCGCGCCTCACGCAGGACAGCTTCTACGTCGACCCGGCCACCGTTCCCGGCAGCGTCGTCAACCAGGAGGGGCTTGCTCCCGGCCCGAAGGACATCCTCTGGCGCACGCACACGTCGCCGATGCAGGTCCGCGCGATGGAGGCACACGACCCGCCGCTCTTCATCATCGTGCCTGGCACCGTCTACCGACGCGACACGATCGACGCCACCCACCTGCCGATGTTCCACCAGGTCGAGGGCCTGGCCGTGGCCGACGGGGTCTCGCTGGCGGACCTCGCGGGGACCCTGGAGGCCTTTGCCCGCGCCGTCTTCGGACCGGAGCGCCAGACGCGCCTGAAGCCGGACTTCTTCCCGTTCACCGAGCCGAGCGTGCAGGTCGACGTGTCGTGCTTCCGCTGCGGCGGGACCGGGGTGCTCGACGACGGCGAGCGCGACGGGCTCTGCAAGGGCAGCGGCTGGATCGAGATCCTCGGCGCGGGCATGGTCGATCCCAACGTGTTCGGGTTCGTGGACCGCGACGTCTACGACCCGGCGACCGCGCAGGGCTTCGCGTTCGGCATGGGAATCGAGCGGATCGCGATGCTGAAGCACGGCATCCCGGACCTGCGGCTCTTCTTCGAGAACGACGTTCGCTTCCTGGAGCAGTTCCATTGAGCGCGGAGCTGATTTCGATGATTGACGGGCGAAGCGCGAGGACAGTTCCGTGAAGGTGCCGTTCTCCTGGCTCAAGGAGTACTGCGACCCCGGGCTCGAGACGGGGGAGGTCGCCGCGCTGCTCGCCGCGAAGGCTGTGGAGGTGGAGCGCGTGACCCACGTCGGCGCACCCTCCGGCGACGGCTACGTGATCGGCCACGTCGTCTCGGCCGAGAAGCACCCCAACGCCGACCGGCTGAAGGTGTGCGTGGTGGACACCGGCGACGGCGAGCGCACCATCGTCTGCGGCGCGCCGAACGTGGACGCCGGCCAGACCGTGGCCGTGGCGATGCCGGGTGCGGTCATGCCCGGCGGCGACAAGCTCGGCAAGGCCAAGCTGCGGGGGATCGAGTCCGACGGGATGATCCTGTCCGAGCAGGAGCTCGAGCTGGGCGAGGACCATGACGGAATCATGGTCTTGAGCGAAACGGCGCCGGCGGGCACCCCGCTTGCCGACGTGTTCCCGGTGGCCGATCAGGTCATCGAGCTCGACCTCAACCCGAACCGCTCCGACTGCCTGGGCGTCTACGGCGTGGCGCGAGAGGTCCACGCGATCACCGGTGCCCCGCTGGCGGCTCCGCCCTGGGAGGAGGACGCCGAGCCCGGCGGTGGCGGCTCGGTCACGGACGTCGCGTCGGTGAGGGTGAAGGTCCCGGAGCTCTGCCCGCGGTTCACGGCGCGCGGGTTCGAGAACGTGACGCTCGGGCCGTCGCCGCTGTGGCTGCGGGCGCGGCTGCGGGGCGCCGGACAGCGCTCGATCTCCAACGCGGTCGACATCACCAACTACGTGATGCTGATGACCGCGCAGCCTCTCCACGCGTTCGACCTCGACCGCGTCCCGGGTGGCGAGATCATCGTGCGCGCCGCCCGCGAGGGCGAGACGATGGTCACGCTCGACGGGATCGAGCGGATCTTCGACGCGCAGTCGGTGCTGGTCTGCGATCGCGACGGGCCGACGAGCATCGCCGGGATCATGGGAGGCCAGGTCTCGGAGATCGGCGGGGAGACCACGCGCGTGTTGCTCGAGGTCGCGACGTGGAACGGCATGAACATCCTGCGGACCTCGTCGCTGCTCGGGCTTCGCACGGACGCGTCGGCGCGATTCGAGAAGCAACTCCACCCGGAGCTCGCGGTGCGCGCCCAGGCCGTGGCGTCGAAGCTCTTCGCCGAGCTCTGCGGAGCGGAGATGCTGGCCGGGACGATCGACGAGCTGGCCGAGATGCCCGCCCCGCACGTGATCTCCCTGCGCGGCACGCGTCTTGACTCGCTGCTCGGCACACACGTCGAGCTGAGCGAGGCAACCCGGCATCTGGAGGGCCTGGAGTTCGAGGTCGAGCCCGGGGGCGAGGACGAGCTTTCGGTAACGGTTCCCGTGCACCGCCACTACGACGTCACCCGTGAGGCCGACCTGATCGAGGAGGTCGGCCGTCTCCACGGCCTCGACCGGCTGCCGCGGACGCTTCCGGCGCACGGCGAGCGCTCCGGCGGCCTCTCCCGCGAGCAGCTCCTGCGCCGCCGTGCGGAGGACGCCATGGTGGGCCTCGGCTTCGACGAGATCGTCGCCTGGCACTTCGTGGCGCCGGACCTGCCGGCACGGCTGGGCACCCCCGACGCGATGGTCGCGACGGGTAACCCGATCTCCGCCGACTACACGGCGATGCGCACCACGCTGCTCGGCGGGCTCCTCGACGCCGCTCGGCACAACATCGCGCGCGACGCCGAGCGGGTGGCGGTCTTCGAGTCCGGCCGCGCGCACCTGCCCGAGGCGCCGCCCGCGCAGGGGTCGGTCAGCGCGGGCGTCTTCGCCGGGCGGCTGGCGCCCCCGGCTCGCGAGGTCCACCGCGTCGGCGCGCTCGCCGTCGGCCCCATCGGCGCGGGCTCCTGGAGGGACGGGACGCGGCCGGCGGACTTCTACGACGTGAAGGGGGCGCTCGAGTCGCTGTGCGCGGTGCTCGGCGTCGAGGCCAGCCTCGAGCCCGGGGCCGAGCCGTTCCTGCACCCCGGCCGCGCGGCCCGGGTCCGGATCGGGGAAGCCGACGCCGGCTGGGTCGGAGAGCTCCACCCGCGCGTCTTGGGAGCCTGGGACCTCCCCTTCGGGGCAGGCTTCGAGATCGACGTGGCGCCGCTGGTCGAAGCCTCGACGGCCGGCGAGGAGCCCTACGAGGACGTGACCACCTACCCGGCCCTCTACCAGGATCTCGCGGTCGTCGTCGACGAGGCGCTCGCCGCAGCGGCGGTCCGCGACGCGGTGCGCGGCGCCGCGGGCGAGCTGCTTCGCGACGCGCAAGTCTTCGACCTCTACCGCGGTGACCAGGTGGGGGAGGGCCGCAAGAGCCTCGCCCTTCGCCTGGAGTTCCTGGCGCCCGACCGGACGCTCACCGACGAGGAGGTCGAGCCGATTCGCGAGGCCATCAGGCAGGCGCTCGCGGAGATCGGAGGGTCCCTGCGTGAGTGACACCGAAAAGTCCGCAGTCCGTGGTCGGCAGTCGGCCGGTCTTCCGCAGCCGCTTGGTGGCGACGTTGCCGCCCGGGTGCTCGTTGCGGGGGCCGCGGGACTTGCCGGCGCCCTCGCGGCGCGGCTCGTCTGGAACCACCCGCACCTCGAGCTGACCGCGGTGAGCGCCCGCGGCGACGCGGGCAAGCGGCTCGACGCGCTCCACCCCCGGCACCGGGTTCCCCTCGTGCTCGAGGAGCTCGATCTCCAGCGCCTGGAGGAGCTCGACGCGGCGATCGTCGCCTACCCGCACGGCGCCGCGGCGCCGCTGGTCGCCGAGCTGCGCGGCCTGGGCGTGCAGGTGGTCGACCTCTCCGCCGACTTCCGGCTGCGCGACCTGCCGAGCTACGAGCGCTGGTACGGCCCGCACGGCGAGCCCGACCTCCTGGAGGGCGTCGTGTACGGGCTCACGGAGCTCTACCGGTCCGAGATCCACGCGGCGGAGCTCGTCGCCAACCCCGGCTGCTACCCGACCGCGACCGTCCTCGCCCTGGCTCCCCTCGCCGAGGCCGGCCTGCTTGGGGACGTGGTGGTCAGCGCGGCGTCCGGCGTCTCCGGCGCCGGACGGGGCGCGCTCGACTTCACCGACGTTGCCGAGAACTTCTCGCCCTACGGCACGGGCGGCCACCGCCACTACCCGGAGATCGTCCAGGAGCTCCACGCCCTAGGCGAGGTCGGTGGCGTCGCCTTCACGCCGCACCTCCTGCCGATCGACCAGGGCCTTCTGGCCAGCTGCTTCGTCAGCCCCACGCGCGAGGTCGCCGCGGACGAGCTGGAGAGCCTCTATCGCGACCGTTACGCCGGCGAGCCGTTCGTCGAGGTCGTGGACTCGCCGCCGGGAGTCCGCGATGTCCGTGAGACCAACCTCTGTCGCGTCCACGTCGCCGTCGCTCCCCAGGGAGATCGCATTCTCGCCTTCGGCGCGATCGACAACCTCTGGAAGGGCGCCGCCGGGCAGGCCGTGCAGAACCTCAACCTGATGCTCGGGCTCGCGGAGGAGGACGGGTTGTTGTGAGCGTCGAGTCCGCAGTCGGCAGTCCGCGGTCCGCGGGTGGGTTCTTCCGCTCGCGGTGGGTCGACGCCCCGGACGGGGTCGAGCAGCTCGACCCCGCTCAGCTGGCGCCGGGCTTTCGCGCGGCCGGCGTGCACTGCGGGCTGAAGCAGGGCGGCGCCACCGACGTCGGGGTGGTGGTCTGTGACGCCGCGACGGTGAGCTCGGCAGTGCTGCTGACGGCGAGCGCGGCGCCCGCGGCGCCCGTGGTCGTCTGCCGCGACGAGTGCGACCAGGCCGGCGTTCGCGCCTGCGTGGTCAACTCCGGCAACGCCAACGCAGCAACCGGCGAGCAGGGGCTCGCCGACGCGCGAGCCCTCCGAGAAGCCGGGGCGGAGGGACTTGGCCTGGATCCGTCGCTGGTTGTGGTTGCGGAGACCGGGATCATCGGGGTCCCGCTGGAGCTCGAGGCCGCTCAGGCGGGCGCCCGCGAGGCCGTGAAGAGAGCGGGGCCAGACGGGGGCTCCGAGTTCGCGCGAGCGATCATGACCACCGACGACGCGCCGAAATCCTGCAGCCTCAGGGCGGGAGGCGTGACCGTCTCGGCCCAGGCGAAGGGAGCGGGCATGATCCGGCCCGGCTTCGCCACCCTGCTGTGCTTCGTCCAGACCGACGCAGTGGTCGCGCAGCCCGCCCGGGACCTGCGCCGCGCTGTGGACGCGTCCTTCGAGCGGATCACCGTCGACGGCCAGATGAGCACCAACGACACGGTCGTGCTCCAGGCCGGCGGGGCGAGCGGCCGGCCCCTCCCCGAAGGGCTTCTCGACGCCGTCCTCCTCCAGCTGGCCCTGGACGTGGTGGCCGACGGCGAGGGAGCGTCGCGGACCGGGCGCGTCACGGTCGACGAGGCGGCCGACTCGGCCGAGGCCGAGTCCGTGGCGCGGGCGATCGCGAACTCCCCGCTCGTCAAGACCGCGCTCTACGGCCGCGATGCGAACTGGGGACGGATCGCGCAGGCGGCGGGCATGGCGCTTGCCGGCAGGGAGATGCCGGAGCCGACGCCGGAGACGATCGACTTCGAGGAGCTTGGCGCCGACGGCGCGGAGGCGGACATCGCCATCAGGCTCGGCCGCGGGGACGCGTCCGCCCACGTCTACTTCTCCGACCTCACCCCTGACTACGTTCGCCTCAACTCGGAGTACCCGACATGACCGAAGAGTCCGCAGTCCACGGTCCGCAGACCGGCTCCAGCGTCGAGACCCTCCTCGAGGCGCTGCCGTACATCCGCGAGTTCCACGGGCGCACGGTGGTGATCAAGTACGGCGGCGCCGCGATGCGCGACGAGGGGCTGCGCGACGACTTCGCGACGGACGTGGTCCTGCTCAAGTACGTCGGGCTCAATCCCGTGATCGTCCACGGCGGAGGGCCGGACATCACCCGGTACATGGAGCGCCTCGGGATGGAGGTGAAGTTCGTCGACGGGCTGCGGGTGTCCGACGCCGAGACGGTCGAGGTGGCCAAGATGGTCCTTCTTGGCAAGGTCAACGCGGACATCGTCAGCCGCCTGAACCGCCACGGGCAGCCCGCCGTCGGCCTCTCCGGCGAGGACGGGACCCTCTTCGAGATCAGGCCGGTCGAGAACGCGGCCGAGGTCGGCTTCGTCGGCGAGATCGAGCGGGTCGACGTCGACGTCCTGAACCACATCGCCGCCGACTACATCCCGGTGATCGCCTCCGCAGGCGCCGACCGGGATGGGCACTCCTACAACGTCAACGCCGACGCCGCGGCGGGCAAGGTCGCCGCCGCGCTCCGCGCCTACAAGGCGATCTTCCTCACGGACGTCGTGGGCTGGCTGGCCGATCCCGACGACGAGGCGAGCCTCATCTCGCGCGCGACCACGCCGGAGATCGAGGCTGCGCTCGAGGGGATCGGGGGCGGGATGAGGCCGAAGCTCGCCGCCTGCAACGAGGCGATCGCCGGCGGCGTGCAGTCGGCGCACATCATCGACGGCCGGCGCCCGCACTCGCTGTTGCTCGAGCTGTTCACCGACGCCGGCATCGGCACGATGGTCACCCCGTGAGCCTTCGAGAGCTGCAGGGGCTCGAGTCCCGCTACGTCATGCCCACGTACGCCAAGGCTCCCGTGGAGTTCGTGCGGGGGGAAGGGTGCACGCTCTGGGACACCGAGGGCAAGGAGTACCTCGATTTCTTCGCGGGGCTCTCGGTCCACAACGCGGGCAACTGCAACCCGCGGATCGTCGCGGCGATCAGCGAGCAGGCCGGGCGTCTGGGCGGCGTCTCGAACCTCTTCTACACCGAGCCGGCGATGCGCCTGGCGGAACGCCTCGCCGAGTCGAGCCTGGGCGGCCGCGTGTTCCTGGCCAACTCGGGCACCGAGGCCAACGAGTGCGCGATCAAGCTGGCCCGCAAGCACGCGCACCGGCGCGGGGTGGAGGCGCCCGAGATCGTCACGCTCGACTTCGGCTTCCACGGCCGCACGCTCGGGTCGCTGGCCGCGACGCCGCGACTCGCCAACGAAGAGCTCTTCGGGCCGTTGCCGCGCGGCTTCAAAGCCGTGCCGCGCGACGACCCGGTCGCCCTGCGCGAGGCCGTCACCGAGCGCACCGCAGCAGTGATCATCGAGCCGATCCAGGGCGAGGCGGGCGTCTGGCCGATCGCCGACGAGGTCCTGGTCGCGGCGCGCGAGGCCTGCGACGCGGCCGGCGCGATCCTGGTCTTCGACGAGGTGCAGACCGGCATGGGCCGGACGGGCTCGCTCTGGGCCTACGAGCAGCTCCCGGTGACGCCGGACGTGATCACCGCTGCAAAGGCGCTCGGCGGCGGCATGCCGGTTGGCGCATGCGTGACCGTGCCCGAGCTGGGCGAGGTCCTCGAGCTCGGCGACCACGGCTCGACCTTCGCCGGCGGGCCGGTAGCGGCCGCCGCCGCACTTGCGGCGCTCGGCGAGGTGGACGACGGAGACTTGCTCGCGAATGTGAGCAGGCGTGGGGCCCAGCTGGCCGCCGCACTCGCCGAGCTCGTCGGCATCGCCGACGTCAGGGGCCGCGGCCTCATGGTGGGGGTCACAGTTGCGGCCGGGATCGACGCCGCTGCCGTGCATCGCGAGGCGCTCAGCCGGCGCCTCGTGATCAACGTTCCAGGCCCGGGGATGCTCCGGTTCCTGCCGCCCCTGACGGTGGGCGCCTCCGAGGTCGACCGCGCCGCCGAGGTTCTCGCGCAGTCCGGCCTGGGTCGCGCTTAGCCCGTAGCTACACTCGCGCGCCATGCACGACGACCCGACCAGAGTCATGCGCGACCGCGACCCCCGCCGAGGCGGCGGGCAGAGTGGCTACGAGCCGCCACAGGGCGGCATGAGCAACGGGGTCAAGGTCCTGATCGGCGTGCTCGTCGCCGGGGTCATCGGCCTGGGGGTCGCGCTCGCGGTCATTGCGTCCGACAACGGCAACAGCTCATCGTCGTCCACGACCACGACGCTGCCGACAACCGCGACCTCCTCCACGACTACGACGCAGTCGACGACTACGACGCAGTCGACGACGACCCAGCCCAGCACCAGCACGGCTTCTACGAGCACGACGACGACCACGACCACCCCCAGCACGTCAACCCGCCAGACCACGACGACCAAGCCCGGCAACGGTGGGGGCGGAGTCACCCCCAACTGAGCACCCGTTTCCTCGGCCGCGAGCGGCCACCGCGGGCCGAGCCTGACTCTGCTTTATTGAGTCCGTGACGAACGGGACGCTCCGCGGGCCGGACTTCTTCATCGTTGGCGCGCCGAAGTGCGCGACCAGCGCGATGGCCGATTACCTCGGACAGCACCCCGAGATCGGCATGGCATCGGCAAAGGAGTCGCACTACTTCGGCAGCGACCTGCCGGAGCGCCTCGAGCGCAAGCGTGACCTATATCCCCACCGCTCTCCCGAGGACAAGCGCCGTCACTACATGGAGATGTTCACGGAGGTCCAGGGCTGCAAGCGCATTGGCGAGGCCTCCGTCTGGTACCTGTACTCCCACCAAGCGGCCGGCGAGATCCAAGCCTTCTCGCCCGACGCAAGCATCATCGTGATGCTGCGCAATCCGATCGAAATGCTCCCGTCGCTCCATTCGCAGCTCGTGCACTTCGGCGTGGAGCCCCTGGTGGACTTCGGAGAGGCGCTCGCTCATGACGAGGAGCGGCTTCGGAACGGAACGCCAAAGGGGTTTCCGCCGCATTCCTACAGGTCCGCCGTGGCGTACGCGGAACAGCTGCGTCGCTACATCGACGTGTTCGGCTCATCTCGCGTGCACGTGGTGATCTACGACGACTTCGCCAAGGACACGCTCTCAGCCTTTCGAGCGACCTGCGAGTTCCTGGACGTCGACGCGACCTTCGTGCCGGACATACGAGTCGTCAACTCGAACAAGCAGACCCGGAGCCGCCTCCTTCGCGACGTGGTCGAAGAGCCGCCTGAGCGGCTGCGGGTTGCGCTGCACGCCGTGATGCCGCTACGGGCAAGGGTCAAGGTGGGGACCGCACTAAGCAGGATCAACACGCGATTCGCCCCTCGTGAGCCTCCTCCGGACAACACGCGGAACGTTCTGATGCCGGTCGTCGAGGAGCAGGTTCAGCAGCTCGCCGAGCTGAATATCGACGTTTGCGGCTGGCTTACGCCCGGACCGGCCTGACGCCGGGACCGGGCCACGTCTGAAGAGTCACCCGTGGGGTCGGGGAGGGGTGCCCCCAGACACGAAGCGAGCGATCCCCGCTCGCGGCGCCTGGGCGCCTGTCCGAGGGCCGGTCTGGACGAACGTTTGAGCGGCGGCGCGTCCTTTTCGCGGACCCCGGCCTCGGGGCCGATCCGGGCTGTGAAGACCAATGCTCGCCTTTGCCTCAGCCCGCCACCTCCTCTCGCCCCACCGCCGTGCCCTGCTCGTGGCCGCCGCTGCAGTGGGCGGCCTTCTGGTGCCGGCCGGCTCGGCCTCCGCAAGCAGCAAGGTCCCGAGCCACAACCTCACCAGCAACCCAAGCTTCCGGCACCACACGCGTGATTGGTCCGGGTTCCGGGCCAGCGTGAAGCGGGTCCGGACCCGCAAGGCTCCGGACGGCAGGTACGTGGCGAAGGTGACCGCGGACAAGCGCGTCTCCGACTACACGATCGACGGCACCCCGCCGGCGGTCGGCAGCAACGGGCATGCCCCGACGAAGAACGGCGCCAGGTACCGCGCGTCGGCGTTCGTCCGCGCCAGTCGTGCCTCGGCGGGCCGCCGGGTCGGACTGGTCGTCCGCGAGACGGACGCGAGTGGGAGGCTCATTGGCGACCACGAGCACACCGTCCGCCTGAGTCGCCGGCACTTCAAGAAGGTCAGGGTCCATTACACCGCGCAGGCGAGCGGCGACCACCTCGACGTCTACGTCCGCCGCGCGTCGCATGTCAGCAGGCACGACTCGTTCAGCGTGGACGCGATCTCCCTGGTGAGGACGTCCAAGCCCGGCGGCGGCAACCATCCCCCGAACGACCCCCCGCCGAGCGACCCGCCGCCCACCGACCCGAACGCGCCGAGTCCCGTGACCACGAGCCAGATCGCGAACACGACCCCTGACGAGCAGGCGCTCTTCGACGAGCGAGGCTCGAATTACCAGACGATCATCGTCCGCGACTCCACGCACGCCCAGATCGCGACACTCCGAGCCGCGAATCCAGGCGCCAGGATCCTCGTCTACAAGAACCTGTCGTTCATCAACGTCCAGCCCAAGGGTTGCCCGTGGACTCCGTTTCAGGGCAGCGGCGTGCCGTGGTGCAACGCGGACTCCCACGAGAGCTGGTTCCTTCACGACGCCAACGGCAATCGCATCGAATCCGACTTCAAGGGCTCCTATGCCGCGAACATCGCGAACCCGGGCTATCAGCAGGCCTGGATCGACGCTGTGGCGGGCCGGCTCGCCGATATCAACGCCGACGGCTCCAACCAGCGGTACGACGGTGTCTTCATCGACGACTCGAACCTGTACCCCGGCCATGGCATGGACGGGCGGATTGCCGAGCTGAACGATTCCGCCTACGGCAAGGCCACGCAACAGTTCATCGACAGGATCGGCGACGAGCTCGGTCATAAGGGGTTCATGACGGTCCCCAACCTGGCGCTCGACCTCTACGACTCGACGCAGCGCTCCGAGGCGATGACGATAGCCTCGCACGTCACAACCATCAACCGCGAGTCGTTCATCCGCTGGGGGCGGGGCAGCCTGTTCACCTCGCCGCCGAGCAACGGGACCGCCAACTGGCGCGACCAGGTCAAGTTCGAGCAGGACGTTGAGGCCACCGGCGCATCCTTCAGCGCGATCGCCTACGGCTCCGAGAACGATGTCCAGGCGCAGCGCTACGCCCGTGCGTCGTTTCTCCTCGGATGGAACGGCCAGGTGGGAAGCTCGATCATCTACCGCCCGACCATGGACAGCTCCTCCGACACGTACACGCCGAACTGGACCACCAACGTCGGCACGCCCACTGGGAGCATGACTGCGGTCGGACAGGGCTTCCGCCGCGACTTCACGGCGGGGACCGTGGTCATCAACCCGGCGCCCAGCGGCAGCCAGTCATTCGACCTCGGCGGGAGCTACGAGCTCCCAGACGGCAGCTGCACCAGCTCCGTCACCCTCGGCGCCGTGAAGGCCCTGGCCCTCCCGGCCTGCCCCAGCTGAGCGGCTTCCCCCAGCGGCAGCGGCCGCCAATAGGGCACCGAGCCCGTCCCTAGAATCGCCCGAGATGAGCGACCCCGGACCCGTTCCGAGCGATCTCGAGGAACAGCCCGACTCGCTGACCGGGACCGTCGTGCGGGGGGCGAGCATGTCTGGCCTCGGCTTCTTCCTCGCGCAGACGATGAACCTCGCCGTCTACATGGCGCTCACCAGGCTCCTCACGCCGCATGAGTTCGGCGTCTACGCGGCCGGATCGATCCTCATCACCTTCGCCTTTCTTGGCACCGACTCCGGCATGGTCTCCGCGGTCATCCAGCGGCGTGACCGGGTGGAGGAGGCGGCGAACACCGCCCTGATCGCCACTGCGGCCGCAGGATTGCTCTTCGGGCTGCTCGCGCTTGCCGCGTCGCCGCTGATGGGCCTCATCTTCGACAGCTCGGAGGTCACCGCGGTCGCGGCCGTGATGTCCGGGATCGTGGCGATTCAGACGCTCAACTCGGTTCCCAGCGCGCTGCTCCAGCGGAGCTTCTCCTTCCTGCGCCGGCTCGTCATCGAGCCGATCCAGGTGGTGATCTTCGGCGTCGGCGCGATCGTCTCCGCGAGCCTCGGCATGGGCGTCTGGTCGCTCGTGATCGGCCAGTACGCGGCAATAGTCGGCGAGGTGGTCCTCAGCTGGACGCTCGTCCGCTGGCGCCCGCGGCTGCGACTCGCCTCGTATGCGATGTGGCGCGAGCTCGTCCACTTCGGCCGCTACGTGCTGATCTCGGGCGTGCTCGTCGCAGCCGGCGAGGAGGGGACGGCGCTGATCGTCGGCCGCTTCCTCGGCACGAGCGCACTGGGTCAGTTCCGGAACGGCTACCGGCTGGCGCTCATGCCGTGGCGGATGCTTGTCGCCGCGGCCTCCTACGTCCTGTTTCCGGCGTTCTCGCGGATCTCGCACGACGCGGCCCGCCTGACGCCAGCGTTCCTGCGCTCGCTCCGCTGGATGTCGATCGCCGCGTTCCCTGCCGGTCTGCTCCTGCTGCCGCTCGGCAAGTCGCTGACCCTGGTGGTCCTGGGCGATCAGTGGGGCGCGGCGGGGGAGGTCGTGGCCGCAATGGGGATGTGGGCCGGCGCCGGGGCGATCATCGGCGTGATCTCGGAGGCGCTGAAGGCGCGCGGCGACTCGAAGCTGCTGCTGCGGCTGACCTGCGTGAAGACGCCATTGCTCCTGCTGTCGATGCTCGCGATGGTCCCGCTCGGGCTGACCGCCGCGGCCTATGGGCTCGCGCTCGGTCAGGTGCTCTCCGCCTGCTACGCGCTCCACCTTTGCGGGCGCGTGATGGACATCCATCTCCGCGCCGTCCTTGCCCAGATCTGGGCACCGCTCGTGGCCGCGGGTCTCATGGCAATTGCGCTGCTCCCGGTCGATCGCGCGATCGAGCCGGCAACCCACGGGACGATCGTCGGGCTCATTCTTGTCGCCGCGGAAATCGCCCTGGGCCTGGCGATCTACGCGCTGCTCCTCCGGCTGTTCGCGCCGACGTCCGCCCGCGAGGTCGTCGCGGGCGTCAGGAGCAGGCTCGAGCGCCGCCGAGGCCGCCTCGTCCCGGAGTCGAACCGAACAGTGGTCTAGCTGCCCATCCTAGGAGCAGACGGATAGCACGAGGGCGCGCGTCGGCCCAAGCGCCACGGAGTCCGCGCAACCACCGCCGGGAAGCCGGTAGGAGGCCCCGAGGTCGAATTCCTGGCTGCCCTGCGCTGCTGGGTTCACGACGACGATGCCGTCCGTGAAGTACCGGCGGAAGCCTTGCCCGACGGCCGTCATCGGCCCCTCCGGCACGCCGACGTCGGTCGTCCAGCCGGGAAGGAACGAGGTCCCCGACGGGTCGGGGGGCGGGCGGAAGATGAGCGAGCTGCCTGCGCTGCCGTCCCAGCCGAGAAGGAAGGTTGCGCGCGCGTAGCGCTGGGCCCGGATGTCATTGGCCGAGCCGTAGACGATCGCGCTGAAGCCGGCGCCGGCGTCCTGAATCTCCTGCTCGAGGGTCACCTGATCGCTCCAGTCCGGAAGCTCCCCGCTCGGCGGCGAGGTGAAGAGCGGACCGGAGCCGAAGCGCACGAACGACTCGCGGTTGACCGCGCTGACATGTCCTGCGATCTCGACCGCCTGGGACCGCTGGTCCGGGTCGAAGAGGTTCATCCCCAGATTCGCCGTCGTGAGGAACCCTTTGGAACCGAGTTCGTCGCCGACCTGGTCGATGAACTGCTGTTCCGCCCTGCTGTAGGCGGAGTCGGTGAGCTCGGCCATTCGGCCGTCCATGCCATGGCCGGGGTACAGGTTGGCGTCGTCGATGAAGACGCCGTCGTAGCGCTGGTCGGAGCCGTCGTTGTCGATGTCGTTCAGGCGGGCTTCGACGGCGTCGATCCAGGCTCGCCTGTAGGCCGGGTTGGCGATGTTCGCCGCGTAGAGGCCCGGGAAGTCCGACTCGATCCGGTTGCCGGCCGAATCATGCAGGAACCAGCTCTCGTGCCCGTCCGCCTCGCACCAGGAGACGCCACCGCCCTGGAAGGGCGCCGAGGGACAGCCGTCTGACTCCCTGCCGGTGAACGACAGGTTCTTGTAGACCAGGATCCGCGCCCCCGGATTCGCTGCGCGAAGCGCAGCGATGTGAGCGTGCGTGGTGTCGCGGACGATGATGTCCTGGTAGCTGGAGTCGCGTTCGGCGAACAGCGCTCGTTCCGCAGGGGCGGTGTTCGCAAGCTGGCTCGTGGTGACGGGGGCGGGCTCGGGGCCGTCGACAATCGCGGCTGACACGGCGGCCAGGAGCGCAACGGCGTAGACGCCGACGATGCCCGCCCCGCTGGCACGAACAGACCTTGCCACCTCCGAAATTCTATGGAGGGGTCACCCGACGCTTGCGCTAGCGTCGCGCCGGATGGGAAGGATCGTCATGGTCGTCCGGCCGAGCAAGGGTGGTGCGTTCGGCCATGTCGCCCGGCTCAGCGGGGCGCTGATCGCCGCGGGACACACGGTCGCGCTCGCCGGTCCGCACGGGGAGCGGGCGACTGCGGTCGGGGCGGAGCTGATCGACCTCGACATCGGACGGGAGATCTCGCCGGGCGAGGACGCGCGTGCGGTGCCCGCGCTGGCGCGGGCGATCAGGGCGTTCGACGCGGATCTCGTCCACGCCCACGGCTCGAAGGGCGGCGTGATCGCCCGCCTGGCTCGCGTTCGAAACCCGCGTATTCCGCTGGTCTTCACGCCCCACAACTTCGCGTTCACCAACTACTTCACGAGCCGGGCGAAGCGCGCCTCCTACCGGGCGATCGAACAGGCGTTGGTCCCTTTGACGAGTCGCTACCTGTGCGTATGTGAGGCCGAGCGCCGCATCGCCTGCCGCATCGCCCCGCCCCGCCTCACGAGGGTCGTCTACAACGGCATCGAGGAGTTTCGAGCCATCGGCACGGACCCTTCGCTCGAGCGGCTGCGCGGGAGCGGCCCGGTCATCTCGGCAGTGACCGAGCTCCAGCCGCCCAAGGGGATCGAGACCCTGGTCGAAGCGATGCCTCGGATTCTCGCCGCGATCCCCGCCGCGACGCTTGTCATCGCCGGGGATGGCTGGCTTCGGCAGCGCATCACGGCGCAGATCGAGCGCCTTGGAATGGGCGAGCGCGTCGTGCTGCTCGGCGAGGTGGCCGACGTGACCACCGTCTACGGGGTCTCGGATGTCTACGTCCTGCCGGGATGGTCGGAGTCGTTTCCGTACGCCCTCCTCGAGGCCATGAGCCTTGGGCAGCCGATCGTCGCGACAGACGTCGGCGGAGTTGGAGAGGCAATCGAGGATGGCAAGACGGGCCGGCTGGTCACCCCCCACGATGCGGATGGCCTTGCGGACGCCGTCATCGACCTGCTTCGGAACCGGGACTTGGCGGCCCGCCTTGGGCGGGATGCACAGAAGCGGATGAGGGAGCGCTTCGCGTTCGACCAGATGTTCGCCGGGACGCTCACCGTCTACAAGGAGCTCGGGTTTCGATGACCGCCCGGCTCCGCGTGCTGCATGCGATAACGGGTCTCTCCGTCGGAGGGGCGGAGGTGATCCTGGCCCGGGCGCTCGAGGAGATCGGCGACTCCGAGTTCGAGCCGCGGGTGGTATCGCTGACGACGCTTGGCGACGTCGGGCCCCGCATCCGCCGACTCGGCGTTCAAGTAGAGGCGCTCGAGATGAGCAGCGTGCCCTCGCCCCGGGGGGTCCTGGCGTTCCGCCGGATCCTGCGTACGTTCTCGCCCGACGTCGTTCAGACTTGGCTGCTCCACTCGAACGTGCTCGCGGGCACGCTCGCGAGGACGCCGCCAAGGACGCCCGTCGTGTGGGGCGTGCACATCACGGACGTGCGGCGAGAGGTGCATGGGGCCGTGGCCGTTGCGACTCGCCGGGCGGAGCGGATGCTCGCGCGCCGCGTTCCCGCGAGCATCGTCGCCTGCTCGCAGAGCTCGGCGGATGTCATGCGAGATCTCGGCTACCCGATGGACAGGGTGACCACGATCCCGAACGGGTTCGACCTGGAGCGCTTTCACCCCAGCGACAACGACCGCCGCGAGGTCCGCGACGAGCTCGGCATCACTCCGGACGCGCTCGTCGTCGGACACGTGGCGCGCTTTCATCCGATGAAGGACCATCGCAACCTCCTGCGAGCGGCAGGCATCCTCGGCAAGCTCGTGCCAGGGGTCGAGGTCGTTCTCTGCGGGAAGGATGTGTCGCCGCAAAACGCCGAGCTCGCCCGTTGGGTGGAGGAGCTTGGCCGGAGCGTCAGGGTCCACCTGCTGGGTCCGCGCCCGGATCCCGATCGCCTGTTCAGGGCGTTCGACGTTCTCGCGCTCTCCTCGGTGAGCGGCGAGGCGCTGCCGCTCGTGATCGGCGAGGCCATGGCGAGCGGTGTGCCCGTCGTTGCGACTGACTGTGGCGACGCGGCAGAAGTCATCGGCGATCCGGAGCGCGTCGTCCCGGTCTCCGATCCCGACGCCTTGGCTCGGTCCATGGCGTCGGTCCTGACCCAGCCCGCCGACGCCCGCCGCGAGCTTGGTGCGCGCGCGCGGGCACGAATCGCCGCGGAGTTCTCCCTCTCTGCTATGGCCGATGCCTACGCGGCCGAGTGGCGCCGAGCGGCGACCGGGGGCTGATCCCCAGAGCGGCCTGCCTACCCGCGCTCGCCGTGCTTGGCGAGGCCCGCCAGAGCAGGGCCGAGGCTGAGCAGAAGCCACATGTATTTCGAGTGCTGGTCAGCCAGGAAGAAATATCCCGCCAGCACGGCGACCGTCGCGACGAAGACACCGCGTGCGAGCAGCTCGCCCTCGTGGTCGTTGCGTTCTCGGAAGGTCCTGACCGCGCTCCATGTGCAGCCGAGGCTTCCGAAGATCAGGATGAGAAAGAATGAGAGACCGACGATCCCGGTCTCGGCAAGCACCTGGAGATACGCGTTGTGCGCCACCGACGGCACGTCGACGATGTACTGGCTTTGGGCGATCTGTCCGGGGACCAAGAGGTAGTGGATCGCGTTCTGCGAGAAGTTCCCAGCGCCCACGCCGTTGACCGGATGCGCCTCCACCATCCGCCAGCCGACCTTCCAGATGTCTGTCCGGCCGCTGCCGCCATCGGCGTGCGTCAGCCGGTCCTTGGCCTGAGGCGGCGCGAACGCAAGGAAGAACCAGACCGTGATCGCCGCGAGTGCCCCGACGCCCAGGAGTGCCTGCATGCGGTGCCGGCCCGCAACCAGGACCCACGCCAGGAGGCCGGCCGCCAACGCAACCAGCCCACCGCGCGACAGGGTCAGGAACAGCGCAAAGAGCAACATGGCGGCGATTGCCCCACTGGTCAGGCGCAGGATTGAGGAGCGGCCCCTGTCGAAGAGCATCGTGCTGGAGAGGATGATTCCAGCGGCCAGGACCGTGGCCAGCTCGTTCGGGTCGCCGAATGTGCCGGACAGTCGATCGAGGCCACCTGCGGAGTTGGCGCTCACCGCCAGATTCGTTGCGTCTGGCTGCGTTATCAGGCCGTAGCCGGCGGCGAGCACAGCGCCGAGACAGAAGGCGATCAGGACCTTGCGGACGTCCGCCTTGTTACGGATTGCCGCGTAGACGATCGGAAAGAGGGCGAAGTTCAGGGCGAAGCTGTAGGTCTCGACGATCACCCCGTTGAGTTGCGTTGCCCAAAGCGAGGTGATCGCGTCCCAGGACAGCAGCAATATGGCGGCCATGGCGAGCAGCGGGTGCTCCGCTGGGAATCGGCGCCGATTCTCCGACGAGGTCGTGCTCGCCAGCCACGAGATTGCGAGCAGCGCCCCGGCGCCCTTTGTGGCGTTTACGCCCTGCCCACCGAACCCGGGCAGCAGCGCCATGAACGCCACGAACGTGAACCCGATGAGCCCGCTTGTGAGGCTCATGGTCGCGATGACCGCAAAGGCGACACCGAGGGCGAGCGCGATGCTCAGCGGCGGATCGACGCCGGCCGCGACCCCGATCAGCACGGCCAGAGCCGCGACCGATAGCGGGAGGAGCCAATCGATTCGATCCAGCCGACCGGCTGTCATCGGATTAGCCGCCGCGTGGCCGCTCGAGCGGGTCGACGCCCGCCGGACGAGTTCGGGAGCCGCCCGAGTTCGTGTAGTACGCGTAGTCGGAGCGCGCCGGCCGCGGAGTGCCGATCAGCGCGAAGCCGACCGGCTTGATGCCGTTTTCAGCGAACAGCTCGCCGAGCTGGCGGAGCTTCCAAAGCTTGGTGCGGCCGAGGCGCGTGACCACGAGCACGTCGTCGACGATCTTTGTCAGCGGGAGCGCGTCGATCACCTCCGTGATGGGCGGTGAGTCGATGATCACGTAGTCCGCGATCGCCTTCGCGTCCTCGATCAACTTCTTGGCCGCCGGGAGCGAGAAGAGCTCGCTGATCCAGCCGCCCTCGTAGTCCGCCAGGAGCAGACCGAGGTTGGCGCCCGATACCGGGGTGGTGATGAGCGCGTCCTGGAGGGCGACGCTCTCGATGAGCACGCTGACCACGCCGTGTTGAGGAGTGAGGTTCAGCGCCTTCCCGATAGACGGCCTGCGCAGGTCGGCCTCGATCAGGATCACGCTCTGGCCGGAGGCGGCGAGCGACGCGGCGAGGTTGATGCTCGTGGTGCTCTTCCCCTCCACGGGCGAGGAGCCGGTGACCAGGATCGCGCGGGACTCGCCGCCGCGGCCGCGGCGGTTGGCGACGAGCGTCCCGCGGAGCGTTCGGTACGCCTCGGTGGCCGCCGGCGAGAGCTTCAGCGGTTCGAGCGGGTTGGTGCCGGTGGAGCGTGACTCGCGCGGAACGCGCGTGAGGATCGGCAGGCGGTAGAGCCTGCGCAGCTGCTCCTCGCGGCGGAGCTTCGGATCGATCGCCTGGATGGCGAAGGCCGCGGCGAGGCCGAGGATGAGGCCACCGAAGATGCCGCCCACGATGCTGAGCGTCGGGCGCGGCGAGACCGGCGCCGTCGGCAGGGTCGCCTCCGTCTGGACACGGAGCGTCGGGTCCGGGCTGGCTTCGACGGTCTCGAGCTGAGCGATTGCCTGCTGCAGCTGCGTGGTGTCGGCGGTGCTCGGCTGAGCGTTCAGCTGCTCGCGCAGACCGGGCAGCGTCTGGTTCGCATACTGGTGGTCCAACTTCGTCTGGAGGACCACAGACTGCTCGGCGAAGGCGTTGGCGATCGCCTGCGCCTGGCCGGGATCCGAGTCCTTCGCGCTGACGGCGACGAAGTTGCTGGACGCCACCGGCTCCGCCGTCACCTCGCTCAGCAGGGCTTCGGGGGACTCGCTGAGGTCGAGCTTCTTCTGGACTGCCTCGGCGACGTTCTGGTTCGTGATCAGCTTCGAGGCCGTCTCGACGTCACGCGTCGGGTCCGATGACTGGTAGATCGTGGGCAGGATGAAGAAGGACTGCGACTGCGCGGGCAGCGGCGTCACCACCACCTGCGCCGTGGCCTGGTACGTCTTGGTCGCGGTCGCCAGATAGAGGATCACGGCGCCGAGCGTGACCACCAGGGCGAGGATCACGATGCGGATCCGCTCGCGGATCACCGCGATGTAGCGGCTGAGCCCCTCCTGCTCTTCGGCCGGCTGAATCCAGTCGGTAGACGACGCGCCGTTCGAGGCGGGATCCGGGCTCATGCGTGGAATTCTGGCAGCGTCGCCGGTCGGCCGTCGAACGCCGCGTGCTCTGTGGAGCTCCGAGCAGGCTGTGGGGCGGAATCGGCATGTCGTCCACGTGGTTCCGTTAACTTGGCGCTGTGAGTTTGTTCTCTCGCGATAGTCGGAGCCCGACCACTGAGGGGGACGGCTCACTGGGGGATGTCCTCCAGCTTGCCGCCGACCGCGTCGCCGACGTCGTCGACACCTCGGGGCGGGCGGCGTCAGACATCCGGCAGGCAAGCCACGACGCTTCCACGGCGGAGGGCAAGGGCGAGCACGATGCGACGGAGAAGGTGGGCAGCGAGCTGATCGCTTCGCTCGCGGACCGGGCCGAGCAGCTCAGCAGGGAGGCGGAGCAGCTTCGCGCCCTCCTCGAGCGCGCCGGCCAGGCTCTCGGCGTCGAGGCGCCGAACCGGTCTTCCCCGCAAGCCCGCGGTGCGAAGCCGCCGCCCGCCAAGTACGACCCGAAGGGGACGCGACGGCTCGACCTCGAGGTCCCGGAGGATCTCGACCGGCGCAAGTCCGCGGACGGGCAGGGCTTCGAGGCCAGACGCGGCCACGGCGAGGAGACGCCCGTGGTGAGGCTGCGCTCTGCGAACGGCTCGACCGGCCTCTGGCTCCTGGCGACCGAGATGGCGGTGGCCGGCAGCTCCCGCGAGGAGATCGAGGCGCGCCTGCGGGACGAGTTCGGCGTGGACGACGCGAGCCAGGTACTGAGCGAGATGTTCGAGCGGATGTCCGCCTCGGGTGAGGCCTGAGCATTCTCGACTGGCGCCTGCGAATTCGGTAGCGTTCGGCGCAATGGCTGACTCCAAGAAAGACTCGAAGTCCTCGCTAACCCAGCGCGCTCGCGACGCCTTCTCCGGCTCGTCCCCAAAGCCGGAACCTGGATCCGAGCCCCATACTGAGATGGAGAGCAACGTGACGTTCGATCAGAGTTCCACCAAGCAGCAGGCCACCGAAGCGAGCGGCCAGCGCATGCCGTCGTTGGATCGGTTCCTCTCCGACGCCCAGAGCAAGATTTCCGAGGTTATCGATGCTGCCGAGAAGGTTGCGAAGGACACCCACACCGACGCTCAGGAGCAGGCAACCACCTACCTTCAGGGCCGCAAGAAGGACGCCGACACGCTCGTCGCCAACCGCCGCGCGGAGCTGAACGAGATCACGGCGGGCCTCGCGAAGCGCGTCGAGGACCTCCGCACCGAGGTCGAGAAGATCTCGATGGAGGTCGGCCAGTCGATCGAGCGGATCAAGGAGCTGGCGCAGTCGACCGACGACCCGGCCACCACGCCGGAGCCGACCCTGTCGGCAGCCCCTGATCCCGAGCCGATCGCCGCGCCCGAGGCTCCCAGCCCCGATGGGGCCGAGGAGGCCGTCGAGTCCGAGTCGGGAAGTGGCGACGATGCCGCCTCGCAGAAGCGTGAGCACGTGGTGCTGCGCGCGACGCAGCTCGCCGTGGCGGGCACCGAGCGCGGCGAGATCGAGGCCACGCTCGTCAAGGAGTTCGGCGTCGACGACGCGAGTTCCATCGTCGACGAGATCGTCGGCCCGGCCTAGCGAACGAGCTAGCCGGAGTCCGCGACGACCGGCGTCTCGTCGGTCAGCTTGGCGAAGATCGCGTAGCGCTGCGCGGCGCTGTACAGCGGGTTGCAGGCGGTCAGCACGAGCCGCGGGTAGCCGACCGGGTCGGTGATCTGGACGTCGCTCGGGTCCACGATCTCGTGTTTCTGCACCGTGTAGGTGAAGTCGGCGTAGGGCATGTGGATCATGATCCGATCCCCCGGCACGAGCGAGTCGATGTGCCGGAAGGGAGCCAGGTAGGTCGTGCGGTGGCCGGCGATGCCGACGGTCCCGGGCTGGCCGGGGAACGGTGTGTCCGGGTAATGGCCCGGGCCCTTCTCCAGGCTGGACGTGTCCGTCCCCTGGATCACGACGGCATCGAGGCCGAAGCGGGGGATCTGGATCTTCCCGATCGCCTCACCGGTATTGGCCTGCTTCGCGAACTTGTCGGCGAGCGTGGCGATCCGCCGCGTCGGGTTCTTGATCCTGACGATCTCCGGCTTGTTGATCTGCGCCGCGAAGCTCTTCTCGAGATCGGCCAGCTGGCTGCGGGCCTGCGCCTGCTGGATCGAGCCGTAGATCGAGGAGACCGGCTCGCGCCAGGCCAGCGTCAGGCCGACGTCGAGGAAGATCACGAGGCCCGCGGTGATGAGCGCGGTGGAGAGGATCCGGAGCGCGCGGTGCATTGACCGAATGATGAACGACGCCGGCGCTGGATCGAGGATCAGCTGCTTTCGGGGCCAAGGCCCCTCAATACACTCCTGCCCTCGTGACCGCCGATCACCACCCGAGAATCGCGTCCTACGAAGCCGACCCGGCCGAGGTCGGCCGCGTCCTGCTCCTCTACTCGGGCGGACTCGACACCTCCGTGATGCTGCACTGGATCCAGGCCCGCTACCAGGCGGAGGTCGTCGCGCTCACGGTCAACCTCGGCCAGCCCGACGAGGACTGGGAGATCGTGACCGGCAAGGCACGCGACCTCGGCGCAATCGACGCGATCGTCCTCGACGCCCGGGAGGAGTTCGCGCGGGATTTCGTGTCGCCGGCGATCAGGGCCAACGCCCTCTATGGCGGCGGTTACCCGCTCTTCACCGCGCTTGGGCGCCCGCTGATCGGCAAGCTCGCGGTCGAGCAGGCGCGTGCCTCCGGCTGCGACACGATCGCTCACGGCTGTACTGGCAAGGGCAACGATCAGGTCCGGCTGGAGGCGACAATCGCCACGCTCGACCCGGGACTCAAGGTCCTCGCGCCGGTCCGGGAGTGGCGGATGGGCAGGGAGGAGGAGGTGGCCTACGCGCGTGAGCACGGCATCCCTGTCAAAGGCGGGACCGAGGCGCCGCCCTATTCCATCGACGACAACCTCTGGGGACGCAGCTCGGAGGGCGGGGCGATCGAGGACCTCAGCGAGCCGCCGCGCGACGACGTCTTCCAGCTCGTGGCGCGCCCGGAGAATGCGCCGGACGAGCCCGAGCTCGTCCGGGTCGAGTTCGAGCGCGGTCTGCCCGTGTCGGTCGACGGGGAGCGGCTCGAGATGGTCGCACTGCTCGAGCGCCTCGAGCGCCTTGGACGGCGCCATGGGGTCGGGATCGTCGACCACATCGAGGATCGCATCGTCGGGCTCAAGGTCCGTGACCTCTACGAGGTGCCGGCGGCGGCGATCGTCCTCGTGGCACATGCCGACCTCGAGAAGCTCGTTTCAACGATCCACCAGAACAACTTCAAGCGGACGCTCGAGGACAAGTGGGCGTACCTCTGCTACGCCGGGCTCTGGTGGGAGCCGCTGCGCGCCGACCTCGACGCCTTCATGGATTCCGCGAACGAGCACGTGACCGGCGAGGTGACCATGAAGCTCTACAAGGGCGTAGCGACGCCCGTCGCACGCAGCTCGCCGTTTGCCCTCTACGACCGCTCGCTCGCCGGCTTCGGCGAGTCGGGAGGTGAGTTCAGCCAGGCGGCGAGTCCGGGCTTCATCGAGCTCTTCACCCTGCAGACCCGGATGGCCTACCGGGTTCGAAATCGAGTAGAAGAGGGGGAGAGATGAGCTCGAACTTCTATGAGGTGGTCGGTCGTTTCGTGCTCGCGACGATCTCCTTCACGATTCGCACGCGCTACCGCACGCAGCTGCGCATCGGTGCCGCGGCGGCGATCGGCGCCGTGCTCCTCGGCGGATACCTCGCCGCCACGCGCGAACCGCCCGAGGGCTGAACGGGCGCTCCGTGCCTGGGGCGCAAGATGCGTTGCAGGCCCAGGCACGCCGGAGTTATGTAAAGCAAACGCTCACAAACTCCTCACATTTCGTTAGTATGAGCCGCGCCTAATCCCGGTTGCTCTTCCGGGAGCGGGGGAACCGCTTTGGGCTGGGCGAGCACGCCGGGCCTAGGGGCGAGTCGCGGCCGGACCGCGTAGCGCCACTCCTTCGGCGCGAGCCCGACAGCTAACTCCGCCGGCGTTCCCGAAGGAATGAGCTCCGCCCGCAGAAATCCCACACGCCGCAGCGCGCACGCCGTGCGCCTGCTCGCCGCCGCGCTCGCGTGCGGCTGCGTTGTCCTTGGCGTCACCGCGCTTGCCAGCGGGCAGACCGTGGACTCGCTCAACTCCAAGATCGACACGGCGAAGCAGCAGGCAAGCCAGCTGGGGGCCGCGGTCCAGGCGAAGGTCGAAGCGGCCGCGCAGGCTCGCCAGGAGGCGGAGGCCGCGGCGGCGCGCGAATCCCAGCTCTCCGGCCTGCTTGCGCAGGGCGAACAGCGTGAGGCCGAGCTGCAGGCGCGCGTCGACCAGTCGAGGGCGGCGCTCCAGCGGGCCCGCGACCAGCTTCGCAGGGCGCTCCACGCGCTATCGCATCGTCTCGTCGCCATCTATGAGAGCAACCCGCCCACCGAGACGGAGATGCTCCTGAACTCGCACGGCCTGAACGACCTCGAGACGCGCGCCGACCTCCTGGGCCGGATCCAGACCGCCGACGAGGCGCTGGCGGAGCGCGTGAAGACGCTCAAGCAGCAGGTCGCAGACGAGCTCGCGCAGGTCAGCGCGGCGCACGCCTCGGCTGTTGCCTACGACCAGCGGGTCGCCGGCGCGCGCGACCAGATCGCCGCCGTGCGGGCGAGCGCCGAGCAGCGCGCGGCCGCGCTCGACGCCGCGCGCCAGCAGGAGGCCGCCGCGATCGAGAGCCTGAACTCACAGGTGTCCGGCTGGGAGTCGCAGGTCCAGCACCTGCAGGCGGTGTCGGCGGCCCAGGCCCAGCAGACCGTCACGAGCTGGGTCGGCAACTGGGCGATCCCGCAGGCAGTCGTCATGTGCGAGTCGGGCGGAAACTTCAACGCGGTCAACCCGAGCTCGGGAGCCGGCGGCGCCTACCAGATCCTCCCGTCCACCTGGCGCCTCTACGGCGGCCGGGGCCTGCCGGAGGACGCTTCGCCCGCCGAGCAGAGCCGTATCGCGGCCGAGATCTGGGCCGATTCCGGTCCGAGCGCCTGGGTGTGCGCGGGCGGCTGAGCCCGCGAGCAAGCAGGCTGGCCCGAAGATCCGCGGCTACGTCGCGCCGGCGTGGGGATTTGCCACCGGCGGGACGATGCTCTCCTCAGCCTCCGCCCGCCGATCCACGACCTCTCCGTCCTCGTCGAGCGCGGGTGCCCAGCTGAGCTTCAGAAGCCGCGGGCCAGCGATCGCCAGGACCACCAGCCCCCCGATCCCGGCGACGAAGTAGGTCAGCCGGGGTGACGCGATCGCGGCGATCGCCCCGCCAAGCGCGTAGCCGAATCCCGGCACGACCCTCCACACGAGGTCGTTGAAGGAGATGATCCTTGCCTGGTGCTCGGGGGTCGCCATCTCCTGGAGGGCCGTCAGCACAGCGACGAACTGGATGCCGTTCCCCGTGCCCCCGATCAGCGTTCCGGCAACGGCGAGCGCGAGGGTGGGGGAGGCGCCGGTGAGCAGGTAGGACACCCCAATCGCCGCGGTGCTCCAGCCCGCCATCGAGCGCAACGAGTGCCTTCCGAGCCTCGCGAAAAGGGCTCCGCCGACGATCGTCCCGACCCCCCATCCGGCGAGGAGCGCTCCGTAGCCGAAGTCTCCCGCGTCCAGACTGACCTTGGCGAGTGCCACCTCCACGGGGATCACCGCCGTGTAGAAGACGAGGACGGCCGCCTGGCTTCCCAGGAGGAACCGGAGCGTGGGGTGGCCCCGGACATAGGCGATGCCGTCACGCAGGCGCCCCCACCAGTTGCCGTCGTCCGGGCTTGCCGCCGGAAGCTCGCGGGCGGCGAGGACCGAGATCCCGGCAACCGCGAACGAGCCGGCGTCGAGGAACAGGGAGGCCTGGATCCCGCCCGCGGCCACGAGCGCGCCCGCGAGCGCCGGCCCGGCCGCCGCGGCCACCGTGAACGCGATGTTGAGAACCGCGTTGCCCTCGCGAAGGAGGCGCTTGGGGCGCAGCAGCGAGGCGACCCCGGCGCGGGTGAGGGCGCGCGCCGTCGCGGCGAGCAGCCCGTCCGCGAACGCGATCGCGAGAACGGCCGTGAGGCTGAAGTGGCGGGCGAGGATGGCCAGCACGACGAAGGCCGCGGTCTCGCCCGCGTAGAGGGCCGGGAGGATGCGGCGAACGGAGAGGCGCTCCAGACGGGCCACGAGGCCCGGGCCGAGCAGGGAGGGCACCACCTGCATGGCAAGGAAGAGGCCGGCCGTCGCGATCGTGCTGCCGGTCGCGTCGTAGACGAGCACGGCGAGCGCGATCTCCCCGAACCAGTTGCCGACCTCGTTGATCGCGTAGGAGGCGGCCAGGTTGGCGAAGCCAGGCACTCTGAACGGGCTTCGCCTCATCGTCGGGCTTGCAAGCTAGCAATCAACTTTTGCAACTTCGCTGAAGTTCTTGCAGTCCGCCGTAGTTCTTGCTAAGTTTTGCAGGCATTTACGACCTACGACTGGGGATGTCAAATGGGTGCTCGCGGAGGCTGAATCAGCCAACGTTCAACTGAATTAGGATCGCCTCGCTCTTAGCGAGGTCAATGCGAAAAACAGCCGCGCCCCGTTTGCACCGAGGCGAGGCTGTTTTTCGTTTCTGAGGGATGTGCTGGGGTACTGGACGCAGGGCGGCTCAACTCGCCGCCGTCTGCGGGGCCGAGGCCGCGGCGGGGGATGCGTCGCCGGGCGTCGGGAAGGTCGCGTTGACGAAGTTGTTGATACGCCGGTCGAGCGCGAGCTCGGCCTCGAAGTCGACGTCCTCGCCGTGGCGGTAGGAGAAGTCCTTTTCGGCGAGGACCTCGGCGAACACCTCGACGAAGCGCTCGTCGAGCTGCGTGCCCGCCACGCGCCGCATCTCGGCGAGGGCCTCGAACGAGCTGCGCGGCTCGCGGTAGCTGTCGCGCGCGGTCAGCACATCGTAGGCGTCGGCCACCGCGACCACCTTGGCGAGCTGCGGGATGTCTTCGCCCTCCAGGCCGCGCGGGTAGCCAAGCCCGTCGGGCCGTTCGTGGTGGGCGATGATGATGTCGCCGATGGGCCGGTAGCCGTCAACCTGCGAGACGATGCGGGCGCCCTCGTAGGGGTGGCGCCGGATCTGCTCCCAGTCGCTCTCGGAGAGGCGCGCGTTGGGCTTGAGGATGCGGTCGGGGAGGACGAACTTGCCGATGTCGTGCAGCAGCCCGGCGGTGTGGGCGAGCTCCTGGTCGCCCTCGGTGAGGCCTGCGGCCAGCGCGATCTCGCGGGAGTAGCGGGCGACCGCGGCGCTGTGGCGGGCGGTCGTGCGGTCGCGCAGGTCGAGCGTGCGGAGCAGCGCGCCCAGGAGCGCGACCTGGAACCCGGCCAGCTCCTTCGCGCGGACCTCGAGCTCGTCGGCGCGCTGCTGCGAGAGCAACATGGCACCCAGCAGGTACTGGAAGATGAAGATCCCGATGGCGGCAAACCCCAATGCCGGCGCCCCCAGAGAGGCATAGCCCCAGACGACTACTACGGCGAGCATCGCCGACGCAAGCTCGGAGGGAAGGACCGGCAGGAAGGCGCGCTCGACCTTCGCCCAAAACCCGGAGCGCTCGGTGTAGCTGTAGTAGGCCATGATCCCGAACCAGTCCAGAACCAGCGCCAGAACGAAAGCGCCGAACGCGAGCAGGTAATACAGGGGGTCGCGCTGGCCGATATCCAGCTGGGTGGTCGCTGCATGGAACGCAGCTCCGGCGAGCAACGGGAACCAGAAGAAGGTGAAGACGTTGAGGAGGAGGGTCTTCAGGGCGTATCGCTCCATGAGCCAGCCGGCGATGATGCTGATGATCGCCACGACGACGCCAGGGGTTGCACCGAGAACAACCAGGGCGACAATGATCGCGAGGAAGCTGCCGGAGACCTTGATGCCCTGTGCCCCGGAGCTCACGACGTTGGCTTCGCTTGCCACCGCCAACGTGATGAGAATAAGCAGCGACGGCAAGTCCCAATCCGCCATTGACGCCATCCATACGGAGAGGCCCAGCGCCACGACGCTCCCGGCGATCTGAATCGCCATGTAAGCCTTTGTCGGCCTCTCGGTCATTTGGCTTCCGCGCTAGCGGGTCAAGACGCGGGTGTCTAGGAGGCGAGCTCGATTCGCGACGGCTGGCGCATCGAGTCGATGAACCGGTCGAGGTCGACGATCTCGTAGCGGCGCTGGCCGCCCGGCGTGCGGTAGAAGGGCACGAGGCCGCGATCGGACCAGTTGCGGAGCGATGCGGCGCTCACGCCGAGGTACGTGGCGGCTTCGCCCACGTTCATCAGTCGCTTGGTTTCGGAATCTGCCATCTCTCGTCTCCTCCTGGGTAGGTCGGCCGCCGAAAAAGCGACCGAAACTTCGAACTGCCTGGGAAGGTTTAGGTGCGTTTGCGCAAAGCGGCAAGACCCCGCGTGACCTGCTACCTAGAACTGCGCAGGTTCAGCGCACAAAAGTTGTGCAACCCGCATAGGTCTGGGCATTCTCTGGAGGCAAACGCGCGCAGATCCTGCGTGGTACGTGCCCTGTGCAAGACTCGGCCGCGATGACCGTTGCGGGCGACGCGCCCTCCTCGCGAGAGCCGGATCGCCTCGCTGTCTACCTGCCGCAGCTCGAGGGAGGCGGGGCCGAACGGGTCTTCCTGACCTTGGCGGAGGGGCTATCGACGCGCGGGTGGTCAGTGGACCTGGTGCTCGCCCAGGCCACCGGCCCGCTGCTCGATGACGTCCCGCCCGGGATCCAGGTCGTGGACCTCGGTGCGAAGCACGCCTCGACTTCGCTCCCGCCCCTCATCAGGTACTTGCGCAGAGCTCGCCCGAAGGCGATCCTCTCGGCCCTTACGCACGCGAATCTCGTGCTGATTGCAGCGGTCGCCCTGGCGCGCCTACCGACGCGCCTCGTGGTCACTGAGCACCAGCACCTGTCGACGCTTCTTTCCGGGCCGACGGATCGGCGCTCGCGGCTGTACCCGGCTCTGGTCCGCCGCCTGTACCCGCGGGCCTCCGCAGTCGTGGCCGTCTCGGCGGGCGTGGCTGATGACCTGGCGCTTCGAACCGGGCTGCCGCGGGCCTCGATCCGCGTGGAGAAGAACCCGATCCGGGTTGAAGCGCTCCGCGCGGCGGGTCGTGAGGAGCGGACTCACCCTTGGCTCGGCGACAATGGTCCGCCGATTGTCCTCAGCGTTGGCCGCCTGACGCGGCAGAAGGACTTTCCGAACCTCGTTCGAGCCTTTCGCATGGTCAGGGAGCAGTCCCAGGCGCGGCTGATGATCCTCGGCGAGGGTGGGGACCGGGGGGATTTGGAGGCTCTGGTCGCGGAGCTGGGGCTGGGTGACGACGTGGCCATGCCCGGGTTCGTCGGAAACCCTTACCCCTACTTCGATCATGCTGCGCTCTACGCACTCTCCTCGCGGTGGGAGGGATTGCCAACCGTCTTGCTCGAGGCGATGGTCTTTGGCTTGCCGATCGTCTCGACCGACTGCCACAGCGGACCGCGGGAGATCCTCGAGGACGGGCGCTTGGGCGCCCTGGTCCCGATCGAGGACTCCGACGCTCTTGCCGCCGCGATCGCGGCGGCCCTGGTGGGCGGAGAGCGCGTACGCCGGGACTACCCGAGCCTCACGGAGTACGGCGTGGAGCGCGTCGTCTCGCGCTACGACGCTCTGCTGCGGGGATAACTGCCTAGCTGGCGCGCCGTACGGCCGGCGCCGGGTTCACGGCGGGAGAGTCGAGCGCGGTGAGGAGCGTCGTGATGGCCTCGCCCGGGGTGTCCCCGAGCATCACGAAGCCGCGCGTCCCGGTGACGAGGCGCGCGGTGCGATAGCCGGCGAGCGTCGCCCGCGGCGTCGAGGAGAGTGCGCTGCGCAGGCTTGCGCCGACGACGCCGATGTTTGCGGCGCTGCCGCAGAGGACGACGGCCGTGGGCTGGAGGGCCCGCAGCGCGTTGCGGAAGCGCGACTCGGCGAGGCCCGCGGAGAGCAGGAGAACCCGCAGGCCGGCGCGACGCAGGAAGAGCTCCAGGGCCTGGACGTAGATCGCCTCGAGGCCAAGGGGGGAGCCGGAGTCGAGCAACAGGACGCCCTCGTCGCGCGACGCCGGCGGTGCGAGGCGGCGGGCGCCGTGCAGCCAGCCGGTCGCCCAGCGGCAGGCGTGCTCGAGCTCGGCCTCCTGGGAGGTCTGCTGAGCGGCCATCTCGAGGGCAGGGAGGAGGACCTCCACCACGGTCCGCTCGAGCGAGCGCATGGCGAGGCTCTCCTCGAGCTCGCGGTCGGCCGCGGCGTCGTCGAAGTTGTGGAAGGCACGCAGCAGGCGCGCCGGAGAGGTGGGCCCGCGACCGCGCGCGCGGGCGATCGCGACGGCCGAGGAGATGTTGCCGGTCTGCCCGAGCGCGTCACGCAGCGCCTCCACCTCGGCCAGGTCGTACTGGCGGTGGTTGCCGGGCGTCCGCGACGGATGCGGGAACCCGAGCCGGCGCTCCCAGCTGCGAAGTGTGGAGGGGCTGACCCCGAGTAGCTCAGCCGCGGCGCTCGTGCGGATGCCGGTCACGCACAGGATCGAAGCAGGTTTTTCTCGGTTTGCAAGCGATTTGCTGCAATCCGCCGCCGATCTTGCAGGAAGGGTGGAGGCGGTCGAGGCCGCGGGGCCGGGCTCAGTCGACGATGAAGCCGCGCTCGGAGCTGGCGACCCCGACGCTCTCGCCCTTGGCGCGTGCCGAGAACGCCGCCTCCTCCGCGGCCGCGAGGAGGGTCTCGCCGTCCCGGCCGTGCTCCGGGCACGACGCGATGCCGAGGTTCACGTCCAGTCGCGGCGAGCTCTCGCCCTGCGAGCCCTCGATCGTCGTCGCGAGCCCCTCGGCCAGCGTGAGCGTGGGGAGGGGGCCCTGCTGCGGGAAGAGGATGCACAGCTCGTCCTCGTCGATCCTGAAGGCCCGGTCCGTCGCGCGAAGCAGCCCGCCGATCACGTCGGCTACGGCGTGAAGCATCTTGTCGCCAGCGTCGTCTCCGTAGGCGGCGTTGATCTGGGGCAGCCCCTCGACCTCGACGACCATCAGCGAGAAGGGGTGTCCGTCGGTTCGGTGCGACTCGAGAACGATCCGCAGCCACTCCTGGAGCTCCGACGGCCCGCCGAGCCCCGCGAGCCGGTCCGGCGCGGGCCTGCCCTCGCCCTGCCGCACCAGCTGGTCCGCCACGGCTGCCTGAAGTGCGCCGAAGACCTCCGCCAGCCGCTCGACGGCACGCGCGAACTCACCGGACTCGCGGTCCGGGATCTCGCGCCGGAGCGCCTCGATCAGGAGCGACTGGAGGGCCGCGAGGTCGCGGGGCAGGCGCGCGGGTGAGGTTTCCCCGCGGCGCAGGCGGCTGAGCTCCCCGGCGCGGCGCAGCTCGCTCGGCGAGAGCTCGCGGTCCGCCGCCGAGCCGGGATCGGTGAGGGCGCCGAGCACGCTGGCGATCAGGGCGGGCGCCTCCTGGGAGAGCCACTCGATGCCGATGTCGCCAAGCTCGGAGACCGGGGTCCGCTCGACCAGCTCCACCAGCCACGCCTTGGCCAGCTCGTCGCGGGCGTCCTGAACGCGGGAGATATGAGATGTCGAACCCCGCAACAAGACAGCGGAAGGTATTCCGACTTCGGGCGGCACCCCTGCTAAATCGCTTGGGTTGAACGCCAGATACCGCCGGTTGGGGAGCCGCTTTGCGTGAGAGCGGATGCGGCTCTGGCCCCGCCTACGTGTTGACTACACTCGCCCTCGTGGAGAGTGCAAGCACTGGTCCGGGCGACGGCTTCGGGGGCCCGTCGAGGCCGCCGGAGGGCGACGTGATCATCGGCGCCACGCTGGAGGGTCTCCGCCGGGCCGCGGCGGAGGTCGAGCAGGTCGCAAGCACGGCCGAGACCCTGCAGCGCGCCCTCCTGCCGAACAAGCTTCCCGAGGTCCCCGGGCTCTCGATGGCCGGGCGCTACGTCGCCGCGGGCGAGGAGCAGCAGGTGGGCGGCGACTGGTACGACGTGATCGCGCTGCGGGACGGCCGGGCGGGCATCGCCATCGGCGACGTCGTCGGCCACGGGGTCGAGGCGGCCGCCCGCATGGCGCATCTCGGCAGCGCGGCGCGCGCCTTCGCACTCGAGGGGCTCCGTCCCTCGCTGCTGCTCGAGCGGGTCAACGCGTTCGCCTACGACGACGAGAAGCCGGCGATGGCGACGCTGCTCTACGGCGTGGTCGACGCCGAGGCCGGAAGGCTAAGCATCGCCAGCGCGGCGCACCCGCCGCCTCTGGTGATCAGTCCCTCGGGCGGCGCCACGTTCGTCGAGGGCTCGCGGGGCAGCCCGCTTGGCGCTCGCCAGTACCCCCAGTACGACGAGAGCGTCGTGATGATCGAGCCCGGCACGACGATCGTGACGTTTACCGACGGCCTCGTCGAGACCCCTGGCGAGAGCCTGCAGGAGGGCCTCGAGAACCTCCGCGCGGGCGCCGGGATGCTCCCGAGCGACCCGAAGGAGCTCTGCGACGAGCTCGTCGACAAGTGCTTCCCGACGGACCCGCCCCGCGACGACGTCGCGATCCTCGTGATCCACCTGGCGGCCGACCCGGGACGGAGCTTCCAGATGACGGTGTCGGCGGACCCCGACTCGCTGGGGCCGGTGCGTCGCGGCGTCGGACGCTGGCTGCGGGGCGTCGGCGCCACCGAGGCGGAGACCTACGACATCCTGGTCGCCTGCGGCGAGGCCTGCGCCAACGCCGTGGTTCACGCCTACCCGGTCGGGAACGCCTCGTTCGAGGTCACCGGCGCCGAGGAGAACGGGGCGATCGAGCTCGTGATCCGCGACTTCGGCAGCTGGCGAGAGCCGCGGCCCGGATCGGGCGCCCGCGGGTTGATCCTGATGAAGGACCTGATGGATGAGGTCGACCTCGAGCGCAAGTCGCCGGGGGGCACGACCGTGACGATGCGCAAGTCGCTCCGGGAGGCTGGATGAGAGGCAGGCTTGCAGACCTGACGTTCGACGACTCGGACGGCACCGTGGTGGCGGTGGTCCGGGGCGAGGTGGACGCGTCGAACGCGGCCGAGCTGCGCATCGCGCTCGTCGACCGGCTCTCCAACGAGGTGGTGGGGCTGATCATCGACATGAGCGAGATGACTTACCTGGACAGCACGGGGATCTCCCTGCTCTTCGAGCTGGCGCGCGGGCTCACCGCGAGGCGGCAGATGCTGCGACTCGTCGTGCCGACTTCGTCGCCGGTTCGCCGCGTGCTCGACCTGTGCGACATCGCGAGCGTCGCGCCGATCGACGAGACGGCATCCGACGCGCGCGCGGCGGTGGCCGGGTAGGCGCCGGGCTCGGGCTGCTCAGCCCGAAGTTGCTACCGACCAGGAGGCCCTGAATCGCTGCAGCGCCCGCGCGAGGCGTCGCGGTGCCTCCGCGCCGGCGGCGGCGATGATCTCGCCGACCCGGGTCGCGAACGCCTGCGCGAGGAGAATCTCCGTGCGGCCGGTCGGCCTGCTCGGCCGGGGGGCCAGGATCAGCACTCCGACCAGCCGGCCCGTCGCGGCCATCGGAGCCACGATCGCCGGCTTGCGCGGCGCGTCGTTGGTGCCGAGTTGTCCGCCGATCGCAACGAGCTGGCAGCGACGCTCCAGAGCCGCGCGCCCCACCGGTCCTTCGCCGAGCGCCAGCGACTTCGGCAGCGCCCGGCCGACGGACTCGTCGCCGGCCCGCTTGACGAGCCGCAGCGAGAGGCCGTCCTCGTCGGCGAGGAAGACGCCGGCGGCCTCGATCTCCTGAAGCTCGGCGAGCCCGGTGATCAGGCCGTCGAGCTTGGGAGCGCTGTCGGGGGTTCGCGGCGGCCGGATCGCGGGCACCGGGGCGGGACCCGCGCCGTTCTCGGGCTCCAGGTCGTCGAGCCGAAGCGCCATGACCACGGCCTGGGAGCGGGTGGACGCACCGAGCTTGGCCATCGCGTTGCGGACGTGCGTGCGGACGGTCTCGGGTGAGAGGACCAGGTTGTTGGCGATATCGGCGCCGCTCAGGCCCGTTGCCAGCAGTCCGAGGATCTCGCGTTCGCGAGCGGTAAGCGTGTCGTTCTTGCGCCTGCCGGCCGTACCCATTCGAGACCCCGATTCAGCCTAGCAGTACCCACTCTGAGGTAGTGCGTTCCAGTTTCTCGGGTATTTCGCATGCACCCGCTTGAGATTCGAACGCAGCGTTTGTTGTAGTTCGCGCGGCCGGGGCAAACGCCTTCAAGCCCCGCCTGGATGGAGCTCATGACCCCAACTGCAGACGCGGTCGCCGCCCTCAAGGCCGGGGTGGAGGTCGCCAAGCGCAAAGCCACGAAGCCGGCGCCCGCCGCGGGTGGCTCGCGAAGCCGCGAAGCGGTGCTGGTGGTCGACGACGAGCGCCGCTGCCTCGAGGCCAGCATCGGCGCCTGCCTGTTGCTCGCCTCCTCGCGCGCCGAGGTCGAGGGCAGGCGCCTCGAGGACCTCTTCGGCCCGCAGATGACCGACCGGATCGATCACTTCTGGAGAGGGTTCTCGGAAGCCGGCGGCACCGCCGGGCCGTTTCGCGTCAACGAAGCCGAGGAGGTCTCGCTGACGATCACCGCCAACATCGTCCCGGGGCGCCACATGCTCGGCATCCGCAGAGCGATCCCGGGCAGCTTCGGCAGCTCGCCGGAGCCGGGCGTCCGGATTCCCAGTGCCCGCGAGCGGGAGATCCTCTCGTTGCTTGCGGAGGGTGAGACCGACTCGCAGATCGCGGCGCGGCTGAGCCTCTCTCCGGCGACGGTTCAGACCCACGTGCGCAACGCCAAGGCCAAGCTCGGAGCCCGCACGCGGGCCCAGGCCGTGGCCCTTGCCCTCGCGCGCGGGCTCATCCCCGCCTGACCGGAGCCCTCAGCCGAGCGCCTTCTGGAGTGCCAGAAGCTCCGGCTCGTCGGGGTTCTGGGCGAGCGCGTCGGCGAGCTGCTGCTTGGCAAGCGCCGGGTTCGACTTCTCGTAGTAGAGCGCCAGGTAGTAGTGGGCCGCCCATTCCTCGGGCAGCTGCTCGGTGACCTGCCGGAACGCGTCGATGGCGATCGACGACCGGCCCGCCTCTCTCGCGATCGCCCCCTTCACGAGCAGCGGTCCGGCTGACATCGGGAAGATCGATTTGGCTCGATCCGCGTCCGACATCGCCTTCGGGAAGTCCGTGCGCCACTCTCCGTAGGCGTGGTTCACGTACTCCTCCGCGGCCCACGGGGCGAGCACGCTGATCCCGAGCACCACGGCGCCCACCGTCGCCGCCAGGCGCCAGCGGCCGAGGTTGACGACGTCGAGCGTTCGCAGCGAGGGAGCACAGGCCGCGCCGAGGAGAGCGAGCACCGGCGCGGTCACCGCCGGATAGGGCCAGAACCAGTCGACCGAGGTCTGCGCCAGCCAGTACGAGCCCGCGGTGAACGCAATCGCGCCGAGCGCCGAGGCGGCGGGCCCCAGGCGGCGCGAGCGCCGGATCCCGATGGCGACCCCGACCAGGAACGTCAGCAGCATCAGAAGCCCCGGGAAGCCGAGCTCGGCGAGTGTCTCGAAGCCCACGCCGTGCGCGTCGTGAACCGTCTCGGGCGTGTTCTCGCGGTGCTTCAGGAACGAGTACTGGAAGCCGCCGGCCCCGTCGCCGAGGAGCGGGTCGCGACCGGCGTCCCCGAGGGCCACGCGCCAGATCGCGCCTCGGTGCGTCCCGAAATTGAGCCCGAACCGGGTCGCCTGCCCGCTGTCCGTGGCCTGAAACCCGGCGTTCAGCTGGTTCGCCTTCTGATCGACCCAGGAGACGGGGTTGCCGACGGCAACGACGAAGGCGACGGCCCCCACCACCCCCGCGGCGATCAGAACCTGAGCCAGCGTGCGGTCCGCTCTCCGCTCCGTGGCGGGCGCCACGGAGATTCGCCTCGAGAGCAGGGCGGTGGCGGCGCCGGCCGCGAGGGCGACGGCGCCGGCCGCGAGCGTCGCCACGCCGGCGCTGTGCACGGCACCGACGCTTGGCGTCACGCCGCTGGTCTCGAAGAGCTCGTGAAGGTGCGGCACGACGATCACGCACGGGACCGCGCACACGAGCAGCCAGAGCAGCGAGTTCGTCCGGCGCGGGGTGATGGCGAGGAAGACGATCACCGACACCGCCGCGGCAAGCTGGGAGCCGCGGCTCTGGCTGAGCAGGACGAGCGACAGGCAGAGCGCGGCCCCGCCGCTGGCCAGGCCGCGTGCCCACCAGGCGAACGAGTGGATGCCCGCTGCGCCGGCCAGCACCCAGAACACGGTGCCGAAGAAGGCTCCGTTCGCGTTGCGGTAGCCGAGTGGGTACTGCAGGGTGCCGTCGACCTCGAGGTAGCGGGTGATGTCGTGGCCGGTCGACAGGACCACCGCCGTCGCCAGGGCAACCGCGCCGCCGGCGACGGCGATCGGCACGACCGACAGCAGCATCCGCGGCCCGAGCAGGTTGCAGAGGCAGATCCCGAAGCCGAAGGCCATGAGGTACGCGAAGACGCGCTGCGCGTCGATGATCGCGGCGTCGGGCGCCGGGCTCCAGAGCGCGGAGAGAAGCGTCCAGAGGGCCAGCGCGGCGAGCGCGGCGGTCGCGGCCCTCACGGGCGGCGAGGCGGAGAGCCTCGCCCGGAGGGGGGCGATCCGCGCGAGGACGATCGTGCCGGCGCAGAGCAGCATGGTTCCCGGGAAGACGACCCCTGTGATCGGGACCGCGACCGACCCGAAGTAGGCGCCGATCTTCCATGCCCACCACGCCCAGATCCCCGTCAGCAGCAACAGCGGTAGCAAGGCGGCGGGCTCTGGCGCCGTGGTCGCCGGGCGGCGCGGTTGCTCCATCGGCCGGACGGTAGCGCGGCGCGATGACCGACCCTGCGTCAGTCGCGCGCGTGACTCCGCCGGGTCACTCATCTAGGCTGGTGCGAACGTCCCACACCGCGGTGGGGCACGCAGTTGCGACCGCCATCTGTAGGACGATCTTCCACCGGTGGACAAGCAGGGGCGAGAGCCCGAAGACGAGAACCGCACGCCCGACGGAGAGTCCCCACGCTCCCCGGAGCTGCCCGACGACGTCGGGTCCCGGGTTGACGCCGCGAGAGAGAGCCTGCAGGAGCGACTCGACGAGATCGCGGCCAGCGCGGAGTCGGTCGAGGAGCGCTTCCGCCAAGAGCTCGAGGCAGCGCTGCACAGGGAGGCGTCGGACCGCCTCGACGCCGCCCTCGAGGACGTTCGCGCGCAGGCGGCTTCCGCGATCGAGTCGGCACGCGGCGAGCTCACCGCGCGGGGGGAGCAGCAGCGGGAGGAGCTGAACCAGGAGCTCGGCGAGCTCGCATCCGCGCTGCGCCAGAGCACCGCATCCGAGCTCGAGGCGCTCGAGCCGCGGCTTCGGGGAGCCCTCGAGGCGAGGATCGACGCGACGGTGGCCAACCGCCTCGCCGCCGTTCAGGGAGACCTCACGACCGCGTCCGACGCGGCGGTGGGCCGTCTGGCCGATCACGTCGCGAAGGAGCTGAGCGCCGCTCGCGAGACGCTTGAGCGTGAGCTCGGCGCCAGGTCCCGGGCGCTCGAGGCATCGATGTCCGCACGCGAGGACCGCGTCGCCGAGGCTCTCGACGAGCGCCACTCCCGGCTGGCGGAGTCGCTGGAGGAGGGCATCGCCAAGGCGGGTGACGAGTTGGCCGGGCGTCAGCGCGATGCGGCCGAGAGGATCGTTGCCGAGTCCACCGTCACGCTCAGCAAGACGGTTGAAGCGGGGATCTCCGACGCCGAGCGCCGGCTCCGCGAGGAGGTCAAGGCCGAGACGGCCAAGGGCCGGGAGCAGCTGGGTGCGAAGGCCGAGGAGGAGCGCGGGCGCGCGGAGGAGCGCCTTGCGGAGCTGATCGCCGACCTGCGCCGGGCCGGCGACGCGGAGCTCGAGCGGCAGCTCGAGACGGTCCGCGCCCAGGCCGACGCGCGCATTCGCGAGGCCGAGGCGCAGGTCGCCGACATCGCGGAGAGGGCCACCGCGGCCGCGGTCGACGAGCGCCTGCGCCAGGCCGAGGCGAGCGTCGCCCAGGCCCGCAGCGAGCTGGTCACGGCCATCTCGGAAGCGCGGGTCCAGGCGGAGGACCGGATCCAGAAGGATGCCGCCGCCCGGATCGCCGAGCGGCTCGACGAGGCCTCCGGTGCGGTGCGTGCCGCCGGCGCACAGGAGATCCAGGCCCACCGTTCGGCGCTGCAGGCGGAGCTCGCGGCGCACCGCTCGGCCCTCGACGTGGCCCTGGCGGCCCACCAGGGCTCGCTCCGCTCCGAGCTCGACGCCCATCGCGGCGCCCTCGCGCGCGACCTCGAGCGCCATTCGGATGCGCTTCGCCAGGAGCTCGAGGAGCGCGCCGCGGTGCTCGCGGCCCAGGCGGACGCGCACAGCCGCTCCCTTGACACGAAGCTCGGCGCGCATCGCGAGGCGCTCTCGGCGGCGCTCGACTCGCACCGGGCCGCGCTGTCCGAGCATGCGAAGGGCGCGCTCGAAGAGGCAACCGCGGAACGCATGTCGGCCTTCACCACCGATCTCGAGACGTGGCGCACCCGCGTGGAGGCCGAGCTCCGTGCCGTGCTCGAGGAGCGCTCGGCGGCAGCGCAGTCAGCGCTCGCCGAGGCGCTGACCGCACGCGTGGATGACGCGAGCGATCGCCTCGAGCGTGGCGCCGCGGTCCACGCCGAGGCCGCGGAGGCGCGGCTCCGCGAACGGGCGGAGGCCCTGACCAGCGAGCTCGGCAGCGGCAACCTCGTGGAGCTGGAGCGCCAGCGCGGGCTCCTGCGCGAGGAGACCGAGGCCCGCGCGGCCGAGGCCGTCGAGCGTGCCAAGGCCGCGGCGATCGAGACCGCGCGCGCGACGGCCGCAGAGTGGCTTGCCGACCGCCTGGGCGAGGAGGTCGCAGGGGTCGAGTCGCGAGTGAGCGCGGCGATGCACGAGGCGGTCGTCAAAGCCTCTCCGGACGAGGAGACGATCGAGCAACGGCTCGGGGAGCGACTGGAGGCGCAGACACAGACGGGCCTCGAGCAGGTCGGCGAGCGCGCCCGCGAGGCCGAGGCGCGGATCACCGAGGCGTCGCGGGCAAGCCTCGGCCAGGACCTGGAGCGCCACAGGGAGACCCTCGGCCGTGAGCTGGACGAGCATCGCCGCGGCCTGGCCTCGGAGCTAGCCGGCCACCGCGAGGGCCTGTCCGCGGACCTGACGGCGCATCGCGACTCGCTGGCGAGCGACGCCGCGACAACGGCGGCGGCCCAGGACGCCCGTCTGGCGCGCGAGGTCGAAGCGGCGAGGGCGATCCTGGACGAGGCCATCGCCACGCGAGCGGGAACGGCCCGCGAGGAGCTCTCCCGGGATCTCGCGGAACGCTCACGCGAGCACGGTGAGCGGCTGAGCGCCGAGGTGAGCGCCCACCGGGAGGCGCTTTCGGCCGACCTCCAGCGCCAGGTCTCGGAGCTCGCGGCGAAAGCGGAGGCGGACGCCGAGCGGCGGATCGCCGAGGCTGAGGCAAGGGCGGCCAGCGTCGCGGACGCGCGGATCGGAGAGGGCTCCGCGCGCCTGCAGGCAAGCGTCGAGGAGCGCATCGCGGGGGCCGAGTCCACGTTCGACTCGCGTGGCGAGAGCCTGCGAGCGGAGCTTCAGGAGCTGGCGACGGCGCGGATCGCCGAGGCCGAGCGGCTCACCGAGGACGCGGGCCGGCGGATCACGGACGCGCTCGCCCGGATCGAGGGCGCGCTCGACCGGATGGCCGAGTCGGAGAGCCGCCTCGCAGGCATCGAGGGCCGGGTTGGCGAGGCGGAGGGCCGGGTGGGGGAGGCCGCCCGGCAGGCGGAGCAGGTCTCCCAGTGGGATGCGCGCATGCGCTCCGCGAGCCGGATCGAGGAGGAGGCGGCGAAGCGGATCGCGGCGGCCGAGGACCGGATCCGAAGGCTGCTCGGAGGCGAGGGCTAGCTCGAAACCCGCTCGCGCGGGGAGTCGACCGCCCGGAGCCGGCTCTCACCGGCGAGATCGGCGAGCACGCGGCGCGAGCCCTCGCCAAGCATCGTGTCCTCGTTGGCGAACTCCACGCCGAACTGACGGTCGGCGACCAGCGCGCGAACCGTCTCGAGAATGATCGCGAGGTCGAGGGACACGCTGTGGTGCTTGACGTAGTACAGGTCGTTGCAGAGCTTGACCGCCGTGCCCTCGAGGCTTCCCGCGTACCCGGCGCGCACCTGGGCCCAGCCCGTGACGCCGGGCTTGGCGATGTGCCGCTGGCCATAGAACGGGATGAGCTCCTGGAGCTGTGAGACGTAGGTGCCCTGCTCGGGCCGCGGGCCGACGATGCTCATGTCGCCCTTGATCACGTTCCAAACCTGCGGCAGCTCGTCGAGGTGGGTCTTGCGCAGGAAGTGGCCGACCGGCGTGATGCGATCGTCGTCCACCGTGGTCCACGTCGCGGCCGAGTCCGGCTGCTGGTCCATGGTGCGGAACTTGTAGATCCGGAACGGCTTGCCGTTGCGGCCGATCCGCTCCTGCGCGAAGATCGCCGGCCCTCCGTCGCGGCGGACGGCCAGGGCGACCACCGCCGCGATCGGCGCCGTCAGGATCGCGGCCGGGACCGTGATCGCGAGGTCGATCAACCGCTTCGCCAGGAGGCGGAGGGGGTGCCCGTGGCTCCCGGCCAACGCCGTGAACCACGCGTAGTCGATCTCGGCGAGCGGCACGGCGCCGAAGCGCCGCTCGTGGAACTCGTGCAGCGGCATGACCTGCACCGGTCGCGCGATGACCTCCTTGTAGAGCTGCTCGTCCACGCGCGCCGAGGAGAACTCGTTGGTCACCACCAGGATCTCGAGCCCTCGCTCGTCGATCGCTCGCCCGACCTCGGAAAGGGAGCAGAGGTAGGGGCTCTGCAGCGCCGCGGCGTCGAACTGCCAATCGTCCGGCGTGATCGTCGCCGCGACGTCGAAGTCCCGGGCGTGCGACCGCGCCAGCTCCTCACGCAGGCGCAGGGCCTCCGCCGGCGAGCCGATGACCCCGACCTGGACGCGCGCGTGGCGCCCGAGCACGCGATGCCCAAGCCACACGATCACGAGGGACTCGAGGGCGGCGATCACGAGCGGCCGCGCCTCGATCGGCTGGTTCAGGAGGGCGAGCGCGAGAACCGAGCACGCCGATCCGATGACCGGGAAGCTTCCCGTCGCGAGCGTGCCGGCCAGCGGCAGCAGCCATCGCCAGCGGGCGGCGCGGACGCTGAGATAACCGGCGAAGAGGTAGGCGACGAGCACGATGAGACCCGCCTGCACCGAGATGCCCGCGCCGGCGACCAGCGCCGCGACGAGGGCGCCCGCCATCTGCGGCACGCTCGCGATCAGGCGCCGGATGAGCGCCGGGAACCCGCCGAGCCCGAACTCAAGAGCCACGCCGGGCCCCCCGTGTTATTAACCTGGCCCTGTGGCTGACGTTGCGTCGAGGCGGGCGACCGCGACCGTGCTGGTGGTCGATGACGACCCAATCAGCGCGCGCCTCATCCAGCGGATTCTCGTGAGCGGCGGGTTCGGGCAGATCCTGACCAGCACGAGCTCCGCCGAGGCCGTCCAGATCTGCCGGGACGAGCGCCCGGAGCTGCTGCTGCTGGACCTGACGATGCCCGATCCCGACGGGTTCGCCGTGCTCGAGGCGCTCTCCGACCAGATCCAGGGCGACCCGCCGTTGCAGGTCCTGATCCTGAGCGGCCACGAGCACCCGGCGATCAACCGCCGGGCGATGGATCTCGGCGCGGTCGGCGCCATCGGCAAGACCGGAGGCAGGGACGAACTGCTCGCAAGGCTCGACGAGATCCTGGCCCGCTGATGCGCGCGCGACGTCTGAGGTGGATGTCCGACACCGCATGGTGACCGTCAGAGGTTGGAGCCTGAGCATGAGACGAAGATAAGAGCGCACTCAGAGTATGAACCCTGCAACCGTTCGTCCAGTCGTGCGTGGCGGCACGTACCATCGCCTCCGATGAGCGCGGCCGAGCCGGGATCCGAGGGTCTGCGCTGGGAGGTGGTGCTGAACGCCGCGCCCGACGCGCTTCTCCTCTTCGATCGCGAGCGCCGCGTCATCTTCGCCAACCTCGCCGCGAAGCGAATCTTCGATCGCACCGAGTCGACGCTGCTCGGCGCCCGCCCGCACGACCTGCTGGCCGCCGACGACGCCGAGCGGTTCTGCGAGCTCCACGATGCCGCGCTCGCCGGGATCTCGCTTGGCCACGCGCAGAACCAGACCGAGCTCGGCATCAAGCGGCCCGACGGGTCGGTCATCGCCGTCGAGATCCAGGTTGGCCTCGCCGCGGGCTCAGGCGGTGACCAGGTCGTCATCTGCTCGCTTCGCGACATCACCGCGCGGCGTGCAGCCGCCGAGCGCCAGGCGCGTCTCGAGTCGTCGCTCAACCGCTCCCGCCGGGTCGAGGCGATCGGCCAGCTGGCGGGCGGTGTCGCCCACGACTTCAACAACCTGCTCGCCGTGGTCCTGAACTACGCGACGTTCGTCGCGGAGGAGCTCCCGGACGACAGCCCGATGCAGGCAGACCTGACGGAGATCCGCACCGCCGCCGAGCGCGGCGCGACGCTGACCCGCCAGCTCCTGATCTTCAGTCGCCGCGACGTCTCGAATCCCGAGATCGTGGACCTGAACGACGTGATCCGCAGCCTGGAGAAGCTCCTCCAGCGGACGCTCGGCGAGCACATCGACCTGGAGCTCGCGCTCAGCGACGACCTCTGGAAGGTGGAGGTGGACCCGGCGCAGATCGAGCAGGCGATCCTGAACCTCGTCCTGAACGGGCGCGAGGCGATGGCCACCGGGGGCGAGCTGCGCATCCAGACCGACAACGTCGAGCTCGACGACGTCTACACGGAGGGCAACCCCGAGGTCGTGCCCGGCCCGTACGCGCGAATCACGGTCACCGACACCGGCCCGGGCATCCCGCTCGGCGAGATCGAGCACATCTTCGAGCCGTTCTACTCGACCAAGCTGCGCGGCGAGAGCCCTGGGCTCGGTCTGGCGGCCGTCCACGGCGTGGTGACCGCCGCGGGTGGACAGGTCACCGTGTACTCGGAGACGGGAATGGGCACCGCCTTCAAGGTTCACCTGCCCGCGGCCGAGCCGGGACTCGCGGAGGAGCGGGCGGATGAGGCGGAGGAGAACTGGCCAACCGGGACGGTCCTCGTCGTCGAGGACGAGCCGCCGGTGCTCCAGATGGCCGCGCGCGTGCTCGAGCGCGGCGGGCACTCGGTCCTGACCGCCGGCGACGGGTCGTTCGCGCTCGACGTCCTGAACGATCACGCCGGCGAGGTCGACCTCATCCTCGCCGACGTCGTGATGCCGGTGATGTCGGGGCCGGAGCTGGCCGGGAGGGTGGCCGAGCTCCACCCGGAGATGCCTGTGGTCTTCATGTCGGGCTACACCCAGGAGATGATCTCCAAGCAGGAGGTCATCTCGGGCGACGTGACGCTGATCGAGAAGCCGTTCACGGCGGCGGCGCTCTTACGGGCAGTCGGCGAGGCCCTCGCGGCGGCCGGGGGGAGTGAACCGAGAGGAGCGGCCGATGGCGAAGCTGGTCGTCACTGAAAACATCACCCTCGACGGCGTCATGCAGGGCCCCGCTCGACCGGACGAGGACGTCCGGGGGGGATTCGAGCTCGGAGGCTGGGCGACCCCCTACACCGACGACGTGATGGGCCGCGAGATGGGGAAGCGCATGGGCGGCGGCGGGTCGCTCCTGCTCGGCCGCCGGACCTATGAGGACTTCTTCGAGATCTGGCCCAACCAGGAGGACAACCCCTACACGAAGGCGCTCAACGCGGCTCGGAAGTACGTCGCATCGAGAACGCTTTCGGAGCCCCTTCCCTGGCAGAACTCGACGCTGCTCGAGGGCGATGCGGTCGAGGCCGTCGCCAGGCTCAAGCAGGCCGGCGAGGACCTCAGGGTTCTCGGCAGCGGGGAGGTCGTACGCGCGCTCGCGGGCCGCGGGCTGATCGACGAGTACCTGCTGTTGATCTTCCCGCTGGTCCTCGGGTCAGGCCGGCGGCTCTTCCCCGAAGGCGTGAAGCTTCCGCTCGAGCTGAAGGAAAGCGTCACGACCAGCACGGGAGTCGTGATCGCCACCTACCACCCGGCGGAATGAAGGTGCGGGCTCAGCCCTTGTCGGCCCAATCGAGCTTCGCCTCCGTCTCCATCTGCTCGAGGCGCTCGTAGTAGTCCGGGAACTCCTTCATATGGGCGAGGGCGATCTTGCCGGTCGTGATCGGGTCGTCCCCGGTGACGTCGGTTTGTGGATCGCGGCTACCGTGCTCGTACTCGACGTCCATCCCCGCCCGAAACTGCTCCAGATCGAAGCGGTCCCAATCGACCCCGATCTCATCACCGACCCGTCGGGCCTCCTCGGTGCTGGTGCGTAGATCCTTCGCCATCATTGGCCCCTTTCAACTGTTCACTGGGCCGGCATCGCCGCCGGGCGTCGCGTCGGCGATCACACCCTGCACCAGCTCGTCGAGCTCGTGGATGTCGAACGGCTTGGTCAGGTAGGCGTCGGCGCCGACCGACAGGCCCTCCTCCATGTCCGCGTCGGCGGCCTTGGCGGTCAGGAGCACGATCGGGATGTGCGCGGTCGAGGGGTTCGCCTTCAGCGCCTCGCAGGCCTGCGAGCCGGTCATCTTCGGCATCAGCCAATCCAGGACCACGGCGGACGGGAGGTTGGCCTCCACCGCGTGCAGGGCCTCGACGCCGTTCGTGGCGGTGACGACCTCGTAGCCGCGGCGGGCCATCCGCCGCTCGATCAGGCGCAGGATGTCGGCGTCATCGTCGGCAACGACGATCTGCTGGCCCCTGCCGGCTTCCCCTGCTCCAGTGCTGCTCTCCACGGCTGCGAGCGTATCGGGACGTGGCGGCGCCGGCTTCAATCGCCGGCGATCGCCCGCAGCTCGGCCGGGCGCAGGAGGCGCAGGAGCTCGCCGCCGTCGATCGTCGCGAGGCCGCCCTTCTTGAGCTCCACGCGAGCGCCCGTCGCTGCCGCGATCGCGCGCGAGAAGTCAGGCTCGTGGCCGACGAGCAGCGCCTCACCTCGGCCGGCTGTCAGCGCCTCCGGGTCGAAGTCGCCGCCGCGGAGCTCCACCGCCTCCTCGGGCTCGACGCCAAGGGGCTCGCAGGCCAGGGCGGCGGTGTAGCGGGCCCGCACCTTGGGGCTCGTCAGGCAGGTCTCGATCTCCACGCCCAGCGCCTTCATGGCAAGCCCCGCGGCGCGGGCCTGGCGCTCGCCCTTCTTGGTCAGGCGACGCGCGGCGTCGTCGCCGTCGCCGTCCTCGGCGTCTCCGTGTCGAAGCAGCCAGATCATCTGGTGAGGGTCTCTGGATCCGAAAGCAGCATGTGAGGACGCCGAAGGCGTCCGCAGGAGATTCAATCGAATCTCGCAGGGTGCGGATAACGCCTTCCTTGGCATCTGGCCCGGTTGCCATGATCGACAGGTGACCGCTGTCCACCTCCACGTCCACAGCGAGTACTCGCTGCTCGACGGTGCCGCGAAGATCGAAGGCCTCGCCAAGCGGGCCGCCGAGCTCGGCATGCCCGCCCTCGGGCTGACGGACCACGGCGTCATGAACGGCGCCGTCGAGCACTACAAGGCCTGCCGGGCCGCCGGCGTCAAGCCGATCCTGGGGCTCGAGGCCTACTTCGTCGACGACCGCCGCGTCCGCGGTCAGGTCGAGCGCAACCACCTGACGCTGCTCGCCCGTTCGGACGAGGGGTTTCGCAACCTCGTGGAGCTCACGTCGGCCGGTTTCCTCGAGGGGTTCAACCGCGGCAAGCCGGCGGTCGACATGGAGCTCCTGGAGCGCCACGCCGGCGGCGTGATCGCGCTGAGCGGCTGCCTGCAGTCGCGCTTCTGCCGCCGCCTCGTCGAGGAGCGCCCCGACGACGCCCGCCGGCACGCCGACGACCTGGTCCAGGTCTTCGGCGCCGACGACGTCTACTTCGAGGTCCAGAAGAACGGCATCGCCGAGCAGGACAAGGCCAACGAGGGGATCGCCCGGGTCGCGCGTGAGCTCGGGCGCCCGCTGGTGGCGACGGCGGACGTCCACTACCTGCGCCGCGAGGACTACCAGCATCACGCGGCGCTGCTCTGCGTGCAGACCAAGTCGACGATCAAGGAGCCGAAGCTCCGCTTCGACACCAACGAGTTCTACTTGAAGAGCCCGCAGGAGATGTCGGAGGCGTTCGGGGAGTGGCCGGAGGCGGTTCCGGCCACCGTCGAGATCGCCGAGCGCTGCGCGGTCGAGATCGAGCTCGGCAAGCTCCTCCTGCCGCGGTTCCCGACGCCTGACGGCGAGGAGCCGGGGGCGATGCTCCGCCGCCTGGCCGACGAGGGCCTGCGCCGCCGCTACGACGATCCGCCGCCCGCCGAGGCCGCGGAGCGCCTGGAATTCGAGCTGGGCGTGATCGCGAGCATGGGCTTCGAGTCGTACTTCCTGATCGTCTGGGACTTCGTCCGGTTCTCCAAGGAGAACGGCATCGCCGTCGGCCCCGGCCGCGGCTCCGCGGCGGGGTCGATCGTCGCCTACGCGCTGGGCATCACGGATCTCGACCCACTCGCCAACGACCTGCTCTTCGAGCGCTTCCTGAACCCGGCGCGCAAGTCGATGCCCGACATCGACATCGACTTCTCGGTGCGCGGCCGCGAGCGCGTCATCCGCTACGTGGCCGACAAGTACGGGCGCGAGGCCGTCGCGCAGATCATCACCTTCGGCAAGATGGCCCCGCGCGCCGCCACCCGCGATGCCGCCCGCGTTCTGGGCTACGACTACGGCACGGGCGACCGGATCGCCAAGCTGATCCCGGAGCCGGTCATGGGGCGCAGCCCGAGCTTCGCCGAGTGCCTGCGCGGCGGGCAGGAGCTGAAGAGGGCGTACGACTCCGACGGCGACGCGCGCCGCATCGTGGATGTGGCGCAGGGCCTCGAGGGAATCGTCCGCAACAACTCGATCCACGCGGCAGCCGTGGTGATCTCCGACCGCCCGCTGCACCAGATCGTGCCCCTGCAGCTCGCCGAGGACCGCTCCGCACCGGCGGAGAAGTCCCCGAACGGCAAGCCGGAGCGCTCCTACAAGATCGTCACCCAGTACTCCATGGGGCCGATCGAGGAGATCGGGCTGCTCAAGATGGACTTCCTCGGCCTGCGCAACCTCGACGTCATCGAGGACGCCGTGGACATCATCCGCCGCTCCCGCGGTGTCGAGGTCGACATCGAGTCGATCCCGCTCGACGACCGCAGGACGTACGAGATGCTCGCGCGAGGCGAGTCGGTCGGCGTGTTCCAGTTCGAGTCCGACGGCATGCGCGACGCCCTGCGCAAGGTCAAGCCCACCGAGTTCAACGACCTGGTCGCGATCGGCGCCCTCTACCGGCCGGGCGCGATGCGCTACATCGACGACTACGCCCGGGGCAAACGGGACCCCGCATCCATCAAGTACCCGGATCCGCGGCTCCGCGAGATCACGGAATCGTCGTACGGCTGCTGCATCTACCAGGAGCAGCTCATGGAGATCTCGAAGCAGATCGCCGGCTTCACGCCGGCCGAGGCGGATGACCTGCGCAAGGCGGTCGGCAAGAAGAAGCGGGACCTGATGGCCACGATGGAGGAGAAGTTCCTCACCGGGTGCTCCGCCTCGCGGACCGACACCCGCGTCGCCCAGAGCCTGTGGTCGCTGATGACGGCCGCCGCCGACTACAGCTTCAACAAGAGCCACGCCGCGTGCTACGCGCTGATCAGCTATCGCACCGCCTACCTGCGCGCGAACTACCCGGCGGAGTACATGGCGGCGCTGATCTCGTCCGTGATGGCCACGAAGGACCGGGTGCCGTTCTTCGTGAACCGCTGCGAGGAGCTCGGGATCGAGGTCCTCCCGCCCGACGTCAACTCCTCGGATCACAGCTTCGTCGTCGCCGGCAACAGCATCCGCTTCGGGCTCGACGCCGTGAAGAACGTGGGTCACGCTGCTGTGGAGGCCATCATCGCCGTCCGGGAGGAGGGCCGGTTCACCTCGATCTGGGACTTCTGCCAGCGCGTCGACGCGCGCGCGGTCAACAAGCGCGCGATCGAGTGCCTCGTGAAGTGCGGCGCGCTGGACTCGACGGGTGCAAGCCGCCGCGGCATGCTCGAGGTCCTCGCGCAGGCTCAGGCCAGCGGCCAGAAGGCCCAGGACGATTCGCGGCGAGGACAGGGTTCGATCTTCGATCTCGGGGGCGACGATGCCGGTGCGGCGGCCGGCGCGTTCGAGGCTCCCAGCCACCCGCCCGTGCCGTCCGGGGAGTTCGACCAGCGCGAGCTGCTCGCGCTGGAGAAGGAGACGCTCGGCACCTTTCTCTCCGCGCACCCCCTCTCCGAGGTCCGCGACGCGCTCCGGGCGAGGGTGGACTGCCCGCTTTCCGCGGTGGCCGCCAAGCAGGACGGGACCTGGGTCGACGTCGGCGGGATCGTCAGCGCGGCGAAGAAGGTCCGCACGAAGACCGGCGGTCACGTCATGTTCGTGACGCTCGACGACCTCGAAGGACAGGTGGAGCTGTTCGTCAGGGATGCCACCGGCGAAGCGGCCCAGGCGCTCGAGATGGACCGGGTGGTGCTGGTTCGCGGCCGCGTGGACCACAAGGGCCGCGGCGAGACCAGCCTGGTCGTCGCCGAGGCGGAGGCCTTCGAGCCCGCGGAGGACGAGGTCGCGGCGGCGCGCCGCCGCGCCGAGGAGCGCGAGCAGCCCGGGCGCTTCGTCCTGCGGCTCGACGCCGGCCGCCTCGACTCTGGTCTGATCGCCGACCTGAAGGCGGTGTTCGAGTGCTTCCCGGGCACAAGCGACGTCCTGCTCGAGATGGACACCCGCGATGGAACCAGGCGTCTGCGCTTCGGCTCGGACTACCGGGTCGAGCCGTCGCCGGCGCTCCGTGCCGAGCTCGACCAGCTACTCGGTTCGCGGGCCGTCGCCGCATGAGCGCCGACGCACGCCGCCACTAGACTTCTCGCGTGGCCACAGTCAAGCGAGGCTCCGGGAAGACCCGGCACGGGGAGTGCCGCCAGTGCCGGACGTTCTGCGACAAGCTTGTCGAGCCCCGCGGGTGCGTCGAGCTCGGCTGCAACTACCTCTACAGCTACGTCGACCCCCTGTCCGGCCTCGAGTACATGGGCTGCATCCAGAAGGTCTTCGCCGCCGAGATCGACATCGACATGTTCGACGCGGCCGAGCTGGCCGGTGGCTTCGGCGGGATCAAGATGACCGGCCCGCCGCTTCCGCAGTGCCAGTTCCGGGTCGAGCCCTCCTACGAGGGCGCGGGCGAGGCGTTCAGCTGCGTCAACCCCCGCTTCTTCGACTGCACGGACGAGGGGCCCGAGGGCATCCGCGCCTTCGACCTGCGCGACTCACTCACCTGAACGAAGCCTGACGGCCCCGGACGCGAGAGCTCAAAGAGAGGCCCGCGGAGGAGCCGGCGGAGTTACTCACTCCGCGAAGCGGTAGCCCACGCCGCGTACGGTCGCGAAGTGGTGGGCGCCGAGCTTCTTGCGCAGGTAGCCGACGTAGACGTCGACGACGTTCGAGCCCGGGTCGAAGCCATAGCCCCAGACGTGCGCGAGCAGCTGCTCACGGCTGAGGATCTGGTTCGGGTGCTGGAGGAACGTCCGCAGCAGCTCGAACTCGCGCGCGGAGAGCTCGATCGTCTCACCGCCCCTGCTGACCCAGCGCGTCCGCTGATTCAAATGGATGCCGCCGGCCTCGAGGACGGTCTCCTCGTCAACGGCCGGGCCGCTGCGCAGCCGAGCTCGCACGCGCGCGACCAGCTCCTCGAAGTGAAACGGCTTGCCGATGTAGTCGTCCGCCCCCGCCTCGAGCCCCTCGACGCGGTCGCCCGCGTCGTCGCGCGCGGTCAGGATGATCACCGGTAGCTGCTGTCCACGGCCGCGCACCTTGCGCAGGACCTCGAGGCCGGGCAGGCCCGGCAGGCCCAGGTCGAGGATCATCAGGTCGAAGTCCTCGTCGCTGGCCAGGCGGGCGGCGGTGATCCCGTCGGCGACCACCGTCGTCGCGTGGCCGCTCGCGCGAAGGCCCTTCTCGAGGAAGGCAGAGAGGCGATCCTCGTCTTCGACTATGAGGATCCGGCTCATCGGATCCGATCGCGCCGATCGGCCCGGCTCAACGCCCGCCCGAGCGTCGTGGGCCTGGCGCGGTCTCGGTGGGGATCACGATCACGAAGGTAGCACCGAGTCCGGGCGCACTATCGAGCTCCACGTGCCCGCCGTGCGCCTCGGCGATGGCGCGTACGATCGAGAGGCCGAGGCCCGCACCGCCGCCCTTCTGGCCCGCGGCGAAGCGCTCGAAGATCCGCTGCTGGTCGGCCTGGCTGATCCCCGGCCCGCTGTCGCGCACCCAGATCCGCGTCTCCTGCTCGTCCGTAGAAGAGCCGATGGAGATCCGATCGCTCTCGTTGGTGTGGCGCACCGCGTTGTCGGCAAGGTTCATCACCGCCTGGGTGATGCGCTGCGGGTCGGCGTGGAGGAGGCCCACGGCGATCTCGTCGAGCCCCCAGTCGCGTGGCCCGAGCTGGCGGGCCTTCGAGTAGAGGTCGTGCGTGAGCAGGTCGAGGTCCAGGGGCTCGACCCGGAGGAAGTCCGGACGCGACGCCCGGCCGAGCACGAGCAGGTCGTCGACCAGCCGGCTCATGCGGTCGAGCTCGTCGGCCACCACGGCCATCGCCTCACGGCGCTCCTCGGGGTCGTCGCCGAGGGTCTCGAGGTGGCCGCGGATGATCGTGATCGGCGTGCGCAGCTCGTGACTGACGTCGGCCATGAACGCGCGCTGGCTCGTGAACGCGAAGTCGAGGCGATCCAGCATCTCGTTGAACGTCCTGCCGAGCTCGGCGATCTCGTCGTTTCCCTTCACGGAGATGCGGCGGGAGAGGTCGGAGTCGTTGATGCTGCGCGCGGTGTTCGAGAGCGCCTTGAGCGGCGCCAAAGCTCGGCCGGCGGCCAGCCAGATGAACAGCGAGGCCAGCAGCATCACAACCGTCGAGACCCCGACCGCGACCTTGACGGCGGTCGCCACCTGATCGCGCTGGTCCTCGAGGAGCGCGGCCGCGGCGAGCACGCCCTGCTGGCCTCCGTGCCCTGTCACCGGGATCGCGACGTAGCTGGCCTTGCCCATCGAGGTGTCGATCTGACCGCTCACCGGACTCGTGATCGCGCTGAACTGGCTCAACGCCTTGGGCAATCCCGCCACGGACGGGTCGGCTGAGCGCGCGCGGTACTGCTGGCCCCCGATGAAGGTGACGAGCGCGCCCTTGTCGAGCGGCACGGTCTCCTTCAGGTAGTCGGTGAAGACCAGGTCGAGCCGGCCCCTGAAGGGTTCGTTCGTGCGCGGGTCGAGACCGGACGCCGACAGGCGCGAAAACGCGTTCACCTTCTCGGTCAGGGAGTTCTGGACCTGGTCGTCGATTCGCGAGAGCAGCACCTGCCGCAGCACCAGCACCGAGGCGGCCGTCGAGATCACCAGGAGCACGAGGAACGACAAGAGGACACGTCCACGCATCCCGCTCGGCAGCCCGTGCGAGCGGCCCCTCGAGTCCGGCGGCAGATCCGCCGACGGCATGTCGTCGGCGGCGGTCGCTGGGGTATCGATCACGACGAAACCGTAGCCGCCGCACCGGGCGGCGGTCCCTGCATGGTCACGGCGTTGATGAGCCCGCCCCCAGCTTGGCCCGAAGCGCCGAGAGCGTGCTCGTGTACTGCCACTCGCCCGGCCCCACCGGACCCAGGCCGCCCCCGTGCCGCCCGCCCGCGGGCGGGCCGTCTGGTTGTCCGGCGGCGGGCGCCGTGGGCGCGCCCGACGCCACCTGAGTGCCTGAGCCGACGGGCGCGGGGACCGTCGGCCTGCCGTGACCGTGCCCGGGCCGATGCCCCGGCCGGTGGCCGTGCCTGTGCGCCGACGGGTGATGGTGCCGCGGGTGGTGGTGCTCGCCCGTGCCGGCGCGCGCCCCGCCCGGAACACCGGCTCCCGCGAGCGGAGACGACGACTCCGGCTTCAGGAGGAGGAAGTAGAGGCCGATGCAGAGGCCGGTCACCACGACTGCCTGTGCCGCGATCAGCCTTGCTCGTTTGCTTCTGATCAGGTCCATGGGGCGGGCCAACCTGGTCGCCGGGGGTGGTTGGAACAAGCATCCACGCTCTACATGAGAGGCATATGAGAGCCGTATGAGACCGGGGCTTATGAGAACCGCCTTGACCGGACGTCCAATTCGGACAAGATCAGGAGGCCCGCAGACGCGTGGGATCGAGAGGATCGAAACTAACCGGGGGCGTGTCCGATAGTTTTAGACATATGTAAACCGGGAAAAACTTCTTAATAGCGGGTGGTCCCGGGAGTGGGCGAATGAGAGCCATTCTCATCTTCCGCTCACGCTCCTCTCACGAACCGGACCTAGCCTGCAGCAATCAACTTCGACGCGAATTGGAGAGCGACGTGATCAATCGGACGGGTAACGCAATCAGGAAGACGCTGGTGGCGATGATCGCCGCGGCGATGATTGCTGCGGCGATAGCACCGGCAATGGCCGGTGCCCAGGTGACGAGCCCGAGCTGTGAGCAGTACTCGTCTTCCACCGGTCAGTTCGGTGGTGGCAACGGCTCGGTCGTCGGCGGCGGTAAGTGCAACAACGTCGAACCGGGCGGTGGCGGTGGTAGCACCAATCCTCCGGCTACGTCGTCGGGTCTCAACAGCCGAGTGGGCGGGCTCCCGTTCACGGGCTTCGATGTCCTCTCGATGGCAGCCGTCGCGCTCGCCGTCACGGGACTCGGCCTGATCCTTCAGCGCGCAGTCTCGCGGCCCCGCGAGGAGCTCTAGCTCCAGCAGGGACTGCTCAGCGCGACTGAGTCAGCCGGAACGCCTCCGCAGGCCGTCCCTGCGGAGGCGTTTCGCTTTCTGGACCTCCTTGCGGTCCGGGCTCTGAGCCCCGGGGCCGGGGGTCTCGAGCAGGGCGGGGAGCTGTTCGAACCTGGGCTCGGAGAGGAAGGTCGCGATCCCGCGGGAGCCGAGCTCGCCCGCTCCGAGGCTTGCGTGGCGATCCCGGTTCGCGCCCAACGGAACCTTCGAGTCGTTGACGTGGAGGGCCAGGAGGCGATCGAGCCCAACCCTTGCGTCGAGCTCGTCGACGAACGCGGCGAGCCCCTCGGGCTCCACGATGTCCACGCCCGAGGCAAAGAGGTGGCAGCAGTCGATGCACACGCCCAGGCGCTGGTCTCCTCCGGCGAGGTCGATCAGCTCGGCGAGCTCGTCGACGGTGCGCCCCAGCGGCCCCTCGGTCCCCGCGGTGTTCTCCAGCAGAAGCGAGCACCGCTCGGTGGAGTCCAGCGCCGCCCTGATCACCTTGGCGGCGCGCTTCATCGACGGACCGTGCGGCTCGCCCTTGCGCGCTCCCGCGTGGAGGACAACGCCGTCCGCCGCGATCCCGTCGCCGACCCGCAGGGCGTGCTCGAGGGCGGCTGCGGACTTCCGCTTCACGTCCTGCTCACGGCTCGCGCAGTTGATGAGGTAGATCGCGTGAATCACGGTCGAGGCGATGCGGGATCCCTTCGCGGCCTCCCGGAACTCGGCGAAGTCGTCGTCCGAGTAGGCGGTTGGCCGCCACATCCGCGGGCTCTGCGGAAAGATCTGGATCGCGTCGCTCGTGGACTCGACGCCACGCTCGACGGCGCGGGGAAGCCCTCCGGCTGTGGAAACATGCGCGCCGATCAGCATCGATGACTGGCCCGCCCCGATTTCGCTTCGCCCCGTCGCCAACCGGCGCGCTTCACATCGGCGGTGCCCGCACGGCACTCTATAACTGGCTGGCCGCGCGGGGCACGGGCGGAGAGATGGTCCTGCGGATCGAGGACACCGACCGCGAGCGGTCGACTCCGGAGAACGTCGAGCAGATCCTCGAGGCCCTGCGCTGGCTCGAGCTCGACTGGGACGGCGAGCCCGTTTCGCAGTTCGAGCGCCGCGCCCGCCACGAAGAGGCGCTCGAGCGGCTCCTGGCGACAGGCGCCGCCTACCGGGACCGGGCCGGCGCCGATGCCGTCAAGGCGTGGAAGGCCGAGCATGGCGGCGCCGCGTACCGCGGCGTGGCCCGCGACGAGGAGGGCGCGGCGATCCGCCTGCGGGTGCCGGACGCCGGAGACACCGTTGTCCAGGATGTGATCCGCGGCCCCGTCGCGTTCCCCAACGACGCCCTCGACGACTTCGTGATCGCCCGCGGCGACGGTACCCCGCTCTACAACCTGGCCGTGGCGGTCGACGATCTCGACATGGAGGTCACGGACGTCGTCCGGGGAGACGACCACCTCTCGAACACCCCCAAGCAGCTCCTGGTCCTGAACGGGCTCGGCGCGGAGCCGCCGCGCTACGCGCACCTCCCGCTGCTCCACGGGCCCGACGGGAAGAAGCTCTCGAAGCGCCACGGCGCGGCGTCGGTGCAGGAGCTCCGCGACCAGGGATACCTCGCCGACGCCGTCCGCAACTACCTGGCGCTGCTGGGCTGGGGCGCCGAGGACGACGCGACGGTGCTGAGCACGGAAGAGCTGATCGAGCAGTTCTCGATCTCGCGCGTTGGCCGGGCCTCGGCGGTCTTCGACGAGCGAAAGCTGCGGTGGCTGAACGGCAGGCACCTCCGCGGGTTGGAGCCGGTCGACTACGAACGCCGCCTCGCCGAGTTCCTCCGGGTTGCGGACGCCGCGGACGCAGCCGTGTTCGAGGCGGCTCCGGCGGAGCAACGCGAGCTCGCATGCCGGATCGTCAGCGACAAGGCGCAGACCCTCGACGAGTCCTGGACGCTCGTTGAGTTCCTGTTCGAAGCTCCCGAGACGGATCCGAAGGCCTGGACGAAGGTCATGAAGCCCGGCGCGGCGGAGGCGCTTGCGGCCGGCCTCGCCGCGCTCGAGGCGGTCGAATCCTGGGACGCGACGGCGATCGAGGCGGCGCTCGCAGGCGTGCTGGAGCGCCTCGATCTGAAGCCCAACGGGCTTTATCAACCGCTTCGCGTCGCCATCACGGGCACCTCCGTTTCGCCCGGGATCTTCGACTCGCTGCACGCCCTCGGGCGTGAACGCTCGGTCGCGCGCATCCGCGCCGCGCTCGAGCAGCTCGGTTAGGGCTAAATCCGCACGGCCAAAGTGCCGATGGTGTCCCTGGACAAGCACGGAAACGCGGTCGCTCGGCCTGGGATCCACCTGGCTGAGCCGCTCCACGGGGCACACGGACGAATTCCCAGATGGCAATCGCCACCCAGAAGACAAAGACGAAGACGAAGCCCTCGGAGCGCGCGGCCAAGCCGGCTGAGTCCAAGCAGGCCTCCCCGGAAGCGAGGCTGAAGCGCGAGAACCGCGCCGGCGCCGGAGGGCTGCGCCTTGCCGACGCGTTCGACATCGTTTCCACGCTCCCCGCCCTCAGCGAGGCTCGTGACCGGCTGACGCGGGCCGCCGAGGCGCCCAGCGTCGATCCCGCCGAGGTCGTGGATGCCGTCGAGTCCGACTCCGGGCTGACGATCGCTGTGATGCGAGCTGCCAACAACGGCGGGAGCCTTGGCGGTGGCTGCGAGAACGTCCGGCATGCGGTCGAGCTGCTGACCCCCGGCGGCGTTGAGGTCGTTGCCTCGACCCTGGAGACCTACGACGTGCTCGATCCGGATTCCGGGATCGGACGCCGGACCGATCGCTTCCGGCGTCACGGCGTGGCTGTCCGCGACGCAGCGGAGCGTGTTGCCGACCTGACCAGGGTCCCCGGTCGCGACCAGCTCTCAACCGCGGCGCTGCTCCATGACGTCGGCAGGCTCGTCGTGGCCGAGCTCTACAAGGGCTTCGACGCGTCGGAGGACACGATGACCACCCCTGAGGAAAGGCTTCGCCACGAACGCCGGGAGCTCGGCATCGACCACGCGCTGGTCGGCGCCGTCCTCGCCCGGCGCTGGGCGCTCCCGCCGGGCGTCGCCGCGGCGATCGAGCGCCATCACGCTTCGGATGCGTCGGGCCTGGCCGCGGTCGTGAAGCTCGCGGACCTGATCGTCCATCACAACGACGGGGACGCCACCGCCTCCGGCTCGATCCTGGAGACCGCCGCGACGCTCTCGATTCCGCCCGACCGGGTTCGTGCGCTCGTCTACGAGTTCCCCCACGCCGGGAACGGACGCAAGCGACACTCCGAGCCATGCCCGCTCTCGCACCGCGAGATCGACGCGCTGCGGGGCTTGGCCGACGGCAAGGTCTACAAGCAGATCGCCCAGGAGCTCAACCTCTCGGTCTCGACGATCCGGACTCACCTCCACAACGTCTACCGCAAGATCGGCGCGGTGGATCGCGCGCAGGCCGTGCTCATCGCCCGCGACCGCGGCTGGATCTGAGGACCTTTAGGTCCGAAAGCACCCGCAGGTGATTAGGGGGAGCACGCTTGCTCGCCTGCGCCGCTAGACGATCAGGCCGCCGCGGAAGCCCTTCGCCACGGCGTGGGCGCGATCGCGGGCTCCGAGCCTCGCGAGGATCGCCTTGGTGTGGGTGCGGACGGTCTCGGCGCTCAGCTCGAGGCGGCGAGCGACCTCGGCGGTCGCGTGGCCGTCGGCGAAGAGCTGGAGGATCTGGCGCTGGCGCCGGGTGAGGCTCATGCCGTTCTGTCTCGGGGCGTGGTGCGCCGCGGGATCGATGAAGGGCTCATCGTCGGCGGCCGCGTCGACCGCCTTCGACAGGGCGTCGGAAGGAGAGCTCTTCGCGACGAACGCGGTGGCGCCGGCGTCGATCGCCTCCGAGGCCGCCAGGCGCTCGGCGCACGATCCGTGGGCGACGATCCCGAGTCCGGAGCGCGCCCTGCGGAGCGCCCGGATCGCGGTGGTCGGCGAGGGCTCGTCGTCGCCGTTTCGAGCGAGCTCGACGATGGCGACGTCGAAGTCCTCGACGCGGGTGACCATCTCCAGGCCGCTGCGCCAGTCCTCTGCCTCCTCCACGGCGTAGCGATCACGGAGCAGATCGCGGACCCCCAGCCGAACGGTCGGCTGGGCGTCGATGACCAGACACCTCTTCTCTTCGCTCAAGTGAAGGACCTAACCGACTCTCTCATCGTGCCCCAAAAGAAAACGGCCTTTCGGCCGGCGCGCGCGCCATCCTAGCGTTGTCGTCTATTGCGCGCGACGGGCCCCGGCGCTAAGAGCGGCTTTTTCGCGGAGCGAGCGTTGCGGCCTCAATCCGGTAGAACAGTCTGCGTTGATCTCCGTCACGTCGAAGTCGAGGTACGCCGTCGTCGCCCTAGCCGAGCTCGCCCGTTCCGGCGACCGGCCGGTCCCGATCGCGCAGGTCGCGGAGCGCCGTGGGATGCCGTTGCAGTTCCTGGAGCAGCTCTTTTCGACCCTCCGCCGCGACGGGCTGCTGGCAAGCCAGCGCGGCGTCCGGGGCGGCTACAGCCTGGCCCGTCCGCCGGAGGAGATCACCGTGCTCGACGTCGTCCAGGCCCTCGACGGCCGCCTCGGCGAAGAGGGCAAGGAGGCGGGAGGAATCTGGGCCGAGGGCGTCGAGTCCCTGCGCGAGGTGTTCCGCACGACGACGATCGCCGACGTCGCCCGCCGCGAGGTCGAGGAGGCGGGTGCGGGGATGTACTACATCTAGTCATGTCCCCTGAGGCGGGACAGCCCGACGCGTTGCGCGCCCTGGCGCGCGAGGTCTCGGCGACGATCGGCAACACGCCGATGGTGGCCCTGCGGCGGATGACCGCCGATATCGACGCCGAGGTCCTCGTGAAGCTCGAGTACATGAACCCCGGGGGGTCGGTCAAGGACCGGATCGGGGTGGCGATGATCGATGCCGCGGAGCGCGAGGGGGCGCTCGGCGACGAGGGCTCGGTGGTGGTGGAGCCGACCAGCGGCAACACCGGCATCGCATTGGCGCTGGTCTGCGCGGCGCGGGGCTACGAGCTCGTGCTCACCCTTCCCGAGGGGATGAGCCGGGAGCGCACCAAGCTGCTGCGGGCGTTCGGCGCCGAGGTCCACGAGACGCCGTCGCTCGGCGGCATGACGGAGGCCGTCGAGCTGGCTCGGGAGATCGCCAAGACGCGGGAAGCGTTCATGCCGTTGCAGTTCTCGAACCCGGCCAACCCCGAGGCGCACCGCGAGACCACGGCCGCCGAGATCCTCCGCGACACCGGCGGCGAGGTCGGCGCCCTGGTCTGCGGAGTGGGCACCGGCGGGACGATCACCGGCGTCGGGGGCGTCCTGAAGGAACGCAACCCCGAGACGCTCGTGGTGGCGGTCGAGCCCGAGACCTCGGCGGTCCTCGCCGGCGGGATGCCCGGGCCTCACAAGATCCAGGGGATCGGTCCGGGGTTCGTTCCCGAGGTTCTCGACCGCTCGGTCATCGACGAGGTGCTTCCGGTGGCGGACGAGCAGGCGCTGGCGACGGCCCGCACGGCGGCCGAGCGCGAGGGGCTCCTCGTGGGGATCTCCGCCGGCGCGGCGATTCACGCTTCGCTCGAGGTGGCCGGCCGGCCGGAGATGAGCGGCAAGCGGGTCGTCACCATCGCCTGCGACGGCGGCGAGCGGTACATGTCCCTACCGTGGTTCATGCCTTAGGGGTTTTCGGAGGATGCTGGGCTTGGGCACACTCACGAGGGTCGCGCACGAGGTGCGCAGCGACATCGCCGCGGCGCGCGACCGCGATCCGGCGGCGCGGGGCGTCGGCTCGCTCGAGATCCTCGCCAGCTGGGGCGGGGTGCAGGCAGTCCTCGTCCACCGCGCGGCGCACGCGCTCCACGGCGCCGGAGTGCCGCTGGTGCCGCTGGCGATGTCCTATGCCTCACGGGCGGTGACCGGCGTCGAGATCCACCCGGCGGCCCAGATCGGCGCCGAGCCGTTCATCGACCACGGCTCCGGCGTGGTGATCGGCGAGACGGCCGAGATCGGCGACCGCGTCACGATCTATCAGGGGGTCACGCTCGGCGGCACCGGCTTTGCCCGCGGCAAGCGGCACCCCACGATCGATCACGACGTCACGATCGGCTCGGGAGCCAAGCTGCTGGGCCCGATCACCGTTGGCCACTGCGCCAAGATCGGGGCGAACACGGTGGTCGTCTCCGACGTCCCTGCCGACTCGACCGTCGTCGGCAACCCCGGGCACCCCGTCCGCGTCGAGGGCAGGAAGGTCGAGGGCCCGGACGCCGACTGGATCCACCTTCCCGACCCCGTCGCGGACGCGATCCGCGCTCTCTCCGAGCGGCTGACCCTGCTGGAGCGCCGGCTGGCGGAGCTCGACGGGAAGCGCGCGACCGCGGAGGTCAAGGAGCTCGGCGCGAAGCGCGGCCCGTCCTCGGCCGGGGGCTGATCCCGGCCGGCCGCGCCGCACCCGTGGCTATTCTCGGCCCGTGAGCAGCGAGACCGAGCTCGGGGCCCCAATCGCGCCTGGCGCCAGCCAGGTCGAGCGTCTGCTGGGCGACCTCAATCCCGACCAGCGCCGGGCCGTCGAGCACGGCGGCGGGCCGCTCCTCGTGCTCGCCGGGGCGGGGTCGGGCAAGACTCGGATGCTCACGCACCGCGTCGCGTACCTGCTGGCCACCGGCATGGCACGGCCAAGCGAGATCCTCGCCATCACGTTCACCAACAAGGCGGCGGGGGAGATGCGCGAGCGCGTCAGCGAGCTGGTCGGCGGCGTGTCGCGCGTGATGTGGGTCATGACCTTCCATTCCGCGTGTGCGCGGATCCTGCGCATGGACGCCGAGCGCCTCGGCTACAAGCGCGCCTTCACGATCTACGACGAGGCCGACTCGCTGCGGATGGTGAAGCGAGCGATGGAGGAGCTCGAGCTCGACCCCAAGCGCTACCCGCCCCGCGCGGTCAAATCGCAGATCTCGGCGGCGAAGAACTCCCTGACCAGCGCCGACGACTACGCCCAGGCGCAGGGCTCCGGCTTCGAGGAGGCCGTCGCCGAGGTGTACGCGCTCTACGAGAAGCGCATGGTGGCGGCGAGCGCGATGGACTTCGACGACCTGCTCGTCCGCGTCGTCGACCTCCTCCAGCTCTTTCCCGACGTCCGCGACAAGTTCCGCCGCCAGTTCCGCTGGGTGCTCGTCGACGAGTACCAGGACACCAACCGGGTCCAGTACCGCCTGCTCCAGCTGCTGTGCGAGGAGCACCGGAATCTGTGCGTCGTCGGCGACGACTTCCAGAGCGTCTACAGCTTCCGCGGCGCGGACATCCGCAACATCCTGGACTTCGAGTCCGACTTCACGGACGCAACGGTCGTCAAGCTCGAGCAGAACTACCGCTCCACCGGGACGATCCTCGACACCGCGAACGCGGTCATCGCCCACAACACGGAACAGAAGCCCAAGCGCCTGTGGACCGAGGCCGGCCGCGGTGAGCCGGTGAAGGTCACCGAGCTCTCGGACGAGCACGAGGAGGGCCGTTACGTCGCGGGCGAGATCGAGCGTCTGGCGAGCGACGAAGGCGTGCCGCGCGACCGGATCGCGGTCTTCTACCGGGTGAACGCCCAGAGCCGCGTCCTCGAGGACACTCTCGTCCGCTACGAGGTCCCGTACCAGGTGATCGGCGGCACCAAGTTCTACGAGCGGGCTGAGATCAAGGACGCGGTCGCGTACCTGTCGCTGCTCGCCAACCCGGCCGACTCGGTGTCGTTTCAGCGGATCGTGAACTCACCGCGCCGCGGCATCGGCGACCGCAGCCAGGCCCGCGTGCTGTCTCACGCGAACACGATCGGAGCGGACGTCTGGGAGGCGTTCTCCGGCGCCGCCTCGATCCCGTCGCTGGGAGCGGGAGCCGTCAAGGCCCTCGGCCGTTTCGCGGATATCATGGCCTCGCTTGGTGATCGCGCCGAGCGGAACGGCAGCGTGGCCGACCTGCTCGACGCCGTGCTCCACGAGTCCGGGTATCTCGAGGCCCTGGAGGCCGAGGCGCGCGGGGATGTCACCGCGCAGACCCGGATCGAGAACCTCGAGGAGCTCGTGGGCGTGGCCCGCGAGTTCGACTCCAACCGCGAGGTCGAGGGGCCGTCCGAGGACCGTCCGCTGGAGGAGTTCCTGGCGCAGATCCGTCTCCTCTCCGAGCAGGATTCCTTGCGCGACGAGCAGAGCCTCGTGACCCTGATGACCCTCCACAACGCCAAGGGGCTCGAGTACGACGTGGTGTTCCTGATCGGGATGGAGGAGGGCCTGTTTCCGCACTCGCGGTCGATGGAGGAGGGCAATCTCGAGGAGGAGCGGCGCCTCTGCTACGTCGGGATCACCCGTGCGCGGGAGCGCCTGTACGTCACCTGCGCGCGCCAGCGGCGGATCTTCGGCGGGCAGGGCTACGCCCTGCCGTCGCGGTTTATCGGCGAGCTTCCCGAGGAGCTGATCGAGCGCCGCTCCGCCGCGCCACAGACGGGCTGGGACCGTGGCGGCGGCCTCGGTGGCGCCACCTTCACCCCCTCGGCCGCCCGCAAGGAGCCGAACGCGGACGTGATCGCGCTGCACACCGGCGACGACGTCGTCCACGCGAGCTTCGGCGAGGGCGTCGTCACCGCGGTGGAACCCGGCAACGTGGTCGTCGTGCGCTTCGCCGCCGATGCGACGGAGCGCAAGCTGATGGCCGACTACGCGCCCCTTCGAAAGGTCGGATGAGTCCGCAGTCCGCAGTCCGCAGTCCGCAGGTGCCCCGGTGAGCGCGATCGTGCTCGATGGAAAGGCGCTTGCGGCCGGCGTTCGTGAGCGGGTCGCCGCCGGAGTCGCCGAGTTCAAGGCGGCCCACGACGGGCACGTCCCGGGCCTCGCGACCGTTCTGGCCGGCGACGACCCCGCCTCCGACGTGTACGTGTCGAGCAAGCGCCGCCTCACCGAGGAGGCCGGCATGCGCTCGATCCACCACCGGCTCGACGCCAAGGCCGACCCGGTGGAGCTGCTCGAGCTGGTTCGCGAGCTGAACGCCGACGACGAGGTGGACGGCATCCTCGTGCAGCTGCCGCTACCCGATCAGCACGACCAGGACGCGGTCATCGATCTCATCGATCCCGCGAAGGACGTCGACGGCCTCACGGCCGGGAGCGCCGGGCGGCTGGCGCAGGGCCGCCCGGGCCTTGTCCCCTGCACGCCGCGCGGGATCATGGAGCTGATCGCGAGCGCCGGGACCGAGGTGAGCGGCAGCAGCGCGGCGGTGATCGGCCGGTCGATTCTGGTCGGGCGGCCCATCGCCGGGCTTCTGACCAACGCGGACGCGACGGTCACCGTGTGTCACTCCCGCACCCCCGATCTGGGTGCGGTCTGCCGCGAGGCGGACATCCTGGTCGCGGCCGTCGGGCGGCCGCGAATGGTCACCGCGGACATGGTGAAGCCCGGCGCGACCGTGATCGATGTCGGCATCAACCGCACGGAGGACGGCATCGTCGGCGACGTCGACTACGACGCCGTCGCGGAGGTGGCCGGCGCCGTCACCCCGGTCCCCGGGGGAGTCGGGCCGATGACCGTGGCAATGCTGCTCGAGAACACGCTGCTCGCCGCGACGGCCCGGTCCGCGGGTTGATCCCGCTCTTTCGTCGATTTCTCAGGAACGCGCACAAAAACGCCCTGCGGCAGGTATAGGCTGCCGCTGCGCGAAATGCGCACTTGATACTCAGCTACGAACCCCGAAGGGGAGAGGCAGACAAATGGACGTATCGAAAATGAACCAGGGAGAGAAGATCGCAGCCGGATCGGCAATCGCACTGATCCTGATCATGTTCATCTTCAAGTGGTTCGGCCTCAGCGTCTCGACCGCAGGCGTCGCCGGGGTCGGGGGCTTCAGCGTCGAGGGCTCACGCAACGCATGGGGGTCATTCGGCTTCATCGACATCATCCTGTTCATCACGGCTCTGGCCGCGCTGGCAATGGCCTATCTCTCTGCCAGCGGTCAGTCGGTGAGCCTGCCGATCGCGATGAGCGCGATCGTGACCGGGCTCGGCATCCTCTGCGTGATCCTTGTTCTCTACCGGATCATCTCGCCGCCCGATTTCGGCGTGAACCTCTCCGGTACGGGAATCGACAAGACTCGCAAGATCGGCGTCTTCCTCGGCCTGATCGCCACGGCAGGTGTTGCCTACGGCGGCTACATGGCCATGCAGGACGAGGGCACGAGCTTCTCGGACACGCGTGACCGGCTCTCGGACCGTATGGGCGGCCCCGGTCCCGGCTCCGGCGGCGGTACGCCTCCCAGCTCGGGTGGCGGCACGCCTCCCAGCTCGGGTGGCGGCACGCCTCCAAGCTCGGGCGGTACGCCTCCCAGCGCTTAGCGGCCACTCCGGGGCGCACGCGCGCCTCCGGGAGGAGAGGTTCGGCAAACGGCCGCCCGCGGGCGGCCGTTTGCTTTGCGCTCAGGCGAGCGCTTCGGCCATCTGCCGGCCGACGCGTGAGGCCATCGCGATGATGGTCATCATCGGGTTCACGCCGAGCGAGGTCGGCATCAGGCTGCCGTCGGCGACGTAGAGCCCGTCGGCGCCGTGAACCGCGCCGTCCGTTCCAACCACCGCCCGCTGCGGGTCGCTGCCCATCCTTGCCGTGCCCATCGGATGGAACGCCTCGAGGCGCAGGTGCGAGCGCGGCGGCGCGGAGGCCTCGAGATCGGGGATGCGTTCCCGCCGGATCGTCGAGACTCCCGAGATCTGCGGATAGACCTCCCGGGCTCCCGCGGCGTAGAAGAGCTCGGCCGCGCGGGCGATGCCGAAGGTCAGCGCGCCGGCGTCGCGACGGTTCAGGCGGTACGTCGTGTGCAGGCGCCCGGAGCGGCTCAGCGACACCCGGCCGCTGGAGGTGTCGGAGAGGTGGACGCCGGTGGATGCGATGTGGTCGTAGGCGAGCACTCGCTGCTGGTGCTCGGCGCCGAATCCCGGCAGCCACTGCGCGCCGAAGGCCAGCGGCGTGAACGTCGCCTCCAGCAGCACGCCGTGCTCCTCCTCCCACTCGGTGACGGCATAGCTCTGCATGACGCCGTCCCAGCCCCTGACCTCCTCGTCGAAGCGGGCGCCGACCCAGCAGGCCGGGTGGATCCGGAGGTTCTTGCCGAGCTCGCCGCTTGGCGAGCGAAAGCTCGAGCGCAGGAGCAGCTCGGGCGTGCCGAAGGCTCCACCCGCGAGCAGGACCGCGCGCCGGGCGCGAACCGGATGCGGCCGCTCGGGCCCCTGGACGGGCCTGGTGATGCAATCCACGCCCACCGCGCGCCCCCGGTCGAAGATGAGCGTGCGCGCCTCCACGCCGGCGCGAACGCGGGCGCCGGCGCTCACCGCCCTCGGCAGGTAGGAGACGTGCATCGCTCGCTTGGCGTCCAGACGGCAGCCGAACGGGCACGAGCTACAGCCAACGCAGCGGCCCGCGTTACGGCGCAGCGGCTCGTGGGCGACCTTGAGCGCCTCGGCGCCCTCGAGAAGGAGCTGGCCGTTTCGCCCCATGGTCTCCGGGTCGACCGGGGTCACCGCGAGCAGCTCCTCGGCCGCGCCGTACTCCGGATCGAGCTCGGTGGCCCAATCGATGCCGTGCTCGCTTCGCCAGCGCGTGAGGATCGGCTCGGGGGCCCGGAAGCAGGTCCCGGAGTTGATCACGGTGGTGCCCCCGACCGCACGGCCGACGGGCGTCGGGATCGCCGGCCGTCCCTCGCATACGGTCAGGCCCCCATCCCGGTAGAGGCTCGTGAGGGCGGCCAGCGGCTCGGTGGGGTATGTACGGCGATCGAGGTAGGGGCCCGCTTCGAGGACGACGACGTCCAGGCCCGCCTCGGCAAGCACCGTGGCCGCCGCCGCGCCTCCGGCTCCGGAGCCGACGATGACGACGTCGCACTCCTCGCCGCCCGGGGGCGGCGCGAGCTCGCCCAGGGGGCGCTCCACGCCGGAGGGCGGCGGCTCGCCGGCGGCGACGACGCAGCGGGCCCGGTACCCGACCCGGCCGGCGACGCGGGCGTCGCTTGCGTAACCCAGGCCGGCGAGCACCTTTACGAAGAGGATCACGTCGCGTGCGAGGGGCGAGCCATCGGCCTCCGCCCGCCGCAGGAAGTCACGTCTCGCCTCGGGCTCGGCGCGACTGAACCGCCACGGGAACGGCATCAACTCGAGGGCCCAGAGGGCCATGCGCATCCGGCGGAGAGTGCGCGGGTGAACGGCGGCGAGGTACGCGTCCAGCCGGGCGGCGACGTCGACGCGATCAGGGTCCTCCGCCGCCGCGGCGTTCCCCGCCGCCCCCGGGAGGTCCCCGAGGGCGGGCGCCATGGCTTCCGCGAAGGCACGAAGGATTCGAGTTTCGCGGGGCCCCAGCATGGCGCGGCATCCTAAGTGACCATCCAAGGACCCCCGAGGGTTCGTACTATCGGCGCATGATCGACCGTGACCAGGTCCTGCACGTCGCGAAGCTCGCCAGGCTCGCCCTCTCGGAGGAGGAGATCGAGAAGATGTCGGCGGAGCTCTCGGCGATCCTCGAGCACGTCGAGCTGATCGGCGAGCTCGATCTCGAGGGCGTGCCGCCGACGTCGCACGTGGTGCCTCTCGCCAACGTGTTTCGAGCCGACGAGCCACGGCCGAGCTGGCCACGCGAGCGGACTCTGGCCGCGGCGCCCGATCCCACCGACGACGCCTACCGCGTCCCGTCCCCGCAGGCGTGACACAGGACGCCGCCGAGCTTCGCGGCCTGTCGGTGGCCGAGGGCGTGGAGCGAGTCCGCTCCGGCGACCTCGCACCGGCCGAGTGGTTCGGCGCCTACGCGGCCGTGGCCGACGACCTCGGCGCGTACCTGTGGCGCGCGGAATCGGCTCCGGACGCCGGGACGGACGGCGAGCTGGCCGGCGCGCCGATCGCGGTGAAGGACATCTTCTGCACGGAGGACGTCGCCACCACGGCGGGGTCCCTGATCCTCGAAGGGCACAGGCCGGCCTTCACCGCGACCGCGGTCCGCAGGCTCACCGATGCCGGGGCGATCGTGGCCGGCAAGACCAACATGGACGAGTTCGCGATGGGCTCGTCCAACGAGAACTCGGCGTACGGGCCGGTCCAGAACCCGTGGGCCGAGGGCCGCGTGCCCGGTGGCTCGTCCGGGGGGTCGGCGGCCGCCGTGGCGGGCGGCCTCGCGGCGGCTGCACTCGGCACCGACACCGGAGGCTCGATCCGCCAGCCCGCGTCGCTCTGCGGGATCGTGGGGCTGAAGCCGACCTACGGCGCGATCTCGCGGTGGGGGATGATCGCCTTTGCCTCCTCCCTCGACCAGTGCGGGCCGCTCACCAGGGACGTGACGGACGCGGCGCTGCTCCTCCAGGTGATGCAGGGCAAGGACCCGTGCGACTCCACCTCGGTGGGCCTGCGAAGCGACTTGGGGCTGCCCTCCAGGACCGACCTGAGCGGCCTTCGGTTCGGGGTCGCCGCGGACTTCTCGGCGGACGCGGAGGGCGTCGAGCCGGGGGTCGCGGAGGTCTTCAACCGCATGGTGAGCCTGATCGGCGAACTTGGCGGCGAGATCGTGGAGGTGAAGCTTCCGCACGCCGATCACGGGCTCTCCGCGTACTACGTGATCGCTCCGGCGGAGGCCTCGGCGAACCTGGCGCGCTTCGACGGGGTGCGGTACGGGCTTCGCGCGCCCGGGACGAGCGACCTCACCGCGATGTACGAGGAGACGCGCGAGGCCGGCTTCGGCGCCGAGGTGAAGCGCCGGATCATGCTCGGCACGTACTCGCTTGCCGCCGGCTACTACGACGCGTACTACGGGCAGGCGCAGCGCGTGCGGACGAAGATCGCCCAGGACCTGGCGTCTGCTTTCGAGGCCGTGGACTTCCTGGTGACGCCGACCTCGCCCTCCGTGGCGTTCGAGATCGGGGCGCGCGCCGCCGATCCGCTCGCGATGTACCTGTCCGACTACTTCACGGTGCCGATGTCCCTGGCCGGGACGCCGGCGATCTCGATCCCCGCCGGGCTCGCCGAACCGCCGGCGGGCGGGCCGCCGCTGCCCGTCGGCCTTCAGATCGCCGCCCCCGCCTTCGCCGAGGGCGCGCTGGTCGACGCGGCCCATGCACTGGAGGCCGCGATCGGCTTCGAGGCCCTGGAGATCGGCGCATGAGCGACTGGCGCGAGCGGTACGAGCCGGTGATCGGGCTGGAGGTGCACGTCCAGCTCCGCACGCGCACGAAGATGTTCTGCGGGTGCGAGCCCTCCTTCGGCGACGAGCCGAACGTCCACACGTGCCCGATCTGCCTCGCCCATCCGGGCGTGCTGCCGGTGGTGAACGAGCAGGCGGTCCTCTACGGGCTCGCCATCGCGCTGGCGCTCGACTGCGAGATCGTCCCCCGGTCGATATTCCACCGCAAGAACTACTTCTATCCCGACATCCCGAAGGGCTACCAGATCAGCCAGTACGACATCCCGCTTGCTCGCAACGGGAGGCTCGGCGACGTGCGGATCCACCGCGCCCACCTCGAGGAGGACACCGCGAAGATGATCCACCTCGGCGAGTCAGGCCGGATCCATGCCTCGACGGCATCGCTCGTCGACTTCAACCGCGCGGGGACGCCACTCGTCGAGATCGTCACCGAGCCCGACATCCACGACGCGCCCGAGGCTCGTGAGTGGGCGCAGCTCCTGCGCGAGACCGTCCGCCAGACCGGCGCGTCGGACGTGAGCATGGAGGAGGGGAGCCTTCGCTGCGACGCGAACGTCTCGCTGCGGCCCGTCGGATCCGAGGAGCTCGGGACCAAGACCGAGCTCAAGAACATGAACAGCTTCCGTTTCCTCGAGCACGGCATCGAGGCAGAGCTCGAGCGCCAGGCCGAGGTCCTCGACCGCGGCGGCCAGATCGAGCAGGAGACGCTGCACTACGACCCGGCCGCGGGAACGATCACGTCGCTGCGCTCCAAGGAGTACGCGCACGACTACCGGTACCTGCCCGAGCCCGATCTCGAGCCGCTGGAGCCGACCGAAGAGATGATCGCCGCGGCCCGCGAGCTCGTGGGCGAGCTGCCCGCCGAGCGGCAGGCCCGCTACGCGGAGCTCGGCCTGGCCGAGGCCGCCGCGCGCCAGCTCGCCTTCGACCCGGAGCTCGCGGGCGAGTTCGAGGCGATCGTCGGCGACGACCACGCGCTCGCGCCGGCCGCCGCGAACTGGATCCTGAACGACGTCACCGCTGCCCGCAGGCAGCTCTCCAAGCCTGATGCCGAGCTGCCCGCCGAGAGCCATCGCTATCTCCTCAACGCCATTGCGGCGAAAAAGCTGAGCCACCAGTCCGCGCGTCAGGTTCTGAACGAGCTCGTTGCGTCGGGAGGAGATCCGGCCGAGATCGCCGAGCGGCTGGGCCTGAGCGGCGGCACCGACTCCTCCGAGCTCGAGGCGATCGTGGAACAGGCCGTCGCGGAACAGGCCGACGCCGCCGAGAAGGTCCGCGCCGGCAAGGACGGGGCGATCGGGCCGATCGTCGGCGCCGTCATGCGCGCCACCAAGGGTCGCGCGGACGGGGGAGAGGTCACCAGGCTGATCCGGGAGAAGCTGCGGGTCTAGGGCGGCGCCGGCTCCGGCGTGGTCTTCGAGCCCGGCGTGCTGCGCCACCTTGCGCCTTTAGGCACTTGTAACATTCTGTTACAAAGTGGTACGATGGCCCTGTGGCCTGGAATGTCGTCATCGCCGGTGGCGGGTTTGGCGGGGCCTACGCGGCCCGCAAGCTCGAGCGGCTCATGCCGCGGCAGTCGGCTCGGCTGACCCTCGTCAACGACGTTAACTTCATGCTCTACACGTCGTTCCTGCCCGAGGCCGCGGCGGGCACGCTCGAGCCTCGCCACGTGGTCACGCCGCTGCGCGACGTGCTGAAGCGGACCAACCTGCGCCTCGGGGCGATCACCGGCCACGACCCCGCTGCGCGCACGGTGGAGCTGACGGCTCACGAGGGCGGCGTCGAGCAACTCACGTACGACCACCTGCTGCTGTCGGTCGGAGCGGTGTCCCGCCTCCTGCCGATCCCCGGGCTCGACGAGCACGCCGTTGGCTTCAAGAGCCTGGCGGACGCGATCTGGCTTCGCAACCGCGTCGTCGACAGCCTCGAGGTCGCGAACGCGACTGACGACAAGGCGCGCCAGGACGAGCTGCTCACCTTCGTGTTCGTCGGCGGCGGGTACTCGGGCCTGGAGGCGCTCGCCGAGCTCCAGGATTTCGCCGCGGACGCGATCTCCCGCTACCCGAAGGCCCGCCTGCACGGCATGCGCTGGATCCTCATCGACGCCGCCGACCGCGTCCTGCCCGAGATCGACGCCGGCCTTGCCGACTACGCGGTGCGCGAGCTCCGTGCCCGCGGCATCGACATCCGCCTCTCCACGCGTCTCGAGAACGTCGCCGCGGACTCCGTGACGCTCTCGACGGGCGAGGAGATCCCGACCCGGACGCTCGTCTGGACGGCCGGCGTGGTTCCGCAGCCAAGCCTGCGAAACCTCTCGGTCCCGCTCGACGACACCGGCCGGATCGTCGTCGACGATCACCTCCGAGTTGCCGGGACCGAGGGCGTTTGGGCCATCGGCGACTGCGCCGCGGTGCCGAACCCGAAGGACCCGACGCGAGGCTGCCCGCCCACGGCCCAGCACGCCGTCCGCCAGGGCCCCGCGGCAGCGCGCAACATCGCGGCCGCGCTCGGGATCGGCTCGCCGCGCCCCTACCGCTACAAGGAGTTCGCCTCGTTCGTGAACCTCGGCCACTACAAGGCGGTCGGCCGGATCGGTCCGGTCAGGTTCCGGGGGTTCCCCGCCTGGTGGCTGGCGCGGACCTACCACATGAGCCGCATTCCGGGCACGGCCCGCAAGGTCCGCGCGGTTGCGGACTGGACCGTCGGGCTGCCGTTCGCACGCGACGTCTCGGAGGTGGGATCGATCGGACATCCCCGGCCGCTGCGGGCCGAGGAGTACGCCGGCGGCGGGACCCACCGACCGATTCGCTCCGGCTGAGCGGGCACCACCGGCGCCGGGAGGCCGACGGCGGATAATCAGGCGGTGGCGTTCATCCTCATCGCCGTCTGCTTCGGGATCGCGACCGGCGTGATCGCGCGTGCCAAGGGCAGCTCGTTCTTCATCTGGTCGATCGTTGGCCTGGTCTTCAACATCTTCGGCCTCGTCGCCGTGATCCTCTACCAGGGGGACCGCGACGAGCCCGAGCGCCGCTGCCCGCGGTGCGGAAAGGTCGAGAAGCTCTACGTACAGGTCTGCACCCGCTGCGGCATGGACCTCTACCTGCCCGATCCCGGAGAGATCAGGCGGCCGGCCAGCCGCTGAACGCGAATCGCTGATAGAAATTCAGCTGTTCAGCCTTCGGGGGATGGCTGGAATCGATGGATGTGGGTAGGACTACGACGTACACGCGGGTAGGAGGAATCGAATGAGCAAGTTCCGTGCGCGAGCGCTGGTAGTGGGCCTGGCGGTCGCGTCAACCACCGTCGCCCTTGCGGCTGCGGGCGGTTCGTCTGCGGCGTCGGACGGTTCGCGCAAGACTTTGAAGCACAGCGTCTCGGCGTTCGCCAAGCCGTCGAAGGCCGTTGGCAAGGCCGAGGGCAAGGTGCCGATCTCCGTGGCGCTGCGCTGGCGGCATGCCGGCGAGCTCAGGCGCTTCACCACCGCGGTCAGCGATCCCTCCAGCTCCACCTTCAGGCACTTCCTGTCCGCGAGCCAGTTCCGGGCCCGCTATTCCCCGAGCGCCAAGCGCGTCGCGGCGGTCAAGTCCTTCCTGCGCTCCAACGGACTCCGCGTGACGGGCACCTCGCAGAGCCACATGCTCGTCGACGCCGTCGGCTCCGTGAGCGCCGCCGAGCGCGCCTTCGGGACGCGCCTCGAGCGCTACCGCGTCGGCCACCGGGTTCTGCGCGGGACGGCGACGCCGGTCTCGCTCCCGCAGAGCGTCAGCGGCGACGTCGCCGCGGTCGTGGGCCTCGACGAGACCGTCAACCACCACTTCTCGCACGCGGCGCCGCCGCCTCCGGCGTTCGCCAACGCGCGTCCCTGCTCGAAGTTCTGGGGGCAGAACTTCTCCGCGAACCGGACGCCGAAGGATCACAGGGTTCCGCATGCCTACGGCGCGGCACAGCCGTTCGCACCGTGCGGATACGACGCGAAGCAGCTGCAGAGCGCGTACGGCGTGGACTCGGCGATCGACTCCGGCAACGACGGCTCCGGCCAGACGGTCGGGATCATCGACGCCTTCGCGGCGCCGACCATCGTCGCCGACGTGAACGAGTACAGCTCTCGCCACGGCCTTCCGCCGGCGAACATCACGCAGACCAACAGCACGGACAAGTGCCAGGTCGGCTGCGGGCCGAACAGCCAGGGTGGCTGGTACGGCGAGGAGACGCTCGACTTCGAGGCCGTCCACTCGATGGCGCCCGACGCGGCGATCCACTACTACGGTGCGTCCGACCCGAGCGCCAGGGCGCTCCTGAAGGCGATGTCGACGTCGCTCGACGACAACGACGCCGACTACATCACCAACTCGTACGGGTCCCTGGGTGAGCAGATCTCGACGATTCCCGCCCAGGAGGAGCTGTTCCAGCAGGCAATCGCTCAGGGCGTGGGGATCTTCTTCTCCTCGGGAGACAACGGCGACGAGCACACCGTCATCGGCTACGTCTCCGCCGACTACCCGGCCTCGAGCCCGCTGGCCACCTCGGTGGGCGGGACCTCGCTCGGCGTCGGCCCGACCGGTGAGCGGACGTTCGAGACCAGCTGGGGCACGCACATCGCCCAGCTGAAGGGCAAGCCGGGGTCGAAGGGCGCCCACTGGGCTCCGAAGCCCCCCGGCCCGTTCCTCTACGGCGGCGGCGGCGGCACGTCGCGGCTGTTCGACGAGCCGACCTACCAGCAGGGCATCGTCCCGTCCGAGTACACCGGCCTCTACGGCGGCGACAACCGCGTGACGCCGGACATCTCGCTCGACGGCGACCCGACCACGGGCATGCTCGTCGGCGAGACGCAGACGTTCCCGAGCGGCAAGAAGAAGTACGGCGAGTACCGCATCGGCGGGACCAGCCTCTCCTCGCCGCTCCTTGCCGGCTACGTGGCCGACGCCGGAACGGAGGCGGGCGCCAGGATCGGGTTCATCAACCCGCTCATCTACGGGCTGTTCAACTCCGATCCGGATGTGTTCAGCGACATCGTCCCGAGCCCGACCAGACAGGCCGCGGTCCGGAACGACTACAACAACGGCGTCAACTCCAAGAACGGCACGACGTTCACGCTGCGAAGCATCGACCGTGACACGAGCCTGAAGGCGGCGCCGGGCTACGACGACGCCACGGGCGTCGGCACACCGGCGGGTGACGCCGCGCTGATCGACGCGCTGGCTGGGCCGTAAGGCTGACGGGTGTCAGGCACGTAGCCATACGTGCCTGACACCCGACTCGGCAAGGGAATCACCTGAGCCAGGTGCGCACGATCGCGTTGGCGAAGCCCATGCCGTAGCGGACCACCGCGGGCTTCTTCGAGTGCCCGTGCAGGCGCCGGTCGACGGTGACCGGGACCTCCTTGGCGGGGATCCCGCGCTTGATGGCCTCGATCATGAACTCGGAGGTATGGAACTGCTCCTGGCGGAGGACGAGCTGCGGCAGGACGTCGGCGCGGACGGCGCGGTAGCCGTTGGAGCAGTCGCTCACCTTGGTGCGGGTGATCAGGCTGACCACCCGGTTGAAGAAGACGATGCCGAGCTCCCGCGCGAAGCTGTTCTCGTCGGCGTCTCCGAGGACGCGCGAGCCGTGGGCCACCGCGACCTCGCCCGAGAGCACGGGCTCGACCAGACGCGCCATCTCGTCGGGCCGGTGCTGGCCGTCGGCGTCGAGGGTGACGACGATCTTCGCCCCGGAGTCGGAGAGCAGTCTGTAGCCGGTGCGCAGCGCCGCCCCGCCGCCACGGTTGATCACGTGCCTTGCCACGATCGCCCCGTGCGCCCTCGCGGTCTCGGCGGTGCCGTCGCGGGAGCCGTCGTCAACCACCAGAACGATCGTCTCCAGTCCGCAGACCCCGCGCGGAATCCGCTCCAGCACGGCGCCGATCGAGTCTGCCTCGTTGAAGGCCGGGATCAGGACGGCGAGGCGGTCCCGGAACCGCTCGGGGTTGGCGGCGGCGCGGAACTCCTCCCAGGCGAGGCCCTCGAGCAGCCCCGAGAGCTCCCGCGTGATTCGCGATCCCTGTGAGAGCGAGCGCAGGACGAGCGCGAAGAGGACCAGGATCGCGAAGACCGCGACGCCGAGGATCCGGGTGCCGTTGCCCTTCTTGAACGAGAACGCCGAGAGGATCGCGTCGGGCAGCTGGGTGCCTGACACGAGGGCGAGGCCCAGGGCGATGAGGAGCAGGATGAGGACGTCGGCGTTGCGAAGGCTCCGCCGTCGCCAGATCGCGAAGGCGGCGATGCCGGCCGCCAGGACCAGGCCGGCGGCCCGGATCGCGGTCAGCTCCGGTGGGAAGAGGGCTGCCTGCAAGGGGACGAAATTCACGGCGACGAGAGTATGGCGATGAGGACCATTAGGTCCGAACCCAGCATGTAAGGATGCCGAAGGCATCCGCTGGCTATTCGTCGAAGCACCCTCCGCTACCCTGCGCCGACTTATGCGCATCCTCATCCTCGGCGGTGACGGATACCTGGGATGGCCGACCGCGATGCGCTTCTCCTCGCGTGGGCACGAGGTCGCGGTCGTCGACAACTTCTCCCGTCGCCGCTGGCATGTCGAAAACTCAACTGACTCGCTGACGCCGATCGCTTCGCTCGACGATCGGATCGACGCTTGGAGGGACCTCTCGGGCAACGCGATTCGCGCGTTCGTCGGCTCGATCGAGGACCCGGAGTTCCTCGACGGCGTGCTGGCCGACGTCCGCCCGGAGGCCATCGTGCACTACGGCGAGCAGCCCTCGGCGCCGTTCTCGATGCGCTCCCGCCGCGACGCGATCGACACGCAGTACACGAACGTCATCGGCACGCTCAACCTCCTCTTCGCGATGCGGGAGCTGGTCCCCGACTGCCACCTGGTGAAGCTCGGCACGATGGGGGAGTACGGCACTCCGGACATCGACATCGAGGAGGGGTTCATCGAGATCGAGCACAAGGGGCGCAGGGACACCCTGCCGTTCCCGAAGATGCCCGGCTCCCTGTACCACCTCTCGAAGGTCCACGACTCGCACAACATCCACTTCGCCTGCCGGATCTGGGGCCTGCGGTCGACGGACCTGAACCAGGGCGTCGTCTACGGCGTCGAGACCGACGAGTCGGACGTCGACGAGCGCCTCGTCACCCGCTTCGACTACGACGAGTACTTCGGCACCGTCCTCAACCGCTTCTGCGTGCAGGCCGTGATCGGCCATCCGCTCACCGTCTACGGAGAGGGCGGCCAGACGCGGGGCTTCCTGAACATCCGGGACACGCTGCAGTGCGTGGAGCTCGCGGTGGCCAACCCGCCCGAGCTCGGCGAGTACCGGGTCTTCAACCAGTTCACCGAGCAATTCTCGGTGGCCGAGCTCGCCGAGCTCGTCAAGCGCAGCGCCGCCGAGGTCGGTTACGAGGTGGCCATCCGGCGCTTCCCCAACCCACGCATCGAAGCCGAGGAGCACTACTACAACGCCACGAACACCAAGCTCCGCGACCTCGGGCTGGATCCGCACCTGCTGGGCGAGGAGCTCGTCCGTTCGATGCTCTCGGTGATCGCGACGCACCGCTCTCGGGTGATCGAGCGCGCCATCCTCCCGACCACCACCTGGAAGCCTGGCGAGCTCGAGGGCGAGCTGCCCGCCGCGGCGCCGTGAGCGTCTCCGACGCAGAGCAGCCGACCGGCCTGCGCAGCCGGCAGCGTGCCGAGCGCCGCGCCGCGATCATCGACGCGGCGGTCCAGATCATCGCGACACGTGGGCTCGGCGCCGTCACGCACCGGGCCGTGGCCCGCGAGGCGAAGGTCCCGCTTGCGGCGACCACCTACTACTTCGCGTCCAAGGAGGAGATCCTCAAGGAGGCTTTCGAGTCGCTCTCGGCCGCGGAGGTCGAGCGCCTCGAGAACATTGCCGAGGAGATCGCCGGTCTCGAGCCCGAGGAGGCCGGCGTCGCCCTCTACAACGCGCTCGTCCCCGACCAGCAGGACGCGCCCCGCGCCTGGCTCGCCCAGTTCGAGATCTACCTCGAGGCCGCGCGCAACCCGGCGCTGCGGCCGGCCGTGGAGCAGCGCCGCGAGGCGTTCGTGAAGCTCGCCGAGACGGCGCTGCGCGCCGCGGGCGCGCCGGAGCCGGAGCGGCGAGCGGAGCTTGGCGTCGCGGGGCTCAACGGCATCCTCTTCGATCGCATCCGCGGCCTTGGTGACGACCCCCAGCAGCGGATGCGCGAGCAGCTCGGGGAATTGTTCGGCCTGCTCTTGAAACCGTAAGCCCGGCCAGCTCTCACCGCGTCTTTACAATCACTCAAATGCGTGCCGCCGATGCACTCTGCGCCGCCCTCAAGGCCGAGGGAGTCGACCATGTCTTCGGGATTCCCGGTGGCGCCAACCTGCCCACATACGACGCCCTCTACGACGCCGACCTGATCCACGTCCAGGCGCGGCACGAGCAGGGCGCGGGTCACGCGGCGGAGGGCTACGCCAAGGCCTCGGGCCGGGTCGGCGTGGCGATGGCGACCTCCGGGCCCGGCGCGACCAACCTCGTTACCCCGATCGCGGACGCGATGATGGACTCGGTGTCGACCGTGTTCGTCACCGGTCAGGTCCGCACCGAGCTGATCGGCACGGACGGCTTCCAGGAGGCCGACGTCACCGGCATCACGCTGCCGGTCGTCAAGCACTCGCTCCTCGTGCAGGATCCCCGGCAGATCCCCGAGTACATCCACGCCGCCTTCCACATCGCCTCGACCGGGCGCCCCGGCCCCGTGCTCGTCGACGTCCCCCAGGACCTCTCACGCGTCGACATCGACTACGAGTCCGCGACCGGCCCGCCCGACCTGCCCGGCTACAAGCCACCGCTCGAGGGCAACATCAAGCAGATCCGCGTCGCGGCGCGGGCGCTCGCGAACGCCAAGCGCCCCGTGATCTACGGCGGCGGCGGCATCGTCAACGCGAACGCGTCCGAGGAGTTCCGCGCGTTCTGCGCGCTCGACCGCTTCCCGGTCACCTGCACGCTCATGGGGCTCGGCGCGTTCCCTGCTCCGCACGAGCAGTGGCTCGGGATGCTCGGCATGCACGGCACGCGGACGGCGAACTACGCGATGGACGAGGCCGACCTCATCGTGGCGGTGGGGGCGCGCTTCGACGATCGCATCACGGGCAAGCTCTCCGAGTTCGCGCCCACCGCGAAGTTCGTGCACATCGACGTGGACCCGGCGGAGATCTCCAAGAACGTCGCCGCGCACATCCCGATCGTGGGCGACGCCAAGGACGTCCTGCAGAAGCTCTCCCAGGAGTACCGCGCGGCGAGCGCCGATTCCTCCAGGCTCGACGGCTGGTGGAGCAAGATCAAGGACTGGCAGTCCGCCTACCCGCTGCGCTACGAGGACTCGTCGGACAGCGAGATCAAGCCGCAGTTCATGGTCGAGGCCATGTACGAGGCGACCGGCGGCGACGCGATCGTCGCCTCGGACGTCGGCCAGCACCAGATGTGGGCGGCGCAGTACTACCACTTCGCGGAGCCCCGCCGATGGATCAACTCCGGCGGCCTCGGCACGATGGGTTTCGGCCTCCCCGCGGCGATCGGCGCGAAGGTCGCGAAGCCGGACGAGACCGTGGTGTGCCTGGCCGGTGACGGCAGCCTCGTCATGGTCTGCCAGGAGATGGCCACGGCGGCAGCACATGACATCCCGGTGAAGGTCTTCCTGATGAACAACGGCCACTTCGGCATGGTTCGCCAGTGGCAGGAGCTCTTCTGGGACGGCCGCTACAGCTCGGTCGAGATGGGCGAGAGCCCCGACTGGGTGAAGCTCGCCGAGGCCTTCGGCTGGGAGGCGGCACGCTGCGACGACAAGGGCGAGCTGGCCGCCGCCATGCGCACGACGCTGGAGTCGGAGGGCCCGGCGCTGCTCGACGTGCGAGTGTCGCCCACGGAGAACTGCTTCCCGATGATCCCCGCGGGAGCCGCAGCACGGGACATGGTCGGATAGTCATGGAAGCTGGAACGCCAGAGCTGGTCAAGCTCGAGGACCTTCAGGTCGGCTCCGGGCTCACGGGGCGCAAGCACGTCCTCTCGCTGCTCGTGGAGAACAAGCCGGGCGTCCTCGCCCGCATCGCCGGGCTGTTCAGCCGCCGCGGGTTCAATATCGACACGCTTGCGGTCGGCCCGACCGAGGATCCCGACACCTCGCGCATCACGCTCACGGTCGACGGCGCCGTCCACCCGATCGACCAGGTGACGAAGCAGCTCCACAAGCTCGTCAACGTCATCAAGATCCGCGACATGGACCCGGACACCACGGTGTCCCGGGAGATGGCCCTGTTCCGGATCTCCGCCCCGGCGGAGAGCCGCGCGGAGATCATGGAGTTCGCCCAGATCTTCAGGGCCAACGTCGTTGACGTCTCGCGCCGGACGCTGACCGTCGAGGTCACCGGCACGCAGGACAAGATCGACGCCTTCGAGCGCATGGTGCGCCCGCACGGCCTCGTCGAGATGGCGCGGACCGGCGAGGTCGCGATCTCCCGCTCGCGCCCCGAGAGCTGACCGCCGCCCTCGAGAGCGTCATCGAGTCGCTGGAGCGGCTCGTCGAACGTGCCGGCGGCCGTCGCCTGGTCAGCGTCACGGCTCCGGTCGAGATCGCGGACCCGTCGGCGGCGATCTTCGCCTCCCGCCGCGCCGACGACCGCTGGTTCTGCTGGGAGCAGCCGGACCGCGACGGCTTCGCGCTTGCGGGCGTGGGGAGCGTCGCGGAGGCCGTGTCACGCGGACCAGGGCGGTTCGACGACGTCGCACGCGGCGCGGCGGAGACGCTGCACGGTCGCCTGGCCGACGAGCCCGACGAGCTCCCGGCCGGCGCGGGGCCCGTGTGGGTCGGCGGCTTCGCCTTCGATCCGCGCGGCGCCACGACATCGCACTGGTCGTCCTTCGAGCCCGCCCTCGCGTTCGTTCCCGAGCTGACGCTCGTCCGGCGCCGGGAGCAGACCTTCCTCACGGTCGCGGCGCTCGCCGGCGAGGGCGCGATCCCGCGGGCTCGGGCGAGGCTCGGTGCGCTACGGGCGGAACCGCTCCCGCTGGCCGATCCGCACCCAACCGGGCGGACCACGATCGCAAGCGTCAGGCCCCCGCACCACTACGAGGATGCCGTGGAGGCCGCGGTCGGGCGAATCAAGGCGGGCCGCCTTCAGAAGACCGTGCTCTCGCGTGAGGTGACCGTGGAGGCCCCGGCGGCGCACGACGTCGCCGCGACCTTCGGGGCGCTGCGCGACCAGTTCCCGTCCTGCTTCTGCTTCTGCGTCGGCACGCCGGAGGCGGCGTTCATCGGCGCCAGCCCGGAGCTCCTCGTGCGTCGCGAGGGAGCGGGTATCTCCACCGTCGCCCTCGCAGCCTCGACTCGCCGCAGCGCCGATCCGGCCATCGACGCTCACCTCGGCGAGCGCATGCTTCACAGCGCGAAGGACCGCTCCGAGCACGAGTTCGTGGCGAGGCGCATCGAGCGCTCGCTGCGTCCACACTCAGTCTGGGTCGAGGCCGCCCGGGAGCCGGTCGTGATCCAGATCGCGAACATCCAGCACCTCGCGACGCCAATCCGCGCCCAGCTGGCGGAGCCCCGCTCGGCGTTCGACGTCGCCGGCCTGCTGCACCCGACACCGGCGGTGGGCGGCGAGCCCCGGGGCCCCGCGCTCGAGGCCATCGCCGAGCTGGAGGAGATGGACCGCGGCTGGTTTGCCGCGCCGGTTGGCTGGATGGACGCGACGGAGGACGGCGAGTTCTGCGTGGCCCTGCGCTCGGCTCTGCTCCGCGACCGCGTCGCCCACCTCTACGCCGGCGCGGGCATCGTCGCCGACTCCGACCCGGCGGCTGAGCTCGCCGAGACCGAGCTCAAGCTCGACGCGCTGCTGCCGCTTCTGACGACCTGACCCCGCGGGGCTTCCGAGGACGGTTGAGTCGCCTGCCCGTTGGGCGAGTACGATGCCCGGGTTGTGTGGTCTCGGATGGAGGGTCGATGAAAGCCAAGTTTGCAGGTGCCTTGGCCCTGACCTGCGCAGCGCTCGCCCTCGTCGCCTGTGGTGGCGGAGGCGGTGGCTCGTCGACGGTGGACACGGCCGCGTTCTGCGACGCCGCCAACTCGATCCAGTCGCTGAGCAGCTCCAGCCAGCTCGCTCCGGGCGACCTCGATGGCCTGAAGAAGCTCATGCAGCAGCTCACCGATGACGTCCAGAAGGCCGACGCCAACGCTCCCGCCGAGGTGAAGAGCGACGTGGATACCGCCAGCGCGGCGATCACCAAGGCCAACGACGCTATCCAGGGCGCGAACTCGGTGAGCGACATTCAGGCGCTCGCGCCGCAGATCCAGCAGCTGCAGACCACCCTGAGCGGGCTCGGCAACGACGTCGACACCTACGTCAAGGACAACTGCTAGCCGCGCTCGACGGCGGCCACCGCCGCCTCGGTCAGCCGGTTTCGCAGCGCGACGTTCGAGGCCCGGTCGATCCGGGCCTCGATCACGCCCGTGCCGGCACCCGCCGCCTCGCGCAGCTCGTCGACGCTCTCGACGCGGCGGTGCGACACGGAGTAGGCGGCCGCCAGCGCGGCGACGTCCAAGCCCAGGGGAGTCGCCAGGATCCGCTCGAACTCCCGGCGATCGAGCTGCGAGGCCTGCGGCAGGTGCTCGAAGATGCCGCCGCCGTCGTTGTTGAGGACGACCACGCGCACCGGAGCGCCGGCGTTCCGAAGGGCGGCAAGGCCGTTGGAGTCGTGGTGCAGCCCGAGGTCGCCGGTCACCACCCATGCCGGGCCCCCGGTCGCCGTCGCCGCGCCGATCCCCGACGAGATCAGCCCGTCGATGCCGTTGGCGCCGCGGTTGGCGAGGAAGCGCACCGCCGCCGCGCCGGGGCGAAGAAAGGCTTCCTGGTCGCGGATCGGCATCGAGGACGCCGTGTAGACGAGCTCGCCATCCGTGTAGAGCTCGCCGAGCGCCCGGTGAACGAGGGGCTCGCTCAGGTCCGCGGCGGCGATTGCCTCGTCCACGGCGCCCGCAACCGCCCCGTCGGCCGATCGCCACGCGTCCATCCACTCCGTGTCCGCGTCCGGGGCGACCGCCGCGGCCAGCGCCGCCGCAAGCCCCGCCGGATCGGCCCGGACCATCGCCGCGCCCTGGCGAGTGGGCTCGTTCCAAGCGAACCCTGCGTCGACCACCAGCTGCCGACAATCGGGGAGCGCCCCGAGCCACTGGCGAAGCGCCTTGCTCGTCGGCATCTCGCCGAAGCGCAGGATCAGCTCCGGCGTGAGCCGGTCGGGGCGCACCCGCGCGATCGCGTCATAGGCGGAGATCACCCGTGAGCGGTCATGGGCGCCGAGCCGGAGCTGCGACGTGGGCTCGGCCACGATCGGGTAGCCCGCGGCCGATGCCAGGGCGGCGATCGGCTCGGCCAGCGCGGGGTCGGGCTGGCGGCCGCAGACGATCAACCCACGGCGGTTTCCGCGGACGTGCTCGCCGATCATCTCTACCAGGACATCCGCGACGGGAGGCGGGGGAGAGGCGCTCGCGGTCAGCGGGCGGTTGCCGCGGCCCTCGAGCGCGAGGGGCGATCGCGCCGTCACGTCCCCGTCGACCTGCTCGGGGCCGAGCGGATCGCGCCATGAGAGGTTGAGGTGGACCGGGCCGGGCCGGGGAACGCGGGCCGCCTCCACGGCCCTGCAGGCCGTCTGGCGAATGTGGAGGAGGCCGGAGTCGTCCGCGTCGTGCGTGCCGACCTCGCAGAACCAGCGCACGGACTCGCCGTACAGCTTCAGCTGGTCGATCGTCTGTCCCGCGCCGACCGCGCGAAGCTCGGGCGGGCGGTCCGCGGTGAGCGCGATCAGCGGCACTCCCGACTCGTCCGCCTCGCAGACTGCCGGGTGAAGGTTTGCCGCCGCCGTTCCCGATGTGGTGAGCACCGCGACCGGAGTCCCGCTCGCCTGCGCGGCGCCGAGGGCGAAGAAGCCCGCGGAGCGCTCGTCGACGACAACGCTGACCTCGATGTCCGCGTCGCGCTCGAGGGCGAGCGCGAGGGGCGTCGAGCGCGAGCCCGGGCAGACCACGGCGCGCCGCACGCCGCCCCGTCCGAGCTCCTCGACGAACGCCGAGGCGAGCGCCGTGTTGCGGTTGGTCAGGTCCATCCCCGGAACGCTATCCGCAGCTCAGATCCGCGCCCGCTCCAGCGCGGCCTCGTCCAGGACCACGCCCAGTCCGGGCCCTTCGGGCAGGTGGAGCGCTCCATCCCTCACCTCGGCCTCGACCTCCGCGATCGTCTCCGCGAACAGCAGGCGCGTGGCCAGTCCGTGCGCGACGCCCGCGTCGCCCGCCCCGAGGGCGAGGGCGACGTGGCCGGCCGCCGCGATGCCGAACGGCCCGTCGAGCGCGCTCGAGAGATAGACCGGCAGGCGGGCCGCGACCGCCCGCGCGGCCTCGAACCCGCCGACCTTCGCAAGCTTCACCGTCGCCAGCGCGCACGCGCCGAGCTCGAGCGCCCTGTCAGCGTCCTCGGCGCTCGCAACGCTCTCGTCGGCGGCAATCGGAATGGCGGTATGCCCGCGAACCAGCGCGAGCTCCTCCAGACCGGCCGCCGGCTGCTCGGCGAGCTCCAGCGAGCAGCGCTCCATGGCGCCGAGCTTGAGGATCGCCTCATCGGGGGACCAGGCGCCGTTGGCGTCGACGCGAAGGCGCGCGCCGGGCCCCAGGGCCCCGCGGACCGACTCGACCTGCGAGACGTCGCCTGGCATGCCCACCTTGAGCTTGAAGGTCTCGAAGCCGAGGCCGGCCCAGCGCTCGGCCTGGGCGGCGGCGGCGCGCGGCTCGGCGGCGGTCAGCGTCGCGTTGCACGGCACGGGCCGCGCGCGTTCCGCGCCAAGGAGCTCCCAGACCGGCCGGTCCTCGAGCTTTCCGCGCAGGTCGAGGCGCGCCATCTCGAGCGCGGCGCGAGCCGGGGAGCTCATGCCGGCGGCAAGCTCCCCGCCGCTCGCCTCCAGCTCGCCGGTCACCGCCTCCAGCGACTCGCCGCCGCGAAGGGAGAGCGGCACGGCCTCGCCGCAGCCCTCGGCGCCGCTTGCGTCGCGAAGCCGCAGGAGCACCATCTCACGACGCCCGAGCGTGCCGCGGGCGGTGACGTAGGGCTCCCGGAAGGGCAGCGCGAGCGGGACGGCTTCGACGCTCTGGACGTCCATCAGGCCGCGATCAGGAGGCCCAGCGAGACCAGCAGGCTGAACGCGCCGAGCAGCGCTCCGGTACCGGCCAGGGCGCGGTTCAGCGCGGGCCCGTCCGTGCGGGTGAGGACGGCGCGAAGCGGCCGGCCGGCAAGCGGGATCGAGAGGAAGCCAAGCGCCGCCCAGCCGGGAGCCGTGCCGGCCGCGACGATCCCGAGCAGGACGGCGTACGCGCCGGCGACGAGCATCGCGTAGAGCCGTCGCGTCTCCGGGCGCCCCAGCCGTACCGCGAGAGTTCGCTTGCCGGCGCGGCGGTCGGTGTCGATGTCCCGCACGTTGTTCACCACGAGGATCGCGGTCGCCAGGAAGCCGACCGAGACGGACAGCCAGAACGGCACCCAGTCGAGCCGGCCGCTGTAGACGTCCTGCACGTAGTAGGAGCCGTTCACGGCCACCAGACCGAAGAAGAGGAAGACGAAGAGCTCGCCGAGGCCCGCGTAGCCGTAGGGCCGCGGGCCGCCCGTGTAGAGGACGCCCGCGGCGATCGAGGCGGCGCCGACGACGATGATCAGCCAGCCGGCGACCGTGGCGAGGTAGATGCCGGCGACGACCGCCACGCCGAACGCCAGCCAGGTCGCGTACAGCACCCGGCGGGGAGCGACCAGCCCGGCCGAGGTCACGCGCACCGGTCCCAGGCGATCGACGGTGTCCGCGCCGCGCTTCGCGTCGGAGTAGTCGTTGGCGAGGTTGGTGCCGATCTGGATGAAGATGGAGCCGACGAGCGCGGCGACGAACGCGCCCCACTCGAAGTGCGGCTCGCAGAAGCTGAGGAAGTAGCCGCTGGACCCGCCGACGGTGGCGCACCCGGTGTGCGCGGCGTAGTCGGCGGCGGCGCTGCCGACCAGCACCGGTGCGATCGCGGCCGGCAGCGTCCGCAGGCGAGCCGCCATGAGCCAGAGCCTCATGGGCGCTTCGGATACTTGCCGAAGTCGGGCTGGCGCTTCTCCTTGAACGCCTCGCGGCCTTCGCGAGCCTCCTCGCTTTCGTAGAAGAGCAGGTTCGCGTCGTGGGCCAGCTGCTGAATCCCGGCGTAGCCGTCCTCGTGGGCGTTGAACCCGGCCTTCACGAGCCGCAGCGCAAACGGGGACATCGCGAGCATCTCGCGGCACCAGGCCACCGTCTCCCGCTCGAGGTCGGCGAGCGGCACGACCGCGTTCACGAGGCCCATGCCCAGGGCTTCGTCGGCGTCGTATTGCCGGCACAGAAGCCAGATCTCCTTCGCCCGCTTCGTGCCGACGAGGTCCCGCAGGAGCGAGGCCCCGAACCCGCCGTCCCAGGAGCCGACGCGCGGCCCCGTCTGCCCGAAAACGGCGTTGTCCGCGGCGATCGTGAGATCGCAGCAGACGTGCAGCACGTGGCCGCCGCCGATCGCGTACCCGGCAACCATCGCCAACACCGGCTTCGGCAGGCGGCGCATCTGCACCTGGAGGTCCGTGACGTGGAATCGGCCGACGGCGGCGCCCTCCTCGAGGTACCCGGTCGAGCCCCGCACCCTCTGGTCGCCCCCCGAGCAGAACGCGCTCTCGCCCTCGCCCGTGAGGATGATCGGCCCGATCTCCGGGTCCTCGCGGGCGAGCTCGAGGGCGGCGGAGATCTCGATCAGGGTCTGGGGGCGGAACGCGTTCAGGACGTCCGGGCGGTCGATCGTGATCTTGGCGATGCCATCGCCGGTCTCGTAGCGGATGTCGGCGTACTCGCCTTGGGCCGTCCAGGTGATCGGCGCGTAGAGCTCGGATTCCGGCGGAGCGGCCTTGTGGCGGCGGGGCATGTTCGGGATTATTCCCTTCGATGCGTTTGGATAACTGGCTGGCGCAGCGGGCGCAGACCTGCCCCGACCGTCTCGCCGTCTGCGGCGACGGCCTCCAGCTGACCTATCTCGAGCTGGAGCGTGAGGCCGCGTCGGCCGCCAGGCGCCTCGCGGCAAAGGGAGCCAGGCGCGATGCGCTCGTGGTTCTCGAGCTCGAGCCCAGCGTGGAGCTGGCGGTGCTCTTCCACGCGTTGATGAAGCTGGGCGCCGTGGCCTACCCGATCAACCCCCGGCTCTCCGCCGCGGAGCGGGACGCCGAGATCGAGCGGGTCCAGCCGGCGCTCGTGCTCTCCGGCGCGGACGGCATGGGCCTCACGGAGGCGGATCTCCCGCTCCTCGGCGAGCACGATCTCGACGCCATCCACTGCATGATCAGGACGAGCGGCACCTCGGGCCGCCCGCAGACCGTGGGCCTCACCTACGGCAACCAGCTGTGGAGTGCGGTTGGCTCTGCGTTCAACATCGGCGTCGAGCCAACCGATCGGTGGCTGTGCTGCGTGCCGATGCACCACGTGTCCGGCCTCTCGATCCTGATGCGCTCGGTGATCTACGGAACCGGCATGATCGTCCACGACGGCTTCGACGTGGATCGCGTCGCGGAGTCGCTCGAGGGGGACGGGGTGACGATCGTCTCGCTTGTCGCGACCCAGCTCGCGCGGCTGCTGGCGGCCGGCATCGACCTGCTGCCGCTGCGCGCCGTCCTGGTTGGCGGCGGTCCCGTCCCGGTGGACGTCCTCGAAGAGGCGATCGGGCGCGGAGCCACCGTCGTGCAGACCTACGGCATGACCGAGACCGCCTCGCAGGTGACGACTCTGGCGCCGATGGACGCACGCCGCAAGCTCGGCTCGGCGGGGCGGCCGCTGCTGACCACCCACCTGAGGATCAAGAACGGCGAGATCCTCGTGCAGGGGCCCACGGTCGCACCCGGTCAGGCGGACGAGGAGGGCTGGCTTCACACCGGGGACCTGGGGAGGATCGACGAGGAGGGGTTCCTCTACGTCGAGGACCGGCTTGGCGACATCATCATCACCGGGGGCGAGAACGTCGTCCCCGCCGAGGTCGAGGAGGTGCTGCTGCGGCACCCGGATGTGGCGGACGCGGGTGCGGTCGGCCGCGAGGACACGGAGTGGCAGGAGGTGGTGGTGGCGGTCGTCGTGCCGCGCGACGGCACCGACCCCGACGCTGGCGAGCTGCGCCGTCACTGCGCCGAGCACCTGGCGCCGTTCAAGGTCCCGAAGCACATCGAGTTCACGGCGGAGCTGCCGCGCACCGCGGCCGGGAAGCTCCTGCGGCGGGAGCTGCGCTGACATGAACGCCGCCGACGTGCAGAGCTGGCTCGACGCTTACGTAGCCGCGTGGAAGTCGTACGAGCGGGAGGCGATCGCGGCGCTGTTCAGCGAGGACGTCGTCTACCGCTACCACCCGAACGACGAGCCCATATCCGGCCGGGACGCGGTCGTCGATTCCTGGCTCGGCGAGGGCGACCACCCGGATGCGTCGGACCGCGACGAGCCCGGAACCTATGACGCCCACTACGCCCCGGTCGCGGTCGACGGCGACGTTGCCGTGGCCACCGGTTCCAGCACCTACCTCGGTGAAGACGGTGAGGTCGCGGACGTCTACGACAACTGCTTCGTGATGCGCTTCGGCCCCGACGGGCGCTGCCGCGAGTTCACCGAGTGGTACGTGGAGCGGCAAGACTAGGCACCGGCCGAGGCGGCGCGCGGGCTTCGCGCCCCATACCATCGTCGCCATGACGAACGAAGGAATCTTCTACGACGCCGATGCCGATCTCGACCTGCTGAGCGGCAAGACCGTCGCGATCCTGGGTTACGGGTCCCAGGGGCACGCGCACGCGCTCAACCTCAAGGACTCGGGCGTCGACGTGGTCGTCGGCCTGCGCCCGGACTCCTCCAGCCGCGCCAAGGCGGAGGCCGCGGGCCTCGAGGTGCTCGACGTCGCCGACGCGGCCAGCCGCGGCGACATCGTGATGATCCTCCTGCCCGACGAGAAGCAGGCGGAGATCTGGGAGTCGGACATCCGCGACGGGATCGCGGAGGGCAACCTCCTGATGTTCGCGCACGGATTCGCGATCCACTTCGGCCAGATCGAGGCGCCTCCCGGCGTCGACGTCGGGATGGTGGCCCCGAAGGGCCCCGGCCACCTCGTTCGCCGCCAGTACGAGGAGGGCCGCGGCGTTCCCTGCCTGATGGCGGTTCACCAGGACGAGAGCGGCAACGCCCGCGACCTCGTGCTCGCGTACGCGAGCGGCATCGGCGGCGGCCGCGCCGGGGTGATCGAGACCACCTTCAAGGACGAGACGGAGACCGACCTCTTCGGCGAGCAGTCCGTGCTCTGCGGCGGCGCCACGGAGCTGGTGCGGGCCGGCTTCGAGACCCTCGTGGAGGCCGGTTACGACCCGCGGCTCGCGTACTTCGAGTGCCTGCATGAGCTGAAGCTCATCGTCGACCTGATGTACGAGAAGGGGATCCAGGGGATGCGCTTCTCGATCTCGAACACCGCCGAGTACGGGGACATGACCCGCGGGCCGAAGGTGATCGGGCCGGAGGTGCGGGCGGCGATGAAGCAGGTCCTCGCCGACATCCAGTCCGGTGAGTTCGCGAAGGAGTGGATCGCCGAGAACCGCGCCGGCGCCGAGAACTTCCAGCGCATGCGCGCCGAGGCCGAGGGCCACCAGGTCGAGCAGGTTGGCTCCGAGCTGAGGTCGATGATGCCCTGGATTTCCAGTGGTTCCCTTGAGGACCTTTAGGTCCGAAAGCAGCTTGTGAGGACGGGAAAGCCGTCCGCAAGAGATTCACCGAGAATTCCATGCCCCCGTTTACCGCCTTCCAGGCGGTTAGGCTCATCCCATGACCGACGTCCCGAGTCCCCCGCCGAGTCCGTCCGACCAGCCGATCCCGCCGCCCCCGCCACCGCCCCCCGAGGGGACGGAGACCGAGGCGCTGCGCGTCAACTTCACGCGCCAGGACGAGTACACGCGCTTCCTGCCGCTCGTCAAGTGGCTGCTCCTCATCCCGCACTACCTCGCCCTGATCGTCCTCGGCATCGCCGCCGCGGTCGTTCACTTCATCGCGTTCTTCGCCGTGATCATCACGCGGAAGTACCCGCAGGGGCTGTTCAACTTCATGGTCGGGGTGCACCGCTGGGGGATACGCGTGGCCGACTACTACCTGCTGATGACCGACAAGTACCCGCCGTTCTCCCTCGAGGACGACCCCGATTACCCCGCTCGCCTGGAGATCGACTACCCGCCCGACGGGACGGCGCGCTGGCGCCCGTTCTTCTCCTGGCTCCTCGTCTATCCCTACCTGCTCGTCGCCACGATCCTGGGGATCGCGGCGTACGTCGTGGTGGTCATCGCCTTCTTCGCGATCATCTTCACGAAGAAGTTCCCCGAGGGGATGTTCAACTTCGTCGCCGGCACCATGCGCTGGTACACGCGCGGCAACGCGTACAGCCTCTTCCTGACGACGAAGTACCCGCCCTGGCGCCTGGGCCCGTAGCCGGGGGCGCCCGCTAGCGCGCGGCGAAGCGGGTCCAGGTGGAGCCGTCCCAGTAGCGGACGCGGACGAGCTCCGTCGGATCCGGGTACCAGTCGGGCGGGAGCGGGTCCCCGGGCGCGATCGGGGTGCCGTCCGCGCGCTGCACCGGCGGCCGGAGCTTGGGAAGGCTGGCGAGCAGCCGGTTGCGCTCGCGGATGTAGAACGGGTAGGCGAGGGGCCCGAGCGTGGCGACAACGCTCGGCCAGGCCTGGCCCAGACCGTTCACCCGGTGGTCCTCGTAGACCTGGACGCCGAGCACGGGCCAGAGGATCAGCGCGAGCGGCGTGACGGGCGTGAAGACGAGACCGATCGGGATCGCGATCGCCAGGGCTGCGATCCAGGGGCTGAACACCCACTCCGGCGGCGGGTTCGGAGGCCGCTCAGGCCCCTTGACCCAGTCGACGAAGCGATCGAAGCGCCCCGGCCGCGGGTCGGATGTGGCCGCCTCGGTCAACGGCGGGTTGCCCGAAACCCGTAGCCTTCAGCCGGCCGCTCGAGACCGGCATCCGCAAGTCCGTCTCCCTCGATCGGTTCACTCACCTCGTCCGGGCTCATGTCCGGACTTTATTACCGTCCACCGCCCGATCCCATGCACACGATCGCCACAGAAGCACGCATCCCCGCAGAGCTCCGGCCCGCTGACGGCCGGTTCGGGTGCGGCCCCTCGAAGGTCCGGCCCGAGGCGCTCGCGGCGCTCGCCGCCCAGACCGAGCTCATCGGCACGTCGCACCGCCAGAAGCCCGTGAAGGACCTGGTCGGGCGCGTCCGCACCGGCCTCGGCGAGCTCTTCTCGCTCCCGGACGGTTACGAGGTGATCCTCGGCAACGGCGGCACCACGGCGTTCTGGGACGCGGCGGTCGCCGGGCTCATCCGCAAGCGCTCGCTGCACCTCGCCTACGGCGAGTTCTCCTCGAAGTTCGCCAAGTCGGTCAGCGCGGCGCCGTTCCTCGAGAACCCGGTCCTGCTCGAGGCCGAACCGGGCGACGCTCCGGCGCCGCGTGGCGCCGAGGAGGTGGACGCGATCGCCTGGGCCCACAACGAGACCTCGACCGGCGTGATGGTCCCCGTGGAGAGACCCGGCGACGCCGGCGAAGCGCTGGTCCTCGTCGATGCGACGTCCGGGGCCTCCGGACTGCCCCTCGACGCGTCGCAGGCCGACGTCTACTACTTCGCGCCGCAGAAGGGCCTCGCCTCCGAGGGCGGCCTGTGGCTCGCGCTGGTGAGCCCGGCCGCGGTCGAGCGGATCGAGGAGCTGGACGGCGTTGCGGGCCGCTGGCAGCCGGCGTTCCTCTCCCTGGCCACCGCCCTCGAGAACTCCCGCAAGGACCAGACCTACAACACACCCGCGCTGGCGACCATCTTCCTGCTCGCCGAGCAGATCGACTGGATGCTCTCCTCCGGCGGCCTCGACTGGTGCGTCGGGCGGACGACGGCATCCTCGGGGCACCTCTACGGCTGGGCCGAGGCGTCCCAGCTTGCGACGCCGTTCGTCGCGGATGCCGAGAAGCGCTCGCTCGTGGTCGGAACCATCGACTTCGACGACACGGTGGACGCGGCGGCCCTCGCGGCGACGCTTCGCGCGAACGGCATCGTCGACACGGAGCCCTACCGGAAGCTTGGCCGCAACCAGCTGCGGATCGGCATGTTCCCCGCGATCGAGCCTGCGGACGTCGAGGCCCTCACGGCCTCGATCGACTGGGTGCTCGAGAACGTCCCCCAGGTGCGCGCGTGAAGGTCCTCGTCAAGGAGAAGATCGCGGATTCGGGCGTCGACCTCCTCCGCCAGGACTTCGACGTCGAGCTCGGCCTCGATATGTCGCAGGAGGAGCTCGACGAGCGCATCGGCGAGTTCGACGGGATCATCGTCCGGTCGGCGACCAAGGTCACCGCCGACCTGATCGAGCGAGGCCGCCTCCTGAAGGTGGTCGGCCGTGCGGGGACCGGGGTCGACAACGTCGACATCCAGGCGGCCACCAAGCGCGGGATCCTCGTCGTCAACGCGCCCGAGTCCAACTCGGTCGCCGCCGCCGAGCACACCCTGGCGCTGATGCTCGCGCTGTGCCGGAACATCCCGCAAGCCCACTCCGCGCTCGTCGGCGGGGATTGGGCGCGGTCGCGCTACGGCGGCACGGAGCTCTACGGCAAGACCCTCGGGATCATCGGCTTCGGGCGCATCGGTCAGCTCGTCGCCCAGCGGGCGCGCTCGTTCGACATGCAGGTGATCGGCTTCGACAAGTTCGTCTCGCCGGAGCGCTTCAGGGAGCTCGGCGTCGAGGGCGTCGAGGACACGGACGAGCTCTATCAGCGCGCCGACTTCGTGACCATCCACCTGCCGAAGACGCCGGAAACGGTCAACTGGATCGACGCGACCGCGCTGACCCGCATGAAGGATGGGGTCCGGGTCGTCAACTGCGCGCGGGGCGAGCTGATCGACCTCGAGGCGCTGAGCGCGGCGCTTGAGTCCGGCAAGGTCGCGGGCGCCGCCCTCGACGTCTTCCCCGACGAGCCGACAACCGATCACCCGCTGTTCGCCCGCGACGACGTCGTGGTGACCCCGCACCTCGGAGCCTCCACGGCGGAGGCGCAGGACCGCGCGGGCACCGACACCGCGCTGCAGGTGCGCGCCGCGCTGACCGGCGGCGTCGTCACGACCGCCGTGAACCTCGGCGCGCCGCTCCCCGAGGCGGTGGCGCCGTTCGTCCCGCTGTGCTCGAGCCTCGGCACGCTGGCGCAGAGCCTGGCGCAGGGTGTCGTCGACCGCGTCGAGGCGAGCTTCAGGGGTCGCATCGCGGAGCACGACACGCGCGTCCTGGGCATCGCCGTGCTCGCCGGAATCCTCGGCGGGCACACCGAGGAGCAGGTCAACCTCGTCAACGCCAGCGCGCTCGCCGAGGAGCGGGGAATCGAGCTGACCGAGGTAAAGGACGCCGTCTCCGAGGACTTCACGGAGCTGGTCACCGTCCGCGTCGGGCACGGCGCCGAGGCGGTCGAGGTCGCGGGAACGGGGGTCGGACCGCGCAACATCCCCTACCTGGTCGGCGCCTGGGGGCAGAGCTTCTACATGCCGCTGGCCGAGCACCTCGCGATCTTCCGCTACGCGGACGAGCCTGGGATGATCGGCCGCGTCGGCACGCGGTTCGGCGAGAGCGGCGTCAACATCATCTCCGCCGCCGTCGGTGCGGGAGCCAGGGGCGACGAGGCCGTCATGGCGCTGACGACGGACAGCCCGGTGCCGGAAGACCTGATCGACGCGATCGCCGGCGGCGAGGGGTTCTTCGCCGGGCGGGCCATCGAGCTCTGACGGGGGTCAGGCCCCATTTTGGTTCCAGCCGGTAGGTTCAACGCGTGCGCGCCGTCGTCATCACCCGCCACGGGCCGCCCGAGGTTCTGAAGGTCGAGGAACGCCGGGACGCCCCGGCTCCGGCCGCTGGAGAGGTCCGGATCTCGGTCAAGGCCGCCGGGATCAACTTCGCCGACACGATGGCGCGCACCGGCGTCTATCCAGATGCGCCGCCGGTTCCGTCCGTCGTGGGCTACGAGGCCGCAGGCGAGGTCGAGTCCGTCGGCGATGGGGTGGAGGACCTCAAGGTCGGGGACCGGGTCATGGCCGGGACCAAGTTCGGCGGGTACGCCGAGCTCGTCACGGTGCCCGCCGGGCAGGCGCTCGCCCTCCCCGGACACCTGACCTTCGAGCAGGGAGCCGCCGTCCCGGTCAACTACGGAACCGCCTACGCCGCGCTGATGATCATGGGCGGCCTGCGCAAGGGCGACAGCGTCCTCATCCACGCCGCCGCGGGAGGCGTCGGCATCGCGGCGACCCAGATCGCGGGCTGGGTTGGCGCTGAGATCTTCGGCACCGCCTCGCCGTCCAAGCACGAGGCGATCACCGCGCAGGGCGTCGCCCACGCGATCGACTACCGCAACGCCGACTTCGAGACCGAGGTGAACCGCATCACCGACGGCAAGGGCGTCGACGTGATCATCGACGCGATCGGGCCCTCCAGCTTCCGCAAGGACTACCGCCTGCTCCGTCCCGGCGGCCGCCTCATCATGTACGGCGTCTCGGAGATCCAGCAGGGCGAGAAGCGCAATTTGGGGGCTGCCGTGAAGGCGCTCACGTCGATGCCGACCACCACCCTGCCCTGGTGGAAGAGCATCGGCCTGATGAACGAGAACAAGGGCGTCTTCGGCCTCAACATGCTCCACTGGTGGAACGAGGAGGGCAGCCTCGACCGGATGATCGAGCCCCTTGCGGAGGGGCTCGAGAACGGCACGCTCACGCCGGTCGTCGCCGAGGCCTTCCCGTTCGAGCGTGCCGCGGACGCCCACCGCTTCATCGGCGAGCGCAAGAACGTCGGCAAGGTCGTCCTCGTCCCGTAGCGAGGAGCCGTGCTCGCCAGCATCGGCAGCCTCTACGACCGAGCGATCGTCGACACGGGCCGCCAGGCGGAGCTGCTCTTCTTCGTCGCGTTCCTGGCGAGCTTCGGCTTCATACGCACCAGCGCCCACATGATCCGCGCCCAGGTGAGCTGGTGGCCGGGGAACGTGCAGGTCGGCGGAACCCACATCCACCACCTCGTCTGGGGGATCTGTCTCCTCCTGATCGCCGGTTACGTGGGCGTCGCGGTCCGGCCGCCGTCGCCCTGGCACGAGATCGACGCGATCGTGTTCGGCATCGGGACCGGGCTCACGCTCGACGAGTTCGCCCTATGGCTGAACCTGCGCGACGTCTACTGGACCCAGGAGGGCCGCCGCTCGATCGACGCCGTGATCGTTGTCGCGATCCTCTCGGGCATGGTGCTCGTTGGGATCAGCGCCTGGATCGACCTGGCGACCGAGGTGACCGACGCCGTGCTCTCGGCGGCTACCGGGCTGGCGGCGCTCGTCGTGGCGACGACGGCCATCGTGGTCATTCGGCGCGCGCGTTCGCGGGCGTCCGCGCATCGTTCGGTAAGCTCCGGCGAACCGGATGACTCCGCGGCGTAACAGCCTCGCCCTTCTCCTTCTGCTCCCCCCTCGGGGGGATTAGCGCTGGGCGGCGCGATAGCCGCGAACGACAGGTCAATTCGGTTTTTCAGAGAAGGAGAGAGCGCGATGAGCGCTGATTCAGTACCAGGCGTAGAGCCCGACAAGCGGGTCCACATCTTCGACACGACGCTGCGCGACGGCGAGCAGTCACCGGGGATCTCGCTGAACACGCAGGAGAAGGTGGAGATCGCCCAGCAGCTCGCCCGCCTGGGCGTCGACGTGATCGAGGCCGGCTTCCCGATCACCTCGCCCGGCGACTTCGAGGCCGTGGACGCGATCGCCCACCAGGCCGACGGGCCCGTGATCTGCGGGCTGGCCCGCACGCACAAGGCCGACATCGACGCCGCCTGGGGAGCGATCAAGGCCGCGGAGCGGCCGCGGATCCACACCTTCATCAGCACCAGCGACATCCACATCGAGCACCAGCTCCAGACCACGCGCGAGGACGTGAAGGGCCAGGCCAAGGCTGCCGTCGCGCTCGCGAAGTCCTACTGCGAGGACGTCGAGTTCTCGCCGATGGACGCGACCCGGGCCGATCTGGAGTTCACGGCCGAGGTTTGCGCGATCGCGGTGGCCGAGGGCGCGACCGTGATCAACATCCCGGACACTGTGGGCTACACGACGCCCGAGGAGTACGCGGAGTACTTCAGGCGGCTCTACGAGCTCGTGCCCGGGCTGGACGGGGTGCGGACCTCCGTGCACTGCCACGACGACCTGGGACTGGCCGTCGCCAACTCCTACGCGGGCGTCCTGGCCGGGGCGCGGCAGGTGGAGTGCGCCATCAACGGCATCGGCGAGCGCGCGGGCAACTGCTCCCTCGAGGAGATCGTGATGCTGCTGCGAACGCGGCGCGACGTGCACGGCCTCGACACCGAGCTCGACTCGCGAGAGATCGCCAGGACCAGCCGCATGGTCACGCGCTTCACCGGCTACGCGGTGCAGCCGAACAAGGCGATCGTCGGGCGCAACGCGTTCGCGCACGAGTCGGGCATCCACCAGGACGGGGTGCTGAAGGAGCGCACGACCTACGAGATCATGGACGCCACCGAGGTCGGTCTCGAATCCAACTCGATCGTCCTCGGCAAGCACTCCGGCCGCCACGCACTGCGCGACGCGCTGGAGCAGCTGGGGTTCAAGGTCGACGGCAGCGCCCTGAACCAGGCGTTCAAGCGGTTCAAGGAGATCGCGGACAAGAAGAAGCAGGTCACCTCGCTGGACCTCGAGGCCATCGTCTCCGACCAGGTCCGCGAGGGGGCCGAGCGCTACGAGCTCGCCTGGTTCGACGTCGAGGCTTCGTCGCGCCGGGCGCCGAAGGCGACCGTTGCGGTCACCACGCCGGCCGGTGAGGAGGTGACCGGCGAGGCCACCGGCGACGGTCCCGTCGACGCGATCTTCGTCGCGATCCAGAACGCCACCGATGTGGACTGCGAGCTCAACCAGTACACGGTGTCCGCCGTCACCGAGGGCCAGGATGCGCTCGGCGAGGTGACCGTGATGCTCCGCGCCGCCGGCACGCTGGCCAGCGGTCAGGGCGTCGCGACGGACATCCTCGAGGCGTCGGCCCGCGCCTACGTTCGCGCGCTCTCCAACGCGCTCGACGGCGCCGCCGTCCGGGAGGCCGAGGGCGTCACCGAGGAAGCCGCGCGGGAGCGGACCCCCTAGCCCCACCCGCGTCGTCCCGGAGTCCGGGCTATAGACGGGGCTCCGGGACGACGCATGGGTTAGCGTGCCGGAAATGGCTGGATCCCTCGAGGGCCGGAAGGTCCTGATCACTGGTGCGTCGTCGGGAATCGGTGAGGCGTGCGCGCTCGCCGTTGCGGCGGAGGGCGGTGCGGTTGCGCTCGGTGCGCGCCGCAAGGATCGGCTCGACGAGCTCGCCGCGAAGATCAACGACGATGGCGCGAAGGCCGTGGCGATCGAGGCGGACATCACCGAGGAGGAGCAGGCGAAGCGGCTCGTCGAGACTGCGAACGAGGAGCTCGGCGGCCTCGACGGGCTCGTCAACAACGCGGGCGTGATGCTGCTCGGACCGCTACAGGGAGCCGATCCCGCGGAGTGGCGCACGATGATCAGCGTCAACCTGCTCGGGCTCCTGTACTGCACGCACTATGCGCTGCCGATCATCCGCGACGGCGGGGGAGGGGACGTGGTGAACGTCTCCTCGGTCGCCGGACGGGTGGCCTCGCTCGGCTCCGGCGTCTACAACATGACCAAGTTCGGGGTCGTGGCGTTCTCCGAATCGCTGCGGCAGGAGGGTGCTCACATCGGCGTTCGCGTCACCTGCGTCGAGCCCGGCTTCGTCCAAACCGAGCTGCAGGGGCACAACAGCAATCCGCTGGTCGTGGAGCAGATCGACAAGATGCGGAACTCGATGGACGTGTTGCAGGCCGACGACATCGCGCGCGCCGTCACCTACGCGCTCGCCCAGCCGGACCACGTCTCGATCAACGAGATCCTCGTTCGCCCCAGCAAGCAGGCTCGCTAGTCCTGGCATACGGCCGTACGTGATAACGTACGCCCCGTGATCGCGCAGCACATGCAGAACGGCGCCGTCGGGGAGCGCGTGAGGGCCCTCCGCGAGGGAATGGACCTCTCCCTGCGCGATCTGGCGGGGCGGTCTGGCGTGAGCGCGCCGATGCTCTCCCAGGTCGAGCGAGGCGAGACCAGCCCGACGCTCGCGGTCGCCGAGCGGATCGCCGGCGGGCTCGAGTTGACGCTCTCGCAGCTACTGCGCCTGGACGAGGGCGCGAACGTGGTCGTCACCCGCGCCGGGGAGGGACGGGCCCGTGAGCGCGCCGGCCACCGCGTGGAGGAGCTGACCCCGCCGCTGCCGGGCCAGCGCGCCGACGTCTCGATGCACACGCTCGAGCCGGGCGCATCGACCGGGGGCGCGGGAGACCCGCCGCTCCACGAGCCGGGAAGCAGGGAGACGGCGGTGATTCTCGCCGGGGAGCTGACGCTGGTGGTCGACGGTGCGCGTCACGAGCTCTCGCGCGGGGACAGCGTCACGTTCGACGCGGATCTTTCCCATCACTTCGAGAATCGCGGCCGCCGCGCGACGAGCTTCGTCGCGGTGGTGGCCGCCGGGCTGAGACGCGGCTGAAGGAGATGAACTGATGCCCAAGACGCTCTTCGATCACATCTGGGACGCGCACGAGGTCGACGACGGCCTCATCTACATCGACCTTCACCTGGTCCACGAGGTGACCTCGCCCCAGGCATTCGACGGGCTGCGGCTCGCCGGCAGAGCGGTTCGCCGGCCGGACAAGACGCTGGCAACGGCGGACCACAACGTCCCAACCGATGGCACGCCGACGGCACGCCTGATCGCCGACGAGCTCTCCCGCGTGCAGGTCGAGACCCTGGAGCGCAACTGCGAGGAGTTCGGCATCCCGCTCTACTCGATGGGCTCGGACCGCCAGGGAATCGTCCACGTGATCGGCCCGGAGCTCGGCGTCACCCAGCCGGGCATGACCATCGTCTGTGGCGACAGCCATACCTCCACGCACGGGGCCTTCGGGGCGCTGGCATTCGGGATCGGCACCTCGGAGGTGGAGCACGTGCTCGCCACCCAGTGCCTGGTCCAGCAGCGCCCGGACACCATGCGGATCCTCTACTCGGGCGAGCTCGGCGAGGGGGTGACCGCCAAGGACCTGATCCTGGCGACCATCGGCCGCCTCGGCACGGGCGGCATGGTGGGCCACGCGGTCGAGTACGCCGGCGAGACGATCCGCGGGCTCTCGATGGAGAACCGGATGACCGTCTGCAACATGACGATCGAGGGGGGCGGGCGCGCCGGCATGGTGGCGCCCGACGACACCACGTTGGAGTGGGTGCGCGGGCGCCCGGGGGCTCCCGAGGACTTCGACGCGGCGGTCGAGCGCTGGCGCAAGCTGCGCACGGAGGACGGCGCGCGCTTCGACAACGAGGTGGAGATCGACGCCGGTGAGATCTCCCCGATGGTCACGTGGGGAACCACACCCGGACAGGTCACACAGGTCACGGACGTGGTTCCCGACCCGGCCGACTGGGGCCACGAGGCCGCCGACCGTGAGGTCGCGCAGCGCGCGCTCGCCTACATGGGGCTCCAGCCCGGCACGCCGATCACCGAGATCCCCCTGGAGCGGGTCTTCATCGGCTCCTGCACGAACTCCCGCATCGGGGACCTGCGCGAGGCGGCCACGATGGTCGACGGGCGCAAGGTCGCCGCCGGCATCCGCGCCATGGTGGTGCCCGGATCCCAGCAGGTGAGCGCCGAGGCCGAGGCAGAGGGCCTCGACGAGGTGTTCCGCTCGGCAGGATTCGAGTGGCGAACCGCCGGCTGCTCGATGTGCCTGGGAATGAACCCGGACATCCTCAGCGAGGGCGAGCGTTGCGCGTCCACGTCCAACCGCAACTTCGAGGGTCGCCAGGGCAAGGGGGGGCGCACCCACCTCGTCAGCCCGAAGATGGCCGCCGCGGCCGCCATCGAGGGACATTTCGTGGACATCAGGAGCTGGTGATGGAGCCCGTGAAGGTCATCGAAGGCGCCGTCTCGTTCCTCGACCGCTCGGACGTCGACACCGACCAGATCATCCCCAAGCAGTTCCTGAAGCGGGTGGAGCGCACCGGCTTTGGCGAGTTCCTCTTCTACGACTGGATCCGCGACGGCGAGATCGAGCTGGAGTCGAACCCGATCCTGGTGGCGGGCCGCAACTTCGGCTGCGGCTCCTCGCGCGAGCACGCACCGTGGGCGCTGGAGGACTTCGGCTTCAGGGCGGTCGTCGCCCCGTCGTTCGGGGACATCTTCTTCACGAACTGCACGAAGATCGGCCTGCTTCCGGTCGCCCTCAGCGAGGGCCAGTGCCGCGAGCTCGCCGCGGCCGGCAGTGGCAGGATCGACCTGGAGGAGATGCTGGTGAGCTGGGAGGGCAACGAGGCGCGCTTCGAGATTGAGCCAGGCGTACGCCACCGCCTGCTGAACGGGCTCGACGACATCGGGCTGACGCTGCAGCGCGCGGCGGCGATTGACCTCTTCGAGGAGTCGGGCGCCGCGCTCGGCCCGGTCACTACGGCGCTATGAGCGACGCGCTCGACTGGGACGCGGAGGCCTACACGGTCGTCGCGGCGCCGCACCTCGAGTGGGCCAACCAGGTCCTGGAGCGCCTCGAGCTGCAGGGCGACGAAACCATCCTCGACGCCGGCTGCGGCAGCGGCCACGTCACTGCGCTGCTCCTGGAGCGAATTCCCAACGGACGGCTGATCGGCGTCGATGCCTCGGAGTCGATGATCGAGAAGGCCAGGGAGGAGCTCGGCGACGATCCCCGCGTCGACCTGAGGGTCGGCGACCTGCTCGACCTCGAGCTGGAGGAGCCCGTGGACGCCGTGTTCTCGAACGCGGTCTTCCACTGGATCCTCGACCACGAGCGCCTCTTCGCGAGGCTCCACGACGCGCTCCGCCCCGGCGGGCAGCTGGAGTTCCAGTGCGGGGGCGAGGACAACATCGCCGAGGTGCAGCGCGTGCTCGAGTCGCTCTCGGGCGACGAGCGCTTCGCGCCCTACCTTCGCAGCGAGCAGCAGCCGTGGAACTACGCAGGGGTGGGCCCGACGGAGACCCGCCTGCAGCGGGCGGGCTTCGACGTCGGGCGGGTATGGCTCCAGGCCTGGCGGCTGACCCCGCCCGATCCGCGCGAGTTCCTGCGCAGCGTGATCCTGCCGTGGCACCTCGAGCGCCTGCCGCCCAACCTCCACGAGGCCTTCCTGACGGCGATCCTCGAGACGACGCCCCGGCCCTTCGAGCTTCGCTACGTGCGCCTGAACGTCTCGACGCGTCGGTCGTAGCCGGTCGTCCGTTCACGTGCCGGTAACGGCGCGGGCTGGTGCGGGCGCGAATATTCTCGACGCATGGCCGTGTGGCGAAGCTGGCGATGGAGGCTGCGGACCGGTGTCGTCCTGCTCGTCCTCGCGGGTGCCGGCGTCGCGGTTGCCGCCGCGCTGAACAGCGGGCGGATCGGCCCCGACAACCGCATCCAGCCGAACGGCCGCCGAGTTCGCCCGGCGGGCCGGCTCACGAAGCTCGGCAACCATCCAAACGGCGGGGCCCTCACCCGCGACGGTCGGTTTCTGTGGACGCTCTCGTCGGGGCGCGGCGTCAACGACATCCGCATCGTGAAGGTGAGGGGCAGGCACGCCGGGAGCGTGGTGCAGAAGGTCCTGATGCCGGGCCTCTCCGGCGGCATCGTCATGGATCCAACCCGCAACCGGGCCTACGTGTCGGGCCTGCCGGCGTCTCCCCACGCCGACGAGACCCCGCCCCCAAGCGTTCCGGGGCAGCAGGGAGACGTGATCCACGTGCTCCGCTACAAGGCCCGCAGCGGTCACGCCAAGCGCGCTGGCCTCATCGCCGTCCCGCCGCCTGCGGGAACGCCGCCCTATCAGGACTTTCCACCCCAGAGCTCCACGGAGTCGTGGCCGCAGGAACTCGCCATCAGCGCGGATGGGAAGACTCTCCTGGTAGCGCTCAACCTCGCGGACCGTGCGGCGATCGTCAATACGAAGACGCGCTCGGTCCGCTACGTGGGCGTCGGCCACTACCCCTACGGGGCGGCCATCGACCGTCGGGGTCACGGGTTCGTGACGAGCGAGACGCAGGGCACGCTCTCGAAGATCGACCTGAAGACGGGTTCGGTGCTGAGCACGATCCAGGTCGGGCCGCACCTCTCGCACCCGGAGGGGGTGGCGATGGACCCGAAGCTTCCGCGCGCCTACGTCGCGGTGACCGCCCAGGACCTGATCGCCGTGGTCGACACCAACTCCGGGAAGGTGATCCGAACGCTCTCAGTGGCGCGGTCGAAGGGCAACGGGACGGCCCCGATCCGCGTTTCGGTGACCCAGGACGGCTGCTACTTGATGAGCGCCGACTCGGGCGAGGATGCGATCGCGGTGTTTGCGCTGCCGAAGGCGAGCGGCAAGACGTGCAGGGGCCGCGGGTACGGACGGGCAAAGCCGTGGCAGCTGGTCGGCCGGATACCCACGGCCGCCTACCCGACCGCGGTTGACTCCCGCGGGCGGCGCATGGCCTGGGTTGCCGCCAAGGGGCTCGGCGTCGGCCCGAACCGCCACGGCCCAGATCCCCTCGCGCCAAGCGATTCCGACGATCAGATCAACCGTTATCAGTACCTGCCGTCGATCGTGCGAGGCGAATCGGGGCTGCTCCGGGTTCCCAGCCGCAGGCGCCTGCGCCGGCTGACGCCAGAGGCAGACCGGGAAATCGTCCCGGTGAACAGCCGGCGCCCTCCCAAGGGCACGCCGCTGCGCCCGAACGGCCCCATCCAGCACGTCTTCTACATCGTCAAGGAGAACCGGACCTACGACCAGGTGATGGGCGATGACCCCCGCGGCGACGGCGACCCGAAGCTCACCCTGTTCGGCAAGAAGTACACGCCCAACTTCCACGCCCTGGCGCGCCGCTTCCCGCTGCTCGACCACGTCTACGCCGATTCCGAAGCGTCGATCGACGGCCACTACTGGACCGCGGCGGGCGCGGTCTCGGACTACGTCGTCCGAAACTGGCACCAGAACTACGCCGGCCGCGGCCGCCCGTATGACTTCGGCAGCTACGAGGTGAGCGCCCCGCCCAAGGGGTACATCTTCGAGCGCATGCTCGACGCGGGCGTCTCGTTCTTCAACTACGGCGAGGCGCTGGCCGGCCTCAGCCCGCTCCCGGACAAGGACAAGACGGCGGAGGAGCAGGCAACCGCCAACCGGGTGATCGCCAACTCGGACGTGGGCCTGCTGGTCGGCTCCCCGCCGCCGCTGCCGAACGTCTGTTACGACAGCGACGTCTCCAACAGCACGGTTCTCTCGCAGGGACAGATCCAGGTGTACGACTCCTCGCTTCCCTCCGGCGCGCCGGCCAGCGCCCACTCCCGCTTCGCGTGCTTCAAGGCGCGCTTCCAGCTCCAGCTCGCGACCACGGGCGTCCCAACCTTCAACTACATCGTCCTGCCCAACGATCACACGGAGGGGACGACCCCGGGCCGGCGCACTCCGTATGCCCAGGTCGCCTCCAACGACTGGGGTCTCGGCGAGATGGTCGATCTCATCTCCCACTCCTCGATCTGGAAGCACTCGCTGATCCTCGTGCAGGAGGACGACTCCCAGGACGGGGCGGATCACGTCGACGCTCACCGCATCCCGGCGCTCGCGATCAGCCCGTACACGAAGAAGGGCGCGGTGATCCACACGCGCTACGACCAGATCTCGATCCTGCGCACCGCCGAGCTTGCGATGGGCCTCAAGCCGAAGAACCTGGCGGAGGCGCTCGGGGTGCCGATGTTCGACGCGTTCACGTCCTCAGCGAAGAACTCCAAGGCCTACGGCGCGATCAAGCCCAAGGTCGACATGACCGCGCAGAACACGGCGAAGACGCCCGCGGCGAAGTTCTCGGCCGGCCTGCCGCTCAGCACGCTGGACAAGGTGTCGCAGAGCACGCTCGATCGGATCCTCTGGAAGTTTGTGCACGGCGCGAAGGCGCAGCCACCGCCGGCCGGCCCGAACGCGTCCGCCAGCGACGACGACCCGGGTGAGGACGTCCCCCTGCCTCACGTTCACGCAAACCAGCATCGTGCCCTCGCGGCGCTCCACCGCGCATATCGGCGACACTCCCGCGATCGCTGACCGCGCCCGCATAGCTCTGCTCTCCGGTGACGGGATCGGCCCGGAGATCGTCGGCGCGGCCCGGCGGGTGCTGGAGGAGATCGGAGAGTTCGAGTTCGACGAGCGAGAGATCGGCGGCGCGTCGATCGACACGCACGGGACGGCCCTGACCGACGAGGTCCTCGATGCGTGCCGCGCGGCGGACGCGGTCCTCCTCGGCGCGGTCGGAGGGCCGAAGTGGGACACGACCGATCCCGCCGCACCGCGCCCGGAGCAGGGCCTGCTGGGCCTCCGGAAGGGCCTGGAGCTCTACGCGAACCTGCGCCCGGTCAAGCCGCTGGCGGCCCTGGCGGGCGCCAGCCCGCTCCGCCCGGAGGTCCTCGAGGGGACCGACCTGCTCGTGGTGCGCGAGCTCACCGGGGGCATCTACTTCGGGGACAGCGGGCGCGACTCCGATCGCGCCCACGACACCTGCGAGTACTCGGTGGCGGAGATCGAGCGAATCGCGCGGGTGGCGTTCGACGCCGCCCGGCGGCGCCGGGGACGCGTCACCTCCGTCGACAAGGCCAACGTCCTCGAGACCTCCCGTCTTTGGCGCGAGGTGGTAAGCGGGCTCGCGGCCGGGGAGGAGGGGATCGAGCTCGACCACGTGCTGGTCGACAACGCGGCGATGCAGCTCGTCGCCGAGCCCTCGCGCTTCGACGTCATCCTCACCGAGAACATGTTCGGCGACATCCTCAGCGACGAGTCGGCGATGCTCACCGGGTCGCTCGGGATGCTGCCCTCGGCGAGCCTCGGCGGCGACGCACCGGGTGTCTTCGAACCCGTCCACGGGTCGGCTCCCGACATCGCGGGCACGGGCGCGGCGAACCCGCTCGCCACATTCCTGTCGGTGGCGATGCTGCTGCGCGACGGGCTGGGGCGCGGCGAGGACGCGGACCGAGTGGAGGCAGCCGTCGAGGACGTGCTCGGCTCCGGCCTGCGGACCGCCGACATCGCCGCCACGGGTGAGCCCAGCGTGGGAACCGAGGAGATCACCGCCGCCGTCCTTGCAGCGCTCGCTGGTGTCAGGCACTAGGCACTCGCTGGTGTCAGGCACTAGGAACCCCTACGTGCCTGACACCATGGGCCGCAGGCCCGGAGGCGCGTGAGCTCTACGTGCCTGACCCCATAGGGCATAATCGGGGCGGGTCATGGAGAAGTCCGAGCTGATCTGGATGAACGGTGAGCTCGTCCCCTGGGACGAGGCAAACGTCCACGTGCTCAGTCACGGGCTTCACTACGGAACGGGCGTCTTCGAGGGCATCCGCTGCTACGAGACCGAGCAGGGGCCCGCGGTGTTCCGCCTGCGCGACCACCTCGACCGCCTGGCCAAGTCGGCCGAGCTCTACTACCTGCCGCTGCCGTACTCACCGGAGCAGCTTCGGGACGCAACGCACGAGCTGATCCGCCGCAACGGGCTTTCCAGCTGCTACATCCGGCCGCTTGCCTTCCGGGGCTACGGCGAGATGGGCCTGTTCGCCAAGAGCTCCCCCGTCGACGTGATCATCGCCGTGTGGCCCTGGGGCGCCTACCTCGGAGACGAGGGCAAGCAGCACGGCATCCGCGCCAAGGTCTCCTCGTGGCGGCGGATCTCCGCGGACTCGCTGATCCCGCACTCCAAGGCATCCGGGCAGTACCTCAACTCGATCCTCGCCAAGACCGAGTCGGCGAACGCCGGCTATGACGAGGCAATCCTCCTGGACCAGCGCGGCATGGTCTGCGAGGGCTCGGGCGAGAACATCTTCGTCGTGCGCGACGGCGTGATCTGCACGCCGCCCCACGTCGCCGCGATCCTCGACGGAGTCAACCGCAAGTCCGTGATGCAGATCGCCCGCGATCTCGGCTACGAGGTCTCCGAACGCGACATCGCGCGCGCCGAGCTCTACCTGGCCGAGGAGGTCTTCCTCACGGGAACCGCCGCCGAGCTGGTGCCGGTTCGCGAGATCGACGACCACGACCTGGGCGAGCCCGGGGAGCTGACCCGGGTGATCCAGGCAAGGTTCGAGGACGCGCTGCACGGTCGCGCACAGGAGTACCGCGAGTGGCTGGACCTGGTGGAGCAACCGAGTAAGGTCACCGGCTGATGCTCACCCACTTCCGCGAGATCGAGCGAATTAGGGACGCTGCGGCGGCTTAGTCGCCCCGTGGCCGCGCGGCCTGCGCCGCGCACAACTCGCTCGACTCACCGGAAGACCTGCAAGGAAGGCATCAAGTGACACAGGTACACCTCTACGACACGACCCTCCGGGACGGCATGCAGGGTCAGGGCATGGCGCTCACGGCGGCCGAGAAGGTCCGTGTCGTTCGCGCCCTCGACGAGCTCGGAGTGCACTTCATCGAGGCCGGCTTCCCGGCTTCCAACCCCAAGGAGGCGGAGCTCTTCGACCGGCTCGACGGAGTGGAGCTGGCGAACGCCGAGGTGTGCGCGTTCGGCATGACCAGGCGACGCGGCGTCCCCGCCGCGGAGGACGAGGGATTGAACCTGCTGGCGGCGACGTTCGCCTCCGTCGTCACCCTGGTCGGCAAGACCTGGGGCCTGCACCTGGAGAAGGTGACGAAGGTCTCCGGTGACGAGAACCTCGAGATGATCGCCGACTCCGTGTCCTTCCTGACCGGGCGGGGCAAGCGAGTGCTGTACGACGCCGAGCACTTCTTCGACGCGTGGCGCGACGACGATGCCTACGCGCTGGCTTGCCTGGAGGCCGCCACGGACGCGGGCGCGTTCAACGTGACGCTCTGCGACACGAACGGGGCGAGCCTGCCACCGCACGTCGCCGGGGTGACGGCCTCCGTGGTCGACGCTCTCGGGACCCGCGTCGAGCTCGGCATCCACACGCACAACGACGCCGAGTGCGGCGTTGCCAACTCGCTGGCCGCCGTCGAGGCCGGGGCGCGCATGGTGCAGGGGACGATGAACGGCTACGGGGAGCGCTGCGGCAACGCGAACCTGGTGTCGATCGCGCCGAACCTGGAGCTGAAGCTGGGCTACGAGTGTCTCGGCGAGGATCGCCTGCGGCACCTCACGGCCACCTCGCACTTCCTCGACGAGCTGCTGAACCGCACTCCCGACCCGGATCGACCCTTCGTCGGCCGGAATGCCTTCGCGCACGGCGGCGGCATGCACGTGGCCGGGGTCAGCGCCGACTCCCGCACCTACGAGCACGTGGATCCGGGGCTGGTCGGCAATTCGGCCGGCGTCCTCATCTCGGAGCTCTCGGGCAAGGCATCGGTGCTGAGCCGAGCCCAGTCGGCCGGGGTGGACCTCGACGACGCCGGTGCGCAGCGGGTCCTCGCACGCGTCAAGGACCGCGAGCACGCCGGCTATCAGTACGAGGCCGCCGATGCCTCATTCGAGCTCCTGATGCGCCGCGAGACCGGCGGGTACGAGCCGCTCTTCAACCTCGAGGGCTTCCGGGTGATCGTCGAGAAGCATGCCGACGGCGCGGTCGATACCGAGGCAACCGTGAAGGTCTGGGTCGACGGTGTCCGCCACTTCCACACGGCGGAGGGCAACGGCCCGGTGCACGCGCTCGACAGCGCCCTGCGGCTGGCGCTCACCGAGCATCACCCCGACCTTCCGCAGATCGAGCTGACGAACTACAAGGTCAGGATCCTCGAGGGAAGCCACGGCACGGACGCCGTGACGCGGGTCCTCCTCGACTCCACCGACCACGAACGTGACTGGGGCACGATCGGCGTCTCGGAGAACATCATCGAGGCGTCCTGGGAGGCGCTGGTGGAGTCCCTGGAGTACGCGTTCCAGCCAAAAGCCGCCGCCGCCCGGGTCAGGTGACGCCTGAGCGCATCGAGCTCGCACGGCCCGACCTCGGGCCTCGCGAGGAGGAGCTCGTGCTCGAGGTGCTGCGCTCGGGCCGCCTCTCCCTCGGTCCGGTGCAGGACCGCTTCGAGCGCGAGTTCGCCGCGTTCCTGGGCGTCGCGGACGCCGTCGCGGTCTCGTCCGGGACGGCCGCCCTTCACCTCGGCGTCCGCCGGCTCGGCTGGGGCCCCGGCGACGAGGTCGTCACGTCGCCGTTCAGCTTCGTCGCCTCGGCCAACTGCCTCCTCTACGAGGGAGCGACGCCGGTCTTCTGCGACATCGACCCCGTGACCCTGAACATCGACCCGGCGGCCGCGGGCGCGGCGGTTGGCGAGCAGACGAGCGGGCTGCTGCCGGTGCACATCTTCGGCGCTCCGGCGGCGATGCCGGAGCTCTCGGCGCTCGCGTCGTCGAACGGGCTCGGCATGCTCGAGGACGCCTGCCAGGCGCTCGGGGCGCGGGACTCGGAGGGCGTGAGCGTCGGAGCGCGGGGCAACCTCGCGACGTTCGCGTTCTACGCCAACAAGCAGATCACCACGGGCGAGGGCGGGATGATCGTTCCGACCGATGCCGACTCGGCGTCGCGCCTGCGCAGCGAGCGAAACCAGGGCCGGGCTCTCGACATGGGCTGGCTCGACCACGACCGTCTCGGCTTCAACTACCGGCTCAGCGAGCTGCAGGCCGCGCTCGGCGTCGCCCAGGTGGAACGCGGGGCGGAGCTCCTGGCCGCGCGCGATCGGGTCGCACGCCTCTACGCCGGCGCGCTTGCCGAGCTCGGTGCGGCGCCTGCCGGCGAGGCCGACCCGGATGGTCTGCTGCTGCCGTGCGAGGATTCCGGTGAGGCGAGACGGTCCTGGTTCGTGTACGTGGTCCGGCTGCCCGCGGGCGCGGATCGCCAGGCGGTGATGGCCGCGCTCGACCGCGACGGAATCGCCTCCAAGGCCTACCTGCCGTGCATCCACCTCATGCCGCATTACCGGGAGCGCTTCGGCTTCCGTGGCGGGGAGTTCCCGGTGGCGGAGGAGGAGTCGGCCCGTTCCCTGGCCCTGCCGTTCCACGGAGGGCTCACCGAGGGGGAGATCTCGCGGGTGGCCGAGGCGCTGGGCCGGGTGATCCGCTAGGGCGACGGATACACTCGAGGGCCTTGAGGGAGCGAAGGTCACGGCGGGCGCCGATTGCCGTCATGGCGGCGGTCCTGGGCTGCTTCGCGATCGCGGCACAGCCCGCGGCGGCCCTGAGCACCATCTCGAAGTCCGCGCCCCTGACCGGGGTGCAGGGTTCGATCGCGAGCGTGACGGCAACCTGCCCGCCGGGAACGAACGTGGTCTCGGGCGGTTTCGAGGCACGCGAGACGTTGGGGGGCGGACCCTCGTCGGCCCTCGTCTTCCAGTCCAAGCGCAAGGGAACCCGGTCGTGGACCACCTCCGCGATCGAGGCTACCTCGATCGCGCTGCCGGGATCACTCACGGTCTCCGCGTACTGCGACCCCAAGGCACGGGTGGCGAAGCAGGTGTCGGCGGATGAGCACCTTGCCACCAACGAGATCAAGACGGCCACGGCCCGCTGCCCGAGGGGCAAGACGGCCACCGCCGGTGGCTTCTTCGTGGCGAACGCCTCCGACCTCATGCAGAACGGGCAGATCGTCAGCTCGTTCAGGAAGGGCAAGCGGTCCTGGGCGGCGACCGCCGCGGAGGAGACCGGCGTCTCCGCCACGCACGTGACCTCGCTGGCCTACTGCACCGGCCGCGTCGGGAAGGCGCGGGCGAAAACCGGGGAGGGCGCCCCGTTCAACGCCGAGCCGTCCGCGACCGACCGCTCCGGCAAGTGCCCGAAGTCGCCCGGCGTCCGGTCGGGAGGATTCACGACGGTCCCGGGCGGGTCCCCCGAATACACGATCTTCCAGTCGCGCCGCCAGGGGCGCACCTGGATCGCCGGCGGGCGCCAGATCGACAACGGGTCGACGATCCACGCGATCGCATACTGCCCGTAGCACCGGCGAGCCCCATCCGCCTATCCTGGCGCGACCGTGACCAGGCTTCCGTCTGACCAGGATCCGCTCTTCCGGCGCATCAATACCTCGATCGGCTTCGATCGCAGGCTCTGGCCGTATGACTTGGCGGGGTCGCGGGCGCACGTGAACGGCCTGGTCGGGGCAGGCGTCCTCACGCAGGACGAGGCCGGCAAGCTGGCCGAGGGGCTCGACGCCGTCGCGGGCGAGCTCGAGTCGGGCAACTTCAGGTTCGACGAGAAGGACGAGGACATCCACATGGCCGTGGAGCGGCGCCTGACCGAGCTCGTCGGGCCGCTCGGGGGCAAGCTGCACACCGCGCGCTCCCGCAACGACCAGGTGGCCACCGACCTCGCGCTGTACGTGCGGGAGCGCGCCGCCGTCGCGGGGGAGCTGGTCGCAGCCCTGATGGAGCGGCTGGTGGAGCTGGCCGAGGCTCATCGCGACTGGCGGATGCCCGGCTACACGCACCTCCAGCGCGCGCAGCCCGTGTATCTGGCCCACCACCTCCTGGCCTACTTCTGGATGCTCGAGCGGGATGCGATCCGCTTCGGGTTCGCGGCGGACTCGGCGACGGTGATGCCGCTGGGCTCGGGCGCCCTCGCCGGGCTGAACTGGGATCTCGACCGCGACGCCACGGCAGCCGATCTCGGGTTCACGCGGGTCTCGCCGAACTCCATCGACGCGGTGTCCAATCGCGACTTCGCCCTCGACTATCTCTACGCCGCGAGCGTCTGCGCCACTCATCTGTCGCGGCTCGGCGCCGAGCTCGTGATCTGGTCCACCCAGGAGTTCGGGTTCTGTGAGCCCGCCGACGAGTTCTCCTCGGGGTCGAGCATCATGCCCCAGAAGAAGAACCCGGACGCCGCCGAGCTCCTGCGGGGAAAGAGCCCGCGCGTGGTCGCGTCGCTGACGACGCTCCTCGGCGCGCTTCACGCCCTGCCCCTCTCGTACTCCAAGGACCTCCAGGAGGACAAGGAGGCGCTCTTCGACGCCGTCGACACGATCGAGGTCTGCCTCGAGGCCGCGACGCGGATGCTCGCCGGCATCCGCTTCGATCGCGACCGAATGGCGGCAGCCGCGGCGGATGAGATGGTCGCGGCGACGGATGTCGCCGACCTCCTCGTGCGCAGGGGAATGCCGTTCCGCGAGGCTCACGGCGTGGTCGGGAACCTCGTCCGCCGGGCGGTCGAGTCCGGCCGAGCCCTCTCGGAGCTCTCGGCGGACGAGCTCACCGCCGAGTCGGAGCTGCTCGACGACTCCTACTACGAGGTGCTGCGGGAGGGATCGTGGCTCGACTCGAAGGTCTCGGCGGGCGGCACCGCCGCGCCGCGCGTCTCGGAGCAGCTCGAGAGGGCCAGCCGGGTCCTCGCCGCGCTGCGCGAGCCGGGTTGAGCCTGGACTCCGCGTTCTTCGACCGCTCGGTCCACGACGTGGCCCGGGAGCTCGTCGGCTGCGAGCTCGCGTTCGACGGCGCCGGCGGCGTGATCGTCGAGACGGAGAGCTACGACGAGAGCGATCCCGCGTGCCATGCCTACCACGGCCGGACCCCGCGCAACGACGTCCTCTTCGGCCCGCCGGGGATCGCCTACATCTACTTCTCCTACGGCGTGCACAACATGCTGAACGCGGTTTGCGAGCCCGAGGGGCGGGCCGCCGCCGTCCTAATCCGCGCGCTGCGCCCCACCCGGGGTCTCGCGGCGATGCGCGAGCGGCGCGGGCGCGAGGATGACCGAGACCTCTGCTCAGGCCCGGGCAAGCTCACGCAGGCGCTGGCCATCCCGCTCGAGCGCAACGGCAGTCCCCTCACCGAGCCGCCGTTCGAGATTCATGCACGTGCGAGGGAGTGGAGCGCCGTGGAGGTGAGCACCGGGCCGCGGATCGGCATCACGCGCGGCACGGAGCTTCCCTGGCGATTCTGTGCCGCGGGCTCCGAGTTCGTCAGCCGGTAGCTAGCCGGCGCCGACGCCGCCGCTTGGCGCCGGCGCGCCGCCGGAGCCGGAGGACGGCGCGGGTGCGGTCTGCTGTGCCGGCGCCTGGCCGGTATTGCCGCCGGTGTTCGCGGGTGGCGTCGACGTGGTGGGGGTCGCGGAGGAGGTGGTCGTCGGCGTCGCCGTGGTGCCCGTGGTGTAGGCGGGCGTCGCGGTCGTGCTCGTGCCGCTCACCGGGCGGTGCGCGGCGCGGTCGGCCTGTAGCTGGTCGTAGCTGGTCACGATCGAGTTGAAGAGCTCTGCCGGGATCGTCCCGCCGTCGACCGGAGCGCCGTTGAACTCCGTGGTCATCGGCTTCACGCTGTCGGGGAAGCCGACCCAGACCGCCACCGTGATCCTGTTCGTAGCACCGACGAACCAGGCGTCGCCGTTGTCCGTCGTGGTCCCGGTCTTGCCGAACTCGCCCGGGTCCCCGGTGTTCGCGCGCGTGCCGGTGCCGTTCGAGACCACGGTCTCGAGGATGCTGTGCGCCGTCTCGGCGACGGAGGGGTCGATCACCTGTGACGTCCTGACCTCGTCCTGGCCGCTCCCGCCGCCGTCGGGCGGCACCAGCTTGTGATCGTCGTTGGTGACCTTTTGGATGCCAACCGGGGCGCCGTTCGCGGGCGTCATTGTCCCGGAGACGAGTTGCCCGTTCTGGGCGATGGTCTCGTAGGCGTGCGCCATCTCCAGCGGGTTCACGCCGGTCTGCAGACCGCCGAGGATCAGGGCCGGGTTGTACGGCTGGAACGGCGAGCCGTTGACCGAGTACTTGGCGCCCGGTGTCGTGAGGTTGCTCGTGATCCCCATCTGCTGCGCGGTGGCGGCGATGTTCTCGGGCCCGGCCTGCATGCCGAGCTGGGCATAGACCGAGTTGTCCGAGTACGTCGTCGCGGCCGTCACCGATGCCGAGCCGAGGTACTCGTCGCCGTAGTTGGCGACATGGAAGGTGTCGGGGATGATCTTCTCCTTGCCGTTCTTCTGCTTCACCTCCGCGCGGTAGGGGAGGCTCTGCGGCGCGGAGGTGAAGACCTGGTCGGGGGATACGCCCTGGCGGAGCGCCGTGATCAGGGTGAACGGCTTGAACGAGGACCCGGGCTGGCGGGCGCCCTCCGTCGCCACGTTGAACGGCTCGGTCTTGTAGTCGAGCCCGCCGACCATGGCCAGGACCTGGCCGGTCTTGTTGTCCAGCACCACGGCCGCGGACGACGGGCCGAGGCCGGCCAGTCGGGAGTCGATGATGCCCTGAACGCTCTGCTCGAGCGGCAGGTCCAGCGTGGACTGGATGTGGAGGCCGCCGCTGAATGCCTCGCCGGCGCCGTAGAGGTCGACCAGCTGCTGGCGCAGCCAGGTCGTGAAGTAGGGCGCGCGCGACTGCTGGACGGGCGGGTGGATCTGGCTGGCCTTCGGCATCGGCTGGTTCTCGTAGTTCGTGAGCTCGTCCGCCGAGATGTAGCCCTGCTGCTCCATGTCCTGGAGCACCAGATCGCGCCGGGCCCTCGCGTCGTTCGGGTTGGTCTTCGGGTCGTAGCCCGTAGGGGAGGAGATGATGCCCGCGACGGTCGCCGCCTCCCACGGGAGGAGGTCGGCGGCGCACTTGTGCTGGATCTCGCAACCGGGGTGGTTCCAGCCGAAGTAGGTGCTCGCGGCCGCCTCGATCCCATAGGCGCCCTCGCCGAAGTAGATCTCGTTCAGGTACTCGGTGAGGATCTTGTCCTTCGACCACTCGCGCTCGAGGTGGTAGGCGAGCGCCGCCTCGCGGAGCTTCTCGAACACGGTGCGGCTGCCCTGCTCGCGCAGCGCGTTCTTGACGAACTGCTGCGTGATCGTGGACGCACCCTGCGCCGACCCGCCGGAGATCAGGTCGGCCCTGACGGCGCGTGCGATCCCGATCCAGTCGACGCCGCGGTGCTCGTAGAACCGTTTGTCCTCGATCGCGACCGTGGCCTCCTTCACGACCGGCGCGATCTGATCGGAGGTCACCAGGATGCGGCCCGAGTTGTTGGTCACGGTGGCGAGCTTGGTGCCGTAGCGGTCGTAGATGACCGAGTTCTGAGCGGCCTTGAACTGCGCGCGGTCCTCGAGCTTCGGCAGGTCGGCGCCAACCGCCATCATGATCCCGAAGATCCAGGAGACGAAGGCGAGCACGGCAAGGCCGGCGAGCACGAAGGCCGCACGAAGCTTCCGAAGCCTCGGCTTGGGCGGTTTGACGCCAGAGCCATTCGCACCCGCTGCGCCGACTGAATGAAGTCTGCGTCTACGCATAGGGCTCATTCACCCATAGCATTGCGAGTCTGACCTCCCGGCGCTCCGGTGGCCGGGTCCCGGCACGATATGGCGAGCGACGGAAACCAAGCGAGATCCCTGCTTCGAGGCGTGGTCGACGCGCTTCCGGAGGGCCGCCTCGCGGAGCAGCTCGGATCCGGGAAGAGGCTTCGCGTGAAGCTCGGCATCGACCCGACCACGCCGGACATCCATCTCGGCCACTGCGTGGTCCTTCAGAAGCTCAGGGCCTTCCAGGACGCCGGCCACACCGTCGTGCTCATCGTCGGCGACTACACGGCCCGGGTCGGAGACCCGAGCGGCCGCTCCGACGAGCGCCCGGTGCTCTCGCCGGAGCAGATCGAGGCGAATGCCCAGACCTACCAGGAACAGGCCTTCAAGGTTCTCGACCCGGGGCGGGTGGAGCTGCGGCGAAACAGCGAGTGGCTCTCGATGTCCGGCGACGACCTGCTCGGCCTGATGCGGCGCTTCACCGTCGCCCGGCTTCTCGAGCGCGACGACTTCGCGAAGCGGATGGCCGCCGAGCAGCCGATTTCGGCGCTCGAGCTGCTGTACCCGATCCTCCAGGGATACGACTCCGTGGCGATCGAGGCCGACGTGGAGATCGGCGGGACGGACCAGACCTTCAACCTCCTCTTCGGGCGGGACGTCCAGGCGAGCTTCGGAGTCCCGCAGCAGTCGGTGCTGACCACGCCGCTGCTCGTCGGCACCGACGGGGTCCGCAAGATGAGCAAGTCGTTCGGCAACTACGTGGGCGTCACCGACCCGCCGGACGAGATGTTCGGCAAGCTGATGAGCATTCCCGACGAGGCGCTCGGCGAGTACTGCCTGCTCCTGCTCGACTCAGACCACGACCCCTCGCGCCACCCGGGTGAAGCGAAGCGCGAGCTGGCGCGGCGCCTGGTGGACCGCTTCCACGGGGAGGGCGAGGGGCCCGCCGCCGAGGCTCGCTTCGATCAGGTCCATGTGCGCCGCGAGATGCCGGAGGAGATCGAGGAGGCCGCGTTCCAGCCCGGCGACGACGGCCTGGTGCACCTGCCGGCGCTCCTCGGCGACCAGTTCGGGCTGAGCCGCAGCGAGGCGCGCCGGCTCCTGGAGCAGGGCGGCGTACGCCTCGACGGGGTCGCCGTGGATGCGGGTACGCTCGACGTCCCGGGCGACGGGCTCGACGGCGCCGTAGTCCAGGTGGGAAGGCGGCGCTTCAAGCGTCTCGTAAAAAGTCCGTAAGGCGCTTCCCACGGCCGGCGGCAATGGCTATACTCGCTGGTCGCCTTCGAGGCGGGCATGGCCCTGTCCGGGAAGTCCTCCCGCAGGGAATGCGACGGTCTTTGAAAACTGAGCAGCGCGCGAACGACGGGCCATAGGCCCGGAGTTCGTGACAGGTCCGGCTCCCGTGCGTACCCTCGCGCGGGAGCTAACGAGTGCCGATCTCGCTCACGCGAGGCCGGCACGACCCGTCATGCCGGCCGTCGCAGGTGTACCGCGGCGGCCAAGCCAGGCATGGCAACTCTTAGTGAAGACAGAGGAAACCGCCGCCTGTGACAGGGCGTCGGTATTGAAACCCTCAAGTCACTTTTCACGGAGAGTTTGATCCTGGCTCAGGACGAACGCTGGCGGCGTGCCTAACACATGCAAGTTGAGCGACGAACCGGGGCTTGCCCCGGGGCAAAGCAGCGAACGGGTGAGTAACACGTGGGCAACCTGCCCCGAAGACCGGGACAACCCGAGGAAACTCGGGCTAATACCGGATGTGCTCTGTGAACACGAGTTTGCAGCGCAAAGGAAGCTTCGGCCTCCGCTTCGGGAGGGGCCCGCGGCCCATTAGCTTGTTGGTGAGGTAACGGCTCACCAAGGCTGCGATGGGTAGCTGGTCTGAGAGGACGATCAGCCACACTGGGACTGAGACACGGCCCAGACTCCTACGGGAGGCAGCAGTGGGGAATCTTGCGCAATGCGCGAAAGCGTGACGCAGCAACGCCGCGTGGGGGAAGAATGCCTTCGGGTTGTAAACCCCTTTCAGGAGGGACGAAGGTTCACCCGGTGAATAGCCGGGAGGACTGACGGTACCTCCACAAGAAGCTCCGGCTAACTACGTGCCAGCAGCCGCGGTAATACGTAGGGGGCTAGCGTTGTCCGGAATCATTGGGCGTAAAGCGCGCGTAGGCGGCCCGATAAGTCTGCTGTGAAAGTCCAGGGCTCAACCCTGGAATGCCGGTGGATACTGTCGGGCTAGAGTTCGGAAGAGGCAAGTGGAATTCCTGGTGTAGCGGTGGAATGCGCAGATATCAGGAGGAACACCTATAGCGAAGGCAGCTTGCTGGGACGACACTGACGCTGAGGCGCGAAAGCGTGGGGAGCGAACAGGATTAGATACCCTGGTAGTCCACGCCGTAAACGATGGGCACTAGGTGTGGGGGGTGTCGACTCCCCCCGTGCCGCCGCTAACGCATTAAGTGCCCCGCCTGGGGAGTACGGCCGCAAGGCTAAAACTCAAAGGAATTGACGGGGGCCCGCACAAGCAGCGGAGCATGTGGTTTAATTCGACGCAACGCGAAGAACCTTACCTGGGTTTGACATGTTGGTGACCGGTGTGGAAACACATCTTTCCTTCGGGACACCATCACAGGTGGTGCATGGCTGTCGTCAGCTCGTGTCGTGAGATGTTGGGTTAAGTCCCGCAACGAGCGCAACCCCTGTCCCATGTTGCCAGCATTTAGTTGGGGACTCATGGGATACTGCCGGTGACAAACCGGAGGAAGGTGGGGACGACGTCAAGTCATCATGCCCCTTATGTCCAGGGCTACACACGTGCTACATTGGCGCACACAAAGGGCAGCAATACCGTGAGGTGGAGCAAATCCCACAAAGTGCGTCTTGGTTCGGATTGGAGGCTGAAACTCGCCTCCATGAAGTTGGAGTTGCTAGTAATCGCGGATCAGCAACGCCGCGGTGAATACGTTCCCGGGCCTTGTACACACCGCCCGTCACACCACGAAAGCAGGCAACACCCGAAGCCGGTGGCCTAACCCTTACGGGAGGGAGCCGTCGAAGGTGGGGCTCGTGATTGGGGTGAAGTCGTAACAAGGTAGCCGTAGCGGAAGCTGCGGCTGGATCACCTCCTTTCTAGGGAGCTCTAATCGGCCGGCCGTCATCCGATGGCCGGAACGAGGGAGTCCATCCAGGGCAGCACGCCCCGGATGTCCCGAAACGTCGACCGGACCTTCTCGAGACGCCTTCGGGCGTCTGAGCGCTGCTCAGTTTCCAGAGACCGCGGGTGGAATGCCTCCACTCGCCGCCTCGGCGGAGCTTGAAAACTGCACAAAGGCCAAGTAAAGAATTCGAGCCGCTCGCGACGAGCGGCTCGTAGGGTAATTCGCACCGCGTCGGACCTGGTGTCCGATGCGGAGCTCACCGTCAAGATAGTAAGGGCACATGGCGGATGCCTTGGCACCAAGAGTCGAAGAAGGACGTGGACGGCTGCGATAAGCCGCGGTTAGGCGCTGAACAGCCATTGACCCGCGGATCTCCGAATGGGGAAACCCGGCGCCGGTAATGCGGCGTCATCCCGTGCTGAATACATAGGCGCGTGGAAGGCAAGCGGGAGAACTGACACATCTCAGTATCCCGAGGAAAGGAAATCAACCGATACTCCCCGAGTAGTGGCGAGCGAAAGGGGACCAGCCCAAACCTGGCGCGTGTAAGTGGCACACGTTGCGCGCCGGGGGTTGTAGGGCTTCAAGCCCGGGTCGTGCCGGCCCGGCGGCAGTTACAAAACCAGGCTCTAGCCGAAGCCGAGTGGAACCTCGCACCAAAGAGGGCAATCGTCCCGTAGGTGAAAGGGCACTGGACTGCCGTTTGAAGTACCTGAGTAGGACCGCTGCCGTGAAACGCGGTCTGAACCTGGGGGGACCACCCTCCAAGGCTAAGTACTCCTTGGTGACCGATAGTGAACTAGTACCGTGAGGGAAAGGTGAAAAGCACCCCGGAAGGGGAGTGAAATAGTACCTGAAACCATGTGCCTACAAGTGGTCGGAGCGCTTCGGCGTGACGGCGTACTTTTTGCATAACGGGCCGGCGAGTTACTCGTCAGTGGCGAGGTTAAGCGATGAGCGGAGCCGCAGCGAAAGCGAGTCCGAACAGGGCGATTCAGTCACTGGCGGTAGACCCGAAACTGGGCGAGCTATCCATGGGCAGGTTGAAGCGAGGGTAAGACCTCGTGGAGGACCGAACCGACCTAGGTTGAAAACTGGGCGGATGACCTGTGGATAGGAGTGAAAGGCTAATCAAGCCCAGAGATATCTGGTTCTCTTCGAAATATATTTAGGTATAGCCTCGAGTAAGTGCGTTTTGGCCGTAGAGCACTGCTTGGACTAGGGGCCCTACCAGGTTACCGACTTCAGGCAAACTCCGAAGACCATTTCGTATATCTCGGGAGTCAGCGTGCGGGGGATAAACTTCGCATGCAAAAGGGGAACAACCCAGATCGCCAGCTAAGGACCCTAAGTGTTAGCTAAGTGGACAACGATGTCCGAATGCAGAGACAACCAAGAGGTTGGCTTAGAAGCAGCCACCCTTGAAAGAGTGCGTAACAGCTCACTGGTCAAGTGTTCGGGCGCGGAGAATGTATCGGGGCTCAAGCTAACCTCCGAAGCTGCGAGTTCGTGAGATTTACGGATCTCTCGAGCGGTAGAAGAGCGTTCCCGTTGGCAGTGAAGCGTTCGCGGAAGCGGGCGTGGAGCGACGGGAAGTGAGAATGCCGGCATGAGTAGCGCAAGGGGGGTGAGAATCCCCTCCACCGATTGTCCGAGGTTTCCTGAGTAAAGTTCGTCTGCTCAGGGTTAGTCGGGACCTAAGGCGAGGCCGAAAGGCGTAGCCGATGGCCAACAGGTTGATATTCCTGTACCACGTCGCTTTCGTTATGACCGAAGGGGTGACGAGGAAGGGCAAGGGAACCCAGGCGATGGTCGTCCTGGGGCAAGCACGTAGCCAGTCGCGGTTGGTAAATCCGCCGCGGCGCTTACGCGAGGTGCGATGCCAGCTGGCTTGACCGCCGGCAAGTCCCTGCACCCATGCCTCCGAGAAAAGCCTCTAGGCAGAGAGCTCGTGCCCGTACCGAGAACCGACACAGGTGGACTAGTAGAGAATACTGAGGTGAGCGAGCTAACCCTCGTTAAGGAACTCGGCAAAATCGTCCCGTAACTTCGGGAGAAGGGACGCCCCGGTAGGGTGAAGCCACTTGCTGGTGGAGCCTGAGGGGGCCGCAGTGACTAGGTTCAACCGACTGTTTACCAAAAACACAGGCCTCTGCTAAGTCGAAAGACGATGTATAGGGGCTGACGCCTGCCCGGTGCCGGAAGGTTACGCGGAGTTGTTAGCACTTCGGTGCGAAGCAGTGAAGCTAAGCCCCGGTAAACGGCGGCCGTAACTATAACGGTCCTAAGGTAGCGAAATTCCTTGTCGGGTAAGTTCCGACCTGCACGAATGGCGCAACGAGTTGAACGCTGTCTCAACGAGGGGCTCGGTGAAATTAGAGTCTCGGTGAAGATACCGAGTACCCGCAGCAAGACGGAAAGACCCCGTGAACCTTTACTGCAACTTGATATTGGCGTCTGGGACACCTCGCTCAGGATAGGTGGGAGACTTTGAACCAGTGGCTTTGGCCGCTGGGGAGTCACCCTTGAGATACCACCCTTGGTGCTCTGGGCCTCTAACACGTCGCCATTATCTGGGGCGTGAACAGTGTCAGGTGGGCAGTTTGACTGGGGCGGTCGCCTCCCAAAATGTAACGGAGGCGCCCAAAGGTTCCCTCAGCACGGTCGGAAATCGTGCGCAGAGTGTAAAGGCATGAAGGGAGCTTGACTGCGAGACCGACGGGTCGAGCAGGAACGAAAGTTGGGCTTAGTGATCCGGCGGTTGCAAGTGGAAGCGCCGTCGCTCAACGGATAAAAGGTACTCCGGGGATAACAGGCTTATCGCTTCCAAGAGTCCACATCGACGAAGCGGTTTGGCACCTCGATGTCGGCTCGTCGCATCCTGGGGCGGGAGTACGTCCCAAGGGTTGGGCTGTTCGCCCATTAAAGCGGTACGCGAGCTGGGTTCAGAACGTCGTGAGACAGTTCGGTCCCTATCTGCTGTGGGCGTTGGAGAGTTGAGAGGAGTCATCCTTAGTACGAGAGGACCGGGATGAACGCACCTCTGGTGTACCTGTTGTCCTGCCAAGGGCACCGCAGGATAGCTACGTGTGGATTGGATAACCGCTGAAAGCATCTAAGCGGGAAGCCAACCTCGAGATGAGCTCTCCCATCTCCTTGAGAGAGTAAGACCCCTGGTAGACCACCAGGTTGATAGGCCGGCTGTACAAGAGCGGTGACGCTCTCAGCAGACCGGTACTAATGGGTCGAGGGCTTGACGGTTCCCTTTGTCTTTACTTGGCCTGCGTGCAGTTTTCAAGCCTCGCCGAGGCGTTCGTCGGTCTCGACGATTTCGGTGGTCATAGCGAGGGGGAAACACCTCTTCCCATTCCGAACAGAGCAGTTAAGCCCCTCAGCGCCGATGGTACTTGGTGTTCACACGCCTGGGAGAGTAGGTCGCCGCCGGTTCTTCAACGAAAGAAGCCGCCCCACTGAGGGCGGCTTTTTCGTGCGCCAAAGGCGCCGCACCAGGCTCGACGGCCAGGTCCCGCCGCGGTCTAGGCGGTGTGCCTGGCGTCGAGTGCCGGGGCGCGTCCGGCGCAGCCCCGCGTGCGGACCCGGTGCTTAGCCGCGAACGCCTCCCAGTCCGACATGTGGTCGGAGCGCTCGCGGCAAGGGCTTGCGGTGGGAACGGTCTCCAGGCCGTACTCGCCGAGCGTGGCGACATCGATGGCGAGATCGACCGCGCTCAGCAGACGGTGGCTCATATGTGTCTTCGTCTTCGTCATTTCCCGGAGGACGCTACGAGCGGGCCCGGACGTAAGCCCCAGGCTGCAAGGCTTCTTGCACGCGGGCGCGCAAACCCCATGGCCAAGGGGTTTACGGCGCTCATCGCCCACGCCTACCGAAGCTGTGGGGCGGCGGCATGGCCGCGCCCAGGTCGGCAAATCCAACGGCCAGGGGAAGTTGCTTGGCACCCTCTTCTTCGTGTTCGCGCCCGGTCTCGCGCTCCACGGAGGGCTCGATCGTGCGCACGTCGGCGAGGGGCAGGTCCGGGCGCTCCAGGCGCCAGAGCCTGTCCACGACGATGTTCATGTTCGCGTCGCGGCGCTCGAGCTTGCCGGCGACCCGTACGAACGGCGCGGTCCGGGTGGCCATCCGGTGGCGGTCGTAGGCGGGCGGCGGCACGATCAGGTTGATCGTGCCCCACTCGTCCTCCAGGAGCATGAAGAGGATCCCGTTGGCCGTCGCGGGGCGCTGGCGCGCGATCACCATGCCGGCGGCCTCGACCCGCGAGTTGTTCGGCAGTCGCCAGAGGCTCTCGCTCGTCGCGGCCCCCTCGGGGAGCTGACCACGGATGAGGCTCATCGGGTGTGCGCCCAGCGTCATCCCGATCGACTCGTAGTCGGCAACGGTCAGCTCCCAGTCGCCCAGCTCGTGAAGCGCCGGAGCGCCGGGCGCCGCGAAGGGGAGCGCGCGCTGCTCGCCCTGCGACGCGCGCAGCGCCGGCGCGGCAACGCCCAGCCGCCAGAGCGCCGGGCGCCGGGCGCCGGGCGCCCCACCCTCGCGCGCACCGGCAAATGAATCGCAGGCACCGGCCCAGCCGTAGCGCTCGAGGGCCGCACGGCCGGCACCCGATCGCGCCGCCAGGTCCGCCAGGTCCCCGTAGGGGCCGCCGCGCTCGCGCTCGCTCACGACAGCTCGAGCGTCGTCGTCGCTCACGCCGTTCACGTAACCCAGGCCAACACGTACGGCCAAGTTCGCAGTCCTTGGGACTTCGGACTCAACCGTGCAATCCACAGCGCTCGCATTGACGTCCGGGCCCAAGACCGTCACGCCCTTGCGCTGGGCTTCGTGAACCAGCGAGTCCGACGGGTAGAAGCCCATCGGCTGCTCGTTCAGGAGCGAGCAGAGGAGCTCGGGCAGGTAGTGGACGCGCAGCCAGGTCGACTGGTAGGCGAGCAGGCCGAAGGCAGCCGCGTGCGCCTTGGGGAAGCCGAAGCCGGAGAACCCACGCACCTGCTCGAAGACCCCCTCGGCAACGGCGCGGTCGACGTCCTTCGCGACCGCGCCCTCGACGAAGTCGTCCCGGTAGGCCATGATCGCCTCCTCGGAGCGCTTGCGGCTCATCGCGCGCCGCAGGCCCTCGGCCTTGCCCGGGCTGAAGCCGGCAAGCGCCATCGCCACCTGGATGACCTGCTCCTGGAAGACGATCGTGCCCAGGGTGTCGGCGAGGATCGGCTCCAGCGACGGATGGGCGTACGGAACCTCGAAGCCGGGGTCGTTGCGCAGCGCCTCCTTGCGCTCGAGGTAGGGGTGGACGGCACCGCCCTGAATCGGTCCTGGGCGCACGAGCGCCACCTGCACCGTCAGGTCCTCGATCGACTCCGGCAGGGTGCGCGTGAGCATCTGCATCTGCGCCCTGCTCTCGATCTGGAAGACACCGGTGGTATCGGCGCGCTGGATCGCGCCATAGACCTCTGGATCGTCGAGTGGGATCCGCGAGAGATCGACCGACTCGCCGCGCACCCTGGCGATCTCGTCGATTGCGCGCTCGACGGCCGAGAGCATCCCGAGGCCCAGCAGGTCGATCTTGAGAAACCCCGCGTCCGAGCACGAGTCCTTGTCCCACTGGACGATCCGCCGTCCCTCCATCGCCGCGGGCTGGACGGGACAGATGTCGATCAGCGGCTGCGTCGCCAGGACCATCCCGCCGGGGTGCTGGGAGACGTGGCGCGGAAGGCCCCAGGACTCGCGGGCGAGCGCCGCCAGCGCCCGCCAGCGCTCGGACTTCGCCCGCGCGGGCCCCAGCGCTTCCGCCAGGTCGCGGTCCACGGACTCGGGCCGGTCGTAGACGTCGACGATTCCCGCGGCGCGCTCCACCTCGCCCGCCGGCAGGCCCAGGACCTTGCCGAAGTCGCGCACCGCCGAGCGCGAGCGGTAGCAGGCGAAGGCGCTGACAAGCGCGGAGCGCTTCGGGCCGTAGCGCTCGTGGATGCGCGGGATCAGCCGCTCGCGGATGTCGCGGGGGAAGTCGAGGTCGATGTCCGGCGCCTCGGAGATCTCCTCGTTCAGGAAGCGCCCGAGGAAGAGCCCGCTCTTCACAGGGTCGATGTGCGAGAGGCCGGTCAGATAGCAGATGACCGAGCTGACGCTGGAGCCGCGCCCGCGCCCCGGTGGCAGGAGCATCCGCGCCGAGTCCCTTCCGCGCACCTCGACCGCGACCTCGCGAGCCAGCTCGAGGATGTCGTAGTGGAGCAGGAAGAACCCCGAGAGCCGCAGCTTGGCGACCATCTCGAGCTCCTCCTCCAGGCGGCGCCTGGCCTCGGCGAGCTCGGGCATGCCGGCGTAGCGGTGCTCCAGCCGCGCCCTGCAGATCGCCGCCAGCGCGGGGTCGGCGCCGGCATCCTCGCTGCCGGGATACGCGTATCCCAGGTCGCTCGTGAGGTCGAAGCGAAGGCGATCGGCGAGGAGCGCGCTCTCGGCCGCAGCGGCGGGGTGCTCGCGAAAGCGCGCCGCCATCTCCCTCGGATCGGCCATCGCGCTCGAGCGGTTGCCGCGGCGCCCGGGCTCCGTCGACTCGAGCGAGCCGTGAAGCGACACTGCAACCAGCGCATCCTGAAGCGCCGCCCGGGAGCGGTCGTGCATGTGGACGTTTCCCGTGGCCACGCAGGGAACGCCGAGGCGCTCCGCGAGGCCGTCCAGCCAGCGATTGCGCGCCCGGTCGTGACGCCAGAACGGCCGCTGGAGCTCGACGCGGAAGCGGTCGCGGCCGAAGGCGCCGGCGAGGCGCCGGCCCAGCCTGTTCGCGCGCTCGGTCTCGCCGCGCTCCCACCGCCCGGCCAGCGCCCCGTCCCGGGCGCAGCCCGAGAGGCAGACGAGCCCCTCGCTGCGCGCCTCGAGGGAGTCGATTGAGAGGAGAGGGGGGAGGTGTCGGGGTTTGCTTCTAGTCTCGGCATGTGCCTCCGTCACAAGCCGGCAGAGGTTGCGGTAGCCGGTTGCGTTCTCCACCAGCAGCGTCAGGTGGAAGGGCTCGGTGCCGTCGCTCACGGTCAGCTCGGCGCCGGTGATCGAGCGGATCCCCGCCACCCCGCAGGCCTCGGCATGCTCCATCGACCCCCAGAGGCCGTCGTGGTCGGTCAGCGCGAGCGCCTCGTAGCCGAGCTCCGCCGCCCGCCGCGCCAGCTCGTCGGGCGACGAAGCGCCGTCGCCGAACGAGTAGGCGGAGTGACAGTGCAATTCCACATACCCGCCACCTCCTCCGCTTCGCGTCCGGGGATGTCGGGGTTTGTCAAGCGCGTTGTTCGAACCACTCACCTCCCTCGGCCGGTTCGCGGAAGACGACCAGGTTGCGGCCGTCGGCGAGGACGAGCTCGAAGTAGCGGCGGCTGAGCGGGGCCGGAGTCCACCAGCGGTCCTCCACGAGCCACTCCTCGCGCACCGCCTCGACTCGGACGCCGGCCACCAGGTGCGGCCAGTCGTCCTCGCCGACGGCCACGGCGACGGGCACGGGCCAGTAGACATTCACCGCCTTTCTCCGCTTCGCGTCCGCTGCCGCCGGGCGAGGGCTCGGACCTGACCCGGCAGGCACATCCGCAGGATCCGCGACTTTGTCGCTAGCTCCAATGGACGTCCTCGGGGAAGGGGGTGAGGGTGGCGCGGCGCTCCGGCACGCGCGAGCCGGGGTCCACCTCCAGCACCCGCAGCACCGCCTCGCGGCCGGCCGCGGCGCGCGCCTGGCGGACCGCCTCGCCCAGACGCTCGCGACGGCGCTCGCGGTCGTCGTCGGTGAGCGACTGCTGCGCGCCGCCGCTGGGGCCCAGCGCCACCGCGCGCAGGGCCAGCGACCCGGCCGGGCTCGGCAGCTCCGCGAGCTTCGGCATCAGCGCCAGACAGAGGCGCTCGCGGTCGGCGCTCGCCTGCCGCAGCGTCACCTCGACCCGCCAGCCGCCGCCGGCCACCAGACCCGCAGCCAGCCGCAGCCTGCGCAGCGCCCGCCTGCGCAGCGCCGGATTGGCCAGCAGGCGATCCACCAGCAGCTCGACCGTGTGTTCGAGCTGTCGTCCCGAGACGGCCTCGGGGAGCTCCATGCGCTCGACGATGTCCTCGCGCGCCGGCCGGGGCCGCAGCGGCTCCTCGGCTCCGCGCGCCATTCGCATCGCCACGAGCCCCGGCTCGCCGAAGCGGTCGGCGACGGCGTCGTCCGGAAGCGCCGCCAGCTCGCCGAGCGTGCGGATCCCGAGGCGCTCGAGCGTCTCGGGGAGCGTCACCCGCTGCCAGGCGTCGGGAAGCCGGCGGTGCAGCAGCGCAACGGAGAGCGGCGCCAGGAACTCGCGCGCGCCGCCGTCGGGAACGACGACGAACCCGGAGCGGACCGAGGCCTGCGAAGAACGGCGTCTGCGACCTCGCCTCGGCATCGCCAGGGCGGCCGCGTAGGCTGCCAGCCGGCCCGGTCCGGCGCCCAGCCTGGCCGGGGCCGCGATCGCGCGCAGGGCCCTTCTCAGGACCCCCTCGGCGGTGCCGTTCCAGAGCGCACGCAGGCCGTCGACCGCGAAGAAGGCCTCGCCCGCATAGCCGGACTCGACCGCGGCGCCGATGCCCTCCAGCCGGGCGAGTATCGCCTCCCACGACTCCTCGGCACGCTCGGGGTCGGGAGGGACAAGGGCCAGCTTGGGGCAGCGGGAGAGCGCTTCCCCCAGCCCCATCCCGGCGCGGATGCCGAAGGCCTCCGCCGCTCCCGAGGTCTCGCCGACCACCTGCGGGCCACCCGGCTCCGGGGCCAGCGCCACGGCCCTGCCGACCAGCTCGCGCCTGCGCTCGAGCGCGGTCATCAGGCCAAACCGGGGGATGAGCGCACACGCGACCAGCATACGAACGCATGTTCGTATATATCCAGACAGATTGCAAGAGCAATCCGCGCGCTTCCACGGAGTCGGCGAAGGCGGCGGCCGGCCCCCACCACATCGAACGTCCCGGAGTCCGGGTTATACGAGGGACTCCGGGACGTTCGGCGAGAAGGGGCGCCCGCAATACTCCTCCGGTGTCCCCTCATACTCCTCCGGTGCCCCCTCGCGCCCTCGGGATCACCCTCCTCGCCGCCCTCTTCACGCTTTCGGCCTGCGGCGGCGGTTCTGGCGCAAGCTCCTCCACGACTACCGGCGTCACCAGGGTCCCCGGCAGCGCCGACGCAGGCGACATCGCCGTGATCGAAGGCTGGGCTCAAGCGCTCAAGCGCGGCGACGTGAGCGCCGCCGCAGGCTACTTCGCGCTTCCCAGCGTGGCCGAGAACGGCCCGCTCCTGCTGCGCATCCACAACCCAGACCAGGCGCGGGCCTTCAACGAGTCGCTGCCGTGCGGAGCGAGACTGATCCGCGCCTCGAGCGTCGGGCGCTTCACCACGGCCACCTTCCGGCTCACCGAGCGTCCCGGCCCCGGGAGCTGCGGCCCCGGCACCGGCGGCATCGCGCAGACCTCGTTCGTCATCCGCAACGGCAAGATCGTCGAGTGGCGCCGGGTCGGCGCCGGCGGTCCCACCCAGTCGCCGCCCTCGCAGACCGCCTGAGCGTCCAGAGCCATCCGTCCGCGCCCGGCAAGATCCACCTGCAAGAGCGGGATGCGGGAGTAGATTTGATCGGGTGAGACGGGGGGAAGGAGCCTCTGCGGACCGGCTCGCGCCGGGCAGCGTGACCGCGCTCATCGCCATGGGCCTCGGCGTGATCGTGATCGCGAACGACTTCACGGCGCTGAACGTCGCGCTGCCCTCGATCGAGCACGACTTCGACGTCGACGTCGGCACCGTGCAGTGGGTCATCAACGCCTACGCCCTCACCTTCGGGATGGCGATCGTCGCCGGGGGGCGGTTTGCCGACATGTTCGGCCGCCGGAAGGTGTTCTTCATCGGCGCCGGGCTCTTCGCCGGCTTCTCCCTGCTTGGCGGGATCGCTCCCGACTCGTTCTTCCTGATCGCGATGCGGGTTGGCATGGGGATCGGCGGGGCGCTCATGTGGCCGGCGATCCTGGGGATGACCTACGCGGCCCTGCCCGAATCCAAGGCGGGGCTGGCAGGAGGGCTGATCCTGGGCGCCGCGGGCCTCGGCAACGCGCTTGGGCCGCTGCTCGGAGGCCTCCTCACGGACGAGCTGTCCTGGCGCTGGATCTTCTTCCTGAACGTGCCGATCGCCGGCTTCGCGGTGATCGTTACCTGGCTCAAGGTCCACCAGCCGAAGGTGCCGGACGCCGGCGAGCGGGTGGACTACACCGGGATCGCGACCCTCGCCGGCGCCCTGCTCCTGTTCCTCGTGGCGTTCGACCAGGCCGCGGACTGGGGATTTGGCGATCCGCGCGTGGTGGCGATGCTGGTGCTCGCCGCGGTGCTCCTCGTGGTCTTCTGCGCGATCGAGCCCCGGCGCGGGCGCAACGCCCTCGTGCCCACCGACGTCCTGCGCAACGCCGACTTCCGCTCGGCGTGCCTGGCCGTCCTCCTCATGTCGGCCGTGTTCTTCTCCACGGTGCTCTACGCGCCGCAGTTCATGGAGAAGCTCCTGGGCTACTCCGCTCTGAAGGCGGGCGCCGGAATGGCGCCGATGCTGGCGACCTTCGCCGCCGTCTCCTTCATCGCGGGCCCCGCGTACGAGCGCCTCGGGGCAAAGCTCTCGGTGGGGATCGGAGCTCTCGGGCTCACCATCGGCCCGATCCTGCTCACCCAGGTCCACGCGGACTCGGGCTACGGCGCCCTCGTCGCCGGGCTGACCGCCACGGGCATCGGCGCCGGGTTCTTCTACTCCGCGGTGACGACCACCGGGGTCACCGCACTCGACCCGTCCAGGTCGAGCCTCGCGGGCGGGCTCATCTACATGTTCCAGATCGCCGGTGGCGCGATCGGCCTGGGGATCACCACCACGATCTTCACGATCTCCTCGGAGAACGACCTCGCCGCCAAGGCCGACGCCGCCGGGGCGCATCTGAGCGCCCAGCAGGTGTCGGTCATGCACGGCCTGCTCGCCGGCACCGACGCCGGCACGGCCGCGCTCGGCAAGCTCCCCCTTGGCCAGCAATCGAAGCTGCTCGGCATCGTCAACGACTCGTTCGTCAACGGGATCCAGGCCGGCTTCCGGTTCGTCTCCGTTGCCGCGGTGCTCGGTTTGCTCGTTACCGTCTTCTTCGTCGGCGGCCGCCTGCACGGCCGCCGCCGGGCGGCACCCGAGTCGGCGGGCGCCTAGTCCGGCTTCGCAGTCTCCAGGTCGATCGCGCGGCGGGGGACGGGGGAGGACTGGATGATCGAGGTCGTGGTCTGGCCGAGTGCCGCGAAGCGGTCGATCAGCTCCTCGAGGTGCTCGACGTCCCGGACGTGGGCCCGCATGAAGTAGCAGTCCTCACCGGTGATCCGGTGGCACTCGACGACCTCGGTCGCCTTCTGGGCCGCTGCGGCCACGTTCTTCAACTGGCCGGGAGCCGGGCGGATCCGGACGACCGCGCTGAGCGCAAGCCCGACGGCGCGAGGGGCCACCTCGGCCCGGTAGCCGGTGATCACCTCCGCCTCCTGGAGCCGCGCGAGCCGCTCGCTGACCGCCGGTGAGGAGAGCCCGACTCGGCGGCCGAGCTCCGCGACCGACAGGCGGCCGTCGACCTGGAGCTCAGCGACGATCCTTCCGTCGATCTTGTCGAGTGAAGATTCTTTTGTCATCAGCGAGAAGTAGCGTCGAACCGAAGCTACTAGCAGGAGACTACCGCGTTTCGCCCATGGCCTACGTCAGTTTGGCCTGCGATTCTCCACCACGTGACTTCAAGGGCCCGCGCCCTCACCGAGACGCCGCCGCCGCACGTCTACTTCGTCGTCAGCGCGGTCTTCCACTACCTGGGGCCGGCGTTCGCCGTGCTGCTGTTCGCGCGCGTCGGCGTGCTGGGAGTGGCGTGGCTGCGGATCGCGTCCGCCGCGGCGATCTTCGCCGTGTGGCTGCGGCCCTGGCGCCTCTACGCGCGCCTCGAAGGCGACGGCCGGCGCCTACTGCTGGCGTGGGGCGGGGTCCTCGCGCTCATGAACGTGTGCTTCTACGTGGCGATCGACCGGCTGCCGCTCGCGACGGTTGCCGCGATCGAGTTTCTGCCGGTCGTGGCGCTCGCGGCCATCGGCCTCCGCAACCAGCGGAACACCGTGGCGCTCGCGCTGGCGGTGGCCGGCGTGTACATGCTCACGGGGGTGCATCTGACCGGCGAGCCGCTCGGGATCGCCTTCGCGTTCGCCAACGCCCTGCTGTTCGCCGCCTACATCGTCCTCGCGGACCGGGTCGCGAAGGACCTGCGCATGTCCGGGCTTGCCGGCCTTGGCGGCTCGATGCTGATCGCGGCATTGGCGATCACGCCGATCGCGGGCTGGCAGGTTCTGCCCGTGCTCACGGACCCGACCGCCCTGCTCGCGGGCGTCGGCGTCGGCGTCTGCTCATCGGTCATCCCATACGTCACGGACCAACTGGCCATGCGCCGGCTGCCGCGCGCCACGTACGCGCTCATGGTCTCGCTGCTCCCGGCCACGGCCGTCGTCGTTGGCCTCGTCGTCCTGGCGCAGGTGCCGACGGCGGCCGAGCGCATCGGCGTGGCCCTGGTGATCGCCGGCGTCGCCCTGCACCGGCCGCCGAGCAGCCAGGTCAGGCGGGGTTCTCGGGAACCAGCGCCTCGAGCTCTTGCGGAAGCGAGCTGAGGTCCTTCAGCTCGGCGGCCGCCGTGTCGCTAGGCAGCTCGCCGAGGCGGTTGATCCACACGCAGGGGATGTGCATCTGGCCGGTCGGTACTACGTCGTGGTAGAGACTGGCGGCAACGTGGATGTGCCGCGTGGCGTCGGCGCCCGTGGCGGCGTAGAACGCCTCCCAGTGGCCCGGCGCGGGCTTGTATGAGCGGATCTCCGAAGCGACCACGGCGAGGTCGAACTCGACCCCGATGCTCGCGATCGAGGCGTCGATGAGCTCGCGGTCGGTGTTGGAGAGGATCGCCAGGCGCCAACCGCGCTCACGGAGCTCGCCGAGCGCCGCCGGCACCTCCTCGAACACGGGCCAGCCCGGTAGGGACCGGCCGAGGGCGTCGGCCTCGTCCTCAGGGAGGTCCAGCTCCTCCGCCTCCGCGACGCGGCGCAGCGTCGTCGCCATGACCTCGCGGTACGGGGCACCGGGCGTCTGGGCCTCGACCCCGGGCTCGAACTCGTGGTAGCGCTCCAGGAGCCTGTCGGCCGAGCCGGCCCCGAACAGACGCCCGAGCTCCCGGCTGATCCCCTGGTTCCAGTCGACGAGGGTCCCGTAGCAGTCGAATGTCGCCCAGCGCGGCCGGGGAGGGAGCTTTGCCACCAGGCCACCATCATGACGATCGGGACGGGGAAATTGCCCGCTCGTGCGTGAACCGATAGGGTGGCGCCGAGCCGGGCGAGGTGTCCCGGAGAGAGAGGTCAACGAGGAGGAAACTCGTGTTCACGAAGGCAGTAGGCAGCTGCTTGGTCGCGGCGGCCGTGGTGGCGCTTGGCGCCTGCGGATCGAGCAGCAGCTCGAGTTCCACGAGCGGCGGCGGCGCAGCCAGCGCCGGCACCGTAGACATCTATTCGAGCTTGCCGCTGGTCGGCTCGTCGACCCCGCAGACCAAGCCGATGGTCAACGGGATCAAGCTCGCGCTCGACCAGGCCAATGGCAAGGCGGGAGACTTCAACGTCAACTACACGTCGCTCAACGATGCGACGGCGCAGGCCGGCGAGTGGGATCCGGGTCAGACGGCCACCGACGCCCGCAAGGCGGTGTCCGACTCCAACACGGTCCTCTACATCGGTGAGTTCAACTCAGGCGCCAGCGAGGTGTCGATGCCGATCCTGAATCAGGCGGGAATCGCGCAGATCAGCCCGGCGAACACCTATCCCGGCCTGACCGTCAGCTCATCGGGCGTAACGCTCCCCGGCGAGCCGGACAAGTACCACCCAACCGGCAACCTGAACTACGTGCGGATCGTGCCCAACGATCTGATCCAGGGGGCGGCCGACCTCCTGGCGATGAAGCAGGCCGGCTGCCAGAAGGTGGCCGTTGCCAACGACAAGGAGGCCTACGGTGCCGGGCTCGCGAACGTGCTCGTGCGCGACGCGGACCAGTTCGGGGTGTCGCTCACGGGCAACACCGGGATCAACCCGAAGGCGCCGAACTTCCGCTCCTACGCCTCAACGGTGAAGAGCCAGGGCGCGGATTGCTTCTTCTTCTCGGGAATCACGTCGAACGGTGCTGTTCAGCTCACCAAGGACATCAACGCAGCGCTGCCGGACGCGAAGATCTTCGGTCCGGATGGCGTCTGCACCAGCGCCTACACGAACGAGAAGGACGGCGGGATCCCGGCGAGCATCGACCCGCAGTTCCAATGCACGGTCGCGACTCAGGATCTCGCGGCCTATCCGGGCGGCAAGGACTTCATCGCCGCCTACAAGGCCAAGTACGGCACGGCCAACCCGGATCCCTACGCGATCTACGGATACGCGGCGATGAAGCTCGCGCTCGACACGATCGCGGGCGCGGGGTCGCAGGGCAACGACAAGGCGGCCGTTGTCAAGCAGCTGTTCGCGACGAAGGACCGGAACTCGGTGCTCGGCACGTACGGCTTCGACAAGAACGGCGACACGACGCTCAAGTCGTACGGCCTCTACAAGGTCGGGTCCGACGGCGACCCGGTGTTCCTGAAGACGCTGACGCCGAACGTCAGCGGCGGCTAACGGAGCCGCGGTCGGAATGAGTTCGCGCGGGGAGCGCCGTCAGGCGCTCCCCGCCTTGCCTGGGCCCCCAATATCGTGGAAGGCAGGACGCTGACACAGAGGTCCCCGACGGCGGCGCTCGCTCCTGCACTGGCGGCGGTTCGCCGTCATCTCGGCGGGTGGGGATTGATCGTTGCGCTGGCGGCGCTGCCCGTCTTCTACGCGGCCAAGGACCTCACCGCCGGCTACCAGAGCGGGTTCGCGCACGGCCAGCCGGTGATCGCGCACGACCTGACTCAGCTGGGCACCAACCTCGTCCAGGGAGTCTCGAACGGAGCCATCTGGGCGCTGATCGCGATCGGCTACACGCTCGTCTACGGGATCATCGAGCTCATCAACTTCGCCCACGGCGATGTCTTCATGATCGGCTCGTTCGTTTCGGTCGGGCTGTACTCGACCCTCGGGCTGACGCTCGCGACCGGGACCGGCGGCCTGATCGCAGGGCTCGTGCTGACGTTGATCATCGCGATGGTCGTCTGCGGCAGCCTCAACGCGCTCATCGAGCGAGTCGGCTATCGCCCGCTGCGCAGCGCGCCGAAGCTCGCGCCGCTGATCACCGCGGTCGGCTTCTCGTTCATCCTCCAGAACGTCGGGCTGCTCTGGCACGGCGGGTCCCCAGTCGGGGTCCCTGACCTCCTGCGCCAGAACGACACCGTCTTCCACATCTTCGGCGTCGCCGTGCACCGCGCCGACGTGCTCGCGATCGCGGCCACGATACCCCTCTTCCTGGGTCTCGCCGCGTTCCTCGCGCGCACCCGCCCGGGCCGCGCGATGCGGGCCACGGCCCAGGACCCCGAGGCGGCGCGGCTGATGGGAATCAACGTCGACCGCACGATCTCGCTGACGTTCATGCTCGGCGGGGCGCTTGCCGGCGCGGCCGGGCTCGTGTACGCGATGTACGAAACGACGATCTGGTATTTCCAGGGCTTCGAGGCCGGGCTGATCGCCTTCACGGCCGCCGTGATGGGCGGGATCGGCAACGTCCGCGGCGCGGTGCTCGGCGGCCTCATCATCGGCATCATCCAGCAGCTCTCAGACGCCCGGCTGGGCCCCGAGTGGACCGAGGCGGTGGTATTCGGCTACCTGATCATGGTCATGACGCTGCGCCCGCGCGGCCTGCTGGGCGAGGAAACGCGGGAGGCCGGATGAGCTCGGGGGTTCGTCCTCATGGCTTCGAGGAGCTCTGGGCTCAGCTTCGCGAATGGCGCGCCGCGATCGAGGGCCGGCTGCCGCCCTGGTGGACGCGCGCGCTCGCCGCGATCCTGATCGTCGTCGGCATCCTCCTGCCGCTCGCCTTCGCCCAGACCAGCGGCTTCATCGACGCGACGATCAAGGCGCTCGCGTTCGTCGTCATGGCACTCGGGCTCAACGTCGTCGTCGGCTTCGCGGGACTGCTGGACCTCGGCTACGTCGCCTTCTACGCGATCGGCGCCTACTCCGTGGGCTGGTTCGGCTCGTTCTTCTTCGCCAAGGCCAACGTGCACGTGCTCGCCAGCCCGCATGCGGCGGCGGCGGCCGGGATCCATCTGAACTTCGTTCTCATCGCGATCGCGGCCGCGGTGATCTGCGCGATCCTCGGCACGGTCATCGGCCTGCCGACGCTGCGCCTGCGCGGCGATTACATCGCCATCGTCACGCTCGCATTCGGCGAGATCATCGGTACCGTCGCCGTCAACGGCACCGATGTCCACCTCCCGGGCGGGGTGGGGACGCTGACGGCCGGCAACCTCGGAATCTCGGGGGTGGACGCGCCGTACTTTCCCAACTTCCACTTCCTCTTCTTCGTGGGTACCTTCAGCCCGCTGCAGCTGAGACCGTGGTACTGGCTGATTTTCGCGATCGTCCTGATCGTGCTCTTCGTCAACCTGCGCCTGCGCGACTCGCGCCTCGGGCGCGCCTGGGTCGCGCTACGCGAGGACGAGGTCGCCGCTGTCTCCATGGGCATCCCCCTTGTCCGCACGAAGCTCCTGGCCTACGCGATCGGAGCCGCGTTCGGCGGCGTCTCCGGAGCCTTTCTCGCCTCCTACTTCACGACCGTGAACGCGTCGCAGTTCCAGTTCTCGTTCTCGATCTTCGTCCTCGCGATGATCATCGTCGGCGGGCTCGGCTCGATCTGGGGAACCGTTCTGGGGGCGCTTCTGCTCGCCTACATCAACTACTACTTCATACCCGACGTCTTCAACGGCCTTCCGCACACCTTCGGGCTGAGCTTCGATCTCACCGACCTCTCGTTCGGAATCTTCGGCTTCCTGCTCGTCATGGTCATGGTGCTGCGCCCGCAGGGCCTGTTCCCCGAGCGGCGGCGAAGACTCGAGCTGACGCAGACCGTCGCCACCGGCGAGACCATGCTCGACGAGCCGAGCACATGAGTGAGCAGGCCGTTCGCGAACCGGCGCCTCGCGAGGTCCGCGAGCCGATGATGCGCGCCGAGGGAATCGTCAAGGAGTTCGGCGGCCTGCTCGCAGTCAACGATGTCGCGATCGAGATCCCGCGCCACTCGATCGTCTCGATCATCGGCCCCAACGGCGCCGGCAAGACGACGCTCTTCAACATGCTCACGGGCCTCTACAAGCCCGACCGGGGGCAGATCTTCCTTGGCACGCGTGACATCACCGGCAAACGGCCCGACACCATCACCAGCCTCGGCGTCGCGCGCACCTTCCAGAACATCCGGCTCTTCCGGGCGATGACTGCGCTCGAGAACGTGATGGTCGGACAGCACGCCCGGATGCGGGCCGGCATGTGGGGTTCGATCTTCAGGCCGCCGCATGTGCGGCGTGAAGAGCACGGCGCGGCTGAGCGCGCCCGCGAGTTGCTCGACTACGTCGGCGTCCACGCGGACGACTTCGATCAGCTCGCCGCGAACCTCTCCTACGGACACCAGCGGCGGGTGGAGCTTGCGCGCGCCCTTGCCTCCGACCCCAGCGTGCTGCTGCTCGACGAGCCGACCGCCGGGATGAACCCGCAGGAGTCCGACCAGCTCACCGGATTCATGCGCAAGCTGCGCGATGACCTCGAGCTCACGATCCTGCTCATCGAGCACGACATGCATGTCGTAATGGGCGTCTCCGAGTGGATCACCGTGCTCGATCACGGCGAGAAGATCGCCGAGGGACCCGCGGCGGAGGTGCGAGCGAACGAGCGCGTCATCGAGGCCTACCTCGGCAAGCGGGACGGCTAGCCGGATGGCCCTTCTCGAGGTCCACGACATCCACACGTTCTACGCCTCGATCGAGGCGCTGAAGGGCGTCTCCCTCACCGTCGAGGACGGGGAGGTCGTGACGCTGATCGGCTCGAACGGCGCCGGCAAGTCGACGACCCTACGCTCGATCTCCGGGCTGACGCCGGCGAGCGCCGGCACCATCCGCTTCGACGGCAGCGAGATCACGCGCCTATCCTCGCCCGAGATCGTCACCCGAGGCATCTCTCTCGTGCCCGAGGGTCGCCACGTCTTCCCGCGCATGAGCGTGCGCGAGAACCTCGACCTCGGCGCGCACCTGCGCCGCGACGACGGCGTCGCCGAGGACCTCGAACGCGTCTTCTCCCTGTTTCCGCGCCTGGCCGAGCGCGAGCGCCAGAAGGCGGGGATGATGTCCGGCGGCGAGCAGCAGATGCTCGCGATCGGACGCGCCCTGATGGGCCGGCCGCGCCTGCTGATGCTCGACGAGCCCTCGATGGGCCTGGCGCCGATCCTCGTCGAGCGGATCTACGAGACGATCGGCACGATCAACCAGACCGGCGTCGCGATCCTCCTCGTCGAGCAGAACGCCAACTACGCGCTCGAGACGGCGGGTCGCGGCTATGTGCTCGAGACCGGCCACGTCGCGCTCGCGGACGAATCGGGCCGCCTGCGCGACAACCCCGAAGTGCGGCGGGCCTACCTGGGGACCTGACGTGAGTGGCTTGACGATGCTGGCGCTGATCGGGGCGAAGGGCCTCTACCTGCTGTTCGCCTGGCTGCTCTCGGCGGCGATCGGCGGAGCGCTCGCCGAGCGCAAGGGGTACGGAGAGCGAGTCGGGCTTGCGTTCGGGCTGCTCCTGAGCATCCTCGGCCTGCTGATCGTGATCCTGCTTCCAGGGCGCCCCGGCTCCCCATGGAAGCAGGACGGCTGGCTCCCGCCGGAGTGGAAGGCGAAGCTCTCGCGCTCAGCTCGCGCCCGGCGCTGAGCTCGCCTCGAGCTTCGTGCCGACGCGGGCAATCACCTCGTCCGTGAACTCGGTCGTGCCGGCCTGTCCGCCGAGGTCCACGGTACGGACGCCGGCGGCCGTCGCCTCGAGCACCGCGTCGTAGATCGCCCGCGACGCCGTTCCGGCGCCGGCAGCCCCGAGGTCATCGGCGTGGTGCAGGAGCGCGGCGACCGCGAGGATCATCCCCATCGGGTTCGCGACGTCCTTCCCCTGGAGCGCCGGCGCCGTCCCATGCGGCGCCTCGGCCATCGCCACCTTCGTGGCGAGCGTCGCGTCGAGGGCCAGCAGCACGGACTCCGCGCCGGCGATCGAGCCGAAGAGCGGCAGGACCAGGTCGGAGAGCAGGTCGCCGTCGCGGTTGAGCGAGGGGATGACCAGCGGCTCGTCGGGAGCCCCGCTCACCAGCCCCGCAAGCGTCGCGTCGATCAGCACGGGCTCGTACGTCACGTCCCGGTGGCGCGCGGCGGCGGCGTCCATCTCCTCCTTCAGCAAGCCCTCGTAGACGGGACTGACGGTCCACTTCGGCCCGCCGTAGACCTTGCCGCCGATCCGCTCCGCGTCGCGGAACGCGTACTCCGCGGTGGCTCGGCAGTCGGCGCGGCTGATCGTCTCGGTGCGCTTCGCGAGCTCGTCGCCGTCAACGGTCTCGCGCCATTGCTCCGCGCCGTAGGCGTCGCCGACGGCCATCCGGACGACCGAGATCGGGTGGTGGACGCCGGCGACCGGAGTGACACCGGGGATCCGCCGCCCCGTGCGCACGATCACCTTGCCGCCGATGCCCTCGCGGATGATCCGGTTCGGGCTGCCCACGTCATCGGCTCCCTCGGGCGTGATTGTCGCGGCCTTGAGGCCGAGGCCCGTCTCCCGCATCGCCGCCGCAGCCTCGTCGCAGACCGCGTTCTCGGTGGCGCGCCGGTTCCCCAGCGAGAGGTCGAAGCGAACGACCTCGAGATCGATTCCCAGAGCCTGAGGATCAAGGACGCGAAGCGCCTGCTCGAGCAGCTCCTGCCCGGTCTCGTCGCCCTCGAGCGCGACTATCCTCACCGCCGCCATGGGATCGGAGCCTAGTCACGCGACCTGCGCATGGTGTCTCACCGAAGTTGTCGCCGACGACGGTTTCCGCCTCCACGACCCCGCGGCCGACCGCTCGGCGGCGTTCTGCCGGCTCGAGCACGTGGTGCCGTGGGTGTTCAACAAGGGCAAGTGGGAGGGTGTGGGCCCTGACGCGCTCCCCGCTTCCATGCCGTCGGCGTGCTCCGAGTGCGGCGCGCCGCTCGATGCTTCCGCTCTCCTCCTCATCCGCCACCGCGACGAGCACCGGATCCCGGACGGCTTCTGCTCGCTGGGCCACCTCGACGCCTGGGCGAGGGCCGGCGGCCGCTGGCGCTAGCCGCCGGGCCGCGCCGAACGTCCCGGAACCCCTAACGGAGCGCAGAGTCCGGGACGCTCACGATGCTCTGGCGACCGTGAACGACGCCGAGGTCGGCGTCGTCGCGGCGGAGCGCTTGCCGTGCGGGCAGTCGTGGACGGCGAGCGTGTGCCTGCCCTTGGGGAGGGTGAGCTTGAAGTAGGCGGAACGGCTCGTCGTGCAGCTCGGCGTCCGGCGGTAGTGGCGCAGCGCCTTCGGGCTCAGGTGCAGCCGCTTGGTCGCCAGCGGGTTCTTCGCCCCGGGCGGCCTGGAGGGCTTGACGGGGCCGTTTAAGTCATAGGGACTGCCGTCCACGGTTATCGAGTAGGTGGCCTGGCAGCTCGAGGGGCGGACGGACTGGACGTGGGCCGTGACCGGAGCCTTGACGGATGAGCCCTGCGCCGGCGCCTTCACGTCGACCTTGATGCTCTTCGCCTTCGGCGGCCGGCAGGCGCGGGCGGCGGCGCCCGGCTTCGGCGGCGCCGGAGGGGCAGGCTTCCGCGTCGGCTTGAGGACGGGCGCGGGGCCCGGGGCGCCGCGGGCGAACCGCGCGATGAGCGCCGCCGTCTGCGCGGGCTTCTCGACGTTGGGGGAGTGCCCGGCTCCCTTGATCATCCGGATCTCCGCGCCGGGCACCGAGCGGTACGCATCCGCGGCCTGGGCCGGGTTGTCCCAGATCTGGTCCTCGGTGCCGAAGATGGCCAGGAGCGGAACAGCCGCCGACCGGATTCTCGTGTCGAGCGGCTCGGAATCCGTGAAGCTCTCCTCCTCGCTCTGGAGGTCGTCGAAGGACGTGTAGGTCATGGCGTCGAAGTCCCTGACGACCTGATCGGGGTCCTGGAAGCCGTCGGACTGGTCATAGCCGGGCGCGAACGCGTCGCCGTAGCTGCTCTTCACCAGCGAATCGGGGGCGATGCGGCGAAGCGCCTGGCCGAGCACCGGGACGTAGCTGAGCTGTGCGAGGAGCGGGAGGCTGCCGAAGCTCGTGTCGGGCGCCTCGTCGATGACCACCAGCCGGTCCACCAGCTGGCTCGCCTGCTGGGCGAGCGAGGCCGCGACCGCTCCGCCAAGCGAGTGCCCGACCACCACGGCGCCCTGGACGTCGAGCCTCGCGAGCGCGCTGGCCACGTCCTGCGCCTCGGACTCGATGGAGTAGCCGCTCGCCGGCTTCTCCGATCCCCCCTCGCCGAGCAGGTCGATCGCGACGACTCGATGCCTGCGGCTGAGCAGCGGCACGAGCCGCTGGTACCACGCCACGGAGCAGCCGTAGCAGGGGAGGAGCACGATCGTCGCTCCCGGCTTCGGGCTCGTCGCGGCCGTGTCCACGACCTGGAGGTCGCCGCCCGGAAGGTTGAGGATCTTGCCTCCCGCGACGGTGACCGACGCCGCCTTCGTCTCGTTGTCGACGATGATCGTGTTGACGATCAGCAGCACGACGAGCCCCGCCACGACGCCGATGAGGATCTTCCAGCGGCGCTTCAAGCCCCGCCCTCCGCAGGCTGAAGGCCGAGCTCCGCGGCGTTGGCCGCGAGCGCGTCGATGACGAGCTGGATGTGCTCCGTCTCGTCGACACCGAGCTCCTCGATGCCCCGCCGCACCTCGTCGCGGTTGACTCCCGCGGCGAACGACGGCTGCTTCAGCTTCTTGCGGACGGACTTGGGCGTCATGCCCTCGATCCCCGTCGGGCGAACCAGTGCGCACGCGGCGACGAAGCCCGACAGCTCGTCAACCGCGTAAAGGGTCTTGGCCATCGTCGTCTCGCGAGGCACGCCCATGAAATCCGCGTGCCCGGCGACTGCGTCGATGACCTCTTCCGGATAGTCCCGCTTGCGGAGCTCCTCGAGGGCGTGGCGGGGGTGTCCCGTGTCGAGGTCCGGGTAGCGCTCGTAGTCGAGGTCGTGCACCAGGCCCGCGATGCCCCAGAGCTCCTCGTCGGCGCCGGCCCGCGCGGCGTAGGCGCGCATCGAGGCCTCCACGCCCAGAACGTGCTTGCGCAGCGAGTCGGACTCGATCCACTCGCAGACCAGTTCCCATGCCTCTTCGCGCGTCGGTGAAGCCATAGGGGGTGGTTTACCCTAGCCCCGTGTGCCGGTGAGGACCTTTAGGTCCGAAAGCAGCAGAGATGTAATGAGGATCTTTAGATCCGAAACCAGCGTGTAAGGGCATAGCCCGCAATTCTCTGGACGGCGAAGCCGTCCGCAAGATATTCATGTAACGCGCACCCTAGATTCGACAGTAGATGGAGAAGTTCGTCATCCAGGGCGGGTCCCCGCTCTCCGGGGAGATCACCGCCGCCGGCAACAAGAACGCGGCCCTGCCGATCCTCGCCGCCTGCCTGCTCACGGACGAGGAGGTGGTGCTCACCAACCTGCCCCGGATCCGCGACACGGAGGCGCAGATCGCGCTCCTCGAGAACTTGGGCGTCAGGGCCGACTGGACGGGCGACAACGAGCTTCGGCTCTGCGCGCAGGCGGTGTCAGACACCGCGCCCGACGACGAGCTGGCCGCGGGGATCCGGGCCTCGTTCCTGCTGGCGGGCCCGCTCCTGGCACGCTTCGGCCACGCGAACATGCCGCCGCCCGGAGGCGACTTCATCGGCCGGCGGCGGCTGGACCCGCACCTCGACGCGTTCCGCGACATGGGAGCAGCCGTCGAGGGGGATCGCGAGATCGAGATCCGGGCGCCATCGGAGGGTCTGAAGCCCTGCGCGATCTTCATGGACGAGCCCTCGGTGATGGCAACCGAGAACGCGCTGATGGCGGCGGCCCTCACGCCGGGCCCGACCACGATCTCCAACGCGGCATGCGAGCCGCACGTCCAGGACCTGGCGAAGCTGCTCGTGAAGATGGGGGCGCCGATCGACGGCATCGGCTCCAACGTGATGACCGTGCACGGGCGCGACAAGCTCGGCGGGGCCGAGCACCGGATCTGCGCTGACCACATCGAGGTCGCCAGCTTCGTCGCCCTCGCGGCGGCGACCGGCGGCGAGCTGCGCATCCGCGACGCCGAGCCCGGCGACCTGGTCACGATCTTCCGCGCGTTCGAGCGACTCGGCCTGCGCTGCGAAACCGAGGGCAACGACGTCGTCGTGCCTCCGGCCCAGGAGCTCGCGATCCGCGATGACGTCGGCGACGCGATCCCGAAGATCGACGATGGCCCGTGGCCCGCGTTTCCCGCGGACCTCACCTCGATCGCGCTGGCGCTTGCCACCCAGGCTCGCGGCACCGTCCTGATCTTCGAGAAGATGTTCGAGAACCGCCTGTTCTTCGTCGACAAGCTGGTTGCGATGGGCGCTCGGATCACGCTGTGCGATCCCCACAGGGCGATCGTCAGCGGTCCGAGCCGGCTTCACGGCGAGCGCGTCGAGAGCCCGGACATCCGGGCGGGCATGGCCATGCTCATCGCGGCGCTGGCGGCGGACGGCCAATCGGAGATCGGCAACATCGTGCAGATCGATCGTGGCTACGAGCGAATCGACCTGCGCCTCCGCGAGCTCGGAGCGCGCATCGAGCGCGTCGCCACCGAGCCCGTGCACGCCTGAGAGGGTCGGTTTATGACACATCCGATCCCACCCGGAACCCGGGACGTCCTACCTGACGAGATGCGCGAGCTGCGCCGCCTCGAGGCGGCGCTGATCGACGTCTTCGCCTCGAGCGGCTACGGGGAGATCTCGACACCCACAATCGAGTACCACGAGGTGCTGGCGCGCGGCGACGAGCAGGGGGCGCCGGCCGCGTACCGGTTCTTCGACGAGAGCGGCGCCCTGCTCGCCATGCGCTCCGACATGACGGTGCCGATCGCGCGGCTCGTGAGCGGTCGCTTCGCGGCCGAGCAGCCGCCGTTTCGCTTCTTCTACGTGGGCCGGGCGTATCGCGCGGTTCGGCCGCAGCGCGGCCAGATGCGCGAGTTCACCCAGGCCGGCATCGAGCTGGTCGGCATGGACGCGCCGGACGGGACGGCCGAGGTCATCGAGGTCCTCTCGAAGACGCTCGACGCCGCCGGCCTGTCGCGCGCCGTGATCGGCCTTGGCGACTCGGTTCTCTACGCCCAGCTCCTCGAGGAGCTCGGAACCCCCGACGAGGCGAGGACGAGGATCCTCGACGCGCTCGCCACGCACGACCTCGTTGGCCTCGAGGCCGAGGTCGACGCGCTCGGTCTCGACGGCGCGGCGCGCGAGACGCTCCTGCGACTGCCGAACCTGCGCGGCGGGCGCGAGGTGCTGGACGAGGCGCACGGCCTGGGCGGCGATGCCGTGGCGCGCGCGACCGCCAGGCTCACCGCCACCTTCGACGCGCTGGTCGAGCGCGGCGTCGCCGACCGGGTACAGCTGGATCTCGGCCTGCTGCGCGACCTCGGCTACTACACGGGAGCGATCGTGGAGGTCTACGACCCGGCGCTTGGGCACGTCCTCGGCGGTGGCGGGCGCTACGACGAGCTGATGGGCCGCTTCGGACGACCGCTCCCGGCGGCGGGCTTTGCCCTCTACCTCGAGCGGGTGCACATCGCGCAGGCCGAGGAGGAGCGTCTCGACTCGACGGGAGGGGCCTCGTGAACCCGCCCGTGGTCGCCGGTGTGACCCGGCCCGTTGCCGACGGCCCGCTCCGGTTGGCCCTGCCGCGAGGCGCGCTCTTCGCGCCGACGCTCGACCTCCTCGACGCGGCCGGGGTCGACACCTCCCGGGTGCGTGGAGACTCTCGAGCCCTCCTGTTCGAGGGTGAGCAACTCGTCCTCGTGACCATGCGCCCCTCCGACGTGCCGACCTACGTCGAGGCCGGCGCGGCCCACGTCGGCATCACCGGCAAGGACGTCCTCCTCGAGCAGCGCGACCGCGCGGTCTACGAGCTTCTGGACCTGGGCTACGGGCGCTGCCGGATGGTGGTCGCTGGCCGTCGCGGAGACGCGCGACTGGGCGAGTCGGAGCGCCGCCTCGGCCAGTTCCGGATCGCCACGAAGTATCCGCGCATCGCCGAGCGCCACTTCGAGGAGACCGGGCGCCAGGCAGAGGTGATCGAGGTGAAGGGGTCGGTGGAGCTCGCTCCGCTGGTCGGCCTCGCCGACGGGATCGTCGACCTCGTGGACACGGGACGGACCCTGGAGGAGAATGACCTCGAGGTACGCGAGGAGATCGTGGTGTGTACGGCGCGCCTGGTGGCGAACCGGATCGCGCACAAGCTCCGCGCGGCGGAGGTGGATGCCCTCGCCGGCGCGCTTCGGGACGCCGCTCAAGGGATGGGAGAGCGATGAACATCGAGCGAATCGAGTGGGACGGCCGCGACGCTCCCGCTCTCGCGCGCCGGCTTCGCGCCGCCGTCGAGGGGCCCGCCGCGATTCGGGAGGCGGCGGCGAAGATCGTGGAGCGGGTGCGGAACGGCGGCGACGCGGCCGTGCGCGAGATCGCCGCGGAGCTGGGTGACGAGGTCCCGGAGCGGCTGCGCGTGGACCCGGAGGCGATCGAGGCGGCGCCGGCGCTCCTCGACCCTGAGGTTCGCGAGGCGCTGATGGTCGCCGCGGAGAGCATCGCGGCGGTGGCCACGGCGGAGCTTCAGGCCGGCGCTCCCGCGATCGCCGACCTCGAGGCTGGGCAGCGGGTCGAGATTCGAGCCGAGGCCGTGAGCTCGGCCGGCGTCTACGCCCCCGGCGGTCGCGCCAGCTACCCGTCGTCCGTCCTCATGTGCTGCGTGCCGGCACGGATCGCGGGCGTGCACCGGATCGCCGTGGTGAGCCCGCCCGGAGCGGCCGGCCGCCCGAGCGCGGTGACGCTCGCGGCCTGCGCGATTGCCCAGGTGAGCGAGGTCTACGCGGTGGGCGGTGCGCAGGCGATTGCCGCGCTCGCCTTCGGCACCGAGTCGATCCAGCCGGTGGAGGTGATCGCCGGTCCCGGGAACCGCTACGTGAACGAGGCCAAGCGCATGGTCTCCCACCGCGCGGGGATCGACGGCATGGCCGGGCCGAGCGAGCTCCTCATCGTCGCGGACGCCGCCGCGGGACATGCGCGGTGGATCGCCCTCGACCTCGCGGCGCAGGCAGAGCACGGCGACGACAGCCCGCTGGTTCTCGTCACGCCTGACGCCGGGCTGCTCGACGACGTCGCCGGCGAGGTCGACGCCGTCGCCGGGGAGCGCCCGAGCGTCCGCGAGGCCTTACTGGCACTGGTCTCCGCTCCCGGGCTCGAGGCGTCCCTGCAGCTCGCCGATGCGTTTGCTCCCGAGCACCTCGAGCTCGCGTTCGCGGGAGCGGACGAGAACGTCGCCCGCGGCCGGGTCGCCGGCTGCATCTTCATCGGCGGGCGCGGCGCCACGGCGTTCGGGGACTACGCGGCCGGGTCAAACCACGTATTGCCCACCGGGGGGGCGGCGAGGTTTGGCGGCCCGCTCGGCGTCAACACGTTCCGGCGCCGCAGTTCGATCGTCACGATCGGCTCCTCGGCAGCCGCGGCGCTGGCGCCGCACGTGGGCGCCCTCGCCCGCGCGGAGGGTTTCCCGGTGCATGGAGAAAGCGCAGAAGCAAGGGCTTCCACCGATGAGTAGATCAGCGAAGATCGAGCGCAGGACCAACGAGACCGAGATCTCGGTCGAGCTTTCCCTGGACGGCGGCGACGTCGCCGTCTCAACCGGGGTCGGCTTCTTCGACCACATGCTCGAGCTCGTCGGGCGACACGGGCACCTCGGCATGCGGGTCAAGGCCACGGGCGATCTCGAGACCGGCGCCCACCACACAGTGGAGGACGTCGGGATCGCGCTCGGCCAGGCGCTCGACGAGGCGCTCGGCGACCGCGCCGGGATCCGCCGCTACGGCAACGCGGCGATCCCGATGGACGAGGCGCTCGCCAGCTGCGCGATCGACGTCTCCGGCAGGGCGTTCTGCCTCTTCGACGCCGAGCTCCCTCCCGTGACGATCGCCGGGTTCGACGCCGAGCTCGCCGAGGAGTTCTTCCGGGCAGTTGCCGTCAACGCGAAGCTGACACTGCACCTCGAGACCCGCTACGGGTCCAACGCCCATCACCTGATCGAGGCGTGCTTCAAGGCGTTCGCGAGGGCGCTGCGGGAGGCCGTCGCGCTCGATCCGGACGAAGAGGGCGTGCCCTCCACCAAGGGCACGCTGACATGAGTCCGCAGACCGCAGACCGCAGACCGCAGACATGACGCGAGTTGCCGTCCTGGACTATGGGATGGGCAACCTGCGCAGCGTCGAGAAGGCGCTCGAGCACGTCGGCGCGGAGGTGATTCGCACATCCGACCTCGAGACGGCCGGCGGCGCCGACGCCGTGATCCTGCCCGGGGTCGGAGCCTTCCCGAGGGCGATGGAGCGTGTTCGCGAGCTTGGCATGGCCTCGTTCCTCACCGAGTGGGCGGCGGGGGAGAGGCCGCTCCTCGGCGTCTGCCTCGGCATGCAGCTGCTCTTCGAGCGCTCGACCGAGCTCGGTGGCGCGGAGGGCCTCGGCCTCCTGGAGGGCGAGGTCACGGCGCTCGAATCCGGGGGCCTGAAGGTCCCGCACATGGGCTGGGAGGCCGTCCGCTGGGAGGGCGAGTCGGCGCTTGCGGGTGACGAGGAGAGCGGCACGCCCTTCTACTTCGTGCATTCCTTCGTGGCGCGGCCCGCGAGCGAGGCGGATGTGGCGGGCACCACGGAGTGGGGCGAGCGCTTCGCCTGCGCGGTGGAACGTGGCCCCATCTGGGGCGTCCAGTTCCACCCCGAGAAGTCGAGCGAGGCGGGCCTCGGCTTGCTCAGCCGGTTCGTCGAGGCCTGCGTACCGGCGTGATCCTCTACCCGGCCATCGACATCCGGCGCGGCCGTGCGGTTCGCCTCGTGCAGGGCGATTACGCCCGCGAGACGGAGTTCGACGCCGATCCCGTCGACGCTGCGCGGCGCTGGATGGAACAGGGCGCCCGCGCGCTCCACGTCGTCGACCTCGACGGCGCGCTCGCCGGCGAGCCTCAGAACCTCGAGATCGTCGAGGCGATCGTGGACGCGGTCGGCGTCCCGGTCCAGTTCGGGGGCGGGCTGCGAAGCGCCGCCGCCGTCGACGAAGCACTGGGCGTTGGCGCGGAGCGCGTGGTGGTGGGGACCGCGGCTGTCAACGACGCGGATCTCGTGGAGGCGCTAGTCGCCGAGTACGGAGGCTCGCGAATCGTCGTCGCGGCGGACAGCCGTTCCGGCGCCGTCGCCGTCGAGGGGTGGGAGCGGACGAGCGAGATCTCCACTCCGGAGCTGATTCGCGCCCTCGGCGCCCGCGGCGTCGGAGCGTTCGCCTTCACGCCGGTGGACGTGGACGGGACGCTCGCGGGCCCGGCGATCGAGGAGCTGCGTGCCGCCGCATCCGCCGCCGGGGGCGAGGGCGCGGGTCTGGTCTACTCCGGGGGCGTGGGAACGCTGGCGGACCTCCAATCGCTGGCCGCGCTCGGCCTGGCCGAGCTGGAGGGGGTCATCGTCGGCCGCGCCCTCTACGAGGGGCGGTTCGAGGTGGCAGAGGCCCAGGCGGCGCTGGACGCGGCCGGATGAAGCTCTACTGGATAAGGATCCTCGCGCTCGCCCAGGTGGCGCTCACCGTCAAGCACCATCTCGACCTGTTGGAGCCCGACGAGCGGAGCCGCCTCGCAAGCCTGGTCAAGAAGTCGAAGGGAAGGCCGCGCACCAACCTCTCGGCGAACGAACGCGGGGAGATGCTGCGGATGGTTCACAAGCTTCAGCCGGCGACGCTCGGGCGCAACGCCGTCACGGCCATCGCGCGCGGCCGCAAGCCCAAACCGAAGGTCTGAGCCGGACGGTGTCAGGCACTGTCAGACGGTGTCATGTCAGACGGTGTCAGGCACTGAGCACCCTGCAGGCCGGGACCGCCTGAGCTCTACGTGCCTGACACCAAGCTCGCCAAACTCGTGCCTGACACCAAGCTACGCTCGGTCCGTGGCGCTCCGGCGAGTCATCCCGTGCCTGGACGTGGACTCCGGCCGCGTCGTCAAGGGCACCAACTTCGTTGGCCTTCGCGACGCCGGCGACCCCGTCGAGCTCGCGGCGCGCTATGACGCGGAGGGCGCGGACGAGCTGGTGTTCCTCGACATCACCGCGTCGCACGAGCGCCGCGAGACCATCGTCGACCTCGCGAGGCGCACGGCGGCGGACGTGTTCATCCCGTTCACGATCGGGGGCGGGATCCGCTCGGCCGTTGACGCGCAGGGGGTCCTGGACGCCGGCGCCGACAAGGTCTCCGTGAACTCCGCGGCGCTCCGCGATCCCGAGCTGATCGGCCAGCTCGCCGAGGTCTTCGGGTCGCAGTGCGTCGTGGTCGCGATCGACGCGAGGCGGCGGTGCGCCGGGGACGGGAGCGGGCCGTGCGACGCCCCGCCGGGCTGGTTCGGCGACGAGGAGTGGGACGTCTACGTGGACGGCGGGCGGACCGTGGTCGAGGGCCGGGACGCGATTGGCTGGGCGCGGGAGGCTGCCGAGCGCGGCGCCGGCGAGATCCTGCTGACGAGCATGGACCGCGACGGCACGAGCGACGGCTACGACCTGGAGCTCACCCGCGCGGTGGCGGACGCCGTGCCTGTGCCGGTCATCGCCTCGGGCGGCGCCGGCGAGCTCGACCACCTCGTCGAGGGCGTCGTCGAGGGCCATGCCGACGCCGTGCTGTGCGCGTCGATCTTCCACTACGGCAAGCACACGATCGCCGAGGCCAAGGAGCGGCTCGCCGCGGCGGGGGTGCCCGTCCGCGACTAGACGATTGATTCCACGGACTCGCGTGCGTGATTTCGTGGAATCACTCGTCTAGTTTCCCGAGCCGCCGTGGCCGTTGTGCTTGGCCCTGCCCTTGCGCCCGGCCTTGTCGCCCCGAGCGGCAGCCTTCTCGTGCCTCGCGTGGGCCTGCTGCTTCTGCTTGCGGCGATGGCGCGCCAGTCGCTGGCCGTGCTCGCGCTTCTTCGGCTTGTAGGCCTTGATCGCGCCGCCGCCGGTGATGAACAGGTGCTGGCCGTCCGCGATCGCGGGGTTGTACTCGCCCAGTGGAGACTTCCAGACCTTCTTGCCGGTCTTGGTGTCGTAGGCAATCGTCCCGATGTTCGGGCCGATGACCGACACGTAGGCCCACCTGCCGATCACGCTCGCGGCGCCGAGGATCGGCCCACCCGTGTTGACGTCCCAGCGCAGCGCGCCGCTCTTGGCGTCGAGCGCGTAGAAGTGATGGTCCAGCGAGCCGATGTAGACCGTGGGCCCCACGCCGGGGACGTCCGCGACGGCCGGAGCGGGGTAGATCTCGGCACCCGTGGAGTGGCTCCAGGCGACCTCGCCGGTCTTCTCGGAGAAGCTGTAGACGCGGCTGTCCTTGCTCCCCGCGTAGACGCGCCCGAAGGCCACCGCGGGCGTGGAGTAGAAGCTGCCGTCGCGGCCGAAGCTGAGGCCCTCGGCGGAATGCTCCCAGAGGAGCTTCCCGTTCGTCGCGTCGACGGCGTAGAAGTGCCCCGCGTAGTTGCCGAAGAACGCCTTCCCCTTGTCCAGGGACACGCCGCCCTTCACGGGGCCGTCGGTGTGGATCGTCCAGTCCTCGTCGCCGTTCCTCGTCTTCAACCCGAACACGTCACCCGACTCCGAGCCGACGATCACCTCGTGCTTGTAGACCACGGGCGAGGTCTCCGAGCGGCCGGGGAGTCCGTGCCTCCAGATGACCTTTCCGTTCTTCGGGTTGAGGGCGAAGACCTGGCCGGGATCGAGCGAGACGCCGAAGAGTCGCCCCTTCGAGTAGGCGGGCGACGAGGCGTTCAGCGAGCCGAGGTCCGTGCGCCAGATCGTCTTGCCTGTCTCGGCGCTGACGGCGTAGAAGTCGGCGCTCTTGTCGATGTAGTACAGACGGTTGCCGACGACGATCGGCGAGAACTCGAGCAGCTGCTTCGACGTCCGCCGCCACATCTCGTGGAACGGCTTCTTGATGTTGTCCGCCGGCATGTAGCGGGTCCGCTGCGGATTCAGCCCGTACACCGGCCAGTTGACCGTCTTGGGCGGCCGTTTCTTCTCCTTCTTCGGAGGCGCCTTGAACGCCACGTTGCTGTTGTGGATGTCCGGCGGGCGCTTGAAGTGCTCGTACGCGGCGATGCCGATCCCGGCGATCACCACGGCGACGCCGCCGACGAGGGCGGCGCGCTGCTGCAGGCTCCAAGCACGCCAGATGGCAAGGAGGCGGCCCATTCGGGGCTGATGGTACGCGAGCACCGTAACTTCCCGTAGATGAGCGATCTGGCCTCGATCGACGCGAGCTTGCCCGCCCGCTTGAGCGAGCTGCCGGGCGTGGGGGCCCTGCTCGGCGCCGGGCGGGAGGACGTGTACCTCGTCGGCGGAGCCGTCCGCGACCTGCTGCTCGGCGCCGGCCGAGTCGACGTCGACCTCGCGGTGGAGGCCGACCCGGGACCGCTGGCCGCGGAGCTCGGCGACGTCGTCCGCGCCCACGAGCGGTTCGGGACGGTGACCGCTCGGATCGGCCGCGACGAGGTCGACATCGCCCGGACCCGGACGGAGACTTACGCGTACCCGGGCGCCCTGCCCGATGTCTCGTGGTCCGGGCTCGCGGACGATCTCCGCCGCCGCGACTTCAGCGTGAACGCGATGGCGATCGCGCTCGACGGCGCCCCGAGGCTCGTCGACCTCCATCGTGGGCTCGCGGACCTGAAGGACGGTCGCATCCGGGTGCTCCACGAGCGCTCGTTCGCGGACGACCCGACCCGGGCGATCCGCGCGGCGCGGTACGCGACCCGGCTCGGCTTCAGGCTGGAGGCCGAGACCGACGAGCTGGTGCGCCGCACCGATCTCGGGAGCGTGTCCGCCGACCGGGTCGAGGCGGAGCTGCGCCGGGTCGCCCGCGAGCTCGATCCGATCGCCGGCCTGCGCATGCTGCGCTCCTGGGGATTGATCGTGGCCGAAGTCGAGGCGCTGCAGCGAGTCTGGCCGCTCCTCGCGATGGAGCCGTGGTCGGCGCTGGGCGATCGCGGCGCGACGATCATGGAGGCCGCGGGTGTCGAAGCGGGCAGCTACCGCGCCGGGTCCGCGGCGGCGGGGGCGCGGGAGATCGCGGCGGCGAGCTCGTCCCTCCCGTCCGAGCTGACCGCTGCGGCCTGGGGTCGGCGCCCGAGCGAGCTCGTCCTGGCGCGAGCCCTGGGGGCGGAGTGGCTCGACCGCTACCTGGGAGACTGGAGGCACGTCCGCCTGGAGATCGACGGCACGGATCTGCTCGAGGCGGGCATTCCCCAGGGGCCGGCGATCGGCCGCGGGCTCGTGGCGGCCCTGCGCGCCAAGCTGGACGGCGAGGCAACCGACCGCGAAGCGGAGCTGGCGGCGGCTCGAAGCGCGGCCGTTCGATGAGCGCGTTCGCCCGCCGCCGCCTGGTGGCCGTCGCCGCGCTCCTCGCCTGCGGCGTCGCGGTCGCGCTGATCGCGGGCGGCGGCGAAGGGGGTGGCGCTTCGAGAGCGGAGAGCACCGCGGGCGCGAGCGCCGCCCGCGCCTCCGGCGCCCAGCGGTCGGCCCGGTTTCCGGCGAGCTGGCGCTCCCATCGAGGCCCCGTCCCGATCCTCGAGTACCACGCCATCCAGCCGCCCGTCCCGAGCTCGGTGTATCCGCAGTTGTTCGTCCCGCAGGCCGACTTCGAAGCGCAGATGCACTGGCTCCACGATCACGGCTACGAGGCCGTGACGCTGCGGACGGTGGAGGCCGCGTGGGACGGGCGGGGCAAGCTGCCGAGAAGGCCCGTGGTCATCACGTTCGACGACGGCTATCGCAGCCAGTTCGTGGGCGGCTTTCCGATCATGCACCGCTTCGGCTGGCCGGGCGTCCTGAACCTGATCGCAAGCGGCGCCGACCTGCCCGACGCCGACGCTCGCAGGATGATCGACGCGGGCTGGGAGCTCGCCTCGCACACGATCCACCACGCGGACGTCACAACGCTCGACCAGCCACGGCTGCGGGAGGAGATCGACAGCTCGCGCCAGGAGCTCCAGCGGCGCTTCGGCGTCAGGGTGACCGACTTCTGCTATCCGGCCGGTCACTACGACCGGGCGGCCATCGCGGAGCTCCGGCGCGCCGGCTACGCCGGCGCCACGACCGAGCTTCCGGGCCTCGCCGAGCGCTCGGATCCGTACACCCTCGCCCGCCTGGAGATCGAGCTCAGCGACGGGCTCCCCGGATTCGTCGCGAAGCTCCGGAACGCCGCTCCGCAGGGTCCTTCGCCACCATCCGCATGATGGATTGGCGAGAGCACGACGGGATGCGCCACCTCGAGGCCGAGCTGCCGGGCGCACGCGCGGCCTTCACCACGCGAGTCGGCGGGACCAGCGAGGGCGCCTACGCGAGCCTCAACCTCGGCCTGCTCACGGGCGACGAGCGGGATACCGTCGCCGAGAACCGAGCGCGCGCCGCGCGGGCCCTCCGCAGGGAGCCCGCGAGCGTGCTGAGCGGCCACCAGGTCCACGGCGCGAGCCTGCAGGTCCGCGCCGACCCCGCGGAGCCGAACGGGTTCGCCGAGCCCGGCGCGCCGCTCGCCGAAGCCGACGGCCAGGTGACCGACACACCGGGATTGACGCCCGCCGTCCTCGTCGCCGACTGCTTGCCCGTGGCCCTCTCCGGCCCGCGTGGCGTCGCGATGCTCCACTGCGGCTGGCGCGGGCTCGCGGCCGGCATCGTCGTGGCGGGAGCGCGGGCGGTCGACGCGCGGGCCGCCGCGATCGGGCCGGGAATCGGACCCTGCTGCTACGAGGTTGGGGAGGAGGTGCTGGCGAGCTTTGCCGGCCTCGGGCCCGCGGTCGCCGACGGGCGGATGCTCGACCTCTGGGAGGTGGCGCGGCGGCTGCTCGCCGGCGCAGGCGTCGACACGGTCGAGAGCTCGGAGCTCTGCACCAGCTGCAACGCGGACCTCTTCTTCTCGCACCGGCGCGACGGCGGCGCGACGGGGCGGCAGGCGGGGTTCGCCTGGATCGAGCCCTGATGGCCGAGCTCATCCGCGACATCCGAGCCGACCGCGTTCGCGAGAACCTCGAAGCCGTGCGCGAGGTCGTGGGCCCCGAGGTGGAGATCCTGGCGGCGACGAAGTACGTGTCGCTGGACGACATGGGCAGGCTCGCCGAGGCCGGCGTGGAGCTCGTCGGCGAGAACCGGGTTCAGGACATGGCCGCCAAGCACGAGCGCTGGGGGGAGGCGTTCAGCTGGGACTTCATCGGGGCGCTCCAAAGCCGCAAGGTGAAGGACATCCTGCCGCTGGCGCGGCTCATCCATTCCGTGGCGAGCGACTCGGCGCTGGATCAGCTCGGCAGGCGCGCCGACCCGGATACGGAGATCCTGGTCGAGGTGAACGTCGCCGGCGAGGAGGGCAAGGCCGGCGTCGCGCCCGCCGAGCTCGGCGACTTCATCGCGCGCTGCCCGGTGCGCGTTGGCGGCCTGATGACCATGCCGCCGTTCACCACCATCCCCGAGGACTCCCGGCAGCACTTCGCTCGGCTCGCCCAGCTCGCAGCTGAAAACGGCCTCGGGCGGCTCTCGATGGGCACGAGCCAGGACTGGCGGGTGGCCGTGGAGGAGGGAGCGACCGTCGTCCGGCTGGGATCATCTCTCTATCGATGACACGCACGGCGCGTTTCAGCGGATAATGGGTAAAGGAGAAAGCGCGCTCAAAGCGAACTGACGCCGACACATGGCTTTCCGAGACACATGGCACCGCGCCCTCGTCTACTTCGGCCTCGCCGAGGACCCGCACTACATCGAGGACGCCTACGAGCCCGACACGGGCCAGTCCGACATCTACGACTCGCCCGCGCCGCGGACGGCAACGGTGAGCCGGATCGGCGAGCGACGCTCGCGCCGCGACGAGATCGACGACATCTTCGCCGACGAGGAGCCGGCCGGCCGGACCCGCACCCTGCGGCCCGTCGGCAACGGCGGCACCGACGTTCGGGTGCACCTGGTCACGCCCGCCAGCTTCAACGACGCCCAGGAGATCGCGGACGCGTTCAAGACGCAGACGCCGGTGATCCTCAACCTGCAGACGACCGATGCCGAGCTGTCCAAGCGCCTGATCGATTTCGCCTCGGGCCTCACCTACGCGCTCGACGGCGGCATGCAGAAGATCGCCGACAAGACCTTCATGCTCACGCCTCGCAACGTCGAGGTCTCGGCCGAGGAGCGCGCTCGCCTGGTGGAGAAGGGCTTCTTCAACCAGTCATAACTCCGCCCACGTGCTCCGCTCTCGCCGGAAGACATTGCCCACCGCTACGCGGTGGGCTTTTTTTTGAGCTCTCGCGTCCGCCGTATGCGGGTTTCTGTCGGGACGCGCAGCCCGGTGCACGTAACCTGCCAGCGATGAGGATCGGGTTTGCAGGTGCGGGGAGCATGGCCGCGGCGATGGCTCGCGGCTGGGCCGGCGCGGAAGCCGGCCCCGAGGCGATGCTCTTCTGCGACCTCGACGCCGAGCGCGCCGCGGCGCTCGCCGCGGACGTGGGCGGTGAGACCCGCGAGAGCCTGGCGGCCCTCCGCGACGACTCCGACGTCCTGCTGCTGGCGGTGAAGCCCGCGGCGCTCGACGACGTCGCGAGCGAGCTCGGCGGGAAGGCCAAGGCGATCGTCTCCGTGATGGCGGCGACCACGCTGGCGCAGCTCGACGCCGCGTTCCCCGGGGTGCCGGCGCTGCGGGTGATGCCGAACCAGCCGGTCGAGGTGAGGAGCGGGATCCTCTGCTACGTGCTGCCCGACGCCATGGACGCAGGCGTTGCCGGGCAGCTCGTCGCCCTCCTCGGCGAGCTCGGAGCCGCGCAGCCCGTCACGGAGGACAGGATCGACGCCGCCATGGCCGTGATGTCCTGCTCGCCCGCCTACGTGGCGCTCTTCGCCGAGGCGCTCGCCGACGCCGGCGCGCGCGAGGGCCTGGCGCCGGCGGTGGCCCTGGACCTGGTCGCCGGCACGCTGGCCGGAACCGCGGACCTGCTGCGGGTCAGGGGGCCGGCAGAGATTCGCCGGGCCGTGGCGCCGCCCGGCGGGGCCACCGAGGCCGGCCTCGCGAAGCTGGACGAGGGTGGAATGACGGCGGCCGTCGACGCGGCCGTCGCAGCTTCGCTGGAGCGCTTCCGGTGAGCGAACTGCTCGCGATCACCCGTGGCGACGTCTACGACTACGTGGCGGCGCTGTTCCTGGTCTACATCGCGATGATCTTCATCCGCATCATCCTCAGCTGGGTGCCGCGGATGCCCTACAACCCGTACCTGCGCGCCGTCGTGGGCTTCATCGAGGAGTGCGTCGATCCTTATCTCAACGTGTTCCGGGCGGTCCTGAAGCCACTCGGGGTCGGCGGCATGGCGATCGATCTCAGCCCGATGCTCGGGATCTTCGTGCTCTTCATCGTGCGCAACATCGTCCTGCAGGCGATCATCAACCCGTGAGCGCGCGCGCGAGGGCGCTCGTCGTGTGCCTGGCGGTGGTCGTGTTCGACCAGGCGTCCAAGGCGATCGTCCGTTCCTCGCTTCGGACCGGTCATCACACCGGGTCGTTCCTCGGCTTTCGCATCGAGCACGGGAAGAACAGCGGGGTGGCCTTCGGCTTCCTGGGCGGCGGTGGGGCGATCGTGATCGCGATCACCCTCCTCGTCCTCGCGCTCGTGGTCGTGTGGTTCTGGCGCAACCCGGACAGGCCGGGGCTCTGGCTGGCGGCCGGGTTGATCGCGGGCGGAGCGATCGGCAACCTGATCGACAGGCTCCGGCTGGGGTCCGTGACCGACTTCATCAGCCCGCCGCTGTGGCCCACGTTCAACGTCGCGGACATCGCGATCACGGTTGGCGCGGTCATCATCGTCCTCGTCGCGATGGGGCCCGAGCAGCCCGAGCAGCAGGCGGCGTGACGGCACGCGGCGTCCGAGTCGCCTACAGCGACGAGCGCCTCGCCGTCGTCGACAAGCCCGCCGGCCTCGTCGTCCATCCGGCGAAGGGACACCATGGCGACACGTTGGTGGAGGCGCTCGGCGATCTCGTCGGCGGCGGGGAGGACCCCGGACGGCCGGGAATCGTCCACCGGCTCGACAAGGACACGTCGGGCCTCATGCTCGTCGCTCGCGACGACGAGGCGCACCGGCTGCTCTCCGCGCAGATCAAGGCCCGCGCCGTGGGGCGTACATACCTGGCGCTGGTCGACGGCGTGCCGCCCTCGCGCTCGGGCACGATCGACGCTCCACTCGGGCGCGACTACCGCGCGCCGGAGCGTCGCGCGGTCGGCGGCAGGGCCCCGCGTGCGGCGGTTACGCACTTCCGGGTCGTCGAGGCGCTGCCGCGCGACTCGCTCCTGGAGGTTCGCCTGGAGACGGGCCGCACCCACCAGATCCGCGTCCACCTCGCCTCGATCGGCCATCCGGTGCTCGGCGACGAGCGCTACGGCGGCCCGCGCCGCTACGGCCTCGCCCGCCAGTTCCTGCACAGCGCGAGGCTGGAGCTCGCGCACCCGTTCAGCGGCGAGCGGCTGAGCTTCGAGAGCCCTCTGCCTGCCGATCTGGCCGCTGCGCTGGACAAAGCGCGCGAAGCCGGGTAGGGCGGCGGCACCACGAAAGCGGTGAGTGGACGAATTCGCCAACAGGGATGTCGTTTTCGTCCACTCGGCGCCCACCGATCGTTGCCGCCTACAATCCGCCCCGTAAGGCAATCGACCCCCTCGAGAGGGATCGGGGCCCTGCCCGGCCCGCCGACCAGCGTCAGGCGAAGACCGGGTCCCCGTGAGCCTCGAGGGATGTAAACCGAGCATCGAAGGGAAGACCAAGTGCCCGAGCCTGGGATCAAGGAGCTGCTGGAGGCCGGCCTCCATTTCGGCCACCAGACGCGCCGCTGGAACCCGCGCATGGCCCGCTACATCTGGGGCGAGCGCGACGGGATCCACATCATCGACCTCATGCAGACCGAGCAGCTGCTCCACGACGCGTGCAGCTTCGCCGCCGAGGTGGCCGGACGGGGGGGATCGATCCTCTTCGTCGGCACGAAGAAGCAGGCGCAGGACGCCGTCGCCGAGTGGGCGAAGCGCTGCGACATGCCGTACGTCAACCAGCGCTGGCTCGGCGGCCTGCTCACGAACTTCCAGACGATCTCCCAGCGAATCGACCGTCTGCACGAGCTCACGGAGCTCAAGACGGAAGGCAAGCTGGAGCTCCTGCCGACCAAGGAGCGGATGACCATGGAGTCCGAGCTCGAGCGGCTCGAGTACAACCTCGGCGGCGTCCGCGACATGAAGAAGCTGCCGCAGGCGATCGTGATCTGCGACCTGAAGACGGAGACGATCGCCCTCCACGAGGCCGAGCGGCTCCGCATCCCGATCATCGGCCTCGTCGACACCAACGTCGACCCGATCCCGGTGAACTACCCGATCCCCGGCAACGACGACGCGATCCGCTCGTGCAGGCTCGTCGTCGGCGCGATCGGCGAAGCGGCCGAGGAGTCCGCGAACACGTTCCGTGCCGCCGAGGCCAAGCGCCAGGCCGAGGAGGAGGAGCGCCGCCGGGCCGAGGCTGAGGCGCGAGCGAAGCGCGAAGCCGAGGAGCAGGCTCGCAAGGAGGCCGAGGAGGCGGCAAAGGCAGCGGCCGAGGCCGAGCGCGCTCAGGCAGCTTCGGCCGCGGAGCAGGCACCTGCCCAGCAGCAGCCCGCCGCTCCCGCGCCGGAGGGCGGCGCGTGAGCCCCGACGTATCGGCAGTCGACGTCAAGCGGCTGCGCGAGCAGACGGGCGCCGGGATCCTCGACTGCAGGGCCGCGCTGGCCGAGGCGAGCGGCGACTTCGACGAGGCCGTGAAGATCCTGCGCACGAAGGGTCAGGCCTCGGCTGCGAAACGGAGTGGTCGCGCGACGAGCGAGGGAACGGTTGCGTCCTACATCCACTCCGGTGGGACCGTCGGCGTGCTCGTCGAGGTGCGCTGCGAGACGGACTTCGTCGCCCGCGGCGAGGACTTCCAGGGCTTCGCGCGCGAGGTGGCCGTGCACATCGCGGGGGCGCCCTCGCTGCCGCAGTTCGTATCTGCGGAGGAGATCACCGACGAGGCACGCGAGGCCGAGCGCGCCGTTCACGAGGCCAAGGCCCGCGAGGAGGGCAAGCCCGAGGACGTGATCGGCCGGATCGTCGACGGACAGCTTGCGAAATGGGCCAAGGAGGTCGCGCTCCTCGAGCAGGAGCACATCCGCACGGATCGCTACGAGGGCAAGACCATCGAGGAGCTTCGCGCCGAGCTCGCGGCCAAGACCGGCGAGAACATCCAGATCGCCCGCTTCGCCCGCTTCGCCGTGGGCCAGGACTAGCCCCGACCTCGTAGGCTTCCCGCGGTGGCGGAACCTGCCTTCAAGCGAATCCTGCTGAAGCTCTCGGGCGAGTCGCTCATGGGCTCACTCGAGTACGGGACCGATCCGGACGAGGTGCAGCGGATCGCGCGCCAGGTCCACGAGACGGTGGAGTCCGGGGTGGAGGTGGCCGTCGTCGTCGGCGCGGGCAACATCTACCGGGGACTGGCGGGCGCCGCCGAGGGGATGGACCGGGCGACCGCCGACTACATGGGCATGCTGGCCACGGTTCTCAACGCCCTGACCCTCCAGGACGCGCTGGAGAAGGCTGGCGCCGACACCCGGGTGCTCTCCGCGATCGAGGTCACCGAGGTTGCGGAGCCCTACATCCGCCGCCGCGCGATTCGCCACCTGGAGAAGGGCCGCGTCGTCATCTTTGCCGCCGGCACCGGCAACCCGTTCTTCACCACCGACACCGCGGCCGCCCTGCGCGCCCTCGAGATCCACGCCGAGGCGATCCTGATGGCGAAGCATGGGGTGGAGGGCGTCTACGACGCCGACCCGGCGGAGGTCCCCGACGCGCGCTTCCTCGGCGAGATCAGCCATCGCGAGGCCATCGAGCGCGGCTTGCGGGTCATGGACTCGACGGCGCTGTCGCTGTGCATGGACAACGAGCTGCCGATCTACGTCTTCAACATGGCCGACGAGCTGAACATCGCCCGGATCGTCGGTGGGGAGCGCGTCGGCACCTACGTGCACTCGGGCGCGCCGCGAAACGGCGATAGGGTCCCCGCCTGATGGCCGAGATCACCGACGAGTTCCTGGCCGACGCCAGGGAGCGGATGACGAAGTCGGTCGAGTCGTGCCGCCACGAGATGGGCACGGTTCGCACGGGCCGCGCCAGCCCGCACCTGCTCGATCGCATCGTCGTGGACTACTACGGCGCCGCCACCGAGCTGCGGCAGCTCGCGAACGTCGCCGCGCCCGACGCGCGTCTCCTGACGCTCACGCCCTACGACAAGAACTCGATCAAGGCGATCGAGAAGGCCATCCTCGAGTCCGACGTCGGCCTCACCCCGTCCAACGACGGGAACGTCATCCGCCTCCAGATCCCCGAGCTCAACGAGGAGCGCCGCAAGGAGCTCGTCAAGGTGGTCCACGGCGTGGCCGAGGAGGGCAGGGTCGCCGTCCGCAACATCCGCAGGGACGTCATGCACGACCTCCGCGAGCTCAAGAAGGAGGGCGAGGTCGGCGAGGACGACGAGCACCGCGCGGAGGCCGATCTGCAGAAGCGGACCGACTCGGCCACGAAGGAGATCGACGAGCTCCTGAAGGCGAAAGAGGACGAGATCCTCGAGATCTGAGCGACCACGCCCGTGGCGCCGAAGTACGTAGCGATCATCACCGACGGCAATGGGCGCTGGGCGGCCGAGCGGGGCCTCGACCCCATCGAGGGACACCGTGCGGGCGCGGACGTGGTGAAGGCCCGGCTCCGCGACGCCGTCGACCTCGGGGTCGAGGAGCTCACGGTGTTCTCCTTTTCGACCGAGAACTGGTCACGCCCGGAGACCGAGGTCGCCGGGCTGATGGAGATGTTCGGCCAGCGCATCGACGCCGAGACGCCGGAGCTTCACGAGGAGGGCGTGCGGATGAGGTTCATCGGCCGCCGCGAGGGCGTGGCCGCCGAGCTCGTCAAGCGCATGGAGTGGGCGGAGGAGACGACCGCGGCCAACGAGCGGATCACGCTGTTCGTCGCGTTCAACTACGGGGGGCGGGCGGAGCTCGTCGACGCCGCGCGGACGTTCACCGAGGGAGGGGAGGACGAGTTCCGCGCGGCGCTCTACGCGCCCGACATGCATGACCCGGATCTCCTGATCCGCACGTCCGGCGAGCTGCGAACCTCGAACTTCCTGCTCTGGCAGTGCGCGTACTCTGAACTGGTCTTCCGCGACGAGCTCTGGCCCGACTTCAGCCGCGAGGCGTTCGAGGAGTCCCTCGCCGAGTTCGAGGAGCGCCAGCGCCGCTTCGGCGGCCGGTAGGGTCGGCGGGGCCATGGACTTCCCCCCTCGCCGGCCCGCCGGGCCGCGTCAGCGCGTCAACCTGGACCCCGAGTTCGCGCCACTGCGCGAGGAGATGCCTCCGCCGCCTCCTCAGCCTCAACGACGCCGGGGCAACGAGACCGTCGCCCGGGTCGCCTGGGCGCTGCCATGGATCGTCGCGGTCGTCGTGGCCATCGCCGTCGGGGGACTCCTCTTCGCCGCCGCGATGGCGGCCTTCGCCTGCCTGACGATGGCCGAGCTCTTCAAGATGGGCCGCGACGCCCGGCCCTTCGACGTGGTCGCCTTCGCGGTCGCCGTGGCCCTGGTCGTCGCGGCGTACTACGGCGGCCAGTACCAGATGGTCATCGTCGGCGCCGCCGCCTTCCCCGCGATGTTCCTCGCGGCTTTGCCACGGGAGGAGCGCGGGGGGATCACGACGTCGTTCGCGTTCACGTGGCTGGGGATCGGCTGGATCGCCGTGCCGTTCGCGCACGCGGTGCTCCTGCGCCAGCTCCCGCTCCACGGCGGCGCCCTGCTGGTGGACGTGCTCGTCGGGACGTTCCTGACCGACACGTTCGCCTACTTCGGCGGGCGCATGGTGGGCCGCCACAAGCTCGCGCCTCGCACCTCCCCGAACAAGACCATCGAGGGCCTCGTGATCGGCGTCGCCGGGGGGACGCTCGCCTTCTGGTTCGCCGGCCTCTACCAGGACTGGCTGACCGGCATCGACGCGCTGGCGATCGGCTTCTGCGTCGCGATAACCGCGCCGGTTGGCGATCTCTTCCAATCACTGGTCAAGCGCGACCTCCGCGTGAAGGACACCGGCCGCCTGTTCGGGCCGCACGGGGGGGCGCTCGACCGCCTCGACGCCGTGCTCTTCACGATCGTGGTCGGTTACTACCTCGCGCAGGCGCTCGTCTACTAGCCGAGCGCCGCGCGGACGAAGTCGAGGTCGGCGCGCATCGCATCGGCGCCGCCCGGCGTCTCGACGACCACCGGGGCGCGCGCCGCGGCGATCATCGCCCTCAGGTTCTCGTCGCCGACCTGGCCCGAGCCGAGGTTGGCGTGGCGGTCGGCTCCCGTCCCCGCGGGGTCGCGCGAGTCGTTGGCGTGCAGCAGGTCGATCGCGCCGACGATCGCGGTAACGCGCTCGATCGCGTCGCCCAGCTCCTCGCCGGCCGCGTGCGCGTGGCAGGTGTCGAAGCAGAACCCGAGATCCACGTCGTGGTCCGAGGCGCCGATCGCCTCCCAGAGCCTGGCGAGTGCGTCGAAGCGCCGGGCCACGGCGTTGTCGCCGCCCGCCGTGTTCTCGATGTAGACCGGCACCTCGGAATCCAGCATCTCGAGGGTGCGCGGCCAGCGCCCGACGCCCGCCTCGATGCCGTCCTCGGCGTGACCGGCGTGGACGATGACCGCGGCGGCGCCGATCGCGGCCGCGGCCTCGCAGGTCTGGGTGAGGATCTTGCGCGAGCCGTAGCGGATGTTGTTCTTCGGCGAGCAGACGTTGATCAGGTAGGGCGCGTGGACGTACACGGGCATGCCGCAGCTCCGCAGGTCCTCGGCGTCGTCGCGGTCCGGCGGCTTCTTCCAGCTCTGCGGGCTCGAGAGGAAGAGCTGCAGGCAGTCGGCGCCGAGCTCCTGCGCGTGCGCAAGAGGCTCCTCGCGCTCCACATGGGCACCCACAGGCTGCTTCCGCGGCATTAGGGCGAGGATAAAGAGCCTCCCTAGACTTGCCACCGATGAAGCGGGTTCTCATCCTGGGCTCGACCGGGTCGATCGGCGAGCAGGCTCTCGACGTCGTGTCGCGCTCGGGCGAGCTGCAGGTGGCGGGCCTCTCCGCCGCGTCGAGCTGGGAGCGAGCCCTCGAGCAGGCCCGCGAGCACGGCGTCCCGGCGGTGGCCCTCGCCGACGAGGCAGCCGCCGTGGCGGCGCGGGATGCCTGGAGCGGGCAGGTGCTGGCCGGCGAGGAGGGAGTTCGCGAGCTGATCGCCTCCTCCGAGGCGGATCTCGTGCTGAACGGCATCGTGGGCACCGCGGGTCTCGGGCCCACGATCGTCGCGCTCACAGAGGGCCTGGACGTCGCGCTCGCCAACAAGGAGAGCCTGGTGGTCGGCGGCGAGCTGGTCGTCGCGCTGGCGGAGGCGAGCGGCGCGCGAATCCTCCCCGTGGACTCCGAGCACTCCGCCCTCTTCCAGCTGATCGAGGCCGCGCAGACCGGAAGCGTCGAGCGCCTGGTGCTGACGGCATCGGGCGGCCCGTTCCGCGGGCGCGTCGACTTCGCCGACATCACGCCCGAGGAGGCGCTGGCACACCCGACCTGGGAGATGGGAGGGCGCGTCACGATCGGCTCCGCGACCCTCATGAACAAGGGCTTCGAGGTGATCGAGGCCCACCTGCTGTTCGGCGTGCCCTACGAGTCGATCGACGTTGTCGTCCACCCGCAGTCGATCGTGCACGGCCTGGTTCATCTCTGCGACGGCGCCTCGCTCGCACACGCCGGGCACCCCGACATGCGCGTCCCGATCTCCTACGCGCTCCACTACCCGGAGCGGATCGACGTGCCCGTCCCGGCGCTGGACCTTGCCGCCGTGGGCGAGCTGACCTTCGAGGCGCCCGACGCGGAGGCGTTTCCGTGCCTGCGCCTGGCGCGTGAAGCCGGCGAGCTCGGCGGCACGGCCCCGTGCGTGCTCAACGCGGCCGACGAGGTCGCCGTGGCGGCGTTCCTGGAGCGCCGGATCCCGTTCACGGCGATCGCGGGGGTCGTCGAGGCGACCCTGGAGGCGCTCCCGCCCCGGCAGCCCACGCACTTCGAGGACCTCTTCGCCGTGGACGCGGAGGCACGCAGGCACGCTGAGGGCCTCTGCGAGGGCGCTGGGGCGCTGCGGTGAGCTACGTCCTCGCGGCAGCCGGGTTCGCGTTCCTCGTGATCGCCCACGAGGCGGGGCACTTCACCGCGGCGAAGGCCGTGGGCATGCGCGTGGAGCGCTTCTACCTCTTCTTCCCGCCGGCGATCTTCAAGCGCAAGCGCGGCGAGACCGAGTACGGAGTCGGCGCCATCCCGCTCGGGGGCTTCGTGAAGATCACGGGGATGAACCCGGAGGAGGAGCTGCCTCCGGAGGTCGCACCGCGGGCGTATTACGCACAGCCGGTCTGGAAGCGGATCGTCGTAATCGGCGCCGGGCCGTTCGTGAACATCGTCATCGCCTTCGTGATCCTCTTCTTCCTCGCGTTCGGCGTCCAGAAGCCGACGACCCTGAGCGTCGCGAGCATCCAGAAGGGGACGCCCGCGGCGAAGTACCTGCGCACCGGCGACCAGGTGGTCTCGGTCAACGGCATCGAGGTGACCGGCGACGTCGAGCGGCAGGCCGCGAAGATCAGCAACTCGGTCAACCGCGACACCTGCGCGGGCCAGCAGACGGGCGGCTGCAGGTCGAAGGAGCCGGTGCGCTTCGTCGTGAAGCGCGACGGCCAGATCAAGAGCTTCCAGATCAGGCCCTACTACGACACGCACATCAACCCGGCCCGCCACCGGATCGGGTTCGGGTTCGAGGGGACGGGCCTCGTGGACGTCAACGAGTCGGTCCCGGGCGCGGCTCACGAGGCGGTGAGCGCCATGTGGAGCGTCACGTCCGGGACGGTCTCGCGCATCGCCCAGCTGTTCAACTCGCAGGAGCGCAAGCACCTCCACGGCATCGTCGGCGGCTTCACGCTGACCGAGCAGGCGGTGAGCTTCGGCGTGCGCGAGGCCCTGACGCTGATCGCGATCATCAGCCTCTCGCTGGCGATCGTGAACCTCTTCCCGTTCCTGCCGCTGGACGGCGGGCACATCTTCTGGAGCGTCGTCGAGAAGGTGCGCGGGCGCCCGGTGCCGTTCAGGGTGATCGAGGGGGCCAGCGTGGTCGGCTTCGTCCTCGTCCTGATGCTGTTTGCCGTGGGGCTTCACAACGACATCTCGAAGCTCGCCGGACCAGGGTTTCACCTGCACTGACGGGCGTTCCCCGGCCGGTTCGGCGTGCGCGAACGGCGTCCGGCGGGTAGGCTCCGCTCATGGAGGCGATTACGAGCGCCGAGAGGGGCACGGTGACGCACGCTGCCCTCGAGGCAAAGACTGCATGCGAGGCGTTCCAGGCGACGGCGGCGGCCCATCCGGACCGGCCCGCCATCCGGACGAAGGACGACGAGTTCACCTGCACGTGGAGTGAGTACTCGGAGCGTGCGAAGGGCATCGCGGCCGGCCTCCGGGCTCGCGGCGTTACCCGCGACGACACGGTCGCGCTCATGCTCACCAACCGGCCGGAGTTCCACTTCGCCGACGCGGGCGTGATGCACCTTGGCGCAACGCCGTTCTCGATCTACAACACCTACACGGTTGACCAGATCCAGCACCTGCTGTCGGACTCCGCCAGCAAGGTCGTGATCACCGAGCAGGCCTTCATCGACACGATTCTCGCCGCGAAGGAGGGCACGAGCGTCGAGACCGTGGTGGTCGCCGACGGCGACGCCCCCGAGGGCACGATCTCGCTCGACGAGCTCGTCGCGGGTGGCGACCCCGACTTCGACTTCGAGGCCACCTGGCGGGCCGTCGAGCCCGACGACGTCCTCACCCTGATCTACACGTCCGGGACAACAGGCCCGCCGAAGGGCGTGCAGATCACGCACGCCAACATCTGCGAGACCGTCCGCTCCTACGACGAGATCATCGACTTCCCGGACGGCGGGCGGATCGTCTCCTACCTGCCGATGGCCCACATCGCGGAGCGCAACGTCAGCCACTACCTGCCGATGCTCTGCGGCTTCACCGTCACCTGCTGCCCGGACGCGCGCGAGGTCATCGCCTACCTGCCGTCGGTGCAGCCGACCTGGTTCTTCGCTGTCCCGCGGATCTGGGAGAAGCTGAAGGCCGGGCTCGAGCAGATGCTCGCCGCGGCGCCGGAGGAGCAGCGCGAGCAGTCGCAGGCCGCGCTCGAGACCGCCTTGGAGAAGGTGCGGCTGGAGCAGGCGGGCGAGGAGGTCCCGCAGGAGCTCGCCGACGCCGTCGCCAAGGCCGACGAGGCGATGTTCTCCCACCTCCGCAAGCACCTCGGGCTCGACGAGGTCGAGGCCTGCAACGTCGGCGCGGCGCCCACTGCACCCGAGGTCATCGAGTTCTTCCACGCCCTCGGCATCCCGCTCGCGGAGCTCTGGGGCATGTCCGAGACCACGGGCGCCGGGACCTGCAACCCACCCGAGAAGATCAAGATCGGCACGATCGGGCCGCCCGCTCCCAACGTCGACATCAAGCTCGGCGAGGACGGCGAGATCATGATCAAGGGCCCGGTGGTGATGAAGGGCTATCGCAACCTCCCGGAGAAGACCGCGGAGACCTTCACCGATGACGGCTACCTGCTCACCGGCGACATCGGCGAGTTCGACGAGGACGGCTACCTGAAGATCGTCGACCGCAAGAAGGAGCTGATCATCACGGCCGCCGGCAAGAACCTCTCGCCGGCCAACATCGAGGCACGCCTCAAGCAGATCCCGCTCGTCAGCCAGGCGGTGGCGATCGGCGACAAGCGCAAGTTCATCTCGGCGCTCCTGACGCTCGACCCGGAGGCCGCGAACGCGTGGGCGAAGCAGCGCGGGGTCGACGACGACCCGGCGGCCCTGGCCCGGAACGAGGAGCTGCGCGCCGAGATCGAGGCGGGCCTCGCCGAGGCCAACGAGCAGCTCGCGCGGGTCGAGCAGGTGAAGAAGTTCGCCATCCTGCCGAGCGACTGGGAGCCGGGCGGCGACGAGCTCACCCCCACGATGAAGCTCAAGCGCAAGCCGATCGCCGAGAAGTACTCGGACGAGATCGACGGGCTGTACTCCTAGCCGACGGCGTCGAGCCGCTCGAGGTCGAACTCGCCGTAGTCCGAGCCGAGGCCGCCGGCGACCCGAGCTGCCGCCGCGCACCCGAGCCTGGCCGCATCCTCGTTGCTCCGTTCCAGCGAGACGCCCCGCAGAAATCCGGCGGCGAACGCGTCGCCGCAGCCCGTGGTGTCGACAACCTCGACGTTCAGCGCGGGCACCTGCTCGGCGGACTCCGCAGTCACCACCAGCGCCCCGTCCGCGCCGCGCGTAGCTGCCACGCACCCGACGCCGCGCTCCACAAGCGCCAGGCAGCCGGCCTCCAGGTCGCTCGCGCCGGTGAATCCGAGAACCTGCTCGTCGTTGGGGAAGAAGTAGTCGATGTGGGGGAGGGCGGCTCCGACCCACTCGAGGACGCCCATGTCGCCGGGCGCCAGGAGGTCGGCCGAGGTGACGACGCCCTGCTCGCGCGCCGCCCCGAGCAGCTCCGCGGCGGCGTCTCCGCCCATGAACTCCGGCCCGCCGAGATGGAGGTGGGTCGCCCACTCGAGCGCCGCGGCCGGAACGTCGGCCGGGCCGAAGGTCGCGTTGGCGCCAACCACGTGAAAGGCCGGACGGTCGCCGTTGGCACGGATGGGCAGCACGCTGGAGGAGGTCTGGACGTCGGCGCGGCGCCCGAGCAGCTCGGTGTCGACGCCGGCCTCGGCGAGCAGCGCGGCGAGCATGTCGCCCGCGGCGTCGGTGCCGATCGCGCCCGCGCTCCTGACCCGGGCGCCGAGCTTCGCCAGGGTCAGGGCGGTACCTCCGGCCGAGCCGGCCGCGGTGACCTTGATCTCCTCGACGAGCGCCGCCCCCTGGCCGTCGGGAATCGACTCGACCGGGCGCACCAGCACGTCCAGGACGTGAACGCCCGCGGCGATGATCCGCATGTCGCCGCTCACGGCTCGTCGACGGGTTGCGTGGAGCCGTAGCCGCGCTCGATCGCCGCCATGACCACCGCCTGGCGCTCGGCCTCGTCGAGCACGCGCGGCGTACCGATCGCAGCCGCTCGGCAGTAGACCGTGCACGCCCACTCGAGCAGCTCGGTCGATGCGACCGCCGTGGCGAGGTCCGGGCCGTGGACGAGGGCGCCGTGGCTTGCCATGAGCGCGGCCGCGCGGCTCTCAAGGGCGTCGAGCACGGCAGCCGCGAGCTCGGGGGTTCCGAACGTCTCGTAGGGCGCCACGCGCACGGTCCCGCCGAGCTGGAGCATGGTGTAGTGGACGCACGGGACCTCCTCGAGCACGCAGGAGAGCGCGGTCGCCATCGGCGCGTGGGTATGGACGACAGCGTGAGCTCCGTAGCGCTCGTAGACGCCCAGGTGCAGGTCGATCTCCGAGGTGGGCGCGAACGCGCCCTCGAGCACCTCGCCGTCGAGGGAGGTCACCGTGACATCCCCGGGCTCCAGCTCGGCAAGCACGGCACCGGTCGGGGTGACGGCAACCGCGTCTCCGGCTCGCACGCTGATGTTGCCCGACGTGCCGAGCACGAGTCCCTCCGCGGCCAGGTGCCGGGCGGCCGCCGCGATCTCGTCTCGCTGGGCTTCGAGCATGGCCGGACACTACCGGCGCGCGCCTGAGCGCTCGCGCGCGATACTTCCGCATTGTGAGTAAGCGGGGCATCACCAGACGGCGGCTGATCGAGTCCGGCGCGGGCGCTGGAGCGGGCATCGTGCTCGCCGGCGTCCCGGGCGCGAGCGCTGCGCTGCGCGGGCACAGACACCCCGGCAGGCACCGCCATCACGCCGACGTCGTGGTCGTCGGCGCGGGCTTCGCGGGGCTGACCGCCGCGCGGAAGCTCGCCCGCAAGGGCAAGTCCGTGATCGTCCTGGAGGCTCGCCATCGCGTCGGCGGCCGGGTCGAGAACCACGTGCTGTCCGACGGCTCGGTGTCCGAGCGCGGGGGAACGTTCATCGGGCCGACCCAGAACCACCTGGCGAAGCTGGCCCGAGAGCTCAAGGTCAAGACCTTCAACACGTACGACGAGGGCAACAACCGCTACATCAGCGGTTCCACCAGGCTCGACTACAGCGACACGAGCGCGCTCGGCACCGCGCCTCCGGACCCGGCCTACACGCCCGACCTGATCTCGGTCGTGCTCCAGCTCGACCAGATGTCGACCTCGGTGCCGGTCGACGCGCCGTGGGAGGCGGCGAACGCGTCCACCTGGGACAACCAGTCGCTCGACAGCTGGGTCCAGGCGCATCAGGTGAACCCGACCTTCAACAGCACGCTCGTCCCCATCGCCACCCGGCCGATCTTCGGGGCCGAGCCGGGCGAGCTGTCGCTGCTCTTCACGCTGTTCTACATCGCCGCCTCCGGCAACGAGAAGCACCCGGGCACGTTCGAGCGCAATTTCGACACGCGCGACGGCGCGCAGATGTCGCGTTTCGTCGGCGGCTCGCAGCTGATCGCGATCAGGATGGCCAAGCAGCTGGGGCGCCGGGTGATCCTCGGCAGCCCAGTGCGGCGGATCGAGCAGGACAAGGGCGGGGTCCGGGTCATCTCCGACCGCGCCACGGTCCGCGCCAAGGAGGCGATCGTCGCGATCCCGCCGACGCTCTGCGGGCGCATCGAGTACGACCCGAAGCTGCCGTTCGCCCGCGATCAGCTGACCCAGCGGCTTCCGCAGGGCACTCTGGGGAAGGTCGCCTGCGTCTACGAGAAGCCCTTCTGGCGCGATGACGGCCTCACGGGCAGCGTCATCAACACGGGCGGCTACATCAGCTTCACGGTCGACGACTCGCCGCCGAGCGGCAAGCCGGGCGTCATCTTCGGCTTCGTCGGCGGCGACAAGGCCCGCGAGTTCTTCCGCAAGCCGCTCAAGACCCGCCGCAGGCTGATCGTCGCGGAGCTCACCGACGCCCTTGGCGCGCACGCGGCACACCCGAAGGACTACTTCGAGACGAACTGGTCGAGCGAGGAATGGACGCGAGGCTGTCCGGTGGCGATCCCAGGGCCCGGGCTCCTCCTTGCGTACGGCAACTCGATCCGCAAACCGGTGAAACGCATCCACTGGGCTGGCACCGAGACCTCCACGTACTGGAACGGATACATGGATGGCGCCGTGCGCTCCGGCGAGCGTGCCGCGGCAGAGGTTCTCGACGAGCTGTGAGAGGCCGCGCGCTCGCTCTCGCGGCCCTCACGGCCGCGACGGCACTCGCCCACGTCGCCACCGGCGCCGGGGCGAGCCACCACCGCGGACCGTTCGACACGAAGGTCTTCGCGCAGATCGGCCCGCCGGGCTTCCCGGCACGCGCCTACGTGGCCCCGAACCACCGCGTCTACGAGGGCACCTACGACAATCCCAGCGGCAGCTCGGCGCCGTCGCGGGTCTTCGAGTACTCCCGCCATGGCGCCCTGCTGCGCTCCTGGACCATGCACGGCCAGGACCTCGGCGGATCCCACGGGGTCCAGGTCGCGACCAGCGACTCGCGCGGGCGCCTCGTGCTGCTCGACAAGAGCCCGCCGCGCGTCGTCCTCCTGAACGCCAGGAACGGCCGCCAACGGACCTATGCGCGCTTCCCCGATCTCCCCGCGTGCTCACTGAATCAGTCGCCGCCCGCCTGCTCGCCCAACCTGAGCGACGACCCACCCACACCGAACTACGCCGCGTGGGGGCCCGACGGCTCGCTCTACGTCACCGACTACCTCGAGGCGGTCATCTGGCGGATTCCTCCGCACGGGGGCAAGCCCAGGGTCTGGCTGGCCGACAATCGCCTGGACGGCACGGAGTTCGGCACGACTGGCATCGTGCTCGAGAGGAACCGCCGCACCCTGCTCGTCGGCCAGCAGAGCGAGGGCGGGGGAGGGGCCGGGGACCCAACCACCGGCCGCATCTACACCGTGCGGATCGGCAGGCACGACCGTGCCGGATCGCTCCACCAGCTGTGGGAGAGCGAGCCGGCCGACGGCCCGGACGGCTTCGCGCTGTCGCGGTCGGGGCGGATCTACGTCGCGCTGACCGTCGCGAACCAGATCGCGGTCATCTCGCCGAAGGGCAGTGAGCTCGAGCGGTTCCCGGACACGCCGCTCAGCGGCGACAACGGCTCGCCGATCCCATTCGACAACCCGTCGAGCGTCTGGTTCCTCGGTAGGCGTCTGATGGTCGCGAACCAGAGCTACATCCAGGGCAACACGGCGGACCAGGCGATTCTGGACGTCTACGCGGGCGTCAGAGGGCTACCGGAGCTGATTCCGAGGCACGCGGGGGTGTCAGGCACCGTTGCCTTCGCTGCCCGACAACGCCACAGCCCGTTCTGAGCTCGGTGCCGGGGCCACCCCCGTTGCGTGGAAGCCGCCGTCCACGTGGATGATCTCGCCGGTGATGCCGCGTGAGAGGTCGGAGAGGAGGAAACAGGCCGCGTCGGCCACGGGGCCCGGGTCGCGGGCGTCCCAGCCGAGGGGTGCGCGCTCGCTCCAGCCGCCGGCGAGGTCGCTGAAGCCGGGAATGCCGCTTGCGGCCGCGGTCTCGATCGGGCCGGCGGAGATGAGGTTCACGCGGGTGCCGGTGGGGCCGAGGTCGCGCGCCAGGTAGCGGCTCACCGACTCCAGGGCCGCCTTTGCCACGCCCATCCAGTCGTAGGCCGGCCAGGCGACGGAGGCGTCGAAGTCGAGCCCGACCACCGAGCCCGGAGCGCCCCGCTCCAGAAGCGGAGCAACCGCACCGGTCAGCGCCTTCAGCGAGAACGCGCTGGTCCGGAAGGCCTCGACCGCGCTGTCGGCCGGCGTTGTCATGAACGCTCCGCCGAGGGCGTCGGCCGGGGCGAACGCAATCGCGTGGAGAACGCCGTCGAGCTCGCCCCAGCGCGAGCCGAGCTCGTCGCCGAGGGCCTCGAGGTCGCTCGTGCTGTTTACGTCCAACTCCAGGACATCGGCCTGCTCCGGGAGGCGCCTGGCGGCGCGCTCGGTCAGGCGGCGGGCCCGCCCGAAGCCGGTGAGCACGACCTCGGCGCCAAGCAGCTGCGCATGCTCGGCGACCGCGAACGCGATGCTGCGGTTGGTGATGACCCCGGTGACGAGGAGCCGCTTGCCGGCAAGGATCACAGCGGTGGTCCCCAGGGGTAGAGGTCGTCCTCGCCGATCAGGAACGCAGCGCGCAGCGCGTGCGGGTTGTCCAGCACGGCACGCTCGCCGGCCTGCGCCCGCGGGGCGGCCTCTTCCTCGCGGTGCCAGACGACGTCGAGCTTGGCGCGACTCACCAGCCTGCCCTCCTGGTTGAGGATCCGGCACGCGCAGCCGACAAGGCCGGTCGACGAGTCGAGCGCGCGCAGGCTCTCGATGCTGCCGGCCACGTGGATCGTGTCGCCGATGAGGACGGGCCGCTTGAAGGTTGCGTCGCGAATACCGCGCAGCGCGACCACGCGCTCGGGATCGAGCGCCAGCAGGCCCACCGCGTAGGAGATGACCAGCATCCCGTGCGCCACCCGCTCGCCGAAGGGGCTCTCGGCCGCCCAGGCCGCATTGCCGTGCTGCGGGTGCCAGTCGCCGGTGAGCGACGAGAACGAGACGAGGTCCGTCTCGGTGATCGTCCGGCCCCGCGAGCCGAAGGCCAGGCCCTCGCGCAGCTCGTCGAACGAGGCCGAGAGCGTCGTTACGGCGTGATCTCCGCGGGGCGAGAATCGGCGCCCCTCGGTCCCGGTGGCGTCTGTCATATCTCCTCCTGGCTTTTGGTTTCGATGCCAAGCTGGTGGGCGAGGACGTCCGCGAACGCCCCGGCCGTGCGGCGGTGGCCCTCCGGCGAGGCGTGGAGGCCATCCGCGGCGAAGCACGAGCGCTCGCTCTCGTCGGGGCGGTCGGCGAGCTCCACCCAGGCAGCTCCGGCGTCTTGGGTTGCGGCCCGGACCCGCCGGTTCACGTCGCGGATGCCGCGGGCGATCCGCCGCCTGGAGCGCGGCCGCAGGCCCATGAAGCGCGTGACGTCCGGATAGGTCGCGGTGACGAGGGCCGCGCCGGGCAGCTCCGTGCGCAGACGCGACAGGATCGCCCGGAAGTTCGCGTCGAAGGCGGGGAGATCCGGCCGCACCGTGCCGACGACGTCATTCGCGCCGCAGACCACGGTCACGAGGTCGGGCCCGAGCGTGATCGCCGCGTCGAGCTGCTCGGTCAGCACCAGCCGGCTGGTCACGCCCGCGAGGGCGAGGTTGCGGTACTCCGCCGGATGACCGGCGGAGCGCAGCCGGGCGGTCAGCTCGTCCGGCCAGGTTCGGCCCGAGCCGTCGTGCCCGGCAGTGAAGCTGTCGCCGAGCGCCGCCCAGCGATCGACGGTTCGGGCCCAGGTGCGTGGAGCCGCGGTGGCGCTCACCACGACTCGGCCCTCGCGTGTCCAAGGCTCCTGAGGCTCCAGGCGATGCGCTCCCGCGTGTCCGCCGGCTCGAGCAGCTCGTCGACGTGCCCGGCGGCGGCCGCAGTCTCCGCGGAGAGGTGCTCGTCCGCGTAGCCGGCGGCAAGTCGCGCGCGCTCGGCCACCGGGTCCGCGGACCGTGCAAGCTCCCGGCGGTGCATCACGGCGACCGCCTGGCTGGGGCCGACGACACCGATCTCCGCTCCCGGCCACGCGAAGACGAGGTCCGCGCCGAGGCCCTTCGAGTTCATGGCGATGTACCCGCCGCCGTAGGCCTTGCGCAGGACGATCGTGACCTTCGGCACCGTGGCGCCGGCGAAGGCGCGCAGCAGCTCCGCCCCCGCGCCGATCACGCCCTGCGCCTCCTGGCGGGTGCCCGGCAGGAAGCCCGGCGTGTCACAGAGCACGAGGAGCGGCATGCCGAAGCGGTCGCAGGTGCTCACGAAGCGGGCCGCCTTGCGAGCCGCGAGATGGTCGATCGTCCCACCGAGGTAGCGGGGCTGGTTCGCGATGACGCCCACGGCGCGGCCGTCGACACGGGCGAACCCCGTGACCATGTTGCGCCCCCAGCGCGGCGCGATCTCGAGCAGCCGGCCATGATCGGCGACGCGGGCCACGACGTCGCGGACGTCGTAGACCCGGCGCTGCTCGGCGGGGACCACCGAACCGGGGTTACCGTCGCGAGGCGGCGCGGGAATCGCGGACGGCGGGGCCTCCGCCGTGCTCTGCGGAAGGTGGGCAAGCAGCTCGCGGGCGAGCTCGACCGCGCCGGCGTCGGTCTCGGCAACGAGCTGGGAGACGCCGCTCCTCGAGTGCACGCCGGGCCCGCCGAGCTCATCCGTGCTCACCTGCTCGCCGGTGACCTCCTCGACGATGCCCGGTCCCGTGAGGAACATCGCCGAGCCCTCGGTCATCACGACGAAGTCGGTCAGCGCCGGGGAGTAGGAGGCGCCCCCGGCGGCGGTGCCGGTGATCACGGAGAGCTGCGGGATGGAGGAGGCGGCGACGTGCTCGCGGAAGATTCGCCCGTAACCCGCCAGCGAGGCCGTGCCCTCGTCCATTCGCGCCCCGCCCGACTCCACGAAGCCGACGACCGGGGCGCCGGCGCGGCGCGCGAGGCGCAGCACGTGGACGACCGTGTCGGCGTGGGCCTCGCCAAGCGAGCCACCCGCGAACGACCGGTCCTGCGCGTAACAGAAGACCGGGCGGCCGGCGACCATTCCGGCCGCGCCGACGACGCCGTCTCCCGGCCGGGTCCGCCGGGGGGAACGGGAGGCGACGGTGGAGCGGATTCGCCGCAGCGAGCCACGGTCGCAGAGCCGCTCGAGCCGCTCCAGGGGGCTCAGCCCGGCGTCGACGGCCTCGTCTCGAACGGTTCCCTCGACGGCAATGGTCACTCGGGCGCCTCCACGCAGAGAACCGCGTTGTGCCCGCCGAACCCGAACGACGTGGAGATCGCGGTCAGCGGACGGCCGTTGCGCTCCAGCTGCCTCGCCTCGAGCGGAACGTAGTCCAGGTCCAGCTCGGGGTCGGGCTCCGTCAGGTTGAGCGTGGGCGGCGCCACGGAGCGCCGCAGCGCCATCACCGTCGCGACGGCCTCGACCGCCCCGGCCGCCCCGAGCAGATGGCCGATCGCGGACTTGGTCGACGAGATCGGCACGGTCTCGGCCGCCTCGCCGAGGGCCCGCCGCAGGGCCTGCGTCTCCGCCCTGTCGTTGAGTTGAGTCGAGGTCCCGTGGGCGTTTACGTAGGCCACCTCGCCCGGCTCGATCCCCGCGTCGCGAAGCGCGAGGCCGATCGCCCTCGCCGCCCCGTCCCCGTTGGGCTCCGGGGCGGTGATGTGATGCGCGTCGGCCGTCGCGCCGTAGCCGGTGACGAAGCCCAGGATCTCCGCGCCGCGCTCGCGGGCGGCCTCCTCACGCTCCAGCACCAACGCACCGCCGCCCTCACCCATGACGAAGCCGTCGCGGCGGCTGTCGAAGGGACGCGAGATGCCCAGCTTGGAGGTCGCGCCCATGTTGGCGAAGGCCGCCTCGGAGAGCGGAGTGATCGCCGCCTCCGTGCCGCCGACGACGCATGCATCCAGGTCGCCGTGCTGGACGCCGCGGAAGCCGTTGCCGATGGCGTGGGCGCCCGCGGCGCACGCGGAGACCACCCCGTAGCACTGGCCCCGAAGACCGTGGGCCATTGCCACGACGCCGGCGGCCGCGTTGGCCATCATCAGCGGCACTCCGAGAGGCGAAACCGCGGCCGGGCCCCGCTCCTCCAGGACGGTGTGCTGGCGCTCGATCGTGCCCATGCCACCGATCCCGGTGCCGATCACGCAGCCGACATCGTCGAACGAGTACCGCTCGTCTTCGACGATGCCGGCCTGCGCAATCGCCTGGTTGCAGGCCACCAGCGCGAACTGAGAAAAGCGATCGGCACGTCGTGCCTGCTTGCGAGTGAGGTGCTCCTCGGGGTCGAACTCGGCACAGCGGCCGAGGCCGTCGGCGATGCCGGACTCCCCCGCGGTCCAGCGGTCGATGAGCGCATCGGGGCCGACCCCGAGAGGCGTCACCGCCCCGACGCCCGTGATGGCGATCCGCGGCTTCATGGTCGTGAGGCGCGCGCCTCAGGCGCGCTCGGCGACGAAGTCGATGGCCTGGCCAACCGTCTTGATGTCGGCCAGCTCGGTCTCCCGCATCTCCACGCCGTACTCCTCCTCGACGATCTGCGCGAGCTCGACGAGATCGAGCGAGTCGACGTCGAGGGACTCGAACGTCGCATCCGGCGTGATCGCATCGCGCTCCGCGCCGAACTCGACGAGCGCGTCGACGACGCGCGTCTCGATCGATTCCCGTGTGGTCGTGGCTTCCATGTTCGTCTCCTTTTCTCTTTCGTTCAGGCGGTCAGGCCGCCGTCCACCGTCAGGGTCGTCCCGGTCACGTACGAGGCCTCGTCGGAGGCGAGGAACCGCACGCAGGCGGCCACCTCCTCCGGCGTCCCGGCGCGTCGCGCGGGCACCGCCTCGAGGAGCTGCCCGGAGACGTCCGTTGTCAGGTCCGTGTCGATGAAGCCTGGTGCGATCGCGTTGACGGTCACGCCCCGGCGCGCCACCTCTGCCGCGACCGTGCGGGTGAAGGCGACCAGGCCGGCCTTCGAGGCCGCGTAGCTCGCCTGCCCCGGGTTGGCGCGCTGACCCACGACGGAGGCCACGTTCACGATGCGGCCGTACCGGGCGCGCATCATCGGCATCAGCGCCCTGCGGGTCATGCGAAACGCGCCGGAGAGGTTGGTCTCGAGAACCGAGTCCCAGTCCCCGTCGGCGATCCGCATCGACAGGGCATCGGACGTGATCCCGGCGTTGTTGACGAGTGCCAGCACGGGGCCGAAGCGCTCCTCGAGCGCGCCGAGCAATGCGTCGGGAGCTTCCGGGTCGGCGACGTCCCCGGCGACGGCCACCGCCGTCCCGCCGGCGGCGCTGATCGCCCCGACGACGGCCTCCGCTCCGGCCTCGTCGGTGCGGTAGTTGACGCCGATCTTCCAGCCCTCCTCCGCCAGGGCACGCGCGATCGCCGCGCCGATCCCGCGCGAGGCCCCGGTGACGAGGGCGCAGCCCTCTCGGTCGCCGTTGGCGCAGCTCATGATGCTTCTCCCCACTGGATGACGGTGGCTCCCCAGGTCAGTCCGGCCCCGAACGCGCCGAGGAGCACTCGGTCGCCGGCGGCCAGGCGTCCTTCGGACTCGGCCACGGACAGCGCGATCGGGATGCTCGCGGCCGACGTGTTGCCGAGGCTCGCGATGCAGTCGACGACGCGCTCCGCCTCGACCCCCAGCCGGGCGCGGACGGCAGCGGTGATTCTCGCGTTCGCCTGGTGGTAGACGAACAGGTCGATGTCGCTCACCGCGAGGCCTGCGGCAGCCAGCGCGTCGCGGGTCGATTGGGCGAGCTGGGCCACGGCGACCCGGAACGTGTCCTGGCCGCGCATCCGCAGGCGGCGGTCCGCGTGCGGGGCCGCGATGAGCGAGCCCAGGGCGCCGTCGGAGTGCAAAGTCACCGGGCCGATCCGTCCCGAACCGGTGCCCGTCAGCACGGCCGCGCCCGCACCGTCGCCGAACAGCGCCGCGGTCGCCCGGTCGTCCGGATCGACGACCCGGCTCATCAGGTCGGCGCCGATCAGCAGGACGTTCTCGGCACGGCCGGCGTCGATCATCCCCGCGCCGAGCGCGAGGCCGGAGAGAAAGCCCGAGCAGGCGGCGCCGACGTCGATCGCGCCGGCGCGCTCGGCGCCCAGGCGGTCGGCGACGAGGGGCGCTGCGTTGGGAAGCAGGTCGTCCTGGGTGAGGCTGGCGACGAGCACCAGGTCGATGTCGTCCGCGTCAACGTCGGCGCGGGCAAGGGCAGCCGACCCGGCATCTGCCGCGAGGGAAACGAGGGTCTGGTCGGCGCTCGCGCGCCGGCGCTCGCGCACGCCGGTTCGCGTGACGACCCAGTCCGGCTCGACGCCGAGCCGCGTGGCGATCTCCGCCGTCTCGACGACGTGATCGGGCAGCGCGCAACCAAGGGCAGCGATGCCGGCGACTCCCGGAAGCCCCGCCGGTCTCCGTTCGCCGCGGAGGAGCGTGGCGGTATCGGTGCTAGGCACGGGCCGGCTCCAGCTCCGAGGCCGCCTCCGCATCGACCCCGTCGAGCGAACGCCGCACGAGCCCGGTCAGCACCTTCCCCGGTCCCGGCTCGACGAAGCGCCTGACGCCGATCTCGTAGAGGCGGCCGAGGACCGCCACCCAGTCGACAGGCAGCGTGAGGGCCGCCGCGAGCTCGGCGCGGACGTCGTCGAACGGCGTGGCGGTCGCGCCGCGCAGCACGGGTTGCCGGCCGTGGCGAACCTCGATGTCCGCCAGGAAGCGGCGAAAGCCGGCGGCCGCGGAGGCCATGGCCGGCGAGTGGAAGGCGCCGCGGACCGCGAGCTCCTTGGAGCGCACCCCGGCGTCGGCGAGGAGCGCCGCCGCCGCCGCGATGTCCTCGGCGTGACCCGAGAGAACGACCTGGCGGGGGTCGTTGACGTTGGCCAGCACCACCCCGGTGCGGGTCGCGATCTCTTCCGCCTCGGCTCGGGTGGCGCGGCAGGCGAGCATCCGGCCGCCGCCGTTCGCGTCCGCCGCCTCCTGCATGAGCCGGCCGCGGGTCGCCACCGCGCGCAGCCCGTCCTCGACGCTGATCACCCCGCTCGCGGCAAGCGCCGCGAGCTCGCCGAGCGAGTGCCCGGCGAAGACATCGGCGCTCGGGCGCCCAAGCCGCTCCCAGTGCGCGATGCTCGCGCAGAAGATCGCGGGCTGAGCGAAGCAGGTGCCGTCCTCGACGTGCTCGAACGGGTCCTCGCCGACCAGCTTGGCAGCCTGCTCGACGAGGTCAGGGCGCTCCGCGGCGGTGAGCTCCCGCATCCCGGGCGTCTGGCTTCCCTGGCCGGGGAAGAGGAGTGCGACTTTGGTGGTTTCGCTCACTACCGAGGAGAAAACCCTGCTCCGGGACCGGGGTAAGCGGCCGCGCCGGGAAACCCCCCGGTCGGGGGGGTCGAAGCGGTCCGAGCGGGGTGGGGCGCGGGCTAGCGCGTGAGCCCGAGGCGCTCCGCGCGGCGTACGGCCTCCGTGCGGTTGCGGACCTCGAGCTTGCGGTAGATCGAGCGGGTGTGCTCCTTCACCGTGTGCGGCGAGAGGAACAGGCTGGTTGCGATCTCGGGATTGGTCGCCCCGGAGGCCATCAGGGTCAGCACCTCGCGCTCGCGCGAGGAGAGGCGCGCCGCCGCGGGCTCGGACTGGGGCGCGAACACGGTCATCCCCTTCGCCACCATCTGCACGGCGGAGACCACCTCGTCCGCGCGCCAGCTCTTCGAGATGAACCCGGCGGCGCCGGCGGCCTTTGCGGACTCCGGCGACACCCAGCCGGCGCCGGAGATCAGAAGCACTCGCATGTCCGGGCGCCTGGCGCGCAGCGTTGTGCAGAGCTCGGCCCCGGATTTCGAGCCGAGGAAGAGATCGACCAGCGCGACGTCCGGGGTCTCGACCGCGACCAGCTCCAGTGCCTCCTCACCGTCACGCGCAACCACCACCCGGTCGATCCAGGGCTGGCGGCTGAGCAGGAGACGGAATCCCCACTGGACCACGTCGTGGTCCTCGACAACCAGCACGCAGATCCCGTCGCCGCTCACGTTCCGCTCCCGCCCGTTGGCAGCAGCAGGCGCGTCCGCCAGTGGTCCTCGCCCTCCGGCCCGTACTCCACCACGCCGCCGTGCTGCATCAGCTCGATGGTGGCCAGGTGCAGCCCCATCCCGGTGCCGCGAATCCCCTCGCCCGCGCCGCGGCGTGGCCCCGCGGCAACGCCGTCGTTTCGAACCTCCAGCGAGAACACCCCGTCCGCCACGCCGACGGCGATTTCGATCCTCGACGGGGCGGCGTGCTTCTCCGCGTTTCGCAGGGCCTCGGCGAGCGCCGACGCCGCGAGCGGCTCGAACTCGTCGGGCAGCGCGGCACCCTCGCGCCAGGTCACGGACAGCGGGATGTCCTTGTAGTGGTCGCCGAGCCGGTCGAGCTCGCCGCGCAGGGTCGCTCCGGACGGTCCGGCGGGTGCGAGTGGGCGCGACAACGCATCGCGAAGCTCCGAAAGCGCCGCCTCGAGCTCCGCGGCGCACCGCCGGCGCTCCGCCGCGGTCAGCTCCTGCGCCGAGCCCAGTGCCAGCGAGACCCCGAAGAGACGCTGCATGACCTGCTCGTGCACCTCGCGCGCCAGGCGCACCCCCTCCGCGAGGGCACGGCTGCGCTCCTGCTGCGCGGTCACGGATCGCGCGCTGGCCGCCACCGCGGCCAGCTTGCCGAGCATCCAGAGCGTCTGGCGCTCGCTCTCGGTCAGCTCGAACTCCTCGCCGTCGCGATCGGCGAGGATGATCCCGAGAGGGCGCTCGCCGGCGGCCACAGGGGCACACGCAACCGAGGTCACGGCCGGCATGTCGGCGTAGCGCTCGGGGACCAGGCCACGGACGTCGTGAACGTCGATGACTCGATCCTCGGCGATGGCCCGCTGGGCGATCGGCGTCTCGTCGAGGCTCCCGTAGAAGAGCGCGACGAGGTCCGGCGAGACACCGTGGCTGCCCTCGGGAACGACGAGGCCGCGATCCGGGTCGTAGAGGAGCAGCAACGCGCGGCGCATCGACGTCAGCCGGCAGGCCGCCTCGCAGATCCCGTCGTAGAACGGCCGCGAGCCGGGCTTGCGGTCGGCGTCGAGGTCGAGAAGGAGCGCGACGAGCACCTCGAGCCCATCGGCGCCCGGCGTCGTGCGCGACTCGGTCTCGGCTTCCATACCGAGAGCGAGGGTACGCCTTCGCGCCACCCGTTCCGGGTGGCGCGCCTATGAGGCCGAGGTCAGCCCTTCAGCGGGATCGAGAAGGGCCGGCCGCCCACCTCGTAGGTGATGCGCCGCGGCTTGAAGCTCGCCGCCGACTCCCTGCTGAGGTGCACGGAGTAGGTGTTGTGGCGAACCGGGAGCTTGTTCTCGCGGCCACCGGCGCCGACCAGGCGCACATGGCCGCCGTTGTCCGGCAGCGCGCCCGTCAGCTTCCTGAAGCTCTTGGCCTTCCCATGGCGGTAGTCGACCACGTACAGGGCGCCCGTGAGCGCCCCGCTCAGGTGGTTGCAGCTGCTGCGCACGCCGTCGCCCCGCTGCTCCACGAACAGGCACACCGAGTTCCTGCCCGGGATCAGCCAGACGCCGTGGTCGGCCTTGAGCCGCGTCCGGCGGGCTTCCTTGGCGTGGATGTGAAACGACTTCGGCGTGTGCCGAGCCAGCTCGCGGCCGTCCTTGGTAAGGCGATCGATGGGCCTCACTTCGTGCCGAAACACGGCGTAGTGGGCGCTGGGGCCGGTGTCGCCGGAGGCTGCGTAGGCAGCGGCACCGGCGGTGGCGAGACACACCGTCAGCAGGGTCAGAAACGCGGTCTTTGCACGACTCGTAGGCATAGTTGGCGAAGCCTACGTGCAAAACGGGCGGTCCAGGAAACCCGGATACCGCGAATCGGTTAGTGGTGGTGCGGCTTCTTCTTCTTGACGACCGTGAAGGTCTTCTTGGCCGCGGACCCGACGCCGCCGCCCGTGTTGGTCGCGCGCACCCGGAAGGTGTGCTTGCCCTTCGCGAGCTTCTTGGTGGTGAACGGCGAGGTGCAGCTCGCGAACCGACCCCTGTCGACCTTGCACGCGAACGTCGCGGAGCCCTGATTTGACTTGAACTTGAAGGTTGGGGTCTTGTCCGTGGTCTTGGACTTCGGGCCCTTCGTGATGCTGGTCGACGGACAGGCCTGCTCAGGCGGCGTCGCCGCGTTGTTGAGCGGGCTGGGCGTCACGTTCGACCAGTCGCCGGGCTTGCCCGTGTCGTCTCCTCCCTCGAGCACGGTCGAGCAACCGCGGGCGATCGAGCGGTTGATCGCGTCGCCGTCGGGGATTCCGCCGGAGTCGACGTTGCCGCCGGTCGCGGAGGGCAGTGAGCCGCTGAAGTTCCCCCAGGAGACGCAGTCGATGAAGCTGCCGGCCTGCGTTGGCGTGTAACAGACGGCGCCGCCGGAGTCGGCAAGGTGATCGCCCGCCGCAAGCGTGTAGCCGGCGGGCGTGCTGAAGGTGCTCTTGGCGCTTTCGCTCGCGATCAGGACGCGATGCTGACTGGTGCCGATGGTCGGGTTCGAGTTGTTGTCGGCGGGCGTGGCGAAGGTCGCGGTGGCACTGCCCGTCGCGTTGTAGAGCGTGGTGGTGGTCCCGAGGTTGAAGAGGTTCTGGCCGGACGCGTACATCTGGAGCTCGACGTACTCGTCGCCCGGGTGGGCCGCGCTCCCCGCGTACACCTCGCGGATCTTGATCTCGTGGTTGCTGGCGGAGGCGAGCGCCGGCGCCGCCGCGCCAGCGGCAACCGCCCCAAGCAAGCTGATGAGCGCCCTCCTCGACCGCATCCTCATCACGCCTGAGCATACGCCCACCCGCTCCGAGAGGTTCAAACGGCCGCGTGGAATCCCGCTGTCAGAATGTGGGCATGGCATCCAAGCGCCAGATATTCGTGAAGGACGTGCCGATCGGCGGCGGCGCGCCGGTCGCCGTTCAGACGATGACCAAGACGGAGACCGCCAACCTCACGGCCACGATGGAGCAGATCGGCAACGTCGTCGACGCCGGGGCGGACCTCGTTCGGGTCGCGGTTCCGCGCGACAAGGACGTCGAGGCGCTCAAGACGATCGTCAAGGAGTCGCCGATCCCCGTCATCGCCGACATCCACTTCAACCACACCCTGGCCCTCAAGGCCATCGACGCGGGCGCGCACTGCATTCGCCTGAACCCGGGCAACATCGGCGGGCGGGAGAAGGTGGCCGAGGTCGCCGAGCGCGCCACGGCGGCGGGCGTCCCGATGCGGATCGGCGTGAACTCGGGCTCGCTGCCCAAGCATCTGCACGAGCTCGAGCGCGAGCGGCCGGTGGACGCCCTGGTCCAGGCGGCGGTGGAGTTCTGCGAGCTCATGGAGTCGCTCGACTTCGAGAACTTCAAGGTCTCGATCAAGTCGACCAACGTCCCGAACACGATCGCCGCGAACCGGCTGCTCTCCCAGAGGGTTCCCTATCCGCTTCACCTCGGCATCACCGAGGCCGGAACCAAGTGGTCCGGGAGCCTGAAGTCGGCGGTTGGCCTCGGGACGCTGCTCGCCGATGGAGTGGGGGACACGATCCGCATCAGCCTCTCGACGTTCCACGCGGAGGAGGAGGTCAAGGTTGCCTGGGAGATCCTCAAGGCCCTTCAGCTGCGCGAGCGCGGCCCGGTCCTGATCGCGTGTCCCACTTGCGGTCGCCTGCAGTTCGACATGGACACGGTGGTGGCCGAGATCGAGGAGCGCCTGGAGCGCTACGCCGAGCCGGTCGAGGTCGCCGTCCTCGGCTGCGCCGTCAACGGCATCGGCGAGGCTTCGCACGCCGACTTCGGCATCGCGGGCGCCAAGAACGAGGGACTGATCTTCGCCCACGGCAAGCCGCTGCGGAAGGTCCCGCAGGCGGAGCTGGTCGACACGCTGTTCGCCGAGATCGACCGCTCGCTCGACCGCGGCAGGGTCGAGTTCGACGCGCGGAAGGCCGCCGAGGGCGCCGAGTGGCTTGCGAGGATCGAGGAGGAGAACGCCGGCGACCTGACGCCGGAGCGCATCGCCGCCATGGAGGCCGAGGCCGCCCGTGCCGAGGGCAAGGACGTGATCGCCGAGCCGTTCCTCAAGCCCGTGAAGGGCCGCAAGGTGGAGCTCGACGAGGACGCCTCGCCGACGACGAGCCGCCGCTTCACCCGCGCCTGAGGTGTCAGGCACCTGAGGTGTCAGGCACCCTGCCTGCCTGGCCCGGTCGTGAGCTCCGCCTGGGTGCCTGACACCTTCCGCCTGGGTGCCTGACACCTGCCGCCGGCTAGCGGCGTGACGGGCCCGCGATGAGGCGGACGATCACGAGCAGGAGCACGGAGCCGCCGATGGCGATGAGCCACGTGCCCAGGTCGAAGAAGTGGTGGATCTTGCCGATGTCCAGGCGCGTGGCGAGGTAGCCGCCGATCAGCGCGCCGAGAATGCCGATCGCCGTGGAGCCGATGCACCCGCGCGGCTCGGTGCGCCCGGGGACGATCGCTTGCGCGATGGTGCCCGCGAAGAGGCCGAGGATGATCCAGGCAAGAAAGCCCACGCGCGCAGGCTAGCGGGGCCCGGACCTTCGAGCCCGGCGTGGGTGACCGGCCCGGCCGGGTTGAGGCTGGGTGGGAGGTGGCCACGCCGGCCGCGGCGTTCGTCAGCGGGGCGCCCGTCACGAAAGCCTTGGCGCCCCCCATCCAGCCCACCGAACGTCCCGGAGGTAGCGCTATGCGTGGGCTTCCGGGACGTTCGATGGGGGAGAGGTCAGGCGGCCAGGGCCGGGACCACGCAGGCCGCGCCCGCGGAGAAGCCCTGGGGCTCGATGCCGACCGCGTGGTTGAAGCGAGCGCGGAGGTTCTCGGTGGCGACGGCGGTGGTGAGCTCGACGATCTGGGCGTCGTCGAGCTCGGCGCGGAGCCGCGCGAAGAGCTCGTCGCCGACCGCCGCGGGCGTACGCGTCATCGCGGTCGCGTAGTCGAGGACGAGCTTGTCGAGCTCGGAGAACGCGTCGCTCTCCGAGTAGCGGGCCAGCTCCTGGAGCTCCCGCTCGCTGAGGCCGGCCTCCGCACGGGCGAGGTGGGAGCCGAAGTCCATGCACCACTCGCAGCCGACCACCGACGCGGCGCGGAGCTCGCCGAGCATCTTGAGCCGCTCCGGGGCCCGATGGGAGTGGTCGAGCGCCATCTCGAGCGTTCCGTAGCCAACCGCGAGCTTGCGACTGTGGGCGAACGCGTCAACCGGCCGGATGTCGCCGCCGTACCGGCGCCGGGCGTAGGCCCGCCCGAACATGGCCAGTGGCCCACCGGGCGGGGATCCGAGCCGCGAGCCGCCGTCGCCCCTGTCCCCGCCGCCCGGTCGCGGCGCGGCCGGGCGCGCGACGCCGATGAGCCCGAGGAGGCCCACCGCGCCGAGCGCGGTCGAGACGAGCAGCAGGCCGTTGACGACCTGCGAGCCGGAGCTGAGCACGTCGTCGTTGGCAAGGTGGAAGACGGTGTGCGGCACGGCGTAGAACAGGTAGGCGACGAGCGCGACCTGCAACAGCCGGCGCTCGCCGACCCAGGCCGCGAGCAGCATCAGCACGCCGATGGCCGTGAACGTCGCGCCGACGTCGGTGGCGAGGTGGTCGTTGTAGGCCCCGTAGGCGGGCAGCCAGTGCTGGCCGGCGATCAGCGGGAAGCTGTCGAAGAAGCCACGGGGCCAGAACAGCGCCCAAACGCCCAGGATCAGCTGGGGGAGGCCAAGCGAGGCAACGCCCACGCGAATGAGGCCGGAGTTGGGAAAGTCGGTTGGCGCTTGATCAGTCATCGGACCTCCTCATTACCGAATGAGCGTTCGGTTGCAGTCGCGCAACCCTACCGAATTATCATTCGGTAGGTGCCGCAAGCCACCGCCAAGCCGCGGAGCCGCCTGAGCGCGCCCGAGCGGCGGGAGCGCATCCTCGCCGCCGCGACCGAGGTGTTCGCCGAGCACGGCTACGCCGGCGCTTCGATGGGGGAGATCGCCAGGCGCGCGGGTGTCGTCGCCTCGGTCATCTACGACCACTTCGGGTCGAAGGCGGACCTTCACGTCCAGCTCCTGCGCCTCCACGGCGAGTCGATGATCGAGCGCTCCATCTCCAGCATCGAGCTCGACGAGCCGAGGGCGATGCTGCGCGCCTCCGTCGAGTCCTACTTCCGCCTCGTCGAGGAGGACCCGTTCGCCTGGCGCTGCCTGTTCCGCGACCCTCCGGCCGAGCCCGAGAGCGTTGCGATCTGGACCCGCATCCACGACGCGGCGACGGCGGGCATCGCGGCGCTGATCCGGGCGGGCGCGCCGGACGTGGAGACCTTCGGCGGCGTGGACGCCGAGACCTCCGCCTGGATGCTCGCGAAGGCCTCGCAGTCCGCGACCAACGGCCTCGCGCAGTGGTGGTTCGAGCATCGCGAGGTGCCGCGCGAGGTCCTCGTGGAGCTCTCGTTCCGTCTGCTCTGGGACGGGTTCGAGAAGCTGCTCGCCGAGGCATCGCGCCCCTGAGTAGCCTTGCCGCACCGTGCCGAGGCTCTCGACCTACTTTCTTCCCACGCTTCACGACGACCCTGCAGACGCGGAGGCGCTGTCCCACAAGCTGATGGTCCGCGCCGGGCTGATCCGCCAGCTCGGCGCCGGCCTCTGGACCTACCTGCCCGCGGGCTACAGGGTCATCAGGCGCACCGAGGAGATCATCCGCTCCGAGCTCGACGCGATCGGCGGCCAGGAGATGCTGATGCCGGTCCTCCAGCCGGCGGAGAACTGGAAGAAGACCGGCCGCTACGAGATCCCCGAGCTCTTCAAGCTGCGCGACCGCAAGGACGCCGAGCACGTCCTGGCGATGACCAACGAGGAGGCGGTGACGTTCCACGTAGCGGGAGAGATCCGCTCCTACCGCGACCTCCCGATGATCCTCTACCACATCCAGGTCAAGGAGCGGGACGAGCCGCGCCCGCGCGCCGGCGTGCTCCGCACCCGCGAGTTCACCATGAAGGACTCTTACAGCTTCGACCGCGACGAGGAGGGCCTCGATCGCAGCTACGAGCTCCACGTCGAGGCCTACGACCGCATCTTCGACCGCAGCCGGCCTGCGCTGGTACCGCGTGGAGTCGGACGTCGGGATGATGGGCGGCTCCGGAGCCCATGAGTACATGGCGCCCTGTCCCGCCGGCGAGAACGAGGTCGCGCTGGCGCCGGGCTACGCCGCCAACCTGGAGATCGCCTCAGCCGAGCCGCAGCCGGTCGAGATGCCGCCCGCCCTCGACGAGCCGCGCGAGGTTCCCACGCCCGGCCTCACTACCTGCGAGTCCGTCACCGAGGCGCTCGGGGTGCCCCTGGGCTCCTCCATGAAGGCGTTTCCCGTCGTCGTCGAGGACCGTGGCATGGTCCTCCTGCTCGTTCGCGGCGACCACCGGGTGAACGAGATCAAGCTTCGCAACGCGCTCGGCGCCGACTTCAGGCAGCCCGAGGCGAAGGAGATCGAGGCCGAGCTCGGCCCGCCGGGGTTCATCGGGCCGGTCGGCTCGAAGGTCCCCGTGCTGAAGGACGCCGCCATCCAGGGTTCGGGCTGGTGCGCGGGAGCCAACCGCACCGACGCGCACATGATCGGCATCGAGCCGGGACGCGACTTCCAGTTCGAGGAGGTCGACGTGCGGACGGTCGAGGCGGGCGACATCGCGCCCGGGGGCAGCCCGATCGAGATCGTGCCCGCCATCGAGGTCGGCAACATCTTCAAGCTCGGCACGCGCTACTCGGTGCCGCTCGGCGCGAAGTACCTCGACGAGGACGGCAAGGAGCATCCGATCGTCATGGGCTGCTACGGAATCGGCCCGGCGCGGATCGTCGCGGCGGCGATCGAGCAGGGAGCCGACGAGCGCGGCATCGTCTGGCCGCCCTCGCTCGCGCCCTGGCCCGTCCACGTCGTCTCGCTCGGCAAGGACGGCGACGAGGTGAGCAAGGCGGCCGATCGGCTCTACGAGGAGCTCGCGGCCGGCGGCGTGGAGGCCATCTACGACGACCGCGACGCCGGCACGGGCCAGAAGCTCACCGACGCGGAGCTCCTCGGCTGCCCGCTGCGCGTGACCGTGGGCCGCCGCACGCTCGCCGACGGCGAGCTCGAGCTCCAGGCGCGCGCCACGAGCGAGGACGAGCGCATCCCGGTCGAGGGCGCCGCGGCGGAGCTCCTCTCGCGCATCCCCGATCGGTCCTGATCGGCGCAGCCGTTGACTCCTGAAGCGCCGCACGGCCTGGAGACGAGACGGGCGCGCGGCTTCCGGCGGCTTTCGGGCCTGGATCGCTCGGGACCGCGCCCGGACCAGACCAGGCGCGGGGAGCCGCTTCGCCCGTGGACGATCCCGAACCTCGTGGGCTACCTCCGGCTGGCCGCGATCCCTCCGTACCTGATCATCGCGCTGGGCTCGGGCGACGGGCGAACGGCACCGGCGGCCCTCCTGTACCTCTGGATCACGCTCGGCGACTACCTGGACGGCTTCCTCGCCCGCGCCACCGGCCAGTACTCGCGGATGGGCGCGCTGCTCGACCCGATCATCGACAGGCTGAGCGTCCTCGCCGGCATCGTGGTCTGCTGGCACTTCGAGCTCCTGCCACGGTGGGGCCTCGCCATCGTGGCCCTGCGCGAGCTGTCCGTCCTGCTCCTCTCCGAGGCGGCGCTTCGACGTGGACTCGAGATCGAGATCAACTGGGTCGGACGCATCGGCGCGCTGCTTGTCTTCGGCGGCCTCTTCTGGACGCAGGTCATCGACAGCTGGATCACCGACGCGCTCTTCTTCGCCGGCCTGGCGACTGGCGTCCTCGCGACGGTGATCTACATCCGGACGGGGCGCGCCACGGCCAAGGTCGCGCCCGGCGACTAGCCCGCCGAGTGCAGGTGGGCCTTCAAACGCTCAACCTCAACTTGACGTTTCGCAGACGGGCATATAATCGTCAGCGGGTCGGCCATCTCCAACTCGCGACAGGAGGATCTGTAGAAGTGGAAGAGACTTTCCCAGACGTCGGCTCGATGAGCGATGAAGAGCTGAAGTCCACGATCGACGCGCTCAAGGACGAGGAGCGCTCGGTTTCCTACCGTCGGCGTCTGCTCCACGGGCAGATCGACCTGCTCCGCGCGGAGCTCGTCAACCGTCTGAAGAACAAGGTCTCGGGCGGCGACGACCACATCTCCGGCGCCGACGTCGGGGAGCTGACCGACATCCTGCTCGGCAAGGTCGAGCACCCCGAAGAGGAGGGAGCTGCCTAGTTGGCGGTTCACTGTCCAGAGTGCGGGTTCGTCAACCCGGAGGGGGCGAACTACTGCCAGAAGTGCGGCGCGTTCATCGGCCATCCCGAGGGTGGCGACGACGCGTCGACGATGACCTACCGCGTCGACGAGACGGGGGAGTACCAGCCGATCGACATCGACGAGGCGGTCGACGAGGTTGGCGCCGCCCTGGTGATCCGCTCCGGCGGCGGCCGGGCGGGGGAGAGCTTCACGGTCGACGAGGAGCGCGTCTCGATCGGCCGGACACCCGACGCGGGCGTGTTCCTCGACGACGTGACGGTCTCGCGCAACCACGCGCTGCTCGTGCACCGGCAGGACGGCTACTACATCGATGACCTCGGGTCGCTGAACGGCACGTACGTCAACCGGCGCCGAATCGAGTCGCACCGGCTCGAGGACGGCGACGAGATCCAGATCGGCAAGTACAAGCTGAGCTACCTGGAGCGTTAGGCATGGCAATCGCAACCCGAGATGAGGGCAGGGACGACGCGCGCGTCCAGTCGCCGTCACGCCCCCGAAAGGCGCTGACGATCGGCGCCGTCGCCAAGATCCTCGGCCAGGAGTTCGACGACATCTCGATCTCCAAGATCCGCTATCTCGAGGATCAGAAGCTGCTGGCCCCGCGCCGCACGAACGGGGGATACAGGCTCTACAGCCAGACGGACGTCGAGCGCCTTCGCGCGATCCTGCGCATGCAGCGCGACGAGTTCCTGCCGCTGCGCGTCATCCGTCAGGAGCTCGCCACCGGCGAGTTCGCCAGCACCGACCGCAGGGGCGCGGATCTGGCCGTCTCGCGACGCGCGGGCTCCGTCGACGCCGCGGTCCGCGACCTCAGTCAGGACGAGCTCATCGAGACCTCCGGGATCGCGCCGGAGCTCCTGAAGGAGCTGGTCGAGTTCGGCATCGTCACGCCGAAGCGAACCAACGGCCAGAGCACCTTCGACGAGACCGACCTCGAGATCGTTCGCGCCGCGGCCGAGCTCTCGCGCTTCGGCGTCGCCGGGCGCAACCTGCGGGTCTTCCGGACGTCGGCCGACCGTGAGGCCGCCCTCCTGGAGCAGCTCGTCGGGGCGTCGCTGCGCTCGCGAAGCCAGGCCCGTCGCAAGGAGGCGGTCGAGAACCTGGAGAGCCTGGCGGCGATCTGCGGACATCTCAAGCACCTTCTGCTCGTACGCGATCTGCGGCGACTCAAAGGGGAGTAATCCGGCGTGCCGAGGGTCTCCCGCACGCGGGTGATCGCCGCGCCGCGCGAGCGCGTCTGGGACCTGGTGTCCGATCCCCATCACCTGCCGCGCTGGTGGCCCCGTGCGACACGGGTCGAGGACGTGAAGGGCGAGCCGGGCTCCAAGCGAGCCCGCTGGACGGTGGTCCTGCAGACCGCGAAGGGATCCGGCGTCCGGGCCGACTACCGGTGCGTCAGCGCCGCGACCGGCGAGCGCTACGTGTGGGAGCAGGAGCTGGCGGGGACGCCGTTTGCGCGGATCGTGCGCTTCTCGGAGACGGGCGTCCACCTCGACGGCGGTAACGGCGAGACCTCCGTCACGGTGTACACACGTGAAAAGCTTCGCGGCATGTCACGCCTGGGCTCACCGATGATGCGCGGCGCCGTCCGCAAGCGCCTCGACGACGCTCTCGACGGGATCGAGCGCGCCCTGGTCGGGGACTGAGTGGCCGACCGGGCCAACGCGCGCGCCACCAAGTGGTGGGGCTGGGGGGAGGAGGATCGCCGCCTCGCGCTGCCCGATTCCGCGAAGTCCATGCTCCGCGCCGAGCTCGGCGATGCCGAGGCCACCAGGCGGGTCTCGCTGGAGGAGGTCGCGATTCCGGAGCCGCGGCTGATCCCCGAGACGGTTGCCCGCTCGGCGGGTCCCCGAGGTGTCCTCCAGGGCCACGAGCAGCGCGTTCAGCGGGCCGCGGGACGCAGCTACCCCGACCTCGTCCGCCTGCGGGCCGGCCGCCTCGAGGGCGCGCCCGACGGGATCGTGCTGCCCGGCGACGACGACCAGGTCACAGCGCTGATCCAGGCGGCGGCCAGCGCCGGCGTCGCCCTGGTCCCGTTCGGCGGCGGCACGAGCGTCGTGGGCGGCGTCGAGCCGCTGCGCGGCGGGCACACCGCGGTGCTCTGCGTCGACCTGCGGCGGCTGCGCGGGGTGAGCGTGGATCCCGTGTCGATGACCGCCACGATCGGCGCCGGCATGCGCGGGCCCGAGGCCGAGGCGGCTCTCGCGGCGCAGGGAGTCACGCTGGGCCACTTCCCGCAATCGTTCGAGTTGGCGACGATCGGCGGGTTCGCGGCGACGAGGTCGGCGGGCCAGGCGTCGAGCGGCTACGGGCGCTTCGACGAGATCGTGACCTCGCTTCGCATGATCACGCCGGTGGGGACGCTCGAGACCCGCGAGGTCCCGCACACCGCCGCGGGCCCGGCGCTCCGCGAGCTCATCCTCGGCTCCGAGGGCACGCTCGGGGCCATCACGTCGGTAACCGCGAGGGTGCGGGCCGCGCCCGCCGAGCGGCGCTACGAGGGGTTCATGGTCGCGGACTTCGAGACCGGAACGGGGGCGCTGCGCGAGCTTGCCCAGCGTGACGCCCTTCCCGACGTGACGCGGCTCTCCGACCCCGAGGAGACGCGGATCTCGCTGGGGATGTCCGGTGCGTCCCCAGGGACCCGCCGGGCGCTCAACGGCTACCTGCGGCTGCGCCGTCGCGCCGGAGGGTGCCTGGTCATCGCGGGCTGGGAGGGCGACCGCGAATCGGCCGAGCGCCGTCGCGCCGTGTCCTCGCGGATCCTGCGCACCGCGGGTGCGGTGTCGCTGGGCACCAAGCCGGGGCTCGCCTGGGAGCGCGGGCGCTACGACGGTCCGTACCTGCGCGACGAGCTGATGGATCTGGGCTACCTCGTCGAGACGCTCGAGACGGCGCACACCTGGACCCGCCTGGGCGAGCTCTATGCCGCGGTCGGCGACGCCCTGCGGGCTTCGCTCACGGCCCAGGGGGTCAGCCCGATCGTGATGTGTCACATATCGCACACCTACCGCGACGGCGCCTCGCTCTACTTCACGTTCATCGCGCGAGCCAAACCGGGCGAGGAGATCGCGCAATGGCGCGCGGCGAAGGAGGCCGCCTGCGACGCGATCGTCGCGACCGGCGGAACCATCACCCACCATCACGCGGTCGGTACCGACCACGCGCGCTACATGCCCGCGGAGGTCGGCCCCCTGGGCGTCGCGACGCTGCGCGCCCTCAAGGAGCGCCTCGACCCGACCGGGGTCATGAACCCCGGGAAGCTACTTCCCTGAGCCGGACCCGCTCGGGGCGCCCGAGCCGCCGGAGTTCGTCGTCTTGCCGCGCGGCACCGTGGCCTGCAGGACCGTGTGGTCCTTGATCGGGAAGATCAGCTTGCCCTGCTTGGGATGCGTGACCAGGCTCTTGATCTGGGTGGCCAGCGCCGTCGCCGACTTCTGGCCCAGCACTGTCACCTCGATCGAGGAGAGCGAGGTGAGGAACGGGCTGATCGCCTGCGGCAGCGGGAAGACCTGGTGGTAGGAGCCCGACTGCGGGTACGGCGTCAACGGCGCGATCGGATAGCCGTTGTTGCCCTTCGTGCCCAGCCGCAGCCAGACCACGTAGACGCTTCCGGACGGCGGCGGCGGCAGGTTGTTGATGCGAAGGTCGAGCGAGAGCGTCTGCTGCTGAAGCTGGAGCGTGGCGAGGCCCGACCCCGGGCTGCCGCCGACGGCCTTGAGCGGGACCGGCACCGTGTTCGGGTCCGCCTGCGTGCGCGTGGTCGTCGAGCCGGTTGTGCTCGATGCGAGGGGAGTTTGCGAACCGGTGTCGGCGCCGCCGTTGTCGGAGCCGCCGCCGAAGACGCCGGCGATCGCGAGGACCACGATCACGAGGATGAGGCCCGCGCCGCCCAGGATCATGAGGAGCCGGGTGCGCGCGGGGTCCCCGGGCTCGCGGGGGGCGCCCGGCTCGCCGGCCTTCGCGGAGCGGCCCGGGAGGCTGGGGGCCCGGAGGTGTGGCGCGGCCCTGCCCTCCGACGGGAGGCTGGGGAGCTCCGCGTCCGGAGCGATCTCCCGCAGCGCGGCCTGCACGCGCTCCGCAAGCTCGCGGTCAGCCGGGTCGTCGCGGAGGTGGCGGACGGCGTCGGCCCGCCCGATCGGGTCGGCCTGCCCCAGCAGGTAGTCGGTGAGCGCCATGTTGCGGTCCGGATCTGCGCCGCCGAGCTCGGCGAGCGCCCAGCGCGCCTTGGAGCGCACCTCGTCCGCCGGAGCACCGAGCAGCGACGACAGATCCTCGTAGCTCTGGCCGCGCCCGAGCAGCAGCTCGAGCATTGCGCGCTGGTCCGCCGAAAGCGCCATGAGGCGGAAAGCGTAGATCGTCGAGGCTGTGGTCGGCGCACCTCGGGTTAAGGGCTGGATAAGGTCGCCCGATGCGTCGTGGAATCGACGGCAGGAGGCTGCTGATTCCGGGGGTCTCAGCGGTGCTCGCGCTGGCTCTTCTGGTGGGCGGAGTGCTCGCGTCGAAGTCGGTCGCGCCCGCGCCGCTCGCCGGCACCCACGCGACCGTGAGCGTGGTGGCGACCGCCCCCGCGGGAACCTCTCCGCGCGTGGCGGCCGTGGCGGTCGGCGCCATCGTCTCCTCGCTGCGCACGGACTCGGGGGTGACGGACGCGGCATCGCAGAAGCCACGCGGACCGAACACGACGATCGCCGTGACCCTGCGAACCGACGACGCTCACGAGGCCGCTCAGGTGGTGGGCCGAATCCAGGGAAGCGTCGACCCCGGCCCGCTGCGCCTCGACTACCGTGCGGCGGCCCTCACCCTGGACTCCGCGCAGAGCTCGCTGCGCGGCCAGCTGGTCAAGCTGGAGCTGCTGGTCGCCCCGGTCCTCCTGCTCGCCCTCTTCGCGCTGCTCGGGGCGGCGGGTGGGTGGACCGCGCTGATCGCGGCCGCGATGGGCATCGGCGGCGCCCTTCTGGCGGTCAGCGCCACGGGCGGCTATCTCCTGGCCGTGGCGCCGGCCTGCGCGATCGCGATCGCGCAGGCGGTCGAGCTCTCCGGACTCCACGGCTCGCTCACCCGCGACGAAAGCCCGGAGCCCCAGGCGTCCTCGGTCCCCGAGCGCGTCCTCGACCGCTGGCTGCCGGCGGCCGGAGCAAGCGCCCTGGTGCGTGGCCTTGGGCCCCTCGCGCTGCTCGCGACCTCGCTGCACGGCGCCTGGTCGGTCGCCGTGGGCGCGGCGGTCGCCGCGGTCCTGGCGTCGGTCACGGTGCTCGTGGTCGCCCCCTCGCTGACCGGCCTCCTGTCGCCAAGGCCGGGTCCGGAGCGGCGCCGCAGCGGGCCCGGACGCGTGGCCTATGCCGTCACCGGAGCGCTGGCGCGTTCCTGGCGTTGGTTTGCCGCCGTCGCGGGTGTCGCGCTGCTCGTCGCGGTCGTCGTCGTCCTCCCGGTACGCGACGCGATGACGACGCCGCTTGCCGCGGCCGGCGAGGCGGGGGGCAGCGTGCTCGACGACGTCGGCGTGGCGGCGGTGCTGTTCGGGCTGGGCGTTGGGGCGCTCCTCGCCGCCGGTCGCACGCCGTGGGCCCGGCTGCGGCTTGCCGCAAGCGGCGCGGTGGCGCTTCTGCCACCGACGGCTGCGGCCGGCGTCCTCGTGTTCGCGGTGCAGCAGGGTCACCTGGGCGGGCTCGCCGGCCCGCGCACGGCCCTGGTCGGTGGATCGCTCACCGCCTGCCTGGCGGCCGTGGCGGCGGTTGCCGGTGGCAGGTGCGTCCTGGTCGCACGCGCGTCACGGGAGGCCCGCGAGGCGGGCGCACCGGCGGCGGAGAGAGCGATGCGCGCCGCCGCGCTCACCACTCCGGGAATCCTGGCCTCGAGCGTGATGCTGCTCGGCTGTTTCGGAGCGCTCTGCGCCGCCGACCTGAGCGCAGCGCGCGAGGCCGGACTCGGGATCGCGGCAGGAGTGCTGGCGGACCTCCTGCTGGTACGGCTGCCGTTCCTCGGCGTGCTGGCCCGGTGGGGTCAATAACCTGGCGCCGTGGCCGAAGACGAGCAGGCGAAGCGCGGCGGCCTGGGCCTGGGCGCCACCCTCGGAATCGAGATCCTCGAGGCGGGGGACGAGCTTGCGCGCGCCCGCATGGCCGTGACCGAGGCCGTGCTCCAGCCCTTCGGGATCGTCCACGGGGGAGCGCTGGCGGCGCTGGCGGAGACCATCTGCTCGCTTGCCACCTACGAGCACGTCAAGGACGAGGGGCTGATCGCTATCGGCCAGGCGAACGACACCTCGTTCCTGCGGCCGATCTCGGAAGGCCACGCGACCGCCACCGCCCGCCGCAGGTACCGCGGCCGCACCACCTGGGTCTGGGACGTCGACCTGCATGACGACAGCGAGCGGCTCTGCGCCATGTCACGGATGACGATCGCGGTTCGCCCGGGCGGCTAGCCCGAGAAGCGGTTGGTGATCGGCAGGCGCCGGTCGCGGCCGAACGACTTCGGCGTGATCTTCACCCCGGGTGGAGCCTGCCGCCGCTTGTACTCGGAGAGGTCGACCAGCTTCACGACCTCGTCGACGACGCCCGGGTCGAGGCCCGCGGCGACGATCTCGTCACGGCCCGCGTCGTCCTCCACGTAGAGCTCCAGGATGCGGTCCAGGACCTCGTAGGGCGGCAGCGAGTCCTCGTCACGCTGGCCGGGGCGAAGCTCGGCCGACGGTGCCCGCTCGAGCACGGCGGCCGGGACGAGCTCGCGTCCCTCACGGGAGTTCCGGTGGCGGACGAGCTCGTAGACCAGGGTCTTTGGCACGTCCTTGATGACCGCGAAGCCTCCAGCCATGTCGCCATAGAGCGTCGCGTAGCCCACGGACATCTCGCTCTTGTTGCCCGTCGTCAGCACCAGCGAGCCGGAGCGGTTGGACAGGGCCATCATCAGGTTGCCGCGGATCCGGGCCTGGAGGTTCTCGGCGGCGAGGCCGGCGGCCTTCTCCACCTCGGGCGTGCGGCCCGCCGCGTCGCTGTCGGCGACGGCGTCGGCGAGGAGACGGTCGTAGACCTCCATCGCTCCCTCGATCGGGACCTCCATGAGCTCGGCCCCGAGGTTCCGCGCGATCGCTCTCGCGTCCTCCTGCGTCTCGGCGCTCGAGTGGGGGGAGGGCATGACGACGCAGGTCAGCCGCTCCGCGCCGAGCGCGTCGGCCGCGAGCAGGGCGACGAGCGCCGAGTCGATCCCGCCGGAAACGGCAACCAGCGCGCGCGCGAAGCCGTTCTTGTCGACGTAGTCGCGCAGGCCGAGTTGGAGGGCCGCGTAGACCTCGGCGACGGGATCGAGCGTGGGTGCCACGTCGTTCACGGCTGCGGGAGAGTCGGCGGGGACGGACACCGCGAAGCTGCCCAGCCTCTCGATCCGCTCATCGGCGGCGGCCGTGGCCGGCTCCAGGTCCAGCTCGCAGAGGACGAGCGCCTCCTCGAACTGCGGGCCGCGCGCGAGCGTCGAGCCCGCGGCGTCCACGACGACGCTGTGGCCGTCGAAGACCAGCTCGTCCTGTCCGCCAACCGTGTTGCACAGGGCGAACGCCGCACCCGTCTCCCGAGCGCGCTCGGCGACCATCCGCTCGCGGCCGCCGCCCTTCCCGCGGTGATAGGGCGAGGCCGAGGGGTTGACGATGAGCCGGGCGCCGACCTCCGCCTCCAGGCTTGCCGGCGGTCCCGGGTACCAGATGTCCTCGCAGATCGTGAGCCCCACGGCGACGCCGTTGACCTCGACCATCCCGGGACGCCCGCCGGGCTCGAAGTAGCGCTCCTCGTCGAACACGCCGTAGTTGGGCAGCAGCGACTTGCGGTAGACGGCGGCAACCCGGCCGTCCGCGAGCACGGCGGCCGAGTTGTGCACGGCGTCGCCGCGCTCCGGAAACCCCACGACGGCCACGATGCCGGTGGCGTTCTCCGCGAGCGCCTCGAGCTCGGCGCCGACCACGTCGAGGAAGTGCGCCTTCAAAAGCAGATCCTCCGGCGGGTATCCGGAGAGCGCCAGCTCGGGGAAGACGACCAGCGCGGCGCCGGCGTCGCGGGCCCGGCCCATCCAATCGCCGATCATCCGCCCGTTCGCCGCGATCGCTCCCACCGTGGGGTTGATCTGCGCGAGGGCAAGCCGAAACCGTTCACTGGCCATGTGCGAAGTATGGACGGCGCGCGGATGCCTACGCGCGTGCGCGGGCCCGCGGAACGTAGATCACGTCCGTTCCCGCGAGCCGGTCATGGAACCCGCGGCGCTCGTCGCGGAGGATGACTCCCAGCAGCCCGAGACCGAGGGGAATGAGGGCGAGCACGAGGCCAACGAGCCGCCGGAACGCCCGCCGCAGGCCAATCCGCCGGTCGCCGTCCTCGGTGACGATGTCGATGCCCAGCAGGCGCATCCCCGGCGTCTGGCCCGCGAGCGACCAGAAGGTCGTCAGGTAGATGGAGAAGGTGACCACCCAGAAGGTCACTCCCAGCACGATGGCTGCCGTCCGGTGCGACTGCCCGAACACGAGCGCGACCAGCGCCGACACCCCGATGAAGGTGAGGTTGATGATCCCGAAGTCCAGGAGGAGGGCGAGGCCGCGCGTCATCAGCCCCGCGTGGTTGGAGCGCTCCGCACGCTGCGGGCGGCGAAGCACCCGCCGCACCACCCGCTCGATCGCGTCGTCGATGTTGCGCGAGATCCCGCCAAGCTGGCGCCCGATGTCCTCGACCAGGCCGATCCCCTGAGAGGCGATCGCGGCGCGCACCTCAGGGGCCTCGGCGATCCGCTCGATCAGCCGCTGGACCTCGTCGCTGTCGAGGAGCTTGTCCCAGACCCGGTCGACGAGCCCGCTGTCGAGCGCCTCCATGACCGCGCGCTCGACGGCCGGGCTGTCGAGCGCCTTCGCGACGGCGTCCTGGAACGCTGGCCCATCGAGCAACCGGACGAGCGCGCCCTCGACGGCCGCGCTCTGCATCGCGCCGACGATCGCGTCCTCGGTCGCCGCCTCGATCGTGGCGTCGATTCCGGTTGCGCCGGCGAGCGCGCGTGCGCTCCGCGCCCCCGACCCGAGCATGCGCGCGCCGAAGCTGCGTCGGCGCGGCGGTTCTGCCATACGGGCATGATCGCGCCCGGGTAGGACCGAATCGTGGGCGTGGCGGGTCGAGCCGGGCGAAGGGACTGGCGCCGGCCGGGTTGAGGCTGGGCTCTACGCCGCGGCGCCCACGAGTGGGGCGAGGAGGCGCCCGGCGAGCTCCCGCGCCTTCTCCTCGTCGTCGAGCGGCAGGCCGGTTTCGGCGATCAGGACGAAGCTGAATACGAGCCGGATCAGCATCTCCGCCGCGGCCTCGGCCTCGGGGCCGGGCGGCGGGCCGTCGGGCGCCGCTCCGATCCGGCCGGCGGCGAAGGCGCGCGCCATCTTGAACAGCGTTCCGCCGGAGGCGTTCAGCGCCTCCAGCATCGCCTCGGGCTCGTGGCGCGCCAGCCGGCTGAGCAGCGGATGCTCCCGGGCGATGCGAAGCGAGGTGACGAAGCCTGCGGTGACCTGTTCGGCGAGTGGGGCGTCGGCGGGGCTCGCGGCGTCGAGCTCCGCGAGACAGCGGGCGCCCTCGCGGGCCGCGAGGGCCTCGAGCAGGCCGCTCCGCCCGTCGAAGCGCCGGTAGACGGTCATCCGCCCGACGCCGGCGCGGGCGGCGACGTCGTCGATCGTCAGATGCCGAATGCCCGATGCCGCGCTGAGCGCCAGCGCAGCGTCGAGGATGCGCTCGGCAACGGCGTCCTGCGGGTGCTCGCCGGCGGCGCCAAGCGCCGCCGTGAGGAACCCCGCGGGCTTGGCGGCGACCGCGCTCATCGCCTCACGCGGCCTGCGGCAGCGCGGGGGCGGCGGAGGCCATGTCGCCACGGCCGATCGCCTCGCGGCGCCAGCGGAGGTACGGCGGCCCCATGCAGCGAAGGCTGCGGGGGAGGAGCGGACCGGAGCCGCGCGAGGCGGCGGCGATGGCTCGCAGCTCGACACGCTGGGGGCGGGTCAGGTCGAGCCCGAGCCGGGAGCGAAGGCGAGGCGGCAGGAGCCCGGCCGTGGCCAGCCGGAACGTCCGGGACAGCGGCAACCGCGCGACCCGCCAGGCGGCCTCGCCGACGAGGGGGACGGGTGGCGCGCCGGGCTTGGCCAGGGCGCCCATGAAGTCGTCGACCACGTCGCTGGGCTCGAGCCGCTCGTCGATCATCCGGTCGCGGTACTCGCAGAAGCCGGTCCAGGTCTCGGGAAGCTCATCGTCGCGGATCCCGAGGACCCGGCCAAGCCGGCGCCACTCGAACCACAGCTGCTCAACCTCGCGGTCGCTGAGGTCCTCGCCGAACATGCGGTGCCCGGCGACGATCGACTCCATCAGCGTCGCGTGGACCCACGCGAACGCCTCGGGCTCCAGAGCGTGGTACCGGCTGCCGTCGGGGGCCGTGCCCTTGATGCGCTTGTGCATCTCGCGCAGCGCGCGGCCCGTCCGCCAGGCCGCCTTCGGACCGCCGTAGATCGTGAGATTGACGTAGTCCAGCGTGCGCAGCAGGCGCCCGTACGGATCAGCGCTGTAGAGCGAGTGCTCGCGCACCCCGTTGGCGACGGTGGGGTAGGCGACCTGGAGCACGACCGAGTATCCGGAGGCGGCAAAGAGCCGCGCGTCGCCAGCCAGCCGCCATGTCGCGGACCCCGGCCCGGGGACGAGTGCCGCCGCCTCTTTAAGATCTGGCATTCTGTGGGACATTGAGACTCTCAACGTACCACACGTATCAGACGCGAACCGGCGAACCCTCGGCTTGCCGCGACTACAGTGAGGTGCGTGGAGCAGCCGGGGGTGGAGGAGGCGCCGCGAGCGTCGATGATCGCGAGGGTCGCTCAGGCCCTGGTGGCGTGCGTCGTGGCCGCCGCCGTGATCCTCGGCTACGCGTACGTGGGCCTGTCGTTCGGCTCCGCAAGCCCGGGCTTCGTGGCCGGCTGGACCTGCCTCGCGCTCGTCGTGGGCTTCATCTTCGGAAGCTGGGTGGCCGTGGTCGCTCCGCCGGGGCTCATCGGCCTCTTCCTGCTGCTCTTCCTCGCGCGGGGGCGCGGCACCGCCGGCGAGCTCTTCGACGCCAACTTCGTCGTCTGGAGCGCGGGGGTCTCCGTGCCGATGGGCGTCGGCGTTTGGCTGCGCCACCGCTTCGACCGTGTGCCAAGCGACGGCGACCACCTCCTCGATCGCTGGGCCTCCGGCCGCTGAGCTCGGGCGTCGCCAGGCGTCGGGGATACGGCGCGGAAATTCCTACCGAGTGGTAGGTTCGCGCCTCGCGCTGCGGCCGGGAACCGCGGCGTCGGGATTGGGGTAGGACATGGAAGCCGGAACCGCCAGGACCTCGACCTGGGGCCTCGTGAGGTCCACCTTCAGCGACCCGCGGATTCCTCCGCGCCTGTGGCTGGAGCGCGTCGGCGGGATGGCGATCCTCACCGTGCGCATGTTCGGGGAGCTCGTCAGCCCCGGCCTCGCCTGGGGCCGGGAGTTCGCGCGCCAGTACGTCTTCTCCCTGACCGTCACGCTTGCGCCGGCGACGATCGTCGCGTTCGTCATCGGCTTCTCGTCGATCGGCATCCAGGGGGGATCGCTGGCGTCCGCGTTCGGGGCAATCGACCGGATCTCGTCGGTCGCGCCCGTCGCCTTCCTGCGCGAGCTTGGCCCAACGCTCACCTCCGCCATCGTGGCCGGCACCCTGGGCGCCACGATCACCGCCGAGCTCGGTGCCCGGAAGATCCGCCAGGAGCTCGAGGCGCTCGAGGTCATCGGGATCAACCCGATCCGCAACCTCGTGCTCCCGCGCGTCGTCGCCCTCGCGCTGATGATGCCGGTGCTGAACCTCCTCACCTTCTGGGCGGGAGTGGCCGGCGTGTTCGCCGCGGCAGTGCTCCTCTACGGCGCCACGCCCGCAGCGTTCTGGGACAACCTGCTGCTGCTGACCAACTTCGTCGACCTCTGGTCGAGCGTGTTAAAGACGGTCCTCTTCGGCGGCCTGATCGGGATCATCGCCTCGTACAAGGGGCTCTCGGTCGGCGGCGGGACCGAGGGCGTCGGGCGGGCGGTCAACGAGTCCGTCGTCGCCTGCTTCATCGCGGTGTTCATGCTCACCGTCGTCTACACGAGCATCTTCCTGGCTCTCTACCCGGAAGTGAACTACGGCGGATGACCGTCTCGACGCCGCCCAGGCAGCGCCAGGCGCCGGAGGAGCAGCACGGCCTCACCGAGTCGATCGGCAGCCCCGACCGCGTCCCGGTCCTCGACGCAACCGGCGACTACTTCTCGTTCCTCTGGTCGGGCATCAAGGGGATGCGCCACATCTCGCAGTACGCGGGCGAGGCGCTTCGCCAGACCGCGCTCATCGCGACGGGCTCGATGCTCGTGATCATCTGGATGTCGTTCCTGACGGGCGCGGTCTGCGGCATCGAGGGGACGGCGGTCTCGCGGGCCATCGGCGCCGGGATCGCCGGGCCGATCTTCGTCTCGTTCTGCACCACGCGTGAGGTCGTCCCGTTCATCTTCGGGTTCGTCATCGCGGCGAAGATCGGCGGCGGCATCGTCGCTCAGCTCGGCGCGATGCGCGTGAGCGAGGAGGTCGACGCCCTGGAGGTCATGGGCGTCCCGTCCATCACCTATCTCGTCTCGACCAGGATGGCGGCCGCGATCGTCATGCTCCCGATCGCGTACCTGATCGCGCAGGCGGCGGCCGAGGGCGGCGGCTGGATCGCCTCCTACGTCCGCTTCCACGACGTCTCGCAGGGAACGTGGCAGTTCGCGTTCTACACGGCGTTACGCCCGCTCGACCTCGTCTACTCGGTGGCGAAGGGGCTCGTCCTCTCGTTCACGGCGATCGCCACGGCTCTCTACTACGGCTACCGCGTGCGAGGCGGGCCGGTGGAGGTGGGGGAGGCCACCGCCCGCTCGATGGCGGTGAACCTGATGTCGGTCACGGTCCTCAACATGATCATGACCTTCGTCTTCTGGGGCTTCAATCCCAACCTGCCCATCTCTTGAGCGCGCGACGCCGGGGCAGAGAGGTCCTGACGGAGGCGGGGCCGCCGGTCGTCCGGACGATCGCGATCGGCGCCCTGGGCCTGGTGGTCCTGGCGGTCGCGCTGATCGTCTCGAGCACGAGGGGGACCTACGAGACCACGGCCGTATTCGAGGACGTGCGCGGGCTCATCCCCGGCGGACAGGTCAAGGCCGGTGGGGTCACGGTCGGCACGGTCGAGGGCATCAGCTTCGGCAAGGACGGGATGCCGCGGGTCGACATGCGCATCACCGACGACTTCCACCTCCACCAAGGTGCCTTCGCAAACATCCAGCTCGCCTCCAACGTCGGCGGGATCAACCGCTACGTCGAGCTGACCCAGGGCTCGGGGCCGGAGCTGCCCGACGGCGCGACGCTGGGGCCCGCGCAGACCGACCAGCCGGTCGACCTCGACCTCGCCCTCTCCGACCTGGATCCCAGGACGCGCCGCGACGCGGGAAAGATCCTGGCGGCGGTGGACAGGGTCACCCGCGGGCGCGGAAGCTACGTCGCCAGGACCCTGAAGCGAAGCGGCGCGGCGCTGGGGCAGACGGCGGACCTGCTCGCGGAGGTCAACTCGGACCGCCTCGCCCTGCAGACGCTCGTCGCCGACGGGCGCGCGGTGGTCGGACAGCTCGCCAAGGACCCCGGTGAGCTCGACAGCACGGCCGACCGCGTCGCCGCGCTGCTGGCCGCCGCGGCCCGCAGGCAGGCGGACCTGGCCCGGACCACGAACCTGATCGGCCCGGGCCTCCACCAGGGGCGCGCGGTCCTGGCCCACATCAACGCGTCGATCCCGAACCTGCGCGCGCTCGTGGCCGCCGCGCGCCCCGCCGTCAACCAGCTGGGGCCGACCGCCCGCGTCCTCGTGCCGGCGTTCAACGCCCTGCAGCCCCTGCTCGGCCAGGCCCGGAAGCTGATCGACGAGGCGCCGGGCGAGCTGCGCGCGCTGCACCCGGCCCTCCAGGCCGTGGAGCGCCTGCTGCCCACGCTGGGCCCGATCCTGACCCAGTTCGGCCCGTTCCTCGACAACCTGCGCGCCCGGGCACCGGAGGTCGTGAACTTCTTCACCCTCAGCGGCGACGCCACCGCCGACTACGACGCCAACGGCAACGTCGTGCGCGCCAGCACGATCCTCATGCAGACCGCGCGCCACCAGAAGGTCGTCGGCCCCTCGAGCCAGGCGCCCGGGCTCGTCCGGCGGCCCTTCAACCGCACCCCCGGGTCGCTGGAGGGCGACCCGTGGAGGAGGTACTGGCGTTCCTTCATCTCCGGTGGCCGATCGCCGCAGAGCTTCCTTCGGCACGGGGAGGGATCGCCGTGAGCAACGTGATCGCCCGCCTCTCCGCGATCGCCTGCGCCGTCCTCCTGGTGATGGCGGTCGGCGTCCTTTACGTCACCTCCCGTCCGGAGCTGGCCGGCCGCACGGAGGTGAAGGCCGAGTTCAACGACGTCTACCCGCTGCTGACCGGCATGGACGTGCGGGAATGGGGCGCCCCCGCCGGGACCGTGTCGGGCATCGACCTCACCGACAACGGCACGGTCATGGTGACCATGGTGCTGAACGCGGGCACGTCGCCTCCGACCGCGAACGCGACCGCCTCGATCCGCGAGCAGGACATCACGGGCGACAGCTACGTCGACCTCTCGCCCGGCCATGCCGCCAAGCCGCTCGGCGGCGCCGTGATCCCGACAAGCCGCACGATCCGCTCACCACGCTTCGACGACCTCCTCAACACGTTCTCGAAGCCGGTTCAGCAGTCCCTGCAGATACTGCTCGACCAGCTCGGCATGGCGGTGCAGGGCCGCGGCGAGGACCTCAACCGCGCGGAGCTCCAGCTGCGTCCGGCGCTCGCCGCGGCGGACCGCGCCGCGCGCGAGGTCGCCTCGCAGAACTCGACGCTGCGCTCGCTGATCGCCGACACGCAGCGGGTCACCGGGCAGCTGGCGGCGGGGCGCAGCGACGTCGGCCGCCTCGTGGACTCGCTCGCGACGCTCACGCAGACCACCGCCGCCCATTCGGCGTCCCTCGACCGGGCGCTGGCCCTGGCGCCGCGCACCGCCGCCCGCGCCCAGGTGACCCTTGGGCACCTTCGTCGCCTCGCAAACGCGGGCCTGCCGCTCGCCCGCATCCTGGGCGGCGCGGCGCCGGAGCTCGCCAGGACGTCCCGGCTCCTCGCTCCCTTCGTGGGCGACGCCTCCGCGGTCCTGGACGACGTCGCGCCCACGCTTGGGCTGACCCGCAAGCTCTTCGTCGCCTCGGAGCCGACCCTCGAGGCCGGGCCCCACAGGGTGTTCACCGCGCCGTTCGACATCGCGTCGGGCACCGGCAAGCTCCTGACCTCGCTCGTCGGCCAGAAGGACATCGTCAAGTCGCTCTTCGGTGCCGACGGTTACGGCAAGGGGCCCGCCAGCCATAACGACGTCGGCCTGGCCGCGACCGCAGTCGAGCGCGGCAACCAGTCCGACTACCCGGCCAACTACGACCCGCAGCGATTCTTCCTGCGCGCCTCGACCGTGCTGAGCTGCGAGAGCTTCGGGGTGCCAATCGCTCCCGGCTGCCTGAGCACGCTCCTCGCCGGCCACTCGCAACCGCAGGTAGCGCGGGCCACATCCCGTCACAGCGGTGGCGATCACGGCGGAGCGGCAGGTGGCGGCGAGTCGCGCCCACGGGCGCCCAGCGGGTCAGCCCCGAGCTCGACGCCCTCGAACCCGGTGGGCGGCCTCACGGACCGCGTGCGGCACATCGTCCAGGGCCTCCCGCACCGGCTGCAGCTTCCGAAGCCGCCCCTGGGCGGCGGAAGCGGCTCCGTGCCGAAGCCCGGAAGCCGCGCGCTCCACGATCTCCTCGACTTCGTCCTCGGCCCGTGAGCTCCAGCCGCATGAAACCCCCGGGCCCCTTCTCGCGCACCGTCAGGCGCGGCGGCAGCCGCCTGCAGCGTCACCCGCTGGGCGCCGGGGTCGTGGTGGCCATCATCGCCGCCGCGCTCGGCTGGCTGGCGTGGGACTCGACGAACGGCGTGCCGTTCCAGCCCCGCTACAAGCTCCAGGCCATCGTCCCGAGCTCGGCTCCGATCGTCAAGCCGGGCGACGCGGTGCGCATCGCGGGGCGGCTTGCCGGGATCGTCACCGGCGTCGCGCCGCGCGACGGTGCCCGGGAGGTGTCCATGAGCCTCAGCCCGAGCTACGCGCCCGTCGGGCGCGACGCCCGGGTGCGGGTGACCGTGAAGTCGATCGTCTACCTGACCTACGTCGCGATCGACCCGGGCGACCTCGACAACCCGATGCCGGACGGCGGGACGGTGCCGCTGCGCCATTCCGGGTCCGGGGTGGGGATCCTCCAGGTTGTCCACCTGTTCGACAGGGAGACGCAGCGCGCCCTCGAGAAGACCACCGTGAACACGGGGCTCGGGCTGGCGGGACGCGGACCCGACATCAACGCCGCGCTGAAGGACCTGCCCCCGACCCTGCGCGACGCGACACCCGAGCTGCGGGCGCTGACGGCGACTCACGGGGCGATCTCGAGCTCCCTGCAGGGCGCGGACCGCGTCGCAAGGGGCCTCGCCGGCCACCGTCCGGACGACCCGCGAGCCCTGTTGCGAGCCGGCGCCGGCGTCACCGGCGCCGTGGCGGAGCGCAGCGGCCCGCTGGGGACCTCCATCGACGAGCTTCCGGGCTTCGAGCGGACAGCCCTGCGCACGGCCCCGCTCGCCGACCCGGTCCTGCGCGACGCGACCGAGCTCTCGCGCTCGCTTCGGCCGGCGCTCACGAGCCTGGCCTCGGCGCTGCCCGCCCTGGACCGCGGGCTGGCCCTGGGCGACACCCTGAGGCGCCAGACCGACCGCCTGACGGGCGCGCTGCAACCGGTGATCAGGGCGGCGACCCCGGTGATGAGCGCGCTGGAGCCGACGGTGGCCTCGACCGGTCCGCTGCTGGCGTCGCTTGGCAAGCTCGTCCGGACGATCACGCCGTACCGCAAGGACTTCGTGCGAGCCGGGCGCGGCGTGGTGGCCGCGACCACGGAGCGCTTCGACGCGGGCCAGACGGCGCCCGGCAATCCCGCCCTGCGCTTTGCCCCGGTGCTCACGTGCACCGGAGGGCGGGACCCGTATCCGAAGCCCAACACGACGCGGAGCCACTCGAAGTCGTGCTGAGCGAAGGCGAGAGACGATGAGCATCGCGGGCGTTCCGACCCCTCGCGAACGCGGACGGCGCCGCCTCCTCGGCGCGGCCGTGGTTGCGGTCGGCTTCGTCATCGTCGTCCTGCTCGCGCTGCGCCCGAACCCCTTCAAGCACACGCAGGACATCTGGGTCAAGTTCGACAACGTCCAGGGCCTCGGCACCATCGACCGCAACGTTCGGGTCGCCGGCGTCAACGTCGGCACCATCGGCACGGTCGAGCGGGTGGACGACGACGCCCTGGTGAAGCTCGAGCTCGACCCGAGCATCGTCGTGCACTCCGACGCGATCGCGGCGCTGCGCCCGCACACACTCTTCGAGGGCTCCGACTTCGTCGACCTGCAACCCGGGAGCCCAAGCGCCCCGCCGCTTGACGGCTCGACGCTGCCGCTCAAGCAGACGCGGGTCTATGTCTCGCTCGATCAGGCGACCCGGGTGCTGCGGACGTCGAACCGCGAGCGGCTGCGCCAGCTGGTCCGCAGCGGCGCGAAGGTCCTCGACGGCGGCTCCGTCGAGAGCCTGCGGCACGTGCTGACCGCCTCGCCGCCGCTCATGCGCAACCTGGCGCTCTCCTCCGAAGCACTCCGGGGCGCGCACGGGACGGAGCTCGCGGGGGCCATCCGCGGAATGTCCGGCACGGTGCGGGCGTTCGCCGCGCGCCAGCGCGACCTGGAGCCGCTGATCAGGCACGCCGACCGCACCGCGGCGGCGCTCGGCGTGGACTCGCAGGCACCACTCGACAGGGCGCTGCGCGCGCTGCCTGGTTCGCTGGAGCAGCTGCGGCGCGACGGCCCGCAGCTGGTGGCGCTGGTCGACCGCGTCAACCGCCTGGCCGTGTCGCTGCGCCCGGTCGTAACCGAGCTCGCACCGCTTCTCCGCGAGGGGCGGCCGATCCTGCGGTCCGCCATCGGCCCGACCCGCGAGGCCGCGCCCCTCGTCGCAAAGCTGCGGGTGGTCCTCGCGCGGGTGGCGGCCGCCTCGGGGCCGGTCCTCGACGTGGTCCACACCCTCCGGCCGGGCGCAGCGCTTCTGGCCAACTCGGTGCTCCCCGCGATGCACAAGCGCTCGCGCCTCGGAATGCCGGAGTACATGCAGCTGATCTCGGCGTTCACCGGGGCCACCGGAGCCCTGCGTCCCTACCAGTCGCGCGCCCAGAACCCGAACGGCGCCGGCCACCTCCTGCGCCTCGGCGCCTACGGCGACCCGAACGCAACGGCGAACGGGCTCGGGAAGCCCTCCTGCGCGGTGATCGCGCTGATCAACCCGCAGGCCGCATCCGCCCTCCATGCAGCGGGGCTGTGCCAGTGATCCGCGGGATCCTGCGCTTTCCGGTGGAGCTCGCGCACTTCGTGCGCGGCTTCGTCAGCCCGCCCCGCAAGACCGGGCGGATCGCCCTCGGGCGCTTTGCGATCGTCGTCCAGGTCGCCGCCGCCGCCATCTTCCTCGGCTACACGCTGAACAAGAAGGACATCAGCGTGCCCTTCCTGTCCTCGTCGAAGTACGAGGTCCAGGTCGAGTTCCCCGACGCCAAGGGCCTCGACCCGGCCGACAGCCCGGCCGCGGCGGTCGCCGGCACGCCGGAGGGACAGGTCACCGACGTGCGCTACGAGAACGGCATGGCCCTCGTGACGCTGAGCCTGGACTCGAGCGTGCAGGGCAAGATCTTCGCCGACGCGACCGCCCAGCTGCGCCCGGCGAGCGCGCTTCAGAACCTCCTCGTCAACGTCGACCCGGGGCACCCCGGCGCCGGTCCGCTGCCCGGCGACCGCCCGATCCAGCCTGACCACACGTCCTCGTTCGTCGCCATCGACGAGCTCACCGGGATCCTCGACTCCGACACCCAGGCCTACGTCTCGATCTTGCTGAAGGAGGCCGACGAGGCGGTCGCCGGCCGCGAAGGCCAGTTGCGGGGGGCGCTCCACAAGCTCGCGCGCCTCACCGATCCGGTTCAGACGATCTCGCGGACGCTCGCCCAGCGGCGGGTGCTGCTGACGCGGCTGGTCGGCGACCTGGACCGCGTGTTCTCCACGCTCGCGAAGCGCGGCAACCAGCTGACGACGGTCATCCAGGACGGTGACCGCACGCTCGCCGTCACCGACGCCCGGGCGACCGAGCTCGCAGCAGCCACGCGGCGCCTCGCACCCGTGCTGGTCGAGACGCGGCGCACCCTGGCCTCGCTTCGGCGCCTGTCGGTCCCGCTGGTCCCGGCGCTCGACACGCTGACCCCGGCAAGCGCCCCGCTGGCGAAGGGGCTCACCAAGCTCCATGGCCTGCTCCCGAAGGTGAAGGGCCTCGTCGGCGAGTTCAAGACGCTCGAGCGCCGCAGCGACAAGCCGCTCGCGCTGCTTCTGCGAGGCACCCACGGGTTGTCGGACAACGTGCGAGCCCTGGAGCCCACGGCGCACAAGCTCGTCACCCTTGCGCGTCTCCTGAACCGCTACAAGAAGGGCGGCGCGCAGCTCGCCGACACCTTCAGCGGCGCGTTCTCCACCCAGGACACCGGCGGGCCGCTCGGCCAGGTCGACGTGCTGGGCACCGAGCCGCTCGATCCCGAGGACTTCGGCTTCAAGTCGAAGGCCGGCGGCGGCCCGGGCAAGGATCTCCTCCGGCGCGACGTGGCGATCGAGCTCGAGCGGGTCTGCCGGACGCAGAACCCCGTCGCGTGCCTCCTGCGGTTCGAGGTTCCCGGACTGCCGAAGCACCCGCTGACCGCGGGAAGGCGGGGCTGATGGACCATCGCGTCCCGCGCACCGGTCTGATCATCAGCGTGATCTGCGCCCTCCTCGGCCTGCTCACGTTCATCTACCTGAACCAGGCGTTCGAGGGGCCAAGCCCCACGGACCTGATCCTGCACCCCTACCACCTCGAGGCGAACTTCAAGGACACCGAGGTCCTGCAGACGAAGTTCTCGGTCCTGGTCCACGGCTACGACGTCGGCAAGGTCACGGACGTGAGCTACGACCGGAGCTCCGGCGAGGCGACCGTCACGTTCACCGTGGACACGGACACGGTGCCGATCTACCGGAACGCAACCGCGTTCATCGGCGAACGGACGATCCTGGGCGACTCCTACGTCAACCTCGATCCGGGCTCGGCGAGCGCCGGCGCGGCGCCGTCAGGCTTCGAGGTCAAGGGCATGCCGAGCGTCAACTTCGACCAGGCGCTCAGCTTCCTCGACGCGAAGGGCCGAGCGCACGTGCGCTCGATCCTCCACTCGCTGGCGCAGGCGAACCGCGGCAACCAGGGGGGAGAGGAGCTGAACGCCACGCTAGCGGAGCTCTCCCGGACCGTCGCGCAGCTCCGGGACCTCACCGCCGCGCTGCACGGCCAGGAGGCGAACCTCGCCGGCCTCGTCCGCGACTCGAGCGTGGTCCTGCACGAGCTCGGCACCCGGGAGCAGTCCCTGCGCACCATCGTCGCCGCCGGGCGCGCGACGCTCGACGGGCTCGCCACCAACACCACCTCGCTGAAGCAGGGCCTCGACGAGCTGCCGGGCCTGCTGGCAAGCGGCACCAGCGCGCTTCGCCGGGCCCGGCCGCTCCTGACCGAGGCCCGCCCCCTGGTCAGCAAGCTGAACGCGGCGGCACCCGACCTCGAGCCGGTTCTCGACCGCCTCCCAAAGCTCTCGACCGACACGGTCCACATCGTCTCGCGCCTCTCCGGGATCCCGGCGCTCCGGGACACGCTGAAGCTCGTAAGCGCCGTCGGCCCGCTGGTGCCCAAGCTGGAGGCGGGGGCGCGGAACCTCGTGACGCTCCTTCGCTTCACCGCGCCGCGGGCCAACGGCATCGCGGCCTTCTTCGCGAACATGGCGAGCGCCACCGCGCACGGCGACTCCCACGGGCGCTGGGCGCGGTTCTACATCAACCTCGAGCCGGGCGAGCTCGCCGACAGCCCGACGGCGGCCAACTGCAGGCCGGGAGCCCACCCGACGGCCGGGGTCTGCCACAACGCCTACACGAAGCCGGGCGACGCGGCCCACGAGAAGCCCTACGTCCCGGGCTCCTACCCGCACCTCAAGCCGTATGACCCACCGAGGTAGGACGCGTCGTATGCCTTTCGTGACCACGGATCTGACCTTGACCGCGGATAGCGCGGCGAAACTCGGGAGCGTGCGATCGGAGCCAGCCTTCCGAGGGCGGTTCCCTCGCTGATCCGCACCTATGCGCTGCCCGGCGGCCGGGAAGCAGCGGCTCGAGCCCGGCTACGCCTTCGCCCGCGCGCCGTTGGTGCGCGCGGCCCTGCGGGCGCGCTTCTTCGGCTTCTCGCCGCCGGTCGCGACGCTGAGCTCGGTGACGGCGGCCTCCAGGTCCGCGGCGAGGTCGTCCAGGTCCGGGACGATGTCGAAGTCGGCGATGAGGCCGAAGTCGACGTTGCCGTTGTAGCTCATGATCCCGAAGCAGACGCCCTGGTTCTTCGCCAGCGGCACCATCGGGTAGGTCGAGAGGAGCTGGCGGCCGAGGAGGTAGAGCGGGAACTGCGGGCCCGGGACGTTGGTCACGACCATGTTGAAGAAGCGCTGGCGCGACTGCAGGCGCGCCGCCTGGCCGACGATTGTCGGCGGCGCGAAGTCGGAGAGGTTGGTCAGCATCGTGGCGCCGACCGCCTGCTTGGAGGACTTCAGGTCGCCCATCGCCTCGCTGACGACGTGGAGGCGATCGACCGGGTCCTCGCACCAGATCGGCAGCTTGGCCATCATCGAGGAGACCTGGTTGCCGAGCTGGCCGTGCTGGTCGGCCGTGCGGACGCTGATCGGGACCATCGCGCGGAGCTCGAGGCCCTCGGTGGAGTGGCCGCGCGCACGCAGGTAGCGCCCCAGCGCGCCGGCGACGACGGTCAGGACGACGTCGTTGACGGTGCCGCCGGCGCTGTCCTTGATGCGCTTGAGCTCCGCGAGCTCGGTGTGGACCGTGGCGAAGCGCCGGTACGGGCCGATGTCCGTGTTGAAGGGGGAGTCGGGGGCCTCGAAGCTGCTCCGGGCGAAGGATCCCGCTGCGAAGACCGCCTCGCCGGCGCCGCGCAGGACCTGCCTCGGCCTGCGCACGAGGGCGCGGGCGCCGCGCACGATCTCGGCGGGGCTCGTGGCGCGCTCGATCAGGGCGTCGGCAAGGAGCTGTGAGTCGGAGGGCTCGGGCCTGGGGATCCACGGCTCGGGCTCGGGCAGGGCCGAGGGTTCCGGCTCGAGGTCGTAGAGGACCGTGCTTATGTCAACCCCCGAGACGCCGTCGACCAGGCAGTGGTGGCTCTTGCCGATCACCGCGAAGCGCCCGCCCTCGAGCCCGTCGACGAGCCACATCTCCCAAACCGGCTTCGAGCGGTCGAGGCGCTGGGAGAAGATCCGCGCGGCGAGATTGCGGAGCTGCTCCTCGGAGCCCGGCTCCGGCAGGGCGGTGTGGCGGACGTGGTAGGCGAGGTTCAGCTGGGGGTCGTCCACCCAGACCGGCCGGCCCTGCCCGTAGGGCACGAAGCGGAGCTTCTGGCGAAACCGCGGGACCAGGTGCAGGCGCGAGGCCAGGTGGTCGCGGTACTCCTCGAGGCTGGGCGCCGGTCCCTCGAACACGGACGTCGAGGCGACGTGCATGTGCGCGGGACCCGTCTCGAGGTGCAGAAATGACGAATCGAGCCCCGTGAGCCTCGTGCCGTGCATCAGCGCTCGATTCTCGCATGCGTGTGCATCGCACGCGATCTTGCCAGAACGTGAGCTCAGTGACCGGAGTCACACATAGAACAGGTGTTCGAACCTACTTTCGGCGCAGCGAATAGCCAAGAGAAGCCGAATCCCTCGCCCGAGCCAAGCGCTCGATGGGGTGGGGGAGCGGGGGGCCGGCGGCGAGCGCATGGAGCGCGATGAACCGGGGGCCAAAGCACGGGCGGACGTAGGCCCGAAGCGAGACGCCGATGCGGCGTCCGTCCTGCAGGCAGAGCCGAAAGCGAGGAACAACGACATGCGTCGTTTCCGCATTAGGCGGAGGCGAGCCGCGCGCCGCAACCTGCTGGCGCTCGCGCTGCCTCTCGCCGCACTCATCACAACCATGGCCGCGTTGACTGCGGCGGCGTCCGGCAAGGCGCCGAAGGTAACCCTGACGAGCGGCGTCGAGAACGTCGCCTACGGCCACGGGTTCCACCTGCGCGGCCACGTCCCGGGCGCGTCCAGCAAGCCCGTGACGATCGTCTTCCACGCGCGCCACGCGGGTGGCTGGAAGCAGATCCGCCACCTCGCCACCGGCGCCGCAGGCCGGTACCACGCCAAGCTGCGTGGCCGCAAGAGCGGTACGTATCGGGCTGTCGCGCACGGCGCCAGGTCGAGTGACCTGCTGTCGATGCGCGTCCACTCGCGCGTCCACGCAAAGGTCGCCGACGGTGGAGCGATCGCGGGCCACCGGGTCGCGGTAAGGGGGCGCGTCCTGCCGGCCACCGGCGGGCGCACCATCGAGGTGAAGGTGGGCCACGACGCGATTCGTACGCATACGGACGGCCACGGTCGCTTCCAGGCTCGCTGGACCGCGCACGGGCTCGGCCGCTTTCCCGTCAGGGTGGCGGCCAAGGGCGACCGGTTCGCAGCCGGCAGCCGAGACCACGCGGGCCACGTGACGGTCTTCCGGCACGCCACCGTGTCCTGGTACGGCCCGGGGCTCTACGGCAACCACGTCGCGTGCGGCGGCACCCTCGAGCCGGGCACGCTCGGCGTCGCGAACAAGTCGCTTCCATGCGGCACGAAGGTGACGCTGCGCTACCGGGGCCGCCAGGTCCGCGTCCCGGTGATCGACCGGGGCCCGTACGTCGCGGGACGCGACTACGACCTCACCGAGGCGACCAAGTCGCGCCTGGGGATGTCGAGCGGCGTCGCGACGATTCTCAGCTCCAAGTAGCAGGGGCAAGAGGGCCCGGCTTCGGCCGGGCCCTCGCTCGTCTGGGTCTAGACTCGGGCCCGGTGACTGCGGAGGGCAAGAACCTCGAGGCCATCTCGAAGGCCATCGACCAGCACAACGCGACCTGCCCGTTTCCGGCATCGGAGGTGCGCATGAACCCGTTCGAGGTCGAGCGCCTCGGATGGGAGGAGATCCGCGGGCTTCCGGTCATCGGCGATCCCGCGGTCGGCACCGGCCGCTTCCGGATCGTCTGCTCCGGCGAGGGCGACGGCGAGGGGATCGAAGAGGTCGAGGCCGTCGGCATCGAGGTGCCCGCGGAGGTCGCCCCACCCGTGTGATTTAGCGACCGCTAGGGGTTGATCCCGAGATCCGTGGTCAGGTTCTGAGCTCTGGTGTTCAGGATCGTGAACTCGCCCGTGAGGATGAGCAGGCCCGTGAAGATAAGGACCACGCCACCGATCCCGATGACCACGGCGTAGTGGCGCTTCACGGCGTCGAAGGCGTCGGTCATTCGCGAGAACGCAAGGGCTGTGGCCAGGAACGGGATGCCCAGGCCCGCCGAATACACGGCCAGGAGCAGAGCGCCGTGCGCCTCCGAGCCCGAGACGGCGGCAATCCCGAGGATTGCGCCAAGCGTCGGGCCCAGGCACGGAGTCCAGGCGATCGCGAAGGCGGCGCCCGCGACGATCGGCCCCCCGCGACCCGCCCGCGTCATGAGCGCGTCGACATGCCACTCGCGGTTGAGCCGGGTAACAAACGTGCTCGCAACGAACACGACGCCCATCAAGATGATGAACGCCCCCGAGAGCTTCTCGAGTAGGTCCTGATGCTCGTGGAGGGTCTGACTCAAGCCCGTCGCCGTCAGCCCAAGGGCGATGAAGATGGCGGAGAACGAGGCGATGAAGAGCAGGCTCGGCACCAGGACCCGCCGCCAGTCAGCCTCGGCGAGCTCGTCGGGAGCGACACCGCTGACGACCGAGAGGTAGCCCGGTACGAGCGGCAGCACGCACGGCGAGACGAACGAGACGATGCCGGCGCCGAGCGCGGCGAGGAGCCCAACGTCCCCGATGCCGGAGCTGCTGGCGATCGTGAACACGGGTCTACGCCAGGGCGGTCGCCAGGCGGCGGCGATGCGTCCGGGCGAGCGGGTGGTCCGCGCCGAGCTCGGTGAAGATCGCCACCATCACCTTCCGCAGGGCGTCGCGGCGCTCGGGGTCGGGCTCGCTCGTGATTGCTCCCTGCAGGGCTTCGAGGGCCGGCTCCTCCGCGCCGGCGTCCCAGTCGCCAAAGGCGGCTGCCAGATCCGGATCAACGCCCGCGGCCTCGAGGCGGGCCCGCGCGGCCAGCCCGTCGGCGAGGAAGTCGCCCGCGAAGCGGTCGAGGAGGGCGATCGCCTCGTCCAAATCGCCGCGCGCCACCAGGAGCTTGCCCAGCCCGGTCGCGGCCTCGGTGTGACGGGGGTCGGCTTCGAGCGCCGCGCGCAGCGACGCCTCGTCGCCCCGCGCGGTGAGCGTCTCGGCCTCGGAGAGGACGAGAGCGTCCAGAAACGACTCGATCTGGGCAGGAGGGATCGCGCCGGTGAACTCGGCCGCGAGCTCTCCGTCGCGAAACGCCTTCACCGCCGGGATGCCACGCACGCCGAAGCTCGCGGCAAGCGTCTGGTTGCGGTCGACGTCGACCTTGGCCAGCTCCACGGCGCCCTCGCGCTTTGCGATCGCCGCCTCGAGCGCCGGAGTCAGCGTCCGGCACGGGCCGCACCACGCGGCCCAGAAGTCGACGACGACCGGGAGCTCGCGCGAGCGCTCGACAACACGAGCCTCGAAGTCGCGCTCCTCCACGTCATAGGAGGTGATGGCCACGGGGCGAGGTTAGCGAGCCGGATCGCCGGCGCCGAGGTCACGAAGGTGTGAGACTGGACTCTCATGGACGAATCGCTTCGCGGCAAGCTCTTGATCGCGTCTCCGGCGCTCGTCGACCCCAACTTCGCCCGCGGCGTGGTCCTGATCACCGAGCATTCCGAGGACGGGGCGATGGGAATCGTGCTCAACAACCCCTCCGAGACCCAGCTCGCCGAGGTCTCCGAGGAGCTCGCGGAAGCGGCCGGCCACGGGCCGATCTTCGTCGGCGGCCCGGTGCAGCCGGAGGCCCTGGTCCTGCTGGCCGAGTTCACCGATCCCGGCGCCGCGGCGTGGATCGTGGCCGCCGACGTCGGCCTGGCGTCGTCGAACGTGGAGATCTCCGAGCTGACCGAGGTCGTCCGCCGCGGCCGTGTTTACGCCGGTTATTCGGGGTGGGGGGCGGGGCAGCTCGAGGCCGAGCTCGAGATCGAGTCCTGGATCGTCGAGCCACCGCTGCCGCGCGAGCTCTTCCCGGACGACCCGGACCGGCTCTGGAGCGACGTCCTGGACCGCAAGGGCGGCCAGTACGCGCTGGTCGCCCGCATGCCCGCCGATCCGTCGGTCAACTGAGCGCACAATTGGCGCCGCCAAGCGCCTGGAGTTGCCCCAAACGCTCCGAGCCCAGCCACGCACGAACTCAACGCACGATAACCGTGATTATGGAAACTAGCCCGCGGGAGCCGCCAGAAGCGCGATTCCCGTGATCGCCAGCCCCACCCCTGCGATCTGGACCGGGAAGACCCGCTGGCGGAGCACGACGCACCCCAACGCAACGGTCACCACCGGGTAGAGCGACGACAGCACGGCGACCGTACTCAGGCTCCCGGACGTGGTCGCCGAGGCGTAGCCGAAGTCGGCGAGCGCGTCCATCACCCCGATGAGCGCCAGCGAGCCCAGGATCTCCGGCTGGAGGCTCCTGAGGGCCGGCGGACGCGAGCCACGACGGGCGAGCGCGACCGCTCCGACCGCCAGCGCGCCGAGAACGCCGCCAACGCGCAGGGATCCGACCGCCCAGAGCGGGTCGACCTCGCTGGCGCGCTGTAACAGCAGCATGGCGGCGCCGATGCCCGCGCCCGCGGCGAGGGCGAGCGGCAGCGTGGTCCCGAGCCCCTCGCTCGTCCCGTCATCCGGCTCGTACGAGACCGCCACGGAGCCGAGCAGCGCACAGCCGAGGCCGGCGATGATCGTCGCGCTGACGGGATCGCCGCCGGCGAGGCCGAAGGCCACCGGGATCGACGCCCCGAGCGCCGCGATCGGAGCGATGAGGATCACCGGGCCGCGCGCGATCACCATGTAGATGAGGCCCAGATCGACTACGGCCGCGAGGCCGCCGAGGAAGCCGTAGATGAGCCGCGGGTCCCACGGGATCGCGCCGCCGGCGGCCAGCAGCACGGCACCGGTCAGCACGAGGCCGCCCGCCTGCGAGAGGACCAGGACGGCCGGCAGCGCCACCGCGCGGGCGCGCAGGCCGCCGAGGAAATCGGACGCGCCCCACGCGGCGCTTGCGCCGAGTGCCAGGAGCACCGCTGTCATCGGCTTGCCCTCCGTGCCGCGCGGCGGCGCTCGGTGAGGCGCCTGGACTTGACCTCGGCGCCGCAGGACTGCATGTCACACCAGCGGCGCGAGCGGTTGCGCGTGGTGTCGAGGACGACCCAGCCGCACCCGCCGTCGGAGCCCGGGCAGATCCGCAGGCGCGTCGCATCCACGTTGGTCAGCAGGTCCAGGATGGCCTGCGCAATCGGGCAGAGGACCGCTTCGGGGTCCGTCTCGTCGTCGGGGGCGACGACGAAGGCCGGCGCGCCCTTCTCCCCCACGGTGCCTGACACGTCGAGCCGCACGTGCCCGGCCGCGATGCCAAGCTCGCGATCGATGCGGCCAAGATCGTCCCTGGCGGGCTCCGAGCCGTCCACGATCGCCGTCAGCACGCGGTAGAGCGCCTCGCGGAGCTCGATGGCCCGTTGCCAGACGCGCCGCGGCTGGTTTCCATAACTCCCCGCGTCCGCGGCGATGGCCCGCGCCCGCCGGCCGCTCAGCAGCTCTCCATGTCCTGCCCACTCGCACAGCGCTTCGAAGTCGCCCAGGAAGTCCACCGGCGTTCCCGGCCCGAGCCTGTCCTCGATCGTGTTCACGAAGTCGAGCGCCGGATGGCCACCCAGGAGCTCCAGCGACGCGATATCCGTGGATGCCTTCGTCGTAGCTACCATCTAGTGCAGTATAGCTGGTAGCAGCACCGAAGCGAGCGTCATCGGGGCTCCTCTTCCTGACGAGGCGGCCCGCGCGGCCCTCGTACGATCCAGCCGTGGAGGAAGCCTTCCCACCGGTCCCCTCGTCGGGCCGGGTGTTCACCGAAGCGGTCCGCGTGGGCCCGGCCGACGTGACGAGCGGCGGGCGAGCCCGTCTCGACCGGATCGCCTGCTGGCTGCAGGACGTCGCCTATCACGACGTGGTCGACGCGGGTGCGGAGGGCGGGTTCTGGATCGTCCGCCGCACGCGAATGCGCGTCGAGCGGTTCCCGGGATTCGCGGAGGACCTGCGGCTGAGCACATTCGCGAGCGGCGCCAGCCACGCACTGGCGGAGCGGCGGACGTCGATCACCGCCGGCGAGGACCCCCGGGTCGAGGCGGTTTCCGTGTGGGCGAACGTGGACCCTGAGACGCAGGCCCCGGCGCGCCTCGCCGACCGCTTCCTACCCGCCTACGGCCCCGCGCCGGACCGCCGGCCGCGGTCGCGGCTTCGCCACCCTCCGCCCCCCGAAAACGCCTCGACGGCCTCCTGGACGTTCCGCGAGGGCGACCTCGACCTGGTCGGTCACGTGAACAACGCCCGCTACTGGGCGGTCACGGACGAGTTCCTGGTCGACGGCGACGGCCCGGTCGACATCGAGGTCGAGCACCGCAGCGCCGCGCCCCCCGGCGAGGCGAGGATCCTGGTGGCGAGCGGGGCACTCTGGGTGACCTCGCCCGCCGGCGAGGTCTACGCCTCCGCGGAGGTGCTCTAGCCGGCTACTGCCGGCGCCAGCCGCCGCCGAGCATCCGCGAGAGGCGGCCTGCTCGCGGGTTTGCCTGCAAGATCTTCGGGCCCTTCTCAGGAGGCGGCAGCTGCGCCGCCTCGGCCGCGCTCAACGAAAGCGTCACGCCGCGCTCGGCCGTTCTCGCCACCTCGGGGGCGTCGACGAAGCGCAGGTCGCCGTCTTTGTCCTCCATGACGATCCCGTCGAAGATCCGCTCCCTGTAGTTGTCGAGGACCGCGTCGACCTTCCCCACCTGAACCTCGTCCGCGGAGTAGACCGGGGTGCCGCGCGTGATTGCGGAGTAGTGAATTGCCTCGCCGTCGTCGATCACGGCCGGAAATCATAGATGGCACCTCATCCAGGATCGAACGGTGGCCGGCTGTTCAGGGAAGCCGGATAGGCTGGTTGCTCCTGCCGGCACCTCAGAGGAGGGACCCTTTGACTTTCAAGAGACTCGCGGCGCTCGGCGTCGCGGCAGCCGTGGCTGTCGCGGTGACCTCGGGTGCGGCCACGGCCCACTCGCACTCGGCCGCGACCGAGGTGCTCATCGACGGCTACAGCAGCCACTACTACCCCACTCCGCTGAAGCGGGCGCCGAACGCGTTCGACTTCTACGGCCGCGTGCTCTCGCCGAAGAAGGCCTGCACGGTTGACCGCAGGCTGAACTTCTATCGTGACGACCCCGGAACGGACACGAAGCTGGGTCACGCGACTAGCGACTCGAACGGCGGCTGGTCGTTCCTGGTTCCCCTCGAGGACTTCAGCGTCTCGACGGACTACTACGCGACGGCGCCGAAGCGAAAGCTTCCGCACCACAAGAGCTGCCACGCCGCCACGTCGGAGCCGTTCACGCCCGGTCCTTAGATCGCTAGCGTGTCCGGCGTGGCCTTCACGCCGGACCCCGAGCTTCTCGAGCGCTACGCCGACCTGATCGTCGGCGTCGGCGTCAACCTCCAGGAGGGCCAGCCGCTCATCGTGCAGGCCTCGCTGGCCGACGCCGAGCTGGCGCGGGCGATCGCCCGGCGGGCGTGGAGTGGCGGGGCGAGCGCGGTCGACGTGCTCTACGGCGACCCCTCACTGCGGCGGGCGCAGCTCGACGAGGGACCCGACGAAGCGCTGGGGGTCGCGCCGGACTGGAAGGTCCAGAGGATCAGGGGCGCGCTCGAGGCCGGCGCGGGCGCGGTGGCACTCGCCGGGGCCTCGTACTCGGAGCTCTTCCACGGCATCGACGGGAGCCGCATGGCCAGGGCCCGGGAGCGCGCCGTCGACGAGGTCTGGCTCGACGGGGTGATGAACGGCCACCTCGCGTGGACAATCGTCGGCTCGCCGAGCGCGACATGGGCCGCGGAGGCGTTTGGCGAGCCGGACCTCGAACGTCTCTGGGCGGCCGTGGCGCAGGCGACCCGCCTCGACACGGACGATCCCGCCGGGGCCTGGAGCGCGCGCTTCGACGAGATCGAGTCACGTGCCGAGACGCTGACCGAGCGCGGCTTCGACGCCCTGCGCTACCGCGGGCCCGGGACCGACCTGGAGGTCGGCCTGATCGAGGGCGAGATCTGGAGGGCCGGCCGCATCGACACCCGAGCCGGGAACAGGCACGCGCCCAACATCCCCACCGAGGAGTGCTTCACCTCGCCTCATCGCGCCCGCGTGGAGGGGACCGTCACCAGCTCCCTCCCTCTCGCGCTGAACGGCCAGCTCGTGGAGAAGCTCACGCTGCGCTTCCAGGGGGGCGAGGTCGTGGAGGCCACCGCCGAGGCCGGCGAAGAGGTGCTACGGGCCGAGCTCGACACGGACGACGGTGCCCGGCGGCTCGGCGAGGTCGCCATCGTCGACGACTCCTCGGGCGTCGCGACAACCGGCGTGACCTTCCTGAACACCCTCTTCGACGAGAACGCCGCCTCGCACATCGCCTTCGGCAACGCCGTCTTCCCGGGGAAGGACGCCGACGCGTACAACGCATCGAAGACCCACGTGGACTTCATGGTCGGCCGCGACGAGCTGGAGATCGACGGTGTGGAGTCCGGCGGCGGCGCGGTCCCGATCCTTCGCAACGGCCGGTTCGTCCTCTAGGCGTCTAGCGGCGCTCCCGGACCGCTGGCTCGGCGCAGAACGCGGCGATCTCGCGCGAGAGCTTGCCGCCCTGCCAGGCCAGTGGCGACTCGCCTTCGGCCTCGCTGACCAAGCGCGCCCGCGGGAGGCGCTCGGCCCACTCGCTCGCAATCGCGTACGGGTGCCCGGGGTCCGCCTCGTCGTGGCTTGCGACCACCAGCGCCGGAACGGCGAGCGACTCGAGCGCCGCCATGCCCGGGAAGGGCACCGAGCGGGGCACCTCGCGAAGGGCTCGCGCGATCGCCTCAGGGTGGCGGTGACGCTCCATGCGCGCGCGGGCGATTCGCAGCAGCGTGTCGCGCCACTCGGGGTCCAGGTCGTGGTCGTAGGCGGCCATCCAGCCGTCGACCCCACCCCGTTCCATCCCGTCGGCAAGCCCGTCCCAGTAGGCGAGCGAGTCCGTGGTTGGCTCCTCACCACGGTTCGCCGGGCCGATGAAGACGATTCCCGCGATCCTGTCCAGCCCGCCGCGCGTCGCGAGGTGGGCGATCGTGTGCGCGCCCATGGAATGCCCGGCGAGTACCACGCCACCCACCCCCGCGGCGGAGATCACGGCGGCGAGGTCGGCGCCGAGCTGGTCGTAGGAGTAGCCGCGTCCCGCCGGCGCCGGATCGGAGTCGCCGTGTCCCCGTGCGTCGTAGGCAACCATCCGGAAGCCCTCGCGTGCCAGGAGCTTGGAGCCGTGGACGACGACCCCCCGCGTGGCCGTGAGCCCGTGCGCGAGGACCACCGCCGGGCCGTCGCCGAGGGCCTCTCCGCGCAAGACGACGCCGTCGCCCTCGGCCTCGAACGGCTCAGGGGTGGAACCGCCCGGCGCGGTCAGTGGACCGTGACCGAGTCGATCAGGACCGGCTGGACGGGCGCGCCGCCCTCCTTGCCGAGCGACGGATCGGCGAGGCCGGCGATCCGGTTGACCGTGGCCATGCCCGAGCTGACCTTGCCGATCAGGGCGTAGTCGGGCTGCAGGGCAGCCTGCGCCGGCGCCGTGACGACGAAGAACTCCCCGGTGCTCGCGCCGATCGGGTCGACCTGGCTGCGCGCCATCGCCACCTCGCCGCGCCTGTAGACGAAGTTGCTCGGCGGCGCCTCCACAGCGGTGAACGAGCTGTTGTCCGGTCCGGTCACCGCCTGGTTGCCGCCCTGGATCACGAAGTCCGTCACGACCCTGTGGAAGTCCGTTCCGTCGTAGACGCCGTCCTTCGCCATGTTCGCGAACGCGTTCGCGGTGGTCGGCGCCTGCGTCGTGTCGAGGGCGATGTCGAAGCTCCCGCAGCTCGTCTTGACGGTGGCTGTCGCCTTCTGCCCCTTCTTCAACAGCGGCTTGGGCTTGCCCTCGGCTGCCGGCTTCGGGTTGGCCGGAGCGACGGCCTTGCACCCCTCCGCCTCGGAGACGTGCGTGGGCGTGACGGTCGCCACCGAGCTCGAGCCACCCCCGCCGCACCCGGCGGCCGGCAGGGCGGCTGTCACCCCGAGGGCGACGACGATCGGAAGCGTGCGCAGGCGCATCGGGCGGGAAATGTACGACTTGCGATGATCCTGCCGTGTCACCCTCTCCGCCGGAGCCCCCGGCTCGCATCCGCTTCATGGGCCACGCGCTCATCGCGACGGTTGCCCGCGCCCCCTGGCTGTGGCCGCTTCTTCGGGGGCGCGTGCGGCGCTTCTTCGACGACGCGGCCGTCGACTGGGACGGGCCCGGCAGCGCGGGCCCCATCCACCGCGTCGAGGCCCTGGCCCACGCCGTGACGAGGGTCGCCGAGGAGCCGGAGCGGATCCTCGACCTCGGGACGGGCACGGGCGACGCGGCGCTCTTCCTCGCCCGCGAGTATCCACGCGCAAGCGTGCGCGGCGTGGATCTCTCTGAGGCGATGGTGAAACGAGCTCAGCGGAAGATCGGGCTGGATCCGGACGGCCGGGTCGCCTTCCGAGTCGCCGACGCCGCGAACCTGCCGTTCGAGGCGGACTCGTTCGACCTCGTCACCCAGGTGAACGTCCCGCCCTTCTTCGGCGAGATCGGCCGCGTGCTGCGCCCCGGCGGAAGCGTCATCGTGGCGGCCAGCTTCGGTGCGGACACGCCGTTCTACACGCCGGAGTCCGTCCTCGATCGAGGGTTTTCGAAACGCGGAATCGAGCGCGTGGCGGCCGGCCAGGCCGGGAGCGGATCGTTCTGGATCGGCAGGCGGCCGGCCTCGTGAGCGGATCTCGCGACCTCAGCCTCATCCTCAACCCCCACGCCGGCGGCGGGCGTGCCCTCGCGATGCTGCCCGAGATCGAGCACGCCCTCCGGGATCGCGGCCTGCGACACAGGGTCGTCACCACCGAGAACATCGAGCACGGCCGCGATGCGGCCCTTGCGGCCGCCGGCGCGGGCGAGCTGCCGGTGGTGGTGAGCGGCGATGGGCTGATCGGCCAGGTCGGCGGCGCGCTTGCCGGGCGCGACGCGGTCATGGGCGTGATTCCAGGGGGCCGCGGCAACGACTTCGCGCGCGTCGCCGGCATCCCCACGGACATCGGTGAGGCCGTGGACGCCCTGGCCGCCGGACACGAGCGGGCGATCGACGTCGGCGAGATCGAGGGCAAGCGCTTCCTCTGCATAGCCAGCTGCGGGTTCGACTCGGACGCAAACCGCATCGCCAACGAGGCGAGGGCCGTGCGCGGGAACCTCGTCTACGCGTACGCGGCGCTCCGCGCGCTGGCGGGCTGGAAGCCGGCCACGTTCCACCTGGAGCTCAACGGGCAGGTCCGCGAGGTGTACGGCTACTCGGTGGCGGCCGCGAACGGGGCCGCGTACGGAGGCGGCATGTACGCGGCACCGGACGCAAGCCTCGACGACGGCCTGCTCGATGTCGTGTGGTGCGAGCAGATGGGAAAGCTGCGGTTCCTGTTCCGCCTGGTGCCGGCCTCGTTCAAGGGAGCCCACGTGAACGAGCCCGAGGTGACCGTTGAGCGGGCCACAGAGGTACGGATCTCCGCCGACCGCCCGTTCGTCGTATTCGCCGACGGCGACCCGATCGCGACCCTCCCCGCGACCGTGCGCGTGCTGCCGAAGGCGCTGCGCGTGCTGGTCCCGCCGCCGGAGTGAGCCGGATGCCAACCCGAGCCTTCGCCCCCAAGCTCGCCCTCGCCCGCGCAACCGGCGCCCTCAGCCGCCGCAGCGGCCGCGGCGGCGGCACCACACTGCCCGGCCGCATGCTCCTGCGGATGGCGCCGGACGCGATCGCGCGGCTGGGCTCGCGCCTCCCCGCCGGCTCGGCCGTCGTCAGCGCGACCAACGGGAAGACCACAACCGCGGGCATGATCGCCTCCGCGCTGCGCGCGGCGGGACGCAGCCCGGTCCACAACCGCGCGGGCTCGAACATGAGCTGGGGGGTGGCCACGGCGCTTCTCGACCAGAGCGGCGACGAGGGCCTCTTCGAGGTCGACGAGGCGTGGCTTGCGCGGATCGCGGCGCAGCTCAACCCGCGCCTGATCACGCTCGGCAACCTCTTCCGCGATCAGCTCGACCGCTACGGAGAGCTGGAGCGGCTGGCCGATGACTGGGGCCGGATCGTGGCGGCGCACGAGGGCCGGGCCGCGTTCGTGCTGAACGCCGACGACCCTCTGGTGGCCGACCTCGGCCGCAACACCGAGCTGGAGCGCCGCCAGGGAGTGACGTACTTCGGCATCGACGACGAGAGCCAGGCGCTGCCGGCGTTGCAGCACGCCCACGACGCCAAGCACTGCCGGCGCTGCGGCGCCCCGTACTCGTATGCGCGCAGCTTCATGGGCCACCTCGGTCACTACACGTGCCCCAACTGCGGCGCCGACCGCCCCGCGCCCGACGTCGTCGCGACGCGTGTCGAGCTGGACGGCATGCGGGGATCCACCGTCGAGGCGAGAACCCCGGCCGGAGACGTCGAGGTGCGCCTCCCCCTCCCCGGCCTCTACAACGTCTACAACGCGCTCGCCGCGCTCGCCTCGGCGCTCGAGCTCGGCATCGCGTTGGACGTCGCCGTGCGCGGGATCGAGGCAACGGAGAGCGCCTTCGGCCGCGTCGAGACGATCCCCATGGGCGATCAGCGCCTCTCGATCCTCCTCATCAAGAACCCGGCGGGCGCCAACGAGGTGCTCCGCACGCTGCGTCTGGAGGCGGGCGGCGAGGACCCCGGGCTCGACCTGTGGATGGCGCTCAACGATCGCATCGCCGACGGCCGGGATGTGTCGTGGATCTGGGACGCCGACTTCGAGGTCCTCGACGGCGCGGTGCGAACCGTGACGTGCGCGGGCACGCGGGCCCCCGAGATGGCCGTGCGCCTGAAGTACGCGGGAGTGCCGCAGGACCGGATCGAGGTGGTCGAGGACATCGAGGCGTCCCTCGACCGCGCACTGGAGCGCGGGCGCGAAACCGTGTTCGCGCTGCCGACCTACACGGCGCTCATCGAGCTTCGCCGCCACCTGAGCGCCCGCGGGTTTGCCGAGGAGTACTGGCGGTGAGCTCCGTGACCGTCCCCGCCAACGAGCCGGCGATCTGGCATGACGTGGAGTGCGGCGCCTACGGGGTCGACCTCGGCGTCTGGGAGGAGCTGGCCGCGGCCCATCCCGGCCCGATCCTGGAGCTCGGCGCGGGCACCGGACGGGTGGCGCTGACCCTCTCGCGCGCCGGGCACGAGGTCGTTGCGGTGGACCATGCGCCCGAGTTGCTCGAGGAGCTGCGCGCGCGTGCGAGCGCGCCGGAAGCGCGGGTGGGGACGGTCCAGGCAGACATCCGCTCGCTGGGCCTCGGCGAGCGCTTCGCCCTCGTGATCGCGCCGATGCAGCTCTTCCAGGTGCTGGCGGGCGCCGGCGAGCGGCGGGCCGTCCTGCGCGCCATCGCGACCCACCTCGCCTCCGGCGGGGTCGGCGCCGCGGCGATCGTGGAGGCCGGCGCCGACCCCACGCCTCCGGCCGACTCAGGGACGCCGCTCCCGGACGTGCGCGAGGTCGCCGGCTGGGTCTACTCAAGCCTGCCGGTCTCCGTGACCGCGGACGAGGAGGCGATCGAGGCGAAGCGCCTGCGCCAGCGGGTCTCGCCCGCCGGCGCCCTCGACGAGCACACGCACGTCGACCGGCTCCAGATCCTCGACGCCGACACGCTCGATGCCGAGGCCGCCGAGGCCGGGCTCAGGCCGAGCGGCAGGCGGGTCATCCCGAGCGACGAGCTGTTCGTCGGGTCCACCGTGTGCCTCTGGGAGGCGGCCGCGTGAGCGACTTGAAGCTGCGGTTCCTGGCGCTCTACCCGGAGCAGATGAACATCTACGCGGACCGCGGCAACACGATCTTCCTGCGCCGCCGCTGCGAGTGGCGCGGCATCGGCTTCGAGTACGCGAGCGCGGGGCCCGGCGAGACCTTCGACCCGGGCGCCCACGACTTCATCTACGTGGGCGGCGGGCAGGACCGCGACCAGAAGGCCGTTGCGGGCGACATGATCGCCACCAAGCGCGACGCGCTGCGGGCCGCGGTCGACGACGGCGCCGTGGCCCTGGCGGTCTGTGGCGGCTACCAGCTCCTGGGCCACGGCTACGCGCTCGGCTCAGAGCGCATCGAGGGACTCGGGCTGGTGGATCTCGAGACCGTCCGCGAGGAGGGCCCACGGCTGATCGGCAACGTCGCGATCGAGGTCGACCTCGGCGCCGGGCCGCAGGTGGTCGCGGGGTTCGAGAACCACGGTGGGCGCACGCACCTCGGCCCGGACGCCACTCCCCTCGGTCGGGTGCTGAGGGGCCACGGCAACAACGGTCGCGACGGCTTCGAGGGCGTTCGCCAGGGAAACCTGTTCGGCACGTACCTCCACGGCCCGCTCCTGCCGAAGAACGCGGCCCTGGCCGACCGGCTCACGGCGCTGGCGCTCGCGCGCACCAGCGGCGCCGAGCCCCAGCTCGCGCCGCTCGACGACGAGCTGGAGAACGCGGCGCACGCCGCCGCTCGCCGGGCCGCGGGCTAGCCGCGGCGGCAGCTCAGCGGCCGCTCGAGCCGAAGCCGCCCGCGCCCCGCGTGGTTCCCGCGAGCTCGGTCGCCACGATTGGCTCCGCGAGCGTGAACGGTGTGATCAGGAGCTGCGCGATTCGGTCGCCCGTCGCGATCTCGAACGTCTCGACCCGGTCCGTGTTGAGAAGCAGGATCCTCACCTCGCCGCGGTACCCGGAATCGATTAGCCCAGGGCTGTTGACCAGGCTGACCCCGTGGCGCGCGGCCAGACCGGAACGGGGCAGCACCAGGCCGGCGTGGTCCTCCGGGAGCTCCACCGCGATCCCCGTCCCCACGCTCGCCCGCGCTCCGGGAGCCAGGCTTGCCCCTTCGCAGGCGTAGAGGTCGAGCCCCGCGTCGCCGTCGTGGGCGCGCGTCGGCAGGCGAGCGTCGTCGTGCAGGCGCGTGACTCGTAGCTCCACGCGCCCAGGCTAGTCAGTGCGGAGGCGGCGCAGGAGCGGCTCTCCGCAAACTCGGCGGTACTTCGCCCGCACACCGACGCAAGTACTCCCGCCGGCGCTCCGATCCCCCGGCCGTGGCGTGGTCTGTCCCTCAGCAGCCGGTCTTTGGCTTCGCGGCGCTCTGGATCACCTGGAATGCGGAGCCGGGAACCCGGCTCAGGCGGTGGAGGTCGTTGTCGTTCCAGCGTGAGTCGCTGCCGCCTTGGAAGAACCAATCGGACCCGTTGTCGGCAACCAGGAAGCCGTAGTGGTAGAGGGCGACGAAGATCGGGCGCGACTGGCTTCCCTGCGGATAGTCGGACAGGTGCCGCTGGAAGTAGCTGTGCTTCATGCGCAACCGCAGGCCCATCGCCGGAAGGTGCTTCGAGCAGCTATCCGCGGCGTAGTGCGTCGCCGGGTGGATGTAGGCGCGCCGCGTCCGGTCGAAGGTGACGCGCAGCGCGTGGTCGACGGCGCCGCCGGCAACCTCGTCGTAGCGGACCAGGCCGGGAAGGATCGGCAGGCCGGCAGCATCCGCGGAGGTGTAGCCGTCATGACGGAGGGGGCCGGCACTCGAGAGGTTGAAGAACGCGGTGGAGTAGGCCCGCCAGCCGTTGCTCGTCTTGAACGCCCGGCCCAGCTCGTAGAGGCCGCACGCCGCGCGCTGGAGGACGACGACGTGGCGGTCGCCCTTGGAGTTCGGGCCACCCTCCACGTGCGCGTTTGGAGGGATCGGCGCGGGCCCGAAGTCACTCTCGTCCGGAGCCCCCGTGGCCTTGACATCGACATCCGCCTGGCTCGCGTCGACGACTTCGAACGGGATGCCGAATTTCGTGTTCGAGCCGAAGTCCGGGTGGAGCTTGCCGGAGAGCCGCGAGATCAGCGCCTTCGACCCCTTCGCGACCGGGGCCTTGGAGACGTCCTGGTTCCAGGCTGTCTCGTCGGCGGCCGACTTCGCCGCGGGGGCGGCCGGCGAGCCGGGAAAGACATCACAGTTGCCCACGTTCGGGGGAAACCCGCCGGCGGCCCCGGACGACGAGGCTCCCAGCGCGGCGATGCCCAGGGCGATCACGCCGAGGGCGGACAAAGAACGGGTCCAGGCGCACCGGGATGCGGGCATACGGCAACGCTAACGCCGTTGGGTCGCTGGAACGTGGACGGATCGTTTCCGAAGGTCAGGTCCCGCGGGCGCCGTTCACGGAAAACTCCGCGAAGCGGTGGACGAGCGAGCGGGGGACGCTGGCGCGGACGAGGACTCCGTCGGGGCGGTCCTCGCGCTCCACCTCGCCGGCGAGCTCGTGGAGCTCGGCCAGGCGGGCGCCCGCCGCGTAGGGCACCAGCAGCTCGACGGGCTGCAGGCCCTCGGCGAAGACCGCCTCGATCGCGTCGCCGAGCTCGTCGAGGCCGTCGCCGGTCGCGGCCGAGATCGCGACCGCGCCGGGATTCAGCACCGCCAGGTCGCGACGCTCCTCGTCGTCGAGGAGGTCAGCCTTGTTGAGGACCAGGAGGCGCTGCTGGTCGTGGGCGCCGATCTCCTCGAGCACGGAGTCGACCGCGGCGATCGTCTCGCGCCGCTGGTCCGGCGGCTCGGACGCGTCGACGACGTGGACGATCAGGTCCGCGAGCGTGGTCTCCTCGAGCGTGGCCTTGAACGCTTCGACGAGCTGGTGCGGGAGGCGGCGGATGAAGCCGACCGTGTCGGTGACGAGGTACTCCCGTCCGTTGTGCTCGTAGGAGCGCGTCGTCGGATCGAGCGTGTGGAAGAGGCGCTCCCCCACGCCCACGCCGGAGCCCGTCAGGGCGTTCAGGAGCGTCGACTTACCTGCATTCGTGTACCCGGCCAGGGCGATGGACGGGGTGGGCGACGCCTCGCGCCGGGCGCGCATCACGCCGCGGGTCTGCTCGAGGTTGCGGAGGCGCCGCCGGAGCTTCGCGATGCGGTCGCGGGCCAGCCGGCGGTCGGTCTCGATCTGGGACTCGCCCGGCCCACGGGTGCCGATGCCGCCGCCAAGCCGCTCGAGGTGCGTCCAGAGCCCGCGCATGCGCGCGAGGTTGTACTCGAGCTGGGCGAGCTCGACCTGGAGGTTGCCCTCGGCCGTATGGGCGTGGTCGGCGAAGATGTCGAGGATCACCGCGGTGCGGTCGATGACGGGCACTCCGAGCGCCGCCTCGAGGTTCCGCTCCTGGCGCGGAGCGAGCTCGTCGTCGACCGCCACGAGGTTGGCGTCGGCCGCCTTGATCGCCGCCGTCGCCTCCTCCAGCTTCCCCCGGCCGAGATAGCGATCGGGGTCCGGGCTCGGCCGCACCTGAACGAGCTCTCCGGCCGTCGCAACGCCCGCCGTACGCAGGAGCTCCTTGAGCTCGGCGAGCGTGTCGCGATCGTCCGGCGTCGCGGGCACGGCCGCGAGCGCGAGCGCGCGCTGCGCCGCTCGCGGGTTCTGGACTCCTGCGGGCGGGGTCTGGGGCATCGACTTCGAGTGTAGGGGTACGCTTCCCGGGTCCATGAAGGTCTTCGTCACTGGTGGAACGGGGTTCATCGGCGGTCACGTCGTGCGCAAGCTGCGCGAGCGCGGGGACGATGTCGTCGCCCTGGTGCGCAGTGCCGAAAAGGGCGCCGCGCTTGCGGAGCTCGGCGCGGAGCTCGCGCACGGCACCCTGGCGGACCGCGACGCGATCAGGGCCGCGATGGACGGCTGCGACGCGGTGATCCACGGCGCCGCGGTCTTCGAGGTCGGCATCCGGGACTCGGAGCGCAAGCCGATGTACGACGCCAACGTCGTGGGCACCGAGAACGTCCTCGGCGCGGCGCTCGAGGCGAGGACCCCGAAGGTCGTCTACGTCTCGACGGTCGCGGCGTTCGGCAACACCCGCGGCGAGGTCGTCGACGAGACCTACCAGCATCCCGGCGACTCCTTCACGTCCTACTACGAGCAGACGAAGTACGAGGCCCACCAGGCCGCGAAGCGCATGATCGCGGAGGGTCTGCCCTGCGTGATCGTCCAGCCCGGCGGCGTCTACGGCCCCGACGACCACTCCGCGATCGGCAAGCAGATGAGCGACTTCGCGCGCGGGCGCCTTCCCGCCCTGGCCTTCCCCGAGGTCGGGATGAACATGGTCTACGTCGAGGACGTCGCCGACGGAGTGATCCTGGCCCTCGATCGCGGCAAGGTCGGCGAGTCGTACATCATCGGCGACCAGATCACGACGATGCGCGACCTGATCGAGTCGCTTGGCGGCGTGATCGGCAAGCGGCCCCCGCGGTTCACGATTCCGACGGGGATGCTCAGGGCAATCGCGCCCGCCGGGCCGCTCGTCGGCAAGATGATGGGCCAGCCGCCGAATCTTCGTGAGCTCATCTCGTCGGCGGACGGCGTGACCTTCTGGGGCCGCTCCGACAAGGCTCACGACGAGCTGGGCTACACCCCTCGCGGCCTCGAGCAGGGGCTCCGGGAGACCTTCCCGGCCGCCGCCTCTTAGGAGTCGGCCCGTGGACGAAGGCCTCCCCCACGGCCCTAGTAACCGGTTCCTGTCTTCACCCGCTTGCGCTCGGACTCGTGCAGGCCGCCCTTCTGGTCGAGGGTGTCGCACGCGTGGTCGATGTCGTCGGCCAGCGTCCGCGCCGCGGCGTGGCTGACGTTCTCCTTGACGAGCGCCCGCATCATCGTCACCGATTGCGCGTTCGGCGGCATCTCGTACGCCGGCACCATCCAGCCGCGCTCGGCCGCGAGCTGGCCGGAGACGTCGAAGCCGTCGTAGCCGGGATCGCCGGCAACCTGGAAGCAGACGAGCGGCAGTTGGGCCTGATCTCCTCCGACGACCTCGAAGCGGTCGTTCGCGGCGATCTGCGCGCTGAGGAAGTTGGCGTTGCGCTGCATCGCGCCGATGATGCGCGCGTACCCCTCCCGGCCGAAGCGGCAGAAGTTGTAGTACTGCGCGAGCACCATCGAGCTTCCCGTCGAGAAGTTCAGCGTGAAGGTCGCGTCCTTCTTGCCGAGGTAGTTCTCATAGAAGACGATGTCCTCCGGGAGATCGTCGTTCGAACGGAAGACCAGCCACCCGATCCCGGGGTAGACCATCCCGAACTTGTGCCCGGAGACGTTGATCGAGCGCACGGTCTCCAGGCGGAAGTCCCAGACGACGTCCGGGTAGAGGAACGGCCAGACGAACCCCCCGCTCGCGGCGTCGACGTGGAGGGGGACGTCCCAGCCCTTCTCGCCGTTGATGCGCTGCAGGAGCTTGTCCATGCCGACCACGTCGTCGGCATGCCCCGTGAACGTCGTCCCGAGCACGGCGACCACGCCGATCGTGCGCTCGTCGATGTGGGGCTCGACGTCGTCGGGGCCGATGACGTACTTCTCGGGCTCCAGCGGGACGATCCGCGGCTCGATGTCGAAGTAGCGGCAGAGCTTCTCCCAGACCACGTGGACGTCGCCGCCGAACACGAGATTCGGCCTGTCCGTGTCCTCGCCGGCGTCCTCCCGGCGCTTTCGCCAGCGCCACTTCTGGGCAAGACCCGCGAGCATGATCGCCTCGGAGCTTCCCTGGCAGCGGGCGCCCGTCGTCTCCCCCGGAGCGTTGAAGAGGTCGGCGAGCATGTTCACGCAGCGCCGCTCGACCTCGGCGGTCTGCGGGTACTCCGCGTGGTCGATGAAGTTCCGGTGGAGGTTCTGGGCGACGATCATGTTCGCCTCGGGCTCCATCCAGGTGGTGACGAACGTCGCCAGGTTGCGGGCCGGGTCACCGTCCAGCGCCATGTCCTCGCTGATCAGCTCGTAGACGTCGCGAGCGCCCATCCCCTCCTTGGGAAACGTGCTCTCGGGGACCCCTTCGACGAAGAAGCGGCTCCCGTAATGGGCCGGAAGGTCGCCCGCGTCGCGGCCGCTCATCGTGCGAGGTGCTCTCTGATGCGCTCCATTGCCTCGGTAATCCTTTCGTCGGCTGTTGTCAGTGAGATCCGGAAGAACCCCTCCCCGGACGGGCCGTACATCGAGCCCGGCGAGACGACCACGGCGGCCTCCTCGAGCACGAGCTCTGCGAACGAGGTCGAGGTGTGGCCCTCGGGCACGGGCGCCCAGACGTAGATCGTCCCCTTGGGCGAGGGCACGTCCACGCCGATGTCGGCCAATGCCGAGACCACGAGGTCGCGCCGGCGCGCGTAGACCGCGTTCATCTCCTCGAGCGGCTCGCCCGGGCCGTCCAGCGCCGCGACGGCGGCGAGCTGGATGGCCTCGAAGAGCCCCGAGTCGACGTTGGTCTTCAGCCGCCAGTAGGTCCGGATCGCCTCGGCGTTCCCGAGGATCGCCGCGCAGCGCCAGCCGGTCATGTTGAAGCCCTTCGAGAGCGAGAAGACCTCGACTCCGACGTCCTTCGCGCCCGGCGTCTCGAGGAAGCTCGGCGCGACGTAGCCGTCGTACGTCGTCTCCGAGTAGGCGTTGTCGTGGACCACGAGGATCTCGTGCTCGCGGGCCACCTCGATCGCGCGCTCGAAGAGCCCGTCGGGAACCACGGCACCCGTCGGGTTGTTCGGGTAGTTCAGGAACATGAGCCGGGCGCGCTCCAGCGCTCCGGCATCGATCGAGTCGAGGTCAGGGGCGAACCCGAGCTCAGGCATCAGCGGCAGCAGCTCCGGCTCGGCGCCGGCCAGCACGGGGCCACCGGTGTACACGGGGTAGCCCGGGTCGGAGGCCAGCGCGACGTCGCCGGGGTCGAGGAAGGCGAAGCAGAGGTTGTAGATGCACTCCTTGGCGCCGATCGCCGGCATCACCTCGGACCGCGGGTCGATCTCGACTCCGAAGCGGCGCTCGTAGAAGCGCGCGAAGGCGTCCTGGAACTCCTTGCGGCCACGGTTCGCCGGGTACTTCTGGTTGGCGTTCTCGCCCACCGCCGCGCGCATCGCCTCGACGATGTGCGGGTAGGTCGGCGTGTCCGGGTCGCCGATGCCCAGGCTGATGACGTCGATTCCCGCGTCGCGCTTCTCGCTGACGCGGTTCTCGAGCTCCGCGAACATGTAGGGAGGGATGGCCTCCAGGCGCCGCGACGGGGCCGTGAGCGCCCGCTTGGTCTGCTCGGAGCTCGTCATAACCGCAGCCTACGCTGCGCCCGCTAGAGGGCGCCGAGCGCCTCGACGAGCTCGGACGCCAGCTCGGCCGCGTAGACGGGCCCGGCGGCGCCGGTCAGCGTGACGTCGAGATGGTCGCTAACGGCGACGGTCAGCTCGCCGCCGTCGAGGATGACGGTGAGCGGGCTCGAGCGCGCCGTCCACGAACGCCGCGACGGCGGCGCCGCTGGCGCCGGTCCCGGAGGACAGTGTCTCCCCCACGCCGCGCTCGAAGATGCGCGCGCGGACGCTTGATCCCTCGACGCGGGTGAACGACACGTTGGTGCGGTTCGGGAACAGCTCCGATGCCTCGATCGGCGGCCCGGTGGCCGCGAGGTCGAGGCGCTCCAGCTCCTCTCCGGCCACGATGACGCACTGCGGGTTGCCGACGTTCACGTGCTGGAACGCCCAGTCTCTGCCGGCCGAGTGGACGACGCCCTTCCCCGACCCGTCGCCGCCCGGGTAGTCGGGCGACGCCAGGACGGCGCGGCCGATGTCCATCTCCACCCTGCCCTCACCGAGCAGCCGTGGCCGCACGACACCCGCCTTCGTGACGATCGTGAACTCGTCCAGTTCCGTCCAGCCGCGGCAGCGCAGATAGAGGACCGCCTCGCGGGCGCCGTTGCCGGAAAGCTCGGCCTCCGAGCCGTCGGGATTGAAGATGCGAAGCTCGGCGACGTGGTCGGCCTCGGCCGCTTCGGAGAGGAGCAGCACGCCGTCGGCCCCCGGGCCAAGGTGCGGATCGCAGAGGCGCTTCACCCGCGCCGCGGTCAGCTCCCAGGGCAGCGCGGCGCTCTCGACGATCAGGTAGTCGTTGCCAAGGGCCTGCCACTTCTCGAACTTCATCGCGCCTGATTGTCCACGACGCGGGCGACGATCTCCGCCGCGACCTCCTGGTCGGAGAGCGCTGTGCGGTCGATCAGCTCCACACCCTCCATCCGGCGCATCCACGTGAGCTGGCGCCGGGCGAAGGCCCGGTGTGCCCCGGCGAGCTTGTCCGGCTCGCCGTGCAGGAGGTCCTCGAAGCCCAGCGCGGCGCGCGCCGTGCGCGATGCCCCCGCGGCGGCGGCGGCGCGGACCTCCTCCGCGGCGCCCGCGGCCGCGATCGCCTCGGCGCGAGCGGTCACGCGCTCGCGCAGCGCCTCGCGCTCCAGCGTCAGCCCGAAGAGCGAGGTCGGGACCCTCGGGCTGGCGGACCACAGGCCGTCGCTGCCGGCCGGCGGTTCGATGCCGGCGCGCGCCAGGCCAACCAGCCTGACAATCCGCTTGGCGTCGTTGGGATGCACGCGCTCGCGGACCTCGGGCGCCAGCTCGGCGTGCATCGCCTCCGGGCCGCGCTCCTCGAGCTCCCGCTCGACGTCCGCCCGGACCTCACCCGGCAGGGGCGGGCGCAGCTCGAGGTCGGCAAGCGCGGCGCGCAGGTAGAGCCCCGTGCCCCCGACGACGATGGGCCTGCGACCCTCGGCGAGGAGCGAGTCGATCTCATGATGCGCCAGGGGAGCGAAGCGGCCCGCGCTCCACTCCTCGTCGATTGCCGCGACTCCGACCATGCGGTGCTCCAGCTCGCCGCGCTCCTGCGCCGACGGCGCCCCGCTGAGCGTCTCGAGGCCCCGGTAGATCTGGAACGCGTCGCAGGAGACCGCGGCCGGGCTCTCGCGGCGCTCGCGCAGCAGCCGGGCGACCGCGATCGCCACCGAGGTCTTCCCGGCCGCCGTCGGGCCGAAGATCGCGACGACGTTCACGTCTGTGGAGGGGCGCCGTACCGGGTGCGGGCCATCTGGCCTTTCGCGGCCTTGCGGATCCTTCGCCAGCCCGGCGCGGAGCCATCGGGCTCCGGCGGGACCTCGATCTCCGGCGCAATGGGCAGCCGGCTCTCGAGCCACGCGTACTGCCGGGTGTCGTTGCGCACGGGCGGCCTGACCGCGCCCAGGAAGCCCCTGACGTGGAAGGCCTTCATGTAGTGCACGTGGACCAGCTCGGAGAGGTCGAGCTTGCGCGCGGGCCCATCGAGCTCCGGCCGGCGGGTGATCCGGTAGTTGTAGGCCGCGGGCAGCGTGGCGACGCGCCCGGGATTGCGCGCGAGGATGGCTGCCAGGGCGAGCTGGTCGAGCTGGTCGACCCCGCGTTCGGGGACGTGGCCGGTCTCCGTGAGCTTGGTGAACAGCTCCAGCCAGGCGCCCATCAGCCCCGCCTCGCGTCGCGTCGCAACCAGCCCCGCGTTCCAGTAGGCGCGGATCGGCTCGCCCTTGAGCCAGGTCTTCGCAAACGGGCGCCCCTCGGCGCCCGCGAGCTCGTAGAGCCGCTCCCAGTACGCCTCGTTCGGGTGCCCGGGCCCGATGCTGCCGTCGCCCGCCTTGCCGACGGGCGAGACCGCGGCATCCACGCCCTCGGCGAGCAGCAGGGCGTCCGGCTCGCCGAGCACGACCGCGTCGGAGTCGAGGAGCACCAGCGCGTCCTCGGACGCGGTCCGCTCGGCGTCGGCCGCCGCGTAGAGCTTGTTGGCGATCGGGTAGTAGGCGTGAGCCTCGTTCAGCGGCTCCTCGTTGAGCTCGACCCCGAGCGCGGCGAGGCGCTCGTGGGTGGCCGGCGCGAGCGGATCTCCCGCCCGCGGCCGGTATGCCGCGATCGGCGCCTCCGCGAGCGCCCCCCCGAACTCCCGGATCGACTCGCAGAGCAGCAGCGTCTCGCCCTCGAGGCGCCCCGCCTCGACGCAGACGACGAAGCGGAGGCTCATGCCGGCGAGGTGACGAGACGCGAGGCCAGCACCTCGCGGCCGGCGAGAGTCGTGGACGTCGCCGACTCGATCTCCACCGACACCAACTCGCCCGGGCTTGCGGTGCCCTCGAAGTTGACCGTCTTGTTGTGGCGGACCCGCCCGCGAAGGCGCGTCGAATCCGTGCGGCTCTCGCCCTCCACCAGGACCTCCATCGTCCGCCCGACGAAGCGCTGGCTGCGCTCGCGCGCGCGTCGCTGGACGGTCTCGACCAGTCGCTCCATGCGCTCGCGCTTCACCCCGTGCGGAACCTGCTGGCCGAAGCGCTCCGCCTCCGTCCCGCGGCGCGGCGAGAAGATGAACGTGAACGCGCTGTCGTAGCCGACCTCCTCGGCCACCTCGAGGGTCTCGGCGAAGTCGGCCTCCGTCTCGCCGGGGAACCCCACGATGATGTCCGTCGTCAGCGCGCAGTCGGGGACGTGCTCGCGGATCTGCGCGACGCGATCCATGTAGCGCCGGCGATCGTAGGTGCGGCGCATCGCCTTGAGGATCCGGCTGGACCCTGACTGGAGGGGCAGGTGGATGTGCTCGCACAGGGCGGGGAGCTCGGCATGGGCGCGAATTACGTCCTCGCGCATGTCCTTGGGATGCGGGCTCGTGTAGCGGATGCGCTCGACGCCGTCGACGGCGTCGATCTGCGCGAGGAGCCCCGCGAACGTGATCCTGGACTCGCGCGGCAGGTCGCGCCCGTAGCTGTTGACGTTCTGGCCGAGAAGGGTGATCTCGAGGACTCCGTCGGCGGCCATCGCGCTCGCGTCGGCAACCAGCTCGCCGGGGCTGCGGCTCTGCTCGCGCCCGCGTGTCTGCGGGACGATGCAGTACGCGCAGCGGCAGTTGCAGCCCTGCGAGATCTGCAGCCAGCCCTGGAACTTGCGCTCGCGCTTGCCGGGCAGGTGTCCCGCGAAGTCCTCGAACTCGAAGTAGCCCTGGGCGCTCAGCGAGTCGCTCTGGAGGAACTCCGCGAGGCGGTGGATCTGGCCCGGCCCGAAGGCGACGTCCACGAACGGGAACCGCTGGAAGACCTCGTCCTTGACCGACTGCGCCCAGCAGCCGCCCACGCCCACCACGCGGCTCGGGTCCTCGGACTTGAGCCGCTTGGCCTCGCCGAGGTGGGCGATGAACCGGCTGTCGGCGGACTCGCGGATCGAGCAGGTGTTGAAGAGGATCAGGTCCGCCTCGCTCCGCTCCGGCGCCTCCTCGTAGCCGATCGACTCCAGCATGCCGCGCATGCGCTCGGAGTCGTGCTCGTTCATCTGGCAGCCGAACGTGGTGACGTGGTACGTCGCCATGAGGTGATGTTAAGTGAGGAGCTTTAGCTCCGAAAGCGGCCCGGTCACTTGACGGTGAGGGTGCCCTTCATGCCGGCCTCTTCGTGTCCCGGCACGTCGCAGAAGAACGTGTAGGTGCCGGGCGGGAGGTCGACCGTGGCGTTCGCATTGCCGTTGGTGACGAGATCCGTCCCGCCGAGCACCTGGCCGCTCGAGTCGGAGATCTTCACGTCGTGGCCGAGGGGGGACTGGTTGGTGAAGTCGATCTTGACCGCGCCGGGCTTGCTGGTCACGGTCTTCTGCTCGAACGCGAGCTGCCCCGACGGGTCGGCGGAGATGTCCACGGTTCCCCCGGGCCCGCTGGCCGCCGCGGTGCTCGTCGTGCTCGAGCTGCTGCCCGAGGTCTCCGTGCCGGTCGTGGTCGACCCGGCGGTCGAGGTGGCCGACGTGCTCTCCGTGGTCGTCGCCGCCTGCTCCGCCTCGCGCTTGTGCTGCTCGTCGCGGGCGTTCAGCAGGGCAAAGGTCGCGGTGCCGGCGACGAGAACGACGAAGATCGCGATCACGCCGAGCATCACGCCGCGGTTCTGCGGAAAGCTCTCGTACTTGAGGCCGACCGCCGACGTGACGAGCGCCGCCACGACGAGCGTGATCCCCAGTGCGTAGAAGAGGGTCTCGTTCATTTGCGGGGGCGATCCTAGCGTCGGGCGGGCGCGGAACGCCGCATGCCCAGGGGTCCTAGCTCGCGTAGGAGGTCGCGCGGCTCTCCCGGATCACCGTGATCTTCACCCGTCCCGGGTACTCGACCTCCTTCTCGATGGCGGCGGCGATCTGGTGGGAGATCAGCGCCGCCTTCTCGTCGTCGACCTCGCCGGGGTCGACGACCACTCGGACCTCACGGCCCGCGCGCATGGCGAAGACGCGCTCGACGCCGTGGTGGCGCTGGGCGATCTCCTCGAGCTCGCGAAGCCGCGTGACGTACTCCTCCAGCGAGTCCCCGCGGGCCCCCGGGCGCGCCCCGGACAGCGCGTCAGCCGCCTGCACGATCACCGCCTCGACGGTTCGCGGCTCCACCTCGTTGTGATGGGCCTCGATCGCGTGGGCTACGGCCTCCGACTCACCGTGACGGCGCGCGATGCGGCCCGCGACGATCGCGTGGGTCCCCTCCACCTCGTGGGTCACCGCCTTGCCGATGTCGTGCAGAAGGGCAGCGCGTCGCGCCGTCTCGACGTTCGCGCCGAGCTCGCCGGCCACGATCGCCGCGACCCCCGCGCACTCGACGAGGTGATCCAGCACGTTCTGCCCGTAGCTGGTCCGGAAACGGAGCTGGCCGAGGAGCTCGACGAGCCGGGGGTCCAGGTTGTTCACGTGGGCCTCCAGCGCCGCGCGCTCGCCCTCCTCGACGATTCGCCCCTGGATCTCGCCCTGGACGTGCTCGTGCGTTTCCTCGATCAGAGCGGGCGTGATCCGGCCGTCGGCCACGAGGCGCTCCAGCGTCAGCCTGGCGATCTCGCGCCGCACGCCGTCGAAGCTCGAGAGCAGGACGGCGGACGGGGTCTCGTCGATGATCACGTCGACGCCGGTCAGCTGCTCGAGCATCCGGATGTTCCGGCCGTCGCGCCCGATGATCCGGCCCTTCATCTCGTCGCCGGGAAGCTCCACGAGTCGCGTGGTGGTCTCCCCCGCGTGGCGGGCCGCGAGGCGCTGCATGGCCACCGAGAGAATGCTGCGCGCGCGGCGCTCCGCCTCGCGCTTGGTCTCCTCCTCGAGCTCGACGAGGCGAAGCCCCGCCTGATGGCGCGCCTCGGCCTCGACGTCTGCCAGGAGCCCCTGCTTTGCCTGCGCGGCGGAGAGGCCCGAGATTCGCTCGAGCTCCCGGCGCTGGACGCGCTTCGCGCGCTTCAGCTCCTCCTGCTGCTGGAGGAGGTTGCGCTCGCGGTCCTCGAGAGCCTGCGCGCGGCGCTCGACGTCGGCGCGTTGCGCGGCAAGCGACTCGATCTCGCGAAGGGCGATCTCCTCCATCCGCGCGATCTCCTCGCGTCGCGCCTGGAGCTCGGCGGTCAGCGAGTCGACGCTCTCCGCCGGGGGCGGAGGGGCCGCGGGCTCGGGGCCCTGCTCCGGTTCGGGTCGCGACTGCCCCGGCGTCGGCTCGGCGGGCGCGCGGTGCGTTGCGCTCGGGCGCCGCCACGGTGACCAAAGCGAGCGTGATTCCATGCCGTCTCTCCCCCGGCGCCGTGCCGGTCTCTTCGTTTTAAGCGGTGATCGCTGATGGGCGACCACGCGGCCGGCGCCGCCGATGACACTGCTGTCGGCTATCTGGCCCGGCTGCGACGAGCGCGCCGGGCGGGTTCTAAGGGGTCCTCTCCGTGTCCCCCGTGTGGGTGAGCGAGGTCAAGTGGCTTTTCCGAAACGGTTTCAAGTCAGTTGATAGTCGTCGTTCGTGCTCATCGGCGACGTTAGCCGCCACTCACAATCCTAAAGTGGCGAGGCCCTCGTGGCAAGCGTTTCTCACCGTGGTCGTGGTCACCCGGCCGGCGACTCGGCGCGGCGAACGGCGTCGTAGGCAACCTCCGAGGGATAGCCCCGGCGCACGAGAAAGCCGTACGCACGCCCACGCGACGCCTCGTCGTCGAGCTCGTCGCCGCGTTGTTCGAGCAGATCCAGCGCGCGCGCGAGCTCACCCTCGTGCGTGAGACCGGCGAGCGCGCTGTCCACGCACGCCGTGGCCACGCCCCTCGCCTCGAGGTTGGCGCGGATGCGATCCTCGCCCCAGCTCTCGAGCCGGCGCCTGTCCTCCGCGAAGAGCCGTGCAAAGCGCTCGTCGTCAACGCCGCCGGCCGCCTGCAGGCGCTCCACCGCCTCGCGCACGACCTCGGCCTCGAAGCCGCGCGCCTCGAGCCGGGCCTCGAGCTCGGCGACCGTCAGCTCTCGCCGGGAGAGCGCCTTGAGCGCGATCGCGACGGCGCGTTCGGCGGCGTCAGGCTCAGGCAGCCTTCTCGAGCTCCTCCGGCTCCGCGGCGGCATCGGGATCGGCATCGGCCGCCGCCGGCGCGTCGCCGGAGTCGTTCAGGCCGAGCGCCTCGTAGACCTTCGCCTCGATCTCCGCGGCGGGCTCCGGATTCTCAGCCAGGAACTGCTTGGTGTTGTTGCGGCCCTGGCCGAGCCGCAGCTCGCCGTAGGAGAAGAACGAGCCCGACTTCTGGATCACGTCGTGCTCCAGCGCAAGGTCCATCAGGCAGCCCTCGCGCGAGATTCCGACGCCGTACTCGATGTCGAACTCCGCCTGGCGGAAGGGCGGCGCAACCTTGTTCTTGACGACCTTCACGCGGACCTTGTTGCCGACGGCCTCGGTTCCTTCCTTGAGCGTCTCGATACGGCGGATGTCGAGGCGTTGCGACGCGTAGAACTTGAGCGCCCGGCCGCCCGGCTGGGTCTCCGGCGAGCCGAACATCACGCCGATCTTCTCGCGGATCTGATTGGTGAACACGCAGACGGTGCTGGCCCGGTTGAGGTTGCCGGCGAGCTTGCGGAGCGCCTGCGACATGAGCCGCGCCTGCAGCCCAACCTGCTGGTCCCCCATCTGCCCTTCGAGCTCGACCCGCGGTGTCAGTGCCGCGACCGAGTCGACGGCCACGACGTCAACGGCTCCGGAGCGAACCAGGACATCGACGATCTCGAGCGCCTGCTCGCCGTAGTCGGGCTGGGAGATCAGGAGCTCGTCGGTGTTGACGCCGATCCGCTTCGCGTAGATCGGGTCGATCGCGTGCTCGGTGTCGACGAAGGCGCAGACGCCGCCGCGGGCCTGGGCCTCGGCGATGATGTGGTAGACGAGGGTCGTCTTGCCCGAGGACTCGGGGCCGAAGATCTCCACGATCCGCCCGCGGGGAATGCCGCCGACGCCGAGGGCGATGTCGAGCGGGAGGGCCCCGGTCGGGATGACGTCCGTGTCGACCGCCGCGCGGTCGCCGAGCTTCATCAGCGACCCGGCGCCGAACTGCTGCTCGATCTGCTTCACGGCCGCGCCCAGCGCCGCCTCGCGGGCCTTGACCTCCTTGGGCTCTGACGAGCGAAATGTCGCTGGGGTTGGGTCTGCCATGTCTTGGATCACTCCTTCTCGTCTCACTCGGAATCGCGAGACTTCAAGTCATTGCTCGCCAGGGGCATGTACTCGGCCCCGTACGAACGGAGGTTCGAACGGTAGAGCGTGAGTCGGACGGCTTCGAAGGGCTCGAGGGCGGCTTCCGGCAGGCTCCCCGGCGCCGCCTCGACGGCCATCGGGCGCCCCTTCCGGCGCCTTCCAGCGGCGTCCTTCAGACGCTCCGTGCGCACCCGGGCGACGGTCACGTGCGACCAGAAGGCCCGCTTCTCCGGCTCGTAGAGCCGGGCATCGGCGAGCGCCGCGGACAGCCTCCCCTGCAGCTCGACGGCGCCCTCGCTCGGCGCCGAGAGCGCGTAGAGCCGCGCCCGGCCGCGCGGCGGAAGCGGACGCGGCTCCGGCTCGAGGCGCATCGGGACGGCGACCCCGCAGGCCTCGCCGATGATCGCCGCAACCGCGTCGATCCGGCGCTCGGGCAGGTAGCCGAGGAAGCACAGCGTGATGTGGAGCGCCGGCTCGCGGACCGCCCGCAGGGCGGGGTCGGCAAGCGCCACCGCCTGCCAGGCCGTGATCGCGGCACGAACCCGCTCGGGCAGGTCGAGGGCGACGAAGAGCCGCGCGCGCGGGCTTTTCAGACGCTCCTTCGCCACACCCCCACGCTACGCCGGAGTGCGGCGCCGCTCGCGCGCAGTTCGCGACTAGAGTGCCGCCGATGCGCGCCGACTTCCCCCACGTCGACGGTGTGTCGCACCGCTTCGTCGACACGGCCGGCCTGCGCGTTCACGTCGCCGAGGCGGGCCCGGCGGACGGCGACCCTGTCGTCTGCCTGCACGGCTGGCCGCAGCACTGGTACCTGTGGCGCAACCTGATCGGGCCGCTTGCCGCGAGCGGCAAGCGCGTCGTCTGCCCCGATCTGCGCGGCCTCGGCTGGACGGCCGCGCCACGCGCGGGCTACCTCAAGACCCAGCTCGCAAACGACGTCCTGGCGACCATGGACGCGCTCGGCCTGGAGCGCGTCGAGCTCCTCGGCCACGACTGGGGCGGCTGGGTGGGCTTCCTGCTGTGCCTCCGGGAGCCCGAGCGGTTCGACCGCTACCTGGCCTTCAACATCGTGCCGCCGTTCGTCCGCCCGAGCCTCGCCGCGACGCGCGCCGCGATCCGCTTCTACTACCAATGGCTGCTGGCGGCGCCGTTCATCGGCAGGCGCGTCGCGGCGCGCATCGGCCGGATGCCCGAGCGCATGTACGAGCGAAACGGCATGGGCACGGGCGTCTGGAGCCGCGAGGAGCGCGCGATCTTCCTCGACTACCTGGCCGAGCCCGAGCACGCCCGGGCCTCGGTCCAGTACTACCGCACGTTCCAGCTGCGCGAGCTCCTCCCGGTCCTCTTCGGGCGCTACCGCAAGGCGCACCTGACGACGCCGACGCTCCTGGTCTTCGGCAAGGACGACGTCGCCATCGACTGGCGCCTGACCCGGGGCATCGAGCGCCAGGCGGACGACCTCACCGTCGAGCTCGTCGAGGGCTGCGGCCACTTCATCGTCGACGAGCGCCCGGAGCTGGTGGAGGCCAGGGCGCTGGAGTTCCTGGGGTAGCCGGGAGCTCCAGCGACAACACGGATATCAACGAGAGAGCGTGGAACCGCCGCGGCAGGACAAGTCCGCGCAACTAACCCCACCACGGTGCAACGAGCGGCGGCGGTGGCGGGGTTTGTGGCGCTATACGCAACAAAGTCCACCATCGCGCCGGTCGCCTCGGCGGTGGCGGGGTTAGTTGCGCCCCAGAGTCCTCGATCCGCCCTCGGTCGCCGCCTCCTTCGCCGCCAATCCCGGCGCGCGCGGCACACGCACCTTCCGAGAGGGGCTCACGGGTCGACGCTAGACCGGCAGGTCGTCGCCGAGGAGGAGCCGGCGCAGCATGTGCATCGCGATCACGACGGAGCGGTCGCGGATGTCCGAGCGGTTTCCGGGCAGCTGGACGTCGCGCGCCAGGGTGCGCTCCCCGGACATGACGCAGAAGCAGACGTAGCCGACGGGCTTCTCGTCGGTGCCGCCGTCGGGCCCCGCCACGCCGGTGATCGAGCAGGACACGTCGGCGCCGAAGCGCTCGAGCGCTCCGGCGGCCATCGCGTCGGCCACCTCTGGCGAGACGGCGCCGTGCGCCTCGATCAGCTCGGCGGGCACGCCGAGCAGCTCCACCTTGGCCTCGTTGGAGTAGGAGACGACGCCGCCGGCGAGGTAGTCCGACGCGCCGGGAAGGTCGGTGAGCCGCCCAGCGAGAAGGCCGCCGGTGCAGGACTCGGCGAGCCCCACCCGGTGGCCCCGCAGGAGCTCTGCCACCTGCTCGTCGGTCGTCTTGCCGTCCTCGCTGGTGAGAAACCGGCCGTGGCGCTCGCGAACGGCGGCCGCGAGGGCGTCCGCGGCGCTCCCGGCCTCCGGGCGGTAGCGCACGTCGATCTCCAGCTCGGCCCGGCGCAGGCAGGTGGTGATCTCCAGCTCCGAGAGGTCCAGGCCGTCCGCCTCGATGTCGCGGAGGGTCTGGGCGATCTCGGACTCGGGCAGGCCGAACAGCCGCAGCCGGAGCGTCTCGAAATGCTCGGCGCGGTCCATGACCGTACGGGCGGCCGGCGTGGCCAGGGCCTGCGGCCACATGGCCTGGAGCTCGCGCGGCGGTCCCGGGAGGACGATCACGATCGGGCCGCCGTCGACGGGCACGACCAGCCCGGGAGCCGTGCCGGCCGGATCGATCGCCGTCGCGCCGCGCGGGATCATCGCCTGCTTGCGGTTCGCCTCGCGAAGGGCCTCCGGGTCGAAGTTCATGCGCCGGGCGAACCCGGCGATGATCGCCGCGATCTTCTCCTCCATCGCCTCGTCGAGCTCGAGCGGGCGCCCCGCGAAGTCGCCGACGACCTCCGCCGTCAGGTCGTCCGCCGTCGGGCCGAGCCCGCCGCTGGTCACGATCAGGTCCACCCCGTCCCCCGCAAGGAAGCGCAGCGTCGACTCCAGGTCCTCACGGCGGTCCCCGGTGCAGACCACGTGGGCGACCTCGACCCCGAGCTCGCCGAGGCGCTCCGAGAGCCACGGGCCGTTGCGGTCCGTGATGACGCCGGTGAGAAGCTCGGTGCCCGTCGCGACGACGCCGGCCCGGACCCTGGCGCTCAAGGGCACGACCGACCCTTGTAGGGGATCGAGCTCACCTTGCCCCCGGTCACCCGATAGGAGGCCGGGCCGTTCGGCTGGAGCTTCTTGACGGCCGCGTCGACCTTCAGCTTCACGACGCCACCGGTGTCGACGTCGAGCCGGTACTTCGTGGCGTCGAACGGTCCCTGACTGGCACCCGGCGGCAGGGTCTGGCTGTCGATCAGCGGCTCGCCGCTGTCGCCGACGAGGCACACCGTCATCCCCGTCTTCGTGTGGAGCTTCAGGGCCACCGTCTTGCCGGTCGCCTGCGGCGTCGTTTGGGCGGGCGCGCCACCGGCCTTGCCGCCGTGCTTCGCGGGCCTCTTCGTGGAGTCGTCGCCGCTGTTGCCGAGGATCCACAGCGTCGCGACAATCACGACGACCACGCCGACGAGCACGGCCGCGATCGGGCCGCGCGAGCCGTTGGGCGCGCCGGGCCGCCGCCTGCCCTCGAGCACCGGCTCGCCGTAGGCGCTGAGGTTGCCGGTTGGCTCACCGGTCTCTGTCTGCCGGCGGAACTCGTCGACCAAGGCGTCGGCGTCGGCGTCGAGGATCCGCGCGTAGGTCGCGAGGAAGCCCCGCGCGTACGCGGGGCTCGGCATGACGTCCCACGCCTCGTCCTCCAGGGCCTGGAGGTACTTGGTCCGGATCTTCGTGAGCGCCTCGACGTCGCTCAGCTCCAGGCCCTTCTGGGCGCGCGCCCAGCTCAGGTAGAGGCCGACGGAGGTCAGCGGCGGCTGGATCTGGTCGGGAGCGGGCACCGGCTCCCATTCTGAACCAGTGGTCAGCTGTTCAGGGGTTCGAGCTCGGTCTCGGTCGGGGCCTCGTCGGAGCTCCCGAGGACCTCAGCGGCGGCCGGCGGCTCCCCGGCGCCCGCGTCGCCGCCCATCAGACGGCGGAGATCGGCGTGGCTCGCCAGGACCTGGCGAGGCTTCGAGCCCTCGTACCCGGAGATCACGCCGCGCCGCTCGAGCATGTCGATGAGCCGGCCGGCGCGCGTGTAGCCGACCCGGAGGCGGCGCTGGATCATCGAGACCGACGCCGTGCCGGACTCGACGACGATGCGCGCCGCCTCGTCCAGGAGATCGTCCTGGTCCGGCGAGAGGTCGCCCTCGCGCTCGTCGAGGCTCTCGTCCTCGGGCGTTTCCAGCAGCGCCTCGTCGAAGTCCGGCTCGCCCTGCTTGGCCCAGTGGTTCACGATCTTGGCGATCTCGTCCTCGGTCACGAAGCCGCCCTGGATGCGCTGCAGGCGCGACGTTCCCACCGGGCGGAAGAGCATGTCCCCCTGACCCAGCAGGGTCTCCGCCCCACCCTGATCCAGGATGACCCGTGAGTCCACCTGCGAGGCAACGGCAAACGCGATGCGCGCCGGGATGTTGACCTTGATCGTGCCGGTGATGACGTCCGTCGACGGGCGCTGCGTGGCCAGCACGAGATGGATGCCGACCGCTCGCGACTTCTGCGCAAGGCGGATGATGGAGTCCTCGACCTCGGCGGGGGCCACCATCATCAGGTCGGCGAGCTCGTCGATGACGCACAGGATGTGCGGCAGCGGCGGCTTCCCGGCGCGTTTGCGCGTGCGGTTGAGCTCCACGAGGTTCCGGGCGCGCGCCTCCTCCATGACCTCGTAGCGGCTCTCCATCTCGCCGATCAGGTTCGCCAGGACGTTCGCCGCCATGCGCGGGTTGGTGACAACAGGCGTCAGCAGGTGCGGCAGCTTCTCGTAGTGGTTCAGCTCGACGCGCTTGGGGTCGACCAGGACCAGCCGCGCCTCGTTGGGCGAGGCGTGGAGCAGGATGGAGCAGAGCATCGAGTTGATGCACCCGGACTTTCCGGAGCCGGTCGTGCCCGCGACGAGGGCGTGCGGCATGAGTGCCAGGTCGGTCCACGCCGACTGCCCGGACACGTCCTTGCCCATCCAGACGACGAACGGCGACGAGCCCTTCGGCCTGCCCTCGTAGATGTCGCCGAGGCGGACGAGCCGGCGCTTCGCGTTCGGCACCTCGACGCCAACCGCCTTCTTGCCGGGAATCGGGGCCAGGATGCGGATGTCCGTGGAGGCAAGCGCGTAGGCGAGATCGTCCTTCAGCTGCGCGACCCGGGAAACCTTGGTGCCCGGCGCGAGCTGGAGCTCGTACCGGCTGACGTGCGGGCCGCTGACCACTCCGGTCAGCCGGGCCTCGACGTTGAAGTGGCGAAGCGACTCGAGCAGCGCCTTCGAGACGGCGTCGCGGTCGCGGGTGTCCGGCCCCTGGTCGCCCTTGCCCCGCTCCAGCAGCTTGCTTGCGGCGGGCAGCGAGTACGCGACCTCCTCGGACTCGGTGACCGCGCTGCGCTTGACGCCCATCGGCGTGGTCTCGGGCTCCGGCTGTGCGTCGGCCGGTTCCTCGCTCGCTACCGGCGGCGGTGCCTCGGCATGCTCCGCCTCGGCCTCGTCCGCCTCGGCCTCGGCCTCCGGCTCCCCGGTGGCCTCCTCGTAGGCGAACTGCTCGCCGCTTCGCTCGAGGTCGTCCGTCGGCTGCTCGAACCAATCGCCGTCGGCCTCGGCATCGTCGGCCTCCGGGACGAGGCGCTCCGTGGGATTGGCGCGGGTGACGGCGATGTCCTCCACGCCGGAGTCGCCGAACGGGTCGCTCATCGACTGGGTGCGGACGGTCTCCGCCATCACGCGCGTGCTCGCGCTCGCGCGCCGCGCCGTCTCTCCCACACGCGCGAACACGCTGGAGAGCGTGGTCCCGGTGAGCAGGAGCAGACCGGAGGCGAACATCAGCACGGTCAGGATGTGCGCGCCGAGCCGCTGGAAGAGGCTGGTCGAGGCCCAGTAGAGGGCCTCTCCCCCGGCCCCGCCGTGCTGGGTCATGAAGTGGTGGTGGAAGTAGCCGTGGCGGAGCGGGTGCGTGGGGCCGAGCCCCGCGGTGCCGGCGGCGAACGCGAGCAGCAGCGACCCGAGCAGCAGCACCGCGCCGGCGTTGAGCGCGGAGGGCGCCTTGACCACGGGCCGCATGATCAGCGCGACCCCCCACCCCGCGAGCGCGAGCGGCGCGAGGTAGGCGATGCGGCCGGCGAACAGGGTCAGGCCGCTCTCCATCCAGTCGCCGACCCGCCCGCCGTTCCAGCCGAGGTAGGTGACGAAGGCCATGAAGATGCCGAGCGCGATCAGCGCGAGCCCGGCGAGATCCAGGTGGCGCTGCTCCAGGCCGTCGAACACGGCGCGCGCCTCGGCCCTGGCTCGCGCCGCCCGCGGGGGCGGCCGGCGGGTCGATCGCGTGCGCGAGCGCGAGCGCGAGGTCGCGCGCTGCGGCTGGCGCCGCGTCTTGCGGCGCTTCGTGCGTGAGGCCATCTCCGTCAGGTGCTTCGACGTGCCTGGCCGTACCCCTGCGAGCTCCTAAAACCCCGCTAAATATGCCGGGAATCCGGCACGGTTGGCTCTACCCTCTTTAGGAAGATGCTGGCCAACGACGGATCGATGGGCCGCGTCCTCGTGGTCGAGGACGATGAGGAGATCGCCGACGTCCTGCGCCGGACCCTGCGCCAGGAAGGCCACGAGGTCCGGTCGGCCGCGGATGGCGTCGAGGCGCTCGAGGTCGCCGCGGAGTTCGTGCCCGATCTGGTCATTCTCGACCTCGGGCTGCCGAAGCTGGACGGTGTAGAGGTTCTGGAGCGCCTGCGCGCCGAGAGCGACGTCCCGATCCTGATCCTCACGGCGCGCGCGGAGCTCGACGACCGGGTCACCGGCCTCGACACCGGCGCCGACGACTACCTGGTGAAGCCGTTCGAGCGCCAGGAGCTCCTCGCCCGCCTGCGCGCGCTCACCCGCCGGCGTCCGCCCCGCGGCAGCGCGTCGCTGGCGGTCGGCGACCTGCGGCTGAACCCGGACACCCGGGAGGTCTTTCGCGGCGATCGCGCCATCGACCTCACCAACCGGGAGTTCGAGCTGCTCGAGTACCTGATGCGCAACGAACGCTTGGTGGTGTCGCGCGAGCGCCTCCTCGAGGAGGTGTGGGGCTACGACCCGATGGCGATGACCAACACCATCGACGTCTTCATCTCGAACCTGCGCCGCAAGCTCGAGGAGGGCGGCGAGCCGCGCGTCCTGCAGACGAAGCGCGGTGCCGGCTATGTCATCCGCCCGCCCGGCTCGGAAGCAGATGCCTGACACGCCCGAGCGCCGGCCGCTGAAGGCAACCTGGAACCACCCCAGGCTCTGGCCGGTCCGCTGGCGGCTCACCGCGGTCTCGGCCCTACTGACGTTCGCGATTCTCGTCACGTTCGCGGTTGTCGTCGGCCGACTGGCCGAAAGCCGCATCCGGAACGACTTTCAGAACGAGGTGATCGAGAGCGCCGAGGGAATCGCCAGCCAGGTGGCCAACAACGCCTCCCTTCGCGACATCATCACGTCCCACCAGCTCTCGCAGATGGCCCCACCGCCCGTGGTCCTTCGGCTGATCCCCATGTGCCCCGGGTGCAACACCGTGAGCGTCAACGCTCCCGCCGACCTCGGCCCTCGCACCCTGGGCCTGCGCCAGGTGGGAAACCTGGAGGTCGCCACCACCGCGGTCCCGGGCTTCGGACCGGCGCTCCTTCAGTACGCCCGCAGCAGCAAGTCTGTCGACACCACCGTCAACAAGCTGTGGCTGTTCCTGTTCGCCGGCGTGCTCGGCGGCACCCTGCTGGCGACGCTCGCCGGTCTCGCCGTGGCGAGCCGCGCAATGCGGCCGATCGCCGCGCTGACCGCCACCGCGCAGAAGATCGCGAACACGCGCGACCCGTCGCGTCGCGTGCCTCAACCCGAGACCGACGACGAGGTCGCCGAGCTCGCCCGCACGCTCGACCAGATGCTCCGGGAGCTGGACGCGGCGCGCACCGAGACAGATCAGATGATCCAGGCGCAGCGCGAGTTCGTCGCCGACGCCTCGCACGAGCTCCGCACCCCGCTGACCAGCATCCTCGCCAACCTCGAGCTCCTCCAGGCGCGGCTGGACAGCGCGGAGCGCGACGGCGAGGAGGGCGAGATCATCGACGGCGCCCTGCGCTCCTCGCGGCGCATGGGCCGGCTCGTCTCGGATCTGCTGCTCCTGGCCCGCGCGGACGCAGGACGCAGCGGAGCGCGCCGCGAATGCGACCTAACGGAGATCGCGGGCGCGGCGCTTGCCGAGGTGAGGCCGCTGGCCGCGGAGCACAAGCTTTCGATCGACGCGCCGCGTCCCGTCCCGGTCATGGGCAACCCGGACGAGCTCCACCGCATGGTCCTGAACCTCCTCGACAACGCGCTCCGCCACACGCCCGAGGGGACAAGCGTGTCCCTGTCCGTCTCCGGCGCGGCCGGTGACGCGGTGCTCGCGGTCGAGGACGACGGGCCCGGCCTTCCAGCCGGCATGGACGAGCAGATCTTTGGCCGCTTCGTCCGCGGCTCGGGGCCCGCGGACGTCTCCGCAAACGGCGGCATCGGCCTCGGCCTCGCGATCGTGCAGGCGGTTGCCACCTCGCACGGCGGCAGCGTCCAGGCGGGCGATTCGCCGCACGGCGGCGCGGGGTTCACCGTGCGCCTGCCGCTCGGCCACGGCGACGCTAAGGCCTTGCCGCAGCCGCCCAGCGCGGCTCCCGCAAGCATTTAGGGAAGTCCTTGGAACCCTTTAGAAAGCGTTTACAACCCGGGATTAGCTTTCTGCGTGGACGAGACAACCCGCCCGTCGGGGGACCCCGACACCTCTCCGACGGGTGTTAGTTGGCTTTCGAGCCAATGAGGCCCGCCGGTGTTCCCCCTCCCTGACGCCGGCGGGCCTATTTTTGCGCCCGTTCAGGCGAGCGTCAGGGCTTGCGAGGTGTGGTCGCTAGGCGACTGGAGCTCGCGCTACGGGCAGCTCGAGGCGTCGATGCCGCGGGCGCTCTTCATCTCGGCGCAGATCGCGGCATCGTGGATGCCCGTGCCCTGGTTGCCGTTCCCGTAGACGTTGTCGTCCGCCTTCAGGAGGGCGTTGACCGCCTGCGGGAAGGTCTCGTTGTGCTTGTAGATGAACTGCGAGAGCAGGACGTCGACCAGGATCGGCGGGCGGTTGCTGCCGTCGGCCGGCAGCGAGTTGAGCAGGTCGATGAGCCCATGCGACCAGACCTCGCCGAGGCAATGGATCTCCGGACCCCGCGGCGTGTGGCAGGTCTGGACCGCCTGGGTGTACGTGCTGGTGCCGTCAGCGCCGGTCGCCAGGCGGCCGCAGGGCTTCACGCCCGGGCCGCCGTAGCCGCCGGTGCCGTCCCAGTCGAAGATGCAGTACTCGGCCTGCCCGAGGTAGCCGGTCGGCACGTTGGGGCTGATGGCCGTGTTCAGGGCGGACTCGAAGTCGCCGAAGCCCTCGCCGAGCGCCCCGGCCTGGAAGCAGTTGCAGTTGCCGAAGCCGCGGTCCTGGGCGTCCTGGATCGAGTGACCGTACTCGTGGGTGATGACGTCGCCGTCCTCGGCGTCGTCCACTGCGCCCCGGCCGAACCGGATCTTGCGGTCGCCGGGCGAGTAGAACGAGTTGTCCTGCGCAAACGCGTCGGCGATGACCGTCTGGCGCCTCGGGTGGACGTTCGCCTTGCCCCGGAAGCCGAGCGCGTGGTAGTAGCTCTGGAGCTGGGTGATCTCGTAGTAGGCCTCGAGACCCTCGAAGTCCTCCTTGGAGCGGGTCACGTTGCGCCAGTTGAGGCTCTTGCGGCAGACCGGCGCGCCCTTGCCGTTTCCAACCCGCGCGTCGACGTACTTGCCGACCAGGCAGTGCTGGTGCTTCTTCAGGAGCTTCAGGCTCACCGGCGCCCGCAGAGCGGTCAGCTTGGCGGTGTCCTTGTTGTGGTTGTCGGCGGCCCTGCCGCTGCCGATGCCGCCGTAGCCGGCGTTCATCACCACCGGGTTGGGCGTGTAGAGCTTCGCCTTGCCCGTGGCGGTCGCGTACTGCAGGAGGTTGAGCTTCTGCAGGACCGTGCCCGTCGTCGCGTCGACGAGCACCTGGAAGTCCTTGAGGGGGCTGCCCGACGCGAGGGTCACCCGCTGCACGAGAGCGTTGCCGTGCTTCGGGTCGATCGCGAGGCTCGAGGTCGGCTTCGCGCGCAGCGCGGTCGCCCCGGTCGCGCGCTTGGCGATCGCCACGGCGTTGGCCGCGGAGACCTTGGGAGCCGGCGGAGCCGCGACCTTCGCGGCGCTGCCGTCGGCCACCACCTCGGGCGTCGCCGAGGCGGCGGTGTCGCCCATGACGGCGACGTCGCCGCCGAGAACCGGGACGCCGCCGACCTCCTGCCGGTACTGGACGATCGTGGTCCCCTCGAAGTGGATGGTGCGGCCCTGCACGAGCTGCGAGCTGGGCGCCGCGGCGCTCTTCAGCGCATCGGCCACCGCGGGCCCGGCAGGGGCGGCTGCGGCGCCGCCGCTCGACACCGCAACGACCAGGGTCCCGAGCAGCGCAACGGGCGCCACAAGGCGCGCCCGCGCTCTTCGAGGAGTCCCGCCTCTCACGGCGCGCCACGTTAGCAGGTACCCAAAGGCCTGAAAATGGCTCAGACCTCGACGACCACCGGGAGGATCATCGGGCGGCGGCGGACGGCGTGGTAGACGAACTCGGCGATGTCGTCGTGGAGGTTCTCCTCGATCAGATCGGGCTCGTGCTCGTCGTGGTCGGCCGCGGACTTGAGGCTCCTCCCCACCACGTCACGGAGCTCCTCGACCAGGTCGTCCTCCTGGTCGGGCTCGAGGAACGCGACGCCGCGGAAGATGATCTCGGGCGGCGCGACCTGCGAGCCGTCGTCCGAGGAGACCGTCGCAACGACGATGAAGACGCCGTCCGCGGAGAGCGTGCGGCGGTCCCGCAGCGCGACGTCGTCCGGGTCGCCGATGTCGACGCCGTCCACGAAGATCATCCCCGAGCCCATCTCCTCCCCGAACGCCGCGCCGTTCGCGCCGAGCTCGAGTGGCTGGCCGTTGCGGCCCTTGAAGATGTTCTCGCGCTCCACGCCGACCGACTCGGCCAGGTCCGCGTGCAGGCGAAGTCGGCGATGGTCGCCGTGGAAGGGCATCACGTAGCGAGGCTTGGTGAGGTTGAGCATGAGCTTCAGCTCCTCCTGCCAGCCGTGGCCCGAGGCGTGGATGGGGGCGTCGGCCGCGGTCACCACCGTGGCCCCGATCTCGAAGATGCGGTCGATCGTCTCGTTGACCGCGCGCTCGTTTCCGGGGATCGGGGTCGCCGAGAAGATGACGGTGTCACCAGAGTGGAGCTCGACGTCGCGATGGTCGGCGTGGGCCATCCGCCGCAACGCCGACAGGGGCTCGCCCTGGCTGCCGGTGGAGATCGCGATGACCTTGTGGTCGGGGAAGTCCTCGATCTCCTTCGGCGAGATGACGAGGCCGCCCGGCGCCGCGGCAATGCCGAGGTTGGAGGCGATGTTGAAGTTCTTGCGCATCGAGCGGCCCACCAGCGCGACGCGGCGGTCGAGCTGGACCGCGGCGTCGATCACCTGCTGGACCCGGTGGACGTTGGATGCGAAGCAGGTCACGACGATCCGCCCCTCGCAGCGGCCGAAGAGCTCCAGTAGCGCCGGGCCCACGCTCGACTCGGAAGGCGCCACCCCGGGGCGGTTCGCGTTCGTGGAGTCCCCGCACAGGCAGAGCACGCCCTCCCGGCCGAGCTCGGCCAGCCGCGAGACGTCGGCGGGATTGCCGTCCACCGGCGTCTGGTCGAACTTGTAGTCGCCCGTGATCAGCACGGCTCCGAGGTCGGAGTGCAGCGCCACCGCGCAGGAGTCCGGAATCGAGTGGGACATGTGGATCATCTCGACTTCGAAGGGGCCGGCCTCGACCCGTTCTCCCGGGTCGAGGACCTCCAGCGGCACGTCGCGGAGCTTGTGCTCGTCGAGCTTCGAGCGCACCATCCCGATCGTCAACGGGCCGCCGTAGATGGCCGGAGGGATGCCGACCTCGCGCAACACGTAGGGCAGTGCCCCGACGTGGTCCTCGTGGCCATGGGTGAGGACGATCGCCTCGATGTCGTCGGCGCGCTCGCGGAGATACGAGAAGTCGGGCAGGACGAGGTCGATGCCCAGCATCTCCGCCGTCGGAAACATGAGGCCCGTGTCGACGACCACGATGCGGCCATCGCGCTCGACCACCGTCATGTTCTTGCCGATCTCGCCGAGCCCGCCGAGAGGCAGAACGCTTACTGAGTCGGCCACTACGCGGCGCCGCCCGCGACCAAGACCCCGTGGCGCTCCAGCGCGGTGCGGACGACGGCGCGCTCCGACTGGCTGGCCGAGACCATCGGCAGGCGAAGCCCACCCTCGATCACGCCCATCATCTCCAACGCCGCCTTGACCGGGATCGGGTTGGGCGCGACGGTGAGGGTCTCGTAGATCGGCTCGAGGCGAGCCTCGATCTCGGCAGCCCGCACGTTGTCGCCACCAAGCGCCGACTCGTAGATCTGGCGCATCTCGGTCCCGACGAGGTGCGAGGCAACCAGGATCCCGCCGGTGCCACCGAGCGTCAGGCAACGCAGGAAGATCCCGTCGTTGCCGGCCAGCACGTCGAGGCCGTCGATCGGGCCGATCTCGTCGTCGTTCGCCTGCTTCACCGCCACGACCGCCGGAATCGCGGCGGCGACCTCGGCCAGGAAGGCGGGCGGCATGTTGATGACCACCCGCGACGGGATGTTGTAGAGCGCGAGGGGGGTGTCTCCGGTGCGCTCGGCGATCGCCTGGAAGTGCGCGAGCAGGCCCGCCTGGTTGGGCTTGTTGTAGTACGGCGTGGTGATGAGCACGCCGTGGGCGCCCGCCTCCGCCGCGGCCCTCGCCTGCTCGGCGGAGTGGCGGGTGTCGTTGGTACCGGCGCCGGCGATCACCGTCGCGCGGTCGCCGATCTCCTCCAGCACGGCCTCGAGGAGCCGCACGCGCTCGTCGTCGGTGAGCGTCGGGGCCTCGCCCGTCGTGCCCGCGACCACCACCCCGTGGGAGCCCCCGTCGACGAGTTGCGCCGCGAGCCTGCGCGCGGCCTCGACGTCGAGCTCGCCGTCCTGCTCGAACGGCGTGACCATCGCGGTGAGAACGCCGGCAAAAGTCTGCATCGGCGGATTATCCCAGGAGAAGCCCGGTCTCAGGCAGTGGCGCCCGCAACCATCGGCGACTTCCGGTCAGCCCATGGAACCGCCTTCTCGAGCTGCGCTGCGATCGCGATCAGCAGGTCCTCGCGCCCGAACTCGGCGGCGAACTGGATGCCCATCGGCAGCCCGTCGTCCGTCATGTACATCGGCAGCGAGATCGCCGGCTGTCCCGTGATGTTGAACAGCGCGGTGAACGCCGCCGTCTTCGCGGCGCGGTTGATCGCGTCGAGCGGCTCGGGCCCGGAGTCGTCGAAGGTGCCGAGCGGCGGCGGCGGCTCGCCGAGCGTCGGCGTGAGGATGAGGTCGTAGGTCTCATACAGCCCGGCGACCACGCGCGAGAGGCCCTGGTGAAGGGCGACCGCCTGGAGGTACTCGGCGGCTCCGGTCGACCTGCCGATCTCGCCGAGCGCCCAGGTCAGCGGCTCGACGTCGTCGGCCGTGATCTTGATGCCGAGCATCGTCTCGAAGGCCGCGAGGATCTGCGCCTGACCGGCGGCCCAGCGGGCGATGAAGGTCGGGGCCACGTCCTGCTGGCCGAGCTCGGGAAGGTCGGGCGTCTCCACCGAGTGCCCGAGAGCCTCGAGCTCCTTCGCCGCCTTCTCGGCCGCGTCGACGACCACCTGGTCGACCTCGCCGCCGGCGAATGCCTCGGTGATCAGTCCGATCCGCAGTGCCTTCGGGTCTGCCTCGAGCTCCTCCGCGTAGGCGCGGGCCGGCGGCGGGGCGACGTACGGGTCGCCGGGCGCGGGGCCGTGGACGGCGTCGAGGATCGCGGCGGTGTCGCGCACCGTGTGGGAGACGACGAGCTCGACGGTGAGGCCGGACATGTTGTCGCCGATGAGCGGTCCCTCCGAGATCCGCTGGCGGGTTGGCTTGAGGCCGACGAGCCCGCACTCCGACGCGGGAATCCGAATCGAGCCCCCGCCGTCGTTGGCGTGCGCGACCGGGACGATGCCCGCGGCCGTCGCGGCGGCCGATCCGCCACTCGACCCTCCGGTCGAGTGGCCCGTGTTCCACGGGTTGCGCGAGGGGCCGTAGAGCTGTGGCTCCGTGGTCGGCAGGATGCCGAGCTGCGGCGTGTTGGTCTTGCCGATGGTCACGAAGCCCGCGGCGCGGAAGCGCGCGCCGAGGGTGGTGTCCACGGGCAGGCGGAAGTCGGCGTCCTTCAGGGGCTTCAGGCCCATGTACATCGGCTGGCCCGCAAGGCCTGCGCCAAGGTCCTTGAAGACGAACGGGACGCCGCGGAACGGCCCGTCCGGCAGCTCACCCGCGGCCGCCTCCCGGGCCTCGTCGTAGAACGGATGGATGATCGCGTTCAGCTCCGGGTTGAGCGCCTCCGCTCGCGCGATCGCGGCGTCGACCAGCTCGGTCGGACTCACCTCCCCGCTTCGAACGAGTTCGGCCTGCCCGGTTGCATCGAGATTCGCGAAGTCATCACTCATGCGACCAGCCTATGTCACGCTGGGCGCCGACGGCTGATGGCCTCGAGCTCTTCGATGTCCGCGAGGTCCTGAATCCGGCCCGAGGCCCGTTTCATCGCGATCATGTCGTCGATCGAAGCGACCTGGACCACGAAGTCTCCGAGCTCGACGGTCTCGGCGTTTTCGCGCAAAGCGTCGTAGGCAGGGGCGCCGCTGGGAAACGCGAGGATGTCCAGCCATCCGAACTTCGTGCTGAGCGTCAGGACCTGCACGCGATCCAGCGTGGTGGCATCGGGGACGAACGGCAGATCCTCCTCGACCCCTCGGAGCGTGGCTCCGATCTCCTCGAGGACCGCGCCAAGTGCCTTCAGGTTCTCCTCGTCACGCGAGTAGGCGATGTCGAGGTCCTTGGTCACGCGAGCCGCGGCGAGCAGGACACGGGCGATGCCGCCGATGACGACGAAGTCGACGCCGCCTCCTACCAGATGCCGCAGCAGCTCCTCGGCGTTGAGGCGCGGCGGTGCTTCAGCCATCCGCTGTGACGATGCGCGCCTTGGAGGTCAGGTCTCGGATGCTGTCGTGGGCGTGCTGGTGATGCGCAAGGCGCTCTGCGGGGCTCAGCCGCAGATTTGCCGCGATCATCGATTCGTCTACCGACGGCTCCGGGCGTCCTGCCGAGAGCTCCAAGCGCTGCCCCATGGCCTCGATGGCCCTTTGGAGGCTGGACAGCCGCGGATTGGACCCCCGGTGCTCGAGACGGGCCACGGCTGACTGCGTGGTCCCGAGCCGTCGAGCGAGGTCGCCCTGCGTGATGCCGGCGGACGTGCGAGTTTTGCGAATCAGCTCGTGTGCTTCCACGCTGCATAGCGTATACGTAATATCGTGTTATTGCGATATCAGCGCCGATGCCCGTATCGTCGGTCGAGCCGGGCCTCCGTCGACTGCGACGCCGGGATCGGGCGGAGCTGGCGGAGCGTGTAGCGCAGACCGTCGTCGACGCAGGCGCGATGCCAGTGCGTGTGCTTGACGCGCCGCGCCGGGTGCGAGTAGCGCACGACCACGTGCTCGGAGCCGATCGGGACCTCCTGCCGGCAGTGCGGGCAGCGGTACGGCTTCCGCGAGATCGCCCTGATCAGGACGACCTCCTCCCCCTCGTCTGCGACCCCGACGAGACTCTGGCGCTGATCCGGCAGCTCCTCGTACGCCTGCCAGCTCATCGCCGGCCCTAGAGGAGGTTCTCGAGGCCGACGGTGAAGGGGTCCGGAAGGTCTCCGACCTTCCGGACGGCGAGCAGGACTCCAGGCATGAACGAGCGGCGATCCGTCGAGTCGTGGCGGATGGTGAGCGTCTGGCCCTCGCCCCCGAAGATGACCTCCTGGTGCGCGACCAGGCCGGGCAGGCGGACGGAGTGGATGGCGTTGACCTCTCCCCCGGCCGCCTCGATTGCCGCCGCGGTGTGCTTCGCGGTGCCCGACGGCGCATCGACCTTCTCCTTGCGGTGGAACTCGGTGATCTCGCAGTCCGGCATGTGCTCGGCCGCGCGCGTGGCCAGCTCGATCATCAGGACCGCTCCGATCGCGAAGTTGGGCGCGACGAAGACGTTGGCGCCGCGGGTGCGCGAGGCCTCGACCTCCGCGCGCAGCTCGTCCAGGTCGAACCCCGTGGTCCCGACGACGGCGTGGACGCCCGCGGCGACGGCCTTCAGCACGTTCTCCTTCGCTGAATCGGGAACCGTGAAGTCCACGAGGACATCCGCCGCGTCGAGGACCTCCTCGACCTCGACGCCCAGCGCCGGGTCGGCTCGGCCGGTGAGCTCGAGGTCATCGGCGGCCTCGACCGCCTCGCAGGTGGTCGCGCCCATGTTGCCCGCGGCGCCGGCGACGGCGACGCGGGTCATGTCTCGAGCCCGGCGCTCACCGACCCGACCGCGGACCTGAAGCGGCTCTCGTCCGGCCCGATGCAGGCTGCCGAAAGCCGCTCAGGGTCGTAGAGCTCGTTCGCAAGCGCCGCAACGTCGTCGGCGGTGACCGCCTCGGTCCGCTCCAGCAGCTCGTCGATCGAGAGGAACTCCACGCCGAACAGCTCGGAGCGGGCGCATCGCGACATCCGCGAGGTGGTGGACTCGAGGCCGAGCACCATCCGCGCCTTCACGTGCTCCTTGGAGCGCCTCAGCTCGTCGTCGTCGAGGCCCTCGGCGTGCACCTTCGCAAGCTCCCGGCCGATGATCTCGCAGGCCTCCGCGACGTTGTCCGCGCGCGTGCCGACGTACATCGCGATCGCGCCGTCGTCGATGAACTGCTCCGTGTAGGAGCCGACCGAGTAGGCGAGGCCGCGCTTCTCGCGGATCTCGCGAAACAGCCGCGACGAGACCGACCCTCCAAACGAGCTGTCAAGCAGGGCGAGCGCGAAGCGACGGTCGTCGCCGCGCGAGATGCCGGGTCCGCCGAAGCACACGTGGTACTGCTCGGTGTCCTTCGCGTAGAAGCGGAAGTTGGGGTCCTGCCCGTTGCGCCCGGCAGCGGGCGGACCGCCGGCGGCCGCGCCCAGCCCGAGGTGGCCCTCGGCCAACGCGCAGATCGCGTCGTGATCGACGCTGCCCGCCGCCGCGACGACGACGTTGGCGGCGCTGTAGCGGGCGTCGTGGTATTCGCGGATGGCCGGCACGCCGACGGACGCGATCACGTCGCTCGAGCCCAGCACCCGGCGGCCCAGCGGCGTGTCGCCATGGATGGCCTCGGCGAGGACGTCGTGGACGCGATCCTGCGGCTCGTCCTCGTACATGGCGATCTCCTCCAGGATCACCTGGCGCTCGGAGTCGACCTCGTCCTGGGGGAGCGTGGGCCTCGCGAACATGTCGGCAAGGAGCTCGAAGGCCGCCTCCGTGTGCTCGTCGAGGATGCGGGCGTACACGTGCGTGGACTCCTTGCTCGTGGCGGCGTTTGCCGCGGCGCCCATCCCGTCGAGCAGCTCGGAGATCTCGATCGCCGAGTGCTTGGGGGTGCCCTTGAAGAGCAGGTGCTCCAGGAAGTGCGAGAGCCCCTCCTGGCCGGCGACCTCGTCGCGCGACCCCGTCCTGACCCAGAGCCCCAGGGCCACCGAGCGCACCGAGGGCATCGCCTCGGTGATCACCCGGAGCCCTGAGCCGAGCTCTGTGAGCCTTACTCCCTCAGGCAGATCTGCCATTTACCGGTCGCGGCGGCGCCCTTCGCGGCCACCTCTGCCGCGACCACGGTCACCTCCGCCACCGCCAAGGCGCTCGCGCCCGCGACCGCCGCGGCCGTTGCCGCCGCCGTCACGGCGTCCGCCGCCCCCACCCATGGTGGGGTCGCCGGTGCCGACCGAGGCGAGGTCCTCCGCCGTCTTGCCCTCGATCGAGGGGTCGTCGGAGAGGCGCAGGCCGATGCGACCGCGCTCGCGGTCGACCTCGACCACGGTCACGTCCAGCTCGTCGCCCTGGCTGAGGACGGACTCGACCGTGTCCACCCGCTCGCCCGGCTTCACGTTGGAGATGTGCAGCAGGCCGTCGGTGCCCTTGACGAGCTCGACGAAGGCGCCGAACGTCGTGGTCTTCACGACCTTGGCGGCCGTGTAGCGGTCGCCGACCTCGGCCTCCTTGGTCATCTGCTCGATGCGGGAGACACAGCCGTCGACCAGCTCCCTGGTCGGCGCGTAGATGCGCACGGTGCCGTCGTCGTCGATGTCGATCTCGGCCTCGAACTCCTCCTGGAGCCCGCGGATGTTCTCGCCACCCTTGCCGATGACCGCGCCGATCTTCTCGGAGTCGATCTTGATCGACATGATCGCCGGCGCGTACCTCGAGAGCTCCTCGCGGGGGCCGTCGATTGCGCCCGACATCTTGTCGAGGATGAACAGGCGCCCCTTGCGGGCCTGCTCGAGGGCCTCGGTGAGGATCTCGAACGTGACGCCCGAGATCTTGATGTCCATCTGGAGGGCGTTGATGCCGTCCTTGGTGCCGGCGACCTTGAAGTCCATGTCGCCGAGGTGATCCTCGACGCCGGCGATGTCGGTCAGGACGATGTAGCTGTCGCCCTCCTTGATGAGGCCCATCGCGACGCCGGCAACCGGCGCAGAGACCGGGACACCCGCGGCCTGGAGGGCCATGGACGAGGCGCAAACGGAGCCCATCGAAGACGAGCCGTTGGACTCGAGCGTGTCGGAGACCGCGCGGATCACGTACGGGAAGCTCTCCTCGTCGGGGATCGACGGGACGAGCGCCCGCTCGGCGAGCGCACCGTGGCCGATGTCGCGGCGCTTCGGGCCCCGCATGAATCCGGCCTCGCCCACCGAGAACGGCGGGAAGTTGTAGTGGTGCCAGAAGCGCTTCGTGTCCTGAAGGCTCAGGTTGTCGATCTTCATGTCCATGCGCGTGGTCCCGAGCGCGACGCTCGAGAGGATCTGCGTCTCGCCGCGCGTGAAGAGCGCCGAGCCGTGAACCCGCGGGGCGACGTCGACCTCGCACTCGATCGGACGGATCTCGTCCTGAGCGCGACCGTCGGGTCGTTTCTTGTCGACCGCGATCTGCCTGCGGATCGTGTCCTTCTCGATCGCGTCGAAGGCGGTGCCAACCTCAGCCTTGCGTGCTGCGTCGGCCTCCTCGTCGCCCGTCTCCGGCGCGTACTCCGCGACGACAGCGTCCTTGACGGCGTCGATCGCCTCGTAGCGCTCGAGCTTGCCCTCCGTCGCGATTGCGTCGACCAGGGCCTGCTTGTGGCTTCCCTCGATCTTCGCGAGGAGGTCGCCGTCGACCTCGGGGGCCTCGACCTCGATCTTCTCCTTGCCGGCCTTCTGGGCCAGCTCGTCGATCGTGGCGGTGATCTTCTTGATCTCGGAGTGGGCGATGTCGAGCGCGTCGAGCACCTCGGCCTCGGTGACGCCGTTGGCGCCGCACTCGACCATCAGGATGGCCTCGTCGGTGCCGGAGACCACGAGGTCCATCTCGAGCTCCTCCTGACGGTCCTCCGGCGGGTTGACGACGAAGTCGCCGTCGAGCTTGCCGACGCGGACCGCGCCGACGGTCTTGGCGACCGGAACGGGCGAGATCGCGAGCGCCGCGGAGGCGGCGTTCATCGCGAGGATGTCGTAGGGGTGGACGTGGTCCACGGAGAGCGGCTGGGCGACCAGCTGGGTCTCGAAGTGCCAGCCCTTCGGGAAGAGCGGGCGGATGGGCCGGTCGATCATGCGCGCGGTCAGCGTCGCCTTCTCGCCCGCCCTTGCCTCACGGCGGAAGTAGGAGCCCGGGATCTTGCCCGCGGCGTAGTGCTTCTCCTCGACGTCCACCGTCAGCGGGAGGAAGTCCACGTCGCGGAGGTTCCCGACGGTCGCGGTGCCGAGCACCAGCGTCTCGCCGCTCGTTACGACGACGGCCCCGCCGGCCTGGCGAGCCAGTTTGCCGGTCTCGAAGCTGATCTCGTCGTTGCCAACGGACGCTGAGACGCGGCTAACGTCAAACATACTCATGTGATTCGGTTTTCCTTTCGGGCGCCCGGTTGGCGCCCAGTGCTTCAGAACTGATCGTTCTCTAACGCGGCGCATGGTAGCGGGCCGCTAGCGTCATTCGAATGGGCGAACCACGCTATGAGCGGATCGGCACCACGTACTCGGCTACACGGCGCACGGAGCCGCGGATCGCCGCGTGCATCGATGCCGCGCTCGGGGACGCGCGCTCGGTGGTCAACGTCGGCGCGGGGGCCGGCTCATACGAGCCCGACGGCCTCGAGGTCATCCCGGTCGAGCCGTCGGAGACCATGGCCGCCCAGCGCCCGCCCCACCTGCCGCGAGCCCTGATCGGCAGCGCCGAGAGCCTGCCCCTTGGCGACGACTCGGCAGACGCGGCGATGGCGGTCATCACCGTGCACCACTGGGCCGACCTCCGGCGTGGCCTCGCCGAGATGAAGCGGGTCGCCCGCGACCGGATCCTCGTCCTCACTCTCGACCCCGACGTCATCTCGAAGTCATGGGTGCGCGACTACTGGCCCGAGCTCATCCCGTTCGACTACGAGATGCCGCTCGTCGCGGACCTGGCGGAGCTCATGGGCGGCGCCGAGGTCATCGCCGTGCCGGCTCCGAACGACTGCGTGGACGTCTACATCGAGACCGTGAGCGGTCGCCCGGAGCTGCTCCTCGATCCCATCGTCCGGGCCAACTGCTCGGGCTTCGCCCGCATGGACGACGCCGCCGAGGCCGCCGGAGCGGAGCGCCTGCGCGCCGCCCTGGAGAGGGGCGAGTGGGACCGCAGGCACGGCCGCCTACGCGAGCTCAAAGAGCACAACGGGGGCCTCCGCCTGCTCGTCACAGAGCTGTAACAACCCTAAACGGGGTCAGACCCCTTAACGGTTGTGACGGAAGTGTGCTGTGCCTAGCGGCGGAGGCCGAGGTCGGCGACGAGGGCGCGGTAGCGGTCCAGGTCGGCGCGCTCGAGGTACTGGAGGAGCCGGCGGCGCTTGCCGACGAGCATCAGCAGGCCGCGGCGCGAGTGGTGGTCCTTGCTGTGCGTGCGCAGGTGCTCGGTGAGGTAGTTGATCCGCTCGGTGAGCAGCGCAACCTGGACCTCGGCGGAGCCGGTGTCGCCCTCGGAGCGGCCGTACTTGCCGATCAGCTCCTGCTTCTTCTCAGCGGTCAGGGTCATTCGAGGGCGTAAGGGTAGACGTTGAATCTCTTGCGGGCGGCTACGCCGTGAATAACTTGCGGGCTTCGCCCTGACCTGCTGCTTTCGGGGCAAAGCCCCTCACAGGCATAAATGCTGCTTTCGGACCTAAAGGTCCTCACGAACAAACTCTGCACAGAGCTTTTTGGCCTCCTCGACGTCCAGATGCATCTGCGCGATCAGGTCCTCGACCGCCGCGAAGCGCCGTTCGCCTCGAAGCCGGGCGATGAACGCCATGCGCAGGACGTGCCCGTAGAGCTCGACGTCCTCGTCGATGATGTACGTCTCGACCAGCAGCCCGCGCCCGGTTTCGAAGGTCGGCCTCACCCCCACGTTCACGGCCGAGGGCAGGCCGTTGGCGAACGCCGCGTAGACACCGTGGCCCGGCACGACCATGTCGCCGGCCGGCGCGATGTTGGCGGTTGGGAATCCCAGCGTGCGCCCGCGCTTGTCGCCGCTGATCACCTCGCCCTCGACTAGGAAAGGGGCGCCCAGGCACGCCATCGCGCCCTCGACGTCGCCGGCGGCCACCAGCGCCCGGATTCGCGTGGACGAGACCGTCTCGCCACCGACCTCCACCAGCGGGACGACCCGCGTCTCGAACTCCTCGCGCGCGGCCAGCATCTCGGGGCTGCCCTTGGCCCGCGCGCCGAACCGGAAGTTCTCCCCCACCGAGACCTGGGTGGCGCCGAGCGCCTCGACCAGGAGCTTCGAGATGAAGTCCTCGGCCTCGACCTTGGAGAACTCCCTGTCGAAGGGGATGATCACGAGCTCGTCGACGCCCAGGCCGTCGATCACGTCGCGCTTGGCGGCGAAGGGCATGATCAGCTTCGGGACCGCCTCCGGGTGAAGGACGCTCAGCGGATGCGGATCGAAGGTGAGCACCGTGTCGGCCCCCTCGATCACCCTCCGATGCCCAACGTGGACGCCGTCGAACGTGCCGATCGCGACCTTGCGAGGGCGAGGCTCGACGTCGCCCAGCCGGGTGACCTTGATGCTCATGGCGGAAAGACTGTCACGCGGAACGCTCCGGGAGGCGTGCCAGCGCTTCGTCCAGCGGCAGGAACAGCTCCGCCTCGTCCACCGCGAACGGCCCGATCGCGGTCCGGCGCAGGCTCTCGCAGTACGCATCGCCGAGGTCGGCGACCAGGCTGCGGACGTACGTGCCGGACGAGCACTCGATCGCCAGCTCCGCCCGGTCCCCCTCGTGCCAGCGCTCCTCGAAGCGCGTGACGCTCACGATCCGCTCCGGCATCTCGAGCTCCTCGCCCCGGCGCGCGCGCCGGTACGCACGCTCACCGCCCACCTTCACCGCCGAGTAGGCCGGCGGCCGCTGGCGCAGCTCCCCGGTCGGCAGCTCGAGCGGCCACTCGGGAAGCGCCCCGGTCTCGGTGATCTCGCCCTCGGGATCTCCCGTGGAGGAGACCGCGCCGAACCGCGCCACGGTCACGTATGTCTTCGGCAGCGCCATGAAGCGCGCCTGGCAACGGGTCGCCTCACGGCCCAGGAGGACGATCAGGAGGCCGGTGGCGAAGGGGTCCAGCGTGCCGGCGTGCCCGGTCTTCTGGCCGCGCTCGCGCCGGACCCGGGCGACGACGTCGTGCGACGTCGGCCCGGCCGGCTTGTCGACCAGCAGGACGCCCGGCTCAGCAACGGGCACGGCTCAGCCGAGCTCACCGCGGAGCTTCTCGACGAGCTCGCCGTAGGGCAGGTCCGTGGAGAACCCCGCGGCTCGCGCGTGACCGCCCCCGCCGTACTTGCGCGCGATCGCCGAGACATCGACCGATCCGTTGGTGGAGCGCAGGCTCACCTTGCGTGCCGCTGCCCCGCCGTCGGTCTTGTCGCGGATCACCGCCGCGATCTGGGCGCCCTCCAGCGAGCGGACGAAGTCGATCACGCCCTCGGTCAGCACCTCGTCCGCGCCGGACGCCTCGTAGTCGTCCGCCGAGATGTAGGCCACCGCGAGGCGGCCGTCGTCGTAGCGCTCGATCCCGTCCAGCGCCCTGGAGATCAGTCGAAGCTTCTCGATCGGCACCCGCTCATACAGGCGCCTGTACGTGTCGTGCACGTCGACGCCGGCCTCGATGAGCTCGGCGGCCATCCGGTGCGCATCGGGCCCGGTGCTCTCGTACATGAACCGGCCGGTGTCGGTGACCAGCCCGACGTAGAGCGCCGAGGCCACGTCCACGGTGAGCTCCGCGCCCAGCTCCTTCATGAGCCTGAAGACGATCTCCGCGGTGCACGAGGCACCGGGATCCACCAGGTTGACCGAGCCGAAACGCGTGTTGTCGTGGTGGTGGTCGACGTTCACGATGCGGGCGTCCTCCCGCTGGAGGAACGGGGCGGGCATCCGGTCGATGTTCCCGCAGTCCAGGAAGACGATCGTGCGGTCCACGACGTCCGCTGGAGGCTCGTGGAAGACCTCCTCCAGGGGCAGGAAGCGGTACTCCACCGGCAGCGGGAACTCCTTGGCGCCGAGGAACATCACGGAGTCCTTGCCCAGCTGGGTGAGGATCGCCTGCATCGCGAGCAGCGACCCCAGCGCGTCCCCGTCGGGCCCTTCGTGCGTGGTGAGGAGGAACCGTTCGCCGTCCCGGAGCTCGCCGAGCACCTGCTTGACGTCCGCCTGGAGCGCGGTGTCGCTCATTGGTCGTCGTCCAGGAGCCGGCTGAGGCGAACGCCCCGCTCCGGGCCCTCGTCGTAGTGGAAGGTCAGGGTGGGCGTTCGCTTCAGGCGCATCTCACGCGCGATCGCGGACTGGATGAGCCCGTGCGACGAAGCGAGGCCGGCGAGCGATCGCTCGCGCTCCGCCTCGTCGCCGAGGACGCTGACATAGACGCGGGCGGCTCTGAGGTCTGGGCTGGTGTCGACTGAAGTCACTGTCACGAAGCCGATGCGCGGATCTTCCAGATCCGACGCGATGGCGGCGGCAACCACCTCGCGCAGGGCCCCGTTGACCCGTCTCATGCGCTCAGGCATTCCGCGTCCCGACCATAACAGCGTGCCCCCCGTTCGGCTGAGGTGCCTTTGCTCCGCGACAACGCTCATCCACGAATGTCCTCCAGCGTGCGGAGGTCGCGGTCGAAGACGCAGCCCCCGGGCACCCGGGACTCGACGAAGCGGCAGAGCCGGTCGGCGCGCGCCGAGACCTCGGAGTCGCCCACGAGCGCGCAGAGGAGCGTGGAGCGCTGCCAGGTGTCCTGGCCACCCGTCTCCGCCACGGCGGCGCCGAACCGCTGCCGCAGCGTTGCCTTCAGTGAGTGCAGGAGCTTGCGCTTGCCCTTCAGGTCGTGGGACTCGCCGATGTGGAGCTGGATCTCGACGATGCAGACGTAGGCGCTCATGCGCCGAGGATAGGCGCCGGTCGCGGGCCTACTCGAGCGTCTGCTCGATCTTCTGGGTCTCGAAGGCCTCGATGACGTCGTCGACCTTGACGTCCTGGAAGCCCTCGAGCACGATGCCGCACTCGAGGCCCTCCTCGACCTCGCGCACGTCGTCCTTGAAGCGCCGCAGCGAGCCGATCCGCCCGGTCCAGACGACGGTCCCGTCGCGGACGAGCCTTGTCTCCGCCCCGCGCCTGACGGTGCCGTCGGTGACGAGGCAGCCGGCGATGACGCCGATGCGCGACGCCCGGAAGAGCTCCTTGACCTCGGCCTGGCCAAGCGCCTGCTCGACCTCCTCGGGCTCCAGCATGCCCTCCAGGGAAGCGCGGAGCTCCTCGGTGACCTTGTAGATGACGGAGTACGTGCGGATCTCGACGCCCTCCTGCTCGGCGGCACGCCTGGCGTCGGCGAGCGGCCGGACGTTGAAGCCGATGATCACCGCATCGGAAGCCGCCGCGAGCATCACGTCGGACTCGTTGATCCCGCCCGCCGCCGCGCGGATGACGTTGACCACGATCTGGTCCTGAGGCAGCTTGGCGATCTCGTCCTGAAGCGCCTCGAGCGAGCCGGACACGTCGGCCTTCAAGACGATGGCGAGCTCCTTGATCTCGCCCTCGCTGGCGCGGGCGAAGACATCCTGAAGTGACACGCGGCGAGCTTGGCGGCGGGCGAGCGCCTCCGTCTTCAGGCGCGTCGCGCGCTCCTGAGCCATCTGCCGGGCACGCCGGTCGTTTTCGACCGCCTCGATCCGCTCGCCGGCCTCGGAGACACCGTCGAAGCCGAGGAGCTCGACGGGATCGCCGGGCACCGCCTCCTTGACCCGCGCGCCCGTGAACTCGTGCATCGCACGCACCTTGCCCCAGTGGGGACCGGCCACCACGGCATCGCCGACGTGCAGAGTCCCCCGCTGGACGAGCATGGTCACGACGGGACCGCGGCCGGCGTCGAGGTGCGCCTCGATCACGGTCCCCGACGCGGGCGCGTTGGGGTTGGCCTTCAGCTCCTCGAGCTCCGAGGTGAGCAAGATCATCTCGAGGAGGTTGTCAAGGCCCTCCTTGGTCTTCGCCGAGACGTCGCAGTAGACCGTGTCGCCACCCCAGTCCTCTGGGGTCAGCCCCTGGGAGGCCAGCTCGTTGCGGACGCGGTCGGGCTGGGCGCCCTCCTTGTCGATCTTGTTCACCGCGATCAGGATCGGGACCTCGGCCGCCTTGGCGTGGTCGATCGCCTCCACGGTCTGCGGCATCACGCCGTCGTCGGCGGCGACGACGATCACCGCGAGGTCGGTGACCTTGGCGCCGCGGGCTCGCATCGCCGTGAACGCCTCGTGCCCCGGCGTGTCGAGGAAGCTGATCGTCTTGCCGTCGTGATGCACCTGGTAGGCGCCGATGTGCTGAGTGATTCCGCCGGCCTCGCCGGCGACCACCTCGGTCTCACGGATGGCGTCGAGGAGGGAGGTCTTGCCGTGGTCGACGTGGCCCATGATCGTGACGACGGGCGGACGGTCGGTGAGCTCGGAGTCGTCGTCCTCGAAGGCAGGCTCCTCGGGCTCTTCGTCGGCGGCGCTGACCATCTCGACCTTGTGGCCGAGCTCTTCGGCGAGGAGCTCGACGGTCTCGTCCGACAGCGTCTGGGTGAGGGTCGCCATCTCCCCCATCCCCATGAGCTTCTTGATGACCTCGGCGCTGCCGACCCCGAGCGTCTCGGCGACCTCGCGCACGGTGGCGCCGGAGTTGATCTTCAGAACCTCCGGCTCGGAGTGGTCCGGCTGCTTGAGCTCGGGCTCCTCGAGGAAGGGGCGGCGGCGGCGTCCACCGCGACGCCGGGGCGGACGGCTCGGCGGCGGCGGCGGCTGGTGGTCGCGGCGCGAGGCCTGCGAGTCGATGACGACACGGCGGCGCTTCTTCTGGCCGCCGCCGCCACCCGCGGGCGCGGCTGCCGGAGCGGGCTTGGCCTTGGGCGCGCCGGCGGGAGCGTCCGCGGGCTTTGCCGGCGGCGCGGAGGGAGCGGCAGCTGAAGCCTTTGCGCCTCCGCCGTTTCCAAGCGCTCTGGCGGCGACCTCCTCCTCGACGCTGGAGGCGGCGGCCTTGACGTCAACGCCGGCCTTCTGCAGGGCGGCGAGCACGTCCTTGCTCGCCAGACCGCGCTCCTTCGCTATCTCGTGAACGCGCTTCTTCATTCCCTGGAATCCTCGGCCGGCACCGCGGATTCCTGCGGCGCCTCTTCGGCAGCCGGCTCGACAGCTTCCTCTTCGGCGAAGGGCTCCTCAGGCGCCGCCTCGGCCTCTTCGGCCTCTTCGGGCTCCCCGGTGACCGCTTCGACCGCTGCGGGCTCCTCGGTGACCTCGGGCTCGTCAGGGCCCTCCGCCGCGGCGTCCTCGGCCAGATCGGCCTCGTCGGCTTCGGCCGGAGCCTCCGGAGCTTCGGCCGGCTCCTCCTCCGGCGGCTCCTCCTCCGCCGGAGCGGAGGCGAGCGCCTTCTCGACGATCGTGGCTACGTCGCCCTCGGGGGACTCGCCGTTGGCGAGCACGTTGATCTCGTTCTCGTCGAGCCCGGCAAGCACCGTCACCTGGTGGGTGTCGAAGCGGGCAAGCGCCTGGTGCTGGGGCAGGCCGCAGTACCGCGAGCCGGTGAGCGAGGCGTTGGGGCAGCGGCGGCCGGCGGAGAGGATCGCGGCGCAGCGGCCGTCGGCGCCCTCCTCTTCCTCCTCGAAGGCGATCTCGTCCTCCTGGCTGAAGTCCGTCTCCGACTTGATGTCGACGCGCCAACCCGTGAGCTTGGCCGCCAGCCGGGCGTTCTGGCCCTCGCGCCCGATGGCGAGCGAGAGCTGATCGTCGGGAACCACAACGGTTGCCTGCTTGTCGTCGTCATCGACGAGGACCTCCCGGACACGCGCCGGCGAGAGCGCCTTCGCGACGAAGCGGGCGGGCTCCTCGTTGTAGGGAATGATGTCGATCTTCTCCCCGCGAAGCTCGGAGACGACCATGCGCACCCGTGAGCCGCGCGGGCCGACGCAGGCGCCGACCGGGTCGACGCCGTCGGCGTGGGAGATCACCGCGATCTTGGAGCGGTACCCGGGCTCGCGGGCGACGCCGACGATCTCGACGAGCCCGTCCGCGACCTCGGGAACCTCCAGCTCGAAGAGCTGCTTGATCAGCTCCGGGTTGCGGCGCGAGACGACGATGCTCGGGCCCTTGCCCTCCGCGGAGACGTCGGTGATGACGGCCTTGACCCGCATGCCGTGGTCGTAGCGCTCGTTCCAGACCTGCTCCGAGCGGGGCAGCAGCGCCTCCACCCGGTCGCGCAGCTGGACGAGCGTGTAGCGGTTGTCGGACTGCTGGATGATCCCGGTGATCAGCTCGCCGACCCGGTCCTGGAACTCGTCGTACACCATCATCCGCTCGGCCTCGCGAATGCGCTGGAGGATCACCTGCTTGGCGGTCTGGGCCGCGATGCGGCCGAAGTCGTCGGGCGTGACGTCGTGGCTCTCGATCTGGTCCTCATAGGGGGCGAGGATCTCCGGGTCGAGCTCGGGCTCCTCGGGCTCGCGAAGCTCGCCCGTCTCGGGATCGATCGTCTGCTCTGCATCCTCGGCAACCTCGGCGAGGAGCTTCTCCTCCAGCTCGGCGGGCAGGATCAGCTCGAAGACCCGGAAGTCGGCGGTCTCGCGGTCGAGGTCGACGCGCGCGTAGCGGGCCGCGCCTGGCGTCTTGCGGTATGCCGAGAGGAGCGCGTCCTCGAGCGCGGACATCAGCACCTCGGAGTCGATGCCCTTGGCGGTCGCGACCTCCTTGACCGCGTCAACGATCTCGCGAGTCATCCGTGAACCTCCTGAAGATCGGGTACCAGGTTCGACCGGTGGACCGCCTCGAGCGGAATCGTCACGGGAGCGCCGTCGATCTCGAGCGTGACCGACTGCTCGTCGGCCCCGGTCAGCGTCCCGGTGAAGTTGCGCCGCCCGTCGAGCGCCTCGCGCGTCGAGATGCGCGCCCTGCGGCCGAGGTAGCGCCGGTAGTGCCCGATCTTCGTGAGCGGCCTGGCGGCGCCCGGCGAGGACACCTCGATGGAGTACTCGGCGAGGAGGTCCCGAAGCGACTCGGTCACGCGCTCGCAGAGCTCCAGGTCGACGCCGGCCGGGTGGTCGACGACGAGGCGCAGGGACTCCCGGGAAGGGCGCTCCAGCACGACGAGCTCCACCTCGGGGTCGAGGTGGCGCAGGCGGTCGTCGATTGTCGCTTCCAGTTCGGGCATGGTGTTCTCCTCGCTTCAAACCGGATCCTGGCGAAAGAAAAGGTGGGCCCGGGCCCACCTCTCGTCAGGGTTCGGGTACTGATGAAGCGAAATTGAGTATAGCCACGGCGCTGGGCACGCCCGGGCCGCGCATGAGACCCCGACAGGGGTTCGTTCAGGCCTCCAGCATCAGGGTCACGGGCCCGTCCGCGGCCATGTCGATGACCATGTGGCGGGCGAATGCGCCACGCCTGGCCCCGCTCGCCTGGCAGAAGCGCTCGTAGAGCGGCTCGGCCTCCTCGCCGGGCGCCGCTGCCGTGTAGCTGGGCCGGTTGCCCCGCGCCGTCTCGCCGTACAGCGTGAACTGGCTGACGCAGAGGATCTCGCGGTCGCCGACCGCCTCGTTCATGCGGCCGTCGGCGTCGTCGAAGATGCGCAGCGCCCCCACCTTGGCCGCCAGGCGGTCGGCCTGGTCCGGGCCATCGTCGCGGGCGACGCCGAGCAGCACCAGGAGCCCCGGGCCGATCGCGGCCACCTCCTCCCCGGCGACGCTGACGGCCGCGTGCGCGACACGCTGGACGAGGGCGCGCAAGGGCGGCTAGGCGGCGCTGCGGCGGGCCGCTCGCTCGCGATAGATCCGGTAGTCGCGGCGCTCGGGACGCAGGCAGGCGGCGATGGCGAGGTGGCGCCGGGCCTCACGGCCGCGGCCGCTCAGGGTCAGCGCGCGACCGAGGCAGAAGTGCGCGTAGTCGTTGACCGGATAGCGCTCGACCACGGCGGCGAACTCCTCGGCGGCCTCCGGGTAGCGTCGCGTCCTGAAGTAGGCGCGTCCGAGCGCCTCGCGCACCGAGGACTTCTCCGGCGCGAGCCGGGCCGCCTTCGCGAGCGGGATCGCGGCCTGCTCGAACTCCCCCGCCTCGAGTAGGTACATCCCGTTGGAGTAGAGGTCGTAGAGGGAAGTCTCGGCGCGCTCAGGCACGCTCTGAGTGTACGGAGGCGCGCAACTCGTCCACGCGGTCCAGAATCGCGGCCGCGACCACGTCCTTGGACGCCAGCGGAACGTCGCGCTGCCCGCTCGCGTCGACGATCGTGACCTCGTTCTCGGCGGAGTCGAAGCCGATGTCCCTCCGGGAGACGTCGTTGAAGACGATGGCGTCGACGCCCTTCTTGGCGAGCTTCTCGTGCGCCCTGACGATCGCCTCCGCCCCGTGCTCCGCGGCGAAACCGATGAGCGTCTGCTCGGGTCGCCGCTTGGCCGCGACCTTCGCGAGGATGTCCTCGGTTGCGGCGAGCTGCAGCTCCAGCCCCTCGCCGCTCGCGCGGGAGAGCTTGCCGGCGTTCGGGTCGGCGGCGCGGAAGTCCGCCACCGCCGCGGCCATCAGCAGGACATCGCAGCCCGGCATCTCGCGCTCAACCGCGGCAGCGAGCTCCTCGGTCGTCTCGACGTCCACCCTCTTGACGCCGGCGGGCTCCGCGAGGGCCACATTGGCGGCGATCAGCGTCACCTCAGCGCCGCGTCGCGCCGCCTCGCGCGCCAGGGCGAGGCCCATGCGGCCGCTCGAGCGATTGCCGATGAAGCGCACCGAGTCGATCGGCTCCCGCGTGCCGCCGGCGGTCACGACGACCCGCATGCCGTCCCAGGCGCCGGCGGGCTTGGGCGCCAGCGCCTCGATCTCGCGGACGAGGCTGTCCGGGGACGGCAGACGCCCGACCCCGTGCTCGCCGCGCGAGGCCAGCGGGCCCTCCTCGGGCTCGATGACCACGATGCCGCGGTCGCGGAGGGTGGCGAGGTTTGCCTGGGTCGCGGCGTCTCGGTACATCCGGTCGTTCATGGCCGGCGCCACGGCACGCGGTGCCTGACACGCCAGGAAGGCGGTGGTGAGCATCGAGTCCCCGAAGCCGCCGGCGAGCTTGGCGATCGTGTTCGCGGTGGCCGGCGCGACGAGGAAGACGTCCGCGTTGGCGACGACCTCGAGGTGTCCGATCGGGTCGTGCTCCGGAACCGGGTCGCCCGGGAACGCGCCCCGCATCGGGTCGCGCTCGAACTCCTCAAGCAGAACGGGCGCGCCGGCGATCGCCTCGAATGACGCCGCGCCCACGAAGCGCGTGGCGTTGGGGGTCATGACCACCCGCACGGCGTGGCCGCCTCGGGTGAGCAGGCGCGTCAGCTCGAGCGCCCTGTAGGCCGCGATGCCACCGCTGACACCGAGCAGGACCCGGGCCATCGCGCGCTCCCGTGGACCTCGCTACGCGGCGGCGCGGTCGCGGTAGTGGAAGTGGATCTTGCCCGCCGCGAGCTCCTCGAGGGCGATCGTGAGGTAGTTGCCCGAGTGGGTCTCCACCATCGGCGGCGTGAACTCCTCGTAGCTGCCCTCGCCGAGCGCGCGGTAGTAGCTGTTGAGCTGGCGGGCGCGCTTCGCGGCGACGAGGACGGCCCCGTAGTGGGTGCCGGTCCGCTCGAGAAGCTTGTCCTTGCGTGGCTTGATCATCGCCGCGCAGGATAGAGAAGGCCGGTGGGAAACGCGAGGGGCGCCCGATCGGTGAGCGCAGACATGCGGCGAGCTAGGCGAGCTCGGAGCGCACGACCCGCTCGAGCTCGGCCGCCGCGCGATCGATCTCGTCGTTGACCACGACGTGCTGGAACTCCTGCTGCGCGGCGAGCTCGGTCTCCGCGACCCGCAGCCGGTCGGCGATCGCCTCCTCGCTGTCGGAGCCGCGGCCCACAAGCCGCCTGCGCAGGTCGTCCGCCTTTGGCGGAGCGATGAAGACGAGCACGGACTCCGGCATCGCCGCGCGGACCTGGCGGGCGCCCTGGACCTCGATCTCGAGAACCACGGAGTGACCGTCGGCCACCCGCCGCTCGACCTCACTGCGGAGCGTCCCGTACCGGTTGCCGCTGTAGGTGGCGTGCTCGAGGAAGTCGCCCTCGATCGCCCGCCGATCGAACTCGTCCGGGGACAGGAAGTGGTACTCGCGCCCGTCCTGCTCCCCACTTCGCGGCGCCCGGGTGGTCGCCGACGTGGAGAGCTCGAGGCCCTCCACGCGACCCAGCAGCTCGCGGATCAGGGTCCCCTTGCCGACCCCGGAGGGCCCGGTGATCACGAAGACACGCGCCGCCATGGCGCTGAATCAAACCCCGTGGAGCGGACGCCTGCCCCGTTGCCGAACAAGTTGAGCCATTCCGACTTTTGGCCATTCCGTTGCGCTCCACCCTCCGGCCTGTGCTGGGGGGGATAGGTCGATCGCGCGTCCGAATCTCAACGAGCGGCGGCCGCTATTGCACGAAAGGCGGTTGCCGGCGACCCTCTCACCGCTCGGCCACCACGGCAAGGGGTGAAACAACGATGGGCGGAGCGGGCGGCCGCTGGGACCGCCCGCTCGCGCCTTGTCGCTACGCGATTACGAGCTGGCCGCTGCGGCCGGCTCGGGCGTTGCGCCGATGTTCCTCATGAATCGCAGGGTGTCCCACTGCGTCCAGGACTCGGCGACCTTGCCGTCCTCGAAACGGTCGATGTTGATGCCCTCGACCGGATCGCCCTTCTCGCCGGTGGGCGCCTGGCCCATGAGCTCGTTCTCGAACGTGCCGACGCCGCTCCAGCGAACGACGACCTTGTCGTCGACGCCAAACGCGTCGACGACGGTGAAATGGATGTCCGGGAACGCTTCGCGGTAGCCCGTGATCGTCCGCTTCGAGGCCTCGCGGTCGTCGTCGCCCACGACCGGGTCGTGTCCGACGTATCCGTCGGTGCAGAGCTCGTCGATCAGGTCGACGTTGCCCTCGTTGAACACGTCTTCGAGGAGTCGCCGTGAAACGGCGATGTTCTCCTGGGTGGTGGCCATTCAGCCACTTCCTTCCATAGTGGGGTGCCCCTGGTGGAGCAAGTCGCTCCGAAATTGGGCATCCCTGAGTCGGAGCCGGACCGCGGGGAACCTCAGGGCTCTGCCCGAAGGTGGCGCGGTCGCTCCACCAAGCACAATAGCCCTTTGTAGGCATTTGTGCGGGTAGCTACAAATCCAGGTCCAATGCAAGGAGGTATCGCTAGCGGAGCTACCGCTTCTCATCCAAATCGGTCGATGCAAAAGCGGCGGCCACCATCGCGTCCGGGCGTTCGCGCCTCTAGTTCCAGCCGAGGGCGTCGGCCGCGTAGTTCAGGCAGGACGACAGGCTGGTCTGACCGACGAAGGGAACGACGTCGATTCCCACGGTGCGGTCCGGCGAGAGCAGGATCGTCGGCAGACCCTTGTGGAGGCTCAGCTCCGGGTTGCCGTACACCGCACTAACGCCGCATTTGCCTGAAGGAGTGACGAAGAACGTTCCCTGCGCCGGCGTGCTGGTGGTCTTGAGCTGCGAGCGAAGCTCCGTCTTGACCCGCTTGACGCTTGTGTGGCTAACGCTGCCGCCACATGAGGAGAGGGCCACCGCGACGAGAAGGAGGGCTATCGCGGTAACGCGACGGGGCACGATGCCCAGGCTCTACGCACCGGCCTACCGGCCTACCGGCGAAGGAACGCGACGAGCTCGGCGCGCTGGCGCTCGGAGAGCCCGCCGATGGTCTTCGAGGGCGAGATCCGGCATTGGGTGAGGATCTTGTTCGCCTTGACGCGGCCGTACTTCGGCACCGCGATGATCATGTCGAAGGCCTTGGCCGAGAGGACGTAGTCCGGCGGATCGAGGAGCAGAACCTCGATCTTCGCCTTGCCGGCCTTGAGGTCGCGCTTCAGCTGGGCGCGGGAGGTGCGGATCTCGTTGGCCCGCCGGAGGGCCTTCATCCGCTGGTCGTGACTCCTTTCGGGGACTCCTGAAACGGTTGTGTCGACGGGAGGCGCCACGCGGGCGACAATATAACCCGGCCACTTGGCCGTGCGCCTCGATTGACCCACTTTTTGCCCAAATTCGTATCGACCTCAAGTTGAGGTCGACCCGGCCGGGACGGAACGAAGCTCCAAGAGGTTGCCAATTCCCATCCTTCTCGACTCCTCGGAGAGCTCGGTGAGGACCCGCTTCGCCGCCAGCGGATCGCGGAAGCTCGCCGTCCCGACGGCCACGGCGCTCGCCCCGGCCGCGAGGAACTCCAGCGCGTGGCGCCCGGACTCGATGCCGCCCATGCCGATCACCGGAACCGACACCCGGGCGGCGACCCGGGCCACCTGATCCAGGGCTATCGCCCGGATGGCGGGCCCCGAGAGCCCGCCGCTGCCGGCGCCGAGCCAGGGCCCGAGTCCGTGCGGGTCGGTGGCCCTCGCCCGCAGGGTGTTGATCAGCGACACGGCGTCGGCGCCCGCCTCCTCGGCCGCCGCGGCGATCTCGGCGGGCTCCGGGGCGTTGGGCGTGAGCTTCACGATCAGGGGCTTCGAGCAGACCGGCCGCAATCCGGCGACGAGCGCGCGCGTCTCGGCCGCGCTCGCCCCGACGATCAGCCCGGACTCGACGTTCGGGCAGGAGACGTTGAGCTCGATGGCCGCGACCTCGTCGTGCGCCGCAACGGCCGCCACGACCCGCTCGAACTCCTCGCGGCTCGTCGCCATCGCCGAGACGATCAGCGGGACGGGGAGCCTGCCGAGCTCGGGCAGGTCGCCGGCGAGAAATCCGTCGAGCCCCTTGTTCGGAAGCCCGATCGAGTTGATCAGGCCCGACGGGGACTCATACAGGCGCGGCGGCGGGTTCCCGGCCCGCGGCTGCGGCGTGATCGTCTTCGAGACGAACGCCGAGAACGGGAAGTCCTCGAGGAGGGCCGCGCCGAACGCCCGCTGGGCGGCGATCGCGTCGAACGTGCCCGAGCCGTTCAGCACGGGATGCTCGAGGTGAAGGCTGCCGATGTCGACGGAGAGGTCGGTCAATGTCCCGACCCCGCCACCAGCGCCGACGCCACCGCGTCCGCGCGCACCACCGGCCCGTCCACGCAGAGGCGCATGTAGCCGCCCTCGGCCAGCGGCACGGCGCATCCGAAGCAGGCTCCGAAGCCGCAGGCCATCGGCGCCTCCATCGCGAGCTCGGCCGGAACCGAGCGCTGCGCGCAGATCAGCCGCACCGCCTCCAGCATCGCCGGCGGGCCGCAGGCGTACACCGCCGCGCTCCCTGCGTCGTCGCCCTCGAGCATCACCGAGAGGAGGTCGGTGACGTAGCCCTTGTGCCCGGCGTGACCGTCCTCGCTGGCGAGCCTGATCTCGGAGCAGTCGAACAGCTCCAGGCCGCCCGAGTGCTCCTCGTCGCGGAAGCCGAGCAGGGTCCTGGTCGGCGTTCCTGCGGCCACGAGGCTCCGGCGCAACAGAGCCAGGGGCGCGATGCCGATCCCGCCGCCGACGAGGATCGCGCCCGCCGCGCCAGGAGCCAGCTCGCCGAGCGCCGAGAACGGCGTCCCGAGCGGCCCGGTCACCTCCAGCACGCCGCCGGGCTCGAGTGCCGCGAGTCGCGCTGTCCCCGGGCCGACCGCCTCGACGAGGAAGTCGAGCTGGACGCCGTCGGCGCGCCGTTCGGCCACCGCCACGGAGAAGGCTCGCGCCAGGTATGGACGTCCGTCCTCCCCCTCCCATGGCTCGCCGGTCAGCATGTAGAACTGCCCGGCGGCCGGCTCGGGGCCAGCCGGGTCGATTGCGGAGAACACGACGTATCCGCCGGTCTTCCGGCTGGCGGAGACGCGGCACTCGCGCCGGCCGAGCGGCGCGAGGACCCGCTCCGTCACGAGCTCGCCCTGGGCGTCTCGGTCTCGGCCTCCCGCTCGGTCTCCGCCTCGTAGAGCTCCTGGAGGCTGCGGGGCTCGTGGCCGTTCGACTGCTGCGCGACGATCGCGCGCACCGCCGCCGAGGCGCCGGTCATCGTCGTGATGCACGGCAGGCCGTGGCGCACGGCCGCGTTGCGGATCTCGTAGCCGTCGGATCGCGCCCCGCTGCCGGTCGGCGTGTTGATCACCATGTCGACGGTGCCGGAACGGATGTAGTCGACGACGTGCGGCGAGCCCTCGCCGATCTTGTTGATGCCCTTCACGGGCACGCCCATCCGCGAGATCGCCTGTGCCGTGCCCCGCGTGGCGATCACCTCGAAGCCCATGTCGTGGAAGCGCGCCGCCAGCTGGGTCGCCGCGGGCTTGTCCGTGTCGGTGACCGTGATGAAGATCGTGCCCTTCTCGGGCAGCGACACCCCGGCAGCCGCCTGAGCCTTGCCGAATGCCGTCGGGAAGTCCTGCGCGATGCCCATCACCTCGCCGGTCGACTTCATCTCGGGGCCGAGCACCGTGTCGGCGCCGGCGAAGCGGGCGAACGGCAGCACCGCCTCCTTGACGCTCACGTGCCGGGTCGACGCCTCCGGGATGTGCTGATCCGCGAGCGCCTCGCCGAGCATCAGGCGACAGGCGATCTTCGCGAGCGGCGCGCCGATTGCCTTCGAGACAAACGGGATCGTTCGCGAGGCACGCGGGTTCGCCTCGATCACGTAGAGCCTCCCCGCGGCGACCGCGTACTGGATGTTGATGAGGCCGATGACGCCGAGCTCCAGCGCGATGCGCTCGGTGGTGGCGCGGATCTCCTCGAGCATCTCGGCGCCCAGGCTGAGCGGCGGGATGACGCATGCGGAGTCCCCTGAGTGGACGCCCGCCTCCTCGACGTGCTGCATGATCCCGCCGATCCGCACCTCGGTGCCGTCGCAGAGGGCGTCGACGTCGACCTCGATGGCGTCCTCCAGGAACCGGTCGAGAAGCAGCGGATGCTCCTGCGAGGCCTTGACGTTCGCCTCGAGGTAGGCGGCGAGGCCCTCCTGCGAGTAGCAGATCTCCATCGCGCGGCCGCCAAGGACGTAGGAGGGACGCACCAGGAGGGGGAAGCCGACGTCCTCGGCGATCGCGACCGCCTCGTCCGCGGAGAGCGCCGTCCCGTACGGCGGGTGTGCGATGTCGAGCCTGCGCAGCAGGGCGCCGAAGCGGCCGCGATCCTCGGCGAGGTCGATGGCGTCGACGGGCGTGCCGAGGAGCGGCACGCCGGCCCGCTCGAGCTCGGCCGCGAGGCGCAGCGGCGTCTGGCCCCCGAACTGGACGATCACCCCCTCGGGCTGCTCCACCTCGATCACCGCCAGCACGTCTGCCGCGGTTAGCGGCTCGAAGTAGAGGCGGTCGGAGGTGTCGTAGTCGGTGGAGACGGTCTCCGGGTTGCAGTTGACCATCACCGCGTCACGGCCGGACTCGCGGACCGTCATCGCGGCGTGGACGCAGCAGTAGTCGAACTCGATGCCCTGGCCGATGCGGTTGGGCCCGGAGCCGAGGATCACGACCGAGGCCCGATCTCCCCGGCGGACTTCACTGCCCGCCACCTCCTCCGCTTCGCGTCCGGGGGTGTCGGGCTTTCGGAAGGGCCGCTCGTGCGCCGAGTAGTAGTACGGCGTCGCGGCCTCGAACTCGGCCGCGCAGGTGTCGACCGACCTGTAGCTGCGCACGAGCCCCTCGGTGCCGTCGCCGTCGACCGCCAGCGCCTGGAGCTCGCGCAGGAACCAGGGGTCGATCTTCGTCCGCGCCTCCAGCTCCTCGATCGTCGCCTCGCGGCGGAAGGCCTCGAGCACCAGGTCGAAGCGATCCGACGACGGGGTCTCGAGCCTCGTCAGGAGCTCCTCGGTGTCCTCCGGGATCTCCGCGGGGGAGTCGAGCTCGCGTGAGCGCATCGCCTTCGCGAACGACTCGCGGAAGGTGCGACCGATGGCCATCGCCTCCCCAACCGACTTCATGTGGGTGGTCAGCTCACCCTGGGCCCCTGGGAACTTCTCGAAGGCGAAGCGCGGGATCTTGGTGACGACGTAGTCGATCGTGGGCTCGAACGAAGCCGGCGTCGCCTTGGTGATGTCGTTGGGGATCTCCTCGAGGGCGTAGCCCACCGCAAGCTTGGCGGCGATCTTCGCGATCGGGAAGCCGGTGGCCTTGGACGCCAGCGCGGAGGACCTCGAGACGCGCGGGTTCATCTCGATGACGACGATCTCGCCCGACCTCGGGTTGACGGCGAACTGGATGTTGGACCCGCCGGTCTCGACGCCGACCGCGCGGATCACCTTGATGGCCTGGTTTCGGAGCTCCTGGTAGAGGGCGTCGGTGAGGGTCTGGGCGGGAGCGATCGTGACCGAGTCGCCCGTGTGGACCCCCATCGGATCGACGTTCTCGATCGAGCAGATGACGACGACGTTGTCGTTGCGGTCGCGCATCAGCTCGAGCTCGAACTCGCCCCAGCCGATCACCGACTCCTCGACTAGGACCTGGTTGATCGGGCTGGCCGCAAGGCCCTCGGAGACCACCTGGAGGAGCTCCGTTGGCGTCGAGCCCACTCCCCCGCCCTGGCCGCCCAGCGTGAACGCGGGCCGGACGATCGCCGGGAGCTCGATCGAGCCGTCGGCGACCCCGGCCTCCACCTCGGCGACGGACGTCACGATCACGGACCAGGGCACGCGCAGGCCCGCCTCCTCCATCGTCTGGCGGAACTCCTCGCGGTCCTCGGCGCGGCGGATCGCCTCGTGGTTGGCGCCGATCATCTCGACACCCAGGCGGTCGAGCACGCCGTCCTCGCGCAGCTCCATCGCCAGGTTCAGCGCCGTCTGCCCGCCCAGGGTCGGCAGGAGGGCGTCCGGCCGCTCGCGCTCGACGATCGCCCGCACCGACGGCAGCGTGAGCGGCTCGACGTAGGTCCGGTCGGCGAACTCCGGGTCGGTCATGATCGTCGCCGGGTTCGAGTTGACGAGCACCACCTCGTAGCCCTCCTCGCGCAGGACCTTGCAGGCCTGCACGCCCGAGTAGTCGAACTCGGCCGCCTGGCCGATGACGATCGGCCCCGACCCGATCAGGAGGATCTTCTGGAGGTCGTCGCGCCTAGGCATGAGCAGGTCGCAGGTAGCAGGTAGCAGGTAGAGGGGGGCGAGCGCTGTTGCCTCGATTCCTCGTTGTTCCGTGGGACGCAGCCGACACCGCGACTTCGTGGCCTATCGACTTGCAGCCGAGCTTGCGGACAATGTCAGCGCGCAAGTGGCCCCTTGGCCGTCCTTTCAAAAGTGGACGGTCGGCGTCCAACTGGTCCGAGCAGTCGATTCCATCGGTGCCAACATCGCCGAAGCGGTCGGGCGTCAGACGAGCGCCGATCAAAAGCGGATGCTCTTCATTGCTCGTGGATCCCTTCTCGAAACGGAGCACTGGGTCGATCGCGCAACAGAGCGAGCATTGATTCCGGGAGGCCACTGGGACGAGCTGCTCACCGAGCTTGCCCGGGTGCTCGCGGGGCTTCTCAAGTCGAATCGCCTGCTTCATTGACCTCTCCATGCTCCCTGCTCCCTGCTACCTGCGAGTTCCAGGAAGCGGTCGAAGAGGTGGCGCGCGTCGTGCGGGCCGGGGCCCGCCTCCGGGTGGTACTGGACGGTGCAGCCGGGCACGTCCTTCAGCACGAGGCCCTCGACGGTGCGGTCGTAGAGGTTGAGGTGCGACAGCTCGGCCTCGCCGAAGTCCGTCGCCCAGCGCACCGGCTCGTCGGTCTCGAGCTTCTCGCCGCCGTCCGGCGCGCGGACGGCGAAGCCGTGGTTCTGCGAGGTGATCTCGATGACGCCGGTGGCGAGATCCTTGACCGGGTGGTTGGCGCCGCGGTGGCCGAAGGGGAGCTTGAACGTCTCCAGGCCGACCGCGCGGCAGAGCAGCTGATGGCCGAGGCAGATGCCAACGACCGGCTTCTTGCCGACGACTCCCCGGACCGTCCCGACGACGTAGTCGAGGGCCGCCGGGTCGCCGGGGCCGTTGGCGAGGAAGACAAGGTCGGGGTCGCGCGCGAGGACGTCCTCGGCGGAGGCCGAGCACGGCAGGAGCGTCAGGCGGGCGCCGCGCTCCTTGAACTGACGGATGATCGAGTGCTTGATCCCGGTGTCGATCCCGACCACGTGCGGGCCGTCGCCGGCGATCTCCACGGCGCCGTCCGGGGTGACCGTCCTTGCGAAGTCGGCGCCGGCCATCGAGGGCTCCGCGCTCACGCGCTCACGCGCCTCGCCCTCCGGCGTGTCCGCGTCGAAGAGCCCGCCTCGCATCGCACCGAGGTCGCGGATGTGGCGAACCAGCGCGCGCGTGTCCACTCCGGAGATCGCCGTGACGCCGGCGCCGTCGAGCCAGTCGAGCCAGCCGCCCTCCGCGTCGGCGGCGTCCTCGCCGTTCTTCGCCTCGCGCATGATCACCGCCCGCGCGTGGGCCCGGTCGGACTCCATGGCGGGCGCGCCGACGCCGTAGTTGCCGATGAGCGGATACGTGAAGGTGATGATCTGCCCGGCGTAGCTGGGGTCCGTGACGGACTCCTGGTAGCCGGTCATCGCGGTGTTGAACACGACCTCGCCGGTCACGTCGCCGGCGGCCCCGCAGAGCTCGCCGTCGAAGCGCGTGCCGTCCTCGAGGAGGACGTAGCCGCCGGTCAAGCCACCGCTCCCATGGCGAACGCCCGGTTGCGGTAGGCGACCTGGCCGGCCACGATCGTCGCCATCACCCTGCCGCGGAGCGCCCGGCCGCTGAAGCACGAGTTCTGCGAGCGACTCTCCCAGCCGGAGGCGCCGGCCTCCCACTCGGCGTCGAGGTCGATCAGCGTCAGCGCCGCGCCGGCGCCAACTTCGATCCGCGGGGGTTCGAGGTCGAAGGCGGCCGCCCCGGCGCTCATCCGCTCGATCACCAGCTCGAGATCGAGGACCCCGGGCTCCACGAGCTCGGTGTTGATCGCGGCGAACGCGGTCTCCAGCCCGATCACCCCCATCGCCGCTTCCTCGACGGGGACCTCCTTCTCGTCGATGGAGTGCGGCGCGTGGTCGGTGGCGATGCAGTCGATCGTGCCCGAGCGGAGGCCCTCGATCACCGCCTGGCGGTCGTCCTCGGAGCGCAGCGGTGGGTTCATCTTGAAGCGCGCGTCCAGGCCGCGGAGCTCTTCGTGGGTGAGCGTCAGGTGGTGCGGCGTGGCCTCGCAGGTGATCCGGACGCCGGCGCCCTTTGCCGCCGCGACGGCCTCAACGGACTGGCGAGCGGAGAGGTGCTGGACGTGGATCCGCGCGTTCTCGTAGGCGGCCAGGGCCGCGTCGCGCGCGATCATCGTCGACTCCGAGATGGACGGGACGCCGGCCAGCCCGAGCACCGCGGAGACCTCGCCCTCGTGCATGACGCCGCCCCCGGAGAGCTCCGGATCCTCCTCGTGCAGGGCGATCTGGCGGTCGGCGATGGCCTGGTACTGGAGGGCCCGGCGCATCACCCGGGCGCTCGTGATCGGCAGGCCGTCGTCGGAGAATCCGAGCGCGCCCGCCGCGGCGATCTCGACCATGTCGGTCAGCTCCTCGCCGCTCATCCCGCGGGTGACGGTGGCGAGGAACCCGCACGGGACGCTCGCCTGGGCAGCCGCGCGCTCGCGCAGCGCCTCGATTGCCTCCGGAGTGTCCACCGGTGGGCTCGTGTTGGCCATCGCGACGATGCCGCAGTAGCCGCCGGCCGCCGCCGCGCGCGTCCCGGTCTCGATGTCCTCCTCGTCCTCGCGGCCGGGGGTGCGGAGGTGGACGTGGGGATCGAAGAACGCCGGGGCCAGGAGCATCCCCTCGCCGTCGATCCGCTCGGCGCCCTTCAGGTCGGCCGAGCCCGCCGTGGCCAGCTCGGCGATCTCGCCGCGGCGGACGACGACGTCGTGGGTGCCGTCGACGCCGCTTCTCGGATCGAGAACTCGAGCCCCGCCGATGACCAGGTCTCCGGCAGGGGCCCCGGCGCCCCGCCAGTCCAGGCTCGCGATCGGCCTCACGCGGGCTCGCCGATCGGCGTTGGAGCCTCGAGCTCGTCGTCCACGGCGGCCGCGTTCTCGCGCGGGCCGGTGAGAACCTCGAAGAGGATCGCCATGCGGACGTAGAGGCCGGCCTCGACCTGCTCGCCGATGAGCGAGCTTGGCCCGTCGATGACCTCGGGCGAGAGCTCGACGCCGCGGTTCACCGGCCCGGGGTGCATGAGCAGCTGACGCGGGCCCAGCCGCCGGGAGTCGATCTGGTAGCGGGCGATGTACTCGCGGAGAGACGGCAGGTAGGACTCCCGCATGCGCTCCCGCTGCATGCGCAGCGCGTAGACCACGTCGGCCTCCGCCAGCCCGTCCAGGTCGTGGCGGACCGCGCAGCCGAGGGCGGCGTCGATGCCGCGCGGGATCAACGCCGGGGGCCCGCAGACCGTGACCTCAGCGCCCATCCGGCTGAACGCCTGGATGCCGGAGCGCGCCACCCGGCTGTGCAGCACGTCGCCGACGATCCAGATCTTCTTGCCGTCGATGTCGCCCACCCGGCGGCCCAGGGCGTAGAGGTCGAGGAGCGCCTGGCTGGGATGCTCGTGCTTGCCGTCGCCGGCGTTGACCACCGACGCCGCGGTCCAGCCGGCGACGAGATTCGCCGCGCCCGCCTGGCCGGAGCGGATCACGATCGCGTCGGGGCTGTAGGCGCTGAGGGTTGCGATCGTGTCCTTGAGCGACTCGCCCTTCTCGACCGACGAGCCGCTCGACTTCACCGAGATGACGTCGGCGGAAAGCCGCTTGGCGGCGAGCTCGAAGGACGAGCTCGTTCGGGTGCTGGGCTCGAGGAAGAGGTTGACGATGGTCTTGCCGCGCAGCGCCGGGACCTTCTTGATGTCACGGCGGCCGATGCCCTCGGCAAAGCTCTGCGCGCGGCTCAGCAGGTGCTCGATGTCGGCCCGTTCGAGGTCGGCGATGGACAGCAGGTGCCTCATCCGTCCACCTCCGCAAGCGCCTCCGAGCGGCCGATGGCGACCTCGTCCACCCCGTCCTCCTCCTCGACCCGCACGTACACCCGCTCGTCGAGCGACGTCGGCAGGCTCTTGCCCACGTAGTCGGGGCGGATCGGGAGCTCGCGGTGGCCGCGGTCGACCAGGACCGCGAGCTGGACCCGGGCCGGGCGCCCGTAGTCGAAGAGCGCCTCGATTGCGGCGCGGGCGGTGCGGCCGGTGAACATGACGTCGTCGACGAGGACGATCGTGCGCCCCGAGAGCTCGAAGTCGAGGTGCGAGGCGTGGACCACCGGCTGCGCTCCCGGATCGCGGCGCGAGACGTCGTCGCGGTAGAAGGAGATGTCGAGGTCGCCGAACGGGATCTCCGTGCCCGAGAGCTCGCCCACGAGCGCGTGGAGGCGGCGGCCGAGCGCGGCGCCGCGGGTGTGGATGCCGACGAGCGCGAGCGCGTCGCCACCTGGATTCTTCTCGATGATCTCGTGCGCTATGCGCACGAGCGTCCGGCGCAGATCGTCGCGGTCGAGGACGACCCTGTCTTCCATTTCGCGCCCCTTCCTGGCCTCTCTGGACCTGGTTAAAGGAACCGACATGGCCAGCCTAGCAAGCACGTCCGGCTGGAATTGCACGACGCCTCGACAAGCCCGCAACGAGCGGAGAGAACGCGAGTCAGACCGGGAGCGCGTTCACCAGGAAACCCGGCCGCTGAGCGACGTTCAGCGCCGGCTCGGCCGGGCATGGCCGCGCTCCTGTGCGAGGATCAACCCCGGTGGCCCGCGACCGCACCAGTGACTCGAGCCTCTCCGTCGACGCCCGCGACGTCCTCGAGGCCCACCGCGCCGCCGGCCGGCGCTTCGACGCCGGGGGCGTGCGCAGCTTCGTGCGCCAGGGTGGCGACGCGCGCGCCAAGCCGGTCGTCCTCGTGCACGGCGTCCCGACCAGCTCGTTCCTCTACCGGAAGCTGATCGTCGCGCTTGCCGACGAGGGCGTGCACTCGGTGGCGTTCGACCTGCCCGGGCTTGGCCTGGCCGCCAGGCCCGAGGACTTCGACTACACCTGGTCGGGGCTCGCCGAGTGGTTCGGAGCGGCGCTGGACGCGCTCGACATCGACCGTTGCCACCTGGTCGTCCACGACATCGGCGGGCCCGTCGCGCTGGAGTGGGCGCTCGGCAATCCCGAGCGCATCCTCTCTGCCACGGTGCTGAACACGATGCTCGACCCCGGGGAGTTCAAGCGCCCGTGGGTCATGGCGCCGTACGCAAGGCGGGGCCTTGGCGAGATGTGGCTTCGCTCGACTCCGCTGCCGGCGTTCGTCGCCCTGTTTCGAAACCAGGGTGTCGCCAGGCGCGACGCGATCAGCCGCGCGGATGTCGAGGTCTACCGCCACCTCGTGCGCCGCGACGACAACGGCCGCGCCTTCCTGCGGATCATGCGCGGGTTCGACCTGAGCGAGGAGCGCAGCCGCGCGCTCGCGGAGGGGCTCGGCGCCGCGCGGAGCTTCCCGGCGCGGATCGTCTGGGGCGAGCTCGACCCGGCGCTCGGCCTGGAGCAGCTGGCCGTTGCCCAGCGGGTCACCGGGATCGAGGAGCCCACCCGGGTGCCGGCCAAGCACTTCCTCCAGGAGGACTTCGCTCCCGAGATCGCGCAGGTCGTCGCCGACCTGGTCGCGCCGCTGGGCTAGACGCTCGTGGTCGCCGGCCGCGCGTAGAAGGCGGCGATCGCCCCGCAGAGGGCGAGCGTCGCGTACGCCGAGAGCGGCGCGATCGCCACCGCGACGGCGTACGGGATCACGCCGGCCCAGTTGCGGCGCCAGATCAGGGCCCGGTCCGCCTCGCTGATGTCGTCCTGGAGGAGATGCGAGCCGGAGAAGAGGATGCGGCGCTGGAGCAGGAGGAAACCGCACGCCATCGCCAGCAGCGAGCCCGCGTACACCACCGCGGCGACGTGATCGCCGGACTCGCCGATGTAGGCGGCGAGCAGCGCGGTGGTGAACGGCAGGACGGCGATCGTCAGGAGCAGGAAGAGGTTGAGCAGCAGCACCGAGTGATCGGCCTGGCGGAGCCTGCGGACCAGGGCGTGGTGGTTGATCCAGATGATCCCGATCGTCACGAAGGAGACGACGTAGGCCGCGTAGTTCGGCCACATCTCGCCGAGCGCGTGGGGGAGCGAGCTCGTGGTGTCCGGGTCCGGGACCTTGATGTCGAGGACCAGGAGCGTGATCGCGATCGCGATCACGCCGTCGGAGAAGGCCTCCAGGCGGTTGGTGCTCACGGCCTGGCGCCCCTCTCGACCAGCCGCGGCGCGCCCCGGTCGGAGAGCGGGATCTCGACGACGTCGAAGTCGCGCGGCGCGATCGCTCCCGGGAAGACGGCCCTGGCCTCCTCCAGGACCTCGCCGACGTTGTGGCGAGACGAGACGTGCACGAGGGCCAGGATCGCGACCTCGGCGTCACGTGCGATCTCCGCGGCCTGGACGGCCGTGGAGTGGCCCGTCTCTGCCGCCCTGTCGGCCTCCTCGGCGGCGAAGCTCCCGTCGTGCACCAGCAGCTCCGCCCGGTGCGCCGCGATCTTCGTCATCTCGCACGGCGCAGTGTCGCCGGTGATGACGATCTTGCGCCCGGCGCGCTCCACCCCCATCACCTGCTCGGGACGGACCTCGCCGTCCTTCCCTTGGACGGCTTCGCCGGACTGCAGCCGGCCGAGGTCGGGGCCGTGCGTGACGCCAAGGCGCGCGGCCGCAGCGGGGTCCAGCCGGCCCGGCCGCGAGTCCTCCACCAGCGCGTAGCCGTTGGCGGCCATGCGGTGGGAGACCTCGAACGGGCGCACCTCGTAGCCGTCGCCCGCAACCGCGTCCCCCTCCCCCAGCTCGACGAGCTGCAGCTCGTAGCCAACCCGTCCGAAGACCCGCCGCAGCGAGTCGATGAGGTCCACGAGACCCGGAGGACCGAGGATCCGCAGCGGCCGGTCGCGCTCCAGCAGGCCGTAGGTCTTCAGCAGCCCCGGCAGGCCCAGGTAGTGGTCGGCGTGCAGGTGCGTGATGTAGATGTCGTCGACCTGCACGAGCCCGGTGGAGCGCTGCATCTGGCGCTGCGAGCCCTCCCCGCAGTCGAACAGCAGCCGGTCGCCCCCGCGGCGTACGAGCACGCACGCCGTGGAGCGCCGCGCCGTGGGCACGGAGCCGCCGGTGCCGAGAAAGACAACGTCCAGGTCCATGGCGGGAGCGTAGTTGCGACGAACCAAAGACCCCGCACGGTGCCCTCCACCGCAGCGAACGTCCCGGATCCCGCGCTATATGAGGGGTTCCGGGACGTTCGGTGCTGCGGACGCGCCGGACGCCCCCCGCGGCGCGGCTAGACTCGGCGGCCTCGCGCCCGTAGCTCAGTGGATAGAGCGCCTGCCTCCGGAGCAGGAGGTCGCAGGTTCGAATCCTGCCGGGCGCGCTTCAGCTCGACCCGGGACGGCCACCCCGCCCTCTAAGCCGGCCGTACGTCGGGGTGCTCGCGATACCACTCGATGGTCCGGCCGAGGCCGTCCTCGAGGGTCACGGCGGGGCTCCAGCCCGTGAGCTCCCGGAGCTTCGCCGGGTCGACGTACTGGCGATCGATCTCGCCGGCGGGGTTGCCCGAGCCCTGGATGTCCGGCTCGACGCCGCTGCCGGCGAGCCGGGTGATGATCCGGACGACGTCGCCGACCGAGTACGGCGAGCCGCCGCCGGCGTTGAATGCCTCGCCGCGGACCTCCTCGCGGTCCAGCGCCTCGGCGATCGCCAGGTAGGCGCGGGCGGCGTCCTCGACGTAGAGGAAGTCGCGCTCCGGCGAGCCGTCGGAGCGGAGCACGGGACGGCGGCCGTCCAGGGACGCCGCAACCGCTTCGGGCACCAACCGTGACCAGTTCGTGTCGCCGCCGCCGTAGAGGTTGGCGAAGCGGGTCACGGCGACCGGCACGGCGTAGCTGGGCCAGTAGCTGCGGGCGATCAGGTCGGCGGCGGCCTTCGACGCTTCGTACGGGGCGGTCGGCTGCAGCGCGAAGTCCTCGCGGTAGGGAAGCTCCTCGTGAGCCCCGTACGCCTTGTCCGACGAGGCGACCACGACGCGCTCCACGCCCTGCTCGCGACAGGCCTCGAGCACGGTCCACGTCCCCCGGACGTTCGAGTCGAACGTCGGCTCCGGCGAGGCGGCCGCCGTGTGGACCAGGACCTGCGCCGCGAGGTGGAAGACGGTGTCCACGCCGTTTTCGGCGACCGCCCGGCGGACGGCTTCGGCATCGCGCAGGTCGCCCTCCACGTCCCTGACCTCCTCCGCGATCCCGAGCAGGCCCAGCGTTGACGGCCGCCCGTCTGGCAGCGGCGCCCGGTCGAAGCAGACCACCTCGTCGCCGCGCTCGAGCAGCGCACGCGAGAGCCAGGCGCCGGCAAAGCCGCGCCCGCCGGTCACAAGCGCGGTGGCGCTCAAACGGCCTCCCCCGCGCCGGGGCTCATCGCGGGCTCGTCCGTCCACACCTTCCACGCCGGCGAGCCGGCAGCCCACATGTCGTTCAGGACGACGGCGTCCTTGTAGGTGTCCATGCAGTCCCAGAACCCGTGGTGCCGATAGGCGGCCAGCCCGCCCGCGGCCGCGACGCTCTCGAGCGGCTCGCGCTCGAGCACGCTTTCCTCTGTCACGTGGGAGAGGAAGCCCGGCTCCAGGCACATGAACCCGCCGTTGATCCAGTAGTCCAGCCGCGGCTTCTCGCGAAACCCGGAAATCGAGTCGTCCTCGCCGATCATCGCGATCCCCCACTGGCTGTACGGCCGCACGACGGTCATCGTCGCGAGCGCCTCGCGCCGGCTGTGGAAGCCGAGAAGGGCGTCGAGATCGATGTCGGCCACGCCGTCCGCGTAGGTCAGGCAGAAGGTCCCGGCGCTGAGGCGATCCGCGACCCTCGCCACCCTGCCGCCCGTGTTGGTGTCGAGGCCGGTGTCGACACACTCGATCTCCACGGGCTCGGGCCAGACCTCGGCCGCCACGAACTCCTCGATCATCTCCCGGAGGTAGCCCGTCAGCAGCAGGAAGCGGCGAAACCCCTGCCCCGCGTAGATCCTGATGACGTGCCAGAGGATCGGCTTGCCGCCGATCTCCACGAGCGCCTTGGGTATCGCGTGCGTCTGCTCGCGGAGCCGCGTGCCCCGGCCGCCACAGAGAATCGCGACGGGGAGGTCCGCGGGGCTCGGGCTAGCGGCCACCGGCCACTGCCGGGAGGATCGTCACCTCGTCACCGTCCGTGAGCTCGGTGTCAAGGCCGTCCTGGAACCGAATGTCCTCTCCCGACACGTAGACGTTCACGAAGCGCCGCAGGCTGTCGTCGGAGATCAGCCGGTCGCGGAGTGCCTCGTGCTCGTCGAACACGGCGTCGAGCGCCTCGCCGACCGTCGCGCCCTCGACCTCGAGCTCACCCTCGCCCCCGGTGACGGCACGGAGCTGCGCCGGGATCTTCACGGTTACCGCCATGGCGCGGGAATCTAGCCGAGCGGCGGCCCGGCGAGCGCAGTTGCCTCGGCGTCGCTCTCGAAGGACTCGATCGTCGGCTCGATCTCGGTCATCGAGAACCCCTCGCGAACCGCGTCGAGGGTCTTGAGGCCCTCGCCCGTGATCATCGCCACCACGCGCTCCGCTGCGCCGATCGCGCCGCGCTCGGCGAGCTTTGCGAGCGTCGCCGTGGTCACCCCGCCGGCGGTCTCGGTGAAGATCCCCGTCGTCTCCGCCAGCAGCCGGATCCCGGCCCGGATCTCGTCGTCGGAGACGGCGTCGATCGCGCCGCCCGCGCGGCGGGCCAGCTCCAGGGCGTACGGGCCGTCGGCCGGATCGCCAATCGCAAGGCTCTTCGCGATGGTGTCGGGCCGCTGTGGCTTGCACACCTCCCAGCCCTCGCCGAAGGCGTGCGCCACGGGCGAGCAGCCCTCGGGCTGAGCGCCGTTGAAGACCGGAAGCTCGCCGCTCACGAGGCCCAGCTCCGTCCACTCCTGCATCGCCTTGCCGATCCGCGTGAAGAGCGAACCGGACGCGATCGGGCAGACCACGCGGTCCGGAAGCTCCCAGCCCAGTTGCTCGACGGTCTCGTAGGCCACGGTCTTCGAGCCCTCGGCGTAGTAGGGGCGCAGGTTGACGTTGACGAACGCCCACGGACGGGCCTCGGCGAGCTCCGTGCAGAGGCGGTTGACGTCGTCGTAGTTGCCCCGGATCCCGATGAGCCGTGTGCCGTAGACGCCGGTGGCGAGGAGCTTCTGCTCCTCGAGATCGGCGGGCACGAAGACGAACGACTCGAGCCCGGCCGCCGCGGCGTGCGCGGCCACTGCGTTGGCGAGGTTGCCCGTCGAGGCACACGCGACCGTGTCGAAGCCGAGCTCGCGCGCCTTCGCGATCGCCACGGCCACCACGCGGTCCTTGAAGGAGTGCGTGGGGTTGGCGGCGTCGTTCTTGATCCACAGCTCGCCGATGCCGAGTCGCTCCGCCAGCCGGTCGGCGCGCACCAGCGGCGTCATCCCCGGCTCGAGCGTGGTGCGCGTGGAGGGCGGGCGCTCCGTGAAGGGCAGGAAGTCCGCGTAGCGCCAGATGCTCGCGGGGCCGGCCTGGATCCGCCGGCGCGTCTCCTCCGCATCCATTCCGGAGTGGTCGTAGGCCACCTCCAGGGGCCCGAAGCACTCCTCGCAGTAGTAGCGGGCCTCGAGCTCGTAGCTCGCGCCGCACTCCTTGCACTTCAGTCCGTCGACTGCCATCTCGCCCTCTTTTGTCCTCGTCTTGCCTACGAAAAAGGCCTCTGCCTGAAAGTGGGAGCAGAGGCCTCGGAGGGCATCCAACTCACATCTCCCAGGCTTCAACACCTGCTGGAATTGGCACCTTCCCCGCGGGACGCAAGTCCTCTGGGTGGTTGCCGGGGCTTCAACGGGCCAGTCCCTCTACCCCTCTTGATGCGGTGGTTATGTGCAAGGCAGCTTACCAGGCACGCCTGCGGCCACGAGCCGGCACGCACGTCAACTACAGTTGACGCAGGTGAACGCGATGCCCGAGAGCGAGAGACAAGATGCCGAGCCTTCCGAAGCCGAGGCTACGCCGCTCATCGCGTGCATCCGCGCTCAGCGCGCCGTCGCCTGACGCCCGCGAGCGCGAGCCCAACGTCCAGTCGGTCGAGTGGACCTCGCCCACCGGCGACTCGCTGCGCTGGCTCAACGTGGAGGAGCCGACGCCGCTCGAGTGCGCATGGCTCGAGGAGCACTTCGACTTCCACGCCCTGGACTTCGAGGACGTGCTCTCACGCAACCAGCGCCCGAAGATCGACAAGTACCCCGAGTACCTGTTCATCGTCCTGCACTTCCCGGTCTTCGACCGTGCGGTCGGGCGCCTGAACGCGGGCGAGCTCGACATGTTCGTCGGGCGTGACTTCATCGTCACGCTCCCCAACCAGCGGATCCAGCCGGTGGAGTACCTGTTCGAGCGCTGCCGGGCGAAGGACGAGCTCCGCGAGCAGCTCTTCTCGCAGGGCTCGGGATACCTCCTCTACCGGATCATCGACGACGGCTTCGACTACTGCTTCCCGATGCTCCGGAAGATCGGCAACAAGCTCGATGGCCTGGAGGACGAGATCTTCGAGGGGCGCGGCGACGACGTGGTGCGCGACATCTCGAACGTCAAGCAGGAGATCATCAACTTCCGCAAGGTCATCCGCCCGCAGCGCGTCACGCTCCGCGACCTCGAGAACGCCAAGGAGCCGTTCCTGGCTCCACCCGGCGGGGAGCTGGAGATCTACTTCGACGACATCGTCGACTCGCACGAGCGCATCTGGGACATGCTCGAGAACTACAAGGAGGTCGTGGAGGGCCTGGAGGACACGAACGAGTCGGTCATCTCGCACCGCCTGAACGACGTGCTGCGCGTGCTGACCGTGATCAGCGTCGTCTTCCTGCCCCTGACGCTCATCGCGAGCATCTTCGGCATGAACGTCAGGGTCCCGGGCCAGGGCTCGATCGGCGCGTTCTGGATCGCGATCGGGGTGATGGTCGCCGTCCTCTCCGGGATGATCGCCTACTTCCGCCGCCGCGGCTGGCTCTAACCGACGCCTGCCGTAAGTAGTTTCCACTGCCCGAGTCACGGGCTAATTGCAGATGCCGCCGAGCGCCGGCGAACCTAGGGTCACGGATGACATGGCCCTCCTGGGTTCGCTCATCGACCTGAACACCCCGGCCCACTACGTGCACGTGGACCTCTTCAAGATGTCGGTGTCGAACCTCGTCGTGATCGTGTTGATGATCGCGGTGTTCGTGGCAGCCATCACGTTGCCATTCCCGGGCCGGCGAGACGGCTCATGAGCGAGCCGGGTCCCACCGCCGCCTCCGGCAGCGACGCCGAGCGCGACCGGATGTGGACCACCTGGGTTCGCAACCGCGCCGTGTCCGCGATGCCGCCCGAGCGGCTCCTTCCCGATCGCCAGCCCGCCTACGTCGCGTCGTGGATCTACGTGTTCGGAGTCGCGACGATCGCCGCGCTCGTCGTGGTGATCGTCTCCGGCGTGATCCTCGGCCTGAAGGGCCCGACCTGGTGGCACGTGTCGAGCGTCGGGCACTTCTTCAACAGCGTCCACCTCTGGGGTGTCGAGGTCTTCTTCTTCACGATGGTCGTCCACCTCTGGGGCAAGTTCTTCATGGCCGCCTGGCGCGGCGGGCGTGGGCGGACCTGGGCCACGGGAGCGATCGTGTTCCTCGTGTCGATCGGGGCCGCGTTCACGGGCTACCTCTCGCAACAGAACTTCGACGCGCAGTGGATCGCCAGCGAGGGAAAGGACGGGCTGAATTCCGTCGGCATCGGGGCGTTCTTCAACGTCATCGACTTCGGGCAGATGTACACGTACCACGTGATCCTCCTGCCGGTCGCCGTGGTCGCACTCGTCGTGTGGCACGTGCTGCTGGTGCGTCGTCACGGCGTCGTGCCGCCCTATCCCGCACGGCGCAGGGCCCAGGCTCCGGCGTCCCCTCCCACGGCTCCTGAGGGAGGCGAAGGGTGAGCGGCGACGTACAACCTCCCCCCACCGACGACGACCGCGAGTGGCACGGCCAGTACGTCCGCTACGACCTGATCAAGGAGCTCACGATCGCCCTCGGCGTCGTCACCTTGCTCGTGGTCGTGTTGGCGGTGCTCTTCTCCTCGCCTGACGACTCGCCGGTCACGATCCAGCAGTGGGCACGGGCCGATCCCGCCGACTTCACCGCGACGGCCGTCACCGAGCTCGACCGCACCAGCGAGGTTGCGACCTACGGCCCCCCGTACACGCACACGCCGGGCGCCGGGCAGAAGATCGGGCCGGTGTCGCTGCAGCGGGCTGCCGGGGTCCACATCCCGGTCGACACCGCGAAGGACTTCGTGCTCGATCCACTTCAGAGCGTCCCGGGGAACCTCGCCCTGCGCAGGGCGCTCGCCCGGTACCAGGCGGCCCCCGTCGCGCAACAGACCGCCTGGACCGACGCCTACACGAAGGCGCTCGACCGGGCCCGGTTCCCCGGCGGGCTCCCCGTCGTCCCCCCCGGAAGCTACGGCCCCGTGGCGCCGATGATGGCCGCGCTGGCGGGCCTTGCCGAGAGCGGCGGGCTCGACGGAGCCCTCCTGACGACGTCGCAGTTCTACCAGACCAACTACACCCGTCCCCTGCTCTTCCTCTCCGGGGGCGGCTACTTCGAGTCGCTCGCCCAGAAGCAGCACCTGCTCGGCACCCAGTGGGGAATGATGAACGAGACGGGTAGCTATCCCGGACAGGTCTGGCTGTGGCTCTACACGTTCTGGTACCAGGTCGAGCCCTTCAAGAGCTCCGAGAACGCCGACGCCCTGGTGTGGCTGCTGATGATGGGCCTCTCGGTCGCCTTCATCTGCATTCCCTACATCCCCGGCGTGCGCAGCCTGCCGCGGCACCTTGGCGTGTACCGCGTGATCTGGCGCGATCACTACCGCCGCACCGAGAGCTAGGAACGCTCCTCCAGATCGAGGCATCTAGGATGCCGCCGTGTGGCCACCGAGCGGATCTGGGCGCCGTGGCGCCTCGAGTACGTGAGCGACGCCTCGAAGGACGTCGAGGACTCGTGCATCTTCTGCGCGAAGCCGGGTGAGGACGACGACGAGGCGAACCTCATCGTCCACAGGGGCGAGCTCTGCTTCGTGATCCTCAACCTCTACCCGTACACGAACGGCCACCTCATGGTGGCTCCATACGAGCACGTGGGCGCCCTGCAGAGGGTCCAGCCGGAGACCAGCGCGGAGATGATGCGGCTGGCACAGCGCTCGATCGAGATCCTCGAAGACGAGTACGAGCCCCACGGCTTCAACGTCGGGTTCAACCAGGGGCGCGTCGCGGGCGCCGGTGTCGAGCACCACATCCACATGCACGTCGTTCCGCGCTGGGGCGGCGACACGAACTTCATGCCGGTGCTCGCCGACACGCGCGTGATGCCGCAGACGCTCGAGCAGAGCTACGCAGCTCTCCATGGGAAGTTCTAAGGAGACCCGGTTGCGGCGGACGCGGGAGCAGCTCTGAATGTCCGAGCCGGAGGCGAGGACCAGTGATTCCGGGCGGGAGCAGAGCACGCAACCGGTCAGTGATTCCATATTCAAGGCGTATGACGTCCGGGGGCTCTACGGCGAGGAGATGGACGGCGAGACGGCGTACCTGCTCGGCCGTGGCTTCGCCCGGGTTCTCGGGAGGCTGCGGGAGAAGGCACCGAGCGAGCTGCGCGTAGGCCTTGGCCGCGACATGCGCATCCAGGCGCCGGAGATGGCCGAGCGCCTCTGCGCCGGGCTGGTGGACGAGGGCGCCGGCGTGATCGACGCCGGCATGGTCGGCACCGAGATGCTCTACCACCTGGTCGGCTGGCAGGACCTCGACGGCGGCGCGATGGTCACCGCGTCGCACAACCCGAAGGCGTACACGGGCGTCAAGTTCGTCCGCGAGGGCGCGCTGGCGCTCTCGGGCGACGCCGGCATCCAGGACATCCGCCGCGAGATCCAGGGCGGGATGGGCGATCCGCCGGGACGCGGCTGGGCTCAGCCGATCGACGTGATGGAGAGCTTCCAGGAGCGGGCGATGTCGTTCGTCGACCCGTCCCGCGTGCGGCCCCTGCGAGTGGTGGTGGACGGTGGCAACGGCATGGCGGGGCCGATGGTGGGCCCGCTGCTCGAGAGGCTCGGCCTCGATCTCAGTACGACCTACTGGGCGCCCGACGGCGAGTTCCCGGACCACGAGCCCAATCCGCTCCTGCCCGAGAACCGCCGGTTCATCGTCGACCGGGTGACGGCCGACGGTGCCGACCTCGGGATCGCCTGGGACGGGGATGCCGACCGCTGCTTCTTCATCGACGACCAGGGGGAATTCGTCGACGGCGACTTCCTCACCGCGCTCCTCGCGCGCCGCGTGCTGGAGAGCGAGCCGGGAGCGACGATCCTCTACGACGTGCGCGCAAGCCGTGCCGTTGCCGACACCGTCGCCGAGCTCGGGGGCACCTCGCACATGGGCCGCGTCGGGCACGCGTTCATGAAGATCGCGATGCGCAAGCACGACGCGGCGTTCGCGGGTGAGGTCTCCGGCCACTACTACTTCCGCGACTTCTGGTGCGCGGACTCCGGGACGATCCCGGCGCTGCTCGTCCTCGAGCTCGTCTCCACCGCGGAGAGGCCGTTCTCGGAGCTGGTGGCCGAGCTCCGGTCCCGCTACTTCATCTCGGGCGAGATCAACTCGGAGGTCGCGGACCCCGAGGCGAAGATGAAGGAGCTCGCGGCGCTCCACGGGGACGCCGAGGTGGGCTGGCTCGACGGAGTGTCGGTGGACTACCCGGACTGGCACTTCAACGTCCGGCCATCGAACACGGAGCCCCTCCTGCGCCTGAACCTCGAGTCGCTCGCCTCGCGCGAGGACATGGAGGCCAAGCGCGACGAGATCCTGAGCGTCATTCGCTCGTGACCGCCGAGGAGGCGCTGGAGCGGGCGCGCGAGGCCGGCATCCACCGCCTGGCCATCCCCACGCCCTTCGCGGTCGGCCGCGTCAACTGCTACCTCATCGAGGACGAGCCGCTCACCCTCGTCGACACGGGCCCCAACTCCGGCAAGGCCCTCGACGAGCTCCAGCGCCAGCTCGACGAGCTGGGGCACCCGCTCGAGTCGATCGAGCTCGTGGTGCTGACCCATCAGCACCTGGACCACCTTGGGCTTGCCGAGATCGTCAGCGAGCGCTCGGGCGCGGCCGTGGCCGCAATCGACGTTGCCGTCCCGTTCTTCGAGAACTTCGCGGACGACGCGGAGCGCGACGACCAGTACGCCGCGGCGCTGATGCGCGCCCACGGGATCTCCGAGGACGTCGTGGTCGCGCTGCGTTCCGTCTCGCGGAGCTTCCGCGGCTGGGGGTCGCACGCGCGGATCACCAGGCCCCTCCGCGACGGCGAGATCCTCGACCTCCGGGACCGCAGGCTGGAGGTGCAGCACCGGCCCGGCCACTCCCCCTCCGACACGCTCTTCTGGGACTCCGAGCGCGGCATCCTGATCGCCGCGGACCACCTGCTCGGCCACATCTCCTCGAACCCGCTCCTCTCGCGTCCCCTCGACGGCTCGGACGAGCGCCCGAAGGCGCTCCTCACCTACCTGGAGTCGTTGGAGCGCACACGCGAGCTTCCGGCCGAGATCGTGCTGACCGGTCACGGCGACCCGGTCACGAACCACCGCGAGCTGATCGACGAGCGCTTCGCCATGCACCGGCGCCGCGCCGAGAAGATCTACGCGCTGATCGCCGAGCGGCCGCGTAGCGCCCACGAGATCGCCCAGAGCCTGTGGGGGAACGTCGCGGTCACCCAGGCCTTCCTCACCCTTTCGGAGGTGATCGGGCATGTCGACCTGCTGATCCGCGATGGACGGGTGATGGAGACCGAGAGCGACGGCCTCGTGCGGTTCGAGGTCGTACGCTAGGAAACGTGTCCGTGACCGCTCCGCCGCAGCTGCCCGCCACCGAGCGGGCGATCAAGAAGCCGTCGTCTCGCCGCAAGAAGAAGCGGATGCTGATCATCGTCAACCCCTACGCGACGACGGTCTCCGACCGGCTGAAGAACCTGGTCGTCTACGCCCTTCAGGGCCGCTACGAGGTGGAGGCGGAGCTGACGGAGGCCAAGGACCACGCGACCGAGATCGGCCGTGAGGCGGCGGAGGGCAACTACGACGTCGTCGTGGCGTTCGGCGGCGACGGCACCCTGAACGAGATCGCCAACGGGGTGGCGGGCACCGGGATCCCGGTGTCGGTGCTTCCCGGCGGATCCACGAACGTCGTCTGCCGGACGCTCGGCATCCCCAACGACGTGGTCGACGCGACCGAGCATCTCCTCGCGCTGGCCGACGACTTCCACCCCCGCAGGGTCGACCTCGGGACCGCGAACGGACGGCGCTTCGTCTTTGCCTGCGGCGCCGGGCTGGATGCGACGGCCGCGAAGCACGTCGACGCACACCCCAGGCTGAAGGCGCGCGGCGGCCGCTGGTTCTACGTGTCGACCGCGGTCACCGGCTTCTACCGCCGCTACCTCGTCAACCCGGTGACGATGCGGGTCGCGACCAACGACGGCGAGGCCGAGGGGATCACGACGATCATCCAGAACTCCGATCCCTTCACCTACTTCGGCAGCCAGCCCGTCCGCATCTGCGAGGGCGCCGGGATCGCGAACGGGACGCTCTCGGTCGCGATGCTGCGACGTGCCGCGCAGCGCGACGTGCCGACGATCATCACGCGCGCCCTCAACGGCCGGCTGCGGATCGCCGACCATCGCCAGATCGACCACTTCGAGGGCGTCACCGAGGCGCGGATCGAGGCCGCGGACAGAGACGGCGAGGGGCACATCCGGAGCTTCCCGGTCCAGGTCGACGGCGACTACATCGGCGACCACACCGAGCTCGACATCGGCATCGAGCCCGGCGCCCTCACCGTAGTCCACTGACGTTGGCCCCCGACTGCGTCTTCTGCGCGATCGCCGCCGGGGAGGTCGACGCGCACGTGGTCTACGAGGACGACGAGGCGCTCGGGTTCCTCGACAGCCGCCCCCTCTTTCCGGGCCACACCCTGCTGATCCCTCGCGAGCACCGCGAGACGATCTGGGACCTGCCGGAGGACCTCACGGGCCGGCTCTACGTCAAGGCGCGAGCGCTCTCGGTCGCGGTGCGCGACGCGATGGGAGCTCAGGGGGCGTTCGTGGCCGCGAACAACGTCGTCAGCCAGAGCGTCCCCCACTTCCACATCCACGTCGTCCCGCGGGTGAAGAAGGACGGGCTGCGCGGCTTCTTCTGGCCGCGGCGGAAGTACCGCGACGGCGAGGCGGAGGCCGCCGCCGACGCAATCAGGAAGGCCCTCGCGCTATAGGGCCCCGGCGCGGTTGCTGCGCCGGTAGCCGACGACGTGCGCGACAAGGCCCAGCCCGTCGACGACCCTGAAGCCGGCCTCCTCGACCCGTCCGGAGGCAAGCCGGACCGGCACGTCCCGCGCGACGCCGGCCATGCCGGAAACGAGCGGCCAGCTTCCCGACTCCCCCGGGTAGCGGTCGTTCAGCCACCGCGATCCGGCGGCGTAGCGGGCGATCGCCCCGAGCAGCGAGGGCAGGCTGTCGCGGTGGTGGTGGTGGACGACCGCGCCGAGGCGCGTCTCGAGCGTCCACCCGGCAAGGCGCAGCCGCCGGCAGAGGTCGACGTCGCCGCCCGAGCGGATGCCCTCGACGAACCCGCCCGCAGCCTCGAACGCGGAACGCCTGACCATGAGGTTCCCGGTGGCTGCGGTCCCCGCCTCCGCGAGGAACCCGGCGTCCTGGCGGAAGAACTTGCGCGAGCGCGTGTAGCGCGCCAGGAACGACTCCTGGGCGGGATCGCCGTCGATCTGGCCCGCCAGGATCCCGCAGCCGTCCGCGGCGGGGGCGGCGAAGTAGGCGTCCAGCAGTCCGGCATCGGGCTCGCAGTCGGCGTCGACGAAGAGGATCCACTCGCCCCTCGCCGCCGCCGCTCCGGCATTCCGCGCGTGGTAGGAGGAGCGCTCGGCGGTTGCCGGGACGACCCGCGCGCCGGGGGGCGGTGCGGCGGCCATCACCTGCGCGGGGGTGTTGTCGGCGACGATGACCTCGTCGCCGTCGCGCAGCCGCATCGCGGCGATCGCCCCGGCCAGGCTTGTGGCGTCGCGGACGCTCCCGCCGAACGGGATGACGACGCTGACGGCTGGCCGTCCGCCGGCCATCTCGGAATCGCTCAGCCGCCGCCGGGCGTCACGCGGAAGACGTCGAAGACCGAGTCGACGTGACGCAGACGGCCGATGCACTGGCGCAGCTGCTCGGTGTCCCCCACCTCGACGACGAAGCGGTTCTTGACCATCGGGTGAATGGTCGTGCACTTCGCCTCGAGGATGTTCATGCCGCCCTCGGCGAGCGCCCGGGAGAGGTCCTCGAGCAGGCGCGGGCGGTCGTAGGCGTCCACCTGGAGCTCGACGCGGTAGGAGCTCTGGTTGCCGCCCTCCCACGAGACGTCCGTGAAGCGCTCCGGCGCCTTCTTCAGGGCAACGACGTTGCGGCAGTCCTCACGGTGGATCGTGATTCCCCTGCCCAGCGAGACGTAGCCCACGATCTCGTCGCCCGGAACCGGGCGGCAGCATTTCGCCAGGCGGACGACCACGTCGTCGACGCCCTTGACCTTGATCCCGTAGTCACCGGCGTCCTGGGTGGCGCGCTGGCGCTCGTCGGCCCCCCGCAAGACACCGGACTGGCGCGGCGCCGCGTCGTCGGTGGTGACCGCGTCGCCCTGCTTGAGGCGCTGCATCAGCTTGTTGGCGACGGTCTTCGGCGAGACCTTGCCCTGGCCGAGGGCGATGTAGAAGTCGTCCGCCTTGCGGAAGCCGATCTCGCGGATCACGTCGGCGAACAGCGGCGAGCCGGCGATCTTGCCCGCCGGCAGGCCGCGCTTTCGCAGGGTGTTCTGAAGCTCCCCGCGGCCACGGCGCTCGGCGTCCTCGCGGCGCTCGCGGGTGAGGAACGCGCGGATCTTGTTGCGCGCCCGCGGCGTGCGCACCACCGACAGCCAGTCTCGGGAAGGGCCGCGCTCCTGCTTGGCGGTGAGGATCTCGACGATGTCTCCAGAGCTCAGCTGGTAGTGGAGCGGGACGATCTTCCCGTTCACCTTCGCCCCCACGCAGCGGTGCCCGACATCCGTGTGGATCGCGTACGCGAAGTCGAGCGGCGTCGCGCCCGCGGCGAGGTTCTTGACCTCGCCGCGCGGCGTGAACGCGTAGACCTCATCCTCGAAGAGGTCGACCTTCAGCTGGTCGAGGAACTCCTTGGGGTCCTGGTCGCCCTCGGGGTCGACGAGCTGGCGCAGCCAGGTCATCTTCTCGCGCTCCGGGTCCACCTTGCCGCGCTTGGCGCCCTCCTTGTAGATGACGTGCGCGGCGATGCCGTACTCGGCCAGCTCGTGCATCTCGGCGGTGCGGACCTGGATCTCGAGCGGCCGGCCCTCGGGCCCGATCACCGTGGTGTGCAGCGCCTGGTAGAGGTTGAGCTTGGGAGTCGCGATGAAGTCCTTGAAGCGCCCCGGGAGCGGCTTCCAGAGCGAGTGGATGATCCCGATCGCCCCGTAGCAGTCCTTGACGGAGCCGACGATCACCCGCATCGCCGTGAGGTCGTAGATCTCGTTGAACTCGCGGCCCTTCTTGGCCATCTTCGAGTAGATCGAGTAGAAGTGCTTGGCGCGCCCGGAGATCGCCGCGTCGATGCCGACGTTGCCGAGCTCCGCGGTGAGGAAGCGCCCGGCGTCCTCGACGTAGCGCTCGCGCTCGGCGCGCTGCTGGGAGACGAGGGTCTTGATCTCGTCGTACTTGCGGGGGTGCAGCCGCTGGAAGGACAGGTCCTCCAGCTCCCACTTGATCGCGTGGATCCCGAGCCGGTGCGCCAGCGGCGCGTAGATCTCGATGGTCTCGCGCGCCTTCTCCATCTGCTTCTGCTTGGGAAGCGCCTCCAGCGTCCGCATGTTGTGCAGGCGGTCCGCGAGCTTGATGAGGATGACCCGGACGTCCGTGGCCATCGCGACCATCATCTTGCGGTAGTTCTCGGCCTGCTTCTCGTCGCGGCTCTGGAAGGTGATCCCGGTCAGCTTGGTGACGCCGTCGACGAGCGCGGCGACGTTCTCGCCGAAGAGCCCCTGAACCTCCTCGAGGCTCGCGGTCGTGTCCTCCACCGTGTCGTGGAGGAGCGCCGCGCACAGCGTTTCCGTGTCGAGCCGCAGGCCCGCGCAGATCTTCGCGACCTCGACGGGGTGGGTGATGAAGTCCTCGCCGGAGCGCCGGGTCTGGTCGGCATGGCGGGCGCAGGCGAACGTGAACGCCTCCTCGATCGGCTGGCGGTCAACGTCCGCCCCGCCGTGGTCGGCGTGCTCGGCGACGACCGCGAGCAGGTCTCCGAGCAGCGCCCGCTCCTGCGCCGAGAGCTCCGCTGCCGGCCCGGAGCCCGCGTACCGGGCGTGTTCGGGGGCCCCCACGCCGACCCTCGTGTGCCCGGCGCGATCGCGCGGCGGCGCGGCGTCGGCCGCGTCGGTTGGATTCAGCTCGCCTGTCGTTGTCCGTTCAGGAATCGGGTTCCCTCCTCGCAGTGCCGCCTGTAGGCGACGAATGCGGCCGAGCGTTCCAGCTCGGTTGCCTCCGAGGATACGACCCCGAGCACCGCGTCGCGCGGTTCTGTGACCCGCTGCACAAGCCCCAGTTCCTCGAAGACGCGCAGGCACCGGGAGGCGGCCTCGGGGCTGCGGGGGAAAGGGCCCGGCCCCTCCAGCGCCGCGCGCACCGCGTCCCTGCCCAGCGGCTCGCCGGGCGGGCCCGCCAGCAGCGCCCGGTAGACCGCGGCCAGGACGGGCCGAGACGGCCACTCGGCCTCGTGGACGCGCGTCGCAAGGTTGATCTCGGCGTCGCCCCAGCCCAGGTGGAGGTAGCCGCGGTCGCCACGGGACGGCGAGAGCAGGGCCGGGGCCTCGAGAGCGGGTGAGCTCGGCGGGTCGATCGCGAGGATCTGGCGAAAGCGCCGAGCGATCTCGGGGTTGCCGGCAAGTGTCGCCCAGTCCGCAAGTGCGACGGAGTTTCCCGCCGCGAGCACCGCGTCGATCGCGGCGCGCACCTCGGCGCGCGGCAGGCGCTCGGAGAGGATGGCAACCTCGCCTCCCCCGAAGCGCGCCGGCGAGGCGGCAAGCTCCACCAGCGCGCGCCGGCGCATGGCATCGCAGGCGAGCACGAGCAGCGGCTCCCCGGCGGAGCCGAGCGCCGCGACGGCGGCGACACCTGACGCGCCCCGCCGGTCCACGACCTCGCGAAGAACCCGCTCCGCGGGCTCGGGCTCCGAGCGCTCAGCCGGCTCTTCGAGCTCGGCCTCGAGGCGGGCCCACCACTCCGTGTCGTCGATCCGCCCGCCGGGTCGCTCCGGCTCCGCCGCCGCGGGTGGATAGAGGTTGCCGAGGACCACCCGTGGCTCCACGGAGCCGTTCCACTCGTTCACCTCCAGCCGCAGCGAGACATCGAGCGGCGCATCGGCCTGGACGGCGGCGCCGAGCTTGCCGTTTGCCCCGAAGGCGACGCCGAGCGCGCGCCGTGGCCCGCTGGCCAGGGTGAACCGGGCATGGCGCTCGTCCTTGCCCATCGGCCGCATGTCGCCGAGCCTCGCGCCGGGCACGAGCAGCCGGACCTCCGGGTTGCCGACACCGAACGGGGCCATCCGCTCGAACTGCCGGGCGACGCCGAGCCCGAGGCTCTCGGCGCCGACGATCGCGTCGATCGTCTCGGCCTGGGGCTCGGGCTCCTCTCCCCGCTCGGCCGCCACGTGGGCGGCGAAGGCCAGGCGAAACGCCTCGATCTCGGCGGCCTCGATCTCCAGTCCGGCGGCGGCTCGGTGGCCGCCGTAGCGCGTCAGATGCGCGGCGCACGCGTCAAGGCCGGCGAGCAGGTCGAAGCCCGGGACGCTTCGCGCCGAGCCGCGGCCCCGGCCCTCGCCGTCGAGGCCGATCAGGATCACGGGCACGCCGTGGCGCTCGACCATTCGCGACGCGGCGATGCCGACAACGCCGGCGTGCCAATCCTGGCCGGCCAGGACGAGCGCCGCGCGCGGCGCCTCCGGATCCAGCTCGCGGCGCGCTTCCTCGGCAGCGTCGACCACGGCTCGCTCGGCCTCCCGGCGCTCCCGGTTTGCGAGGTCGAGATCGCCCGCGATCGCGTCGGCGCGCTCCTGGTCGGAGGTCAGCAGCATCTCCACGGCCGCGTCGGCCCGGTAGAGGCGCCCGGCCGCGTTGATCCGCGGGCCGAGCCGGAAGCCGATGTCGCCCTCGTCGAGCCGGGCGGGATCCACACCCGCGGCCGCGCACAGCGCGCGGATCCCGGGGCGAAGCGCACGGCGGGCGACGCGCAGCCCGCGCCGCACCAGCGCCCGGTTCTCGCCGGTGAGCGGAACCATGTCGGCGACGGTGGCAAGAGCGACGAGGTCCAGTGCCTCCTCCGCGTACTCCGGGCCGGCGAGCGCGGCCGCCAGCTTCCAGGCAACCCCGGCTCCGCAGAGCTCGCCGTAGGGATAGCCGTCCACGCGAGGATGAAGGACCGGGCAGTCCGGGAGGCTCCTCCCCGGCTCGTGGTGGTCGGTAACGATCACGTCCGTCCCGAGCTCGAGCGCCCGTGCGACGGCCTCGCCCGAGGCGATTCCGCAGTCGACCGTGACGATCAGGCCGGATCCGCGTTCGGCAAGGCGCTCGGCGCCGCGGGTCGTCAGCCCGTAGCCGTCGCCCAGGCGGTCGGGGATGAACCAGTCGCAGTCGGCCCCGATTCGCCGCAGCGCTCCAACCAGGATCGCCGTGGCGCTGACCCCGTCGACGTCGTAGTCGCCGTGGACCGTGATCCGCTTCCCGGCCTCGATCGCCGCCCGGATCCGTGCGACGACCTCGTCCATCGACCCGAACTCGCCCGGGTCATGCGACTCCTCGGCTTCCAGGAACGCGCGCGCGTCCGCCGGCGTCCGGTAGCCGCGCCGGACCAGCGCAACGGCTACGGGCTCGGCCAAGCCGAGCTCGCGCTCCAGCGCCCGCGCCTCCGCGTAGGAGAACGGCTCGAGGCGAAATTCGGGCTGGGCCGCCATTGCACCAAGCTAAGTCGCGCCCCCGACGGAATCTCTGACTCGGTTGTTCGCAAGCGGTCAGCGAGACGCCGTTTACCGCGCTTGGTCCGCGTTCTTCGCCGACCCGTCCGCAATCCGCTTCGCTTGAACCGCTGACGGCGCGAACGCCATCGCCGTTCCCTGGCCCCGGATCGAGATCGCCGCCCAGCCGTCGCCAACGCGGTAGATGCCCGCGCTCGCCGGCTTGGCGTCCAGCTGCACGCGGAGGTAGGTGGGCAGCTGGGCGAGGAACCGGGCGGCGGCGCGGACGCTGCGCCAGCGGTCGGCGAGCACTCCCGCGTTGTCCGTGCGACACGGGGCGGCGCAGTCACCGCCACTCGGTCGCTGCCAGACCGCGATCGCGCCTCCGGCCCACCCGCGGCTCGCCCTGCGGGCGATGTTCGCCGGGACCGCCAGGGCCAGGATCAGCTCGTCGTCGAGCTGGCCGGACGCCGAGTGGCTCGTCTGGTGAAGCGGCGTTCCGAGCGAGGCGTCGACCCGCACCCGCACACCGCCCACGCGGTGGATCCAGAGCGCCGGATCGAGGATCTGGGCGGTCGTCGTCGGCGGGTGGCGGAAGGCCTGGTTGACCAGCCGCCAGCCGTTTGCCCGGTCATAGAGCGCCTGGACGAAGCGCGCGCCTGAGGTGTACGGGAAGCGGAACTGAGCCGCGAGCACCGGCGGAACCCCGAAGCCCGCGTTCTGAGCCGAGAGGAGCGCACCGCCGGCCACGCTCGACTGGTAGCCGTGCTGGGCGTCGAAGCGCGCCGCGACCACCGTGGCCGTTCCCTCCACCAGCGCGGAGGCCGCAAGCTGGCGCTCGCTCTGTGTGGAGTTGCCGGCAGCCTCGAGGGCCCCGGGAAAGTGCGAGTTGTCGAGGGAGTGGTCCAGCTCGTGGGCGATCACCGTGGCGCGCTGCGCGGGGTCCTCGCCCGGCGTCTCCAGCACCTTGACCTTCTTCGAGTTGGGGTCGAACTCCCCCGCCACCGAGCCGAGCAGGCTCTCGATCGTCTGCCGCGTGCTGAAGTCGGGCGCGACGATGCCCGCGAGCTTCAGAAGCTCCAGCGCCGACTCCGACTGCCGGCGCACCCTCTGGAGCTTCGCGCTCTCGCCGTGGAGCTTGCGCTTGAGCCTCGCCGCCTTGCGCTGCTGCATCTTCTGCGCGCGCGCCGGGTCGATGATCTCGACAGGCGGCAGCTTGGCGAACTCGAGACCCCGCAGGCGCTCCACGTCCCTGGCGATGTCCTTCGGGTTGAGCTCGACCGTGGGCTCAGGCTGAGCCGGGACGGACGGCGCCGGCTGGACCGCCCGCACCACCGTGACCGCTCTGGCCTCGCGGTCGTTGTGGATCCACAGCGCCAGCGCGGCCGGCAGCAGGGCGAGGGCGATGGCAGCAAGAACGCCGAGCCGGGCCTGGCGCGGGCCGTCCATCGCGAATCAGTTGCGCTCGATGCCCTGTGCGAGGTCGGAGCGAACCCCGAGCGCGTAGACGACCGCCAGGCCCACCAGGGTGCCCGGGATGGCGGCGATCACGGTGACCATGTCCGTGTTGCCGATCGTCTTGCCCGACGCGATCTGCTCGATCGCCCCGCTCACCATCGCCCCCGCGATCGCGCCGAGGAACGCGCCGACGATCCCGCCCCAGAAGCGGTCCGGCACCCACACGGTGAAGTGCCACAGCGAGATGCCCACGACGAACCAGACCAGGGCGGCCATTAGCGATTCCTCCCGTGCTTGCGGCCGCTGCGCTGCTGGCGGCGGCGGCGCTCGCGCTCGGCGCGAGACGGCCGGTTCGACTCGCTCGGCGAGCCGGCGCCGGTACCGACGGGATCGGCCTCGGTCTCATCGGCCTGGTCGCCGTCCGGCTCGGCGCCGTTGCCCTCGTCCGGCGCGGGCTCCGCCGCGGGCAGAGCACCCGCGGGAACGGTCCCGGCCGCAACGGCCGCGGCCCCGCCATCCGTCTTCGCCACGACGTTGTCCTCGGGGAAGGTGGGCACGTAGCCCATCTCCTCCTCCAGGCGCTTGCGCCGCGAGCGGTAGGCGGGCTCGCGCTCCTTCCAGTGCGTGAGCACCGGAGACGCGATGAAGATCGACGAGTACGCGCCCGAGAGGACGCCGATCATCATCGCGAAGGCGAAGTCCTTGAGCGTGTCGCCGCCGAAGATGTAGAGGACCGTCACGAGGAACACCGTCGACAGTCCGGTGATCAGCGACCGGGTGAGAACCTCGGCCATCGAGCGGTTGACGATCTGCGAGAACGCCGCACGCGGCATGCGCGGCACGTTCTCCCGGATCCGGTCGAACACGATGATCGTGTCGTACATCGAGTAGCCGAGAATGGTTAAGAAGGCCGCGACGGTGCCGCTCGTCACCTCCTGGCCGACGATCGAGTAGACGCCCGCGGTGATCAGGATGTCGTGCGCGAGGGCGATGAGCACGGGGATCGCGTACTTGGGCTCGAACCGCAACGCGACGTACACCGAGATCACGAACAGGGAGAAGAAGATCGCGATGATCGCGCTGTGCGCGATCTCGGCGCCGAACGTCGGGCCAACGGTCGTCTGCGAGTACGACTTGGGCTTCACCCCGAAGGCCTGCTTGAGCACCCCGGGCACGTCGTTCACGTCCCTGGCCGGGATCTGCGCCTCGATCTGGAAGGCGTTGTCGCCGAGCGTCTGGTTCTGGATCGCCTGGATCTGCGCCGAACCGGCCCCGCCGATGCTTGCGTCCTCGAGCGCGGTGCGGACCTGGTCCACCGAAGCGGCCTGCTGGAACCCCACCTGGATGCGCGTCCCGGATTCGAAGTCGATGCCGAAGTTGAGCTGGTTGACCGCCAGGGAGATCGCGCCGATCGCGAGGATCGCGCCGGACATCGAGAAGAACCACTTGCTGGCGCCGGTGAAGTCGAAGTTCCAGCGGAAGTGCCGTTCGCTGGCGCCGAGGGCCGCCGGGGAGCGCAGCAGCGGGGAGCGCGCGAACAGGCCGAGGAACGCCTGCGTGAACAGCACGGCCGTGAACAGCGAGACGATCGTGCCGATTCCGAGGGTGAAGGCGAATCCCTTGACCCCGGCCGTCGCGAGGCCGAACAGGATGAACGCCGTCAGCATCGTGATGATGTTCGCGTCGATGATCGTCGCGATTCCGCGCTTGTAGCCCTGGGTGATCGCGGAGATCGTCGAGCGCCCGGCCCGGACCTCCTCCTTTATTCGCTCGAAGATGACGATGTTCGCGTCGGCCGCGACCCCGATCGTCAGCACCAGGCCCGCGATCCCGGGCAGCGTCAGCGTGATCGGGATCAGCTTGATGAGCCCGTAGAAGTAGAGCGCGTAGATCGCCAGGCCCACCACCGCCACGAGGCCGAGGAGGCGGTAGTAGAGGATGAGGAACAGGATCACCAGCGCGAGGCCGACGATGCCCGCCTTCAGCCCCTGGTCGAGCGCCTGCTGGCCGAGCGTGGCCGACACGGTCGACTGGCTGATGACATGCAGGTTGTAGTCGTAGCCGCCGCTGGCCAGGACCGTCGCGAGGTCCTGCGCGGACTGGATCGTGAAGTTGCCGGAGATCTCGGCGCCCGTGCGGCCGTCGATGCCGTCCGGGTTGTCGATGAAGTTGATGATCGGGCTCGACTGGATCTCGCCGCCGAGCACGACGGCGAAGTGCTGGGACTGGCCCTCGGCCTGCGCGGAGGTTGTCGTCCCGAGCTGCGCGTTCTGCTGGCCGCGCAGCGCGATCCGGCGAGTCACGTCCTGGAACGCCGTCCTGCCGGAATCCGTGAAGTTGAACTGCACGATCGGCTGCCCGGTCTGCGGGTCGCTGCTCGCCTTGGGATCGGTGATCTGCGAGCCGGTCAGCGCCGGGCGGTCGCGCAGCACGTAGTAGTGCGGCAGACCCGTCTCGCTCTCGTTGGCGGACGTGTTCGGGTTGTCCTGCGCGGCCTCCGAGACGACGACGACGCCCTTCGGCACGGTGAGGAGGACGTCGCCCGGCGGCTTCTTCAGCGGGTCGAGCTGAAGCTGGCGGTAGATGTCCTTCGGATCCTCGGCCGGGTCGCCCTTGGGGTCATGGGACTTGGCGTCGAAGAGGTAGTAGGTCGGCCCGCTCGCCGTGCACTGGTCAGGGGCGCACTTGAAGTTCTGCTTGTGCGCGAACTGGACGGCGTCGTAGAGGTTGGAGAACGAGTAGACCGTGGGATCGACGCCGTCGGTCTTCGGCGGGTCCTTCGGCGCGCCGCGCCCCGGGGGCGGGATGACGTTCCCCTCGAAGTCGTAGAGGAGGAGCGGCGAGGTGACGCCGATCGTCTCGATCGCCCGCTTCGCGTCCTGGACGTTGGGCAACCCCACCTGGATCCCGTCGGCGCCGACCTGGGCGAGCTCGGGCTCGGACACGCCGATCTTGTCGACGCGGGTGCGCATGATCTCGATGTCGTGGTTGATCCCATCCGCCGTGATGTCCTGGTGCTGAGGCGTCGGGCGCGCGACATAGGTGAGCTGGGTGCCGCCCTTGAGATCGAGGCCGAGGACCGTCGGCTTGGTCGCGATGATCAGGCCCGAGACCGCGCAAAGCGCGATCACGACCAACAGCACGAACAGGTTGCGCCGTCTACTGCCCATCGCTCAACCCCGGGCGAGCCGGACCTTGGTCACGTGACCTTTTGGGGCGTGAGGACGAGAAGCAGGCCACCGTCGTCGTCGTAGCCCGGGAAGACGTCGGCGACTGCCTCGGCGGGTAGGTCGCCCTCGGCGTTGACGGCAACCCGCTTGCCGAGCGAGCGAACCCCCCACTCGAGCGTCGTCTCGATCGGGTCGGTGTTGCCGTCGCCGTCGGTGTCGGCCGTCTCGCCGCCGTCACCCTCGTCGATCCACTGAAGGCCGAGAACGTCCTTGACGGGACGGCCGATGACGTCCTCGTCGCGCAGGCCCGTGAGCTCGAATCCCCCCTTGCCGATGTCGAGGATCCGGCCCTCCTGGTCGCAGGTGAAGAACGCCGCTTCCGGGGCCGGGTAGTAGTCGTCCAGAAGCTCGAACACGAAGCCGAAGCCGCACTTCGAACAGGCCTTCGGACGTGAGGAAAGGCCCGCGGTTCGGTCGCCCGAAACCTCCCGGTTCCCGCAATTCGGACAGATGAAGAACGGCACGTGCCTAGCGTAGCGATGCGTCTCTAAATGCCAACCTAAACAGGCCCTTGCGCTGGGGTTAAGAGACCTAGAAGAGGCTCGCGGCCGCGTCCGGGACGGCGACGCCGAGGTGCTCGTACCCGCGCTGAGTGAGGACCCGTCCGCGCGGTGTCCGCTTGATGAGGCCCTGCTTCAAGAGGTAGGGCTCGTAGACGTCCTCGACCGTGTCCGTCTCCTCGTCCACCGACGCCGCCAGCGTCGAGAGGCCGACCGGGCCGCCGCTGAACTTCACGGCGATCGTCTCGAGGATCGCGCGGTCGTGACGGTCGAGACCGGCGGAGTCCACCTCCATCAGCTCGAGCGCCTCGTTGGCGATCTCGGCGGTGATCACGCCGGCGCCGCGCACCTCGGCGACGTCGCGCACCCGCCGCAGCAGCCGGTTGGCCACGCGGGGCGTGCCGCGCGAGCGCGCGGCGAGGGCCAGCTCGCCGTCGTCCTGGATGTCGATTCCGAGGATGCCCGCCGAGCGGCGCACGATGGTCGCCAGGTGCTCGGTGTCGTAGTGCTCAAGGCGGTGGCAGACGCCGAAGCGGTCGCGAAGCGGCGTGGTGAGGAGCCCGGTGCGGGTCGTTGCGCCGACGAGCGTGAACGGCGGCAGGTCGAGCGTGACCGTGCGGGCGCCGGCCCCCTGTCCGAGAATTACCGGCAGGCGGCGATCCTCCATCGCCGGGTAGAGCGTCTCCTCGATCGCCCTGTTCATGCGGTGGATCTCGTCGATGAAGAACACCGCTCCCGGCTCGAGCGCCGTGAGGAAGGCGGCGACGTCGCCCTTGCGCTCCAGCGCCGGGCCGGCGGTCTGGACGAACGGCGCGCCGAGCTCGTGGGCGACGATCTGGGCAAGCGAGGTCTTGCCGAGCCCGGGCGGGCCGGCGAGGAGCACGTGATCCAGCGGCTCGCCGCGCCGCTTCGCGGCCTCGATGTACACCCCGAGCTGCTCCGTGACCTGGCGCTGGTTGACGAACTCGTCGAGCGTCTGCGGGCGAAGCGAGCCCTCGAGGTCGTCGTCGGCGCCCGCGAGCCGGCCGTCGATCATGCGCGCCTCGGCCTCGAGGTCGCCGCCGCCGTCAAAGCTCGGATCGCGGTTGATGCTCACGCCGCTTCCGCCGTCCCGGCCTGGCGCAGGGCGCCTTCGATCAGCTCCTCGGGAGTCTCGCCCTCGATGCCGTCGAGCATTCGCTCCGCCTCGTCCAGCGTGTAGCCAAGGCTCATCAGGCCGTCACGCGCCAGGAGGTGCGGCTCGTCGCCGTCCGCTGTTCCGGGGGCGGCGGCCTGGAGCTCCTCGGCGACCTTCTCGCGGAGCTCCACGATGACCCGCTCCGCGGTCCGCTTGCCGACGCCGGGCGCCGCCTGGAAGCGCTTGTGGTCGCCGAGGGCGATCGCGCGGCGAAGCTCGCGCGGCGAGCCGCCGGAGAGGATCGCGACGGCCACCTTGGGGCCGACCCCGGAGACCGAGACCAGGCTCTGGAAGAGGTCGCGCTCCTCCTCGGTCGCGAAGCCGTAGAGCGACATCGAGTCGTCGCGCACGACGAGGTGGGCGAGGAGCGTGGCCGGGGTGCCGACCGCCGGCACGGAGCGCAGGGTCTCGGTCGAGACCGCGAGGCGGTAGCCGACGCCGGCGGCCTCGATCACAACGTGATCCGGCCGGCGCTCGAGTACCTCGCCGCGAACCGAGGCGATCAAGTCGCCACCTGGGCGACCGGACGGCCCTGGGTCGCGGCCGCGGCGCCGTTCAGATGGCCCGCGTGGCAGATCGCCACGGCGAGCGCGTCCGCCGCGTGGTCGGACTCGGGAGGCTTGGGAAGCCCGAGCAGGGAGCCCACCATCTTCTGCACCTGGCGCTTCGCGGCGGACCCGGTGCCGCAGACGGCCTGCTTGATGGCCTGCGGGGTGTAGTCGAAGCATGGAACGCCGCGCTCCGCGGCGGCGAGCATGATCACGCCGCGCGCCTGGCCGACGCCCATGGCCGAGCGGACGTTCTTGCCGAAGTAGATGTCCTCGAGAGCGACGGCCGCGGGCTCGTGCCAGCCGATCAGGTCAGCGGTCGCGCTGTGGATCCGCGCCAGCCGCTCCTCGGCCCGCTCCCCCGGCGGCGCCTCGATGACTCCGCCGTCGATTGCCGTGATCCGCGATCCAACGACCCGCACGACGCCGAAACCCGTGCTCGCGACACCTGGGTCGATGCCCATAACCACGATCACACGTAGTGATTCTGGCCCGAGCCCCGGATGCCTTCACAAACAATCCCGCCAGCTGCTCCGCTCCCGCAAGAATCACTTGTTCACGGCTACGCCGTGAACATTTTTTCGTGCTCCCGCGTCCGCGCTGTCGGGGTCGCGATTGCTAGGCGACCTCGTCGAAGACGTCGTCGGGAACATCGAAGTTCGCGTGGACGGCCTCGACGTCGTCGTGGTCGTCGAGGGCGTCCATCAGGCGCATCAGCTGGCCGGCGTGGGACTCGTCGACCTCGACGACCGAGCTCGGCTCCATCGTGAGGTCGCTCGACTCCACCTCCACCCCGCCCTCCTCGAGAGCGCTCCGAACCGCGGCCAGGCGCGCCGGCTCCGTCGTCAGCTTCCAGGTGTCGCCCTCGCGGGCGACGTCGTCGGCCCCGGCGTCGATCGCGACCAGCAGGTCGTCCTCGTCGTAGCGCGCGGCGTCGGCGAGGACGACGCCCCGCTTCTCGAACACCCAGGCCACCGATCCCGGCTCGCCGAGGTTCCCCCCGTGACGCTCGAAGGCGTGGCGGACGTCGGCGCTCGTGCGGTTGCGGTTGTCCGTGAGCGCCTCCACCAGGATCGCGGCGCCACCCGGACCGTAACCCTCGTACTGGGCGCGCTCGATCTGGTCCTCGGCACCGCCCGCGCCCGTGCCGCGGTCGATCGCCCGCTGGATGTTGTCCTTGGGCATCGAGTAGGAGCGGGCCTTCTCGATCGCCGCGGCGAGGGTGAAGTTCGCCTCCGGGTCTCCCCCGCCCTCCCGCGCGGCGATCGCGATCGCTCGCGCGAGCTTCGTGAAGAGCTGGCCGCGCTTGGCGTCGGTGGCCGCCTTCTTGTGCTTGATCGACGCCCACTTCGAGTGACCGGACATGGCCCAGATCTTAGGAAGTCAGCGCAGATTGACCTGGTGTTAAGCGCGATCCGGGCCGCAACTCCGGCGAGTGGCACGTGTTTGAGCGGTTGGAGATGAACCTCTGGGGGCCACGCCGTACCAGACGTGTGGCGGGACACCAGGGATTCAAAGGGATGCCGAACACTGCGCGGCCGGACCGGGACGTCCGGCCGCCGGTGTTTTCGGGGTCTGACCCCCTCAGACCAAGAACTTCCCGTCTTCCTGAACCACCTTCCCGTCCACCTCGATCTTGCCGCCTCTGCGGAGGTCGCAGACGAGGTCGGTGTGGACGGCGCTGTCGTTCTTGCCCCCCGTCTCCGGGTAGCTCGCGCCGACCGCCAGGTGGATGGTCCCGCCGATCTTCTCGTCCAGGAGGATCGAGCGGGTGCCCTTGCTGATGCCGTAGTTGGTGCCGATGCCGAGCTCGCCGAGGATCCGTGAGCCCTCGTCGGTGTCGAGCAGGCTGATCAGGTACTCCTCGCCGCGTTCGGCGCTGGCGTCCACGACCTTGCCCGACTCGAAACGCAGGTGGACGCCGGTGACCTCGCGGCCGCCGATCGTGGCCGGAAGATGGAACGTGACCTCCCCCTCAGTCGCGTCCTCGACCGGACCGGTGAAGAACTCGCCGTCCGGCATGTTGTTGCGGCCCTCGGCGACCTCGAAGCTTCGCCCGGCGATGCCCAGGCGGATGTCCGTTCCCGGGCCTGTGATGCGGACCTCCTCGCGGTCGATGAAGCTCTCGGCCAGGCGGTTCCACTCCTCCGAGGCGCGCTTCCACGCCGTCAGCGGGTCGTCGTCGTCGGCCAGGCAGGCGCTGAAGTAGAAGTCCTCGAACTCGCGCAGGCTCATCTCGGCGTCGGCCGCGTGGGCGTTGGTTGGATAGAGCGTGCCGACCCAGCGGTGCGTTCCCTCGGCGGCGCGCTCCATCAGCGCGGTCGAGAGGTCGCGCGTGGCCGCCTGGCGCCGCTGCTGGCGCTCGGGGTCCACGTTCGAGAGCTCGCGGGTGTTGGTGTCGGCCCAGATCGCGATCCGGCAGTCGGCCTCGTACGCGGCCCAGGACTGGATCGGCGAGATCCAGTCGAGCTGGGCGTCGGAGCCGCGGCTGAGAAACGTCTGGTTCTGGCCCTCCAGCGCGAGCGAGACGACGGGCAGCCCGCCGGCCGCCAGCACCTCCTCGTAGACGGCGGAGAGCAACGGCTCGGCGACGGTGGGGCCGTCGATGAAGCAGGTGTCGCCCTCCTGGACCTTCGTCGAGTAGCGGACCAGGATCGCCGCCAGGTTGGCGAGTCTCGGGTCTCTCATTCGATTGCTCTCCTCAGGTGCCCCGGTCTCGCCCCAGGTCAGGCTCGCCCTGGGACTCTCGCGCCGCGGTTGCCAATGCCATCAGGTAGGCATGCATGCGAGAGTCATCTGTCAGTTCCGGGTGAAAGGCGGCAAGCACTGTCCGTCCCTGCCTGATGGCGATCGGGTGATCGTATATCGACGCGAGTACATCCACCGATCGTCCGTGCTCCTCAATCCATGGGGCCCTGATGAATACGGTCCTGAGCGGTTCAGGGCCCAACCCAGCTATCGGCAGGTCGGCTTCGAAGCTTGCAAGCTGACGCCCGAAGGCATTGCGGCGGGCGAGGGCGTCCACCAGCCCCAGGTGGTCGCGATCGCAGACGATCATGCCCGCACAGGTACCCAGGATCGCTCCGCCCGACTCGGCGTGAGCGCGAATCGCCGGGGCGAGATCGTCGCGCTCGATGGCCTTCATGATCGTCGTCGACTCGCCGCCTGGGATCACCAGGGCGTCGAGGCGCTCGATCTCGCCGGCCGTGCGCACCTCACCCGCCTCGGCGCCGAGCGAGCGGAGCATCTCGACGTGCGCGGCGAAGTCGCCCTGGCTGGCCAGCACGCCGGCGCGCAGGCGCGACCGCCCCTCGGCGGGGGCGAACGACTCACCGGACACCGTGGTCAGGCTCCGCGGTTCTGGAGGAGCTCGCCCTGGGCGGCGAGCTCGGCGATGTCGTCGCCTCGCATCGGCTCGCCGAGCTCGATCGAGGCGGCGGCGACCCGCTCCGGGTCGTTGAAGTGCGTGGTGGCCTCGACGACCGCCCGCGCACGGCGCTCGGGATCCTCCGACTTGAAGATCCCCGAGCCGACGAAGTTGCCCTCGGCGCCGAGCTGCATCACCAGCGCGGCGTCCGCCGGCGTCGCGATGCCGCCGGCGCAGAACACGGGCACGGGGAGCCAGCCCGTCTCGGCGACCTCCGCGACGATCTCGAGCGGCGCACCCAGCTCCTTGGCGGCCGACGGCAGCTGCTCGGCTCCGAGCGAGCCGAGCCTCCGGATGCCGCCGACAATCTCGCGCAGGTGACGGACGGCTTCGACGATGTTGCCCGTGCCCGCCTCGCCCTTGGAGCGGATCATCGCGGCGCCCTCGGCGATCCGGCGAAGCGCCTCGCCAAGGTTGGTCGCCCCGCAGACGAACGGGATCTCGAAGGACTGCTTGTCGATGTGGTTGACCTCGTCGGCCGGGGTCAGGACCTCCGACTCGTCGATGTAGTCGACCTCGAGCGATTGCAGGACCTGCGCCTCGGCGAAGTGGCCAATCCGCGCCTTCGCCATGACCGGGATGGTCACCGTCTCCTGGATCGCCTGGATGACCTTGGGGCTGGCCATCCGCGCGACGCCGCCCTCGGCCCGGATGTCGGCCGGCACCCGCTCGAGGGCCATGACGGCCACCGCGCCGGAATCCTCGGCGATCCGCGCCTGCTCGGGCGTGGTGACGTCCATGATGACCCCGCCCTTCAACATCTCGGCGAGGCCGCGCTTGACTCGGAATGTCGCCCGCTCTGCCATCTGAGAGCGAATTCTACGAGGGCCGCCCCGCCAGCGAAGTCACAGCTTCTCCGCGCGGTTGCTCCGGATCGGCGCACGCCGGCCCGGGCGCCGGTGGCGGGTCCTGAGGACATCCGCAGGCATGGATGCCGAGGACGGTGCGAGCCCGGACGGCGAAGCGTCCTCAGGAGCCGATGCCGACGACCGGGGCCGGGGGCTACTTGAGCTTGAAGGCGCGGATGCGGTCCTTGTAGGCGCCGCGATCGCGGTCGTAGACGCCGTAGGCAAGGGCCTGGACGAGGGCGAGGAGGGCGGCGTTCGAGCGCGTGAACGAGGGGCTGTTCGAGGAGTAGTAGAGCGTCAGGTCGGAGTGCTCACCCACCTCGGAGAGCGTTGCGTCCGTGATCGCGAGCGTGCGAGCGCGGCGGTGGCGGGCCAGCTTCATGGCGCGAATGACGATTGGGTGGGCCTTGCCGGCCGAGAACGCGATGACCAGGCTGTCCTCGTCGACGCGCGAGAGCCGGGTGATCGAGTCCTGGCGCGGGCTCGAGATCACCTCTGCGCGGATGTCGAGGAGCGCGAGCAGGTGACGCAGGTAGCTTGCGAAGAAGGCGAGCTGATCCAGCCCGACGATCATCACCCGCTGGGCGCCGGCGAGGGCGGTGACGCAGGCCTCGACCCGCTCGCGGGTGAGGGCGCGGACGGTCTCCTCCACGTTCGCGTGATCGGCGGCGAGCGATGCCTCGAACTCGGAGTGGTCGAAGTCGAAGAGCTGGCCGCCGTTGCCGTTCTCGGACGGCGCGCGCCCCCGGTACTCCTCGATCGCTGCCTGCTGAAGCTCGGGATAGCCCTCGAATCCCAGGGCCTGCGAGAAGCGCACGACGGTGGAGGACGAGGTGCTGGCCCGCCGGGCGAGCTCCTCGGCCGTCTGGAAGGCCGCCTCGTCGAGGTGATCGACGATGTAGCGCGCGACCTCCTTCTGCGAGCGGGAGAACTCGTCGAAGCGCTCGGTGATGAAGACGGAGAGCGTCTTGCCGGCTGGCCGCTTGGCGTGCGAGCCGCGGCGCTGGCGGGTTGACGTGGAGGTGGACGCGGCGGGACGGGTCTTGGTGGCGGTCTTAGTCACGGCGCCAAGATTCGCTTCGGGGTGGAGTTTCCCTTCCAAACCCGCGAATCTGCAAGGCCGGGGCTCCCGCGAAAGCCGTTTGTGGTTGGATCGCGGCCCCATGACGCTCGAGGACGCGCTGGTCCTGACCAACCGCAACATGATCGCCTTCGACGTGGCGCTCGGCGCCGGCGCGCTGCTCGCCCCCGTTCAGACCCTGAAGGTGCTCGGCCACGACGCCCCTTCCGAGGACGCCGAGCACCTCTTCCGCCGCTGCGGCCCGATCTGGCTGACGTTCGCGGCCGCGCACGCGGTCGCCGCGGCGCGCGGCAGCGAGCGCGACTGGTGGGCGCTCGCCTGGCTGCGGGGCACCGAGCTTGCGACCGACGTCGTCTGGTCGCGCTCCCCCGCGATCTCGCGGCCGGGCGCGGCCGAGGGCCTCTGGCTCGCGGGGGCGGCGAACCTGGCGATGGCCCTCGGCTTCGGCTGGCTCGCCCGCCGCCGCGCCGCCTAGGTTCGGATCAGACCGCCTTGCGCCGGCCGCCGTATACGGCGAGCCCGTAGATGATCAGGACGTCCACGATGAACAGCATGAACGCCGCGAACGGGAAGGCGTTCACCGTGAACAGCAGGATCATCGCGTTGGCCCCCGCGGAGACCATTCCGAAGATCTGGCCGTACGTTCCGCCGCTCCAGATCGAGAACGCCGCAAAGAGCTGCAGAACCCCGACGATCAGGAAGAACCAGCCCCACGTCTTCAGGTTGTCGAAGATCACGTAGTGCGTCCCGCCCTGGAAGAACGAGGAGTTGTCGATCGCCGCGATGCCCCATACGACGAATGGCCGCACGTGGGCGGCCATTCGCATGCTCGTTTGCGGTGCGAGGGGTCAGTCGCGGGTGATCGTGTCCTCGACCTTCTCCTTGATGGAGTCAACGGCCGACTTGACCTTGCCCGTCGCCTGATCGACCTTGCCCTCGTTCTCGAGGTCCTTGTCGTCGGTGACCTGCCCGGCCTTCTCCTTGACCGTGCCCTTCGCATCGTCGAAGTTCTCAGGCATGTGAAGCCCCTTTCGTCTCGTATCCATGTCAAGAGGGCGTCCGGCCATACGAGCGCCCTCGCTTAGACCTTTCCCCGGACCGGCCCGGCTCAATCCTTCGAACAAGCGGCAGGTGTCACGAGGACACCCGTGCGGCTTCAGCCGTCAGATCGCAGCCGGCGGCCGCGAGTCGACGATGTTCAGGACCTCGTCGAGCCCGACCTGGCGGAAGATTCGCAGCAGCTGATTCTCGGGGCAGACGACCGTGAGCCGCCCACCTGCATGCTGGATGTCCCCGGTCCAGTTCACGAGCACCGCGATCGTGGACGAGTCGATGAACGTCGCCTCCGCGAGGTCCACGAGCACCAGGCTCGCGCGCTCGGACGCCTCGCGGATCGCCGCCTCGAGGTGAGGGACCGACGTCATGTCGGCCTCTCCCTTGACCGCGACGACCTGGACGCCCGGGCCGTCCTCGGTCTCGATCGAAAATGTCTGCGTGCGCTTGCTCATCCGGTGCCTGGTTCGCCATGCCGGTTATCGGCACCGGACAGGCAGGCCTGGAGTGACGGGCGGAGGCCTGTCGCACGGCGCAGCGCTACTCGATTAGGCCCTGTCGCAGCCCAGTGGCCACGGCGGCGGCGCGATCGGCAACCCCGAGCTTGCGATAGATGTGCGCGAAGTGGGTCTTGACGGTTCCCGCGCTGATCGTGAGCTGCTCGGCGATCTGTCGGCCACCGAAGCCCCGCGCCGCGAGCTGGAGAACGTCCCGCTCGCGCCTGGTGAGCTCCGTCATTCCCAGCTCGCCGCGCCGCCCTGCCAGGAAACGCCCCATATCCAAGCCGATGCTCTTGAGTCCCTGCCGCAATCGCTCGGTTGATTCCCGGGGCTCGTACCCGTAGAACTCGAGCACGGCGAAGGCCTCACCCGCGTGGACCGCCGGGATCGCCACGGCGCCGCGAAATTCCGCCCGGTTCGCGGCCTCCCGCCGCCCGGGGGAGAGCAGGTCGGTGAAATTCCCGGGGATCAGCGGGTCGAGCTGTTGCCACGCGATCCCGGGCACGTCGTTCCCCCTCTTCGGCCGAACGCCGCGGCTGACGACCTCGAAATCAGCGGCCTCGGCCGGCGGCGCCACCCAGAACCCCCTGCACTCGAGCCTGCCGCCGACCGGGAGCCACACGGCCGCCGCTTCGAATTCGAGCGCCCCGGCCAGCCGCTCGAGGAGCGCCAGCACGCTGTCGGCGAACGTCGCCCATGTCGAGAGAGCGTCGGAGACCACCGCGTGGGCGTGGAGGATGCGTTCACCCTCATGCTGTTCCGTGAGATCCTGGACAAAGCCGATCACCCGGCGTGGTCGCGCCGCGGTGCCCTCCACCGCGAGCACGGCGGATCGCAGGTATCGGGCACCCTCGCCGGGTTGGATGAGTCGATAGCCAAACCACTGCTGCCGGGCGCCCGCGCCGACCCGAGCGAGCGCGCGGCGCTGACGATCGCGGTCGCCGGGATGCGTCCGCTCGAGGACGACGTCGAGGTCTGGGACCACCTCGCCAGGCTCGAATCCGAGCAGCCGAAAGGCATTGTCCGACCAGCGGACCTCGCCTGAGTCCGGATACCACTCCCAGCTGCCCGTTCCCGCGATCGCCTGCTCGGCGTCCAGCAACCGGTTCTGCCCCTTGAGTTCGGCCGGACGCTTGGAAGACGGTCTGCTCTCACCCGGCCTCGTCGAGGCCGGGCCCTCCTCGGTCACGGCTCTCACCCCTTCAGCCCGAGATCGAGAGTGCTCAGGCGGCTCGGTCGAGCCTACCGCCCGCCGGGCAGCCTTCCTAAAGTTTTTGGTCTTTTCGGCGGGTGCTGACGCTTGCGTTGTACAAATCATCCCCCGATCGGGAGATGCGCAGGCCGCGCAGACGCGCCGATGGATCACCTGTGTGCGTCGTGACCCCAGTCCTTGTCGCTGGGTTGCACGCCGTCGAAGAGGACGTCTAGTGCCGTCGGCCCGCCCTGCAACACAAACCCAACTGGCAAGTGCCGAGCTTCAGAGCCGCGAGCTGCTCGAGTCCGCGCCCGACGCCATGATCGGCGTCGGCCGCGAGGGTTCTATCCAGTTCGCCAACTCGCAGGTCGAGGCGCTCTTCGGCTACCGGCGCGAGGAGCTCATCGGGCAGCCCGTCGAGGTCCTCGTCCCGGATGCCCTGAAGGGCGGCCACGTGGCACGCCGTGGCACCTACTTCCACGCGCCTCGGACCCGCCCGATGGGCGCCGGCCTGGACCTTCATGCCAGGCGGCGTGATGGAAGCGAGTTCCCGTGCGAGATCTCACTCTCCTCGATCGCCCTGGAGGGCGACACAATCGCGGTCGCGGCGGTCCGCGACGTCACCGCAGCAAGAGAGGCCGCGGAGGACCTTCGAGCCCTGAACGCCGATCTCGAAGCGGCGAGCCAGGCGAAGGACCGGTTCCTCGCCAGCATGAGCCATGAGCTGCGGACGCCACTGAACGCGGTGCTCGGGTTCACCGGAACGCTGCTGATGGAGCTTCCCGGGCCGCTCAACGACGAGCAGCGCAAGCAGCTGGAGACGGTGCGGACCAGCGGCAAGCACCTGCTCTCGCTCATCAACGATCTCCTTGATCTGGCGAAGATCGACTCGGGCAAGATCAAGCTCGAGCTGGAGCCGGTCGAGGCCCAGGAGCTGATCGAAGACATTGCCGCCGGGCTGCGACCGCTGGCCGACGAGAAGCAGATCGCACTTGAGGTTCTCCCTCCCACCGAGTCCCTGGTTGTGCGCAGCGACCGCCGCGCACTGAGCCAGATCCTCATCAACCTCGCCAACAACGCGATCAAGTTCACGGATGCCGGGACCGTGCGCATTGGAGTCGAGAGGTCCGACGAGGACGGCGTATCGATCGCCCGCTTCATCGTTTCCGATACCGGCCCTGGGATCGCGGCGGAGGACCAGGAGCGCCTGTTCGCCGCCTTCGAGCAGAGCGCCGACGCCCGGCCCGAGGAGGGCACCGGCCTGGGTCTCTACATCTCACACCGCCTGGCTGGTCTCCTGGACGGCAGGGTCCGCCTGCAGAGCGCGCTGGGCGAGGGCAGCACGTTTGCCCTCGAGCTCGTCGAGGAGGGCGCCGGCTGATGTCGCGGCTGCTCGTGATCGAGGACAACCGGGACAACATCGAGCTGATGGCCTACCTCATCAGGGCATACGGACACGATCCGCTCCTGGCCGAGGATGGAACCGCCGGGCTGAAGCTTGCCCGGGATATCGCTCCCGATCTGATCCTCCTGGACATCCAGTTGCCCGGAATGGACGGCTACGAGACACTCAACGCGCTGCGAGCCCAATCCAGCCTCGGCGAGACGCCGATCGTCGCGGTCACCGCCTCGGCAATGGTCGGCGACCGCGAGCGGATCCTCGCAGCCGGCTTCGACGGCTACATCCCCAAGCCGATCGCGCCGGAGTCGTTCGTTGCCGAGGTCGAGCGCTTCCTCCCGGTTGAACAACGGCCATCGAGCGAGTCGACGGGAGCCGCGCGATGAGCTCCGTACTCGTCCTGGACGACCGCGACAGCGACCGCGAGCTGATGTCCACCGTCCTGCGATACGCGGGCCACAAGGTCATCGAGGCATCGCGCGGCACCGAGGCACTCGCCCTCGCTCGCAAGCTCCGCCCGGACCTCATCACCGCCGACATCCTGATGCCGGAGATGAACGGCTACGAGTTCGTGCGCGAGCTCCGTGACGACCCCGCGGTCCGCGACACGTTGGTGGTCTTCTGCACCGCGTCCTACGACAGGAGCGAGGTGGAGCAGCTCGCCGCGGCCTGCGGCGTCTCCCACATCCTCGTCAAGCCCTGCGAGCCGACGGAGATCGCCCGCGTGATCGGCGAGGCCCTGGAGGAGGACAAGAGCTACTCGTCGCGCGTCGCCGGTCAGGAGTTCGACCGCGAGCAACTTCACGTGCTCAACGAGAAGCTCGTGCAGAAGGTCGCCGAGCTGGAGCTGCTGAACCACGAGCAGGCGGAGCTTCAGGAGGAGCTGCGGGAGGCGCAGAGGCGCTCCGCCGAGAGCCTGACGCTGTTGGAGACTCTGCAGACCGAGGCGCCGGTGGGCTTCGGGTTCGTCGACCGTGACTACCGGTTCGTCCGGATCAACGAGATGCTCGCCGCAATCGACGGGCGATCTGTGGAGGAGCACCTCGGCCGCCGTGTGTCCGAGGTCGTTCCGGATCTGTGGCCGCAGATCGGGCCCGTGTACCACCGCGTCCTCGACGAGGGCGAGGCGGTTCTGAACCAGGAGATCGAGGGCGAGAGTCCGGCGGCGCCAGGCCAGACCCATTTCTGGCTCTCCAGCTTCTACCCGCTACGGGTCGAGGGCGAGGTGATCGGGATCGGGATCGTCGTCGTCGACATCACCGAGCGCAGGCTCGCCGACGACTTCCGCTCTGCCGTGATGGACAACATGGCGGAGGGCCTCTACGCGGTCGACTTCGACGGCCGCGTCGAGTTCATGAACGCGGCCGGGTCTGAGATGCTCGGCTGGACCGAGGAGGAGCTACGCGGGAAGTCGGTCCACGAGGCGATCCACTACAGGCATGCCGACGGATCCCCGTATCCCGCGGAGGACTGCGACCTGATGAAGGCACGCATCGAGGGGCGGACTCTCCGGATCTCCGACGACGCCTTCGTCCGCAAGGACGGCTCGGTCTTCCCGGTCGCATGCTCAGCGGCGCCGCTGCTCAGCGGGAAGAGCAGCCGCGGATCCGTCGTCGTCTTCCGTGACACGACGGAGGAGACCGAGGAACGGCTGAAGCGCCAACGCGAGCTCGACGCACTCACATGGGTCGGGCGGATTCGCGATGCCCTCCAGGAGGACCGGTTCGTCCTCTACTCGCAGCCGATCGTTCCACTTGCGGGCGGGGCGCCAAGTGCGGAACTGCTGATCCGGATGGTCGACCGGGACGGGGAGATCGTTCCGCCCGGGAGCTTCCTCCCGGTCGCCGAGCAGTACGGGTTGATCGGCGAAATCGACCAGTGGGTCGTGCCGGAGGCGATCCGCCTTGCCGCGGGCGGCCGCCGGGTGGAGGCGAATCTGTCGGCCGAGTCGATCTCCAACCTCGACCTGCTCTCGCTGATCGAGCGTGAGCTCGCAAACTCGGGCGCGGATCCGGCGAACGTGATCTTCGAGATCACCGAGACCGCGGTGATGTCCGACCTGACGGCGGGCGAGGCATTCGCCCAGGGCCTGGCCGGTCTTGGCTGCGGCCTCGCCCTTGACGACTTCGGAACCGGCTTCGGCAGTTTCACGTACCTCAAGCGGCTCCCGATCACCTATCTCAAGATCGACATCGACTTCGTTCGCGACCTCGTCTCCAACCCCGCCAACCAGCACCTCGTGAAGGCAACCGTCGGACTGGCCCATGACTTCGGATACGAGACCATCGCCGAGGGCGTGGAGGACGAGGAGACGCTCGTCAAACTGAAGGACTACGGGGTCGACTTCGCCCAGGGCTTCCACCTGGGCCGGCCGGCCCCGGTCGACGAATCCTGAGCCGGGCTGCCCCGGCACGCCGAGAACGCCACCCGCCTCTCCCTCCCGGCGCGGGATACTGCGCACCGATGTCGAAGGAGAACGTGGAGATCGTCCGGCGGGCGTACGAGGCGTTCAATCGGCGCGACTTCGACGATGCCCTTGCGGACGTTGACGACGAAGTCGGCTGGGCGCCGATCTTCTCCGTGGAGACCGCGCTCCTGGAGGGCAAGAACGCGGTCCGCGCCGCCTGGGCGCGTCAGTTCGAAGCGTTCGACGTGACGATCGAGCCGGAGGAGATCACGTCCTTGGATGAATCACGCGTGATCGTGGTCGCACGCTGGAGCGGTCGCGGATCCGTGAGCGGGGCTCCCTTCGCGACCACCGGCGTTCAGATATGCACGATCCGCGAGGGGCGGCTGGTTCGTCTCGACAGCTACCCGAGCAGGGAAGAGGCCCTCGACGCCGCGGGGTTGAGCGAGTAGCGGACCGGATGCCGGCGGCGGGTCAGTACCCAGCCGGGTGCCTGACGACGAAGCCGACCGGGCTGGCGGGCTCGGTTTGCCAGCGGGGTGGCGCGCCGGAGGTGTCGAACCGCAGTCCGGCCACCACCATGTAGGCGTGACCGGCGTTCGCGTCCACGGTGATCCAGTTGCCGGGGCCGGCCTCGCCCCACGTCATCAGGCCCGTCGAGTCGAGCGGCGAGGAGAGGAAGCCGCCGCCGTGGAGGGCGAAGCTCACGGACCCCGAGCAGTCGTAACCGGGCGAGTCGAAGGAGCCGTGGCCGCCGCCCCAGATGTACGGCGTGTTGGTGATCTGGTTTCCGGCGGCGATTACGGCTTTCACGGCGTCCGGGGCATTGGCCGGAGCGGTCGCCGTGCCATCGGAGTTCAGCCCCGCGCGAGCGCCGCTCGGTGGCGCGACGGGCGTGCTCGGCGGCACGACGGGCGTGCTCGGGGACTCGCCCTGCGACGCACCACTTGGCTGCGGCGTCGAAAGGGCCTCGACGAGGTTCTTCTCCCTGCCGACGAGACGGGCGAGGAGAGCCTGGCGATCGTCGCGCATGGCTCGAACTTCGGCCACGCGCCGCTGCGCGGCCGCGCGGGATGCCTCCAGGGCCTGCCTGCGGGAATCGATGGCATTCCGCGCGGCTTCGATCCTGCCCACGGCTTCCTTCGTCGATCCGACCTGCTTCACCCGCGCAGCGCGCAGCCTGTCGAACCGGCCGACGATGTCCGTCTCCATGTCGTTGATCCGGCCGAGGTACTGCTCTCGCGTCACCAGATCGTCGAACCCGTGCGCGTCCAGCACCACCTGGGTCTCGTCGATCTCGCCGTTCTTGTAGATGAACACGAGGAGGTTCCCGAGATCGTTCTGGGCGGCGGCCAGGCGCCGCCTCGTACGTGCGAGGGCAGCCCGCACCTCAGCCAGGTGCTCGCGGGCACGGGCGAGCTCGGCTTCCTTCTGCTGGAGCTCGGCGGTGGCCTGGCGCTCGCGGCCGCGGAGGACCCCGGCCTGTGCCAGCGCTGCGTCCGCCGCCGCGTTCTCACGTGCGAGCTCGTCGCGGACGCGGGCCTGGCGGTCCCGCACCGTGTCCAGCCGGGTCTGGGCGCTGCTCGACTGCCCACTCAGCCCGGCCAGCAGGATTGCGCCCGCGCACACGGCCGCCACCGTCAACGAGCGGCGGCGAGGGGGGTGCGAGTGGTCCAAGGCGAGCAGCATCACGCCGCCCGAGCCCGGCGGCCCGGTCCACGGTAGAGCCGTTCGTGCCTGTCGGCGGACCGCGCGGCGCCCGGGCAACATCCGTTGCGTCAGGCCGCCTGCCTCCTATGCGTTCGGCCGATCGGACGGGAAGCGAGATACTGCATGAAATGTCGGAGGAGAACGCGGAGAGCGTGCGGCGAAATACCGACGCGTACAACCGCGGTGACCTCGACGAACTCTTGGAGAACTGGGCACCCGACGCCGTGGTGGATTGGTCCCGCTCCCGTGGCTTCGATGCAGGCGTATTTCGGGGCCACGATGCCATCAGGGCGCACTGGCAGCGGCTGCTCGAGTCGTTCGACGAAGTTCGGATCGAGCTTGTTGACCCAATAGAGGAGATCGAGGACGGCCTTTTGGTCGTGGAGAACCTCGGATACCTTCGAGGAAGAGACGGAATCGAAGTTCAGACTCGAAGCGCGTGGCTGGTCACGCACGATTCGGGATGGCCAGACGGCTTCGTTCACCCTTTACCAGACGAAGCAGGAGGCCCACCACGCCGCCGGGCTTTCGGGGTAGCCCGTTGAGCAGAAGTGCCCTGTAGTGGGCCGGATTGTCACCACTCGCGCGACAACCGGCATGGCAAGCCCACACGTCCGGTCGCGGGCAGGAGGCGCGCACGGTTGACAGCGCGGGGAAACCGCGATTAAGGTAGGCCCAGAGGTCAAGGAGCACGGAGTATGGGAATGCGTGGGAAATACCTCGTCGTCGCGATGGCAGTCATCGGCGTCTTCGCGGTGCCATCGCTGGCGGCGCCGCCGGTGCCGGACAACTTCAACGGGACGTTCGCCAAGAAGGCCGACAGGAAGGCGGTGATGGGCCTGGCCGCTACCTACAAGCACGGCAAGGTCGTCAAGGTGACGAAGGTCGAGTGGGACGGCTTCCTGTGTGTCAAGGGCCACGAGGGGTTCACCGGAGGAACGAGCGGCAAGCCGTTCGCTGTGAAGAATGGCTCGTTCCACGGCAAGCGATCGGTTTCGTTCAAGAATGCACCGCAGGTCACTGCGAAGGTCAAGGGCACGTTCGTCAGCAACAAGAAGGTCAAGGGGAGGATCACCCTCGGATCGACCTGCAACTGGACGGACAAGTACACCGCGACGAAAGGCAGATAGCCGATTCCCATTCGGGCCTGGGCTCGAAGGAAGCGAACGGTGCGCTTAGGCGCCCCGTGATGGGCCGGGGAGGGCTCGAACCTCCGACCGACGGATTATGAGTCCGCTGCTCTAACCAGCTGAGCTACCGGCCCGGGCCGTCGATTATGGCTTGACCAAGGGATGTATCGACGGAGCGACTTGATCGGCGCTTCGCCGAATAGGGCGTTTCCGAGGGTTTGCTGCCCATTGCTGCCCAATCAAGTGCCCGATCGAAGGCTTCGAGGTAGGTTCCCGAGAGCCGCTCGCGGCGCTTTGCGGCCTTCTGGTAGACGCGGAAAGTGAACGCGGGATCGGTATGGCCGAGCTGCTCGGCGATGTAGACCGGGTCGTCGCCGAGGGCGGGGTCGGAGTTCGGGGGCCTGCGGCCCGTGGTTGAGCAGGGTTGGTGGGATTCTGGGTCCGTAGTTGCGTCTCAGCCTTGCACTGGCTACTGACTGCTGCCAAGTTGCGCGAAAGGAGCCGCTTTAGGTCTTCTTTGCCTTGAGGAGTTGAGATCTTGACTCAACACGATCCCGATCGATGTTCCCAAACGTAAGGAGCCGATAGATGCGCCGCCGAGTACTCGATGTCCTGACGAGCGCCGTTGGGATCGTGGTCGTAATCGTCCTGCTTGTAGCCGGGGGGCTTCTGACCTGGGGTTACAGCTTCACCCACTCGAACGTCCACGATCAGCTTGCCGAGCAGCAGATCTTCTTCCCGCCGAAGTCGGCGTTCGCTCATCCCGAGCCCGGGGGCGAGATCACGCCGAGCATGATCCCCTCGGTCTCCCAGTACGCGGGAAAGCAGCTCCTCACCGGCGACCAGGCCAAGGTCTACGCCAACGACTTCATCGCGGTGCATCTCTCGGAAATGCCCTACCACGGCATCTACTCAAAGATCAGCGCCGCGGCGCTGAAGCAGCCGAACAACCAAAAGCTCCAGGATCTGAAGCAGACCTCGTTCACCGGAACAAGCCTTCGCGGGCTTCTGCTGGAGGCCTACGCATTCTCGACGATAGGCCAAGTGATGTTGTGGGGTGCGATCGCTTCGTTCATTCTGGCCGCGCTCATGGCGGTCCTCGTAATCCTGGGATTCCGGCATGCGCGGCGCGCCTCGCCCGAAGAAGATGTGCTGACTCCGAGGCAAACTCACGACACGAGCTGATTGATCCGAGCTGCAGCCGCGCGACTCGCAGAGCGTGGCTCGGCGAGAAAGCTCGGCTGGGACCCATGCCTTATGGAATTGGTCGGCTTCGTGATAAGCAAGAAGATGCACGATTGATCAAGGAGCTTGCCGGGGCAGTCGAGGACTGAGACTCAGGTTTGCCAAGGCTCGCTATCGGCGACTTTTAGAGCAGCGTCGCCTTGAGTCTGAAAGGAGGCTGGATGACTGAGAGCCGCGCGGACGTCGGAAGCGCCCGGGCGCCAGCGAGCATGCTTCCCGACTCGCATGTGAGGCTGATCGATGCTTGGTGGCGAGCAGCCAACTACCTCTCCGTGGGCCAGATCTATCTGCTCGACAACCCGCTGCTTCGCGAGCCTCTGACGGCTGAGCAGATCAAGCCCCGACTCTTGGGGCACTTCGGTACGACCCCCGGGCTGAACCTTCTCTACGCGCACCTCGGCCGGACCATCCGCGCCCGCGACCTGAACGCCATCTTCGTAACGGGGCCGGGCCATGGAGGACCCGGGCTGGTGGCGAACTCGTACCTCGAGGGCACCTATACGCAGATGTACCCACACCTGACCCGCGACGAGGCGGGCCTTCGTGAGCTCTTTCGCCAGTTCTCCTTCCCGGGCGGCATCCCGAGTCACGCCGCGCCCGAGACGCCGGGCTCGATCAACGAGGGCGGCGAACTGGGTTACTCGCTCACGCACGCGTATGGCGCCGCATTCGACAACCCCGACCTCCTCGTTGCGTGCGTGATTGGCGACGGCGAGGCCGAGACCGCAGCTCTGGCTGCGAGCTGGCATTCCAACAAGTTCCTGAGCCCGCGGAGTGACGGTGCGGTACTGCCGATCCTGCACCTCAATGGGTACAAGATCGCCAACCCGACGGTACTCGCCCGCATCCCCGAGGAAGAGCTCGCATCGCTGCTCGAGGGGTACGGGTATCACCCGATCCTCGTCAGCGGCGGCCCCGGGGTCGAGGAACAGATGGCGGTCCACTCACATTTGGCCGCAGCCATCGACGCAGCGCTCAGCGAGATCGCCGAGATCCAGCGCGCGGCGCGCGAGCGCGGCGCGCGCGGCCGTCCGCGATGGCCGATGATCATCCTTCGAACGCCGAAGGGCTGGACCGGGCCGAAGGCGGTGGACGGCCTGCCGGTGGAGGGCACCTGGCGGGCGCACCAGGTGCCGCTCTCGGCGGTGCGAGAGAACCCCGAGCACCTGCGGGCGCTCGAGGAGTGGATGCGAAGCTACCGCCCCGAGGAGCTGTTCGACGAGCGCGGCGTGCCGATGCCGGAGCTCGCCGAGATCGCTCCGATCGGTGAGCGCCGGATGAGCGCAAACCCGCACGCGAACGGTGGCCTCCTGCTGCGCGAGCTCTTGCTGCCCGACTTCCGCGACTACGCAGTCGAAGTGCCGATGCCGGCCACGGTCACGGCCGAATCGACCAGGGTGCTAGGCGCCTTTCTGCGCGACGTGATCGAGCGAAACCCGGACAACTTCAGGCTCTTCGGGCCGGACGAGACCGCGTCCAACCGGCTTTCGGCTGTATTCGAGGCGACAGACCGCGCCTGGGAGGCCGAGCGACTTTCCACGGACGAGGATCTGGCGCCCGAGGGAAGGGTCGCAGAGGTGCTTTCCGAGCACCTCTGCGAAGGATGGCTCGAGGGTTATCTGCTGACGGGCCGCCACGGTCTCTTCAATTGCTACGAGGCGTTCATCCACATCGTGGACTCGATGTTCAACCAGCACGCCAAGTGGCTCAAGGTGAGCCGCCAGATTCCCTGGCGGAGACCGATCGCCTCGCTGAACTACCTCCTGAGCTCGCACGTATGGCGCCAGGATCACAATGGCTTCTCCCATCAGGATCCAGGGTTCATCGACCACGTCGTCAACAAGAAGGCGGAGGTCGTCCGCGTGTACCTGCCCCCGGACGCCAACTGCCTGCTCTCGGTGGCCGATCATTGCCTGCGGAGCCGTCACTACGTCAACTTGATCGTCGCCGGCAAGCAGCCGGAGCTGTCCTACCTCTCGATGGAGGAGGCGATCGCCCATTGCACGCGTGGGATCGGGATCTGGGAATGGGCGTCCAACGATGCCGGGGGCGAACCCGACGTCGTACTCGCCTGTTGCGGCGACGTCCCCACCCTCGAGGCCGTCGCGGCGACGGCTCTGCTGCGGGAGCACCTGCCGGGCCTGAAGGTGAGGCTGGTGAACGTCGTCGACCTGATGCGCCTCGAGCCCGACAGCGAACATCCCCACGGCCTGCCGGACCGGGAGTTCGACTCGATCTTCACCGCCGACCGGCCGATCGTCTTCGCCTACCACGGCTATCCCTTGCTCATCCACCGGCTCACCTACCGACGCACCAACCACCGCAACCTCCACGTGCGCGGCTACAAGGAGGAGGGCACGACGACGACGCCGTTCGACATGGTGATGCTTAACGACCTCGATCGCTTCCACCTGGTCATGGACGTGATCGACCGCGTCCCTGGTCTCGGCGAGGGCGCCGCGGAGCTGCGGCAGGAGATGGCCGATTGGCGGCTTCGCTGCCGCACCTGGACTCGCGAACGCGGCGAGGATCACCCACGGATCCGCGATTGGACCTGGCCGCATTGAGCGCCAGTGCCCCGGCGGAGATTCTCACGGTCAACGCCGGCTCGACCAGCCTCAAGCTCCATCTCGTCGACGCAACGGGTCGGAGCGAGCCGATCGAGCCCCTGGAGGCAGTTGGGGACGTCGAGGTAGCCGGCGTGGCGCACCGAGTCGTTCACGGCGGCCCGGTCTTCCGGGACCCGGTCCTGATCGACGGCAGCGTGCGCGAGCGGATCTTCGAGCTCGAGGCGCTGGCGCCGCTTCACAACGCCCCCGCACTGCGGGCCATCGAGCGCGCCGAGGCGGTATTCCCGGATCGCCCGCAGATCGCGGTATTCGACACCGGCTTTCACAAGACGATCGCGCCCGCGGCCGCCGCGTATCCGGTGTCAGCCCGGTGGCGGGAGGATTGGGGCATCCACAGGTACGGCTTTCACGGCCTCTCGGTCGCGTGGTCGGCACGGCGGGCGCCCCAGCTGCTCGAGCTCGCGGTCGAGAGGCTGCGACTTGTCGTCTGTCACCTAGGCGGCGGCTGCTCGGTCACCGCAGTCCGCGACGGGCGCTCTGTAGACACAACGATGGGCTTCAGTCCGCTGGAGGGCGTCCCGATGTCGACCCGTTCGGGGTCGGTCGATCCCGGCGCGCTGATCTACGTCATGCGCGAGCACGGCCTCGGCGCCGACGAGATCGACCATGAACTGAACTTCGATTCCGGCCTTCGAGGGCTCGCGGGCGGCTCCCGAAGCGTCGCCGAGGTGGTCCAAGCCGCCCAGCGGGGTGACCCAGCCGCCGAGCTCGCGATCGAAGTATTCGCCCATCGAATCGCCGGAGCCGTCGCCGCTCAGGCGGTCGCCGCCGGCGGGCTCGAAGCGCTGGTCTTCACCGCCGGAATCGGGGAGAACTCGGCACCCGTGCGGGATCGGATCTGCAGACGCCTCGAGTTGCTGGGAGTGGAGCTCGACCAGGCCCGAAACGAAGCGGCAACGCCGGACTGCGAGCTCAGCGCCAAAGGCTCGCGAGTGCGAGTGCTCGTGATTCGCGCGCGTGAGGAGCTGATCGCCGCCGAGGCGGCGCTGGCGTTGTTGTGAACGGCAAGACGAGAGGAGCGCAAGACACTTCCCGCTCGGGCGGCCACAGGGCTCGGGATCAGCGCTTGGAGCAAGACCGCCGCGCCGACGAGCAGCTGTGGGCGGGCGAGGGGCTGAGCGACCAGGAGGCGGCCGCGCGGCTCGAGCGTTACGGGCCAAACGCGCTGCACGAAGAGCGCCGCAGCGTCGCCTTGGAGCTGCTGTCGCACTTCTGGGCGCCGATCCCGTGGATGATCGAGGGCGCGCTCGTCCTCACCGCCGTGACGGCGCGATGGGCCGACTTCGGGATCATCCTCGCACTGCTTCTCCTCAACGGCCTGGTCGGATTCTGGGAGGAGCACCAGGCCCAGAACGCAATCGAGGCCCTGAAGGGGCGCCTCGCCAAGCGTGCCCGGGTGCTGCGCGACGGCGAGTGGAGCACGCTCGACGCCACGAAGATCGTGCCCGGCGATCTGATGGCGGTGGGTCGGGGCGACGTCGTCCCCGCCGACGGACGGATCGTTGCCGGTACCGCCGACGCTGACGAGTCGGCGCTCACGGGCGAGTCGCTCCCTGTCGAGAAGGGCTTGGCGGATGACCTCTTCTCGGGAACCGTTCTCTCGCGTGGAGCGCCTCGGGTCCGCGTGTTAGCAACCGGATCTGCGACGGAGTTCGGTCGCACCGCCGAGCTGACCGGCGAAGCGGGCCCGGCGAGCCATTTCCAGCAGGCGATCTTCCAAATCGGCAAGTACCTGATTGCGATTGCGCTGACGCTGGTCGCGGTGATCGTCGCTGTCTCGCTCCTGCGGGGCACGAGCCTCGCGACGACGCTCGAGTTCGCCCTGGTAGTCACGATCGCCTCGATTCCGGTCGCGCTGCCGGCGGTGCTGTCGGTGACGATGGCCGTAGGGGCTCGCTACCTCGCCAGACGCGAGGCGGTCGTGAGCCACTTGCCCGCGGTCGAGGAGATGTCGGGCGTCGACGTTCTCTGTTCAGACAAGACCGGGACGATTACCAAGAACGAGCTTGCGATCGTCGACGTCACAGCGCTCGCCAAAGGGGTGGACCGCAACCAAGTACTTCGCGAGGCGGCGCTGACCGCCGAGCCCGATGGGGGTGATCCGATCGACGCGGCGATCGTGGTCGCGCTCGATGGATCGGTGGACGGCTACGAGGTCCTCGAGTTCGAGCCCTTCGACGCCGACCGAAAGCTCGCCGAGGCGCGGGTCAGGGCGCCCGACGGCTCGAGCTTCCGGGTCGCAAAGGGCGCGGTGCAAGCAATCGTCGACCTGCCCGGGATCGACCCGCGTGGGGCCGAACGACTCGAGGAGCGAGCCTCCGCGTTCGCCGCCAAGGGATACCGAGCGTTGGCGGTCGCGCATGCCGATGACGGCGAGTGGCGCCTCACGGGAGCCCTGGCGATCCAGGACCCGCCGCGAGACGATTCCCGCGCGACGCTCGGGGAGGCGAGAAGGCTGGGCGTCGAGATCAAGATGGTCACCGGCGACCGCATCGAGATCGCGCGCGAGATCGCGGGCGTGGTCGGCTTGGGCCGCGACGTGCTCGAGTCGAGCGCGCTCGAGAACCTCGAGGGCGACGAGCTCGCGAAGAGGGTCGAAGCCGCCGACGGCTTCGCCCAGGTCGTTCCCGAGGACAAGTACCGGATCGTCGCCGCCCTGCAGGCTCGCGGTCACATCGTCGGGATGACCGGCGACGGTGTCAACGACGCGCCTGCCCTGAGCAGGGCCGATGCCGGGATCGCCGTCTCCGGCGCCACCGACGCCGCGCGCGCCGCCGCCGACATCGTCCTCTTAGCGCCCGGGCTCTCGGTCATCGTCGAGGCAATCCACCGGGCGCGAGAGGTGTTCCGCCGGATGACCAACTACGCGATCTACCGGATCACGGAGACGATCCGCGTCGTCCTGTTCGTCACCGTCTCCATCGTCGCCTTCGACTTCTTCCCGGTCACTCCGATCCAGATCGTCCTGCTGGCGATCCTTAACGACGCGGCGATCCTGACAATCGCCTACGACCGGGTCCTTCCATCTCCGAGGCCCGAGCGCTGGGACCTCCACGAGGTGCTGACGATCGCGACGGTGCTCGGGCTGACCGGGGTGGTCGAGTCCTTCACCATAGTCGCCCTGGCGGTGCTCGCCTTCGGCATCGGTCACGCCGAGGTCCGGACCCTGCTCTACCTGAAGCTCTCGATCGCCGGGCACCTCACCCTCTTCGTCGCCCGCACCCGCGGGCGCCTCTGGTCGGTTCGGCCGGCGAGGATCCTGCTGGTCGCTGTCGTCGGGACACAGATCCTGGCGACGATGATCGCCGCCTTCGGTCTTCTGATGAAGCCCCTGCACTGGGAGCTCGTGGCGTTCGCCTGGGGCTACGCGATCCTCTGGATACTGGTGCTCGACCAGATCAAGATCTGGACCTATCGGACGCTCGACCGGCGGCGTGTCGCCTTGACGCCTTTGCGAGCTGCTTAGAAAGTGGTTGTAAGTCCGCCATCTCGGGGACGGCCCTGCAGGCCAACTGGACTTTCCTGGGTCAGGTCGAGCGCGGGCGGATGCTTTGGCGTCCCGAGGGCCGAGCCGCTTTTCGTCTCTATGAAGAAGGGCCTCGTGTCAGGGGTTTGTAGTCACGGGCCTCTCGCGGATTGGGGAGTGGGAGCAGCCGGTCAGCTTTCTGACCGGGCCCATTGCCCCAATTTGGCCTGCGGCCTACGGTCGGAGCCCAGGCTGACAGGAGGTCATCGAATGACGACTGCTCCCACCCGGGGCCCGTATCGCCCGCCGAGCTGGTTCGATCGCAAGGTCTTCAACCCGCTGATTGCCGCGCTGACGAGGCTTGGGCTGAGCTTCGCGGGTTCGCGCATTCTTGAGGTTCGCGGCCGGACTAGCGGCGAGCCCCGTCGCAACCCCGTCAACCCACTCGTACTGGACGGACACCGCTACCTGGTCGCACCTCGCGGGCACACGCAATGGGTGCGAAACCTTCGCGTCGCCGGCGAGGGCAGCCTCCTTCTCGGACGCACGCGCGAGCACTTTTCTGCCACCGAGGTTCATGACGGTGAGAAGGAGCCGATCCTGCGTGCCTACCTCCGCCGCTGGAAGTGGGAGGTCGGCCAGTTCTTCGACGGGGTCGGTCCGGACTCCCAGCCGCACGAGCTGACCCAGATCGCACCCGACCACCCGATCTTTCTTATCGACTCATCGGGCTAAAGTCCGTGTCGCCGCTGAGCGCGTTCAACCTCGCCCTACGGGCGCTCATGGAGTTCGGGATCGTGGCCGGGTTTGCGTATTGGGGAGTGCACTCCGCTGACAGCCTTGCCGGGAAGTTGTCGCTCGGTCTCGCCGCCCCAGCTGTCGGCTTCGGCATATGGGGGGCAGTCGATTTCCGAAATGCGGGCCCGCGTGCCGAGCTCATGCGCTTGGGCGAGGAGCTCACGATCTCCGGGCTTGCGGCACTGGCCCTCGTGACGTCGGGTCAGGTGGCTTTGGGAGTCTGCTTGGCCGCGATCTCGGTCCTCCATCACGGCCTCGTGTACATGATCGGCGAGCGTCTCCTGAAGTCCCCAGCGAACGCGACTCCCAGCTGATCTGGAGATGGTGTACCGCGAAATACCGTTCCGCTCTCCATGGAGGCTGTCGCACAAACCCCCTGCTGTCCGGCCTGTTCTGGACCATCCAGGCATGTCACAGAACTTCCTTACCTCTGACCGTGACCAACCGATGCTCCTGCCCCCGGACCTGCGCGATTGGCTCGACGAGGACCACCTCGCCTGGTTCGTGATCGAGGCGATCGAGGCGCTCGACCTCGAGGCCTTCTACGCCGCCTATCGCGCCGACGGCCACGGCCGCGCCGCCCACGAGCCGAAGATCATGCTGACCCTGCTCGCCTACGCCTACTCGGTCGGTGAGCGCTCTTCACGGGGAATCGAGCGGCGCTGTCGCGAGGACGTCGCCCTCCGGGTGATCACCGCGAACCAAGCGCCCGATCACGCCACCATCGCCCGCTTCCGGGTCCGCCACGAGACCGCCCTCGCCGATCTCTTCGGCCAGGTCCTCGGCCTCTGCGCCGACGCCGGCCTGGTCTCCGTCGGCGTGCTCGCGGTCGACGGGACCAAGCTCGCCGCGGATGCCAGCAACCACGCGACCCGAAGCTACGAGCAGATCGCCCAGGAGATCCTCGCCGAGGCGGGCCGGATCGACGCCGCCGAGGACGAGATCCACGGCGAGGCCCGCGGCGACGAGCTGCCCGAGCATCTGGCAAGCCGCGAGGGCCGCCGGGCCTGGCTTCGCGAAGCCAAGGAGCGCCTCGAGCGCGAGCGAGCCGCCAAGGCCGAGCCTGTTCCCCGGGACCGACCAGAGCGGCTTGAGATCTGCCGTCAGCGCCTGGTCGCCGACTGGCAGACAGAGCGCCGGGCCAACCGCGACTACGAGGCCTACCGCGCCCAGGGAGTGATGAAGGACGGGCGCCGCTTCGGCCGCCCGCCAAACCCCCACACACCGCCTGCCCAGCCCGAGGGCAAGATCAACCTCACCGACCCCGACTCCAAGAACATGAAGTCGTTTCGCGGCTACGTCCAGGGCTACAACGCCCAGGCCGTGACCACCGAGCGCCAGATCATCGTCGCCGCCGAGATCGCCCCCGACGGCCTCGATTTCGCCCAGCTCGATCCGATGATCACCGCCGCCGAGCGAGAGCTCGAGGCGGCGGGGGTTGTCGAGCGCCCCGGGGTCGTCTTGGCCGACGCCGGCTACTGGTCAAACGAGCACATCGATCGACTGCGGGAGCGCGGCATCACCCCGATCGTCGCTCCCGATGCCCACAGTCGCGAAGGTCCGAGAAAGACGCGCCTCGGCGGGCCCTACGACTTCATGCGCAGGGTTCTCGCCACCGACCACGGGGCCGAGCTCTACTCCCGCCGCCAATGGATGGTGGAGCCGGTCTTTGCCCAAATCAAGGCGAACCGGCGGATCGGGCGCTTCAAACGACGAGGGCGGACGGCCGCACGCTCGGAATGGCGCCTGATTGCCGCCACCAACAACCTTCTGAAGCTCCACCGACACTCGTTGGCCACCGAAACGGCCTGATCGGGGCCGAAAGGCCCCTGCCGTTTTCAGTTTCGGCGGGTCTTGCCGACAACGGCCCGCATGGGTGCCTTTGCGCGACAGCCTCCACGCGAAGCAAGAGCCTTCCGCAAGAACCCCGAGTTCGACGGACCGGTTTGGGCAGCAAGGTCAATTTGCTGCCCGAACGCCGGGTAATCGCTCGCAAATTGCGAGGAGCTGAGCGAGGTGTTTAAGGGGCCGTCCGGCCCCGAAAATGGCTTTCGCAAGCCGGAGACGAACATTTCGCGGGGCCGGATTATGAGTCCGCTGCTCTAACCAGCTGAGCTACCGGCCCGGGGTTCGATTATCGCAGGGCGGTGGGACGGCTGAGGCGTCAGACGTCGTCGACGCCCGGGGAGCGGGCGGGATCGCAGACGTGCCTCCTGCCGTGGACCTTGTAGGTCTTGCGCAGGACCTTTGCCTGGTAGTGGCCGGCCTGCGGTGCGTCCAGCGTGACGTACCAGTCGCCGTTGGAGCTGGTGACGTCGCTGGCCACCACCTCCTGCAACCCGGTCGGGCCCATGAGGAGCTCCACCTTCCGCCCGACCTCGCAGCGGGTTGCGCTCGACGCGACCTTGCCGAAGAAGGCTTCGCTCGTGAACATGATGGTCGCGGAAGCGGTGTGGTGGCGAGCCGCGGGCGCGAGCGCCGAGGCGCCGGACGTCACGAGCCCGAAACCCACGAGCGCGGCGGCAAACGCAAGCCTGCCCTTCATGCCGCTGAGTCTATGACGCAATAGCCTGCGTCGCGTGAGCGAGACGACCGAGGGCTCCGACGCGATCAGCCCGACCGCCCACTACACGGGCTATGTCTGGGCCAAGAACGGGCTCTCGCACCCCGCGCTGACTACCTGGACGGGCCGGATCTTCTTCGACTCGATGCGGCCGTCCATGGCGGTCTCGAAGGTCGTGGTCGGGACCAACATCGAGGGCTTCCTCCTCGCCCGCCACCTCCTGATCGACCTGCTGCTGGAGGAGCGGATCTCCTCCGGCCAGGTCGAGCAGGTGCTGGAGATCGCCTGCGGCATGTCGCCGCGCGGCTGGCGGTTTGCGAGCCGCCACGGCGACCAGATCACCTACGTCGAGGCGGACCTGCCGGCGATGGCGAGGCGAAAGCGCGAGGCGCTCGAGGAGATCGGCTCGCTCTCCGATCACCATCGTGTCGAGGACATCGACGCGCTCGCGGAGAGTGGGCCCGCAAGCGTGGCCGGGATCGCCGCCGGCCTCGACCCGGAGCGCGGCCTGGCGGTCGTGACGGAGGGGCTCGTCCACTACCTGGACCCGGGAAGCCTCAGCGGACTCTGGCGGCGGACAGCCTCCACCCTCTCCTGCTTCCCTTCCGGCGTCTACCTGTCGGACCTGCACCTGGAGGACGAGGCCGGCGGGGTGCGCGCCGACGCCTTCCGCGTCGCGCTCTCGGCCTTCGTGCGCGGCCGCGTTCACCCGCACTTCAGCACGGAGGACGACGCCAGGGCAGCGCTGGTGGGTGCCGGGTTCGGCGAGGTGGCGCTACACCGCCCGCTTGACTACGCCGACCGCCTCGCCGACCTCGACGAGCGCGGCGCGAGCATGGTGCGGGTGATCGAGGCCGGGCCGGCCGCCTAGCCGGAGCTGGTCTCAGGCGAGACCTTCTTGACGGCCGCCTGGAGCTCGCTGAGGTCGAAGGCGCCCTCGATGCGGGTACTGACGGTTCCGTCCTTGCTGATCACGAAGAGCCAGGGCTCGGTGCGCAGGCCGTAGTCCGTGACCTGCGGGCGAAGGCCCTTGTTGATCCTGTTGTCGTTGTAGATCTCCTGGTGGATGAAGTCGATGCCCTTGCTGTCCGGCTCGTGCTCCACCTGCTCGGCGATGTCGACCACCGGGCCGCAGACCCGGCTCTGGCAGAGGGCCGGGGTCGCGAAGAGCAGGACCACCGGCTTCTTGCCGAGGACGTCGTGGAGGTCGACCGCGTGCATGTCGTCGTGGGGGTCGCGGGTGTCGATCTCGCTGATGTCTCCGTGGACGTCGGCAGCGGTGAGCGTGTGCATGTCGACGGCCTTCTGCCCGACCTCCGGGATGCTGTTCGGCTTGCCGACCAGCAGCGAGGTGTTGACGCGAGCGGAGGAGAACTGGTCCCCGTTGCGGACGACAACGACGAGGTTCCAGGGGCCGTCCTCGTCCATCGGCACGTTCGCCACGTAGAGGCCCTGGGCGGCGTCCGGGTCGGTTCGCGTGCTCTTGGCCTCGTACTTCCTCTCGGTGGCCAACGACTCCCAGCGCGCCGGGATCGGCCCGACGGTCTTGCCACCCGACGTGGACTGCGCGTAGACGGCGACGTCGGCGTTCTCGACCGGGGAGTTGTCGACCTTGAAGATGCCGAACCCGAAGCGGTTCATGCCCTTCGCGTAGACCGAGCCGGTCGGCGCGACGACCAGGTTCTGATCCTGGGACTCGCTCGAGAGAACCTGGTCGAGGGACTTGCCGTTCGCGCTCGGGAACGCCGGGGGCGGGTCGGACGAAGAGGAGCCGCACCCGATCACGAGCAGGCCGCCGGCGGACAGCGCGAGGGCCGCCAACGTCGCTCCCTGCCAGCGGCGCGGTCGCATCGAAGTCACGCGGGGAATCGTAGGGACATCCTCTTATCGACACCTTAAGCGCCTGCTCGAGCCCTCCCCCGGTAGGGTGGCGCCGTCTTGGACGGCGAATCTAGGAGGATCGAACGTGGCGGATAGGGCGGCCCTGGTAAGCGGTGGTTCCAGCGGAATCGGCCTGGCGATTGCCCGCGCCCTGGGCGAGGACGGCTACGGCGTGACGATCTCGGCCCGCCGTTCCGAGAAGCTCGAGGCCGCGGCGGAGGGCCTGCGAGCGGAGGGCATCGACGTCAACCACGTGGCCGCCAACATGGCGAACGAGGACGAGGTGAAGGCGATCGTCGCCTCGCACGGCGAGCGCTTCGGGCGCCTGGACGTGCTCGCCAACAACGCGGGCGTCGGCATCGGCCAGCCGATGGGCGACATCCAGACCAAGCACCTCGACATGCAGATCGGCGTGAACCTCCGTTCGGTGATCATCGCCACGCGCGAGTGCGTCGCGATGCTGATGGAGGCGGGCGCCGAGCACGGCAAGGCGCTGATCGTCAACACGGCCTCCATCGCCGGCAAGTCCGGGCAGGGCTGGCTCTCCGTCTACTCGGCGACCAAGGGCGGCGTGGTGAGCTTCAGCCAGGCGACGCAGAAGGAGCTCGAAGGCAAGGGGATCCAGGTCACCGCGCTCTGCCCCGGCTTCGTCGATACGCCGATGACCGAATTCGCCAAGGGCTCCGTGGAGGCCGACGCGATGATCCGCCCAGACGACATCGCCGAGTCGGTGCGGTTCCTGCTGCGCACGTCGCCGGCCTGCCTGGTTCCGGAGATCGTCTTCACGCGTCCCGGCGAGGGCCTCGACCTCGGCGGCTGAGGCTCTCTCCGGGAGGAGCGGGTCAGCGAGTGTGTGCGGGCTGAGCGTCCGGCGTGTCGCCGGCAACCGTGAGGGAGAGCTCCGCCTCCGCGGCGGAGACCAGGTCCTTGAAGTCGTCCGTACGGCCACGCGGCTTTCGCCAGGCGAAGCGCAGGCGGTCGCGAAGTTCCGCCGCCCGCTCGGCGCCCTGACGCCGGCGGCTGACCCTCGGCTCCTGGTCCGCGGGCTCCGGAGGCTGGAAGGCCGCCGCGGCCTCGCGGGCCTCGAGTGCGGCGAACTCGGCGCGCTCAGCGCGGATCGTCCGTGCCGCCTCGGCGATCGAGCCGCCACCCGCCGAGCCGATCGAGCCTTCGGCCAGGCTGGCGCGCAGCAGGGTGACCAGCGTCGCCACCTCGCGGCGCTTGGCGAGGCGCGGCCGCTTGGCGCCCGTGTAGCAGTCCCAGGCAACCGCGAAGCTCGCGAGGCTGGTCCGGCCGCCGTTGCGATGCGCGGCGAGCATCGGGCAGATTCCCCCCGAGCGCGGGTCCACGTAGGCGCCGACGATGATCCGGTTGCGCTCGATCCCGCTCAGCATCGCGACCTTCGTACGGTCGGGAAGCGAGTCGACGGCGGTTCGCAGCCGCTGCGCCGGGTTGCGGTAGGGGGAACGAGCCATCGCCGAAGGGATACCGCCTCCCCGCGGGGATTTGGGGCCGCGAGGGGTGGGCCGAACGGGACCTTGCAGCCGTGAGCGAGCCACGAAGGCTGCGGATCCTGGTCGCGGCGTTCGGCGACGCCGGCCACGCGTTCCCGGCCATCGCCCTTGCGCGCACCCTGGCGGCGCGCGGGCACCGTGTGGTCGTCGAGACCTGGGAGCAATGGCGCGAGCCGGTCACGAGCGAGGGCCTGGAGTTCGCGGCCGCGCAGGAGTACCGGGCGTTCGCGGGAGTCGTCGAGCCGGATGAGTCGGTGCCGTCGATCGCGGCCGCGGCCACGGCGCTCCTGCCGCTGCTGGAAGAGCTCGCGCCCGATGTCGTGGTCAGCGACATCCTCACCAGCGCGCCCGCGCTGGCCGCCGAGCTGGCCGGGGTGCGCACCGCGACGCTGATTCCCCACGTGTACCCGGTTGGCGAGCCCGGGCTGCCCTTCTTCGGCTTCGGGGCGCGGCCGCCCCGCACGACGCTGGGACGAGCCGCCTGGCGTCGCGGCGCCGGCGTGTTCAGGGCGGGACTCGATCGCGGGCTTCGCGAGCACAACGAAACGCGGGCGGAGCTGGGACTGGCGCCGGCAAGCGAGCATCACGCCGGGATCAGCACCGCCCTCGCGATGGTCGCGACGTTTCCCCAGCTCGAGTACCCCCGGCGCTGGCCGGCGGACGTCGAGGTGACCGGCCCGATGTTCTTCGAGATGCCCTACCCCGACGTCGAGGTGCCGGCCGGCGACGGCCCGCTTGTGGTGGTCGCGCCGAGCACGTCCAAGGACGAGAAGCTGGGTCTGATCCGCGCGACGCTCGACGGGCTTGCCGGCGAGCCCGTGCGCGTCCTCGCCACGACGAATCTGCGCGGCGGCCGGGATCCCGCCCTCGACGTCCCGGCGAACGCCCGCGTGGTGCCCTGGGCCTCCTACTCGCAGGTGATGGGCGCGGCGGACCTGGTCGTCTGCCACGGCGGGCACGGCACCGTCGCCCGCGCGCTCGCGAGCGGGGCACCGGTGCTGTCGTGCGGGTCAGCCGGTGACATGGCCGAGAACGGGGCTCGCGTGGCCTGGGCGGGCGCCGGCCTGGCGATGCCGCGCAGGGTCGCGAAGCCGGGTCCGGTCCGGTGGGCCGTGCGCAGGATCCTGGGTGATGCGGCGTTCCTCGATAGGGCACGCGAGATCGCCGCCTGGAGCGAGCGCCACGACGGCACCGAGCGGGGCGCGGAGCTCGTCGAGGCCCTGGCGACCCTACCCTGATCGGCCGCCGCGGGCGAGAAGCTCCGGGGGTGGGACTCGAACCCACAACCTATCGGTTAACAGCCGATCGCTCTGCCGATTGAGCTACCCCGGAACGGGTGCCCGCCCTCCGCAAAGGACTTGAGGCAGCGGGCCAGTCTACGTTAGCCGCCGCCGGCCGCTACGCGCCCGGAGAGGACCTCACCAGCGCCGCGGAGCCCGGAGCACGGAACCGGGCCAACCGCTCCTTGAACTCGCCCTTCTGCTTCTGAAGCGCGCGCAGCTCCTCTCCCGTGGCCTCGGCGATCCGATCGTCGGTGGCGGCAAGCTGAACGCCGAGGAGGTGGAACTCCATGGAGTCGCGGTTGGCGGGCTCGCGCTCGGAGTCGGTGACGGCCTCCACGACCAGCGAGACGAGCTCGTCGTCGTCGCGAGGAAGCTGCGAGGTGGGGTCGCGGAGGTTCGCCTCCAGCCAGGCGCGGCCGCGCTCGGCAAGCGGCGAGGAGAGCGAGAGCTCCTTCAGGCGCTCCAGGAACTCCTCGCCCAGCTCGGGCTCAGCAACGCACATCGCGAAGAGGCGCCGCTCGCGCCGCTCGCGCTCGCCGAGGACCCGGGGCGCGCCGGTCTTCGGCCTCGACTGGACCGGAGTGGAGGTGGTCGGCTCGGGCGCCCTGCCGCCGCGAACGCGCCTGCGGACAAGCTCCGGATCGGCCTGGAGGCGCTTTGCGACCTCCCGCTCCAGCTCGTCGCGGGTGATGGTCTCCCCCATGCCGGCGAGCACCGGCACGACCTCGTCCAGCGCCCGGTCGCGCCCCGCCGGCGAGCTCAGGTCGGCCTCGTCGAGGACCTTGCGAACATGGAACGTGGTCATCTCGACGGCCGCCTCGAGTATCTCGGTCATCCGCTTGGCCGCGGCGTCGCCGGGCCGCGCCCCATCCAGGATGTCCGCGGGGTCCTCGCCGGCGGGCATGGCGGCCACGCGCAGGCTCAGCTTGGACGCTCCGCTCACGCGGCGGGCGCGCAGCATCGCCTCGCGGCCCGCGCGATCCGCGTCGAGAGCCAGGATCACCTCCTCGGTGTCCCGGGCCAGCAGCTTCAGCTGCTCGGGAGTGATCGCCGTGCCCATCACGGCGACCGTCTCCGTGATCCCGGCCTGGTGTGCCGCCAGGACGTCCGTGTAGCCCTCCACCACCACCGCCCTTCCCCGCTTGGCGATCGTGGCGCGCGCGACGTGGATGCCGAAGAGCGTGCGGGACTTGCGGTAGAGCTCGCTCTCCGGCGAGTTGATGTATTTGGCCTTCTCGCCCGGCTCCATCGCCCGCGCGCCGAAGCCCTGGACGTGGCCGCGTGCGTCGCGGATGGGGAAGGTGATACGCCCGCGGAAGTGGTCGTAGGGGTTGCCCTTGGAGTTCTTCTTCACGAGCCCGGCGCCGATCAGCTCGTCGACCGAGTAGCCGGCCTCCTGCCCGCGAAGAAGCACCGTGTCCCATGGCTTGGGCGCGAAGCCCACGCCGAACTCCTCCATGACCTCCTCGCCCAGCCCGCGGGATCGCAGGTACTCGCGCGCCTTCGCCGCCTTTGGCGAGTCGCGCAGGAACGACGCGTAGAACTCGCCGGTGCGCTCGAGCAGCTCGCCGAGCCGGACGCGGCGCTTGCGGGCCTCCTCGGCCCGCGGATCGAGCTGCTCGCGCTTGATCTCGACGCCGAAGCGGTCCGCCAGCGACTCGACCGCCTCGGGAAACGAGAGCCCGTCCATCTCCGAGACGAACTTGATGATGTCGCCGCCCACCCCGCAGCCGAAGCAGTGGTAGAGGCCCTGGTGGGCGTCCACCGAGAACGATGGCGAGCGCTCCTCGTGGAACGGGCAGAGCCCGGTCCAGCGCTCCCCGGAGCGGCGGAGCTCGGTGTGCGCGGAGATCACCTCGACGATGTCGGCGGCCTCCTTGACCTGCTCGACCGTGCCCTCGGCGAACATCCCGCCGGCCATCACGAACACTTCCATTCGGCTTCGGCCAGAGCCACTTCTCCTCGTTCGAGCCTCCGCCTCACAGCTTCGACTCCTCCGGCAGGGCGAGGCGGCGGAAGGTCGCGATGCAGAAGCGGTCGGTCATTCCCGCCACGTAGTCGACCACGCGCTGGCGCTCGTCGGCGCCCGGCGCCGTGGCCGGGACGTCCTCGGGGTGCGCGAAGTAGTGGTCGAGGAGCCCGTTCAGCGTCATGCGCACGCGGTCGTGCTCGCTGCGAGCCTCCGGGCCGAGGTAGACGCTCTCGAACATGAACTTGCGGAGGCGAAGCATGGCCCCGCCGATCTCCTCGCCCTGGACGATGTCGCCGGCCTCGCGGGAGCGCGCGACGAGGTCCGTCACCAGCGTGTCGATGCGCTTGGAGCCGGTGGGCCCGAGCAGCTCGATCTCGGCGTGCGGCAGGTCCGCCTCGGCCAGGATCCCCGCGCGCACGGCGTCGTCGATGTCGTGGTTGATGTAGGCGACGCGGTCGACGAGGCGGACCACGCGGCCCTCCAGCGTGGCCGGCTTTGCCGAGCCGGTGTGGTTGAGGATCCCGTCGCGGACCTGCTCGGTGAGGTTCAGCCCGTGGCCGTCGCGCTCGAGGTGGTCGACCACCCGCAGGGAGTGCTCGTTGTGCTTGAAGCCGCTGCCGAGCCGCTCCTTCAGGGCGGTGTCGAGCGTCTCCTCGCCGATGTGCCCGAACGGCGGGTGGCCGAGGTCGTGCCCGAGCCCGATCGCCTCGGTGAGGTCCTCGTTCAGCCCGAGGGCCCGTGAGACCCCGCGCGCGATCCCGCACGTCTCGAGCGTGTGGGTGAGCCGGGTCCGGTAGTGGTCGCCCTCGGGCGCGATGAAGACCTGGGTCTTGTGCTTCAGGCGGCGAAAGGCCTTGGAGTGGACGATCCGGTCGCGATCGCGCTGAAACGGCGTGCGGTGCGGGCTGTCCTCCTCGGGCACCAGGCGCTGCGCCGGGTACGAGGGCGTCGCGAGCTCCCAGAGGTACGCTGCCTCCCAGGACCGCACGCGCTCCGCGAGCGGCATCGCCGGGATTGTGTGCGGCACTTCAGGTGAGATCGGCACTTACACCGGAGAATAGGCGCCGTCCCCACCCCTTTCGCCCCTGACGGTGTGCGGCTGTCGATGGCAAGGACGCAGGTTGCGTGGCGTGCTCTGCACGCGAGCAACCGAGGACGCGGCCGGCGGCGGCCGCGCACCGTCAGGCTGCGGCCTTGAGGTGGACCTGGGCGTGATGGTCGAGCGTCGCGGTGATCGCGCGCTCCACCTGGCGAAGCGCCGCGTCCGGGGCACCGGGCGCGTCGGCGAGCGGCCTGCCGATCGCCTCCATCATGAAGCGGTGCGCGTTCGGCGAGATCGGGAAGCCGCTCGCCTCGCAGGAGGAGCAGACCACCCCGCCGGCGGCGCCCGAGAAGGCTGTGAGGTTCTCGGCCTCCCCGCAGCGGGCGCAGGCGGTGAGCTCGGGAGCGAATCCGGCGGCGAGCGCGAGCTTCAGGCGGAACGCGAGGGCGGTCGCGAGGCCCTCGGCGCCGTCGACCGAGGAGAACGGGGAGACCCCGCTCGGCGGCTCCTGCCCGTCCAGGAGCGCCAGGTAGCGGCAGAGGACGTTGTAGGCGGCGGGGTTCGCCTCCTCGCCGTCGAGCAGGCGAAGCACGGTGTCGCAGGCACGGGCCGCGGCGTCGAGCGCCGCGCCCGAGCGCCGCAGGTTGGCGTGCGCGGCGATCGTGTGGGCCGCGGTGACCGTCGAGAGCTCCCCCCTGCCGCGGTGAAGCACGAGGTCGAGGCGGAAGAACGGCTCCAGCCTGCCGCCGAAACGCGAGCGCGGACGACGCACTCCCTTGGCGATCGCGCCGATCCGCCCGTGGTCGACGCTGTAGAGGTGGAGCACCCGATCGGCCTCCCCGTAGCGGATCGACCGCAGCACGATCGCCTCGGTTTTGAAGGTGCCGGACATCGCCACGAAATATGCACGGCGAGGCGGACGAACTACGCCGGTCAACCCGCAAACTCGGCGAATTGCGTGGACCCGCCTGAGCTACTCCCGCGCCACGGCGTTCCGCAGCGCTTCGGCCGTCACCCCGGCGGCGGCCGTCCCCACCGCGAACGGCGTGAACTGGTCGGCCTCCCCAGCTCCCGAGGAGACGCAGAACACGGTGTCGCCGTCGAAGTCCGAGTAGACGGGGTCGATGGCGCGCGCCAGGCCCGAGCTCGCCATCCTCGCCACGCGCGAGCAGCCGATCTTGTCGAGCGGCGCGTCGGTCATGACGCAGACGAGCGTGCTGTTGCGCCCCTGGAAGCCGCCCCAGTGCGGCGGTCCCTCCATCGCTGCCACCAGCTCCGTGGTGCGCAGGAGCTCGCCGCCGTCGCCACGCGGGCCGGCGAGCAGGGTGCCGTCGGCGGCGATCACGTCGCCGACGGGGTTCGCGACGGCGACCGCCGCGACCGTGGCGCCCGCGCCGGTCCTCACCGCGGCGTAGCCGAGGCCGCCCGCGACGCAGCGCTCCATGCCCAGGATCTTCCCGGCGGTTGCGCCCGTCCCCGCGCCGACGGCCCCGGTCGGCGGAGCCTCTTCGGACGCCGCCTCACACGCGGCGTAACCGGCCTCCGGCCCGGGGCGCGCCGAGGACTCCCCCACTCCGAGGTCGAAGATGATCGCCGCGGGAACCACGGGAACCGGGCCCGCGGAGGTCGGGAAGCCGCGCCCGTTCTCCTCGCACCAGCGGACCACTCCGTCCGCGGCCGCGAGCCCGAAGGCGCTGCCGCCCGAGAGCAGCACCGCGGTCACCTGGTTGGTGCGCGCGGTGACGCTCACGGTGTCCGTCTCGCGGGTTCCCGGAGCGCCTCCACGAACGTCCACCCCGCCGCGCGAGCCCGGCGGGGCGATGATCGCTGTGCAGCCCGTCCGCCCCTCCGCGTCCGTGTGGTGGCCGACCAGGAACCCGGGCGGCGGCGAGAGCGGGCTCACGCCGCGCGCACCTTGCGGCGCCGCTTCGGCCGGCGACGCAGGCGGTGCTGACAGCCGGGGCAGAAGTAGGTCGAGCGCCCGGCGACGACCACGCGGCGAATCGTCTCGCCGCAGCGCACGCACTCCTTGCCCTCGCGCGTGTGGACGAGGAACTCGTCCTGCATGGTGCCGGGCTCGCCGCGAGCGTTGCGGTAGTCGTCGATCGACGAGCCCCCGTTCTGGAGGCCCGCCTCGAGCGCGGCCACGATTCCCTCGCGAAGCGCCTCCAGGTGCTCGGGCTTCATCGAGCCGGCCGGCGAGAGCGGATGGAGCTCCGCCCGGAAGAGGGCCTCGTCGGCGTAGATGTTGCCCACCCCCGCGAGGTGCGCCTGGTTCAGGAGAAACGACTTGAGCGGCGCCGTGCGGCCCGCGGCACGGCGGCCCAGCTCCTCCGCCGTGAGCTCACCGGACAGGGGCTCCACGCCGAGCCGGCTCGCGAAGTACGCGTCGAGCTCACCGGCGGCGATCACCTCGCCGTGGCCGAACCGGCGCGCGTCTGTGAACCACACCTCTGCGCCGTCGTCCAGGCTGAGGACGGCTCGCAGGAACCGGGCGTCGGGGTGCGCCTCGTACAAGCGGGGGCCGCCGAGCCGGGCCTCCATAAGGTCGAAGGTCGCCTCGGCGTCCGGCGGGCGCAGCAGCAGGTTGCCGGTCATCCGCAGGTGCATCACCAGGTGGGCGCCCGATTCGAGGTCGACGACCAGGTACTTGCCCCGGCGGCGCACCGCCTCCACGCCTTGCCCGGTCAGCGCCTCCTCGACCTCGGCCGGCGGGCGCGGGCGCGTCCAGCGCTCGTCGAGCACGCGCGCGGCTGTGATCCGCCGGCCCACCATCTCGGGCTCCAGCTGGCGGCGAACGGTCTCGACCTCGGGCAGCTCAGGCACCTGCCCATTCTCCCAGGCCCCTCGCAGCATCGAACGTCCCGGAACCCCTCGCATACCGCGGGGTCCGGGACGCTCGGCGCCGGGGATGTGTCAGCTGCGGGCGCGCGGGTGGGCGCTGAAGTAGGCGTCCTTGACGCGGTCGCCCTCGAGGTGCGTGTAGAGCTGGGTCGTCGCGACGTCGGCGTGGCCCAGCATCTCCTGGACCGAGCGCAGGTCGCAGCCACCGGCGAGGAGGTGCGTGGCGAAGCTGTGGCGCAGGGTGTGCGGGCTCATCTTGTCGTCAAGCCCAACGTCCTTCGCGTGGCGCTGGATGATCTTGTAGAGGCCCTGGCGCGTCAGCCCGCCGCCGCGGAAGTTGACGAAGAGCTTCGGCTCGGGGCTCGAGCCGACGAGCTCGGGGCGCCCCGCGCGCAGGTAGCGCGCAACCGACCCGGCGGCCTCCTTGCCGAGCGGAACGGTCCGCTCCTTCGAGCCCTTGCCGTGCGGCCTCACGAAGCCACGACGGATGTCGACGTCGCCGACCTCCAGACCGATCGCCTCCGAGGCCCGCAGCCCGCAGCCGTACATGAGCTCCAGGAGAGCCCGGTCGCGCAGGGCGATCGGGTCGGAGCCGGAGACGCTCTCCAGGAGCCGCTTCACCTCCGCGTAGGCGAGGACGTGCGGAAGCCGGCGGCCGCGAACGGGAGCGACAAGGGTCGCGGTCGGGTCGGAGTCGACGAGCTCCTCGCGGCGCAGGTGGCGGTAGAAGGAGCGCAGCGCCGCCGTCTTGCGGCTGATGGTTGCCGGCGAGCACGCGGGCCGCTCGGCCTCCTCGCCCTCCGCGGGGTGGCCCGTGGCAAGGTCGGCGAGGAAGTCTGCGACGTCGCCGCGCTCGGCCTCCGTGGCGCTCCGACCGCGGCGCGCGAGGAAGCGGCCGAACTGCAGGAGGTCGGTCCTGTAGGCGTCGAGCGTGTTGCGCGCGAGGCCGCGCTCGAACTCCAGGTAGGCGAGGAAGTCGAGCACCAGCGCCTCGAAGCGCGGCTCGACCTCGCTCTCTTCGATTCGGGGACGGACGGCGATCGCCATGACCGCCAAGTTCCGCCCCGCGGCTCGCTCCCCTGCCGCTGCAACCGGTCGTGCTCGCCGGCGTCAGCCGGCCCGCCGGGCACGCAGCTCGAACAGGCCCACCAGCGACTTCGCGTCGCGGCACTGCTCGAGCGCGCCCTCGAGGTCGTCGAGGGGCCACCGGACCAGCTCGATCCGTTCGTCCTCGTCGGCCTCGAAGTCGCCGTCCGCCGGGGCGAGGCCGGTCGCCTCGAACAGCGTGACCTCCTCCTCGAGCAACCCGGGGCTCACGAAGAAGCGGCGAAGCTCGGTCCACTCGCTCGCGCTCATGCCGATCTCCTCGGCGAGCTCACGCCGCGCGCATTCCAGGCGGCTCTCGCCCTCCACGTCCAGCTTCCCGGCGGGCAGCTCGAGGAGATCCGGCTCGCCTACGGGCTCGCGGGGCTGGCGAACCATGTAGAGGAAGCGCTCGTCGTGGGCCAGGATGGCCACGGCTCCCGGGTGGCCCACGATCTCGCGCACCACCTCGCTGCCGTCCTCGAACCGGAACGTGTCGTGGCGAACGGTTGCGATCCGCCCCTCGTGGAGAGTTTTGGAGTCGATTCGCTCCACGGCCCTACTCCTCGCTGCACATCGCGCCGAGCGCGCGCCCTGAGGCGAGCGCCGCGGCGAAGAACAGCGGGTCCTCGGTGAGGTCGCGGCCCATGGTCCGGGTGGCCAGGCCGCTGTTGGCGTAGGCCTCGAGATCCACGGGCTCGACCGTCACGTCGTGGCGCCCGGCGCCGGCCCGGTGGAGGGCGTCGAGAACGCTCGGCATGTCGACCGGCTCGCCCGCCTCGTCGCCGGTGGGCCAGCCCTTCATGTCCAGCTCCGGCACCGGCACGCGAACCGTGCCGAGGGCCAGGTCCAGGACCGTGGCGGTGTGGTGACTGAGGCCGCGGTGACGGGGGCGCGGGTCGGCGCTGGACATGCGCGGCGAGACCAGCGTGGGCAGACCGAGAGCCAGGGCGCAGTGCACCGCGTCCAGCGCGGCCATCCCGCCGTGCCCGAGGCGCGTGCTCGACCCAAGGATCCCCGGTCCCGGCGCGACCACGATCGCGTCCCAGCCAAGCACGCGCGAGCCCGCGTCGAACGCCCCGATCAGGCTGATCGCCTCGCGATCCCCGCCGAACGCGGCGCCGGCGGTGACGTGGCCCGCGATCAGCTCACGGCCACGAAGCTCCGCGACGTCGCGCGACATTCCGCCGGGCAGCGATCCGCCAACGCCCTGCACGTAGCCGAGGCGCAGGCCGGGGCGCACCTGTGTCGCGGCCCAGACGGCCGGCGGAAGGTGGCCGTGAAGCGGCAGCACCAGGACGGGCGGCAGGGTCCCGCGGTCGCTTCCTGGCGACTCCTCCAGCGGCTTGACCGGGTGCTGAAGCGACGTGTAGTTCAGCTTCATCACGTGCGCGGAGCCCGCGGGCTCCGCGTCGAGGCCCCGGGTGAGGTTGGCGTGGACGATGTCGAAGCCGCCGGAGCCAAGGCCGAGGTCGAGCGCGGTCACGTTGACGATCACCTCGTCGCCCTCGCGGACGTCGCCGACCATCGCGAGGTCGGCCCAGGCGCGCCGCCGCTCGCCGTCGACCTCGACCTCCAGGGGCTCGCGCTGGACCACGACTCCCCAGCGCAGCCGGAGCATCAGCCCTCACCCGCCGCGGCGAGCGCGGCCTCGCACACCTCGAGCATTCGCGTCAGGTCCCGCGCCGCCACGCTCTCCTGCGGGGTGTGGTTGTCGGTGGTGCCGTTCGCCAGCAGCACGCACTCGTAGCCACGCGCGATCAGGGCGTTGGCGTCGCTGCCGCCGCCGGTGGCCACCTCGCGAGGCTCGTAGCCGCAGCGTTCCAGCGCGGCGCGCGCCACGTCCACCGCGCGCGAGCTCGCCGGCAGCCGGTAGCCGCGGAACATCTCGATGACGTCCACGTCCACGTCGCAGCCGGCCTCGCTCGCTGCCCAGGTGCAGGCGTCGACGAGGTTGGACGTCGTGGCTGCTGCCTTCTCCTCGTCGATGCTCCGCGCCTCGCCCTCCACCCTGCAGCGCCCGGCCACGACGTTCGTGGCGGTCCCGCCGTCGATCAGGCCGATGTTCGCCGTCGTCTCCTCGTCGAGCCGGCCCAGCCGCATCTCGGCGATCGCCCTGGCGGCGGCGGCGATCGCGCTGCGCCCGTCCTCCGGGCGGATTCCGGAGTGCGCCTCGACGCCCTCGAACTCCGCGATGACCTTGTTGTAGGTGGGCGCCGCGGTGATCACCTCGCCGATCGGCGTGGCGTGATCGAGCGCGTAGCCGAACGGCGCCTGCAGGGCCTCGACGTCGACCGTCTTCGCGCCGCGCAGGCCGTCCTCCTCCGCCACGGTGAAGACGACCTCGAGCCCGACGGGCGGCGGCTGCGACGCGGCGCGCGCGGCGAGCTCCATCACCACGGTCACCGCCGCCTTGTTGTCGGCGCCGAGGATGGTGTCGCCGGCGCTGCGAAAGACGCCATCGCGAAGCTCCACCTCGATCTTCCCGCCCTCCGGAACCGTGTCCATGTGCGCGAAGAACGAGACCCAGCCGTCTTCGCGCCCCGGAATTCGCCCGACCACGTTGCCCGATCCGGCCCGTGCAGCCTCGGCGGCATCGTCCTCATACGCCTCGACTCCAAGCTCACGAAGCTCGGCGAGCAGCGCGTCGGCCACCGGGCGCTCCGCCCCGGTGGGGCTCGGGGTCTCGCAGAGGCGGACGAAGCGGTCGAGCAGGCGCTGGTTGCTCACGCCCGCAGGCTATCTATGGGCGTCAGCTGTCGCGGCGAACGGTGACGTCGTCGGGCTCGGCCGCCGCTTCCGCGCCCGACTCCTCGGCGGCCACGTGGCCCGGCCTCGACCGGGCGAGCTCCGCGGCGGCGCCGACGAAGTCGCGAAACAGCGGCTCCGGCCGCGTCGGCCTGGAGTTGAACTCGGGGTGGAACTGCGAGGCGACGAAGAACGGATGGTCCGGAAGCTCGACGATCTCCACGAGCCGCTCGTCGGGTGATGTCCCGCCGGCCACGAGGCCGTCGTCCTCGAGACGGCGGCGAAGCTGGTTGTTGACCTCATAGCGGTGGCGGTGGCGCTTGTAGATGACCGCCTCGCCGTAGATCTCGCGCGCTCGCGTCCCGTCGTGGATCTTCACCGGGTCGGCACCAAGCCGCATCGTCCCGCCCATGTCCGAGACCTCCTTCTGCTCGGGAAGGAGGTCGACGACGGGGAACGGCGTCTCCGGGTCGAACTCGGTGGAGTTGGCGCCGTCCATGCCGGCGACGTGGCGCGCGAATTCGGCGACCGCGATCTGCATGCCCAGGCAGATCCCGAGATACGGGATGCCGTTCTCGCGGGCGATGCGAGCGGCCTCGATCTTGCCCTCGATGCCCCGCTCTCCGAACCCGCCCGGGATCAGGATGCCGTCGGCGCGCTCAAGCGCGGCCGGGTCGAGGTCCTCCGAGTTGACGAGCTCCACCTCGACGTTGGTGCCGTGGTGGTAGCCGCCGTGGATCAGCGCCTCGATCACCGACTTGTAGGCGTCCTCGAGCTGCACGTACTTGCCGACGAGGGCGATGCGCGTGGTCCCCTCGCAGGCGTTGGCGCGGCGGATCAGCGCCTCCCACTCGGAGAGGTCCGGGGGTTCGGCGTCGACGCCGAAGTGGTCGAGGATGAGGTCGTCCATGCCCTCGGCCCGCAGGACGAGCGGCACCTTGTAGACGTTGTCGACGTCGCGGGCGGAGATCACGGCCTCCTCGGGGACGCTTGCGAACAGGGCGATCTTGCGGCGGATGTCGCGCTCCAGCGCGCGCTCTGAGCGCAGCACCAGCGCGTGCGGCTGGATCCCGATGCGGCGCAGCTCGTTCACCGAGTGCTGCGTCGGCTTCGTCTTCATCTCGCCCGCGTGCCCGACGTAGGGGACGAGCGTGAGGTGGACGAACATGCAACGGCGCGGGCCAAGGTCGGTGTAGAGCTGGCGGATCGCCTCGAGGAACGGCAGCGACTCGATGTCGCCAACGGTGCCGCCGATCTCCGTGATCACGAAGTCCACGGCCTGCGACTCGGCGACGATCAGGATGCGCTGCTTGATCTCGTCGGTGATGTGCGGGATCACCTGGACGGTGGCCCCGAGGTAGTCGCCACGGCGCTCGCGGCGGATCACCGAGTTGTAGACGGCGCCCGCGGTCACGTTCGACGCCCGCGAGGCGTTCTCGTCGGTGAAGCGCTCGTAGTGGCCGAGGTCGAGGTCGGTCTCGGCGCCGTCCTCCGTGACGAAGACCTCGCCGTGCTGGAACGGGCTCATCGTCCCCGGGTCGACGTTGATGTACGGGTCGAACTTCTGGAGCTGCACCCGGAAGCCGCGGCTGACGAGGAGGCGGCCGATGGAGGCCGACGCGATGCCCTTGCCCAGCGCGGAAACTACGCCGCCGGTGACGAAGATGAAGCGCGTCTCGCCCGGCTTCATCTCTTGCAGCACTCCCTGCGGCTCATTCAGACCTGCCAAGCGAGTCTAGTGACCGCAGGAGCGGAACACGTTCGACCGCCGCGGAGATCGACCGAAACTCCCCGAAGATCGTCAGCGCGACGACCACCGCGAGCGCGATCGCCCGCCCGGTGGAACCGAGCACGACCACCAGCGAGACGCCACCGAGCGCGCCGATCAGGTTGGAGCCGGTGTCGCCGAGCATGGCTCGCTCGCTCAGCGTGTAGGCCGCCCCGACCACGACCGGCCCCAGGAAGATGCCGAGGATGTCGATCGGCGCCGCCGTCCACGCCCCGAGGCAGAGCCCGGCCACGAGCACCGCGAGCGCCTTCTCCGCGCGTCCCGGGCGCAGGTCGACGAGGTTGAAGAGGTTGGTGGCGAGCAGGAGCAGCAGGAGGTCCACCACGTAGCCCAGGTCCTGGCGGCCGCGGCCCGAGGTGGCGAACGCGGCCAGCGCGAGCGCCCCGACGGCCTTGATGAACCCAGTCGAGAACCGCCCCGAGAGGACAGCCCCGGCGTGGCCGCGCCAGCCCCTTGGAGTCCCGGCCTCGGCGCCGCGGCCGAGGGAGTCGTCGATCAGCCCCAGGAGCGCGACGCCGAGCACGTAGACGGCCCAGCGCCCGAGTTGCGGGTCGAGGAGGTCGAGGTCGGCTCGGTCGTTCAGGACCGCGAGCGGGGCAAGCGCGATGAGCGAGCACGCCACGAGGACGGCCCCCGAGGGGAAGGCCACCTCCCTGCCCCGGTAGTTCTGGCGGCGCAGGCCGCCTCGCCGCATGTCGGCGATCCACGGCCCGGTCGCGAGCCCCGCCACGACTAGCGAGACCGCCAGCCCGGAGATCACGGCCTGGCCGCGCCCCGCCGGGCCGCGCGCTCCGGCCTGCGGCTGGGCGAGCGAAGCATCGGGAGCAGGCGGTCGGCCGAGGGCTTGACGCCAAAGGCCCCCTTCGACCCGGCGAGCGCGTACGCGAGGGCCACCCGGCCGGCGTACATGTCCACGTCGTCGACGCTCGAGATCCCGTGGTCGGAGTAGAGCGAGATCGACGAGGGATCGGCGGTGCTCGTCTCCACGCCGACGACCGGCAGCCTCGTGGACGCGAGGCCGTCGAGGAGACCCGCCTCGAGCTGGGCGGTGGCGTCGGTCTGCGCGGGGTCGAGGTTGTCCGGCTGCGCGCGAGTCACGATCACCGCGTCGACGCCGTTGGGGACGCCGCTGTTGGTCTTCAGCAGGGTTCCGCGGAGGGTCTTGAAGAGCGCCCCGCCCTGAGCGAGGCCGCGGCCGGCGTGTCTCGCAACCGTTCCCAGGGCGTCGCCACCCCTGGCCAGGCCCTTGACCTGGAAGGCACCCAGGCGCTTGCCGCGCAGCTCGTCCGCAAGCCCCTCGAGGTCCGGCGGCTCCCGCACGATCTCGAAGTCCTGGACCGTCGCGCCGGTCTCCGCGTTCGGGCCCACCACCTGCAGGATGTCCGAGCGGGTGTCGGGATCGGAGCCGCCGAGGGCGATCACGGCGACGCGCTTGCCCGCCAGCAGGCCGCGAACGAGGCCCGGGTAGGACGCGGTCTCGTAGCTCTGGTGCTGGGCGAGCTCGCGGTTGAGGTCGTCGATCTTGTTGTGGGAGCTCTCGATCTCGCCACGCAGGCTCGACTCCAGGCTCTTCGTGGTGTCAGACACCACGCCGTTCAGGCCGGTGCCGATCAGGATGCCGACGCCGAGCGCGAGGAAGACAGCGGCGAGCGACGCGACGTGGTATCGCGAGGAGTACCCCACGCGGGGCACGGTAGCGGGCGTTCATGGCCCGGAAGGCGCTAGAGGCCGAAGAGCAATCTGATCTTCAACCAGAGCAGCTCGAACAGGTTCTCGAGCGCGGGGGTCGAGAGGATCACGACCACGATCAGCGCGAGGGACGCAGCGAGGAACAGAGCCAGCAGCCGGCCGCCGACGCCCGGGTTGTAGAGGCGGCTCACCCCCTTGGCGTCGACCAGCGTCTCGCCGATCCGCAGGCGGGTCAGGAAGGTGGAGGACATCCCCGCGCGGTTCTTGTCGAGGAACTCCACGAGGTTGAAGTGCGCGCCGACGCTGACGATCAGCGCCGCGCCCTTCTCGTAGGCCATGAGCATCGCAACGTCCTGGCTCGTCCCAACGACGGGCGCCACGAGGTGGTCGAGGCCCAGGTCCAAGAGTCGCTCCCGCCCGGGCGCCTGGCCGTCGCGGTAGGCGTGGACGACCAGCTCGGCGCCGCACCGCAGCGCCTCGTCGCTTGCCGAGTCCATGTCGCCCAGCACCATGTCCGGCTTCAGCCCGGCCTCGAGGATGGCGTCGGCGCCGCCGTCGACCCCGACAAGCAGCGGCCGCACGTCCTGGAGGTAGGCGCGCAATGCGTTCAGGTCCTTCCGGTACGACGGCCCACGGACGACGATCAGCACGTGGCGGTCGCGGAAGCGCGTGCGGGTCTGCGGGAAGTCGATCTCCCCGGTGAGCAGCTCGCCCTCCTCGCGGATCCGCAGCATCGTGTTCTCGGCGAACGCCTCGATCGCCTCGTCCACCCGCTCGAGCTGCTCCGCCATCCGCTCCTCCAGCGCGGCGACCTCGAGGACCTCGCCGGAGACCATCAGGGACCCGTCGCGCCGGACGTCGCCGCCGTCCAGCACGATCTCGTCACCGTCGCGAAGCTCCTCGAAGAGCGGCGCGGCGGGCGCGTCCACCAGCCGCACCCCCGCGCGGGCGAGGACCAGCGGCCCGGAGTTGGGGTAGCGGCCGGTCGAGGAATGAGCGACGTTGATCACCGCCCCGATGCCGGTAGCGGCAAGGTCCTCGGCCGCTATGCGGTCGATGTCGGCGTGATCGATGATCGCGATGTCCGCCGCTCCGAGGCGCTTGACGAGCTCCTTCGTCTTCTTGCCCAGCCGCGCCGTCCCGGCGATCGCGTGGCTCGCCCGAACCTCGCGGGGCCGTCCGCGCCAGCGGAAGCCGCGTGTGCGCTCTCGCACCGAAGCCATCGGGGGATTATCGCGCCGTGCCCGCTGAGTGGACGGAAACGCCACTCACGTTGGCGTAAACGTCCACTCGGCGAGGTGCAGGCCGGTGGGGGGTCAGGCCGCCGCGAGCAGCTCGCGCGCGTGCCGCGTGGCGGCCTCGTCGCCCGCGTCGGCGCCGAGCATGCGGCAGATCTCGCCGACGAGCTCCTCGCCGTGCACGCGGGTCACCGTGGCCTCGGTGCCGTCGCCCGCCAGCCGCTTGGAGATGCTGAAGTTCGCGGCGGCAAGCGACGCCACCTGCGGGAGGTGCGTGATGCACACGACCTGGCCCGCCTCGCCGAGGGCCCGCAGCCGCTCGCCGACGGCGCGCGCGGTGGTGCCGCCGATCCCGGCGTCGATCTCGTCGAAGACGAGGGTGCGCTCCTCGGCGCCCCCGAGCCCCGTGAGGGCCAGCATCACACGCGACAGCTCGCCCCCGGACGCGGCTTCGCGAAGCGGCGAGAGGGGCATGCCGGCATTGGTGGCGATCCGCAGCTCCACGCGCTCGGCTCCGTGCGCCCCGAACCCGTCGGGGTGCGGCTCGAGCGAGACCTCCAGGCTTGCCCCGTCCATCGCCAGCGCGGCCAGCTCCTCGCCGACCTGGGCAGCAAGCTGCTTTCCGGCCTTCCGCCGCCCCGCGGTGAGCCTCTTCGCCAGCTCCGCGCGGCGCTCGGTTGCGCGCGCGATTCGCCCTTCGAGGTCCGCGGCGACCTCCTCCGCGTTCTCGAGCCTGGCGATCTCCGCCCGGCAGCGCTCGGCATGCTCCAGCACCGCCTCGACCGAGCCGCCGTGCTTTCGCTCGAGCCGGTCCACCGCGCCGAGGCGCTCCTCGACGGCGTCGAGGCGCGCGGGATCGGCCTCGAGGGAGTCGAGGTAGGAGCGCAGCTCCGCGCCCACGTCGTCGAGCTCGAGCGCGAGCGCCCGTATGCGCGCGGTCAGCGCGTCGAGCTCGGCGTCGACGCCCTCGACGTCCGCGAGCGAGCCCCCGGCGGCGGCGACTGCGCTTGACGCGCCCCCCTCGGCGTCGGGGTCCGCGATGGCTCCAAGCGCCCCGGAGGCCGCTGCCCTCAGTCCCTCCGCGTGGCGCAGCCGCTCGCGCTCGGCGGCCAGCTCGGCGAGCTCGCCGGCGTCCGGCGCGGCCGCCTCGATCTCGGCCAGCTCGAAGCGCAGGAGGTCGAGGTCGCGCTCGCGCACGCCCTCGCGCTCGCGCAGCTCGTCGAGCTCTCTGCGCAGCGCGCTGACCTCGCCGTGGGCCTCGCCGTACGCGCGGCGGCGCTCGAGCTGCTCGGCCCCCGCGAAGGAGTCGAGGATGTCGAGCTGCGCCGACGCCAGCATGAGGCGGCGGTGCTCGTGCTGTCCGTAGAAGGCGAGCAGGCGCGAGCCGAGGGCCTGGAGGTCGGCCGCGCTCGCCGAGCGTCCCTGGATGAACGCGCTGGTGCGCCCGGAGGCGCCGATGCGCCGGCCGAGCACGATCTCCTCGGCGTCCTCCGGAAGCCGCTCACGAAGCTCCTCGAGCCCGGGATCCTGGAACATGCCCTCCGGGACCGAGAAGGCGCCCTCTACGTAGGCCTCAGGCGCTCCGGGACGGACGATCTGGGGCCTCGCACGGCCGCCGAGGAGGAGGTCGAGCGAGTGCGCGAGCACCGTCTTCCCGGCGCCCGTCTCCCCCGTGATCGCGTTCAGCCCGGGCTCGAGACGCAGCTCGGCGCGCTCGATCAGGAGCAGGTTCTCGATCCGCAGCTCGTGCAGCACGCCCACTGATATAGCGGCGGGACGGGACGGATTCGCCCCGCTCCGCGGCCCGAATCAGCCGGCGGCGACGGGCTCCGGGGCGGGTTCGCGCGGCTCCGCGGCCTCATCCGGCTGCGCCCAGCCCACGAAGTCGCGCTTGCGCACCATCAGGAAGCCGAGGATCGAGCCGACGAAGGCCACCGCCGCGGCGATCAGGAGGATCTCGTTGAAGGCCGCGATGAACGAGGCGTCCGCGGCCCGCTGGAGGAAGCCCTGGGACTGCTGGGGGACGTGGGCGATCGCCTGGTGAATGCCGCCGGAGGAGATCGCGCCGGAGAGCTGGCTCTCGTGTGCCCGGATCGCCGCCGGCTGGCCGGTGAGCTGGGTCGAGAGCTCGGAGCCGATGCGCGACGTGAAGAAGGCTCCGAGTGCCGCAACCCCGGTGGCGATGCCGAACTGCCGGAAGGTCGAGTTGATCCCCGACGCCATCCCCGCGCGCGCCGCGGGCACCACGCCGATCGCCGTCTCGGCGATCATCGGGTTCGTCATCCCGACGCCGATGCCGCCGACGATGAACCCGGGCAGCAGGCCCGTCCACGAGTCGCCGACCTCCACGCCGTGCATGAGCGTGAGCCCGACCGCGACGAGAAACAGGCCGGCGCCCATGATCACCCGCACCGGAATCCGGTTCGAGAGGTTGGCCGCGATCGGCGAGACGAAGAACGTCATGAGCGTCGTCGGCAGGAAGCGCAGGCCGGCCTCGAAGGGCGAGTAACCGAGGACGTCCTGGATGTAGAGCGTCTGGTACAGGAACATCGCGAACATGCTCGCCGACAGCGCCCAGGCGACGATCGAGACGCCGCCGAACGAGCTGATGCGGAAGAGGTTGAGGTCGAGCATCGCGTTCTTGCGACGCGCCTGGAGGGCGACGAACGCGGTCATCATCACCGCCGCCACCACGAACGAGCCGACGATCTGCGCGGAGCCCCAGCCCTCGGCGTTGCCCCGGATCAGCCCGAAGATGAGGCCGAACAGCGAGAGCGAGAACGTCACCGTTCCCGGCCAGTCGATCGGTTGCGGATCGGTGGCCGCGACGTTGGCGAGCCGAAGCTCCGTGATGACGATCGCCGCGATGCCGATCGGCACGTTCAGGAAGAAGATCCACTCCCAGCCGAGCGCGTCGGTGACCGCGCCGCCGATGAGTGGGCCGACCGCAACCGCGGCCCCGAGCGTCGCGCCCCAGATGCCGATCGCCTTCCCCCGCTCGCGGCCCTCGAACTCCTGCGCGATCAGGGCCAGCGCGGTTGCGAACATCGCCGCTGCGCCCACACCCTGGATGGCGCGGAACACGTTGAGGACCGTGGGGTCCTTCGCCAGGCCGCAGAGCAGCGAGGCGACCGTGAACAGGGCGAATCCCGAGGAGAAGATCCGCCGCCGGCCGAGCCGGTCGCCGAGCGAACCGAAAACGAGGAGAAACGACGCGAGGGTGAGCGCGTAGGCGTCGACGACCCACTGCAGGCTGGAGAGGCTTGCGCCGAGGTCGCTCTGGATCGACGGCAGCGCGACGTTCACGATCGTGACGTCGAGGAGCAGCATGAAGGTCGCGACGCAGACCGCAATCAGCGTCCACCACTTGCGCTCCATCCCTGACCTCCTTCGCGTCCGAAGTTCGCCTACCGGCGATCAGTGATAGCAGGAGCGGCCCGCCGGCCGAGGCTCAGCGGGCGAAGCGGCCGAACTTCTCGCGGACGCGGCGGTAGAACGACGAGCCGGGCTGCTGGGCCAGGCGCCCGACTCCGCTGCGGAAGCCGACGCCTGCCTCCGCCCCAGGCTCCAGGACGCCCGCGGGCTGCCCGTCGATGCCGATGTCCACGGGCTCGCGCCCCGCGTTCTTGACCGCCAGGACGTCCTCGGGCGCCACCACCAGCGGTCGTGCCGTGAACGTGTGCGGCGCGATGAAGCTGAGCGCGTAGCCCTCCACTCCCCAGGCCAGGATCGGGCCCTGGTTGGCGAGGTTGTAGCCGGTGGAGCCTGCGGGCGTGGCCGCCACGAGCCCGTCGCAGCGGACGTCGCCAACCTCCTGGCCGCCGACCGAGTAGGAGAGCTCGGCCACCCGCTTGTGCGGCTGGCGCGTGAAGGCGACGTCGTTGAGCCCGAGCTCGGACGAGTCCCCCAGCTGCAGGCCCGGAAGCTCCATCACGTCGAACTCGCCGGTGAACGCCCTGCGGAGCGTCGGCTGGAGCTCCTCGCGCTCGGCGGCGGCGAGAAACCCGACCGTGCCGAAGTTGACGCCGTACACCGGCACCTCCGTGCCGGCGAAGCCCCGAAGCGCGCGCAGGATCGTGCCGTCGCCGCCCAGGACGATGCAGAGGTCGGTGTCGTCCGGCAGCTCGTCGACGAACCCGATGCCCTCGACCTCGCCGTGCTTGTCGCGCTCCTCGCGGAGCGCGACAAGCTCGCACCCGCATTCCGCGGCGACCTCGCCCGCGACGAGCATTCCCTCGGCAATGCCCTCGCGGTCCGTGTGCGTGAGGACGACGGCCCTCGAGATCGCGCTGGGCGCCCGCAGCACGCGCATCAGGCGTCCTCACCAGGCTCGACGGCGTGCGCCGCGGCGGCAACGTCAGCGACGGCGTCGCCATGGCCGAACCAGGCGAACGTCTCGCGGTTGCCCTTCGGGCCCGGCAGGCCCGAGGACGCGAAGCCCTTGAAGCTCAGCCCAAGCGCCGGCGCGAGGCCGGCGACGGCCGTCAGCGCTTCCCGGCGGCGCTCGGCGGAGCGAACCACCCCGCCGCGCCCCACCGCGGCCCGCCCCAGCTCGAACTGGGGCTTCACCATCGCCAGGATCTCGCCCTCGGGCGCCAGGCAGCCCGCGATCGGCGAAAGCACCTTCGCAAGGGATATGAAGGAGACGTCGACCGTGGCGAGCTCGGGCGGGTACTCGAGGTCGCTCGGCGCCAGGTCGCGCGCGTTGAAGCGCTCCAGCACGCTCACCCGCTCGTCGTTGCGCAGGCTCCACTCGAGCTGTCCGTAGCCCACGTCGAGCGCGATCACGTGCGTGGCGTCGCGCTGGAGCAGGCAGTCCGTGAACCCTCCGGTCGAGGCACCGGCGTCCAGGCAGCGCCGCCCGGCGACGGCAACGCCGAGCGCGTCGAGGGCGTTCGCAAGCTTCGTACCGCCGCGCGAGACGTACGCGGGGCGCTCGTCCACGCGCAGCTCGACGCCGTCCGGCACCAGTTCGCCCGGCTTGGTCGCCAGCGGCCCGTCGCGCCCGATCCGCACGCGCCCCGCGCGAACCGACTCGGCGGCACTCGAGCGCGAGCGCGCCAGGCCGCGTTCGGCGAGCAGGGTGTCGATTCGCCGCCTTGCCACGAGGCGAACGGTATCGGCAGCCGGCTGCGATTTCGGAACTGTGACCGGCATCACACACAAAGCGCACATATGTTCGTAGCCTCATGTCACGATGAGTTCACGCGTTATCCCCCACGAGACACACGCGGCGGTCGAGATCGCCGGCGGTGGCTGGGTGATGGTCGCGCCGTTCCTGCTCGGGTTTGGCGTCGCGGCCACGATCGCGTCGGTACTCGTCGGAGCGCTGCTCATCAGCCTCGCCGTGCAGGTCTCAGGGCCTGATCGCGGCATCCCCCTGGCGGCTCATGCCGGATTCGACTACGCACTCGCAACAGCCAGCATCCTCCTTGGCGTTGCGATCGGCGCGGTCACCGGCGAGTGGCGCTCCACAGTCTTTCTGGTCGCAGTCGGCGCCGCCCTGGTGGCCCTCACCGCATCAACGCGGTGGAGCTCCCCAGCCGGCGCCTAGAAAGCTCGCGGCCGGATACCCCAAAACAAACACATACATATCTCTCCTCCCTAGTACCCCTGAGAACCCCCGCCGCCCAGCGGGGGTTCTCTTTTTGCGGGTTCAGTCGTCGGGCGACATGAGGAGCGGCCAGCCGACGAGGACCGCGTAGATCACGACGAGGACGCCGGCGACCAGGATGAAGACGTCGTTGAGGGCGATTCCCGCGATCACGATCACGAGGCCCAGCCCGAGCCAAACCCCCGCCACGCCGAGGCTCTGGCTCTCGTCCGAATCGCCGTTTTTGCGGGGAGCCACAACGGCGACCATATCGGCGCTGCCGGTTCGTGTTTAGCCGGCTGGCCAGCGGGTACGCCAACGCGAGATTCGACGGGGGCGCCACGCTCTCGCTCGGCTCGAATGAACGCGGAGAGGTCGGGATCAGCTCTCCACCCGATCTCAGCGCGGCCGACTCGCAGATAGGTCCTTCCCCTCTCTGCGGGTCGGCCCGCGCGTTTCAATGAGACGGGATACTGGGAGTCGTGACCGAGGTCCGAATCGGCTGCTCAGGCTGGAACTACAAGGACTGGCGCGGAGTCCTCTACCCAGACGGTCTGCCTCAGCGCCAATGGCTCGAGCGCTATGCGACCGAGTTCCCGACGGTGGAGATCAACGCGACCTTCTACCGGCTGCCGACCGAGAGCACGGTCAAGGCCTGGGCGGAGTCAACGCCCGAGGGGTTCTGCTTCGCGGTCAAGGCCAGCCGCTACATGACCCACGTCTATCGCCTGAAGGAGCCGAAGAAGGGCGGCACCGCGCTGTTCTTCGACAAGCTCGAGCCGCTGCGCGAGGCCGGCAAGCTCGGCCCCGTCCTATGGCAGCTGCCGGAGAACTTCAAGCGCGACGACGAGCGCCTGGCGGGCGCCCTCAGCCGCGCGCCCGCCGGCCGGCACGCGTTCGAGTTCCGCCACGAGAGCTGGTTCACGGCCGACGTCTACGCGCTGCTTTCCGAGCACAACGCCGCGCTGGTCGTCTCCGACCACCCGAAATGGCCGTTCCAGACGCGCGAGATCACCGCCGACTGGACCTACGTGCGCCTGCACTACGGGCGGCGCGGCCGCGGCGGCAACTACTCGGATTCCGAGATCGCGACCTGGAAGCGCCGGATCGCCGCCTGGCGGAGCCGCGTCGACGTCTACGCCTACCTCAACAACGACTGGAAGGCCTACTCGATCCGCAACGCCTGGGCGCTTCAGGGCGGGCGCCCTACCCGAAATCCAGGTCGACGACGCTAATCGCTGCGGCGAAAGCGCGCGATCGTGAAGCGCTCATAGGGCTGGTGCGGGAAGTCGCGGGCACCGGCGACGACGACTCCCCCGCCGGGGACGGCAGCGATTGCCTCGGGCCTGCCTCGGATGCCGGTGTCGAGGCGTCCCCCGTCTCCGAAGCCGCGATCCGCTGTTCCGTTCGGATTGAACCGCAGCAGCGTGAAACGCCTGCGATCCGAGCTGTTTTGAGCTTTCGAGAAGCGCGACCCCGCGATCACGACCTTGCCGCTCGGCATCAGCGCGGCGGACCGCCTGTCGGACAGCGCCTTGACCCGAGTGAGTCGGCGGCCGCGTGACCCGAACGATCGGTCGGGCCATCCGTCGGCACGGAACCTCGCGAACGAAAGCCCCGGTCCGGAGCCGCCGTAGACGAGGATCCCCTGGCGGGAATCCAGGAGCGCGCCGGCAGATCCGAATCGGGCCGGGAAGCAGCGCGACGCAACGCCATCCCTCCCGAACCTCGGATCGAGCGCCCCCTCGGCCCGGATGCCGACGACTCGAGCGCAGTCGCCGCGGCCGCCCGCGACGACGAGATCGCCGCTTCGCTCCTGCAGCAGGGTGAGGCTGTTGAACCGGAACCTGGGGCGCCGGAGCGAGAGCCTGCCATGCTCGCCAAATGCCTCGTCCGGCGAGCCATCGGGATTGAAGTGGAGGACATCGATTCGCTCGGCCTCGGTGTAGTCGCGAGCTCGTCCGATCGCAGCGAGCACGGCGACCGAGCCGTCCGGCTCGAGAAGCACTCCCTTGACACTCCCGACCCGCTCCGTCCCACCACGGTCCGTCGTGACCACGCCGTTTCTTCCGAAGCTCTCGTCGAGAGCGCCATCCTGCCCGTAGCGGGCGACCACGACGGCATCGCAGACGCCGGTGTCGCTGTAGAAGCGCGCGGCGCAGCCAGCCTCCGCGACTGAACCGTCGGCACCCAGCGCGGCGGCGCCCTGGGCCGCCATCTCATAATCCCCGTCGCGGTTGGTGTCGGTCGCGACGAGCCCCTGCTTGCCGAACGCCGGGTCGAGGGATCCGTCACTCATGTAGCGCGCGAGCGTGAAGTCGCCGGCCTGGGACAACGCGACGGCCCCGGCCGCGATGATCCGCGAACCCGGCTGGACCAGGACAGAGCTCGGCGATCCGGACACGTTCCTCTCGACATGCCGGAGGTTCGTGAGCACTGCTCCCGCGGTGCCGAACGACTCATCCGGCGCGCCGTCGCCGAGATACCCAGCCAGCACGACATCCTCATGTGAATACGGGAAGGTGCAGCCCGCGCGGCAGGCGTAGAAGACCTGGTCTCCAGCCGCGCCGACTGCGACGGCGCGGCTGTCGTCGCGAACCAGCAGTGCGAACGGAGTCGCTGTGGCGTCGAATCTCGTGGTCGCAATCCCGCTGCCCCCGAACGACGCATCGACCGTCCCGTCCGGCGCGAGATGGGCAAGCCCGATGTCATGGTCTGTCGACACGGCAACGAGAATCGAGCCATCCGCTCGCACGGCGACCGGCGCCTGAAGCGCCCCATAGGGAAATGCCCCGCCCGCCTGGATCGTGGCGGTCCCACTAGTTCCGAAGCCCGCGTCCGTCTGGCCGTCCGCGTCGAGCCTGTTGACCTTCACGGTCCCATCGATGCCCTCGCTCGACAGGAGGATCTTGCCATCGGCCTGCAAGGCCATCGACGCGGAGTAGTAGCCGGGAACCACGGACTCTCCGTCGTTACCGAAGCTCGTGTCGATCGAACCGTCGTCGTCGTACCGAGCGGTGAGCGAGCCCTCCGTGATGGCGCCGGTGACGACGATCCTTCCTCCGGACACGAGGGCCAGGCCCACGGGGTAGCCGCCGACGGCGCTCGTCACCTCGCCGTCGGTGCCGAACGAGACGTCGGGAGACCCGTCCGGCTCATACCGGGCGAGCCCCACGGTACCTCCCGCGGCTCCGGCGATGACGATCTTCCCGTCTGCCTGGATCCCGAGCGCGTGAGCCGCGAACAGGTCGTCGTTGCCGACTCGTCCACCTTCGCCGAATCCGGAGTCCGGTGTGCCGTCCGGGTCGTAGCGCGCCACGAACGACTGCGGCCCACCGCTCGCCTCGCCGCACACCACGATCTTGCCGTCCGGCTGGACGGCCACCGCGAGTCCCTGTTCCGGGACGCCCCCGGGTGTGGAGCTCACCGGGCCCAGGACCACACCGTGATCACCGAAGCTCGTGTCCAAGGACCCGTCCGCGTCATAGCGCGCCACGAAGTAGGAGGCGTCAGAGCCTCCGACTACGACGAGCTTTCCGTCCTGTTGCTCGACGGCCGCGTGCGGCTCGTCGTCGGCGCTATACGAGACCGACGGAATGGTCGTCACGAAGCCGCCGCGCCCGAATGACCGGTCGACGCCGAACGGGGAAGCGGTCGCCGCGGTGACCGAGAGCAGAAACGCGGCAGTGCCAACGCAGGCGGCGGCGAGTCTGCCGCACCTCTGGCCGCCGCGCCGTGTCAAGGCTAGGCGCGAACGCCCAGGGCAGCCACGACGCGCTCGGCCACCGCGGCTCCGGTCAGCCCGACCTCCTCGTGCAGGAGCGCGGGCTTGCCGTGCGTGACGTAGCGGTCGGGCAGGCCGATGCGCACCACCCGCGCGCGGCCCGAGCCCGGGCCGACCGTGTCCTCCAGGTGCTCGAGGACGGCGGCGCCGAAGCCGCCGGGCAGGACGTTGTCCTCGATGGTCACCAGGAGCTCGTGGTCCGCGGCGAGGTGGTTGAGGAGCTCGGTGTCGAGCGGCTTCGCGAAGCGCGCGTCGGCGACGGTGGGGGTGATTCCCGCCTCGCCGAGCGCCGCGGAGGCGTCCAGCGCGACCTTTACCCCCATGCCGTAGCCGACCAGGGCAACGCGCTGGCCCTGGCGCAGCGTCTCCCCCGTGCCGATCGGGACGAGCTCGGGCGCCGCCGGCATGGGCACGCCGATTGCGGCGCCGCGCGGGTAGCGCAGGGCGATCGGCCCGTCATCGTGGTGGAGCGCGGTGCGGAGCATGTGGACCAGCATCGCCTCGTCGCGGGGCGCCATGAGGACGATGTTGGGCAGCGGACGCAGGTAGGAGATGTCGAAGGCGCCGTGGTGCGTGGGGCCGTCGTCGCCCACGAGACCGGCGCGGTCCATCGCGAACACGACGTTCAGCTTCTGGAGGCAGACGTCGTGGACGATCTGGTCGAAGCCGCGCTGGAGGAATGTCGAGTAGATCGCGGCGACCGGCTTCGCGCCCTGCAACGCGAGCCCGGCCGCGAACAGCACCGCGTCCTGCTCGGCGATGCCGACGTCGTAGTACTGCTCGGGAACCTCCTCGGCCAGGACGTTCAGGCCGGTCCCCCCCGCCATGGCCGCGGTGATCCCGATGACCCGGCGGTCGCGCCGCGCCTCCTCCGTGAGCGCCTTGGCGAAGACCTGCGTGTACTGGGGCGGATCCGCCGGCGGCGGGGGCTCGAGCTTCTCGATGGGCTCCGGGGAGTCGGTTTCGCTGACAGGCTCGGGCTTCTCCTTCGGCGCCGGCTTGCGATCCACGATCGAACCGGGCTTCGCGGCGTGCCACTTCTCCATGCCTTCGAGGCCGCCGTCCTCGGCCGGCGAGAAGCCCTTGCCCTTGACGGTGTGGATGTGGACGACGACGGGGCGATCGGCCTCGAGCGCCTCGCCCAGCGCGCTGCGCAGCGCGTGGACGTCGTGGCCGTCGATGACGCCCATGTAGGCGAGGTCGAGCTCCTCGAAGAGCAGCCCGGGCGCGAGGTAGGACTTGATCGCCGCCTTGATCTCGGGCCCGAGGCGCTCGATCTGACGGCCAACGCCGAGCGGCAGCCTGGTGAGGCGCTCCTCCACCCCCTCGCGGGCGTGGAAGAGGCCGGGGTGCAGCCGGATCCTCTGGAAGTTCCGCGACAGCGCGCCGACGTTGGGCGAGATCGACATCCCGTTGTCGTTCAGCACGATCACGATCGGCGTCTGCAGGCCGCCGGCGTTGTGAAGCGCCTCGTACGCCACGCCGCCGGTCAGCGCGCCGTCGCCGATCACCGCGACGACCTTGCCGTCTTCGCCGATGCCCTTGCGCATCGCCTCCTTGAGCCCCACGGCGTAGCCGATCGACGTGGATGCGTGGCCGGCCCCCATGATGTCGTGCTCGGACTCGGCGATCGAGCAGAAAGGCGCGAGCCCCTCGTACTTGCGGATCGTCTCGAGACGGTCGCGCCTGCCGGTCAGGACCTTGTGCGGGTAGGCCTGGTGACCGACGTCCCAGAGGATCTTGTCGCGCGGCGAGCTGAGCAGGCTGTGAAGCGCGACCGAGAGCTCGCAGGTGCCGAGGTTGGCGCCGAAGTGGCCGCCGATCTCGCCGATCACGTCGATGATCAGCTCCCGAACCTCCTGCGCGGCGCGCTGGAGCTCGTCGTCGGAGAGACCCTTCAGGTCGTCAGGGCCGTCGATCTGGTCGAGAAGGCGTGGCTCGTCGCTCATCGCTGGCGGGTGTGGATGAAGTCGGTCACCAGGCGCAGGTCGCCGGTTGCGGGCTTGGCCTCATCGAGCGCCTCGACGGCCTTGGCATGGGACTCGCCGGCGAGCCCGCGGGCCCGCTCGAGGCCGAAGAGGCTGACGTATGTGGCCTTTCCATGCCGCTCATCGCTTCCTTGAGGCTTGCCGAGCTCCTCGTCGGTTCCGGTGACATCGAGGATGTCGTCGACGATCTGAAAGAGGACGCCGAGCTCCTCGGCGAAGCGCCTGTACGGAATTGTCGCATCCTCCGGGATTCCGGCCAAGAGCAGGGGCACGGCCACGCTCGCGGCGATCAGCCGGCCGGTCTTCAGCGAGTGGAGCTCGCGAAGCCGGTCCGCGCTGTCCGCCTCGGACCCTGGCAGCCCCGGACGCGAAGCGGAGGAGCTGACAGGCGGTTGTGTGACGTCGATGTACTGGCCGCCGACCATGCCGGCGGCGCCGGTGGCCTCCACCAGCTCGCGAAGCGCGGCGAGGACCCGGGCGGCGTCGCCCGGCTGCTCGCGCGCGAAGAGCCCGACGGCCTCGGCGAAGAGCCCGTCGCCGGCGAGGATCGCGACGTCCTCGCCGTGCACAACGTGAGAGGTGGGCCGCCCGCGACGCAGCTCGTCGTCGTCCATGGCCGGAAGGTCGTCGTGGATGAGCGAGTAGGTGTGGATCAGCTCGATCGCGCTCGCGGCCGGCAGCAGTTCCTCCGGCGGGGTCCCGATGGCCCGGCCGCTCGCGAGAGCCAGGACCGGCCGCACGCGCTTCCCTCCGGCGAGCAGCGAGTAGCGCATCGCCTCCTCGAGCCCGCCGGTCGCCGGCACGCGCGAGAACGCCAGCCCGGCGAGGTGCTCCTCGACGAGCGCCCGAAGGTCCTCCGGGTAGTCGCTCATGCCCTACTCGGGGCGAGCGGCTCGGTCGATCTCGTTGCCGGCCTGCGCCACCAGGTCCGCGGCCTCGCGCGCGAGCGCCTCGGCGTCGGCGTCGGAGAGCCCGGGGTCGCGCAGCGACTCGGCGATCGCCCGCAGGCGCTCGGTGATCGTCTCGAGCTGCGACATCAGGTCGCGACCTCCGGATGCAGCTCACGGGCCTCCGCGGCGAGGATGCCGTTGACGAAGCCCGGCGCGTCGGCGCCGCAGTAGCGCTTGGCGAGGCTCACGGCCTCGTCGATCGCGACCTCGGTGGGGATGTCGTCGCGCTCGCGCAGCTCGAAGAGCGCCACACGCATGATCGACAGCTCGAGCGGCGCGATCCGCTCGAGCGTCCAGCCCTTCGCGAACCGGGCGATCTCCGCGTCGAGCTCGGCGAGGTGCTGGTCCGTGCCCGTGGCGAGCTCGCGGGTGAAGGGCTTGGCGTCGGCCAGCAGCTCGTCGAGCGGCCGGCCGGTCACCTCTCGCTGGTACAGCGCGACGGCGGCGTCGCGGCGTTGGTCGGAACGGCGCATGGGATGCTCAGGCCCGCGAGACGTACTCGCCACTGCGCGTGTCGACACGGACCCTCTGGCCCTCGTCGACGAAGAGCGGCACCTGGATCTCGACGCCGGTCTCGAGCGTGGCGGGCTTCGAGCCGCCGCCCGAAGCGGTGTCGCCGCGCAGGCCCGGGTCGGTCTTCGCAACCACGAGATCCACCGCGCTCGCTACCTGCACGCCGGTCGCGCGCTCGTCCACGTAGAGGATCTCGACGGTGTCGTTCGGCAGGACCCACCTCATGTCCTCCCCGGCCACGGAGCGCGGCAGCTCGACCTGCTCATAGGTGTCGGTGTCCATGAAGACCGCGGCATCGCCGGAGTCGTAGAGATACTGCATCCGCTTCGTCTCGGTGCGCACCGGGCGGAACTTCTCGCCGGCGCGAAAGGTCTTGTCGAGCACGGACCCGTCCTCGATGCGGCGGAGCTTCGTGCGCACGAAGGCGCCGCCCTTGCCGGGCTTCACGTGCTGGAAGTCGACGATCCGGTAGATCGTCCCCTCGATCTCCACGTGCGCGCCGTTCTTGAACTGGTTGGTCGAAATCACCGCGGCGGGAGCGTAGCGAGGCCCGCTCCCACGGCCTCGCCCGAGCGCAGGCGCCGCCCCGGCGCCAGGGCGCGTGGCACGATTCGGCCGATGGATGCCTCGAACCGCGCCTCCCGCCCGCGGCTCGGCGCGGTGTTTCGCGAGGGCGAGCAGGTGACGCCGCTCGAGCTGTTCTTCGACCTGGTCTTCGTGCTGGCGATCACCCAGTGCACGACGCTCATGGCGCACGAGCCCACCTGGGCCGGGCTTGGCAAGGCGATGCTGATCTTCGGGATGCTCTGGTGGGCCTGGGCGGCGTACGCCTGGCTCACGAGCGTGGTGGACCCGGAGGAGGGCGCCGTCCGAATCGTGATGTTCGCGACGATGGCCGGGCTTCTGATCTGCTCGCTGTGCGTGCCGCGCGCCTTCAGCGACCTGGCGCTCGACTTCGCGATTGCCTACGGCGTGGTGAGGGCGGCGCACATCGCCCTGTTCACGATCGCGAGCCGCGACGATCCGGGCTTTCGCCGCTCGGTCATCGGCATCACGGTCAGCACGACCATCGCGGTGGGGCTCCTCGTCCTGGCCTCGGCCTTCGACGGCGCCACCCAGGCGGGCCTGTGGGCGCTTGCCCTCTTCTTCGACACGGCGATCCCCTACGTGTTCGGCTCCGAGGGCTGGCACCTCGTCCCTCGCCACTTCGCCGAGCGCCACGGCCTGATCGTGATCATTGCCCTGGGCGAGTCGATCGTGGCGATTGGCGTTGGTGCCGGGATCGACACCCATCTGGACGCCGGGACGGCAGCGGCCGCGGTCCTCGGCGTGGCGCTGACGGCGGCGATGTGGTGGGCCTACTTCGACATCGTCTCGATCATCAACACGCGCCGGCTCGCGGAGGCGGAGGTGGGGCGCGTGCAGAACGAGCTGGCGCGCGACGCGTACTCCTACATCCACCTGCCGATGGTCGCGGGGATCATCCTGGTGGCCCTCGGGCTCAAGGAGACCCTTGCCGACTACGGCGCGCCGCTCGAGAGCATGCCCGCGTTCGCGCTGTGCGGTGGCCTTGCGATCTACCTCCTCAGCCACGTCGCCCTGCGCTACCGCAACATCCACACGCTCAGCGGCCGGCGCCTCGGCCTCGCGGTGATCGGCTTCGCCATGTCTCCGCTTGCCACGGAGATTCCGGCCCTCGCAACGCTCCTGATCATCACCGTGCTCGCCTGGGCGATGATCACCAGCGAGACCCGGATGTACGGCGAGGGGCGCTACCGCGTGCGCCACGAAGAGTCCTGAGCGCGCCCGTCCATAGACTGGGCCGCCATGACTGACGTACCCAAGCTTCTCGACGACCTGATCCGCGTCCCTGGCCCCTCCGGCTACGAGGGACCAGCAACCGAGGTCTGGCGTGAGGCCGCGGACTTCGCGACCGTCACCCACGACGCCCTCGGCTCCTCGATCGCCACGGTCGGCGACGACACCGGGCAGCCGCTGCTGGCGGTGGTCGGCCACATCGACGAGATCGGCGTGGTCGTCACCCACGTCGACGACAAGGGGTTTGCCTACTTCGCCTCGATCGGCGGCTGGGACGCGCAGATCCTGGTCGGCCAGCGGGTCGTGATCGCCGGGCGCGGCGGTTCCGTGCTCGGCGTCGTCGGCCGCAAGCCGATCCACCTGCTCGACAGCGACGCACGCAAGAAGGTCGTGGAGATCAAGCAGATGCACATCGACATCGGCGCCGCCGACAAGGAGGAGGCGCTCGCGCTGATCGGCGTGGGCGACGCCGGAGTGGTCGCGGGAGAGCCCGCGCAGCTGGCGGGCTCGCGGCTGGCCTCGCGTTCCATGGACAACAGGCTGGGCTGCTATATCGCGCTCGAGGCCGCACGCCGCGCCCACGAGCGTGGCAACCTGAAGACGCGAGTGGCCGCGGTGGCCGCGGTCCAGGAGGAGATCGGCTCGATGGGAGCCGGCGCCACCGCATACGCGCTTCGCCCCGACGTGGCGATCGCCGTCGACGTGACCCATGCCACGGACGCTCCCGGCGTCGACGAGAAGGAGATCGGCAGCCACCCGCTCGGCTCCGGCCCGGTGATCAGCCGCGGAGCGCGGATTGCGCCCCGCGTCTTCGAGCTCCTGGTCGAGGCGGCCGAGGCCGCGGACATCGCCTACACCCTCGAGGGGGTCGGCGGTTCCACGCGCACGGACGCGGACTCGTTTCAGACGTCGCGCGCCGGAATTGCGACCGGCCTGGTCTCGATCCCGCTGCGATACATGCACTCGCCGGTCGAGGTCGTCGACCTCGAGGACGTCGACGCGGTGGTTGAGCTGCTGGTCGCGTTCGCAGAGCGGCTCGACTCCGACACGAACCTCCTCCCAACCTAAAGGGTGCCTGACACCGTTTAGGAAACCGGGCGGAGCTCCTTCGTGAAGCTGTTGAAGTTCCGGAGGCCGCCGGCCTGGATGACCACGAGGTCCTCGATCCGCACGCCGAACTCGCCGGCGAGGTAGACGCCCGGCTCGACGCTCACGACGTCGCCCACGGCGAGCGTGTCCGCTGACGTCTTGCCGAGCCGCGGGGCCTCGTGGACCTCGATCCCGACGCCGTGGCCCAGGCCGTGCCCGTAGTGGTCGCCGTGCCCGGCCGCCTCGATCGGCGCCCGTGAGGCCGCGTCGGCGTCCTTGCCGGAGACCCCCGCGGCCACGGCGTCGAGCCCGGCCTGCTGAGCGGTCTTGACCAGCTCGTAGACCTCGCGCTCGGCGTCGCCGACCTCGCCGACGGCGAACGTCCGAGTCGAGTCCGAGCAGTAGCCGCGCGCGATGGAGCCCATGTCGATCAAGAGCAGCTCACCCTCCTCGACGACGCGCTCGCCGGCGTCGTGATGGGGGATCGCCGCGTTCGAGCCCGCCGCGACGATTGGCGGAAACGAGGGCCCGTCCGCGCCGAGCTCGCGCATCCGCACCTCCGCCGCCAGGGCGATCTGGCGCTCGCTCTTGCCGGCGAAGCCCTGGCCGCAGAGCCACTCGTAGACCGCGTCGGTGATTCGCGCCGCCTCGGCGATCGTCTCGATCTCCGCCTCGTCCTTGGTGCGCCGCAGGCGCTGGACGAGCCCCTCGACAGGCACCAGCTCCACCCCATCCGCAAGCTCGGCCTCGAGCCTCTTCAGATTGCGAACGCTCGTCTGGCCGTCGTCGTAGCCCACCCTTCCCGAGAGCCGCTCGGTCAGCTCGGCGAGCAGCCGCGTCTTGGCGATCACGCGGTCGAATGCGTCGCCGACCTCGCGCTCGGCGCGTTCCTCGTAGCGGAAGTCCGTGAGGAACGTCCTGATCCCGGCACCGACCAGGGCGAGGCCGCTGGTCCCGCCGAACCCGGTCAGCCAGCGAACGTCGGCTCCCGCGTCGGGCCCGGAGTCTCCAGGGCGGACCAGGTCGCCGACGATCAGCGCGTCGAGGCCCTCGGCGGCGACGAGCTCGGCAAGGCGATCGGGGTGCGCAGTGCTCAACCCAGGTGCTCCATCAGCATCTCGAGCGCGTCCCGATAGCCCTCGGGCCCCTTGCCGGAGACCTGGCCGACGACCACGCCCTCCAGCACGGAGACGCGCCGCCAGTCCTCGCGCGCGTTGATGTCGGAGATGTGCACCTCGACGGCCGGAATGCCGGCGAGCTCGAGCGCGTCGTGAATGGCGTAGCTGTAGTGGGTCCAGGCGCCGGCGTTGACGATCGTCCCGTCGGCCGTCTCCGGCAGCCGGTGGATCGCCTCGATGAACTCGCCCTCGTGGTTGGAGTGGAAGAACGCGGCCTCGAGGCCGAGCTCGTCGGCGAGGCGCTTGATCCTGAGCTCCAGCTCCTCGATGGTGAACGTGCCGTAGTGCTCGGGATCGCGGCGCCCGAGCATGTCGAGGTTGACGCCGTGAAGCACCATCACGCGGCTGTGCGCACCCGTCATCTCAACTCCTCCACGGCCGCCTCCACGCTAGCGGGATCCACAAGCTGCCCAACCCTCGGCTCGCCGGGACGCTCGAGCAGCACGAACTCGACCCCGCGCTCGGTGCGCTTCTTGTCGCGGCTGAGCGCGTCCAGGATCGGGGCGGTACCGAGCTCTGCGTCGAGCGCGGTCGGCAGGCCGTGGCGGGCGAGGATCGCCGCCACCTCGTCGCGGAGCCCGCCCGCCCCGGACATGCGCAACGCCGCCAGGAGCCCGAGACCGACCGCCTCGCCGTGGCGGTAGCGACCGTAGCCGGAGGCCGCCTCGATCGCGTGTCCCACGGTGTGCCCGAGGTTGAGCGCCATCCGCATCCCGCCGTCGCGTTCGTCCCCGGCGACGACGGCGAGCTTGTACCGCGCGCACGGCAGGACGAGGGGGGCAACGGACTCCGCGCCGAGAGCCTCGAGCGCCCGCACGGACTCCCAGAGCTCGCCGCCCGCCAGCAGGCCGGCCTTCAGCACCTCGACGAAGCCGGCGGCCAGCTCCTCCGGGGGCAGCGTCTCGAGGGTGTCGAGGTCCACGACGACGGCCGCCGGCTGGTGGTAGACCCCGACGTAGTTCTTGGCGGCGGCGATGTCGACGCCGGTCTTGCCGCCATAGGCCGAGTCGACCTGGGCCACCAGCGACGTTGGAAGCTGGACAACGGGTACGCCCCGCTGGTATACGGAGGCGCAGAATCCCGCGAGGTCGCCAACCACGCCGCCGCCCAGCGCCAGGACGCGGTCGCTGCGGCGCATCCCCGCGGCGGCGAGCTCGCCCAGGACTCGCTCCGCCTCGGCGAGCGTCTTGGCCGACTCGCCCGGCTCCACGCTCACGACCGCCTCCGCGCCGAGTCGCTCCGCGTAGACGCCGCCCACCGAGGAGTCGGTGACGCAGAAGCTGCGGCCCGCGACAGGCGGGTCGAGGCTCCCGAGGATTCCGTTCCCGATGAACACCGGATAGTCGCCCGAGGCGCTCGTCGCCCAGAGGAGCCGCGTGCCCGCGGGTGCGTCGGCAAGGACGGCAAGCGCCGGCAGGGCCGCCTGGAGTGCCTCGCGGCGGCCCGGAACGATCGCGTCGGCCAGCGCCTCGTAGCGCGCGGCGCGCTCGGCGTGCAGACGGTCGAACTCGCCGCGGTCGCGGGCGAGCGGCCGGCTGCCGCCGTCGATGCGCTCCCACGCTTCCTCGGCCGAGACCTCGAGCCACACGGCCACGTGATCCTCCAGGGCACGCGCGACGGCCTCGGAGAGCACGCTGCCCCCGCCGAGGGCCACCGGCGCGCCATCCGCGCGACGAAGCATCTCGACCACCAGGTCCGTCTCCCGCCGGCGAAACTCCTCCTCCCCCTCACGCTCGAAGAACTCGGCGATCGGCATGCCGAGCGCCTTCTCGAGGGCGGCGTCCGCGTCGAGCGGCTCCCTGCCGAGGCGCTCGCCGGCGGCGCGCGCCGCCTTCGTCTTCCCCGCGGCCATGAAGCCGATGAAGACGAGCGAGCGTCCGGAGCTCAGCGCCTCCATCCGATGCGCTCCCGGTAGGCGGCGAGCGCCGCGCGCGCGTCGTCGATGTGATCGCCGCCGAACTTCTCCCGGAAGGCGCCCGCAAGCACCAGGGCCACCATGGCCTCCGCAACGACGCCGGCCGCCGGGACCACCGTGGAGTCGGTCCGCTCGCGCAGCGCCTGCGCGGGCTCGAGCGTCTCGGTGTCGACGCTGCGAAGCGGCTTGGTGAGCGTGGAGATCGGCTTGAGGGCGCCGCGGACCACGAGCGGCTCGCCGTTCGTCATGCCGCCCTCCACCCCGCCCGCGCGGTTCGTCTGGCGGTACCAGCCCAGCTCCTCGGAGTAGAAGATCTCGTCGTGCGACTCGGAGCCGGGCAGACCGGCGACCTCCCAGGCCTCGCCGACCGAGACTCCCTTCACCGCCTGAATCGAGACCACGGCGTGCGCCAGCCGCCCGTCCAGGCGCTCCTCCCAGCTGACATGCGAGCCGATGCCGGGCACAAGCCCGAAGGCGCGCACCTCGAAGATCCCGCCGAGGCTCTCGTTGGCCTTCCGCAGGCGGTTGATCTCCTCCACCATCGCGGCTCCCGCCGTCTCGTCGAGGCAGCGCACGGGCGAGTCGTCGACGCCGGCGAAGTCGTCGAGCCCGAGCGGCTCGCGCTCGGGGGCCTTCACCGAGCCGATCTGGATCACGTGGCTTGCCACCTCGACGCCGAGGGCCCGCAGGAGCTCCTTGGCCAGCGCCCCCGCGGCCACCCGCGCCGCCGTCTCGCGGGCGGAAGCGCGCTCCAGCACGTTGCGGACGTCGTCGTGGCCGAACTTCAAGAGCCCCGCGAGGTCGGCATGCCCCGGTCTCGGGGTGTGCACCTCCTCGACCTCGGCGTCGACCGGCCACGGGTTCATGCGCTCCCCCCAGTTGGCGTAGTCGCGGTTGGCGACCAGCACCGCCACCGGGCTGCCGAGCGTGCGCCCGTGGCGCACGCCGGAGCGGATCTCGACCGAGTCCGATTCGATCTTCATGCGCCCGCCGCGCCCGTGGCCCAGCTGGCGCCGGGCCATGTCGCGGTCCACGCGGTCGCGGTCGATCTCGAGGCCGGCGGGCAGGCCCTCGACGATCGTCACCAGGCCGGGCCCGTGCGACTCGCCCGCCGTGGTGAAGCGGAGCATTGACATCCGCTACAAGGCTAGACGGAACCTCGGGGGTTCAGCCGGCGGCGTCGAGCCTCGAGTCAGTTGGTCTCGATCGTGCAGGGGTCGGCCCCCTGCGGGTCCCGCACGTCGAGCGTGCCGGGCGAGCTGGCCCCGGGCCCGTTCAGCGCGCCGCTCAGCGTCACCGCGCTGGCGGGCGCCTGGCCCGAGACCCGCACCACTGCGGAATCCGTCCCGGGCATCACGGTCACCGTGTCGAAGCCGAGCGCCGCCGGCGCACTGGCCGACATCGCGACGGTCTCGGAGTTCGACGCCGGGCCGGACAGCTCGACGGTGGCCACGGGGGAATGCGTCTCGCCGACGTTCACGCAGTCATCCGTGATGTCGACCCTGGCGACCGTGCGCGGCGGAGCGGTCCCGTCGACGATGTCGCCTGCGCTCCTCGGCGTCAGGGCGGGCGACGCGTCGGTTCCGCCGACGATGCCGGTGAGCGTCGAGAAGTAGGCGCCGGCCGCGCGGCTCGGCAGCGTCCCGATGAGCTGGTCCGGGACCTTCAGGCCGTCGAACATGATCCAGTGGCTGGGCGCCGGGGTGGTCAGGGTCTCGCCGGAGACCGAGCCGAGGACGTCCGCGTACCTGGCGTTCCCGATGTTGCTGAGGGGAAGCGAAGCGGCCGCGGGCGTGCCGCCGCTCGAAGTGTTGTTGAGCGACACGAGGTCGAACTCACTCGTCGCCGTCCTCCCCGTCACGTTGACGCGATCTCCGATCGCGAGCGAGCCCGGGACGGTCGTGGGCTCGACCAGCTCCAGCGCGGAGTCCTTGACGCCCTGGTAGCCGGCGTCACCCGGCTGCGCCTGGGCCCAGATCAGCTTGTCGGGACGGTCGATCGCCGTGACCATCAGGTTCTTGACTCGCGCCCTCGCGCCCGGGCCGACCGTGCCGTCGTTGACGTCGTAGACGGAGACCGGGCAGTAGCCGTCCGGGTCGTAGTCCTTGGGGCAGGCGTCGAGCGCATCCGGGATCCCGTCGTTGTCGGCATCGGGGGTGCCGCCGCCACCGCCGTTGCCACCGCCGCCACCGCCGCCGTTGCCCCCGGAGTCGTTGTCGAGGATCGTCCCGACGCCCGTCGCCCGCTTCGCATGGGCGTGCTTGACGTGGAAGAGCTTGACGCGGAAGGTCTCGTTGGCCTCCTTCTGCCCATCGCCCAGCACGACGACGTCGATGTGGGCGTGGCGGTGGCCCGGCCTGATCTTCACCTTGCCGTGCTTCGCCCGGAAGTCGTGTGAGCCGGCGGAGCCGTCCCGGGTGCGGTACGAGGCCTTGACGGCGCGACGCTTGGCATGAGAGAGCTTGACGATGAACCGCGCCTTGACGGTCGCGGAGCCGTTCGGCTCATTGACCGACGCGTTGGAGATCGTGAGCTTCGCCGCGTGGCGATGATGCGCCGCGGCGCCGGCCGGTAGGAGCGCCATCAGGCCCGTGACCGCGACGCCGGCCGCGATCAGCCGCGCACGATGTCGACGAGCTCCGGTGGGACGCGTCTCAGCCACCGGTCTCGCCAGCGCGTGCGTACGTGTCGCCCTGGGCGGGAGGGGCACTCTTGCTGTGCTTCTTGACGTTCACGTCGCGGATGCGGTTGAGCGTCACCTGGTAGGTCACCGGCTCGGTGGCGCCATCGGGCGTGAAGTCCACCGTGACGGTGTCGCCCTCCTTCATCGAGACGTAGATGCAGTTGTCCGGAGCAGGCACGCAGGAGGCGTTGCCGCCGGTGGCGACCGACCGGGAGGAGAGGACGAATGCCGCGTTCTTGCCCTTCTCGTCGGTTCCAAGGAACGCGAGAGCGGGGTTCGTCTCGTTCGGCAGGATCGTCATCGGCTCCACGGAGTTCATGCTTCGCGACTCGCCGCCGACCTTCGCGACCGTCAGGTCGACCCGGCGGGTGAAGAGGCGAGTGACCGTCTTGATCGTCGGCTGGGTCTGGCCGCCGTTGTTGCCGCCGTTGTTGCCTCCGCCGTGGTTGACCGGCGGGGTTGTGGAGGGCGTGGTCGGGGTCGTGGAGGTCGTACCGGTCGGAGGCGTCGTGGCGGGCGGCGTGGACGTGCCACTCGAGCCCGTCGTCGGGAACGGTGTGGTCGACGTTCCGGAGCCGGTGCCGCCCGTGTTGTCGCTCACCGCGAACTGCGCCTTGAAGGGGTTCTTGGTCTCGAAGGCCGCCAGGCGCCGCCGGTAGTTGGTGACCCCCGGGACGTCCGCGAGCGTCACCGCCGGCATGGTCAGGTCGGCGGCCTTGGACGACGCCGGCGGAGTGGCCGCTGGCGCAGTCGGCTCCGACTTCTTGCCGAGCGCAAGCGGGACGGCCACGATCGCCACGATCAGCGCCACGACCACGATCAAGAGGTGCCGGTCGCGGAGATCCCGGTAGAGGTCGCTGACGACCTTCGGGGGCTCGATGTTCGGGCCACCGAGCTTCGGCCGGCTCACGTTGGGCCGCTGGAACTTGGGCCGTTCGAACTTCGGTCGTTCGAACTTCATGGCGTCACCGTCGCTGCCACGCTCGGGGAGCTGGTCGTCGTCGTCGAGCCGTCGGGAAGCGGGGACGTGGCCGTCGCTCCCCCGGTCAGGCCCTGGTCGGGCGGCGCCAGGTAGGTGGTGATCGAAAGGGTTCCGGAGAGCGCGGCGTTGGGGCTCGCCGTCGTGTCTTCCGTGGCGAGGCTGAAGCTGTCGATCGTCACGAGGCGCCCGGAGGGCCGCGGGTTCCGGTAGCTGGTCGCTCCCTTCGGCTTGCGCAGGTGGACCAGGCCGTCGAGCCCGCCTAGGAGGTCGGCGGTCTGGAAGTAATTGGCCGAGAAGGTCACGTCATAGGGCATGACCGACAGGCCGGCGGGCCCCACCTGGGCGCCCAGGGGAAGGAGCGCGGCCGTCGACTCGGTCGCCAGCCCCGTCGTATCGGTCGTGGTGGCCGGGGCCGCGCTGGAAGACTGGCCCAGCACCAGGCCGTCGAGCTGGACACCGGCGCGGTTCGAGATCCCGGAGACCTGGGTCAGGAAGCTCGGCGTGTCGGCGTCCGCCGGGACGGCCTTGCCGAGCTTGACCAGGCTCGAGTAGCTCTTCTTGTAGGTGCGCTTCTGGGCGAGGCCGCTGTTCGCGGCCTGCTCGGCGGACTCGGCGCTCGCCGTCAGCGAGGAGATCTGGCTGTTCAGATCCTTCTGCGTCTTCATCTTCGGGCTGAGCAGGAGGAACCAGAACAGGGCCACGGCGCCGACGAGGCCGGCAAAGAGGGTGATTGCGCGCTCAGTGCTCAATTTGATGCTCCAGTGGCCGAGGTGTCGACCGGCGGCGCGGTCGTGTCCGGCGTCGTGGTGGTCGACGTCGTGGGTGTCGTGGACGTCGTCGGGGTGGTGGAAGTGGTCGAAGTCGTCGATGTGGTCGGCGTCGTGGACGTCGTCGAGGTCGTGTCCGTGGTCGGAGCGCTCAGCGACGAGGTGCCGGTCGCCGCCACCTGGACGGCGTCGAACGTTGCGAGGGCCTGGAAGCTCTCGAGCGGCCGCGTGCCGCTGCAGGTTCCGCCGCCGGGGGCACCGGAGGTCGAGGGAGTCGTGGTGCTGGAGCTCGACCCGCCGGCGTCGGCCGCGTCGGAGCGCAGCGAGCTCTGGAGCCCGACGCGGGTGACGCCGTCGATATCACGCAGGGACGCCAGGAAGCTCGCAACCGCCTTCTGGCTGGTGGCGCAGCCGGAGATCGAGAGCGACGGTCCCGTGACGCCGGACGAGAGCGATGAGCCTCCGGAGCTGGAACCGCTCGTGGTATCGGCGGCGACCGAGCCGTTGAGTCCCGTCAGCCACACGTTGCCCGGGATGACGAGCGCCAGCTCGCGAAGCACGCGCTCCCAGTCGAAGCGGCTCTGCGCGAGAGTCGCGACGGTCTGCTTGCGGGTATCGGTGAGCTGAGCGAAGTCCACGTAGGGGGCAAGCTTCGACGCCTGCGCCTGCGCCGCCGCCTCGCGCGCCTGAAGGCTTGCGACCTGCGTCCGGTCGTCCGCGATCTTGTTGCCGGTCAGGACCATGGCGACGACGCCGCCGAGAACCAGCACGAGTACCGCGATAAGCGCGTAGGAGAGGCTGCCCGCGCGCAGGGCGGCCTGGTCGCCTTTGCGCTGGCTGCCGGGAATGAGGTTGACGGGACGCATCTCAGGAGTCCAGTGCGAGGCCGAAGGGGACGGTCAAGCGAGCGGCGACCTGGTCGCCGAAGGGCTGAAGCTCGACGGGCCGCGCCACCACGAGCGCGCGGCCGAGCGCGGCCTCGAGAGCCTCGACGAGGCCCGGGATCGCGCTGCCGGCGCCGCTGACGAGGACGGTGCCGACGGGAATGGCGCCCTCCTGCGTCGCGTAGTAGTCCAGGGAGATCCGCAGCTCGTCGGCGAGCTTCGCCACTCCGGCATCGAGCACCTCGCGAGCGAGCTGGGCGGCGTCACCGTCGGCCAGCGCGCCGGCGTCGGCGTCGCCGAGTCCGGTCGTGGTGAGCAGGGCCCGCGCGTGTCCCAGGGACTGGTTTCCGCGCTCCGCAAGCTGCTGTGCCATCGCCTCGACGCCGAAGTTCGCGGCGCGGGTGAACAGGCACGACGATCCGTAGGCGACGGCGAGGTTCGTGAGGTCGCCGAGACTGCAATGCAGGACGGCGCCGCCGCCTGAGTCGGGCTGCGAGCCCGCCTCCGAGTGCCCCAGGGCCCGGATCATGCCGAAGGCCGAGTGGTCGATGCCGATCGGGCGCAGCCCGGCCTTGCGCATGGCCTGCGTCGCGCGCTCCACCATGCTCGTGCGGGCCGCGACCGCAACCACGTCCATGCCCTGGGCGTTGGGGTCGACAACCGGCGGCGGGATGAGCTGCCAGTCGATGGTCGCCTCGTTGGCCGGCATCGGCAGGGCCTCCTGCGCCTGGAAGCGGACGGCGGTGTCAAGCTCCTTGGGGTCCTCGATCAACGGCAGGTGAAGGACGCGGACGACGACCCGCTGGTTGGCGACGCCGAGACGAACGTCCTTGCCGAGCTTGTTGGCCGAGACCAGGTCACGGAGAGCATCCGCGAGGCGGTCGACGTCGACGACCTCTCCCTCGCTGAAGACGCCCGGCTCGAGCTCGAGGATCGCATGCCCGACGATCTCGGCACCGCCGTTCACGTGCACCTCGGTGGCGGCCACGCTGCCGGCCTCGATCTCGAGTCCGACCACGGTCGTCTGCTTGCTTCGTGTGACGGTCAATCCACGCACGGCTCTTACCCACGAAGAAGATCGGCCGTATGCGCCTCAAACTTGAGCCGCGAATGGGAAAACGATGAAAACCTGCTGTCAGCCGGTGAAGGTGTCCGAGTACCAGTCGAGCAGCGTGTCGCCCACCCACAGCCCGAGGACGCCGCCAAGCGCCAGGAACGGCGCGAACGGAATCGCGTGCTTGCGGGCCGATGCGCCGCGAACGGCGATCAGGCCGATGCCCACCACCGCGCCGCTCGCAAACCCGATGAAGAGGGCCGGGATCAGCGCCCGACCGAGGAAGAGCCCCATCATCGCCACGAGCTTGACGTCGCCCATGCCCATTCCCCGGGGGTAGGCGAGGGCCACCAGCAGCAGTCCGAGCCCCCCGGCCGCGCCCGCGATCAGGTTCTCCGGGAGGCTCGAGGGATCCGAGACGGCAACGATCACGAGCGCCGCAAGCGCGCCGAAGCCGACGATGGCGTTCGGGATGATCCGCTGCTCAAGGTCGGTGATCGTGATCGCCACCAGCACCGCGCACAGGAGCAGCCCCAGGACGAGAGCTCCGACGTCGTCGATGCCGAGGATCACCGTCGTGGCGGCGAACAGGGACGCCAGGGTGAGCTCGGTGAGGGGGTACCGCGCCGAGATCCGGTGCTCGCAGTGCCTGCACCTCCCGCGGAGCAGAAGCCAGGAGAGGATGGGAACGTTGTCATAGGCGGCGATCGGCGCGCCGCAGCTCGGGCAGTAGGAGCGGCCGCGAACGAAGCCCTCCCCCCGCGGCAGGCGGTAGGACAGGACGGTCACGAAGCTGCCGAGCGTCGCCCCGATCACGAACATTGCTGCAACCGTCAGAGCGACCATGGCGGCGAAAACCGTAGCGGCGCCGGCGGAGCTAACTCAGCACTTCGTGGCGCTGTTCGTGCCGCCGAGGACGCAGCTGGTCTCGCGCACGATGCGCCAGCCCGTCGACGAGAGGGCGAAGAGGTCCGGGGGCTCCTGGACCTTCAGGCGGTCGTCGTAGTTGTAGTTCTTGAGGTAACCGGACGCGACGTCGCCATTGCGCGAAGTGCCGACCGTGCCGCGGAAGAGCTGCGCCATCGCGCCGTTCACGGTCAGGTTGCCGAGCGGGGCGCCGCAGTCGTAGTTGTCGACGATGAACGAGTGGTTGAGCGCCAGGATCGCCGCGTCGATCACCACGTTGGACAGAGTCTGGCTGGAGATGTTGCTTGCGCTGCCGCAGCTGCCAAACGACGATCCAGACCTGGTGGTCACCCCGTGCTTGACGCGGATGAAGTTGTTGGCCACCAGCCCGGCGACCGCCGATCCGCTCAGGTTGGTGGTGATGCTGCCCGAGATGATGATGTCGTTGGCCGCGGCGATCGTCACCGACGTCGAGTAGTTGCCGGACACGTAGACGTTCCCGCACCCGGTGTTGCCCGTGTAGCTCACGTTGTAGGGCGAGTACGTCGACGAGCACGACGAGCTGGTCACGTAGATGATCGGATCGGTCGTGAGGCTGACGCTCTTCGGGACCCCCCCGTTGAAGCCCGCATTGGTGACCGTCGCGTTGTTGCCGTTCAGGACGATGGTGGTCGATCCCGACAGCACCAGGCCGTCCTGCTGCGCGTAGCCCAGCAGCGCGGTGTTGTCGGGGGGCGGGCCCACGCCGCTGATCCCGAGCGTCATCGGCGAGTTCAGCACGGCGTTGTTCGAGCATCCAGAGACCGAGTATGTGCCGTTGCTCGGCGCCTCCGTGACGATCGGGTCGTTCGCGCCGGCGCGCCCGAAGACCGGCGCGCCGCAGATCGAGAACTGGTCCTGCGTGTACATCGGCCCGTTGATCACGTCGCCGGTGATCCAGTCGATGCGGGTGCAGTGGCTCGGCCGGTTGTCGCGGTAGAACGTCGCGCAGTCCTGGTAGCTCGCCGGGTTGGAGTACGTGTTCGGGTCGAGCGTCTCGTAGGTCGTGTACCAGAGGTAGTCGAGCAGCGAGTTGCGCCGGAACGTCGCGATGAGGCTCCTCGTGACGGTCGGGTTGGTCCCGGAGTTGCCGGTGAAGCGCATCGAGAACGACCCGTTCGCGTCGATCATCGACTTGGCCGGGGCCGTGGTGCTGCACGCGCTCTGGCCCGGGGCGGGCACCGGCACGTAGGAGAACGTCGCGCCCGCCTTGCTGCCGGGAACGGCGGTCGTCGACTGCGACGGGCACGTCGTCCAGAGCTCCGTGTCCTGGTTCAGCCGGGACATGAAGACGTTGATGCCGGCGCGCGCCGCGTAGTAGGCGCGCTTGCCCTCGAGGTCGTGCTGGCTCTGGTGGATGTCGCCGTTGGCGGCGACGAAGGCCGCGGCGACCAGCAGCATCACCACCGTCATGACCCCGAGCGCGATCAGCATCGTGAAGCCTTCCTCTGCGGCGAGGCGCGCTCGCAGAGTGGCGGCGGCCAGGGAGGGCCTCAGTCGCATGGTGCGACCTCCTGGTTGTTCGCGCCGTCGGTGACCACCGGGGTCAGGCGCAGGACGACCGAATTGGTGATGATCGCGTTGGCGTCGGCGCCGGCCGCGGTTCCTTCGAAGCTGGAGTTGGTGCCGGCGCCGCTCGCGCCGACGTTCATGTTGAACAGCACCTCGGAGACGTCGGCGGCGTTCGTGGAGCTCAGTGGCACCGGCAGGGGGTCGGGCGAGTTCGCCGGGAACGTGCCCGCGGCGACGGCGGTCCCGGAGCTGGTGAAGGTGCCCGTGGGCAGCGAGTTGGTCCCGTCCATCAGCATCTGCAGCGGGTTCCCGGAATCGTCCTCGTACGGTTGGCCGCTCGAGTCCTTCGCCGCCTCGAACTTGAAGTACCGGAAGATCGGCGTGCTCCCGACCTGCGTGACGTTGGTCAGCACGGTGGTCGTGCCGGTGGCCGTCGTCGCCCAGGTCCAGGTCTGCGGCGAGGTCCCGGCCGTCAGCGCGTAGGTCGAGTCGGTCAGCGTCTTGGTTGTCGTGTTGAGGGAGAGCTTGTGGAGGGTGGGCGTGACGACGTTCTGGTTGCCGTACTTGCTCACGAACCACATGTTGGTCCCGTCGCTCGACCGCGAGGGGGGCGTCGAGATGATCGGCGTCGTGCCGTCCGCGACGCAGCTCGAGTGCAGCAGGCTCTCGATGTTCTCCATCGCAAGCCGCGAGCGCTGCGTTGCGTCGACCCGCGTGAAGACGCGACTGGTCTCCCTGAGGGTTGTCGTGAGGATCGCGTACGCCGCTCCCGAGACGATGACTCCCATCGCCATGGCGACCAGGAGCTCGATCAGCGTGATCCCGGACTCGTTCCCGCGCACGCGGCGCAGGGCTGCGCGCAGGGCGGTCAACAGGTCCCCCTGTTGGACCAACTGGTCGAGTCGATCGTGACCGACCAGTTGGTCGCGTTGCCGGCGGACGACGGCGAGTAGATCGTGTTCTGGAGCGGCCCAGCGTACGCGCGGTAGCCGTTGTCGTCGACGCAGACGACGAAGTTCTTCCCATACGGGAGGCCCGGGAGAGCGAGCGCGCCCAGCGAGTTCGTGGTCGCATCGCTTCGCACCGGCTCGGACCAGCTCTCGTAGCTCGAAAACGAAGCGTCGCACCCGTTGTAGATGAGGATGTCGTCGGGCTTGTCGGCCGTCGTCGACGTCGACCACCACGACCCCTGCTTGTAGAAGGTCTTGAGGACGACCGGCGGGAGCATCACGGTCGCCGTGCCGGTTCCCCCCGGATTCACGGTCGCGTTGGCGATGTTGGCAGTCGTCGGCGGCTGATTCGGGTAGGTGGTTCCCCCGCACTTCCCCGCCCAGACTCCGTAGTTGTTGGTGTAGTTCGTGCCACTGGAGAACGGAAACAGGTTCGCCGGGGTCGCAATCGACGTGGCCGATCCCGAGGACGCGCTGGCGATGCCCGGCGTCGCCATCTGGGCGTTGTTGTAGGCGATCGACGGCGCCACCTGGCTCGGGTAGGTCGTGCTGCCGACCTTGGTGACGAAGCTCGCCGTGAGCGAGCCGGCCTGTCCCATCGTGAAGCTCGACGTCGCCGTGCCCGCGGTGGTTGCCGTCGCCGTCGTGCTGGGAGTGGAGTCCCCGTCCTTGTCGACGTAGCCCGAGCGCGAGGCGCTCACCGTGTAGTCGCCGATGGCCAGCGACGGGAAGATCGTGCAGCCCGAGGAGTCGGTCGTCGCGATGTGCGTACCGCTGGCGGTGCTCGACGCCGGCGACGCGGTAACGCGGACTCCGGTCAGCGGCGCGGCCGCGGGGTCGTAGACGCGGGTGAGGAGGGTGCCGCCCGCCGGCGGGGCGACGACGCTCTCCTCGGTCACCGGGGCGTTGGCCCTGAGCATCCCGTCCCAGGTGACCGTGGAGCGGATCGCGACGTAGTCGGCGGTGCCGTTGGTGGTCTGGCAGGAGTTCACGTCGTTGCCGCCGCTGAGCCCGTTGTTGGAGGCCGACACGAAGTGCCCGGAGGACGTCACGTGGTAGGTCTCGCCGTCGACGACGCGGTTCACGGTTGACGGCGTCAGCGACGCGAGCTGCTCGAGCGACATCCCCCGTAGGCGCTCCTGGTCCTGCTGGGCGAGCTGATCGGCCTCGGAGTGGTTGCGCTGGTCGCCGGTGGTCTGGCCGGCGGCGATGACGCCGACGAGGAGCAGAGCAATCAGGGCGACCATGAGGGCCGTGACGATCACCTCGACAAGCGCGAAGCCGGCCTCGGGCATGCGGGGCGTGTCGGGCTGGGGGAATCGAGAGCGTGCGGCCCGCATCTCCAATTAGATCGGCCGCTGGCGTCGGTTCATTGAGCGCGGCGTCCACGCGGGGGGTCAAACATCCGTCCAGCGCCGATCGCCCGCGAGAACGACAGAGGGCGGGCCCATGGGCCCGCCCTCTGCGATTCCGGCCTCGTGGCCGGGATATCTCGTGGTTCTTGCTACGGGCTCCAGGTACCGGCACCCGTGGTGCCGCTGGTGAGAGTGCAGCCGCCGGCGGTGCCGCCGGTCGGCACGTTGCACGGGTAGGACAGCGTCCCGGTCCCGCTACGCGTGATCGTGAACGTGTTCGGTGCGGTCGCGGCCTTCGACGCGATGGTGACGGAGTACCCGCCGCCGCTCGCCGTCAGCGTCATTCGGCTCGAGGCACTCGTCAGAGTGGGCTCGATGTTCGTCAGGTCGCTGTTCGTCGACGTGTACGCGCCGTTGTGGTCCGTCGCGTACGTCTCCTCGGCGACCTGCGCGGTGTGCGCGGTTTCCTTCGCCTCGGCGTCGTTCGCCTTGGAACGCTGGTTGAAGAACGCCGGAATGGCGATCGCGGCCAGCAGGCCGATGATCAGCATGACCACCAGCAGCTCGATGAGGGTGAAGCCCGACTGTTCCTGGGCCATCCTCTGACGGAGCTTGAGAATCATAGGAGTCCTCCTTGGGACCTATGTCGACTTCGCCAGAGCCCACGACTTATCCGGTCGGGTTCTGTCTTGACCCGGCGGCAGCTCGGCTGACTCAATTCGAGTCCCGTGGCTTTGCGCCCCCACCTTTCGGCAGGTTTGCCTTTCACGCCAGGGCACTGGCCCTTTACGGCTTCCTTATCGGAACCGGCCATGGAACCTTTAGGGCTGGATGGGGGGAACATCCGTCCAACTGAGGTCTGGCCCCCAGTGGCGTCGCTCAGCCCCAGGTCCCGTTCTTGCCCTTCGAGAGCAGACAGCCGCCGGCGTCCGAGGTCGAGGCCACCTTGCAGGTAAACGTGACGAGGCCGCCGGTGCGATCGATGCTGAACTTGTTGCCGCTCACCGCCGCCGTGACGGTCAACCGGTAGCCGGTCGCCGCCGGCTTCCCCTTGCCGCCCGGCCCGGTGAGCTTCACGCTCTGCTCGCCCTTTGCCGCCGTGCCGGCCGGGACCGTCGGCTCGATCGCCTGGAGCGCCGCCGCCGTTGCGTTCAGGTAGGAGGCGCCGTTGTCCATCGCGTAGATCTCGAGCGCGGTTTCCGTCGTGTGCGCGGCCGCCTCGGCACGGGCATCGTCCGCCTTGTCGCGCTGGCCCATGAACGACGGCATGGCAAACGCGGCCAGCAGCCCGATGATCATCACGACGACGAGGAGCTCGATGAGCGTGAAGCCTCGCTGGTCGGCCAGGCCGTCGGATCCTGGTTCCTGTCGATACCGACTCATTAGCCACCCCATCGGCGGCTGAATGCTCACTCCTTAGCCATGACAGCGCGCGATCCGGGGGCTCCATAGGCTGCCCGGCGTGAGCTCCCGCCAAACCGCAGCGACGGCCGCGATCGCGGTGCTCAGCGTCGTCGCGGGAGTCATGCACTACGCCGGTGCGCCGGCGATCGCGAGCTTCATCGTCGCCGGCCTCGCGCTTGCCGGACTCGCCTACGTCGTGGCCTTCTCGACGGAGGCCCTGGGCGAGCGGTTCGGCCCGGGGATGACCGGCGTCCTCCAGTCCACGCTCGGCAACCTGCCCGAGTTCTTCGTCGTCCTCTTCGCGCTGAACGCGGGCGAGATCCTCGTCGCGCAGACGTCGCTGATCGGCTCGCTCCTGGCGAACGGGCTGCTCGTGCTGGGGCTGACGATCATGGTCGGCGCCCGGGCCTCGAAGGACGGGCTAATGCGCTTCGCGCCGCGCCTGCCGAACGACACGATGACCCTGCTGATGCTCGCGGTGTTCGTGATCGTGATCCTCGGCGTCGCCACGTCCTCCAACGACGCAGCCGCCCCGCACGACAGGGCGATCTCGGCCATCGCCGCGATCTGCCTGCTCTTCGTCTACGGCGGCTGGCTCACCTCCTACCTGAGGGCCGACGCCACCCGGGCCGCTGCGGCTCCCGCGCACGACGCCGTGTCCCTGGGGCTATCGATCGGCCTGCTCGCCACGGCCGGCGTCGGGGCGGCGTTCGTGTCCGAGTGGTTCATCGACGCGCTGGGCCCGGCAATCGACTCGCTGGGGATCTCGCGCGCGTTCGCCGGGCTCGTGATCGTGGCCATCGCCGGCAACGCCGTGGAGAACACGACCGCCCTGCTCCTGGCGGCGAAGGGGGAGTCGGATCTGGCGATCTCCGTGGTCAAGAACTCGGTCTCGCAAATCGCGGTCTTCCTCTTCCCCGCCCTCATCCTCGTCTCGCTGCTCTTCGCGACCCCGCTGACCTTCGTGCTTCCCCCGGTCTACATAGCGAGCCTTGCGCTCGCCGCGATCTCCATCTGGCAGATCACGGGCGACGGTGAGGCGCGCGCCTACGAGGGCGCCGCGCTGATCTCGCTGTTCGTGATCGTGGCGACCGTCGCCTGGTTCGAGTAGCCCGCGCAGACGCGCTCCCACGCTCAAGCTCCGCGGCCGATCGGACGAAGAAGCTCGTGCGGCGCAAGGTGCGCCCGACTGTTCGTGGACACGCACGTAGACACAACGACGAACGGAAATGGAGCCGCCGGCAACGGCTCCGGGGTCCCCGCGGGCCTCGACACGCCCTCGGCCGTCCTCATCGACGCGCTCCGCCGCCTGTTCGGGGCCCGCACGGACGTGGAGGTGCGGGCCATCGAGCGCGAGGCCACGGAGAAGCTGGCGGGCGCCGAGGAGGAGGCGAGCCTCGTTGCCGAGCTCGAGGCCTCCACGGCCATCGCCTTCGAATACGTCGATCGCGTCAACGCCGTGGCGGAGCGCGCCGACATGCGCACCGCCGAGCTCGCGGTGCGGACCGGAGAGCTGGAGGATGCCAACGCCAGCGTCCGGGACCTACTCGACGAGGCGATGGTCCGCGGCGAGGACCTCCAGGCCGCCGTGGACTACCAGCGCGAGATCCTCAACACGCTCGCGCACGAGGTCCGCGGGCCGCTCACGGCGGGCGATCTCATGCTGGACGAGATCCTCAGCGACCACGACCTCGAGGGAGCCGAGGCGGAGAACATCGCCGACGCGCGCCGCTGCATCGCCGAGGCGGTGCGCATCGTCAACGAGCAGCTTCAGCGCGCCAAGCTGGAGGCCGGGGTGCTTCGCCCGCGCGTCGAGGAGGTCTCGATCTCCGACCTCTACCTCGCCCTCCGCGGCATGGTCCGGGCGCTGCGGCGCTCCGACGCGGTGAAGCTCGAGTTCGCCTCCCAGCCCGACCTCCCCCCGCTCGTCACCGACCCGCACATGCTCGGCCAGATCCTCCGCAACCTGATCGCCAACGCCCTGAAGTTCACCGACGAGGGCACGGTCCTCGTCAGCGCGCGGTTCGACAGCGAGGGCGGGGAATTCGTGTTCGAGGTCTCCGACACCGGGGTTGGCATCGCGGCGGACGACCGCGAGCGGATCTTCGAGGAATTCGGCCAGGTCGCCGCGGCTCAGCGCCCGGCAAGCGCCGGGACCGGCCTCGGCCTGCCCCTCTCCCGCAGCCTCGCGAACACGCTCGGCGGCTCGCTGGAGCTCGTCGATCGCGATGGCCCCGGCTCCACGTTCCTCATCCGGCTGCCGGCGCCGCCGTCAGCGCCCTAGCGAATCGCTCAGCGGATGTTGTTGTAGATGCTGAAGATCGGCAGGTACATCGAGATCACGATGAACCCGACCATGCCGCCGACGATCACGATCATCAGCGGCTCGATCAGCGAGGTCAGCGCCTTGACCTTGGCGTCCACCTCGGTCTCATAGAAGTCCGCGATCTTGCCGAGCATGACCTCGAGCTGACCGGAGTCCTCGCCGACGGAGACCATGTGGGAGACCATCGGCGGGAACACCGGATGGTCCGCCAGCGGCTTCGCGATGGAGCCGCCCTTCTTGACGGAGCTGTAGACCTCGTCCATGGCGCCGGCGACCACCGTGTTGCCGGCCGTGATCCCGGAGATCTCGATCGCCTGCAGGATCGGGACTCCGGAGGAGATGGAGCCGGAGAACGTCCTCGACCACCGGGCCAGGGCGACCTTGCGAACGACGTCGCCGATCTTCGGAAAGCGGAGCTTGAACCTGTCCCAGAGGTTCCGGCCCCGGTCGGTCTTCTTCCACCGGGCGAACGCGTACGCGAGCGCGCCAAGGACCGGGATGAGGATGTAGAACTGGTGCGTCACCACGTTCGAGACCGAGACCGTGATCTGCGTCATCGTCGGCAGATCGGCGCTGACCGTCGGGTTCTCCGCGGCGAGCTCATTGAAGATCCCCACGAAGACCGGCACGACGAACGCGCAGATGGCGAGCATCACGAGCAGCGCGATGCTGAAGACCACCGCCGGGTAGACCATCGCCGACTTGACCTGCCGCCGCAGCGCGTCGAGCTTCTCGAGCTGGTAGGCAACGCGGTCGAGCGCCTCCTCGAGCTTGCCGGACTCCTCGCCGGCACGCACCATCGACCGGTAGAGCGGATCGAAAACCCCGGGCTGGCGCTCCATCGCCTGGTAGAGCGACGATCCCGCCTCCACGTCCGAGCGCACCGCGGCAATCGCCGACCTCAGCATGTCGTCCTCGGTCTGGTCCTCCAGCGTGTAGAGGGATCGCAGCAGGGGCATTCCCGACGCGACGAGCGTGGCGAACTGGCGGGAGAAGACCGAGAGCTCGCGTTGGTCGACGCTCCTGAAGCGCTGGAAGACGCTCTCGAGCTTGAAGGCCTCGTGACGCTCGGCGACGTCGAGGACGATCAGCCCGCGCGAGCGGAGCTCCTCGGCGACCTGGGCCTTGGTGGGCGCGTCGATCTCGCCGCGGGACGGAATGCCTGCGACGTCGACGGCGCGGAAGGCGTACGTGCTCATTCGCTTGGGCCTACCTCATGCCCGCCGCTTGCTGCTGAGCCGGAGCGCCGTTGCCGGTCATCGCCGGGCCCGCGCCGGCGAGCAGCCTCTGGAGCTCCTCCGGAACCGCCGCCCGCGAGGTCGCGAGCTGGCTGGTGATCTTCCCAAGACGCACCAGCTGCGCCAGGTGGGAGTCCATGGTCTGCATGCCGATTGCGCCGGAGGTCTGGAGGGCGGAGTAGATCTGGTGGGTCTTGCCCTCGCGGATCAGGTTCCTGATCGCGGGCGTCGGCACCAGCACCTCGGTCGCGCAGACGCGGCCCGTGCCGTCGGCCGTCGGGATCAGCTGCTGCGTGACGATGCCCTGGAGGGCGATCGAGAGCTGCATCCGCACCTGCTGCTGCTGGTGCGGCGGAAAGACGTCGATGATGCGGTCAACGGTCTGGGAGGTCGACTGCGTGTGGAGCGTCGCGAAGACGAGGTGGCCGGTCTCCGCCGCGGTCAGGGCGGTGGAGATCGTCTCCAGGTCGCGCATCTCGCCGACGAGGATCACGTCGGGGTCCTCGCGCAGCGCCGCGCGAAGCGCCATGGCAAAGTCGGGAACGTCGGCGCCGACCTCGCGCTGGTTGACGATGCAGCGCTTGTGCCGGTGCAGGAACTCGATCGGGTCCTCGATCGTGAGGATGTGCTCGTCGCGCTCGCTGTTGATCATGTCGATGAGGGCGGCAAGCGACGTCGACTTGCCTGAACCGGTCGGGCCGGTGAACAGCACGAACCCGCGGGGCTTGCGGGCGAACTCGGCGAGCACCGGGGGCAATCCGAGCTGATCGAGCGACTTGATCTCGTGCGGGATGTGGCGGAAGGCCGCGGAGACCGAGCCGCGCTGCATGAAGGCGTTGACGCGGAAGCGGGCCACGCCGGGGATGGCGTAGGCCATGTCGATCTGCTGGTTGTTCTCGAACTTCTTGCGCTGCGCGTCGTTCAGAAGCGAGTAGACGATTTCGCGCGTGTCCTGGGCGCTCAGCTTGTCGTAGCCCTCGAGCGCCTGGATGCGCCCGTCGACGCGCACGGCGGGTCCGAAACCCGGCGTGAGATGTACGTCTGAGGCGCGCATCTCGGTCATCCTCGAGAGCACGGAGGCGAAGTCGATACTCATCGCTACCTCTAATCGTCCGCTGGGCCTACCTCCTTTAACCCTGGACGCTCAGAAGCCGAGCGGACCCGGCTCTTCCGGCAGCCACGGCCGCCGCCAGCGCGCGTGGCCCTTGACGAGCGCTTCCGCGCCGTCCGGCCCCCAGGTGCCCTTTTCGTAGGGCTCAGGGGCGTCCTCGAGGTCCAGGAGCGGCTCGACGATGCGCCAAGTCTCCTCGGTCATCGCCTCGTCGGAGAAGCGCTGGCGGTCGCCGTGGAGCGCGTCGCCGAGGAGCCGCTCGTAGGGCTCCGGCAGCTCGGCCAGCTGCTGGGCGAACAGAAGATCGAGGTGCACCTGGCGGAGCTTGTCCTCGCCCGGCTTCTTCGCCTCGACGAGCAAGCAGGCGCCCGGGTCGGGGTCGATCCGGAAGATCAGCTCGTCGCGCTGGGGCGAGGCGCGCGACCCGATCCCGAGGGGCGGCGGGCTGTGGAAGTTGACCCGCACCTCCGTGACCTTCTCGGGCATCGCCTTGCCGGCCCTGACGAAGAACGGGACGCCGGACCAGCGCCAGCTCTCGACCGAGAGCCGCAACGCGGCGAAGGTCTCCGTCTTCGAGCCCTTCCTCACCCCGCCGATCCCCTGGTAGCCGTCGTACTGCCCGCGGACGTAGTTCTTCGGGTCGGCCGCCGGGATGGCCTTGAAGAGGTCGAGCTTCTTGTCCTTGACGGGATCGCCTTCCCCGGTCATGCCAGTGGGCGGCTCCATCGCCACCAGCGCGAGCAGCTGAAGCAGGTGGTTCTGGACGACGTCGCGAAGCGCTCCGACCGGGTCGTAGAAACGGCCCCGGTCCTCGACGCCGAAGTCCTCGGCCATCGTGAGCTGCACGGACTCGACGTAGCGGCGGTTCCAGATCGGCTCCAGCACCGTGTTCGCGAAGCGCAGGTAGAGGATGTCCATCACCGGCTCCTTGCCGAGGAAGTGGTCGATCCTCAGGATCTGGTCCTCGTCGATGAGCTCGTGAAGGCTGGCGTTCAGCTCGCGGGCGGATTCGAGATCGTGGCCGAAGGGCTTCTCGATCACCACGCGAGCGTCATCCGTCAGCCCCACCCCGTACAGGCGCCCGACCACGTCGGCGAACAGCGACGGCGGGATCTCGAGGTAGAAGACCGGGTGCTTGTCGCCCTTGAGCTCGGTCGCGAGCTTCTCGAAGGTCGAGTCGGTCTGGTACTCGCCGCTGACGTAGCTCAGCCGGTCGGCCAGGCGCTTGAAGACGTCGTCGTCGATCTGCATCCCGGTGTCGGCGATCGCCTGCCGCGCGTGCTCGTGGAGATCCTCGTCGGACCAGTCGTTGCGCGCCACGCCGATGATGCGCGATTGCAGCTGCTTTCGGCGCTCCAGCCGGTAGAGCGCGCGGAAGGTCATCTTCCGGGCGAGGTCGCCGGTGATCCCGAAGATCACCAGGACGTCGGCGTCGGCGCTGGCGGAATTGCGGGCCATGAGAGCGCAGCTACCCTAGACAAACCCCTCGACCGACAGGAGACAGATGAGTCAGCTTGGAATGGTGGGACTGGGCCGGATGGGCGCGAACATCGTGCGCCGGCTGCTGCGCGACGGCCACGAGTGCGTGGTCTACGACGTCAACGCTGACGCGGTCAAGACGCTCGAGTCGGAAGGCGCCACGGGAGCGAGCTCGCTGGAGGAGCTCGCGGCGAAGCTCTCCCCTCCCCGCGCCGTCTGGGCCATGGTCCCCGCCGGGGAGATCACCGAGCAGACGGTCGGCGACATCGCCGGCGCCCTCTCCGACGGCGACATCATCATCGACGGCGGCAACTCCTATTACCGCGACGACATCCGCCGCGCCGAGGAGGTCGGCAAGCGGGGGATTGCCTACGTCGACTGCGGGACCAGCGGCGGCGTCTTCGGCCTGGAGCGCGGCTACTGCCTGATGATCGGCGGGCCCGACGAGGCGGTGGCCCAGCTCGACCCGATCTTCGCCACGATCGCGCCGGGCGTGGCGTCGGCCGAGCGGACGCCGGGCATGGAGGGCGAGCCATCGGCGGCAGAGAACGGCTACCTGCACTGCGGCCCCTCGGGCGCCGGGCACTTCGTGAAGATGGTCCACAACGGGATCGAGTACGGCGTCATGGCCGCCTACGCAGAGGGGCTCAACATCCTGAAGAACGCCGACGCCGGCGCCGAGAAGCGCGAGGCCGACGCCGAGACCGCACCGATGGAGAACCCCGAGTTCTACCGCTACGACATCGACATCCCCGCCGTTGCCGAGGTGTGGCGACGCGGTAGCGTGATCGGCTCCTGGCTTCTCGACCTCACGGCGGCGGCGCTCCAGCAGTCGCCCGACCTCGGGGACTTCGCGGGGCGCGTGTCGGACTCGGGCGAGGGGCGCTGGACCTCGATCGCCGCCATCGACGAGGGCGTACCGGCGCCGGTCCTCTCCAGCGCGCTCTACTCGCGGTTCGCGTCGCGCGGCCTCGACGACTTCGCGGACAAGGTCCTCTCCGCGATGCGCAAGCAGTTCGGCGGGCACGAGGAGAAGAAGAGCTGAGGGTCGAGCGCGCTCCCGACGCAGGCGCGGCCGCAAGGCGTGCCGCCGAGGTCATCGCGGCGGCTGCGCGCGAGGCGGTGGCGTCCCGCGGGTCGTTCTCGCTGGCGCTGAGCGGCGGCAAGACGCCGGTGCCCATGTACGAGGCCCTGGCCGACGCCGACGTCCCGTGGGAGGCGACCACGCTCTTCCAGGTCGACGAGCGAGTCGCGCCGGCCGGTGACCCGGACCGCAACCTCACGCACATCGTCCTCGCCCTCCCCCCCGCGCTTCAGGAACGGCTGCGCCCGATGCCGGTTGGCGAGACGGACCTCGAGGCGGCGGCGGCCCGTTACGCCACGGAGCTGCCCGAGCCGGTCGACCTCGTCCACCTGGGCATCGGCCCCGACGGGCACACAGCGTCGCTCGTCCCCGGCGACGCGGTGCTCGAGGTTGCCGACCGGCGCGTGGCGCTCACCGCGGGCAAGTACCGGGGGCGACGCAGGATGACCCTCACCTATCCGACCATCGACGCCGCGCGGCGGGTGGTCTGGCTGGTGGCGGGCGAGGACAAGCACGACGCCCTCGCCCGCATGCAGCGCGGCGACGCAGGAGTCCCGGCCGGCCGCGTGAGCCAGGCGAACGCGACGCTTGTCGCCGACGCGGCCGCCCTCGGCTAGGCGGTGCCTGCTGCCGGCTCGCCGGCCAAGTAGAGCCGGATGCTGATCGCCACGAGCCAGAGGCCTGCGAGGATGAACGAGATGAAGCCGAGCGGCGTGAAGGTGATCACGAAGATCACGACGCCGAGAATCGCCGCCCAGCGGGGCAGGAACGCCCCGGTTCGAAGGGCCAGCAGCGAGCTCGCGAGGATGAGCGACGATAGCCCGGCGACGAACGGCAGGAAGAAGTCGGAGTCGATTGCATTGACTGCCTGCGCCGCAATCGGGGCGATGTCGTCGCTGTAGTCGGCGAGGGCGAAGTGAATCGTGGCCGCTGTCATGAACCCGACGCCGGCGACGGTGCCGGCGATCAGTGCGGCGGTTGGCAGCACGCTGCCGGCGGGCGCGGCGGCCTCGAGATGCCGCTTGAGGATCGCGACGAAGAAGAGCAACGAGACCCCGCCGAGGGCGAGGACGATCGCGGCTGCCGTCTCCTTGCCCCCGTTGTCCGAGTAGAACGAGGCAACCTTCGCCGCCGAGGCGTCGCCGTTCGGGGTGTTGCCGCCAATCGCGAAGAAGGCGACCAGCACGAGCACCACCGCAAGTGCCCCTGTCAATGCCCATGTATCGCGCGCCTGTGACTGCATCCTGCCTCCTGTGTCGCCGTCGGACCGACCCTCTCACATTCGGCGGACGCATGCTCACTAGTATCGAAGGTCATGGCTGACGTACTCCAGCCGACCGCGACGGACCTCGACGAGCTCTGCGTCAACACGATCCGCACGCTCTCCATCGACGCGATCCAGAAGGCGAACTCCGGGCATCCCGGGACGCCGATGGCCCTCGCTCCGGTGGCGTACACGCTCTGGCAGCGCTTCCTGCGCTTCGACCCGGCGGATCCCGTGTGGCCCAACCGCGACCGCTTCGTCCTCTCCGCCGGCCACGCCTCGATGCTCCTCTACTCCCTGCTCCACCTCGCGAACGTACGGACGGTCGATTCGGACTACGAGACGATCGGCGAGCCCGCCGTGAGCATGGAGGACATCGAGACGTTCCGCCAGCTCGACTCGAAGACGCCGGGGCACCCCGAGTACCACCTGACCTCCGGCGTCGAGACGACCACGGGGCCGCTCGGGCAGGGCGTCGCGACGAGCGTCGGCATGGCGATCGCCGGCAAGTGGCTCCAGGCTCGCTACGGCTCCGAGCTCTTCGACTTCAACGTCTACGCGATCTGCGGCGACGGCGACATGATGGAGGGGGTCTCGGGCGAGGCGGGCTCGATCGCCGGCAACCAGCAGCTCGACAACCTCTGCTGGATCTACGACAACAACCACATCTCGATCGACGGCGACACGCATGTCACCTACTCGGACGACGTCGCCGCGCGGTTCATGGGTTACGGCTGGAACGTCGAGCGGGTCGGCGACGCGAACGACATGGAGCTGATCGCCCAGGCGTTCGAGCGCTTCGGCAACGTGGCCGGCGAGCCCACGCTGATCGTCGTCGACAGCCACATCGGCTACGGCTCGCCCCACAAGCAGGACACCGCGGCGGCGCACGGGGAGCCGCTCGGCGAAGAGGAGGTCCAGGAGACCAAGCGTGCCTACGGCTGGCCGGAGGACGCGGAGTTCCTCGTCCCCGACGGGGTCCGTGAGCACTTCGCCGACGGCATCGGCAGGCGCGGCGCCACGCTCCGCGAGGAGTGGGAGGAGCGCCTCGCCGACGCGGAGCCGCTGAAGGCCGAGGAGATCGACCTGATGCAGAAGCGCAGGCTGCCGACGGGCTGGGACCGGGCGATCCCGGAGTTCGAGCCCGACGCGAAGGGCACCGCCACCCGCAAGGCGTCCGGCAAGGTCCTGAACGCGATCGCCGAGCACCTGCCCTGGCTGGTGAGCGGCTCGGCGGACCTCACCGGATCCGCCTCCAACGGCCTGGACTTCGACGGCGCCGGGACCTTCTCGCCCACCGACCGCGCCGGGCGCGGGCTCCACTACGGCGTCCGCGAGCACGAGTCGGCCGCGATCTCCAACGGCCTGGCCCTGTGCAAGCTGCGGCCGGTGTGGTCGACGTACCTGACGTTCTCGGACTACGCGCGGCCCGCCATCCGCCTCTCGGCGCTGATGGAGCTGCCGGTGGTCCATTGGTTCAGCCACGACTCGATCGGGCTCGGCGAGGACGGCCCGACGCACCAGCCGGTCGAGCAGCTGGCCTCCCTGCGGGCGATACCCGGCCTCAACGTAATTCGGCCCTGCGACGCGAACGAGGTGGCCGAGGCGTGGCGGGTGATCATCGGGCAGCCGCACCGGCCGACGGCGCTGATCCTGAGCCGCCAGGACCTGCCCGTGCTGGACCGCACGGAGCTGGCTCCCGCGTCCGGACTGGCGCGCGGCGGTTACGTCCTCGCCGGAGCGGAGGACGAGGAGCCGGAGGTGATCCTGATCGCGACCGGCAGCGAGGTGCAGCTGGCGCTCAGCGCCTTCGAGGACCTGCGCGCGGACGGCGTCAAGGCCCGCGTGGTCAGCCTGCCGTCGTGGTTCCTCTTCGACCTCCAGGACGCCGGGTACCGCGACTCGGTCCTCCCTCCCGCCGTCACGGCGCGCGTTGCGGTCGAGCAGGGCTCGACCCTCGGCTGGGACCGCTACGTCGGCACCGGCGGCAGGATCGTGGGCATGCACACCTTCGGCGCCTCGGCACCGCTCAAGGAGGTCGAGCGGAGGTTCGGCTTCACGCCCGAGTCGCTCGTCGAAGCGGCCAGAGGCCTTATCCAAACCTGAAAAGGAGACACGGCATGAACGCCAACCAAGAGCTTCACGACCTCGGCCAGAGCCTCTGGCTCGACAACATCACCCGAACGATGCTCGACGACGGCACGCTCGCCGGCTACATCGACGAGCGGGCCGTGACCGGGCTCACCTCCAACCCGACGATCTTCGACAAGGCGATCAGCAGCGGCGACGCCTACGACGAGGCGATCGCGGAGCTGGCGGAGTCCGGGAAGAGCGGTGAGGAGCTCTTCTTCAGGCTTGCGATTGACGACCTCGGTCGCGCCGCGGACCTCTTCCTCCCCACTCACGAGCGGACGCACGGCGTCGACGGCTGGGTTTCCCTGGAGGTCTCTCCCCTGCTCGCCAACGACACGGAGCCGACCACCGCGTGGGCTCGCAAGCTGCACGAACGGGCCGGCAAGGAGAACGTCTTCATCAAGATCCCCGGGACGCCCGCCGGCCTCGGCGCGATCGAGGCGACGATCTACGCCGGGATCCCGGTGAACGTCACGCTGCTGTTCTCGGCAGAGCAGTACCTGGCCGCGGCGGACGCGTACATGAAGGGGATCGAGCGCCGGATCGCGGACGGCCTCGACCCTGTGGTCCGGTCGGTCGCCTCGATCTTCATCAGCCGCTGGGACGTCGCCCTGGGCGACGAGGCCGGGGCCGAGCTCAAGAACAAGCTCGGGATCGCGGTCGCTGGGCGGGCCTACAGGGCGTACCGGGAGTTGCTCGACTCCGAGCGCTCCCAGCGCCTCGCCAACGCGGGGGCGCAGCCGCAGCGCCTGCTCTGGGCAAGCACCGGCACCAAGGACCCCGACGCGTCCGACGTCCTCTACATCGAGGCCCTACCGGCGCCCTTCACGATCAACACGATGCCGGAGAACACGCTCAACTTCTTCGCCGATCACGGCAAGGTGGGCGAGCCGATGGCACGAGACGCGGAGGCGGCCGAGGCGACGCTCGCGGACATGGCAAGCGCCGGCATCGACGTCGACGCCCTTGCGGAGCGCCTCCAGCGCGAGGGCGCCGAGGCCTTCGTCAAGTCCTGGGACGACCTGCTCGAGTCGATCGAGTCGAAGAGCCGCAAGCTCGCGGCCGCCGGTTGAGCGCAACGACGCGCGAAGCGCTCTCCGCGCGCGCCGCGGAGCTCCGCAAGACGAGCCTGCGCGACGTGTTCGCGGCCGATCCCGGCCGCGGCGAGCGGCTCGTCCTCGACGCCGCGGGGCTCCACCTCGACTACTCCAAGCAGCTCGTCGACGATGAGGCCCTCGGCCTGCTCCTGACGCTCGCCGCCGAGACCGGAGTGACGGAGCGGCGCGACGCGATGTTCCGCGGCGAGCACATCAACTCGACCGAGGACCGCGCCGTGCTGCACGTCGCGCTGCGGATGCCGCGGGACCGCTCGCTGCTGGTCGACGGCAGGGACGTCGTCAAGGAGGTCCACGAGGTGCTCGACCGGATGGCGGCATTCTCGGAGCGGGTCCGCGGCGGCGAGTGGCTCGGCCACACGGGCAAGCCGATCCGCAACGTGATCAACGTCGGCATCGGCGGCTCGGACCTCGGCCCGGTGATGGCCTACGAGGCCCTCCGCCACTACGCGCGGCGCAACATGGAGTTCCGCTTCGTCTCCAACGTCGATGGCACCGACTTCGCCGAGGCGACGCGCGGGCTGGACCCGGCCGGGACGCTCTTCGTCATCTCCTCGAAGACGTTCACGACGCTCGAGACGATGACCAACGCCGCCACCGCCCGCGCCTGGACGCTTGACGCCCTCGGCGACGAGGCGGCTATCGCCAAGCACTTCGTCGCGGTCTCCACCAACGCGGAGGAGGTCGGGAAGTTCGGCATCGACACCGACAACATGTTCGGCTTCTGGGACTGGGTCGGCGGCCGCTACTCGATGGACTCCGCCATCGGCCTCTCGACGATGCTCGCGGTCGGCCCGGAGGCGTTCGGCGAGCTGCTTGCCGGCTTCCACGCCATGGACGAGCACTTCCGCGAGGCGCCACCCGAGGAGAACCTCCCGATGACCCACGGCCTGCTCGGCGTCTGGAACGCCGACCACCTCGGCGCCGCGACCGTCGCGGTGCTGCCCTACGACCAGTACCTGCACCGCTTCCCGGCCTACCTGCAGCAGCTCACCATGGAGTCGAACGGCAAGCATGTCCGGCTCGACGGTTCCCCCACGGACTGGGGAACGGGGCCGGTTTACTGGGGCGAGCCCGGGACCAACGGCCAGCACTCCTTCTACCAGCTGATCCACCAGGGGACGCGCCTGATCCCCTGCGACTTCGTCGGCTTCATGCGCTCGCTCAACCCGCTCGGCGAGCACCACGACCTGCTGATGGCCAACGTCTTCGCGCAGACCGAGGCGCTGGCTTTCGGCAGGACGGCAGACGAGGTCCGCGCCGAGGGCACCGCGGAGGAGCTCGTTCCCCACCGGGTCTTCGAAGGCAACCGGCCCACGAATACGATCCTCGCCGACGTCCTCGACCCGCGCACGCTCGGCACCCTGGTGGCGCTGTACGAGCACAGCGTCTTCACCCAGGGCGCGGTGTGGGGCATCAACTCGTTCGACCAGTGGGGCGTTGAGCTCGGCAAGGCGCTCGCGAAGCGGATCGTCCCCGAGCTCCAGGGCGACGGCGAGCTCGGCCACGACGGCTCCACCAACGCGCTGATCCGCCGCTATCGCAAGGGCCGGGAATGAGCGCGGAGCAGACTTCGTTGATTCTGAGTGCGAAGCGCGATCCATGGGTTTGAGCGCGGAGCAGACTTCGTTGATTCTGAGTGCGAAGCGCGATCCATGGGTTTGAGCGCGGAGCAGATTTCGTTGATTCTGAGTGCGAAGCGCGATCCATGGGTTTGAGCGCGGAGCGCGCGGTGCTCTTCGACATCGACGGGACGCTGATCTCCACGGGTGGCGCCAGCGACCGCGCCTGGGCCCGGGCGCTTCGCGACCTCTACGGCGTGGATTACGACGTCGGAGCGCACACGGGCCGCGGCGTACCCGACCCCGAGGTCGGGCGGCAGGTGCTGGAGCAGATCCTCGGGCGCGAGCCCTCCGGCCCGGAGCTGCGAGCGGCGATGCGGCTTCGCCAGCGCTACCTGCCCGAGGAGGTCGAGGGCTCGCCCGGGTACCGGGTCGAGCCGGGGGTCGTCGCGCTGCTCGACGGGGTGGCGGAGGACGGCGCGCTGCTGGGCCTCACGACGGGCAACACGGAGGCCGCGGCCCACACCAAGCTCGCCCGCGCCGAGCTCAACCACTACTTCACCTTCGGCGGCTACGGCTCCGACGCGGCCGACCGAACCGAGCTCACGCGGACGGCGGTGGCGCGCGCCAGGCGGCTGGCGACCGACTCGCTGCCCGACGAGGCGATCGTCTCGGTCGGCGACACGCCGCGCGACGTGGAGGCGGGCCACGGCGCCGGGATCCGCGTGGTGGGAGTCGCCAGCGGCGAGTACAGCGTCGAGGAGCTCCGCGAGGCCGGGGCCGATTGGGCGATCGCCTCGCTCGACGAGGGCCTGCCCGCCGCATGAGCCCTGACCGCCGGGTCCTCGCGGGAGACGTCGGCGGCACGCATGCCCGCCTCGCCCTCTTCGCTGACCCAACCAGCGCGCCCGTCGCGATGGAGGTCTACTCCAGCGCCGACGCCGACGGCCTCCCCCCGCTCGTCGCCGCGTTCCTGAAGGCTCACCCCGCCGACCTGGCCGCCGCGACGATCGGCGTCGCCGGCCCGGTGCGCGAGGGCCGCACCGACGCCGTCAACCTCGCCTGGCCGGTCGACGCGGGGGAGCTGGGCGCGTCGCTGGGCATCGAGCACGTCGCCGTCATCAACGACCTGGAGGCAAACGCATGGGGCGTGCCGGCGCTCGGCGAGGACGACCTTCACGTGCTCGCGAAGGGTGACCCGCTGCCGGGTGGCTCGATCGCCCTCGCCTCAGCCGGGACGGGCCTTGGAATGGCCTACGTCACCTATGAGGACGGTGTCGCGTCGGCACACTCGAGCGAGGGCGGGCACGCGGACTTCGCCCCCCGGACGGCGCTTCAGGACGAGCTGCGCGACGCGCTGGCTGGCGAGGACGACCACGTGAGCTACGAGGACGTCTGCTCGGGTCGCGGGCTCGTGGCGATCCACGGGTTCCTTCGCCGGCGCGCGGGTCAGGAGGACGCGGCGCCCGCGGACCCGGCCGCGATCACCGCGGCCGCCCTGGCCGGAACGGAGCCAGAGGCGGCCCAGGCCCTGGACCTGATGGTCGCAATCTACGGCGCCGCGGCCGGCAACCTCGCGCTGACGGTCCAGGCCGGCGCCGGGGTGTACCTCGGAGGCGGCATCCCGCCCAAGATCCTGCCGGCGCTCGAGTCCAGCTCGGGCGGGTTCCTGGAAGCGTTCCGGTCCAAGGGGCGGCTGCGCCCGACGATGGAGAGGATCCCCGTCAGCGTGATCCTGAACGAGCTGACCGCGCTGACCGGGGCGGCGCGGCATGCGTTCACGGCGGCCGTCGGTGCTCAGGCGTAGGCTTTCGGCATGACCAAGGAAGGCGAATCGGGACTGCGCGGGGGCATCGACCTCGGCGGAACCAAGATCCAGACCGTCATCGTCGACGCGGACTCGAACGTCCTCGGCTCAGGGCGGCGTCAAACGCCCACCGAGGGTGGGCCGCCGGACGTCGCCAAGGAGATGGCCGGCGCCCTGCGCGACGCCATCGAGGACGCGGGCGTGGACGAATCCGAGCTCAGCGGCGTCGGGGCCGGCTCCCCGGGAGACATCGACGGCGAGGCCGGAACCGTCGCGCGGGCGGGGAACCTCCCGAACTGGGAGGAGCCTTTCGAGCTCGCCAAGACCCTCTCTGAGGACCTCGGCGTACCGGTGAAGCTCGGCAACGACGTCGGCGTCGCCACGGAGGCGGAGTTCCAGCTTGGTGCCGGCAAGCCGTTCGACTCGCTCATCGGCGTCTTCTGGGGCACCGGCGTCGGCGGCGGGATCATCCTGGAGGGCCGGCAGTGGCTCGGCCGGGGCGGGGCCGGCGAGATCGGCCACGTGGTCGTCCGGGAGGGCGGCGCGAAGTGCCCGTGCGGCCGGCACGGCTGCATGGAGGCCTACGCGGGGCGTGGCGCGATGGAGGCCAAGGCCCGCAAGGAGCACGAGGACGGACGCTCGACGGACCTCTTCAAGCTCATGAAGAAGCACGACCGCGACCGGCTGACGAGCGGCATCTGGGAGCGCGCTCTCGACGCCGAGGACAAGCTCGCCCACGAACTCGTCGAACGGGCCGTCGAGGCGATCGGAACCGGCGTGGCCTCGGTCATCAACCTGCTCGACGTCGAGGCGGTCATCATCGGCGGCGGAATCGGCGTGCGCCTCGGCGAGCCCTACACGAAGAAGATTCAGAAGCGGGCCCACAAGAACCTCTTCAACGACTCCCGCCCGCCCGAGTTCCTGGTCGCCTCCCTCGGCGACTTCGGCGGCGCGATCGGCGCAGCCCTGCTCGTCCGCTAACCCTCAACCAACCCTCAACCGGGTCTGACCCTCTTTAGGAAGGGCGCCCTCGAACGCTCCGGGGTTCTTCTCCCCATGCCCCGCCCACCGCGTGAGCTCGTCGAGAACGGCGTCTACCACGTGTATGCGAGAGGAAATGCGCAAGCGCTCATCTATCGCGACGACGTCGACAGGCGCGTCTACCTCCGAATGCTCGAAAGCGTCATCGGAGAACGAGGGTGGCATTGCCTCGCCTACTGCCTGATGGGCAATCACCTCCACCTGCTTCTTCAGACCCCGAACCCGGACCTGAGTCCAGGAATGCAGCGCCTGCATGGAGGCTTTGCACAGTTCTTCAATGCCCGCCACGAGCGAAGGGGCCACCTCTTCGAGGGGCGATACGGCTCCGTCAGGAGCCTTTCCGACGCACAAGTCTGCGCCTCGGCCGCGTACATCGCGCGGAATCCGGTGGCGGCTTCGCTCTGCTCGAAGCCCGAGGCTTGGCCGTGGAGCAGCTTCCATTCAATCGTCCGCAATACGACCCCGCCGTGGCTTGCCCGAGAGCAGCTGCTGTCCTTCTTCGGGAGCGATGTCGAGCAGTACGTCCGACTCACCAGGCTCGATCAAGCAGTGGGATAAGACTCCGAACCCTCAACCAACCCTCAAGGGGGTCTGACCCTGTTTAGGCGGAGACGCGGGCGACTTCGGCGATCGAGGTCAGCCCGCCGCGGACCTTGAGGATGCCGGCCTCGCGGAGGTCGAGCATGCCCTCCTCGTGTGCCGCGGTGGCGATCTCGGACTCCGGGGCGCCGTCGACGGCCATCTCCTTGATGCGATCGGACAGGTTCATGACGGAGAACAGGCCGATGCGGCCGCGGTAGCCGGTGCGGTTGCAGCGCGTGCAGCCCACGGGCTCGTAGGCCTCGACGTCCGCGCCCACGCGGAAGCCGGCGTCGTTGAGCGACTCCTGGGAAAGCACCGTGCGCGTCTTGCAGTGGGGGCAGAGCTGGCGGGCGAGACGCTGGGCCACGACGGACTCGATCGAGGAGGCGACGAGGAAGCTTTCGATGCCCATCTTCTGGAGGCGGGCGATCGCGCCGGGGGCGCTGTTGGTGTGCAGCGTCGAGAGCACCATGTGACCGGTGAGCGCGGCCTCGATCGCGATGCGCGCGGTCTCCGCGTCGCGAATCTCGCCGACCATGATGATGTCGGGGTCAGCGCGGAGGATGGAGCGGAGGCCGGCGGCGAACGTCAGGCCCGCCTTCCGGTTGACGTTGATCTGGTTGATCCCGTCGAGCCGGTACTCGACCGGGTCCTCGATGGTGATCACGTTCTTCTCGACGGAGTTCAGCTCGTTGAGCGCCGCGTAGAGGGTCGTCGACTTGCCGGAGCCGGTCGGGCCGGTCACGAGGACCGCACCGTGCGGCTTCTTGAACGCCAGGCTGAAGCTCTCGCGCCCGGTGCCGTCGAGGCCCAGCTCGTCGAGCGTGCGCATCGCCTGGCTCTTGTCGAGGATGCGGATCGTCGCGCCCTCGCCGCGCTGGGTGGGCAGCGTGACGATTCGGAGGTCGACCTCCCGGCCGTCCACGGAGATGCCGACGCGGCCATCCTGTGGCAGACGCTTCTCGGCGATGTCGAGCTCGCTCATGATCTTGATGCGCGAAACCACGCCGGCGACCATCCGGCGAGGGACCTTGGCGGCCTCGGCGAGGACGCCGTCGATGCGGAAGCGGACGCGCATCTCGTCCTCCTCCGTCTCGAAGTGGATGTCCGAGGCGCCCTCGTTGACGGCCTGGGCAAGGATGGAGTGCACCAGCTTGATGACCGGCGCGTCGTCGGCGGACTGGCGGAGCTCCGTGATCTCCGTGTCGTCGACCTCCTCCCGGTCGCGCTCGTCGAGGACCGCCTCCTCAACCGCGTTCTCGAGCGTGTTGAGCCGCTTGAGGAGGTTCTCGATGTCCTCCGCGGCGGCGACCGCGACGCGGCAGTTGAGGCCCGTGATCATCTGGATGTCGTCGACGGCGACCACGTTCGCCGGGTCGGCCATCGCGATCAGCAGGGTCTCGTTGTCCAGGTAGCCGATCGGCACCGCCCAGTAGCGCCGGGCCGCGGAGACCGACAGCAGGTTCGCCGCCCCCATGTCGACCTTGTAGACGCCGAGGTCGACGTGGTCGAGGCCGTAGCGCTCGGCGACCGCGCGCGAGAGCTGGTCGTCGTCGACCACGCCCTGCTCGATGAGCACCGACTCGGGGGTGTTCCCTGCGATCCGCGCTTCGCTGACGGCCTCCTCCACGCGCTCCTTGGTGGCGAACCCGAGCTCCACGATGACGTCGGTGATGAACATGCCCGAGTGTCCGCGCTCGATCGGCGGCGTGAGACCGGGCGTGTCCTCCGGCACGGCAGCCTCCTTGACCTTGACCTCGACCTCGGACTCGGTGGCCGCGGACGAGCCGTTGCCACCGTTTTCGGTGCCGGAGGGAACTGCTGTCAGGTATTCGGGGCGGTTCTCTGTCATGAAGCGCGGGCCGCGCGCCTCATGGTCTCGATCGGCGGGTTTCTGCCGGTCCAGATCCGTAGCGACGCTGCGCCCTGATGGACCAAAACCTCCAGTCCGTCGATAGCCCTGGCGCCTCTGCTCTTTGCTGTCTGCACCAGAGCCGTTTCGGCGACTCCGTAGGCAAGGTCCACAACGATGTGTCTTGCACCCAGGGAATCGGCATCGACAGGCAGATCCTTGAGCGGCGCAGGCGTCGATTGAGGGCTGGCCCCCATGCCCACCGGGGTTGCGTTCACGATCAGCTCGAAATCGCCCGTCGCAGGCGCGGCGATCGCCTCGGCGCCGAGCTCGGCGGCCAGCCGTACGGCACGCTCAGGCGTGCGGCTCCAGACGGCGACCTCCGCGCCGGCACGCTGGAGCGCCCAGACGGCAGCACGGGCCGAGCCGCCCGCCCCAAGGACGAGGGCACGCATCCCGGCCGGTGCAACCCCCATTGCGGCGATGATTCCGGCGCCGTCTGTGTTCTCCGCGACCGCGTGCCCGGGCTCGAAGCTCAGCGTGTTCGCGGCACCGATCTCGCGCGCGGCGTCGCTCGCCTCGTCGGCCAGGGCGAGCGCGGCCTGTTTGTGCGGGATCGTCACGTTCGCCCCGGCGAACCCCTCGCCCGGCATTGCCCGGACTCGGTCGGCGAACCCCTCCGGCGGCACCTCGATCGCTTCGTAGGTCCACTCGTTCGCCAGGCCGAGCTCCGCGAGCGCAGCGGTGTGCATGGCGGGCGAGCGCGAGTGGCCAACCGGGAAGCCGAGGACGGCGAGTCGCCTCACCGCGCCGTCGTCACCCATCTAGCAGGTGGTCGGCGACTTGCCACCGGCTGCGGCGCGCGCCTTGTCGTAGGCGGCCTGCTGGCGGTTGTGCTCCGCGAGGGTCGTGGCGAAGACCAGCCTGCCGCACGCCCCGGGCTTGGTGACGTAGTACAGGTAGCCGCCCTTCGCCGGCTTCGCCGCCGCCTCCAGAGACGCCAACCCCGGATTCGCGATCGGCCCCGGCGGCAGTCCCGGGTTGGTGTAGCTGTTGTACGGCGAGTCGAGCTGGAGATCACTGGTGGTCAGGGCCTTCGTGTAGTTGTGCTCCGCGAAGCGGATCGTGGCGTCGATCTGCAGCGCCATGTCGTCGTGGAGGCGGTTGTAGATCACCGACGCCACCTTCGGCCGGTCGACGTCCTTCCCCGCCTCCCGCTCGATCAGCGAGGCGATGATCGTGACGTCGTACGGCGTCAGGTTCTTCGACTTCGCGTACTTCATGTTGATCGAGTCGATGTTCTGGGCATAGGCGGCGAGCTGCAGGCCCACCAGGTCGTGCACGTCCTCCCCCGGCTTCAGCCTGTACGTCGCCGGGAACAGGAAGCCCTCGAGGTTGGCCGGGTTCTTCGCGCCGTACTTCTTCGGGTCGAAGCCCTTGTAGCTCTCGGTCTCCTTCATGTAGTTGCCCTTCACGCCGTCCTGCTTAAGGAGGTCGGCCGTCTGCGTGCGGTCGTAGCCCTCGGGGATCGTCACCGTGATCGTCTTCGGCTTGATCGGCTTCGGCTTCGTTGCGAGCGCGTCGATGGCGTCGCCGTAGCTCATGTCGTTTCGCAACGTGTACTTGCCCGCCTGGATCTCGCTTGCCTTGCCGGACATCGAGAGCCGCAGATGGAAGAACGTGGAGTTCGAGACGACTCCCTTCTCGTCCAGGAGGTCGGCGATGTCAGAGGCCGACGCGCCCTTCGGGACCGTGACCTCGACACGGCCCGATCCCGACCCGTGGAAGGGCTGGAAGAGGAGCACCGCGAAGACCCCGATCCCTGCCAGGAGCAGGAGCAGGACGGCGAGGCCGATGCGCCGGGCGCGGTACGCGTTGCGGGGCGGTCGTGGCGGCGTCGACGGCGGCCTGCGGGCCGCCCACGCCGACTCCTCGGGCGGGATGGTGCCGAGCTCCGGCGCGGCATGGTCCACGGCGGCCGGCGGCGGCGCGCCGGGCGAGGGCTCGGTTCGCTTCGCGACCGCGGGCGGCTCCGGCGCCGCCGTGTTCGCGGCGACCGCCGGAGGGGGCGCGGGATCGGGCGCGGGAGTCGCCGGCGCGGCCTCCTCGACCCGCTTGCCCAGCCGCGCGCGGCGGCGCTCCTCGCGCTCACGGCGGCGCTCCTCGCGGGCGCGGTCCTCCTCTGATTCGTTGAACGGGTCGAGCCAGTCCTCGGTCACGATGCTCCCTCTCCCTTGCCCGCTTGGAGCCAGGACTCCAGCAGATGTGCCGCCGCGAGGGCGTCAGCCGGGGCCCGGGCGCCGGCGCGCGCCGATTCCTCAGCCAGCCGAGTGGTCAGGCGCTCGTCGTAGGTCTCGACGGGGACGTCGAGCTCGGCGGCCAGCTCTCCGGCGAACTGCCGCGCTCGCCGGGCCTGCGGTCCCTCGGTCCCGTCGAGCGAGACCGGCAGGCCAACCACCACCCGCTCCGCGCCGTTCTCGCGGGCGGCAACGGCAACTGTCTCCGGGTCCGGGGGCTCGGCGACACCGAGGGGGCGCGCGAGCGTTCCGCTGGGGTCGCTGATCGCCAGCCCGGCGCGCGCCTCTCCATGGTCGACCGCAAGCACGATCACGCGCCGGCCTCAGTCCGCCAGGGCCGCCGTCACCGCCGCCCGCGCCGCCGCCAGGGCGTCGTCGAGGCGCTCGGGATGGCGGCCGCCGGCCTGGGCCATGTTCTCGCGCCCGCCACCGCCGCCGCCAACCAGCGCCGCGGCCTCGCGCACGATGTCCGCCGCCGACAGGCCGCGGCCCACAGCGGCATCGGCGAACAGGGCGACGAGCGCGACCTTGCCATCGCCCTCCCCGCCCAGCACCACCACCGCGTCGCCCAGCTTGGCGCGCACTCGCTCGGCGAGCTGCAGCATGGTCGGCTGGTCGAAGTGGCCGGTGCGCGCGATCACCATGTGGATACCGTTCTCGTCCTCGGCTGCCGCCACCAGGGCGTCCGCCTCCTCGCCGGCCTCACGGCGGCCGGCCTCGGCCTCCTTCGCCTCGAGCTCGGAGAGCCGCTCGCGCGCGCGCCGGGCGCCGCGGAGCGCATCGGCGCCGCCGAGGATCGACGCCGCCTCGTCGAGCTCCGCGCTGCGGGTGCGAAACCAGTCGATCGCCGCGGGCCCGGTGAGGGCCTCGATGCGGCGGACGTTCGCCGAGCTCGACCCCTCCGAGACCACGGCGAAGATCCCGACCTCGGCGCTCGAGGCCACGTGCGTCCCGCCGCAGAGCTCGCGCGATACGTCGTCGATCTCGACGACCCGCACCCAGTCCCCGTACTTCTCGCCGAAGAGCGCCATCGCGCCGAGCGCCTCCGCCTCGGCACGCTCCATCTCGAGCGCCCGGATGGCCCGCGAGCGCTTCACCCACTCGTTCACCCGGTCCTCGACGTCGCGGAGCTCCTCCGGGGTCAGCGGACCGGTGTGCGTGAAGTCGAAGCGCAGCTTGTCCGGGCGGACCGCGGAGCCCGCCTGGCGGACGTGCGTCCCTAGCCGCTCGCGAAGGGCGGCGTGGAGGAGGTGGGTCGCGGTGTGGTTGCGCGTCGTCGCGTTGCGCTTGTAGTCGTCGACCCGCGCCTCGACGACGCTTCCCTCCTCGGGCGCTCCGCCCCGCAGCCGCAGGGCCTGGTCGTCGCCGACCCGGTAGACGTCGATGACGTCGAGGTCCTCGCCCGCGCGGACGATCCCGCTGTCGGAGACCTGCCCGCCCCCCTCCGGGTAGAACGGGCTCTCCTCGAGCTTGACGAGCGCGTCGCCGTCCACGGCCTTCGAGGCGATGACCGCGGTCTCGTTGTCGAGCGTCTCGTAGCCGACGAAGCCGGCCTTCGGCGTCTCGTTCACGAACTCGACGACGTCGGAGCGCCCGTCCGCGCCGGCGCCCGCGGCGCTGCGGCGGGCGCGCTCGCGCTGATCGGCCATCAGCGCCTGGAATCCCGCATCGTCCACCGTGAGCCCCTCCTCGGCGAGGAGCTCGCGCGTGAGGTCGTACGGGAATCCGTAGGTGTCGTGGAGCTTGAAGACCTCCTCGGCGTCGACCGACGTCGCCCCCTCGCTCTTCGCCGCGTTGACCAGGCTCGCGAGCAGCTCCGAGCCGCGATCGAGGGTGTGCCCGAAGCTTCGCTCCTCGTCGTCGACCCAGCGCATGACCGAGTCGCGCTCGGCCTCCAGATGGGGGTAGGGCCCCGCAAGGAGATCGATGGCCAGCTCGGCGAATCGCCCGAGGTAGGGAGGCTCGAGGCCGAGGACCCGGCCCTGCTGGATGGCGCGGCGCATGATCCGCCGCAGGACGTAGCCGCGGTCCTCGTTGGAGGGGACGACCCCGTCGGCCAGCAGGTTCACGGTTCCCCGCGAGTGGTCGGCGATGATCCGCATCGCCCTGGTCCACTTAGCGTCCTCGCCGTACGGCCTCCCGGAGAGCTCGACGGCCAGCTCGACGAGCGGCTTCAGGAGGTCCGTGTCGAACACCGAGTCGACGCCCTCCTGGATCACGGCCATCCGCTCGAGCCCGAGGCCGGTGTCGATGCTCTGCATCGGCAGCGGGGTCGTGGTGCCGTCCTCGTGGAGCTCCAGCTGCATGAACACGAGGTTCCAGTACTCGAGGAAGCGGTCCGTGTCGTCTCCGGGGCGCTCGTCGGCCGACCCGAACTCGTCGCCGCGGTCCAGGTACAGCTCGGAGCAGGGCCCGCACGGCCCGAACGGTCCGGACTGCCAGAAGTTGTCCTTGCGGCCGAGCCTCACGATGCGCTCCTCGGGCACGCCGATCGCGCGCCAGAGCTCGATCGCCTCCTCGTCCGCGCCGATCCCAAGCTCGTCGTCGCCGCCGAACACGCTCACCCAGATGCGCTCGTCCTCGAACCCGAAGCCCTCCCGCGAGAGCTCCCACCCGAACTCGATCGCCCGCTCCTTGAAGTAGTCCCCGACGCTGAAGTTGCCGAGCATCTCGAAGAACGTGAGGTGCCGGCGGGTGTTGCCGACCTCCTCGATGTCGGGCGTGCGGAAGACGCGCTGGCTCGAGGTGAGCCGGGGGCTGGGCGGCCGCTCGCGGCCCTCGAAGTACGGCTTCAGCGGCTGCATCCCGGCGATCGTCAGCAGGGTCGAGCGATCCTCGGGGGGCGGAACGAGCGACGCCGACGGCCGCCGCAGGTGGTCGCGCGCCTCGAAGTACGACAGGAAGGTCTCGCGGATCTCGGCCGAGTTCATGGGAGGGGCCAGTCTAAGGACCGGTTCCAGGCGCGCGCTAGGCGCGGGCGATCGTTGCGCGGCCGACGACGAGGTCACCGTCCATCAGGCACGCCGTCTGGCCGGGAGCGACGCCGTAGGCGGGCTCGTCGAGCTCGAGCTCCAGCCCGCCGGCCCCCGGCCGCGAGCGGGCCGCGCAGCCGATCGGGGCCGAGTGATAGCGAAGCCGTACCCGGTTGACGCGCGAGTGCGGGCGGTGCAGGCGCGCGTCGCGCAGGCGCACGGCACGGCGCTCGAGCTCGCCCCGGGCGCCCACGGTCACGCTGTTGGCCACCGCGTCGGTCCCGAGGACGTAGAGCGGCTCCGGGGAGGCGATGCCGAGGCCCCGCCGCTGGCCGACCGTGAAGTTGTGGTGTCCGGGGTGCAGCCCGAGAACGTTCCCCGCGGCGTCGATCAGCTCCCCCGGCCGCTCGCCGAGCCCGGCGTTTCGCTCCAGGAAGGCGCGTTTGCCCTCGCCCGCCAGGAAGCAGAGGTCCTGGCTCTCGCGCCTGCCCGCGACAGAGAGGCCGGCTCGGGCGGCGAGCTCGCGAACCTCGGGCTTTCGCAGGCTCGCCAGCGGAAAGCGCAGCGCCGCGAGGGTTGCCGGCCGCACCCCGGAGAGCATGTAGGTCTGGTCCTTCTGGCCATCGGCGGGAGCGGCCAGCAGCGGCCCCTCACCGTCGTCGGCCAGGCGCGCGTAGTGCCCGGTGGCGAGCGCCGAAGCGCCAACGCGCCGCGCGAGCGCCACCATGGCGTCGAGGCGGAGGTCGCCGTTGCAGGCGACGCACGGGTTTGGCGTCTCGCCCTCCGCGTACCCGGCGAGGAACGGGTCGACCACGCCGGCCCTGAAGGCGTCGCGCAGGTCGAGGGTGACATGCGGCATGTCAAGTGAGTGCGCCAGCCGCCGGGCGCCGAGCACCGCCTCAGGCGAGCAGCAGCTGCGCTCCCCGTCGGTGGCGCGGTCCGCCCAGAGCTTGAGCGTGACGGCGACCACATCGGCGCCGCGCCGGCGCTCCAAGAGGGCGGCGACGGCTGAGTCGACGCCGCCGCTGAGGGCAACCAGCGTCCGCTCCCGGGCGGGCTCTTCGGCCAGCGCCTCCCCTCCGGACGCAGCCGCCCCGATCGCCCGGTGCAGGGCGTCGGCGGCGAGCTGCGCCGCGTGAGCTCCCTGCGGGGTCAGGCCCCCGAGCGCTCCCGCGACCTTCTCCGGCGTCAGCCTCGCGGCGTCGAGGACGCCGGACCCGTCGACGAGCTCGGCGGCGGCGGCGGCCGCGGCGCGCATGGTGGCGCATCCCTCGGCGTCGAAGCTCGTGGCCGCGACGCGGCCGCCGGCGATCAGCAGCGAGATCCGCACGAGGTCCCCGCACGGGGCTCCGCCCGCGGAGCCGCTCCAGGCTCCCGCCGGCGCGGGCCCGCGACGCGTCTCGTCGCGCAGGTAGTCCTCGATCAGGGCGCCGCTCACGCCCTCAGCGTAGTGCTCGCTCTAGCGCGGGTAGGTGGGCAGGTTGTCCGGCCCGTTGTACTGGGCGTTGCGGATCGCCTGCTGGATGCTCGCGAAGCCGTGGAAGCCGTACGTCACCGTCGCCTTCGGGGTGGCGTTCTTGTCGACGTGCCCGCGGTTCGGCTCGAGGACGACGATCGCGGGAACCTGGCTGACGTCGACGCCGACGGCGATTCGCGAGTAGTCGGCGATGTGCTTCGCGGCCGTCTGGAAGATCGCCGCGTCCTCCTGCTTGGCGGAGAGCTTGTCCACGTAGTGGCGCACGTCGGTGTCGTCGATGCCGTTGCGCTTGAAGATGAGGAGCACGACGACCTTGTCCGAGTTGTAGGCGTGGACAACCTGCTTCGGAAGGCCGGGGCCCGGGACGAACGGGGCGGATCCGGTAGGCGTGGGCGAGGTCGAGGGGGCGACCGTGGCCGGCGTCGTGGGCGTCGCCGTGGCCGCCGCGGTCGGATCGGTCGTCGCTACCCCGGTTGCCGGGGTGGTCGCCGGCGTGGTGGCGGCCGTCGAGTCGGAGCTCGAGCCTGACGTGCGCGTCAGGAAGAGAAAGATGATCGCGATCCCGAGAACCGCGACGAGCGCCACGGCCATGATCGGGTTGTCGTTCAGCCTCTGCCTCATCCCGACACTCCTTCAGGGCAAGAAAAAGGCTCCAACTCGCCGTTACCGCCCGGCCTGAGAACCTGAATGAACAGGTGGGTGTCTACCGGCGAGCCCGCAAGGAGCACTCCGGAAACCGACTCCCAAGCCGAATGTGTTGGCTCACAATTGGGGCGGCTAGCGAACGAATTCGAGCCTGTATTCACCATATCAACCAGACCCCTGATCGACCGTGGGGAGAATTACTTGAGCGTGGGCAGGCGTGAACCCGTTTTCTCAGGAGGCCCGGTCGCCGCCCCGCAGGCGGATGCCGAGCTCCTGCAGCTGCGCCTCGGAAACCGGCGCCGGCGCTCCCGTCAGGGGGTCGGAGCCCGACGCGGCCTTCGGAAAGGCGATCACGTCGCGGATCGAGTCCACGCCGTGCGCCAGCGCCGCCATCCGGTCGATCCCGTAGGCGATGCCGCCGTGCGGCGGGGCGCCGTAGCGCAGCGCCTCGAGCAGGAATCCGAAGCGCGACTCGGCCTCCTCCGCGCCGATGCCGATCGCCTCGAAGGCCTGCTTCTGCACCTCGGTCGTGGAGATGCGGATCGAGCCGCCGCCGATCTCCGCCCCGTTCCAGACGATGTCGTAGGCGCGGGCCCGCGCCTCGCCGGGACGCTCCGGGTCGATCGGGCCGTCGGGGGCGGTGAACGGGTGGTGCGACGAGGTCCAGCGGTCGTCGGCCTCGGAGTACTCGAAGAGCGGCCAGTCGACGATCCAACAGAGCTCGTGCGAGCCGTCCGGGACCAGGCCGAAGCGCTCGGCCATCCGCAGCCGCAGCTCGCCGAGCACGCGGGCCGTCACCGCCGGCGCATCCGCGACGAGGAGCAGCAGGTCGCCCGCGCTCGCCGCCAGCGTGGTGCTGGCGGCGGCGATCTCCTCCGCGGCGAGGAACTTGGCGACCGGCGAGCGCCAGCCGTCGTCCTCGCAAAACGCCCAGACCAGGCCCTTCGCGCCGAGGTCCTGCGCGGTCGCGACCAGGCCGTCGAGGTCGGCGCGTGACAGCTCACGGGCGCCGGCGTTCAGGCCCCGGATCACCCCGCCCGCCTCGACCGCCCCGCGGAACGCGTTGAACTCGCTGTTCGTGAAGACCTCGGTGATGTCCTCGATCTCGAGGCCGAAGCGCAGGTCCGGCTTGTCGGTGCCGTACCGGGCGAGCGCCTCGTCGTAGGGGATCCGGCGCAGCGGCAGGGACACGTCGACCCCGACCGCCCTGAGGACGCTCGCGAGCAGCCGCTCGTTCAGCTCGATGACGTCGTCGGCCTCCACGAACGACATCTCGAGGTCCAGCTGCGTGAAGTCGAGCGCCCGGTCGGCCCGCAGGTCCTCGTCGCGGAAGCAGCGGACGATCTGGTAGTAGCGCTCGAAGCCGCCCACCATCAGGAGCTGCTTGAAGAGCTGCGGCGACTGGGGCAACGCGTAGAACGTGCCCCGCTGCAGGCGGCTCGGGACGAGGAAGTCGCGGGCGCCCTCCGGAGTGGAGCGAGTCAGCACGGGCGTCTCGATGTCGAGGAAGCCCTCGCCGTCGAGGAACCGGCGGATCGCGGCGACGAGCCGGTGCCGCAGGATGATCCCGTCGCGCATCCGCTCGCGGCGCAGGTCGATGTAGCGGAAGCGAAGCCGGGACTCCTCCCCCACCTCGCCGCTGAAGCTCTCGACGCCGAACGGCGGCGTCTCGGCGTCGGCCAGGAGCTCCGCCGTCGCCACGCGCACCTCGAACGCGCCCGTGGCAAGCTCGGGGTTGACCGCGTCGGGCTCACGGCGAATCGCGGCGCCGGCGGCGCTCAGGACGTCCTCCGCGCGAAGCCGGTGGGCGAGCTCGATCCCCTCGGGACCGACCTCGTCGGGGTGGAAGACGAGCTGGACCAGCCCGGTGCGGTCGCGCAGGTCGATGAAGACAACTCCGCCGTGGTCGCGGCGGCGGTGCACCCAGCCGGCAACGCGCACGTCGCTGCCGACCCTGTCCTCGAGGACCTCGCCGCACCACGTGTCGCGGTAGCGGTTGGGCGGTAGGAAGGGCGAGCCCTCGCTCATGAGCCCGTGTCCGGAGCGATCGCCCCGGCGACCTCGCCCGGGTCGATCGCCTGCTGCTCCCCGGTCGCCATGTCGCGCACCTGCGCGGTCCCGTCGCCCTCGAGGATCACGGCGACGCGGGCGCCGATCCGGTCGGCGTGCTTCAGCTGGCCCTTGAGGCTGCGGGAGGCGAGGTCGGTCTCCGCCGAGAGCCCGGCGTTCCGAAGCTCCGCGACCAGGGCAGCGGCCCGGTGGCGCTGACCATCGTCCGCGACGGCCACGAAGGCGTCGCGGACTGGTGCGAGCTCCTCCTCGCCGAGGGCAAGGAGGATCCGCTCAACGCCCGCGGCGAAGCCGACGCCCGGCGTCTCCGGGCCCCCCAGCTCCGCGATCAGCCGGTCGTAGCGACCACCGCCGCCGAGCTGGGACTGCGCCCCGAGCTCGCCGCAGTGGAACTCGAAGATCGTGCGCGTGTAGTAGTCGAGCCCGCGGACCAGGGCTGCGTCGATCTCGTACTCGATGCCCGCCGAGTCCAGGAGCGCGCGAACCTCGGCGAAGTGGTCGGCGTCCTCCCCGTCGAGGCGCTCCAGAAGCGTCGGAGCGCCCCTCATCACCTTCCGGGTGCCGGGGTCGGCCGCGTCGAAGGCGCGCAGGGGGTTCATGTCGATGCGCTCGACGACCTCCTTCGAGAGCGCGGCCTCGTTCGCGCGCAGGTAGGCCTTCAGCTCCTCGCGGTACTCGGTGCGTGCCTCGGGCGAGCCCAGGGTGCCCAGCCGGAGGCTGATCGACGGCACTCCGATCCCGGTGAGCAGGTCGTTCAGGATCGCGATGATCTCCGCATCGACCAGCGGCGAGTCCGAGCCGATCGCCTCGGCCCCGATCTGGTTGAACTGCCGGTAGCGGCCCGCCTGCGGCGCCTCGTAGCGGAAGTAGGGCCCGACATACCAGAGCTTCACCGGCTGCGCCAGCTTGTGCATGCCGTGCTCGACGTAGGCGCGCGAGATCGGCGCCGTCCCCTCGGGGCGAAGCGTGATGCTCCGGCCACCGCGGTCCTCGAAGGTGAACATCTCCTTGCTGACGATGTCCGTGGCCTCGCCGACGCCGCGCGCGAAGAGCGCCGTGTCCTCGAAGACCGGCGTCTCGATCCGCCCGTAGCCGGCGCGCTCGAAGAGGGCCCCGGCGGCGTGGAGCAGGCGCGAGCGCCCGGCCTCGTCGGCCGGCAGCACGTCGAACGTCCCGCGCGGGGCCTGGATCTTCTCGCTCATCGTCGCGGCGAGATTAGTTAGTTATGAGAAAGCTCGGTAAGAAACGGGTTGGAGGCCAGCTCCGCACCGAGCGTCGTGATCCCCATGTGCCCGGGGTACACGGTGGTCTCCTCCGGGTGGCTTTCGGTGAGCATGCGGATGCTCTCCAGAAGCGTGGGCCAGTCGCCGCCAGGGAGGTCGACGCGCCCCACGGAGCCCTGGAAGAGGACGTCGCCGGAGAAGATGCCCCCCTCGTCGGGAACCGCGTAGGTCACATGCCCGGGGCTGTGGCCCGGCGTGAAGTGGACGTCGATCTCGAGCCCGGCGAGCGACAGATGCTCGCCGCCCTTCAGCGAGTGCTCGGCGTCGTAGCTCTCGAAGGGCCCGAATCCGGGCCACGGCACGTAGCTCATGATGTCGGCGAGCACGGGAAGCTCGATCTCCGGGCACCAGACCTCCGCCCCGGTCTCGCGAGCAAGCGGCGCGACGGCGCCGACATGGTCGAAGTGGGTGTGCGTGAGCAGGATCGCGTCGACCGTCACGCCCAGCTCGTCGATGGCGTGCAGGAGGCGGGGTGCCTCGTCGCCCGGATCGACGACGACGCACCGCTCGTCCCCCTCGGGGCGCGCGATATAGCAGTTCTCGGCGACCTGGCCGACCGTGAAGCTACGAACGTCCATCGCCCTGGCGGGCGCGCTGGGCGCGGAGCAGCCGCCGCTGGTAGAAGAAGCGGTTGATCGTGAAGGTCATGGGGATGTAGACCGCGAACATCACCGCCGCGATCCCGATCGCCGCTCCGATCGGCTGCTTGAGGAGCACGAGGATGGCAAAGAAGAGGACCGCGCCGATGGCGGCGTTCTTGACGGCGCCGCCCCACGTCGGCGGGACGAGGCCCCGCGGAGTCGACGAACGCCCTCTCTGCTCCTTCTTCTTCTTTGACATGCGCGAGCGCGCCTGCGCGCGAGCCTCGGCGCGGCTGCGCGGCCGCGGGCCGCGACGCGCGGTCGTGTCGATCGAACCGCCCTGGGTGCCGCGATGCTTGCGCCTGCGTCGCTTCCTGGTCTGTGCCATGGGCGCGGATGCTACCTGCGGCGACCGGAATCGCGATGGGCGATTAACGTCTGCGAGGGACCAGCATCGAGAAGGAGAGCCCAACGTGCCCAGACCGCCCAGATCCCGCCCTCTGACGTTCGCCGTCGCCGTCCTGGTCGCAGCGGCCGCGGCCACGCTCGCGGCCGGGTCGGCGGCCGGCCTGCCGATCGTCGACACGGGCACTCCCTCGCTTCCAGCGCACACGGGCCACGCCGTCAAGGCCCGGGCCACGACACCCTCGCACCCGCCTCAGAATCCATTCATGGCGCGGAATCCGTACTCGAACATCCACAACGACACCTGGATGACGGACGCCTACAGCAAGCCCGGCCCGCTGGGGAAGTCGCTCGTCACGGCGTCGCAGGCGTACACGCCCTCGCTGTGCGGCTCGCTCGCCTTCGACAGCAACGGCCGAATCGTCTCCGCGTGCCCGTCCGCGGTCGCGCCGCCGGTGGCGCGCATCTTCAACCCGAAGACGCTCCAGCAGGTCTCCTCGTACATCCTGCCGGCGGCGCCGGACCCGCCGGGCACCCAGACCTACCAGAACTTCAGCGGAGGCGGCTACTTCTACCTCGACAACAGGAACCGCCTCTGGATCCCGACGAAGACCGACCACATCTACGTGCTGAGCGAGGGCGCAGACGGCAAGACCCTCACCCTCAAGCACGACTACGACCTCACCTCCAAGCTCGACGAATCGACCGAGCGGATCACGTCCGCCCTGCCCGACTTCAACGGGCTGATCTGGTTCGTCACGAAGCAGCACGGCAAGGTGGGCACCCTCAACCCGAAGACCGGCAGGATCAAGACGATCAGAACCGGCGAGGAGATCGAGAACTCGTTTGCGGTCGGCCGCAACGGCGTCTACATCGTCTCCGACAAGCGCATGTACCGCTACACGGCCGGCACGAGCGGCAGGCCGCGGGTCGTCTGGCGGGCCGGCTACAAGAACTCCGGCATCCGCAAGCCCAGCCAGGTCGATGCGGGCTCCGGCACCACCCCCACGCTGATGGACGGCGGGTATGTCGCCATCACCGACAACGCCGCGCCGCGGATGGACGTCGTCGTCTACCGGACGGCAGCGAAGCTCCACGGCAAGCGGCGCAAGGTCTGCCAGCAGCCCGTGTTCGCCAAGGGCAAAAGCGCCACCGAGAACACCTTGCTCGCGGCCCACCGCTCGCTCATCGTCGAGAACAACTACGGCTATCAGGACCCCTTCGGCCCGAACGCGGGCGCGGTGACCGCGCCCGGGTTCGCCCGCGTCGACCTGAGCAAGAAGGGCGCCGGCTGCCGGCTCGTTTGGCAGAACAGGACCGTGCGGTCGCCGACGGTGGTACCCAAAGTCTCGACCAAGACCGGCCTGATCTACACGTACTCCCGGCCGAACGACCCCGACGCCGAGGGCTACTACTGGACCGCGATCCGCTACCGCACCGGCAAGACCGCCTGGATGCGCTACGCGGGGTCCGGGCTCACGTTCAACAACAACTACGCCGGCATCGCCCTGGGGCCGGGCGGCAGCGCATACCTCGGCGTCATCGGCGGAATGCTCAAGCTGAGCGACGGAAGCTGAGCGCCCCGCGGGCTGCGAGCGCGGCCCGGCTCAGTTCTTGATGACCCGGAAGCTGCCGCGCATGAACGGGTGGACGCGACAGAAGTACGTGTAGGTGCCCGGCTTCAGGTTCTTCGGCGTTGACCACTGGTTGTTGTCCTTGGCCGGGGCGTTGAAGAGCGGACCCGTGCTGTTGTAGCCGAGCTCCCCGGAGTCGAACTTCACCGGCGCGTTCGCGATCGGGTAGGCGATGCCCGTGGAGCGGTTGCACGGCTCGCGGCACGCGGTGATCGTGTGGTAGGCGTCCGTGGGAGTGGAGGGAGTGGCGCTGTCCAGGTTGACGAAGGTGAGGCTGTGCCCCTGCTTGACGACCGGGGGCCTGGCGTCCTTGCCCCCGAGCGCCAGGTCGCCCTGCTCGTAGACGAAGTCCTGAATATCGATCGGTCCCACGGGGTTGACGCCGTTCGGCAGCGCGACCGGGTCCGGGAGGTCCGTCTTCTTGCCGCCGTGGTGGCGGTTCTCGGCCAGGTGCGTGTGGGTGAGGACGTTGCGCTGCGGGATCTTCTTGCTGAACGCGCCGACGCCGCCGACATCCGTTCCGTCGTAGACGGACACGGGCATGATCCCCATGACCTCGTACCAGCTCGCTCGCTTGGTGTCGTAGGCGGCGTGCGCGCTGAGCTGTTCGCCGGGTTTCAGCTTCACCCTCCAGCTCCGCGGCGTGCCGCCCATGGCGACGTCCCACGACACCGCCCCCGCCGGCTCGTAGTAGTGGGCCTTGGAGCGGAAGATGCGGTTGGTCCTGCTGCCGTCGGTCACGTTCAGCTGCGTGTAGAGGCCACCGGGATGAAGGTGCCCCGCCGTGCCGATCAGCGTCACGGGATGGTCGGGCGTCCAGGCCTGGTTCGGGCCGACCAGCTCCTGCTGCTTGCCCTTTGCCTCGTCGGGGAACACGTACTTGCCGTGGCTCCCCCACCCCTTCAGGGCGTTGAAGACGGGGTAGAACGGGTTCGAGATGCCCACGCCCGGACTCGGGCCGGAGACGTCCATCCACCGTGTTTGGACGGTCCGGATCTCGTTCGGGGCGGTGATCGCCGTGTCGGGCACGAAGTCGATGCGCCAGACCAGGTAGACGACCGCCGGCCGGTCGATGAGCTCGTGCAGCATGTCGTTGACCAGCCACTTGTCGCTCGGCTCCGAGCGCCAGCCGAAGCCCTTGGGCTCCTGGATGATCGTCTTCTCCTCCCCGGCGGCGAACTGCGGTTTGCCGTTGACGATCCAGACGCCGTGGTGGAGGTGGACGACGTCGACGCGCGGCACGGTGCCGTCCGCGTAGACGAACTCCGGGTCGAAGCGCGTGACGTAGCCCGGGACCTGCGGGAAGAGCTTCGTGCTCCCGTTGGCCGCGGAGTTGAGCCGGATGACGTTCTGGCCGGGCTTGATCGTGATCGGCCCGTAGCAGTACGTCAGCTTCTGCATGCCGGGGTAGCTGACGTGCGGGACCTGGTCGGGCTTGTTCTGGATCGTCGGGCAGCCCGCCGCAAGCGCGTGCGGCGCGGAGGCGAGCAGCATCCCCGCGGCGACGCCCGCGAGCACAAGCGCAGCGCGAATGCCGCGCGGCATCGCCTTCAACCTCCCAACCTCGCCATTTGGCTGGACAAGCGTCCCACCTCGCCTCCATGCGGTACCGGGCATCACTGAGAAGTTATCAGTGACGTCTGACTTCGTTTGGCTCCTTGGCCAGATTGGCGTCACCAACCCGCCGCTCCACGACCTGGAGCTCGGGATCGAAGTTCTCGATCGGCACCGCGCTCGGAAAGCCGGCAAGGGCCGCCGCCGGGACGAGCCCAACGATCTCGGCGGACGCGACCACGCCTCCGCTTGCCCGCAGCAGCCCCTCGACGGACTCGACCACGAGCGCGAGCGGCACCGCGATCGGGTCGTGGACGTTCGTGGAGACCTGCATCCGCTCCCGGCCGAGGGGGATCGCGATTGCGCGGACGCCGGGCGGGCCGCCGCCCGCCTCGCGCAGCTTCCCGGCAACCTCGGCCGCGGTCTCGAGGTCCACCCCCTCCACGACGAGGTTGAACGCCGCCAGCGGCGGGCGCGCGGTCACCAGGGTGGCGCCGGCCCGCGGGTGGGGCTCGGCCGGCCCCAGATCCGCGCGCAGCTCGCCCGAGGCCATGCGGCCCCGCAGCTCGGCAAGCCCGCCTCGCCGGAAGAACGCCCGCTCGGCGCGCTCGGCGCTGGACGCGAGGTCGCCGTAGAGGAAGACCGGGATTCCAGCGGAGGCGATCTCTTCCGCGACGGCTCGCGCCGCGTTCGCCGCCGGGTCGCGCTCGGCCTCGCTCAGCCAGACCACCGGGGCGACGTCGGTTGCGCCGACGGCCGGGTGCGCGCCGCCGTAGCCGTTCATGTCGATCGCCTTCGCCGCGACTCGTGCCCCGGCCGCGAGCACCCCGGGGAGCTCGTCCGGGTTCGCCCAGATCGTGAACACGCTGCGGTCGTGGACCGGGTCCGAGTGCAGGTTCAGGACCTCGGCCCGCAACTCGAGCGCCTCGCGAATCGAGTCGATCGCCCGCTGGTCCCGCCCTGCGGAGAAGTTCGGGACCGCAAGCATCGTCAGCGGCTCAGACCAGAAGCCGGCCGTCGTGCACGATCGGCTCGCCGTCCAGCAGGACTTCGGGCCGCATGACGATGCAGTCGAGGTGAACCGGCACGCTCACCGTCCCGCCGATTCCCGCCGACGCGCCGAAGGCCACGTGGCAGGTGCCGAGGATCTTCTCGTCCTCGAGGATGTTGCCGGTGAGCGTCGCGCTCTCGTTGGTCCCGATGCCGAGCTCGGCAATCGTCGTTCCCGCCTCGCCGGGCGCCTGGAGGAGGCTCATGAAGCTCTCGCCCTGCGGGCCCGTCGCGCTGACCGCGTGGTCGTCCTCCACGGTGATCAGCATCACCTCGGCGGCAAGGCCGACGCCGCCGATCGAGCCGTCGATGGCAAGCGTCCCGGAGGCGCCGCAGGGGCTGATGAAGCCCTCGCCGGCCGGCAGGTTGCCGAAGTCCCCCGCGCTGCGGAGCTTCCCGTCGTCCGTGATGCCCTCGCGACCGGAGAGGTCGAGGCGAAGGTCCGACCCGTTCGCGTCGACGATCGCCGCCTCCGAGGCGGCGCTCAGCGCCTCGGCCACCGCGGCGCCGCGGCGCTCGAGCTCGGCCATATCCGCGCCCATCACCCGGGCCAGCATGTCCTCGGTGACCCCGGGAAGCGTCGCGATGCGTGCCCCCGCCGCGTTCGCCTGCCGGCGCGCCTCGGTGTGGGAGATCGACTTGAAGGTCGGCGCCAGCACCACGTCCGCCGCTGCCATCGCCGCCGCGACGGCGGCCGGCGGCTCGTTGCCGTCCACCTCGCGCGGGTCCATCAGCGCGAGCACGGCCTCCGCTCCCACGCCGGCGGACTCGGCCCGCAACGCCTCGCCGAGCCCGCGGGTCTCGGAGTCGCAAACGACCACGACCTGCTCGCCCGCCTGAACGCCCAGGCAGTTTCGGACGACGGCGGAGACCGCGCGATCGAGGTCGGCACCCATCGGTCAGAGCGTACCCATGGCCCCGCTCTCGACTCCGCCCGGCAACGCGCCACGCGCCGGTACGATCCGCTCCCCGCCGGAGTAGCTCAGCTGGTTAGAGCAGCGGAATCATAATCCGCGTGTCGGGGGTTCGAGTCCCTCCTCCGGCATCGGGGCGCCGCGGTTGGAGCGCTTCCAAGCCAGCAGGAGGACTGGATCAGGCGGACCGGGACAGCGGCCGCCCCGGGATCGCCCCGCCGCCTTGACGCTGGATGCGGAGGTCGCGGTCCCGGTCGGCGCCCGCATAGCCCATCTGCCCCGCAATGTGTTCGGGCGGGCTCCGCTCTCGCCGCGGATCCCGGCTCGGATCGATTCCCCTGCTCAACCCGGCTCGGTCCGGCCTTCGCGATCAGGATCGCCGCTTCCTCTTCCTCTTCCGTGCACCCAGCCGCGCACCGAGCTCGGGACTGGGTGCGTAACCAGGAGCACCTGGCGGGACCTCAGAACCCCTTGGATGAAGCCAGATCCTCTCCCTCGTCACCGAGCATATCCGCGTGTCGGGGTTCGAGCCCCTCCTCCGGCATCCTTGCTCGTCGAGTGCGGTCGGGTGCGGTAAGCCGCCGGCGAAAGGCCCGCGCAGCTAGCCCGCGCGGAAGGAGATGCCGTCGAGCGAGAGGTACTCCGTCGGAAACTCGCCGGTGTTGTCGACGAATTCCACGCGACCCTGAGGATCGATGTCGACGCGGCATATGTCGCCCGGATCGACCGGGTTCTCCTCCAGGTCGCCATTGCCGTAGCAGAGAGCCCCGAACAGGTGGGTACCGTCGCTCGGACGATCGGCACGCGGCAAGATGAAGATCAACACGCCTTGGGCGCCCCCGGAGTCGGCGTTGTAGTTCTTGACGAGCCCCTTGAGGTGAACGACGCCCATGGGGTCCTTGTAGAAGCCGGCGGGAGCGAATCCGCTGCCGTAGTTGGAGTAGCCGTACAAGGAGGCGCCGTAATACCCGCAGAAGATTGCGACGTTGCCGGCGTTACCGCCGTTACAGGGGTCCGAGCCGTCCCGGGGGTTGTCCTTGACCGAGGTCCACCGGTGCGGGCTCGCCAGGTCGGCCGCCTTCACTTGGCCGTTCTTGATGTCGTCCGAGAAGACCGAGTTGTGACCGTGCAGCGCCGTCGCTGTGCCCCCGAGAGCCACGAACAGCGCCAGGCTGGCCACGATCATCGCGGGTGAGGGCTTTCTTCCGATCTATCCAGTGTCGTCAATCCACCGAAGCCTGTCAAGCGTGGCGAGCGATACCAACATCACGCGAGGGCCCCGCAGACCCCAGAGAAACCCCGCCTGTCCTCGATCATGATCCGCGGGTCGGGGTTCGAGTCCCTGCACCGGCATCGGGGCGCCGCGGTAGGCCCACCTGATCAATGCACTTGGTGACCGCGAATGGTCACAACAAAATCCCGCGTGATCTCGAGCAGGCTCCCGGCGGCGGCGACCTCGGCGCCGTTGATCCGCACGAAGACGTCATCCGCGAGACACGCGGCAGGCGCAAGCTTCGCAACGTCGGCGAGCCGATGGAGCGCTTCCAAGCCAGCTGCGAACGCTCACGCTCCGCGGCTATCCGCGCGCCGGCGACCCCTTCGCGCGCTCCGGCGGGATGTAGGCGCTGCCGCCCGGGCCGACGTGCGGTAGCCACTTGAGCCATTTCGGCAGGTACCAGTTCCAGTCGCCAAGGAGCTTCATCGACGCCGGCAGGAGCACGCCGCGGATGACCGTGGCGTCGATCAGCACGGCGACCGCGAGGCCGACGCCAAGCTGCTTGAAGATCAGCAGCGACAGGGTCGCGAAGACGGCGAAGACCGAGATCATCACGGCGGCGGCACTGGTGACGACGCCGGCGGTTGTCTTGATCCCGTGGGCGACCGCGTCCTCGGTGGCCCTGCCGCGGTCGTAGCCCTCCCGGATCCGGGTCAGGATGAACACGTGGTAGTCCATGGACAGTCCGAAGAGCACCACGAACATGAACAGTGGCATCCAGGAGACGATCGCACCGTTCGACTTGAACCCGAGCACGGACTCGAGGTGTCCCTCCTGGAAGATCCAGACCATCACCCCGTAGGCCGCTCCCACCGACAGCAGGTTCAGGATGATCGCCTTGAGCGGGATCACGATCGAGCGGAACGTGAACAGGAGCAGGATGAAGGCGGCGGTGAGGACGAAGGCGAATACGAGCGGCGCGTGCGACTTCATCGTCTCGTTGAAGTCCTGCGAGCTCGCGGTGTAACCGGTCACATCCGCGCTGGCGCCCGGCACCCTTCCGATCGTGGCCGGGATCAGGTTGTCGCGCAGGACCGCCAGGGCGCCTGTGGATGCGGCGTCCGTGCCGTTGCCCGCGACCGGTATGTCGACCTGCTCGACGGTGTGGTCGGGGCTGCGGCTGGTCGTGATCGGCTGCTGGAAGCTCTGGCTGGCGGCGGCGCGAGCCTCCAGCGCGTTGATCGCGGCGACCACGGCCGGAGCGCGAACGTCCGCTGCCTTCACCGCGACGGTTGCCGGGATCGGCCCGCCCGGGAAGGCGGCCTGGATGCGGTTGTAGGTCTGGATCACGCCGAGGTCCTGAGGCAGCGTCTCGACTCCAGGCGATGCCGTGTGGAGGCTGAACGCCGGGATCGCCAGCACCACCAGCAGGCCCCCGGCCGAAACCGCCGCCACAACCGGATGGCGAAGGGCCGGGTTCAGGATCCGCGACCAGGCCCCGCCCTCGCCGACCTCCCACCGCCGCCGGAGAAATGGGATGCGCCCCTTCTCGACGCGGTCACCCAGCCAGGCGAGGATCGCCGGCAGCACGGTCAGCGAGCCGATAACGGCCACCGCGACGACGAGGATCGTGCCGGTCGCGAACGACTGGAACGTGGACGCTCCCGCCAGGTACATCCCCGCCATCGCGATCATCACGGTGAAGCCCGAGACGAGCACCGCCCGCCCGGATGTCGCCGCGGCGGCCGCGAGCGACGCCGCCTCGCTGTTCCCGGCCGCCCGCTCCTCGCGCTCGCGCCGCAGGTAGAACATCGAGTAATCGACCCCGACGGCCAGGCCGATCAGCAGGATGACCTCGTTGATCGACTGGTCGACCCCGTTGCCGAGGTGGCTGATCGGGCCGATCAGGCCGATCGTGGCGAGCACAGCGGTCAGCGCCAGGAGCAGCGGCACGCCGGCCGCCACGAGGGCGCCGAAGGCGATCAGCAGGATCAGGAGCGTTATCGGCAGCGACGTGAACAGCGCCGTGCGGAAGTCGTTGCCGATCGCGGTGCCGAGCTGGTTGTCCGCGCTTGCATCCCCGTACTCGCCGACCGTGGTGTCGGGATGGTCCGCCTGCGCCGCAGCGACCGCCTGCAGGGTGTCGTCGGCCCGGGCCCTGGCGGCATCCTGGTCGCCGGCGATCTTGAAGCGGATCAGGGCCGAGTGACCGTCGGCGGCGATCTGTCCAGCGTTCGCCGGCTGATAGGGATCCTCGAGCGAGCGGACGAAGGGCAGCCGCGAGAGGCGGTATTCGGCGTCGCCCACGGCGGCCCGGAAGGCGAGGGAGTTGACGTTCGTGGAGGGGCTCTGCACGAGAACGAACTCGTCGGCGGTCTTGGGGAACGCCGCGTCGATGGTCAGATCCGCGCGGCCGGACTGACCGACTCCGAGGTGAGCGTTGTCGAGCGTCCTCGTCCCGACGGCGCCGCCCACGATCACGGCGACGATCACGAACGCAAGCCACCCCCAGATGGCGGCCTTGCGGTGCTGAGCGCTCCAGCGCCCCATCCTCGCCGCGACGTTCTCGCCGGCGGGCGAACCCGTGCCGTCATTGACGCTCCTTCGCGCCACCGTCTGGCTTCTACCCGATCCGCGCCGAGCTCAGCGCGGAGATGTTGCCGGCGTCGTCGACGGCACGCACGGCGACGCAGCGGGTGCCTGCTGACCCGGCGATGGTGAGCCGTTGGGCATGCCCCGGGCGTCCCGGAGCCACCCGGAGCTGACGAATCCAAGGCAACCTCCCCACGAAGGCGAGTCTAGTCCTGATCACGTGCGCTGCTGACCGCGAGGCGATGAAACGAATGATCGGCCGGCTCGACTGGCAACCCGTCTGCGGCCGCCCTACTGTCCGCGTGGCATGACGCTCTCCGAGATCCGGTCTTTGTCGGCCTCGACCACCAGCACTTCCAGGACCTTACGCGGCAGGTGCGGCTCCGCCCAGTGAATGAACCCGGAACACGAACGAATTGTCTGACGCAGATGCATCACGTTTGAGTACGGCCGGTCGCGCTCAATGACGCGGACAGGAGGCTCCTCGTCAGGCCGAATCCGGGAAGACGAATGCAGCCTCATAAAGAGCGTGAGCCTCCGGCGTCGGCTGATCGTCTTCAACTAGGCCGAGCTTGACGAGGAGCGCTGCGGCCGATGCCTGGCCGGCGATGAGATCGCGGATCGCGCCGGCGACACCCTCCTGACGAGCCCCTAGGAGGTCTCGGTCGAGACCGACACGTCCGGTTTCTCCGAGCCTTCCAAAGCGGCCAGAGTCTCGCGCAGGGTGGCTCCTACCTGCTCCGGCGACATCGCGTTGGCGTCGATCTTGATCTCGACGTTGACCGAAACCGCCGAGGATGGTGAAGGGTCCATCGGGTCAGAGAACGCAGGCACGTCTTGCCGCGACTCCTTCACCTCCCGCTTTTCGGGCGCCACTTTCTTTCTTGGCGGTCCCAGTGGGAGCGGACGAGCACTTCGACTTTTCCCCTTCGGCCGTGGCGATCTCCACCTCGCCGACCACGCTGGCCGTGTCTTCAATCGCAGCCACGTCGAAACGGCCGTCACTCACCAGCTCGGCGTCCTCAGAAGCGTTGAGCAGAGTCGACGCCCTATCAGCGGCAGCCTCGTCATCCAAGCCGAGGTCCTCAGCCAGGCGGGCAACCACGGCGTCCTTCTCGGCGGTGCGGCCCATCAAGCTCATAAGGACGGGGGCAAATCCAGTGCTCATGACGCCCTCGCGGGTCGCCTTGCGCTGGCCGGCCTGGTCCGACGAAAGCAGCTCCTCACCGCGCGGCGTAACCACGAGCTTGCCTTCCCTCTTTTCGATGAAGCCGTAGAGCTTCGCGGAGGCAAGCTTGCTCAGGAAGCGGCCCGCCGGGGCAACGCCGAGCTTGCCGGCCACTCGCTCCTGTGAGGCTGGACCGGCGAGATCATGCAAAGCCTGCGTGATGCTCCGCGTTGCTGCCGGCCGATGGGACGGCACTTGGACGCTCCGAGGCGGCCCCTTCCTTCTCGTTTCCTTCGTTTGTTCGGTCATCGTCGGTCTTTCGTCGTCTGTGACAGGGGATCAGAGATCGCAAGGGCCGTCGTCGGATGCCAAATCGTGTCTGGAGCCGATGACCCCCCAAATCGTCGAAAGGATCGGGCGCGCGACTTCGGATGCGATCGGTCCGCCAGGTCTCGGCCCAGCTCCGGCTTCTGCGCCGTCATGACGTCCCATGCGTACCGAAAGTCCTCGCGTCACCAGGCCAGGCTGTCGCTTCCGCGTGAAAGGAGCAGGCTAAGCAACTATTCCGAGGCCTTCCGCCGCTTCCGCTTCCGCCGCCGGCGTGCACCCAACCGTGCACCGAACTCAGCACTTTCGGCTGAACTCAGGTGACCTTGTCGTGCCTGAGAGCCTCCTTCAGACCCCAGAGAACCCCGCCTGCCCTCGATCATAATCCGCGTGTCGCAGGTTCGAGTCCTGCCTCCGGCATATCTCCCCTGCAAAGCGCCGGTTTTACGCATCACGGAAGTCGAGCTGCGGCATCGGGGAGAAAATCCGCGTGTTCGACGATGTGAGAACGGCCTGCAAATGAGCTAATCGCGACACGCGGATCCCGCCACGCGGTCGGTTGACCGGCTCATGGGGACATCTCACCGCTAGGGTCGTCGGCCGCATGGCTTTACCAACGGACATCCCGGAGAAGGCAATCGCCCTGGTGGCGACTTACTGCGCCACCAAGGTCCCGTCAGAGCGCGACGATGAGATTCGGATCGAGTACAGGGTCCGCGGGCGAGCAATCACGATCTACGAGTGTCGTCCACCGTGGAGCGAGGATCTCGGGCCGGACTGGACCTCGATGCGGATCTGCAGCTTCGAGTGGGACCCGGCAACTCGGCTCTGGAGGCTCTACTCGCGAGACCGAAACGACCGGCGGCTCGACTATCCGTTCGTCGGCCCGACGCCAGATCTGACGCCGCTACTACGTGAGCTCGACACGGATCCGACCGGCATCTTCTGGGGCTGACCACTCGCGCGCCGGCCGTGAAGCGCGCGCCGGCTTGCGCCTTGGGCTAAGCGGGCACCTTCCGGCCGCGCCCGCTCCGACGCGGCGGGTCCGGGATGAGCGTGACCGTCTCGTCGTCGAACTCTATGCCGGCATGTAGGCGGCCTCCGAGCGCCGCCACGTAGCGCTCGAGCGTTGAGAGGTTCAGGTCTTCGGCGCGCTCGATTGCCGAGACTCGCTTCTGGGTTACGCCGAGGCGCGCCGCGAGCTCGGTCTGCGAAAGGCCGCGTTCCTTCCGGAGCTCAGAGAGCCGCGCCGCGCCGAGCATCAGCGCCTTCTGGCGCTCGACATTCGCCCGGCGGTCCGGGTCCTTAAGGATCGTCTTCCGCTGCTCGCGAAAGCTTTTCGTGCTTGCCATCGGCTACTCCCCGCTAATTGGGATCTTGATTGTCTGCGTAATCACTGAAGGTCGTCGAAAAGCCTGTCCGCATCGTGGATCGCCCGCGCGTACCACCGCTTCGTTCTGCCGGCCTTGTCGCCGCCGATCAGCAGGACAGGGCGCTGGCGCCGGTTGAAGGCAAACAGGATGCGAACGGTCTTGCGGACGCGCAACTCTTTCAAGTTGGAGTGCCGCGAACCTGCAACCGAGTCGACCAGCGGACGGCCAAGCGTCGGCCCAACCTCTTCGAGCGCCGCGATTGCCGCAAGGACAGAGTCCTGAACAGGAGCGTCCAGCCCGGCGAACCAGGCGTCGAACTCGGCAGTGGTCTCGACTTCCCAACTCACGACGATACTATAACACCATACTAGGATGCTTTTGTTCTAAGGCAACTGGCCGCGCGCCTTCCGTTTCCGCCTCCGGCGCGCACCCAACTCAGGACTTTCGCCCGAACTCAGGTCACCTTCCAGTGCCTGAGAGTGTCCTTCCGACCCCTGATCACCCTGCGTGTCCCCGATCATAATCCGCGGGTCGGGGCTCGAGTCCCTCCTCCGGCATCTCAGAGCCGGCGCGAGAGTGCCGTCGAGCGAGAGGTACTCCGGCGAGCTTCCTGAGTTGGCCGCCGGTGCCACCTTCGCACCGGCGAGGCCCGCGGCGGCCGCGATCTCTCGAGGGGTCCCGGTGGCGCCGCTGAGGGTCCGCGCTAGTGTTGGCCTGCTGGTGCCATCATCGCGTGAGGGAGAGAGCGAATCTTGAGGCAAGTGCGAACCAAGTTGACCTACGCGAACGTCATCGCGACCGTGGCCCTGTTCGTCGCGCTTGGCGGAGGCGCATACGCCGCATTTCATCTGCCGAAGAACAGCGTGAAGTCGAAGAACATCGTGAACGGACAGGTAAGGGACGCGGATCTCGCGAACCCCTTCGTGCGGGGGCCGGGACGGCTCGTCCAGCGCCAGGTTGACATCCCCAGCAACAACGGGAACGCCTTCACGCTCATGCGAGTCCCGGGCGTCGGCACCCTCTCCGTAGAGGTCGGCGAGTGCCAGATCTCACCGGGTTTGGTGAGCACAGCGCTCAACTGGAAGAACACCACCAACTCGCCAGAGCGCCTGACGTACGAAGGGTTCAACAACAGCACGTCCGCGACCGCCGGCCCTCACGGCACGGCCACGCCGCCACCACAGCTCTCGATTTTTGCCGACTCCGGAATCTTCCCGGCGGCCATCGAGGTCAGCTCCTATTCCGGCCGGCTCGCCGTGCTCGATCTCTCCGGCGCCCTCGGCGGTCCCGCGGGCCAGATCTGTCGCTTCACCGTGCAGTCGGCTCAGCCCGGCTAAGACTGAGGCCGCAGATGTCCCGGGAGAACGTCGAGATCGTCCGCTTTGGCTACGAGCGGTTTGCGGCCACGGGGGAGCCGGATCCGGACATCTCCTCGCCCGAATTCGTGTGGGACATGTCGAACTTCCACGGCTGGGTCGAGCAGCAGACCTACGCGGGCGTCGACGGGGCGCGGACGTTCCTCGAGACCTGGGTGAGCGCCTGGGATGACTGGGAGCTGGAGGTCGAACAGCTCCTTGACCGGGGAGACACGGTCGTCGCCCTCGTGCACCAGCGAGGGCGCTCGAAGGCGGCGGGAATGCCCGTCGAGATGTCCTTCGCGCAGGTCTGGACGGTGCGGGACGGCAAGCAGACCCGCATGGACATGTACTCCGACCGCGAAGAAGCACTCGCAGCCGCCGGACTGAAGGGCTGATCAGCGGGCTGCCGGCCGCCATGCGGGCGCCCGGCCACGCGCGTGACGATCGGAGCCATAGCATCACGAGCGTGCGACGGGTCGCCATCTTCGCTCCTCAGCCGCTGCTCTCGATCACGATCGAGAATCGCGGGGCCGGTGAGGACGAGATTCACCTGCACGCCGCCGGCCAGGGGGTGTGGGTTGCCCGGATGGCGGCTGAGCTGGGAGCCGAGCCCGTGCTCTGCGCCATGCTTGGCGGCGAGACGGGCGAAGTGCTTGGCCCGCTTCTCGGCCGTCTGACGACGGAGACCAGACCGGTGAAGACCGCGGGTGACAGCGGCTGCTACGTGCAGGACCACCGCGGCCCGGAACGGCGGCTCGTGACCCAGTCGCTCAGCCCCCCGCCGTCCCGCCACGAGGTCGACGAGCTGGTCTCAACAACGTGTGCGGCGGCGGTCGACTCGAACGTCCTGGTGGTCTGCAACCCGTTTCCCGGAGATGCACTGCCGCTTGACGTCTACCGGAGCCTGGTGACGGACGTGAGCCTGAACGGCACCCCCGTGCTCGTCGACCTCTCCTCCCCGCGCCTCGACAGCGCTCTGGAGGGCAATCCGGACCTGGTGAAGCTGAACGACTGGGAGCTGGCGCAGTTCGTCTCCGGACCGGTCTCCACCGCCGCCGAGCTGCGGGCCGCGGGACAGAAGCTGCTCGACGCCGGCGCCAAGATGGTGGTCGTGACACGCGGCGGGGAGCCCGCCCTGGTGCTGCGGGGCGACGAGGCGTGGGAGCTGGTTCCGCCCCATTTCGAGCGCGGCTTTCCCGAGGGCTGCGGCGACACGATGATGGGCGGGATCGCAGCGGCGCTCGCGTCCGGAGCGGACTGGCAGCGGGCCCTGATCACGGGAGCGGCCGCCGGAGCCGCCAACTTCCTGCGCCGGGGCCTCGGCAGCGGCTCCGACCAGGCCGTCGAGGACCTGATCCCCCACACGACCCTCACTTCGCTCGCGCAGGCCTGACGAAGCATGAGGCGCTAGCGAGGCGCGAACGGCACCTCGAGCTCATCGCCGCGCACGATCGCCGCGGGAGCCTCTCGGGCGATCCACTCCAGGTGAGGGCGCAGCGTTTCCACGGCGGCCAGGGCGTCGAGCGCGGGCCCCAGGCGGACCGGCCTTCCGAATCGCGAGGAGTGCGCATCGCTTCCCAGCACGTGCACCAGGCCTCGCCCCGCCAACTCCAGCATCCCCGCAGCCGTCTCCTCGCGCAGGAAGTAGTCGGCCGTCGCCTGAATAAGGGCCCCCTGGTGAACGAGCTTCGTCAGTCGCTGCACCATGTCGCCGGCGAGGTGGCGCTCCGGGTGGGCGATCAGGCAGCGATGACCGCGCGCGGCGAGGTGCTCGACCCGGCGCTCCAGGGAGTCGGAGAGGGGGCCGGGCGCCGGCTCGAGCAGGATCCAGAGACCGGACCCCAGGGCAACGCGGCGGAGATCCAGGCTGTCGAGCCCCTCGGCGACCGCCTCGGCCACCTCACCGCCGGGGAGCACGGCGACCGCGATCCCCTCACCTTCGATCGCGCTGCCCAGCTCGCGCACGCGCGTCTCGATCTCCTCGATGCGGACGTCGTGGTCATCGCGGATGTGGGGCGTGGCGCAGATCGCCTCGATCCCGTCGTCGGCCGCCTGACGCGCCATGCCGATGCTGTCCGCGAGCTCCGACGCTCCGTCATCGATGCCGGGGATCACGTGGCAGTGGAGATCGATCATCGATCCGCCGGGACCCTACTGAGTGCGGGGAAAGATCAAAGTGAACCCGCGACCTCCCGATGGTAGCGTGGGTGGCCGGTCGTACAAGTCCCAAACCAAGGAGGGTTCGCAATGACTGAACCGCTTAAGGGAGCTTGCTTGTGCGGGGGCGTGGAGTACGAGGTCCAGGACCCCGAGGCCCTGGGCTACTGCCACTGCTCGCGCTGCCAGCGGTGGACCGGCTCGAGCCTCGCGGGCGTCGTCGTCGCCAAGGAGAACTTCCGGTTCACCAAGGGTGAGGACATGGTCACGCGGTACGAGAGCGAGTTCGCCCCACGCAACTTCTGCAGCAACTGCGGATCGAGCATCTACGACGATCTGGGCGAGAAGTACTTCGTGGCCGCGGGGCTGATGCGCGAGCTCGACCTGGACCCGACCTTCCACCTGCAGGTCGCCTACAAGGCGAACTGGCACGAGATCGGCGACAACGCGCCGCAGTACGCGGAGAACGCGCCCGCCTGAGCCCGGACGACAGACCACATCCCGAGCAGGGCGGCGCCGCCGCCGTCGACCTGTACTGGCTGCCCCTCGGCGCGGGCGGGCAGTTCGTCAAGTACAACGGGCGGGTCTACGAGTGGATCAGGGCCCGCCTGGAGGGCCGACCGCGCTACGACCTCTATCACACGGCCCTGCAGGTCGAGGTGCCGGACGCGCGCTACGTAATCGAGCAGACGCCGGAGCCGGACCTGAGCGGGGGCGATCGCGGAGTCGTGGCGGAGGGCCCGGTCGGCAGCCGCTGGGCGGGGCGGTTTCGCGTGTTCCGTTACGAGATCCGCGTGTGGCGCGGGGGCCACATCCCGGATGTCGCCGAAGCGGTGAACAGTCCGCAGCGCCTCTCGGACGAGGAGAGCGTCGCGCGGCGTGTCCTCGAGGTCGTCCCGCGGGTTCCGTCGCTCACCTGGGGCCGCGACGAGCTCGGCGCCGGCGAGATGTGGAACTCGAACGCCGTCATCGCCTGGATCATCGCCGCGAGCGGGATTGCGACGACCGGAGTCGAGCCTCCTCCCGGCGGCCGCGCACCGGGCTGGCGTGCCGGGCTCGTCGCGGCGCGGACCGATCCGAGCTCGCTTCCGGAGGGGTGGACGCGGTGAGCGCGCCCAGCGCTGATCACTCGATGCCGGCCGTGTCGCCGCTGCAGGTCTTCTTGCCGATCTTCCTCGGCTTGAGGGTCGCCTTCGCGGCCGCGATTCCGTTACCGGCATGCTGCGAGGGACCGATGCCGCTGTAGGCGCCGTGGGATCCGGTGCGGGCGGTGTCGAACGGCTGGGAGCCGCTCTCGGTCTCGTAGAACGCACGGAGCTTCACCTTCCGATTCGGAAGGCATTTGACGTTCCCGGACTCCACATGGCCGCCGATGAAGAAGTTGCGGCTCGGAGACGTCGTAGTGGCGAGCGTGCCGCCGGTGTCGATCGAGACGCTGCTCGGAACGTTGCTGCCGCCGGCCACGGCAAGCCCCGCCAGGATTCCCGCCGCCAGAACGGCAGGCAGAATCGGCGCGAGCTTCTTCACTCGAGCACCTTGTGCGTGTCGCCCTTGCAGGTCTTGGGGTGCCGCTTCGTGCCGATCGACTTGGGCTTGAGGATCAGCTTCAGTCCCACGAGCGCATTGCCGTTGTGCGTGGAAGCGCCAATCCCGCTGAAGCCCCCGTTCTTGCCGGTTCTCGCCACGTCGTACGGCTGCACGCCGCTCTCCGTGTCGTAGATGCCGTCGATGACGACCTTCCGGCTGTCGAGGCATTTCTGCTTCGACTCGACGTGGCCGAAGACGACGGTGTCTCGGTCCGGGGCCGTGGGCTCCGTGACTTCGGACACCTGGTCGAAGATCACCGTTCCCGGGATCTTGACCGGCTTGGCGGCAGCGACGGTCGCTGCCCCGATTGCCATAAGCGCCGCAGTCGTTGCGGCCACCGCAATCCTCCCTCGCATCATGCGCGCCCAACCTATCACTCAGAAGGAGAGCGGCCGCCTTGGCCTGGGAGCGTGGAGGGTTGACCACCCGGGTGTGGTCAACCCTCCAGCGGTGGGACGGAGGTCAGGCGGCGACGCGCTCGGGCTTCGGCGCGCGGCGCGGCATCCGCGCCGGCTCCGGAGCGGGCTCGACGGCCTCGGCGTGGCGGCGCCGCGGAACGGCGAAGGCAAGGCCGAGGGCGGCGATTAGAGCCACCACGCACATCGAGAAGGCCAGCGTGAACCCGTGGTTCGTGGGGAGCCCGCCGCCCGTCAGGTTGCCGGCGAGGAGAGTCGCCGCGACCTGGCCGCCGAAGGCGCCACCGAGCGTGCGGGTGACCGCGTTCATGCCCGTGGCGACGCCGGTCTGCTCCTGGCGGACGTTCTCCACGATCAGGTTCGCCATGGCCGAGAACGAGAGGCCGATGCCGATGCCGAGGAGGCCGGCCGCGAGGTAGATCTCGAGCTGGGCCGCGCGGTCGATGACGAGCAGCGCATAGGCCGCGAGCGCGAACATGGCGCCGCCAATCAGCGCGCCGCGCGAGCCGATCCGCCGCTCCAGCACTCCGGCCATCTGGCCGACGACGGTGATGGCCAAAGTGGCGGGCAGCAGGAACAGTCCGGCGACGGTTGCCGAGGCGCCGAACCCGTAACCCGTGCTCACCGGCTCCTGGACGAACTCCGGGAGCAGGATGAAGGAGGAGTACATGCCGACGCCGATCAGGAACGCGACCGTGTTCGTCGTCCACACCCCGCGGATGGCCATCATCCGCATGTCGACGAGTGGCTCACGTGAGCGGAGCTCCTCGCGGATCCATGCGGCGGTGACGAGGGCGCCGCCTGCCAGCAGGCCGAGGGTCTTGGGCGATCCCCAGCCCCAGGTGCTGGTCTCGGTGATCGCGAGCAGCATGCCCGAGATCCCGAGCGTCATGAGGCCAGCCGCGCAATAGTTGACTTCGGCCGGCGTCTTGACCGGTGACTCTGGGATGTAGAGCTTCGTGAGGACCGCGGTCAGCGCGATCATCGCGAGCGGGAACCAGAAGAGCCAGTGGTAGGACAGATGCTGCGTGACGATGCCGGCGAACACGACGCCCGCGCCGCCGCCGATCCCCAGCAGCGACGAGACGAGCCCGATGCCTCCCGGCACGCGCTCACGCGGCAGCTCGTCGCGGATGATCGAGAAGGCGAGTGGGAATATCCCGCCGCCGACTCCCTGGATGACGCGGCCCACGAGCATGAGGGAAAGCGAGGAGGCGACCGCCGAGATCAGCGTCCCGAAGCCGAGCAGGATCAGGACGATCAGCAGCAGGCGCTCCTTGCCGTACATGTCGCCGAGGCGGCCGATGATCGGCGTGGTGACCGAGGCGCTCAATAGAAAGGCCGTGAGGACCCAGCCGACGGCGCTCTCGGACGTGCCCAGAGACTCCTGGATCTGCGGCAGCGCCGGGACCACGAGGGACTGAAGAAGCGCATAGGCGATGCCGCCAAGCGATAGGACTGACAGGATCGTTCTTGTGTTGGAGCTTTTGGTGTTCACGGTTCGTGCACTCTAGCAGATCATCGGTCATAACCAACGATTGATATCTGATAACTTTTAGTGCATGGCAACGCAGACTGAGCCAGCAGTCCAACCCGCAGGCATCACGCAGCGATGGCCCACCCTGCTGATGGGCAAGCTCGGCCGGATCGTCATGCACCGCTTCACCCAGGCGCTGGAGCCGCACGGCCTGAAGCCCCGCCACCTCGCCGCGCTGATCGAGCTGCGCGACCACGGCGAGCTCTCCCAGCAGTCGCTCTGCTCGAACCTCAGGATCGACCCCACCAACCTCGTCGAGATCCTCAACGAGCTCGAGGACCGCGGCTACGCCTCGCGGCGACGCGATCCCGAGGATCGCCGCCGTCACCGCGTCGAGGTCTCGAAGAAGGGCCTTGCGGTGATCGACAAGGTCAGCGCGGCGATGGACGCCGCCGAGGAGGAGCTCCTCGGCGACTTCGACGCCGAGGACCGCGCGCTGTTCGAGCGCCTGCTCTTCTCGATGTGGGAGCGCGCCGGCGGCTACGACGCGTACTCCAAGGCCGCCGAGGCCGCAGAGAATCAGGACAGCAGCTAGGCCGGCTCGCTCGCGCGCACGGCGGCCTCGAGCGCCTCGCGGCCGATCAGGCCCTCGAAGTGACCGAGGGCCGTCCACAGGGCGCGCATGCGCCAGCGGGCGCGGCGGTCGACTGGCTGGACGCGGGACTCGCTGACGAGCTCGGCCCCTCCCCCATCGGCCGGCTCGGTCCAGTGGGCGAAGAGGACGCGGACCGTGCCGGGAGCATGCCAGTCGCGAAAGTCGTCGGGACCCGAGAGCGCCGGGTAGTCGCGGCGAATCGACCAGGGACGGCCGCAGAGCCCGGAGAGGGACCAGTCGTCGCCCTCGTCGAGAACCGTGAACGGGTAGCGGCGGAAGACCTCCTGGAACCGCAGGCCGGCCGGGGTGCCCGGAATCCGCCAGCGCAGGACGCGGCCGAGGCGAGGGGCGTCGCCGACCCGGATCGTCTGCGCGGCCTTCCAGAGGGCGGCGGGCTCGACGTCGGCGCCACGCCGGTGGCTGGTCCGGATCTGAGGGTCCGGGATCCAGGTTTCGAGGTCGGGGCGAGTCAGGCCGATTGGCGGCCGGCGATCAGGGCGCAGGCGTGCTCGTAACGCTCGCGCAGGATCTCGAGCGCCCGCTCGCCGTCCTCCGGCGATTCGAGCATGATCGTCACCCAGCCGGACCGCGGTGGCGTGAAGCGGTGTGGGATCGCCTGTCCGCGCTCGATCAGCGCGGCCTTCTGATCGGGGGGCAGCGGGACATCAAGGGCGGTCGTGCCGTGGATGTGGCCGAGCTCGCGGCGCCCGACGGTGAAGCGGACCGATCGAAAGCGACCCTCCCCCACCTCGACGTCCGGCCAGCTCGAGACCTCGTCGATCAGGCGCTGTCCGTCGTCGCGGGGCACTCTTCGACGGTAGCAGCGCGTCGGTCTCGGCCCGGCCGGGCCTCAGTCGCCTGGGCGCCGGCGACCAGGATCGAGCCCCGGGATCTCCTCCGCCGGCAGCGGGCGGCCGATCTCGTACCCCTGGGCGAAGTCGACCCCCGCGCCGCGGACGAACTCGAGCGTTGCCGCGTCCTCCACCCACTCGGCGATGGTCCGCTTGCCAAGGCCCTTGGCGATCCGAACGATTGCCTCGATGATCAGCTCGTCCGCCTTGGTGCGCGGCGGCCGCACGAAGTCGCCGTCGATCTTCAGGTACTCGGCGGGGATGTGCTTGAGGTAGTGGAACGAGCCGAACCCGGCGCCGAAGTCGTCCAGCGCGAACGTGCAGCCGAGGCGCTGGAGGGCCTTGGCCATCCGGCGGGCGATGTCGATGTTGCCCACCGCCGCCGTCTCGGTGATCTCGAAACACAGCCGCTCCGGTTCGACGCGCCGCGCGCGGAGGCCGTCGCGGATCAGCTCGAGGATCTGGGGATCGTCGAGCGAGCGGGCGGAGAGGTTGACCTCGAGGACGAGGCCCGGGTTGCCTGCCAGCATCTCGATCGCCTCGCCGGCCACCCAGCGGTCCACGGCGTGGATCAGCCCGTGCCGCTCGGCCACTTCGAGGAAGGCTGCCGGCGTGGTCAGGCCCTCGGCGTCGTTCATCCGCAGCAGCGCCTCGTAGCGCGTGACGACGCCCGTGCGCAGATCGACGATCGGCTGGTAGTGCAGAACGAACAGATCGCGCTCGAGGGCGTTGCGGATCCTGTGCTCCCACCCCAGGCGCGTCTCGACGGGCTTCTTGGAGCGTGCGGCGCTGGCGACACGGTCGCGGCCGCTCTCCTTGGCCACGTACATCGCCCGGTCCGCCGCGGCGAGGACCTCGCCGCCGTCGTCGACCGCGGCGCCGATGTCGTAGCAGGCGATTCCGATGCTGACCGTGACGCTTATCGGCCGCGCGGAGATCGGCACCACGTGATCCCGAATCGCGTTCAGCACCGAGTTCCCGACCACGCTGGCCGCGGCCTGGTCGGCGCTCGGCACCAGGATCGCGAACTCGTCGCCCCCGAGGCGCGCGAGCACGTCGTCGCGGCGGATGCGGGCCTTCAGGACCCGGGCGACGCTGCGCAGGAGGTCATCGCCGGCAGCGTGGCCAAACGCGTCGTTGACGTACTTGAAGGCGTCGAGATCGAGAAGCAGCACGGCGCCGATGCCGCCGCGGCTGCGGGCATCCGCCACCCGTGCGGCGAGCTTCTCCTCGAAGGCCCGCCGGTTCGGCAGACCGGTCAGCGGGTCCTTCTCGGCAAGCTGGCGAAGGCGCTCCTCGAAACGGCGGCGCTCCGTGATGTCGCGATCGATCGTGGAGATCGCGATGACCTCGCCGGCCCCGTCGCGTACGGGCGACAGCGAGACGGACACGTCCAACAGCGACCCGTCCTTGCGCCGGCGCCGGGTCTCGTAGTGGTCGACGTGCCGGCCGGCGAGAAGGTGCTCGCGCCGAGCCTCCTCGCCGTCGCGCTCCTCGAAGGGGACGATCGCCTTGAACTCCCGGCCCACCATCTCCTCGCGGGTGTAGCCGTAGAGGCGGGTGGCGCCCGGGTTCCAGCTCGTGATCACGCCGCCCGGGGTGCTCGCGGTCACCGCGTCGTCGGAGGACTCCACGATCGATGCCAGCTGGGCCAGCGCGCGATCGGCGCCGGGCGCCTCGCGGCCACGGCTCGTCGGAACCTCTTGCGTCGGCTGGTCAGCCACCATATGTGGGATCGACGCGCGGCTGCAGGGCCTTTAGGAACCGCCGATGCGATCCTAGGGAAGTGGAGTCAACCGCCTCGAGCGTCAGCGCCCTGAGCGAGCGCGAGCGCCTTGCCGCCGGCGGGATGGTCCTTGCCTCCGTCGTCTCGGTGCAGAGCGGCGCCGCCGTCGCCACCACGCTCTTCGACCAGCTCCACCCGGAGGGAGCCGTCCTCATGCGAAGCGGGTTCGGGGCGCTGGTGCTGCTCGCGCTGTGGCGGCCCGCCGTCCGCGGGCTCAGGTTCGCCGACTGGAAGCTGGTCTGCGCCTTCGGATTCTCGCTTGCCGCGATGAACCTGAGCTTCTACGCCGCGCTCGACCGGATCCCCCTGGGGATCGCCGTCACCGTCGAGTTCATCGGGCCGCTGGGGGTGGCGATCGCGAAGTCGCGACGGGGCAAGGACGTGGTGTGGGTGGTGCTCGCGGCGGCGGGGATCGCGCTGCTGACGCCGGCCATCGGCGGCTCTCTCGATGCCCTCGGCGTCGGCCTCGCCGCGCTGGCCGGGGTCTTCTGGGCCGCGTACATCCTCCTGGCCGTGCGGGTTGGACGAACGTTCGACGGCGGCAGCGGGCTCGCCCTCGCGATGGTGGTCTCCACGCTCCTCCTCCTGCCCTCGGGAATCGCGGAAGGGGGCTCCAACCTGCTGGAGCTCGGGCTGCTGGCCACGGGCGTTGCCGTGGCGGTGCTCTCGTCCGCGATTCCGTACTCGCTCGAGCTCGAGGCCCTGCGCCGGATCCCGGCGCGGACCTTCGGCGTGCTGATGAGCCTGGAGCCGGCCGTCGCCGCGCTCTCCGGGTTGGCGTTCCTCGGACAGGGCATCTCGGCGCGCGACGCGGCCGCGATCGCCCTTGTGGTCAGCGCCAGCGCGGGCGCGCTCGGCGGCGCCGAGGCTCCGGCACCGCTCGAGGCCTGAGGCTCAGCGAGCGCCGCCGCGGCGCTCGTGACCCGGGCAGCTCAGCACCGGCACGCGCGGGTACTTCGGATAGTCGGGGTCCGTTCGCGAGCGCTCGCAGAGGGAGAAGCTCGAGCCGCGGGTGTTGCGGACGACGCGCTGGTGGACGCAGGAGTCGCAGAGGCCGTTGGGAGCGCCCGGCATTGGCTTCAGTATCCCGAAACGCCTTTGTGACATTCCAATACTTCACTTCGTATAGTTATGAGGTTGGTCACGCTCAGGCGACTCTTGGGGTTCCTCCGCCCGTACCGGCGATCGGTGATCTGGTCGCTCGTGTTCGCGTGGGCCGCAATGGGCATGACGGTGCTCATCCCGCTGCTCGTCGGACAGACGGTCAACGCGATCCACAACGGGCACCGCAGCGACATCCTGCCGCTGACGCTCGCCCTGCTCGGTGCCGCGCTGCTGCGAATGGGGCTGACGTTCGTGCGGCGGCTGATCGCGGGGAAGGTCTCCGTCAACGTCGAGTACGACCTGCGGAGCAACTTCTACGGCCACCTGCAGCGCCTCGAGCTCGGGTTCTTCGACAACCAGCAGACCGGGCAGCTGATGTCGCGGGCGACGGTGGACCTCCAGGGCATTCGCTTCTTCCTGGGCTACGGGCTGATCTTCCTGACGCAGAACGCCCTGACGCTGCTGCTGGCCGGCGCGGTGATGTTCACGATCCAGCCCTGGCTCGCGGCGCTCGCCCTCTCGCCCGTCCCCGTGGTGGTCCTCACCGCGGCCCGTTACAACCGCCGGTCGCGCCCGGCGGTGCAGGAGATCCAGCAGCGGCTGGCAGAGTTGACGGCGGAGGTCGAGGAGTCGATCTCCGGCATCCGCATCGTCAAGGCGTTCGCCCGCGAGCCGTACATGCTCGCCAGGTTCCGAGCCGCGGTGAACAGGGTCTTCGACCAGAACGTCTACTCGACCCGCCTGTCTGCGTTCTACTCCCCCCTGCTCGGATTTCTGCCGAGCCTCGGCCTGGCGGCGATCCTGCTGGTCGGCGGCCGCCAGGTGATCGACGGGAACCTCAACATCGGGCAGTTCACGGCCTTCTACACGTACCTGATCATGCTCATCGGGCCGATGCGCATCCTCGGCACGTCGCTGGGGATGGCCCAGCGCGCGGTGGCATCCGGCAACCGCATGTTCGAGATCCTGGATCGAGAACCGCGGATCGAGAACGCGCCGAACGCCGTGCCGCTGCCGGCGGGCCTGGGCGTCGTCGAGTTCCGCGACGTCTCGCTGCGGTACGCGGGCGAGACCGCAGCTCTCGAGGACGTGGAGCTTCGCTTCGAGGCCGGGCGAACGGTGGCGCTCGTCGGGCCGAGCGGCGCCGGCAAGACCAGCCTGGTCGCAATGCTCGCCCGCCTCTACGATCCGACGGAAGGGCGGGTTGTCATTGACGGCGCGGACATCCGTGACGTCCAGCTGGAGTCCCTGCGCTCGGAGATCGCGTTCGTCGCCGAGGAGAGCTTCCTCTTCTCCGACAGCGTCGCGGCCAACATCGCCTATGCAAAGCCGCAGGCGACGGCGGAGGAGATCGAGCTGGCGGCGCGGCGAGCACAGGCGCACGAGTTCATCGCGCGCCTGCCGGCCGGCTACGACACGATCATCGGCGAGCGCGGCCTGACGCTCTCCGGCGGCCAGCGCCAGCGGATCGCGATCGCCCGCGCCCTGCTGGCCGATCCCCGTGTGCTGGTCCTCGATGACGCCACATCGTCGGTCGACGCGCGTACCGAGGCCGCAATCCGCGACGGCTTCACCGAGGTGATGGCCGGGCGCACGACGTTCATCGTTGCCCACCGGCTCTCGACCATCTCGCTCGCCGACGAGATCGTGGTGCTGGACGAGGGCCGGGTGACGGACCGCGGCACTCACGACGAGCTGCTCGAGCGCTCCGACCGCTACAGGGAGATCGCCGGGTACGGGTGCGAGGACACCGTCTACCTGCAGCGCGACCTGGAGGAGCGCGAGGAGGTGGCCAGGCTGTGAGCCGCCTGCGCTCGATCTGGCGCATCCTCCGCGGCGAGGACCAGCGCGCTCGAAAGATCCGCTGGATGCTGCGCCTGCTGCGCCCCTACCGCAGCCGGGTAATGGCGATGTTCGTCGCCCTGCTGATCGCGACCGCGGCCGGACTGGCGCCGCCTTACCTGGCCGGCCTGGCGGTCGACAAGGGGATCAACGGCAACGATCTCTCGGCGCTCGATTGGATCGTCGCGGCGTTCATCGCCTCGGCCCTTCTCTACTGGGCCGCGACCTACGCGCAGACCTACCTGACCGGCTGGGTCGGCGAGCGCGCGCTCCAGGACCTGCGCGAGTCCATCTACACGCATCTCCAGAAGATGTCGATCGGCTTCTTCACGCGCCGCAAGCCGGGCGTCCTGATCTCGCGCCTCACGAACGACGTCGAGGCGCTCAACAACCTCGTGACGGACGGGATCGTGACGATGTTCTCGAGCGTGCTCACGCTCGTCGGGGTCGTCGTGATCCTGCTCTTCCTGGACCTCAAGCTCGCCCTGGTCGTCTTCCTGACGTTCCCGATCCTCGCCGTCGGGAGCCTCGTGTTCCGCGTCGTCTCCGCCGGCGCCTACCGGCGCACCCGCGAGACCATCGCCGGGATCACCGCGTACCTGCAGGAGACCCTCTCGGGAGTGCGCGTGGTGCGGAGCTTCGCCCAGGAGGGCAGGCATCTCGAGCGGATGGCCGTGCTGAACGACGACAACCGCCAGGCCAACATGACCACCGTCTACCTGAACGCCTCGTACTTCCCCGCCGTGGAGCTGCTGTCGGCTATTGGGACGGCGGTGATCCTCCTCTACGGCGGCTTTCGGGCAATCGACGGCGACATCCAGATCGGCGTCCTCATCGCGTTCATCGGCTATCTGCAGCAGTTCTTCGACCCGATCCAGCAGATCTCGCAGCTCTACACGACCTACCAGCAGGGGATGGCCGCGCTCGACAAGATCTTCGAGCTGCTCGACACCGATCCGGACATGGTCGACGCTCCCGGCGCGCGGGACGTCGAGCAGGTCCGCGGTGAGATCGAGCTCGACCACGTGTCGTTCTCGTACTCGGGCGATGAGGACTGGGCGCTTCACGACATCGACCTCCACGTCCCCGCGGGGCAGACTGTGGCGCTCGTCGGGGAAACCGGGGCCGGCAAGTCGACCCTTGCGAAGCTGGTCTCGCGCTTCTACGACCCCCAGGAGGGCGCGGTGCTGGTCGACGGGACCGACGTCCGCGAGCTGAAGATGCGGGGGCTGCGCTCGCAGCTCGGGATCGTGCCGCAGGAGGGCTTCCTGTTCTCCGGGAGCGTTCGCGAGAACATCGCGTTCGGCCGGCCCGACGCCGACGAGGAGGAGATCCACGCCGCCGCGCGGGCGGTCGGCGCCGAGGGGTTCATCGAGGGCCTACCCGAGGGCTTCGACACCCAGGTAGGCGAGCGCGGGATCCAGCTCTCAGCGGGGCAGCGCCAGCTCGTCGCGTTCGCGCGCGCGCTGCTGGCGGAGCCAAGGATCCTGATCCTCGACGAGGCGACCTCCAACGTCGACGTGCGGACCGAGCGGATCATCGAGCGCGGGCTCGAGCGCCTGCTCGCTGGGCGTACGGCGATCGTCATCGCCCACCGGCTTTCGACGATCCGCCGCGCCGGGCGCATCGTCGTGCTCGACCACGGCGAGGTCGTCGAGGCGGGCACCCACGAGGAGCTGCTCGAGGCCGGCGGCGCCTATGCCGGCCTCTACGGCGCCTGGGCCGAGCAGACCGCGGCTTAGCCGACGCCCACTCCGCCGCCGCCCGGGCTGACCCCGCCGCCTCCCGGCGTGGTGGTGGGCGGAGCCGGGCTGCTGCCGCCGGAGGGCGGCGTGGGCGTGACCGGGGTGGTCGTCGGCGCCACCGTGGTCGGCGTGACGGTGGTTGGCGTGACCGACGTGGTCGTCGGAGTGGCGCCGCCGCCGATCGGTGCGGTGCCGGTCGGCGCGGAGACCCCACCGCACTTCTTGAAGCCGAAGCTCTGGCCGGTGCTCTGCGCCTTCGCCTCGGCGGTGTCGAGGCTTGCGGCGATCGTGCTGAGGCTGCTCTCGTTCCCCTGCTGGAGGGCGAGGCGCTTGGCGTTCAGCTGCTTGCTGACGTCCTGCATCGCGGCGAGGAAGACGGCCGGGGAGGGACCCTCGGGCGTGCCGAGGGTCTGCAGGCTCGAGATCTCGTCGCGCACGATCGCCGATTCCTGGCTGGTGGCCGACGCCTGCTCCACCGACGTGGAGCCGGGCACGATCGCATTGATCGCCGTATTCGACTCGGCGCAGATCTCGTCCCCCTGCCGGACGTAGCTCGTGTGGCTGAGCGTGGCCGGCGTCGTGGTGCTCGAGCCGACCGTGGCGATCGAGCTCGTGTCGCTGCCGCTCCCGCCACACCCGGAAACGAGGGCAGCCACGGCAAAAGTCCCTGCAAGGGCCAAGGTTGTGGCACGCATACGCATACCGAATTTAAGGTAACACGCTCTGGGCATACCACCGGAACTACCCACCGGTGCGGAAACGTCACGCCCAGAACGGCTCGTCAGGCACGCATAGGGCGCCGATGCCCGTTCCGGCCCCCGTAGGTGTCCGTCTGGCTGTGGCAGTTGCCGCAGAGGAGCTCGAGGTTCTCGAGGCGGTTGTCGCTGTTGTCGCCGTTGACGTGGTGCAGGTGCATGCTGAGCGGCTTCCCCTCGCCGCTCGGTGATCCCGCACCGTTCGCATCGGTTCTCCTTGAGACCCGCATTGATCAGTCGTGACTTGAGATGGCCTCGACTCGTGCGCCGTCCGACGACGAGAAGCTTCTCCAACTCGATCACCCACGGACGCAGAACGATGTCTCCTCGCCGAACAGCGCTGTACCAAGAGTGACGCGAAAATCCGAATCGGCGCTGACACTCTCGCCAGGAAAGCCCCGACTCATAGACCTGCCTGATCTCAGCCCAGTCGTATCTGACAGCGAACCGAGAGTCGATGGGAACGTCGAGGCGGCGTGAGTGGAAGGAGACGGTGCTCTTGGCAACACCGAGCCGGCGGGCAATCTCGTTCTGGGACAGCCCTTCGGCCAGCAGTGCCCTGACCGCCTCTCGCGTTTTCCCGGGAGCCTGTTTCGGGCCTCTTCGTGGCACGAACACATGTTCGTATAGACGGCGGACAGAAAGAGGGTCGAACCCCCGCTATTCTCACTTTCAGCACACTTGCGGGGTCGGATAATGGCAATCCGCGCGGCTCTGGACCGCGAAATCGGGGTTCGAGTCCCTGCCCCGCAGTTCGCCCCCTATCGAAGGTCTAGGTCCGAGTCGGACGCCCCGCTAGGCGACGCTTTCGAGGTCCGTGTCGACGTCCGCCAGGGCGTCCTTCTGCCCCGAGACGTCGGCCCCGGACTCGAGCAGGCGGCGGGCGTGCGTGAGGTCGTCAGAGCGCCCCACGGCGAGCGCCGCCGCGACCTTGCCACCGGCGAGATACCACGCCGTGAACTCGCCGTCGTCGGCGCTGCCGCGCCAGATCACCTCGTCCCACTCCGAGGCCGGCCCGACGTACTCGAGCCCCACCCAGTCGGCCAGGTCGCTGAAGAAGTAGGGGACCTCCGTGTAGGGCTCGGTCTCCCCGAGCATCCCTGCGGCGGCATGCCGGCCCTGCTGGAGCGCGACGTCCCAGTGCTCCACACGCAACCGCCGGCCGTGGACGACGCTGTCATACGAGCAGCAATCGCCCGCGGCGAAGATTCCCGCGGCCGAGCTCTCGAGCTTGGAGTCGCAGACGATTCCGTTGTCCACCTCGAGGCCGGCCTTCTCGGCGAGCGTCACGTCGGGCCTCACCCCGGCGCCGATCACCACCATGTCGCCCTCGAACTTGCGCCCGCTCTTCGTCACAAGGGCGTCGACGTCACCGTCGCCCTCGAACGAGTCGAGCTCCTCGCCACCGACGATCTCGATCCCCTTGGAGACCAGCAGGTCTCCGAAGAAGCGACCCACCTCGTCTCCGAAGGTTCGCGAGAGGGCGATCTCCTCCATCATCACGATCGTGCACTTCGCGCCCTGCATCGTCAGCGAGGCGGCGACCTCGCAACCGATGTAGCTGCCGCCGACGAGCAGCACGTGCTCGGAGCCGGCGGCCTGCTCGCGAATCGCGTCCGAGTTGCCGAACGCGCGCAGGTAATGGATGCCTTCGTTGTTCGAGCCGTCGACCCGCAGGATGTTGACGTTGGCGCCGGTGGCCAGGAGCGCCTTGCCGAAGCCGACCTCCTCCCCGCCCTGCAGCGTCGCCGTCCGCTCCGCCGCGTCGATCGACATCACGCTGGTCTTGGTCCGCAGCTCGACGTCGTTCTCCTCGTACCACTCGGGCGGGTTGACGAAGGCGTCGGAGCGCTCCGCCTCGCCGCGCAGGTACTCCTTCGACAGCGGCGGCCGCTCGTAGGGCGGCTCGGGCTCGCGCGCCGCGACCAGGACGGACCCGTCGGCGCCGCGCCTGCGCAGCTCGGACGCGCAGTAGGCGGCGGCAAGGCCACCGCCCACGATCAGGAAATCCACCTCTTGCCGCTCGGGCATCCCTGTCCTCGTACCCGGATCCGGCCCGGCTACTCGTCGGCGCTGGAGCCGAAGTAGGCCGTGAGGTCCTCCTCCAGGCCAGGGTTGAGCACGGTTATCACTTGGTCGCCGACCTCGAGGACGGTGTCCGCGTTCGGCACGAACCCGTGGTCCTCCCGAACCACCGAGATCAGCAGGCTGCCCTCCGGCATCTCCAGGTCCGCAACCCGCTCGTCCGCCGCGCGCGCCCCCTCCTGCACGGTCATCTCGATGATCTCGAGCTGCTGCTGGGGCAGGTCGAGCAGGTGGACCAGGCCGTACTCGGGCACCTCGTGCTCGATCAGCCTCAGGATCAGGTTCGTCGCCGAGACGTTCGGCTTCACGCCGAGAAGCTCGAAGTGGTCGGCGTTCCGCGGGTTGTTGACACGGGCGATCACCCGGTCCACGAGGTACTTCTCCTTCGCCACCTGGCAGATCAGCATGTTGTCCTCGTCGTCGCCGGTCACCGCGATCACGAGGTCGGCGCGCGAGATGCCGATCCGCTCCAGCACCCACAGCTCCGAGGCGTCCCCGTACTGGACGTTGTGCTCGAGCTCCTGCTCGACCTTGGCGAAGCGATCGCGGTCGTTCTCGACCAGCGTGACCTCATGCCCCTTGTCGAGGAGCTCGCGGGCGAGGTTCCAGCCGACCTTGCCGGCGCCGACGACGATCACGTACATGGAGTCGCTCACGCCTCGCCTCCGGCCTCGGCGTCTTCCTGGGGTGCCCCCTCCGGCTCCGGCGAAGCCTCCTTTGCGCCCTCGCCGGCCCGGCCGGCGGCGGCCCGGACCTCGGACTGGAGCATGTCGATCGCGACCTTGGTCGGGCAGACCGTGTGCAGGCCCTGCTGCTCGTACCACTCGGCCCGCAGCGGGTCCAGGACCCTCGCCACCACGGTCGGCACCTTGAAGCGGCGCTGCGCGACCTGGGCGACGACGATGTTGGTGTTGTCGCCGTCCGTCGCGGCGACGAAGGCGTCGGCGCGCTCGATGCCCGCGGCCTGCAGCGCCTCGGTCTCCAGCCCGGTGCCGACGGTGAAGTGCCCGCCGGCGTCCTCCCACGAGCCGTCCATGCCCACCTCGAGGCGCGCGTGTGACTCGCGGTCCTCGTCCAGGCACGAAACCTCGTGGCCGTCGGCGAGCATTGCCCGGGCAACGGTCGAGCCGACCCGGCCGACTCCGACGATCAGGATGAACATGGCGCGGGACTCTACCCGCGAACGCGCTAGGCGCCGTTCCCCGTGCGCACGCCGTCGGGCAGCGAATCGGACGCGGGAGCGGTCACGAGAACGCGACAGGGCGCCTTCGACAGCACGTACTGCGTGGCCTCTCCGATCTCGGGAGGCAGCCCACCGCCGGTTCCGCCGAGGAAGTCGCCCCCGCGCACCTTGCTGGGCGGCTCCGCGCCCATGACGATCAGCTCCACGTTTCGCCGCCGGGCCTCCTCGACGATGCCGACGCCGACCGACCGCGCCTTGACGACCGCCGTGTCGACGTCGACCGTCTCATACTCGGAGCCGACCTCGGTCGCGCGCTCGAGCGCTTGGTTCGCGGCCTCCTCGCGCGCCTTCGGCGGCTTGGCGCTCAGCGGGACCGTGAGGGGGAGGTCCATCACGTAGATGACCTCCAGCTTCGGTCGGCGCTCGCCCGGCTCGTCCGCGGCATCCGCGAGGCGCCCGGCCGTCGAGACGATGTCGTCGTCGAGCTCCGTGCCGAAGACCGGCACCAGGATGGTCTCGTACTCCGCCTCGTCGATGTCCTTGTGGAGCGCCGAGGCGGGAACCTCGACCACCTCGGTGAGCGAGGTGCCCTCCACATAGCGGCGATAGACCACGTAGGCAACCAGGCCGAAGGCCATCCAGCCGAAGCCCAGGTCGCGCGCCCCCTGTCTGAAGACGACCACGCTGACCCACCCCGCCGCCATCAGGATCGCGCCGGCGATCGCCGGCCACGGCAGCGACCTGCCCGCGATGCTCACGGTGCCCGGCACCCTGAACGGGCGTCGCCGATCGGGGTCGGTGACCCGCAGCTTGAGGATCGAAAGGTGCGCGATGGTGATCGCGAGCGTCGAGCCGAACGCGTAGAAGCCGGCAAGCAGGCGGACGTCGCCGGGCACGGCCAGGCCGAAGGCCATGATCGCGGCCACCACGATCGCCACGTGCGGGGTGGAGCGCGTCTTCCCCAGCTTGCCGAGCCAGCTCGGCACCTGGCGGTGCACCGCGAGCGAGTACACGTGTCGCGACAGGCCCAACATGGACGTCGACGCGGCCCAGAAGAGGACCGCCGGGGCGATGATCACCACCAGGACCTCCAGGCCGGTCGAGAGCCAGCTCGGGTCGTAGCTCTTGACCACCCCGAGCAGCGGCTCCTCGATGTACTTGCCCGCGAGCTCGGTGTGCGGCCGCCCCCCGGGGGTAGCGACGACCGGCACGGCCATGAGCGCGATCGCCGAGATCCCCGCGTAGACGAGCGGCAGGAGGCCCGCGCTGAAGCCCACCATCCGCCGCAGGTCGCGTGGGCCCCAGTCGATGTCGGGAGCGAGGTCCGAGGTCGCCTCGATGCCGGCGAAGGCCACCGTCGCGACGGCCAGGGCGATCGCCAGGTCCTTGATCGAGGGGGTGCTGAACAGGGTCACCTGCTGGGTGAGCAGATCCGGGTGCAACGCCACGAGGGCCCCCGCGATCATCACCGCCAGCTGCAGGCCGATGTCCGCGAGGGCCAACGCCAGGACGACCGCCTGCCTGCCGATGGAGCCGACGATGTTGATCGCGGCGACGGCGACGATCACGGCGGCAATGGCGACGAGCTCCCCCGCCCCGTGCGTGAAGCCGCCCCAGATCGGACTCAGGTACTGCGCGAACGAGATCGACGCAAGGGCGATGACGATCACGTACTCGATGAGGATTGCCCAGCCCGCTATGAAGCTGACGAGCTCGTTGAACGCGTGCCGGGCGAGCATGGAGGACCCGCCCCGCTCGGGGAACATCGCTCCCCCCTCGACGTAGGTCAGCGTCGCAAGCACGAACAGCACGCCGGCCGCGAGGAAGACCAGCGGGGTGAGGCCGAGCCCCCGGTCGGCCACCAGCCCGATCGAGAAGTAGAGCGAGAAGCCAACCGCGGCATAGCCGACGGCGAAGAGCAGCGGCATCCCGAGGATGCGCTTCGACAGCGCTCCCGCTCCCTCGCCGAGAATCGCCGGAAGGCGCTCCCGGGGCGACTGGCGCTCTTCCCCGCTCAACCCTGTTTCCGCAGCGAGAGGTAGAGGCGGCCCGCGCCGAGGAGCGTGAAGATGATCCCGATCAGCACACCCGAGGCAAGCGGGCCGCCCCCGTGCGCGATCGTCAACACGATGATCGCGAGCCCAAACCCGAGGATGATCAGCGCGAAGATCCGCGTGACCCCGCGATAGACCTCGTCTGGGCCGGGCGCCGCCATCGGCGCGATTCTAGGGGCGCGGGCGCCCGTCTAGACGGGGACCGGCTCGCCGAGCTGGTGATCCGGCTGGCCCACGACCAGGACACGCGTGGGGCGCTTGGCCAGGACGCTCTGGATCGTCTTGTTCCACTGCGGCTTGCCGGCGCGGTAGCTGAGCGGGAGGACGATCGCGGTGGCCTTGATCTCCTTCGCGACCTCGACGATACGCTTGCCGCCCTCGCCGGGACGCACTCGCTCGACGCTGCCGGTGACCCGGCCGCCGCAGATCAGCTTCGCGCGCTCGATCTGACTCTGGGCCGCGCTCACCTCCTTCTTCATCGGCGCCTCCAGCGGCTCCGAGGTCGGAACGGAGACGAGCGCCAGCACGTGAATCGCGCCCCGCCGGCGCGCGGCGAGGGAGGCAGCCGTGGAGACCGCCTCCTCCGAGTACGTCTCCGACTCGAACGGGACCAGAACGCTCCGGTACTCGATCTCCTCCACGCCCAGCGGTGCGAGCGTCGCGACCTTCACCGTCTGCTTGAGCGGCAGCCCCTGGTTGCGGCGATACCAGACGTACGCGGTGATGCCGACCGCCATCCAGGCGACTCCGGCCACCAGCGTCTTGATGTCGAGGACCATCACGATGATCCACGCCGAGAACGTGCCGAGCCCCCCGAAGACGGCGGTCGCCGGCACCTCGACGCCGCGGAAGTGGAAGTTCCCGGACGGTTTCCACGGTCGCTCCCGCTCGCGCTGGCGGACGCGCAGTCGCACGACCGAGACGTGCGCGATCGTGAACGAGAGCATCGCGCCGAACGAGTACATCGTCGCCAGGAACGCCAGCTGGCCAGGCAGGATCGCGATCGCCGCGACGAACGAGAACACGATGATGGCCACGTACGGTGTGCCGAACTTCGGGTGGATCTGCCGCAGCCGTTCGGGGAGCTGCCGGTAGTGGCCCATCGAGTAGGTGAGGCGCGAGAGCCCGATCAGCCCCGCGTTCGTCGCGATCAGGAGGATGACCGCGGCCAGGACGCCGACGTAGTAGCGCAGCACGCTCGTCAGCCCGCTCGAGAGGCCCAGGTTCTCGACGATGCCGAGCACCGGGTCGTTGGCGAACTTCGAGCCGAGCTCGGTCGTGTAGTGACCCGCGGCGTTCTGCGTGACCGGCATGGCCGACAGGGCGACGATCGGCAGCAGCGCGTAAAGGCCGATGACGGCGATCACCACGAGTTGCGAGCCGCGAACGACCGTCCGCTCGGCGTCTCTGGCCTCCTCGGCCATGTTCGAGATCGTCTCGATCCCCGTGTAGGCGACCATCCCCACCGCGATCCCTAGCGCGAAGTTGCCCCAGGTCGGCGCAACCCCGAGGTGGATGTTGTCGATCAGCGTCTGCGGGTCCAGCACCAGCGCGATGCCGATGCCGACCAGGATCACCTGGGTCATGAGGTCGCCGATCGCCAGGACCAGGTTGAGCTTGGCCGACTCCTGAGTGCCCTTCACGTTGAGGGCTGCGAGCAGGAAGATCACCGTGATCGACCCGACCACGTCCCAGGGCGCCTCGCCCAGCGGGGCCCAGAAGACCGCCAGGTAGTGCAGGACGGCGAACGCGGAGATCGCCGCGGTGATGATGTAGTTGAGCATCTGGCCCCAGCCGGCGACGAAGCTGACGAGCTCGTTGAACGCGTGGCGCGCGAAGCTCGAGGAGCCGCCGGCCTCGGGATACATGACCGTGGCCTCGATGTACGTCGCCGCCGTCGCGGCAAAGATCAGGCCGGCGATCATGAAGGTGAGCGGCGTGAGCCCCAGCGCATAGCCGGCCACCACGCCGAGCGCGTAGTAGATGGACGAGCCGACGTTTCCGTAGGCGGCCGCGAACAGCGCACCGACGCCGTGAACGCGGCGCAGGGACGATTCGCGGGGGATGCGTTCAGCCATATTCGCCTGAGAATCTACGACGGCGCGTGCGCCGGCACTCGCGTGGGATACGGTCGATCACGGTTTGTTCGATTAGGGTCGCGGGTCGCGCCTGCGGACGTGGCCGTGGAGAACGTCGCCCGGCGTCGGGCAGCCGAGCAAAGCCAGGCCGAGCTCGACCTCTGCCCGCAGCAGCTCGAGGACCCTCCGTGCCCCCGCCTCGCCTCCGGCGGCAAGCCCCCAGAGCGCCGGCCGGCCGACCAGCACCGCGTCCACCCCGAGCGCGAGCGCGACCAGCACGTCCGTGCCCCGCCTGATCCCGCCGTCCATCAACACCGGCACGCGCCCGTCGACGGCCTCCGTGATCGCGTGGAGCATGTCGATCGTTGCCGGCACGCCGTCGAGCTGGCGGCCGCCGTGGTTGGAGACGACGATCCCGCCGGCGCCGTGCTCGATCGCGAGCTCGGCGTCAGCGGCGGCGTGGATCCCCTTCACGAGCACCGGAAGCTCGCAGCCGTCCGCCAGGGCGCCGAGCTGATCCCAGGTGAGCGAGGCGTCGACGAGGTCGAAGACCTCCTTCGGAGTGAGCGGCACGTCGGACCCGACCGCCGCCTGCACCGCCGGCGCGCCGATGTCGACGGCGAACCCGGTGCGCACGTCCCGCTCGCGCTTGCCGGCGAAGGGCGCGTCGACCGTGAGCGCGATGGCCCGGTACCCGGACTCCGCCGCCTCCGCCATCAGCGCCTCGGTGACGCCGCGGTCACGGAAGCAGTAGAGCTGGAACCAGCGGTCGCCCTCCGGCGCGGCCTGCGCAACGCCGGCCGGCGTGGCAGTGGCGATCGTGGAGAGCGTCATCACAGTCCCCGCGGCCGCGGCGGCGCGCGCCATGCCCTCCTCGCCGTCCGCGTGCGCGAGCTTCTGGAACGCCACCGGCGCCACCAGGACAGGCATCGACAGCCTGGACCCCAGGAGCTCGACCGATGCATCGACGCCTTCGACGTCCACGAGCACCCGCGGCAGCAGCTCCCACTCCGCGAACGCCGCGACGTTGCGCCGCAGCGTGCGCTCGTCCCCCGCGCCCCCGGCGAAGTACCCGAGGGGCCCTGCCTCGAGCCGCTCGCTCGCGACGCGCTCGAAGTCAGCGACGTTGATGAGGCTCTCGAGATCGACGGATTCCACCGAGGAGCGAGCCTACTCAGCCAGATTGCCGGAGCTCAGCGAGCAGGAGCGCCGGGTGCGGCCCTGGGGGACATCCGCAGGCATGGATGCCGAGGACGGTGCGAGCCTGGACGGCGAAGCGTCCCCCGGGGCCGTATCCGGTGATCCTGCTTGCCGTCTAGAAGTGAACTATGGGGATGATCAGGATCGCGACGATGTTCGCCACCTTGATCATCGGGTTGATCGCCGGTCCGGCGGTGTCCTTGTAGGGGTCGCCGACGGTGTCGCCGGTGACCGATGCGGCGTGGGCCTCGGAGCCCTTGCCGCCGAACGCGCCGTCCTCGATCAGCTTCTTCGCGTTGTCCCAGGCGCCGCCGCCGGCGGTCATCGAGAGGGCCATGAAGAGGCCGACCACGATCACGCCGATGAGCAGGCCGCCGAGCGCGTCGACGGAGATCAACCCCACGACCACCGGGACGATGATCGGGATCAGCGACGGAAGGATCATCTCCCGCTGGGCCGCCGCGGTCACGATGGCCACCGTCTGGCCGTACTCGGGCTTCTCGGTGCCCTCCATGATCCCCGGGTGCTCCCGGAACTGCTTCCGTACCTGTTCGACCACCTCGCCCCCGGCGCGGCCGACCGCCTCGATCGCGAACGCGACGAAGAGGTAGACCATCATCCCGCCGATCAGCAGGCCGATCAGGACCGCCGGGCTCGTGAGCCTGAACAGGTCCTCGAATTTGAACCCGGCGGGCGCCTCGCCCTCGAGCTCGATCTTGAAGGCGCTGAACAGCACCAGCGCGGCCAGGGCAGCGGAGCCGATCGCGTAGCCCTTCGTGACGGCCTTCGTCGTGTTGCCGACGGCGTCGAGCGGGTCGGTCACGTTGCGGACCTCCTCGGGCAGCTCGGCCATCTCGGCGATGCCGCCCGCGTTGTCCGTGATCGGCCCGAACGCGTCGAGCGCGACGATCAACCCGCAGAGCGAGAGCTGCGACATCACGGCGATGCCGATGCCGTAGATGCCGGCCAGCTGGTCCGCGCCGAGGATCGCCAGAGCGATGACGACAGCCGGGGCGACGGCGGACTGGAAGCCCTGCGCGAGGCCCTGGATAATGTTGGTCGCGTGCCCGGTGATCGATGCCTGGCTGATCGTCTTCACCGGCCGGAAGCGCGTGGACGTATAGAAGTCCGTGATCACGAACAGGAACGCCGTGACGCCGATGCCAATGAGGCCGCAGAGCCAGAGATCGTTTGCCGACGGGGCGTCGGAGGCAAGCGCGCGAGACGCGCTGCCGTAGGTCAGGCTGCCCATCAGCCAGTGCGTGATCGGCAGGAACGCCGCCGCCGACAGGACGCCGGAGACGATCAGCCCCTTGTAGAGCGCGCCCTCCACGTTGTCGGTCTTGGTGCGAACCGAGAGCGCGCCGACGATCGACGCGAGAATCGCGACACCGCCGATGACCAGCGGGTAGATCGCCGCCTCGCGGGCATCGCTGAAGGTGAGGACCCCGAGGAGCATGACCGCCACGGACGTCACCGCGTAGGTCTCGAAGAGGTCGGCCGCCATCCCGGCGCAGTCGCCGACGTTGTCGCCGACGTTGTCCGCGATGACCGCCGGGTTCCGCGGGTCGTCCTCGGGAATCCCGGCCTCGACCTTGCCGACGAGGTCGGCGCCGACGTCGGCGGCCTTCGTGAAGATGCCGCCGCCCAGACGGGCGAAGACGGAGATCAGCGAGCCGCCGAACCCGAGCCCGACGAGCGCCTCAACGGCGTCCTTGTCGCTCTGGTTCGTGAGGATCAGGATCCCGTAGTAGCCCGCCACGCCGAGAAGCGCCATGCCGACCACCAGGAGGCCGGTGACCGAGCCACCCTTGAAGGCGACGTCGAGCGCCGGCGAGACGCCACCGCGCGCCGCCTCGGCGACCCGTGCGTTCGAGCGCACCGACACGTTCATCCCGATGAACCCGGCCGCCCCGGAGAGCGCGCCGCCGATGACGAAGCCGATCGCCGTGTCGACGTCGCGGACGAGCGCGACGAGCACCACGACAATCACCCCGACCGCGGCGATGATCGTGTACTGGCGGCTGAGGTAGGCCTTCGCCCCCTCCTGGACGGCGCCGGAGATCTCCTGCATGCGGTCGTTGCCCGGCGAGAGCGCGAGCAGGCGGCGGGTGATGATCGCGCCGTAGAGAACCCCGACGCCGGCGCACGCGAGGGCGACGACGACGCCGTAGTCGGTCAGGAACTTCGTCAAGTCTTGATCCTCTCTGAGCTATTCGTAAACACACAAGCGGCCGGAGGGGCGTCCGGCCGCGAAAAGCGCGGGGATAGTAGCGGGGCGGTACCCCGCGAGGCGCCTTCCCAAGCCCCGCAGCGCCGGCGTTACCCGGAGGAACCTGGAGGCGTCCAGAGACGCGGAGGCAGGTCGCCCTCGGCGCGCGACCGCTGCGGCTCCGGCGATTTCGGCGAGGGCTCCTCACCGGGCTCGGAAGGCTCCTCCTCGCCGCCCTCGGCGGCTCCGCCTCCACCGGCCTCGCGCGCGTAGAGCATCTGCAGCTCCGACAGCGCGTCGCGAACGGCCTTGGCGGGCTCCGGCTCGAGCAGGTCGACCACGGCGCGGACGGCATCGATGCCGAGGCGGGCCTGGTCCAGGTCGCGCTCGTCGGGCTTGGCGATCCGGCGAGCCGACAGGTTGAGGATCCCGACCACGCTCTCCAGCAGCAGGTCATGGACGCGGACCTTGGAGAGCTGCTCCTCGATCTGGGCCTGGAGCTCCTCCTGGCTCGGCACCTTCCCCTCGCCGGGCGATCCGGCTCCCGCTTCCATCACGCCGACACTCTAGGGACAGCGGGGCCGGTCACGTAGGTCGTGCGGGCCTCCTCGATCCCCGCGGCGTAGACCTCGCGCAGCGACGCACCGTCCTCGAGGGCCGCGCGAGCGCGCTGCGCTCCGTTTCGCTCGGGAATCCTGGTGTCGATGCCGAGTTCCGACCTGACCGGCGCCGTCCACTCCACCAGCGCCTCGATTGCGGCTCGCGTGGAAATCAGCTGCCCGGTGGTGAAGTCGAGCATCTCCCCCTCGAGCCCATGGCGGATCGCCCGCCACAGGTTCTCCTCGACCTCGCGCTGGCGGAGCGGCGTCGCGAGGCAGCCGGCGTCGTAGTCGACCGCGGCCTGGGCGATGCAGGCGACGATCATGCCCGCGAGCGCCGTGCTCTCAGCGCCGTTCGACTGCGCGTCGCAGATCCGCAGCTCGACCGTGCCGAAGCGGTGGTGCGGGCGCACGCTCCACCACAGCTGCGTGGCCTCGACGATCGTGCCGGTACGCGTGAGCAGGTCGACGAAGTCCGCGTATGCGGCGAAGTCCCCGAACGGCTCGTGGACGCCGCAGCGTGGAAACGTGCGCGTGAAGACCTGAGTCCGCGCCGAGTGAAGACCGGTGTCGAGGCCGTCGACGAACGGCGAGTTCCCCGAGAGAGCGAGCAGCTGCGGAAGCACTCCCCGCAGGTGGTCGCAGACCGCGACGGCCCGGTCCGCGCCCTGGACGCCGACGTGCACGTGAAGGCTCCACGTGCTGTTGCGCTGGGCCACCCAGCGCAGCTCCTCGCGCAGCCGCGCGTAGTGCTCCGTGTCGATGATCCGCTGGTCGCGGTAGTCGGCCCAGGGGTGGGTGCCCGTCGCGGCGAGCGCGAGCCCCATGGACTCCGCAAGGGCGAACAGGCGCCGGCGGGGCTCCTGCTGGCGCTCGACCGCCTCGGCGAACGTCTCGCCCTTTCCGGAGCGAATCTCGATCTCCGCCTCGATCAGCTCGCCGGCCGCGGCCTCCGCGAGGATCTCGTCCTCCTGGCAGGCCGCGTACACGTCCGTGAAGCGCTGCGCCAGCTCCAGCGTCTGGGGATCGACCAGCGCGAACTCCTCCTCGATGCCAACCGTGAAGTCCTTCGAAGCTTCGAAGACCTCCCGTACGTTCCTCATGTCGAGGCCGACCTCGGCCAAGCTCGGTTCCCTAGGCGAGGTAGAAGTAGAGGGCGTAGAGCAGGTCCACCGCGGGGCTCGAGGTGTGCACCGTCACCTCCGGGGGGACCGTGAGCAGGCGTTCGGAGTAGTTGAAGATGATCTTCACGCCGGCGCCAACCAGGCGGTCGGCGACTCCCTGCGCCGCGTCGGAGGGGACAGCGAGAACGCCGACGACGACCTCCTCCTCTTCCACCACCGACTCGAGCTCGGAGAGGTCGCGCACAGGGACCCCGCCGTAGTCGTCACCGACGAGATCCGAGTCGACGTCGAAGATGGCGACGATCTGAAAGCCATGATCGCCGAAGATGTCGGACGAGGCGATCGCCTGGCCCAGGTTGCCCGCGCCGAAGAGGACGATGTTGTGCTGGCCCGAGGTGCGGAGGATCTTGCGGATCTCCCCCACCAGGAACTCCACCCGGTAGCCGACCCCGCGCTTTCCGAACTTCCCGAAGCCGGAAAGGTCGCGGCGGATCTGGGTGGAGTTGATGTGGGTGTAGGCGGCGAGCTCCTGCGAGGAGATCGTCTCCTTGTCCATCTTCCTGGCCTGGATCAGGACCTGGAGGTAGCGCGACAGCCGCGCGGCAACGCCGAGCGAAAGGCGTTCTTCGACGCCGTCCCCCTCGGCGCCGGCAACCTGGGTCCCGGGGTCGGCGGCGTCCGGATTCACCGCCCCAGGGTACCCAGCTTCGCCCGAAGTGCGTCTGCGTCGATGATGAGCTCGCCGATGACCTCGCCCCGAAGCTCGACGACGGGGATCCGCTCCAGGTAGGCGGCGAGCAGCCGATCGTCGGAATCGATGTCGACCTCGCGCACGTCGAAGCCGGGCGGTGACCCGCGCAGCGAGTCGAGGAGGTCGCGGGCGTCGTCGCAGAGGTGGCAACCCGGCCGCGTGTAGAGAACGAGCTCCGCGGCGCTCATGCCGCCACGTCCCAGGCGAGGAAGTCGGGGTAGTCCGCCGCGGTCACGTGGTGACCGGCGGACCCGATCATCGCGGCGTTGTCCGTGCAGAGCGCCGGGGGGACGAGCTTCAGCCGCATGCCGCGCTCCGCGCAAAGGGCCGCGACCCGCGCTCGCAGCGGCCCGTTGGCCGCAACGCCGCCGCCAAGCGCCACGGCGTCCCACTCGCCCGCGTCGAGCGCGCGCGCCAGCTTCGCGACCAGCTGACCGACCACGGCGTCCTGGTAGCTGGCCGCCAGGTCCGCGCGCCGGCGGGCCGTCTCGGCGTCCCCGAGGTCTCGTACGACGTAGAGCAGGGCGGTCTTCAGGCCGCTAAAGCTGAAGTCCAGGCCGGGGTCGCGGGTCATCGCAACCGGCATCTCGAACGCGTTGGGGTCGCCCTCCGCGCCCGCTCGCTCGACCTCCGGCCCGCCCGGGTAGCCCAGGCCGAGCAGGCGCGCGCCCTTGTCGAGGGCCTCGCCGGCGGCGTCGTCGAGCGTCTCGCCAAGCGTCTCGAACGATCCGTGATCGCGGACGCCGGCCAGCAGCGTGTGCCCTCCGCTCGCGATGAGGCAGAGAAACGGCGGCTCGAGGGGTTCCGGCGCCAGGAAGTTCGCGGCCACGTGCCCGTGGAGATGATCGACTCCGGCGAGCGGCTTGCGCGTAGCGGACGCCAGCGCCTTCGCCGTCGTGAGTCCCACCAGCAGCGCGCCAACCATCCCGGGCCCCCGGGTCACGGCGATCGAGTCGACCTCCGCCAGGCCCACGCCGGCCTCGGCGAGGGCAGCGTCGATCACCGGGTTGACCAGCTCCAGGTGATGACGGGAGGCGACCTCGGGTACCACGCCCCCGTAGCGCGCGTGCGCGCGGGATTGCGAGGAGACGACGCTGGAGAGGACCTCGTCGCGGTTGACGACGGCGGCACAGGTGTCGTCGCACGAGGTCTCGACGGCCAGGATCACTGCGGCTCGAGCCACATGATGAGCGCGTCCTCGCCGTTGTCGTGGTAGTAGCCGCGACGGTGCCCGGCGGCGCGAAAGCCAAGTCCCTCGTACATCTGGATCGCGCCGCTGTTGGACGGGCGGACCTCCAGGGTCACGCGGGCCTCCGGGCCCAGGATGTCGAACATGCGCCGCAGCAGGGCGGTCGCGATCCCGGTCCGGAGCCGCTCTGGAGTCACCGCGACGTTCATCAGGTGCCACACATCCGCGTAGCGCGAGCAGACGAGGTAGCCGACGAGCCCTCCCTCCTGGGTGGCGGCGAGGCATACGCCCGAGGGCTTCGAGAGCTCGAGCACGAACATCGCCAGGGACCATGGCGTCGTGAACGCCCGGCGCTCGATCGACAGGACGGCGGGCAGGTCGCCGTAGGAGAGCCGGTCGATGCGAGGCGTTCCCGCGCCGGTGGCGAGGTGGTCAAGCTCCGTCATGCTGCCTTCTCTGCTGCTCACGCCAAAGCTCCGCGTCCGGGCGCCGGATGTAGATCGGCGCGAGCTCGGTCAACGCCACCGGGCCGGCCCTTGCGCCGAGCTCGCAGATATGTCGCGCCGAGACTCGATTTGCCTGCTCGGAGTCGTCGAGAACGGTCGTCCCCGATCCCTCCAGGATCGTGCGAAATCGTAGCGAGCCGTCACCGCCCGCCACCGGCGGGACGGCCAGCTCGGAAACCCTCCTCCCAAGCTCCTCGGGAGTGTCGAGGGCGAGCTCCCACCGCGGGCTCCCGTCGGCGCCGTAGAGCCGCGAGAAGACCTCGCCCCGGCGCGCGTCCAGCACGGCCAGGCGAGGCCGCGAGGCCGCGCCGGGCACCTCCCCGATCCCTGCGGCGAGCGCGTCGACCGTGCTCACCGGGACGATCTCGAGCTCCAGCGCCTGGGCGATCCCGCGGGCCGTTGCCACGCCGATGCGAAGCCCTGTGAACGAGCCCGGCCCGACCCCGACGGCCAGCCGTGAAACGCGGTCCCAGCCGCCGACCTCAGCCGCGGCCCGCTCGACCAGTCCGAGCAGCGCGGTCGCGTGGAGCGGGCGCGAGCCGTCCGTGCCGGGAGGGACCTGGGCCTCCCAGAGGACCTTGCCGCGCGCGGTCGCGGCCACCGCGGTATCGGCGGTTGCGGTGTCGATGCCGACCACCACGGTCACGCTGAGACTCGGTCGAGACTAGATCGACACTGACGCAGGGCTCGAGGCGCCATACGTTCAAAGCATCTCGCACAACCTCGCGGCGCCGCCGCGACCTACCAATTGGGGGACCAATCGATGAATATCCGAAACTGGCTCGTGGCGCTCGTCGCCGTGGCGGCCCTGGCGCTCATCGCCGGGTGCGGATCAGACAGCAGTAGCTCCTCGTCGACGCCGGCGAGCACGACCAGCTCGTCGGGCAGCGACAGCAGCTCCACGTCGAGCTCATCCTCGTCGGGCAACCAGACGCCCGAGGACGTCTACAACGCCTGCATCGACGCGATCAGCGGCACGCCGGCCGAGGCCGCCGGCAAGCCCGGATGTCAGGCAGCGGAGAACGCGTTCAAGCAGTGTGCCGACCAGGCCGGAAGCCTCTCGAGCACCGCGAAGGCCGCGGCGCTCACAGCGTGCCAGAGCGCTGCGAACAAGGCCGTCGCAGCCCTCAAGAGCGCCGGCTAGGAAGCGGCGCCAAGAAGACCTGTGAGGGCCCCCCTGCCGCCCTCGCAGAGGGGGTGGCCGGTTCGCCGGCCACCCCCGACTTTTTCGACGACGCCGATCGTCAATACCGGGTAGGCTCGCCTAGCAATAACAGGTGTCCGACCGAGGAGAAGCTGGTGGCTCGCTCGATCTACGACAGGTTGCGAGGGGAGATTTGACTTAGCCCGGCCGCGTCCTAGCGGTTGGGCGAAGACCTGCGAGGGCCCCCCTGCCGCCCTCGCAGACGGGGGTGGCCGGCGATCGCTACGCGACGTCGGTCACCCCCCCCATGCTTGATCGCGACACTCACGTTCGCCCGCCTGTCCCAGACCGCACGCTCCGGCCACTCGACGAAGACGACCGCATCGGGGGCGAAGTACTCGTCGAGCAGCCCGGGATCCTCGGCGTCGAGGCTCTCGAGGCGGTAGAGGTCGAGATGCGACACCGCGAGGCGTCCGGTGTGGCGGATGCCGAGCGTGAACGTCGGCGAGCGAATCGGCCCCTCAACCCCGAGCGCCCGGCACGCGCCGCGGATCAACGTGGTCTTCCCGGCGCCGAGGTCACCCGAGACCAGGACGACGTCTCCCGGCTCCAGCGCCTCGGCGAGCTCGGCGCCGATCTCCTCGGTGCGGGCGGGCGAGTCGCTCGAGAGCTCCCGGGTGGAGGCGCCGGCGCTCACCCGAAGAGCCCGAGCTGATCCTGGTCGGGCTCCGGCTCCTCCACCGCGACCGGGCCACCGAGATCCGGGAGGGGCTCGGCGAGGAGCTCGCGCAGCGTCGCGAAATCCGCCTTCAGGGTTTCCGTCATCGACGGCGTGCGCAGCGCGGCAGCCGGGTGAAGGAGTGGGAAGACGAACACGGTGCGCCCGGCGATCTCGTGGATCTGCGGAGTCCCCCTCACTCGCGTGATGCCCGTCTGCGAGCCCGTGAGGTACTTCGTCGCGAAGTTGCCGAGCGTGGCGATCACTCGTGGCTGGATCAGCTGCACCTGGCGCAGGAGATAGGGCGTGCACGCCTCGATCTCCTCGGGCTGTGGGTCGCGGTTGCCCGGTGGACGGGACTTCAGGATGTTCGTGATGAAGACGTCCTCGCGGCTGAGCTCGATTCCCTCCAGCAGCTGGTTGAGGAGCTGGCCGGCGCGCCCCACGAACGGCAGGCCCTGGATGTCCTCCTGCGCGCCCGGCGCCTCGCCGACGAACATCAGGTCGGCGTTCGCGTTGCCCGCGCCGAACACCACGTTCTTGCGACCCTCGTGGAGGGCGCACCGCGTGCAGGCCGACGCCTCCTTGTAGACCTCGACCAGCGCCTGGCGACGCTCCTCGGCGTTCACGCGCCGCCTCCGGACGGCGGGTTGCGGCGCATGCTGCGGACCGCCTCGCCGAAGCGCTTCTTCGAGCGCGCCTTGAGGTCGGCGTTCTTGCGCTCCTGGCGCCCAGCGTCGCCGCGCGTCTTGACCAGCCTCGGCGTCGGCGACTGCGCCGAGAGCACGCGCCGGGCGCCGGGCGTGCCGCATGCACGGCACTCGGCGCTGTCCGTCCCAACCGCCACGAGCTCCTCGAAGCGCTCGCCGCAGGCGTCGCAGACGAACTCGTAGATGGGCACGGCCTGATCGTAACCCGCACGGTTGGGTGCCCGGTCGGGCGGGGCCGCCCGATATCCTTTTCATGCGGCCGCGACCCTTCCGGGCGCGGACCAGCATCTCGCCCGACACGCAAGTTTTCACTGCGCCGTCTGGTATCTCCGATGAGGGAACTGGAACGGAACTCCACGAATGCAGCCGGTGTGCGCGCCGGTATCGTCTCGCTGCCCGCGCTCGTCGTCGTCGGCCCGGGCCGGGCCGGCACCGCGATTGCCCGCGCGGCGCGGGCGGCCGGACTCGAGGCGCGCACGGCCGGCCGCGATGACGCCCGCGTGGCGGCCGCAGGCGCGGAGCTGGTTCTCCTCTGCGTCCCGGACGGCGAGATCGCCGCGGCGGCCGGCGTCGCCCGGGCCGCCACTCCCCCGCCCCGCTTCCTGGGCCACTCGAGCGGCGCGGTCGGCCTCGACGCACTCGGGCTCCCCGCCGCCGAGACCCGGACCTTCGGCCTGCACCCGCTGCAGACGCTCCCGGACGGCGAGGCGGACCTGGCCGGCGCCGGCTGCGCCGTGAGCGGCTCGGACGGCGAAGCGCTCGAGCTCGCCCGCGCTCTGGCGCAGCGGCTCGGGATGCGGCCGTTTGCCGTCGCCGAGGAACAGCGCGCCGCCTACCACGCCGCCGCCAGCATGGCCTCCAACTTCCTGGTGACGCTCGAGGAGCGCGCCGCCGGGCTTCTGGACGCGACCGGCATCGAAGACGGGCGGGAGCTCCTCGCGCCCCTCGTCCTGCGCACGGCGGCCAACTGGGCCTCGCATGGCGGCGGCGCCCTGACCGGGCCGATCGCTCGCGGCGACGAGGCAACCGTCGCACGGCACCGCGAGGCTCTGGCCACCGCCGCGCCGAGACTACTGGCCCTCTACGACGAGCTCGCGGCGCAGACGCGAGAGCTCGCAACGGAGAGGGTCACGTGAACCTCGCGCGAACAAGGGCCGAACTGCGCGCGCAGCTTCCACCCACCCGCGGGGAGGGCCGCACCGTCGGCCTGGTTCCGACGATGGGGTCGCTCCACGAGGGCCACCTCTCGCTGCTGCGCGCCGCCCGCGAGCGGTGCGCGGTTGTGGTGATGAGCCTGTTCGTCAACCCCGCGCAGTTCGGCGCGGGCGAGGACCTGGCGGCGTATCCGCGCGACAAGGAGCGCGACCTCGAGCTTGCCGGCGCCGAGCAGGTGGACATCGTCTACGCCCCGGCGGTCGACGAGGTCTACCCCGAGGGCTTCTCCACCACGGTCGCGGTGGGCGGCGCGCTGACGAACGTGCTCTGCGGCGACCCCTCGCTGCGCGGGCCTGAGCACTTCCGGGGGGTCACCACGGTCGTCGCGAAGCTCTTCAACATCGTGCAGCCCGACGTCGCGTTCTTCGGCCAGAAGGACGCCCAACAGGCGGCAGTGATCCGGCGCATGGCGACCGACCTGGATCTCGAGGTCGAGATCGTCGTGATGCCGATCGTCCGCGACCCTGACGGCCTTGCGCTGAGCTCCAGGAACGCCTACCTCGACGACGCCCAGCGCAGCCAGGCGCTGAGCCTCTCGCGGGCGCTTCGCGCCGTCGAGCAGGCCGTCGCGGAGGGTGAGCGGAGCACGGTTGCCGCGCTGGCCGCCGGCCGGGAGGAACTTGGGAAGGCCGGCCTCGAGCCCGAGTACCTCGAGGCCCGCGACGCCGCCAGCCTGGCGCCCGCGGAGCGCTTCAACGGCAGACCGGTCCTCGTGGCCGTCGCCGCGCGGGTCGGACCGGCCCGCCTGATCGACAACACAGTCATCGAAGGGAAGTAGGGAAATGCAACGCCACATGCTCAAGTCCAAGATCCACCGCGCGACCGTGACCGCCTGCGACCCCGGCTACATCGGGAGCATCACGATCGACGCCGAGCTGATGAGAGCCGCTGATCTCCTTCCGAACGAGCAGGTCCACGTCTGGGACGTCGAGAACGGCGCCCGGATGGTGACTTACGCGCTCGAGGGCGCCGACGGCGAGATCCAGGTGAACGGCGCGGCTGCGCGGCTCGTCAACGGCGGCGACAAGGTGATCATCGCCTCCTACGCCAACTACGAGGAGGAGGACCTGGACGTGTACTCGCCGGTTGTGGTCCACGTGGATGCGGCCAACCGAGCTACCGCCGTCGACTCGGACCCGGGGGTGCTCCTCTCATGAGCACGCGACCGCCACAGGGACCGATGACGGACTTCGACCGCGCGCCGATCACGGTGCCGAAGCTCGCGGAGATGAAGCAGGCGGGCGCGCCCATCGTGATGGTGACCGCGTACGACTACCCGTCGGCACAGGTCGTCGAGCGCGCGGGCGTGGACGTGGTCCTCGTCGGAGACACAGCCGCGATGGTCGTCCTCGGCTTCGAGGCAACCACTCCCGTCGGCATGGACGAGATGGTGATGATGGCCGCCGCCGTGAAGCGCGGCCTGAAGACGCCGCTTCTCATCGGCGACATGCCGTTCGGCTCCTACGAGCGCTCGAACGAGCACGCGATCGACAACGCGCAGCGCTACGTCCGCGAGGCCGGCTGCAAGGCGGTCAAGCTCGAGCGCGGTGGCGCCTCGGTCGAGCGCGCCCGCGCGATCGTCCGCTCGGGCATCCCGGTGATGGGCCACGTGGGCCTGACCCCGCAGACGGTCAACGCCCTCGGCGGCTTCAAGACGCAGGGCAAGACGGCGGCCAGCGCGGCGCGCGTGGCGGAGGAGGCGCTCGGCCTTCAGGCGGCCGGCTGCTTCGCGATCGTCTTCGAGGCGGTGCCGGCGGCGATCACCGAGGCGCTGATGCCCAAGCTCGAGGTCCCGGTGATCGGGATCGGGGCCGGTGCCGCCACCGACGGCCAGGTCCTGGTCTTCCACGACCTCCTGGGCATCTACGCCGGCCACACCCCCAAGTTCGTCAAGCGCTACGCGGAGATCGGCGAGGAGATGTCAAACGCGGTTGGCCGGTACGCGGCCGAGGTGCGCGCGGGGAGCTTCCCCGGGAAGGAGCACACGTACTCGGTCGAGGGCGCTGAGCTCGAGGAGTTCAAGCACTACCTCGAGCAGGAGTCGCTGGCCACCGAGTCCGCCTGGGACTGGTAGCGGCTCAGGAGATCCCCAGCTGCTCGCGGACCGCGGCGGCTGCCGGGGCCATGTCCGGCTCGAGGCGCTCGAGAAGGGTGGCCCAGCCGGCGTGGCGATCGATCGCCTGGCGGACGAGCTCCGCCCCTGCATCGAGGTTCTCCTGCGCCAGGCCCAGACCGCCCCAGAACATGAGCTCGGCGTTGTCGGGCGCCAGCGCGAGGGCGGCGGCGAAGAGCTCCCCGGCCCGCTCGTGGTCGCCAGCAGCACCGGCGTCCTCAGCCTGCGACGTGAGCTTGTACGCGGCGTTGAGCGCCAGGACGCGAGCAAGCTCGTCCAGCGGCTCCGGCGAGTCCTCCACCCGCAGCTCGACGGTCCTCCGCCACGGCTCGCCGTCGGGGGGCACCACGAGGAGCGCCGCCGACTGGCGGCCCCGCACGTCGCCTCCCGCCGCCTCGCCGGCGCGCAGGGTGGCGAGCAGACGGTCGGCGAGCGACCCCTCCGCGGCGCCGAACGCCTCCGCCATCGCCGGCCACACCGCCGGCCCGGCCATCATGTTCGCTTGCACGCTGAAGCCCTCGCCCTGGACGTCGCCGGCGTCCGGGATGCAGCCCGCGCCGCTGTGCGCCGCGACCGCTCCCGCGGAGTCGACCACGCCGACCTGGCGCACGCGGGCGCCGCTGTCGGCCTGCGTCTCGGCCGCGAGCGCGGCCTCCGGGCTCTCCCCCTTCTCCAGCCGGTCCAGGAGCCGCGGCCCGTAGGCGGGCTCGGCGATCGACTGCGTCGCGACGGCGCCGACCCCGGCCCGCGCCCAGGTCACCACGGAGCCCACCGAGAACCAGTGCGATTGCACCGCGACGCCGAGCTCGCCGCTGACCGGATCGCGGGCGACGATGGAGTAGGTCACGGCCCGACCTTCACGTTGGACTTCACCTGGTCGAGGCGCCAGCTGCCGTTTTCCATGACCAGCGTGTAGGTCAGCCTCTCACCGGAGCTGGGCCCGCCGGACGGGACCGCGATCACCGTCGCGGTCGAGCCCGACGTCTTCGAAGAGACGATCTTTGCCGACTTGGCGCTGCCCCCGGACTTGATCGCCGCGACGCAGCCGTTGACGTCTCCGTAGGCGGATTTCAGGAGCGCGTCCGAATAGAAGCGACAGACCAAAGCTGCATCACGGGGAGGACTGGTGAGCGCGAGCTGCACGGCATCGGCTGGCGACGGTGGGTTGAGGAGCTTCTTCTTGAGTGGCGGGAGGCCGTGCTTGGCCGTGGACGTCGTGTTGGCGGTGGACGTGCTCACCTCGGCCGACGACGTTCGGTCGGCGGAGGTGGAGGACGGAGTCGACGAGGAGGAGCCCCCGCCGCCGCAGCCGGCGGCCGTCAGCGCAACGGCCAGCGCAAGCACTCCAGCCGCGAATGCGCTCCTTGGTCCCCTCTGAGGGACCAAATGGTGCACGGGCCTGCCGGCGGCGCTCATAACTCAGCTCCCTCGCTGCCCAGTGTCACTCCTACGCTCCGTCGTCGAACTCGATCTCGCGCAGGACCTTGGCGGGCGCTCCGGCGGCAATGACACCCGGCGGCAGGCTCTTCGTGACGACCGAGTTGGCGCCGATCACGCAGCGTTTGCCGATCTCGATGCCGCCCGTGACCACGCAGTTCGCGCCGAACCAGCAGTTCGAGCCGATCTTCACGGGGCCGCGCGGCTCGAACCCCTGGACCGTGATCGGCCGGGAGCGGTCCGCGTAGCGGTGGTCGGAGTCGCCGACGAAGCAGCCGTTGGCGAACATCACGTGGTCGCCGATGTCGATCCGTTCGAGGCAGGCGAGCATCACGTTGCGGTTGAGCCAGCAATCGCGGCCGATCGAGATCCGCGCCTCGGGCGCCAGCGTGATCCAGCACCCGGGCTCGAAGTGGGAGCCCTCCCCCACCTCGAGCCGCCCTGAGTCGAGGCCCTCGAGCACCTCGCCCTCGATCGGGTGGCGGACGTAGGCGCCGGCCTCGATCATGTGGGCGTCGATGCGCTCGACCGCCTCGGGTGTGTGGTTGCGCTCGTACCAGTCGCGCTTCGCCCGCCACAGCTCGCGTCCGGAAAGCTCGGTCACTCCTGGAGGGTTTCAGATGAGACCGGATCGAGACCACGCCGATACTGACAACCAGCCCGCGCGGCCTTAGGCTCGCCCCAACTTCCAAGTCGATCGGAGAGGAGAGCCAGGGTGGCGTTGTTTCAGGCCAGTGAGGAGCAGCTCGCGGAGTACAAGGCGAAGCTGCTCGAAGAGGTGACGCCGCACTGTGGTGGCGAGGAGGTCGAGGCGGTCGGAATGTTCCGCCGCGGCGGCTTCGGCGCCAGCTACGCCGCCTCCAAGATGGGCGGCGGGCTGCCCTACGCGGCGGTCAACATGATGCGCAAGAAGCGCTCCGGCGGCATGCCGGACAAGGTCATGCTCGCCGTGACGCCGTCCAAGCTCTACGCCTTCAGCTGGAAGTACAAGGGCCGCAACTACAGGGTCAAGGACGAGATCGCCGTCTGGGAACGGACCGCGCTGCGCTGCTCGGCCGAAAAGGCCGGAAACATGACGGCACTCACGGTGGAGTCGCCCGACGAGGACGAGAAGATCCGCATGGTCGGCGCGGGCGTGCAGGACGACCCGTGGAGCCTCGAGGTCATGGAGAAGCTCGGCGCCCCGGGCGGAACGGCGTGACGATCCACAAGCGCCGCTTCGGCGGGTACTGGCACTACTGGGTGATCATCCTCGGCGGCACGGCGTTCGTGATCGCCTGGTTCGTGACCGACGGGTTCGGGCTCTCGCCCTAGCCAGACGATCTAGGCCGCAACCGGCTCGCGCTTGCGGCGGCGTGGCTTCGCCGCCCGCCTGACCTTCGGCTCGACCAGATCGGCCAGGAAGCGCCCGGTGTAGGACGCGGGCTCGGCCGCGACCGCCTCCGGGCTGCCGGTGGCGACGACCTCGCCGCCGGCGTCCCCGCCCTCGGGCCCGAGGTCGATTAGCCAGTCGGCGGTCTTGATGACGTCGAGGTTGTGCTCGATCACGACCACCGTGTTGCCGGCCTCGACCAGCCTGCCCAGCACCTCGAGGAGGCGCTCGACATCCGCGAAGTGAAGGCCCGTGGTGGGCTCGTCCAGGATGTAGAGGGTGTCGCCCGTCGCGACCTTCGAGAGCTCGGTCGCGAGCTTCACGCGCTGAGCCTCGCCGCCGGAGAGCGTGGTGGCCGGCTGGCCGAGCCGGATGTAGTCGAGGCCGACGTCGTGAAGGGTCTTCAGGCGACGGTGGATCTTCGGGATCTTCGCGAAGAACTCGACCGCCTCCTCGACCGACATCTCCAGCACGTCGGCAACCGACTTGCCCTTGAAGCGGATCTCGAGCGTCTCGCGGTTGTAGCGGCGCCCGTGACACTGCTCGCACGGGACGTAGACGTCGGGCAGGAAGTGCATCTCGATCTTGATCTGGCCGTCGCCGCGGCAGACCTCGCAGCGGCCACCCTTGACGTTGAAGCTGAACCGCCCCGGCTTGTAGCCGCGCGACCGGGCCTCGCGCGTCTGGGCGAAGAGCTGGCGGATGTGGTCGAACACCCCGCTGTACGTGGCCGGGTTGGAGCGCGGCGTCCTGCCGATCGGGGACTGGTCGATGTTGATGATCTTGTCGATCTGGTCGAGGCCGTCGACGCGGTCATGGGCGCCGGGGCGCAGGCGGGCGCGATGCAGGCGATTGGCGAGCGAGCGGTAGAGGATCTCGTTGACCAGGGTGGACTTGCCCGAGCCCGAGACCCCGGTGACGCAGGTGAAGACGCCGACCGGGAAGCTGACGTCCACGTTCTTCAGGTTGTGCTGGCTGGCACCCCGGACCGTCAGCTCGCCGCGCGGGTAGCGGCGCTCCTCCGGGACGGGGATCTGGCGCTCGCCGCTGAGGTACTGGCCGGTGACGGAGTTCGGATCGGCGAGGATCTCCGCCGGCGTCCCCGCAGAGACGATCTCGCCGCCGTGCTCACCCGCGCCGGGCCCGAGGTCCACCACGTGGTCGGCCGCGCGGATCGTGCCCTCGTCGTGCTCGACGACGATGACGGTGTTGCCCACGTCGCGCAGGCGCTCGAGCGTGGCGATCAGCTTCTCGTTGTCGCGCTGGTGCAGGCCGATCGACGGCTCGTCGAGGATGTAGAGGACACCGACCAGGCTGGAGCCGATCTGCGTCGCCAGCCGGATCCGCTGGGCCTCGCCGCCCGAGAGCGTGGTCGCGGTCCGCTCGAGCGAGAGGTAGCCGATGCCCACCGCGTCGAGGAAGTGCAGGCGTTCGGAGATCTCGCGCACCACGAGCCGGGCGATCGCGCGCTCCGTCTCGGTGAGCTCGAGCGCGTTGATCCAGGCCAGCGCGGCGCGCGCCGAGAGCTGCGTGTACTCGTAGATGTTGAGACCGCCGACGCGGACCGCGAGGCTCTCGGGCCGCAGGCGGGCGCCACCGCAGGCGGGACAGGGCTGGAGGGCCATCAGGCCCTCGATCCGCTCGCGGGTGCGCTCGGAGTCCGTGTTCTCGTAGCGGCGCTGGAGGCTCGACAGCATCCCCTCGAAGCGGACGGTGTAGACGCGCCGGCGCCCGAAGCGGTTGCGGTAGGAGATGGTGTGGCGCTCGTCGCCGGTGCCCTCCAGGAGCAGCTCACGCTCGGCCTTCTTGAGGCGCTGCCAGGGAAGTTCAGCGTCGATGTCGTTGGCGTCAGCCACCGCCTCGAGCAGACGGCGGTGGTACTGCGAGGCCGCCTTCGTGAACGGCTCGAGGGCGCCCTCGGAGATCGAGAGGGTGGGGTCGGGAACGATCAGCTCGGGGTCGATGACCCGTTGAAAGCCCAGGCCATGGCAGCGCTGGCAGGCGCCGTGCGGCGAGTTGAAGGAGAAGATCCGCGGCTCGAGCTCCGGCATCGAAGCGCCGCAGTTGAGGCACGCGAACTTCTCGCTGAACGTAAGAACCGGTCCTCGCCGTCCCCGACTGGGGCCGGCGAGCACCTCAACTCCCGCCGGTTGCTCCGCACCGTCGGGGTCTGTCAAGAGCTCCACCTCGACGATTCCGCTCGCCAGCTGCGAGGCGGCCTCCAGCGACTCGGAGAGCCGCTTGCGAAGGCCCTCCTTCATTACCAGCCGGTCGATCACGATCGAGATGTCGTGCTTGTACTTCTTGTCGAGCGTGATGTCCTCGTCCAGGCGGCGCAGCTCGCCGTCGATCACGGCGCGGGCGTAGCCCTGGCTTCGCATCTCCTCGAGCATCCGCCCGTACTCGCCCTTGCGGCCGCGGACCACCGGGGCGAGCACCATGAACCGCGTCTCCTCCTCGAGCGTCATCACGCGGTCGGCGATCTGCTCCAGCGACTGGCCCTGGATCGGCTCGCCGCAGTTGGCGCAGTACGGGTGGCCGATGCGAGCCCAGAGAAGGCGGAGGTAGTCGTAGATCTCGGTGACCGTGCCGACGGTGGAGCGAGGGTTGCGCGACGTGGTCTTCTGGTCGATCGAGATCGCCGGCGAGAGCCCCTCGATCGAGTCGACGTCGGGCTTCTCCATCTGGCCGAGGAACTGCCGGGCGTAGGCGGAGAGCGACTCGACGTAGCGGCGCTGGCCCTCGGCGTAGATGGTGTCGAACGCCAGGCTGGACTTGCCGGAACCGGACAGGCCCGTGACCACCACGAGCGCGTCCCTGGGCAGCGTGACGTCGACGCCCTTGAGGTTGTGCGCGCGGGCGCCCGAGACGACTATTTCGGCTGATCCAGGCATCGGCGAGCGATTGTACGGACCGAACAGGCGTTCCCAGCGGGGCTCAGGACGCGGGCTCGGGCGCCAAGGTGCGACGCCCCGCGTAGGCGGCGATTCCCGCGGCGATCGCACCGGCCGTGGCAAGCAGCAGGCCCAGGCGCACGTGCCCGTTGTTCACGATCGAGCCGCAGACGGCCTCGCCGATGCCGACGCCGAAGATCGTGGCCGTGGTGAGCCACGCGAACGCCTCGGTCGACGATCCCGCGGGGGCGGTTCGGTCGATCAGGGAGTACTCGATGGCCGAGGCAGGCGCCAGCGCCAGACCCGTGAACGCGATGAGGACCGCCATCGAGGCAATCGACCAGCCCGCGACCAGCGGCAGATACGTCAGGCCCATGACGCCGAACGCGATGTAGTAGCGCCGCTCGAGCGCAACGGTCCAGACTCGCGAGCCGTACCAGAGGCCGCCGATCAGGCTCGCCAGGGATTGCACGGCGATCAGCACCCCGGCGGCCGCGCGGGCTCCCTCGCTGGTGGCGAAGGCCGTGAGCGCCAGCATCAACGCTCCGATTCCAAAGCCAAAGCAGGCGCCGGTGAGCCCCAGCAGCCTCACCCCGCGAGAACGAAGCGGACCGGCCCAATGGATCGGACCGCCTCCGCCTCGCCAGCGACGCGAGGCCGCAGACGCCATGAGCATCGAGGCTCCGGCGGTCTCGAGGAAGACGCTCAGCACGATGGCAGCGGCCGGCGAGGCAACCGCCACCGCGAGGGCCGTGAGCAGCGGACCGACGATGAACGCGATCTCGAGCAGCACCGCGTCGAGCGCGTACGCGGACTGGCGACGCGGTCCGTCCTCGATGAGGGATCCCCAGAGGCCTCGCATGCACAGCGAGAGGGGCGGCACGAATGCACCGAAGACGAACGCAAAGCTGACCACGACCCCAAGCTCCGCGTGCGCATGCGCGCTGATCAGGAGGCCCGTGGCGGAGGCGGCACTGACGATCTGGGTGAGGCCGAGCATGAACGTCTGCCCGGTCCGGTCGATGATCCGGCCCTGGACCGGGAGGCCGATTGCCGCCCCGATCGTCACCGCCGCGTCGGCGACACCCGCCTGCGCGTAGGAACCGGTCGTGCCGTGAACGAGGAGGATCACCGCGAGGCCGATCGCCCCAAGCGGCAACCGGCCGATCGTCGTACCGATCAGCGGGAGTCGCGCCTCGCGCATCGCGAGGAGCGGCCGGTAGGCGGCGGGGATCATCAGGCCGCCGCGTGCTCGCCGACCGCGCCCGCCAGCGCCATGATCGAAACCTGCGGGTTCACACCCGGACAGCTTGGGAGGATCGAGCCGTCGGCAACCCACACTCCGCGTACCCCTCGCAGGGCGCCGGCCTCGGTGACGGGGTGGCGGGCGGAGACCCCGCCCGCGGCGGCGCTCCCCGTCGGGTGGAACGCGGCCAGGTGAAGCCGGCGGGTGTCCACTCTCGAGATCGCCGCCTCCAGATCGTCCTCGGCGCGCACCTCGGGAGCGCCGCCGCCGAGCTCGACCCGCTCCGCGCCCGCGGCGAGCATCACGCGAGCCGCAGCGCCCAGCGCTTCGACCAGCCGCGCGCGGTCGGGACGGGACAGCCGGTACGTGACCACCGGACGTCCCGACCCGAGCACCCGGCCGGAGGGGGCGTCCGCGATCATCGCGCCGAGGGTCGCCACGTGCGACGCATCGGCAATCCGCTCGACGAGCGCGGAACCGACGCCTGGCGTGATCATCGAACCCATGCCGGGCGGCGTCGACGTCGCCTCGAGCATGATCCCGCGATCCTCGTGAAGCTCCTCGACGCCGGCGCTCTGCAACACCCCTTGCCATGCCATGACCGGCTCGGCGAACCGGCCGGTCACGCCGAGCGCCGGATGGACGGAGAGCCCGCGACCGAGGCGCGGGTGGCCGCCCAGCCCGCTTCGGCGAATGAGCGGGGGCGTCTCGACCGCGCCGCACGCGACGACCACGCGCGGCGCGCGCAGCTCGATCCTGCTCCCGTCGCCGCGGCGAACCAGGACTCCGGTCGCGGCGCCGTCGCTCGAGAGCACTCGCTCCGCGCGCGCGCCGGAGACGATGATCGCGCCGTGGCGGCACGCCTCGGGCAGAACGCTCAGGTGAACGCCGAGCTTGGCGTTGTTCGGACACCCGATCGCGCACTGACACGCCCCACGGCAGCCGGGAGCGTTGCGGCGAAGCGGGCCGGAGCTCCACCCGAGCTTCGCGGCGCCGGCGAGCACGAGCTTGCCGTTCCTGCCCATGACGTCCGCCGGAACGGGCGCGATCTCCAGGGTGCGCTCAACCTCGTCGAGGCGCTCATCGTACCCGTCCTCGGCCAGCCGCAGCCCGTGCGCGTTGCGCCAATGCCGCGCGACGTCGGGGGGCGTGCGGAAGCAGGTCCCCGAGTTGATCACCGTGGTGCCGCCGACCGCGCGTCCGAGTGGCAGCGCCACCGGAGGGAACCCGAGCGCCACGGTCGCGCCTCCGTCGCGGTAGAGCGACGCGAATCGCTCGATCGGGTGTGAGGACCGGATCCTGGCGACGTCCCATCGTTCTCCCTCCTCGACCACCAGGACGGAGTGCCCCGCGCGGGCAAGGGCCCGCGCGGCGTACGCGCCTCCCGCGCCCGAGCCGACGATGATCGCGTCATATCCGGCGCCCGATGCCAGCTCCGAAGCCGGAACGACGGTGAGATCGGCGTCCGGGCGCGCCGGCTCTGCTCTGCGGGCCGTCGCCGCGATTTCCGGAGCGAACTCGTCGGCGCCGGCCGCCATGAGCACGAGCGTCTTGACCGCATCCAGAGCCCCTGCGCCTGCGGGCCCGACTCGCAGGACCGACTCGAGAACGGCGGCTCGCGCACGAGGATCGAGGGATCCGAGCAGGCGGCCCCTCCGGACCAGAGAGGCGGCCTCGAGCGACGCGAGGGCGGCGCCGAGCGCCACTTGCTGAGTTGCGGGCATGCGCGCGATGAGGCGCCGGGCGACCGCGGCGACGCGATCCGGCCGGGGGCCGCCGTGCTCGGGAGGCAGCAGGGCGGCGGCGGCATCTGCCAGCGCGGACACGCCTATGTCGCTCGCGCCAGGGCCCGACCGAGCTCGAACCACGCCGGGTAGAGCGCGAAGAGCGAGAGGGCGGCGAGATGCTGACGTGTGGAGATGCGGGACTCGTCGACGCGCGCAAGGCCCGAGGTGAGCATGAACTCCCGGCCGGAACGCGCACCGAGCTTCGGCCACACGCGGCTGATCCGCGGCTCGTTCGCGTACAGCGCGCCCGACACGCCGACGAAGGCCGCAACCGTGGCCGCCCTGACGATCGCGCAGCGCCGCGAGTCCTCACCCGCGACGGCCTCGCAAACCGCCCCTGAGGCGACGAGGAGGGGTGGGTCGAGAAGGAAGCTCATCGCGCGAGGCTTTCCGCGCTGCGTGAGGGGGAGGGACCGCGGCGACGGCCGGGACGACCGCCGGGTCTAGCGGCCCGCCTTCGCGAACACATCGTCGAGGACGCCGTCCAGGTCCGCCACGGAGTAGTCGGTTTCGATCTTCGCGCGCACGTCGTCGCGCGAGGTTCCGTCGAGCGCCAGCTTCATCGCCACCAGCCGGGCGGCCGCCTCGTCGCCTCCCGCGGCCTTGCTCGGCGGCGGGCCGGGGTCGGCCACCGCGGCCTCGGGCACCGGGAGCGGCTTCGCGGGCGACTCCTCGGGCTCGGGTTCGGGCGCCTTCTCGGGCTTGGGAGGCGGGGGCGCCGCCGCAGGCGGCTTCGGCGGCTCGGGTGAAGCGGGCGGTCGCCCCGGCTCCAGGCGTCCCTCGAGGTCGTCGAGCGCGCTGCGAGCCTCCTCGATCAGCTTGTGTCCCTGCTCGGCGGCGGCCCCGCGGATCCGCTTCACCTCGGCCTCGGCGTCCTCCATCACCTTCGTCGCCTGCTCCTCGGCGCCCTGGAGGAGCTCGCGGACGCGGGTCGCGAGCTGTTCGGTGATCGATCCTGAGTCGTTAGGCGCCATCACCGCAGCCTAGATGTTCGCCCCGCTCGGGTGATCCAAGACGTTCACCTGCACGCAACCACGTGCGCATAGAATCGGCCGAAATTGGATCGACCACTGGAGGTGGTGCACGTGTCAGTGATGGTGATGCTTCGAGTCAAGGCCGACGTCGAAGCATTCGAGCGGTACGCGGCGGAGAACGGAGAGCAGCTGACGCGGATCGCGGGTGAAGGCCGCGACGCGGGGGCGATCCATCACCTGTTCAGCGCTACGGACGACGAGCTCATCGTGATCGACGAGTGGCCCGACGAGGCATCCTTCCAGGGCTTCTTCGCCGCCCAGACGGAGGTCCCGGAGGTCATGGCGGCCGGCGGAGCGCAGGGGGAGCCGCAGATCAGCTTCTCCCGCGTGCTCGACACTGCGGACCGCTTCTAGCCGGCTCAGGCCCGCATCGCCTCGAGGTCTCGGCGCAGCTCCTTCAGCTCGTCTCGAATCCGCGCCGCTTCCTCGAAGCGCAGGTCCTCCGCGGCCGCGAGCATCTCCTCCTCGAGCTCGACAATCATCTTCGCGAGCTCGTCCGGAGAGCTGATCGGCTTGCCGTCGCCGCCCGAAACCCGGCGCCGGCGCGACGGCGTCGTGCGCGACTCCATCGCGAGGAAGTCCGAGATCTCGGAGATCCCCTTCTGGACGGTCTCCGGCGTGATCCCGTGCTCCCGGTTGTAGGCGAGCTGGATCTCGCGGCGGCGGTCCGTCTCGGAGATCGCCGTGCGCATCGCCTCGGTCTCCTTGTCCGCATACATGAGGACGCGGCCCTTCACGTTGCGCGCGGCGCGGCCGATCGTCTGGATCAGGCTGGTCTCCCCGCGGAGGAAGCCCTCCTTGTCGGCGTCCAGGATCGCGACGAGTGAGACCTCCGGAAGGTCCAATCCCTCCCGGAGGAGGTTGACGCCGACGAGGACGTCGTACTCGCCGAGACGCAGGTCGCGGATGATCTGGATCCGCTCCAGCGTGTCGACCTCGGAGTGCAGGTAGCGCACCCGGAACCCGTGCTCCAGCAGGTAGCCGGTGAGATCCTCCGCCATCTTCTTCGTCAGCGTGGTCACCAGGACGCGCTCGCCGATCTCGGCGCGGGCCCGGACCTCCTCCATCAGGTCGTCGATCTGGTTGCGCGTTGCCCGGACCTCGACCTCGGGGTCGACGATGCCAGTCGGGCGCACGATCTGCTCGACGATCCGCGAGGAGGAGCGGCGCTCGAAGTCGCCGGGGGTCGCCGAGACCATCACCACCTGGCCGACGCGGTCCAGGAACTCGTCGAACTTCAATGGCCGGTTGTCAAGGGCCGACGGCAGCCGGAAGCCGAAGTCGACGAGGGTCGTCTTCCGCGAGCGATCACCCTCGTACATGCCGCCGATCTGGGGCATGGTCTGGTGGGACTCGTCGACGAACACCACGAAGTCGTCGGGGAAGTAGTCGATCAGCGTGTGCGGCGGGCTGCCCGGCTCGCGGTCGTCGAGGATCCGCGAGTAGTTCTCGATCCCGGAGGTGAAGCCAACCTCCTTCATCATCTCGATGTCGTACTCGGTGCGCTGGCGCAGGCGATGCGCCTCGAGCTCCTTGCCCTGCTCCTCGAACAGGGCGACCTGCGCCTCCATCTCGGCCTTGATCTCGGTGACCGCGCGCTCGAGCGTCTCCTCCTTGGTGACGTAGTGCGTCGCCGGCCAGACCGCGACGTGATCGATCTGGTCGAGGACCTCGCCGGTCAGCGGATCGAAGTGGTCGATGGACTCGACCTCCTCGCCGAACAGCGAGATCCGGAACGCCGTCTCGGCGTAGGCCGGGAAGATCTCGAGGACCTCGCCACGGGCCCGGAAGGTGCCGCGGGTGAGCGCGGTGTCGTTGCGCTGGTACTGCATCCCGATGAGCTTGCGGAACAGGTCGTCGCGGTCGATCCAGCTGCCGACCTGGAAGAGCTGCATCTGCTCGCGGTAGAGCTCCGGCGACCCGATCCCGTAGATGCACGAGACGGAGGCGACGATCACCACGTCGCGGCGGGCCAGGAGCGCCGCCGTCGCGGCGTGGCGCAGGCGGTCGATCTCGTCGTTGATCGAGCTGTCCTTCTCGATGTAGAGGTCCTGCGCCGGTACGTAGGCCTCGGGCTGGTAGTAGTCGTAGTAGCTGACGAAGTACTCGACCGAGTTCTGCGCGAAGAACTCCCGGAACTCGTTGCAGAGCTGCGCGGCCAGCGTCTTGTTGTGCGCGATCACCAGCGCCGGGCGCTGGAGCTTCTCGATGACCCCGGCCATCGTGAACGTCTTGCCCGTGCCGGTGGCGCCGAGGAGCGTCATGAACCTCTCGCCGGCCTCGACCCCTGCGGCAAGCGACTCGATCGCCTGCGGCTGGTCGGCCGTGGGCGTGTAGGCGGGATTGAGGACGAAGTCGGGCACGGCGATCAGCGTAGCTACCGCTCCGAACGCCCCCGTCGCATCGAACGTCCCGCAGTCCGGGTCATAGAGGGGTCTCCGGGACGTTCGGCGGGGGTGGGCGCCCGCCTACACGCCCCCGCGCACTCGGCGCTCGCGGGCTCCGCCCGCTTCGTGGCCCCGCACTCGTGGATGGGTCCGCTCTCCGTGTCGCTGCCCGGCCGCCCGGACATCCGCCTCACCGGTGAGCGGATCGAGGCCAAGCTCGAGCCGGTCCCCGGCCGCTGAGCGACTGAACGCCACGCGGGCCACGCCCGCGGCGACGAGCGCCGCGGCGCCGGCAAGGACAAGGCCGGCACGGGCGCCGAGCGCCTCGGAAAGCCAGCCCGCGATTGGCGCGCCGATCGGGGTCGAGCCGAGGAAGACGACGGAGTAGAGCGCCATCACGCGACCGCGCATGAGGGGGTCGACGGAGAGCTGGAGATGCGAGTTGATGCTGGCGGCGAAGGTCACGCTGGCCATGCCGAGCGGAACGAGCGCGATGATCTCCACCGGGAGGGTGGGGGCGGCAGCGGCTACGAGGCCGAGCACCCCGAACGCGGCGGCGGAGAGCGTGATCAGCCTGGTGCTCGTGCGCCCGCGCGCGCCGTTGACCAGCGCTCCGGTGACCGATCCCACCGCCATGGCGCTGAGCAGGATCGCGTACGTGGCCGCGTCGCCGCCGAAGCTGAAGCGCGCCATCAGCGGGAGCACGACCTGGAAGTTGAAGGAGAGCATGCCGACGATCGCCATCAGCAGGAGCGGGATCGAGAGCTCGCGGTTGCCGGCTACATAACGCAGGCCCTCGCGGAACGCGCCGCGCTGGTGGTTGATGGGCTTCGGCGCGCGGAGCTCACCCGGCGCCATGCCCGCCAGGGCGACCAGCATCGCGACGAACGAGAGCGCGTTGATGCCGAAGCAGGGCGCGACACCCCAGATCGCGATCACCGCGCCGGCCAGGGCCGGCCCGACGATCCGCGAGGTGTGGATGATCACGCTGTTGAGGCTCACGGCGTTGACGACCCGGTCCGAGCCCACCATCTCGATCACGAAGCTCTGGCGCGCCGGGTTGTCGAGCGAGTTCACGGCGCCGCGGGCGAACGCGGTGGCGTAGACCATCAGCGGCGTGACGACGCCGGCGGCGGTGACCGTGAGCAGGAAGAGCGCGGGAACCGCCATCGCCGCCTGCGTGCACATGAGCAGCTTGCGCTTGTCGTAGCGGTCGGCGAACAGCCCGCCGAGCGCGCCGAAGAAGAGCAGCGGGACGAACTGCGCCGCGGTGGTGATTCCGACGGCGACGCCGCTGTTCGTGAGGCTGAGGACCAGCCAGCCCTCGGCGACCATCTGCATCCAGTTGCCGGACACGGAGACCACCTGGCCGGCGAAGTAGCGCCGGTAGTTGGGAACGGAGAGTGAGCCGAAGGAACGCCGGAGCCCCGCGCTCAAGGCAGCCGCCTCTGGGCCGCCGCAGTCGGGGACTCGCTCTCGAGAAGGGCTTCCAGGATCTCGGCGGCGCGCTCCAGCGTCGCGATGTCGCCGGCCGGAAGATCGCGAATGCGCCGAGCCATGTAGGCGTTCTTGCGCTTGCGCATGGCCGTCGCCAGCGAACGCCCGCGCCGCGTCACCGCGAGCAGCGCGCTGCGGGCGTCCGCCGGATCGGGCGTGCGAGCGATCAGGCCCTCGGAGGCGAGCTTGCCGGCGATGCGGGTCGCGCTCGGGCGCCTGACCCGCTCACGCTCGGCGAGCTCGCTCGGCGTCAGCGGCCCGTGGCACTCGATGGTGTTGAGCGCCGACGCCTGCGACGGGCTGAGGCCGGTGCCGGCTTCCTGGCGAAACCGGCGCGAGGTCCTGGTGATCGCGAGACGCAAACGGGCCGCAACGGCGGCCAGTTCCTCACGATCTGTCGACTTGGTTGACTGCGTCATGATTAGCTTCGGTAATTAGCATAGCGAATTACCTGCGTTACGTCAACCTGCGCGAGTTACGTAAACCCGTCGTTATCGTCCTCGGCGTGAACCGCTCGCGCCGCCTGCTCTCCGGCTTCTGGATCTTTGCCGGGACCATGCACTTCGTGGTCCCGCGGACCTACGAGGCGATCGTGCCCGAGTACGTGCCGATGACGGCGCAGCAGGCGGTGTCGTGGAGCGGCGTCGCCGAGATCGTCGGAGGGGTCACCGCGGCCCCCTCCCCCACCCGGCGATTCGCCAGGTGGTGGCTCCTCGGCGTGCTGGTCGCGGTGTTCCCCGCCAACGTCCACATGGCGGTCTCGCCCGAGAAGATCCCGGGCCTGCGGATCCCGCGCTGGGCGCTCTGGCTGCGCCTCCCGATTCAGCCGCTGTTCATGCTCTGGGCGTGGCGGGCGACGGAGTAGGCGGCGAGGGGCACCTGCCCCGAGGGCGGCATGTGAGCGCGAAGCGCGCAGGCTCGCTACAGCCCGAGCTCGGCCTGGTACTTCTGCGCGTACTCCTTCTGCTTCTCCATGACCTCCTGAACGTAGCCGCGCGTCTCCGGGAACTTGATGTCGCCGACGGTGAGGTCCGCCCCGCCCCAGCCGTCGACGTTGCCGATCCCGGCGTTGTACGCGGCGAGGGCCGCAACCTCGTTGTCGGAGTAGCGGTCGAGGAGGTGGCGCAGGTAGAAGGCGCCATAGCTGATGTTGATCTCGGGATCGCTGAGGTCGGAGGTCACGAACGTCGTGCCCCCGCTCGCGGCCTCGATCCCCTTCGCGGTCTGCGGCGTGATCTGCATCAGCCCGAGCGCGCCGGCGCTCGACTTCTGGTCGACGAAGCGCGACTCCGCGTAGATCACCGCGGCGATCAGCGCCGGGTCGACGTCCTTCTCGGAGGCCTGCTGGCGAATGATGTCGTCGTGACGCAGCGGGAGCGTGATCTCCTTGATCGCGTCGCCGACGTCGAGCCTGCTGATCCCGATCGCGACCAGCGCGCCGACGACGACCGCCAGGCCAAGCTTCGCCGTCCAGGTTCTCATGAGCCCGCCCCGCTCATGGCGGCGAGGTTACGCAGCAGTTCGGCCACATCACGCTCGAGGTCGTCCACGGAGCCGTCGTTGGTGAGCACGAACGTGGCCCGTGCCTGTTTCTCGCTCTGCGGGAGCTGGCGACCGGAGCGCTCAGCGACGAGATCGGTGCCACGCGCGGCGGCACGCTCCTCACGCAGCCCGTCGTCGGCGACGACCGCCACGGTTGCCTCGAACCCGTCCTCCATGCTCGTCTCGAAGAGGAGCGGCACCTCGACCACCGCAACGGCGGTCTCCGGCGGCAGATCCCTGCCCCACTCGGCCAGGCGCCGTCCCACCAGCGGGTGAAGGAGCTCCTCGAGCCAGCGGAGCTCCTCGGGGTCGGAGAAGACGATGGCGCCGACCCGGTTGCGGTCGACCTCGCCCTGGGGCGCGACCTCCTCGCCCCAGCGCTCCGTCAGGCGACCCACGACGTCGGCGGACCCGAGCAGCTCGTGGACGACCGCGTCGGAGGAGATCGTCGCCGCCCCCAGGCGCTCGAATGCGGCAAGCGCCTCGGACTTGCCCGCGGCGATCGCACCGGTCAGCCCGACGATCACGGGGCGAACGGAATCTGGAGAGGGTTCCGGCGGCATCCCGCCGGCGCCTCAGGCGCCGGGTTCGCCGGGCTCGGGCGCCTCGGTGGGCGGCTCGGCGGGCTCGTCGGCCGCGGGCGCGGGCTCGGCGGGCGCCTCGTCGGCCGGGGGCGCGGGCTCGTCAGGGGCAGGCGCGGGCTCGGCGGGCGCCTCGTCGGCCGGAGGCGGGGGCTCCGTGGGTGTCTCGTCGGCAGCGGGCGGAGTCTCCGGGAACGCCTCGTCGGAGTCGACGACAGCCGGGGCCGCCGCCGCAGCCGTCTCGGCGTTCGCGGCCTCGGTGAGCTCGGCCGGGATCAGGTCGCGAAGCGGAAGGTTCTGTGACGGCTGGGCGCGCTTGATGCTCAGCGAGATCCGCCGGCGCGACTCGTCGATCTCGAGGATTCGCACCCAGGTCTGCTCGCCGGGCTGGACGACCTCCGCCGGGTTCTCGACGTGATGGTCGGCCAGCTCCGAGATGTGGACCAGGCCCTCAACGCCTGGAACGACCTCGACGAAGGCGCCGAATGCGACGACCTTGGTGACCTTGCCCTCGAGCGCGTCACCGGGCTTGTACTCGTTGAGCACCTTCTGCCACGGGTCCTCCTGAGTCTGCTTGAGGCCGAGCGAGATCCGCTGGCGGTCGCGGTCGATGTCGAGGACCTTGACCCGCACCGTCTCCCCGACGCTGAGGATCTCGGAGGGGTGGTTCACGTGGCTCCAGGAGAGCTCGGAGATGTGGATGAGGCCGTCGATTCCCTCGAGGTCGACGAACGCGCCGAAGTCGACGATGTTCGAGATCTTCCCCTCGACGACCATGCCCGGCTGGAGGCGGCCGAGGATCTCCTCGCGGACCTCCTTGCGCGCCTCCTCCAGGACAGCGCGGCGCGAGAGCACGACGTTGTTACGGCTGCGGTTGAGCTCGATCACCTTGCACTCGAGCGTCTGGCCGCGGAAGTCGTCCAGGTTGTGGACCCTGCGGATGTCCACGAGCGAGGCGGGCAGGAATCCGCGGACGCCGAGGTCGATGATCAGGCCGCCCTTGACGACCTCGATGACCGTGCCCTCGATGGGCTCGCCGGAGGCCGAGGCCTGCTCGATCTTCCGCCAGGCCTTCTCGAAGCGGGCGCGCTTCTTCGACAGAACGAGTCGTCCTTCCTGGTCCTCCTTGGTGAGGACGAGGGCGTCAACCTGTTCGCCAAGCGACACCTCATCCGCGGGATCGACCGAGCGGCGGATCGAAAGCTCGTTGTTGGGAATGACCCCCTCGGACTTGTAACCAACGTCGACGAGCACCTCGTCCTTGTCGATCCGCACGACCTCCCCGCTCACGACGTCGCCCTCGGTGAAGGGCTTGATGGTGGCGTCGTAGTTGGGAACCAGCTGGCCGTCGACCTCGATCATGAAGTCGCTGCCGAGGGTCACGGGGCCGGCGACGGGCGCGTCGGGGGTGGTTTCCACGGGTGTTTCGGTTGCGGGCAAGGGCGGGACAGTTTAGGGAGAAAGCAGCCAGGGACTGTCTATGCTCGCCGCAGTGCCGGTGCGGAAGACGAAACGAGGCGCGGAGCGGACCCGGCTGGACGCGGACGCCGACGTCCTGATCTGCGGAGCGAGCTTCGCGGGCCTCGCCGTGGCGCGTGAGTTGACGGGCTCGGGGGCGAGGGTGCTCATCGTCGACCGCTACGAGATCGGCGAGCGCCAGACCTCCGCCTGCGCGGCGCCGACGGAGTGGCTCACGAGGCTCGGCCTCGAGCCCTCGATTCGCCAGACATTCGACACGCTCGTCATCCACACGCCGCGCACCACGGCACGGATGCGCCTGCCGTGGACGTTCTCGACGTTCGACTACCGCGAGCTCTGCGGGTTGCTCTTCGAGCAGTGCGACGCGACGTTCGAGACCGCGAAGGTCGAGGGACGCGTGAGTGGGACGGATCACGTGAGAGGCGTCGATTCGATCACGGTCGCCACCGACCGCGGGGAGATCCGGGCTCCATATGTCGTGGATGGCCTTGGCTGGCGGCGAGTGCTGGGCGCGGGCGGCTACCAGCCGCCGGACGCGCCGCTCTCGCGCGGGCTCGAGGTCCATCCCGGCGGCAGCGCGGACCAGCTGGAGATCTGGATCGACCGATCCTACGTGCCCGCGGGCTACGGCTGGAGCTTCCCGGCGCGCGACGAGGTGCGCGTGGGCGTCGGGTCGTTCGACCCCCGGTTCCACGTCAAGGAGCCGACAGTGCGGCTTGCCGACGACCTCGAGCGCGACCCCGTCCGATACCAGGGCAACTGGATCCCGCACAAGCTGCGCGACGCGACCGCGGGGGGCGTGTTCTTCGCCGGCGACTCCGCCGGCCACTGCCTGCCGCTGACCGCGGAGGGCATCCGCACGGCCCTCTACTTCGGGATCGCCTGCGGCCGCGAGCTCCGCGCCGCCGTTGCCGGGGAGACGACCCGCGACGAGGCCCTGCGCCGCTACCACGCGTTCTCAGCGGCGCACGAATTGAAGTTCCGCTGGCTGCTTCGCGTGCAGCGCGCCGTGCCCCGGGTGCCGCCGCGCGCCCTCGCGCCTGCGCTCGACGCGATGGCCTCGCGCCGCTTCGTCACCTGGTCCTTCAACCACTACCTCAACATCGCCCCGCCGGAGTTCGCGGGCCCGGCGAGGACTCCGACGCGCCGGCCGGTCCTGGCGGCCTGAGCGCGCTCCCTACGCCCGAACCACCAGGAGGGTGCCGGCGAGCAGCAGGCCGATGCCGAGGACCCGGGTGGGGGTGAAGGGGACCTGCTCGAGGCCGAGGATGCCGAGCCGGTCGATCACCACCGCCGTCGTGAGCTGCCCGGTGATCGTCGCGGCGGCGACGCCGCCCGCGCCGATGCTGCGGACGGAGAGCAGCGCGACCGTGACGTACGCCGCACCGAGCAGCCCGCCGATCAGGTAATACCAGCGGACGTCGAACGTCGAGCGCAGTCGGTCCGTATCACCGGTGGCGATGACGATCACGAGAAGGATGAGCGTGCCCAGGACGAACGAGACCAGGGCCGCAGGGAGGCTCCCGACCTGCTTGCCCAGCCCAGAGTTGATCGGCGCCTGGAGCGCCACGAGGCCGCCCACGATCGCCGTCAGGATCACTGCGAGGCCCCTATCCATGGAGCCACCACTCTATTCAGGGACCGGAAGCGCGCGTACGAGGAGATGGCGCACCGCGCAGAACCACCCCACGCTGCTGTCGGCCGCTTTTCGGGGCTAAGCGCTGAACCGAATTACTTCGCCGCCAGCCAGTCCGCGCCGACGCCGACCTCGACGGCCAGCGGCGGGTCGAGCTCGAACGCAGCGCACATCTCGTGCTCGACTAGCTTTGCGGCATCGTCCATCTCGGCCTCCGGGCCCTCGAAGAGAAGCTCGTCGTGGATCTGGAGCACCAGCTTGGTCTCGAGCCCTGAATCCGCGAGCGCCCGGTGGCAGCTGACCATCGCGAGCTTGATGATGTCGGCCGCGGTTCCCTGGATAACGGTGTTGACCGCGAGCCGCTCGCCCAGCAGCCGGCGCTGGCGCTGGTTCGACCGGAGCTCCGGGATGCGCCGGCGGCGGCCCATCAGCGTCGACACGTACCCGTCGCTCTCCGCCGCGGCGATCGTCTCGTCGATGAACCGCCGAACCGCCGGGAAACGCTCGAAGTAGCGGTCGATGTAGGTCGCGGCCTCCTCGCGGTCGATCTGCAGCCGGTCGGCGAGGCCGAAGGCCGAGAGCCCGTAGGCGATGCCGTAGTTGACCATCTTCGCCTTGGAGCGCTCCCCGGGGCTGATCGCGTCCGGGTCGGCGCCGATGATGCCCGCGGCCGTCGCCGAGTGGACGTCCTCGCCGGAGGCAAAGATGTCGCGCAGCACGCTCTCGTCGGCGACGTGAGCCAGAACGCGCAGCTCGACCTGGTTGTAGTCGGCCGACAGCAGCTTCTTGCCCTTGCCGGCGACGAAGCACGAGCGCACCGGCCTGCCGACATCCGAGCGGATCGGGATGTTCTGCAGGTTCGGGTTGGTGCTCGAGAGGCGCCCGGTCGCCGCCGAGACCTGGTTGAAGGTGGTGTGGATCCTGCCGGTCTCAGGATCGATCAGCGCGGGCAGCGCGTCGAGATAGGTGTTCTTCAGCTTCGTGAGCTCCCGCCACTGCTCGACGCGGGTCACGATCGGGTGCTCGTCGCGAATCGCCGCGAGCACTCGCGCGTCGGTGGAGAAGCCCGTCTTGCCGCGGCGCTTGCGGCTGAGGCCAAGCTCCGTGAAGAGAACCTCGCCAAGCTGCTGGGGCGAGCCGATCGTGAACTCGTGCCCCGCGTCCTCGAAGATCTCGGCCTGGAGCGTCGCGATCCGCTCCTCCATTCCCTCGCCGATCGAGGCCAGGCGCTTGGCGTCGAGGCGGAGCCCCTCCCTTTCCATCGCGACCAGGACGTCCACCAGCGGGAGCTCGACCTCGCGCATGACCCGCTCGAGCCCGAAGTCCGAGATCTGCGGCCGCTGGCGTTCCGCCAGCTCGAACGCCAGCCGGGCGTCGACGGCGGGCTCCGCCTGCGGCTCGTCGCCGAGCTCGAGCTGCCCCTCCGACGGGGCCTCGGCGTCAGCCGCGCGGGCCGCGACGCCCGCGTCGGCGCAGAGCTCGGCGAGGTCGTACGTGCGGCGGGCCGGGTCGATCAGGTAGGCGGCGATCATCGTGTCGTGGTCGATCTGCAGCCCGCCGGCCCCAGCGGCGGCGAGCAGGCCGCTGCGACCACTGCCCCCGAGGGACTTGACGTCGTGGGCGACGAGCGGCCGCGCCTCCAGGCTGGAGGCGAGCTCGCCGAGGCTCGTGACCTCCCCCTCCACGACCTTCGTGCCGTCGGTTCCGGCCCAGCGCCCCTCCGCGACGGCGAGCCCGACAGGCCCGTCGGCGAGGTCCTCCGGCGTCCCCTCGACCGCCTCCACGGCAATGGTCTCGTCCACCGTGCGGTCGGGAACCGTGCCTTCCCACTCGTCCTCGAGGCGCTGGATCACAACCCGGAGCTCGAACTCCGCGGCGAGGTCGCGGAGCTGTGCGAGGTCCGGCGCGACGTCGGCCGCCTCGATGACGCCCTCAGGAACCTCGACGTCGAGCTTCATCGTCGCCAGCTGCTTGGAGATCCGCGCGTCGTCGGCGTGGTTGGTGAGGTTCTCCTTGCGCTTTGCGCCGGAGATCTCGTCGACCGAGTCGAGCACGGTCTCGAGCGAGCCGAAGCGCTGGAGGAGCTGCGCCGCGGTCTTGTCGCCGATCCCCGGGACGCCGGGAATGTTGTCGGAGGTATCACCCTTCAGCCCGATGAGATCCGGAACCAGCTCCGGCGGGACGCCGTAGCGCTCGATCACGCCGTCGCGGTCGTAGATCTTGGTGTCGGTGACCCCCCGCGAGGTGGTCATCACCCTGACGCCGTCGCCGACCAGCTGGTAGACGTCGCGGTCTCCCGAGACGATCATCACCGGGACGTGCGCGGTGCCGGCGCGCTTGGTCAGCGTCGCGATGACGTCATCGGCCTCCCAGCCGTCCACCTTCACGTTTTCGAAGCCGAAGGCCTTCGCAAGGGGCTCGAGGTGCGGCCACTGCTCGCGAAGCAGGTCGGGCCGGGAGCGCCGGCCCGCCTTGTACTCGGAGTACTCGGCGTCGCGGCCGGACATCCCGGCGTCCCACGCAACGATCACCGCGCGCGGGTTGTGGTCGATGAGGAGCTTGGTCATCATCGACGCGAACCCGTAGATGGCGTTGGTCGGCCGGCCGTCGGCGGTTGCGATCGACTCAGGGAGGGCGAAGAACGCCCGGTAGGCAAGGCTGTTACCGTCGATCAGGAAGAGCTCGGGCGTCCCGTTCCGCGCTTTGGCTGGCACGGCCCGATCCTAGATGACCGATTCCGCCTTGCCGGCGCCCGAGCCCCGGACTCCATTACGTAGGATCGGAACGTGGGAGTGGAGACGGTTTCGAACCTCCTCAGCCGAGGGACTGAGGAGCAGGGCGACCGCACGGCGCTCCTTGCGCCGGGACGCGGCGCGCTGAGCTACTCGGGGCTTGCCGAGGAGGTCGACGCGCTCGCCTGCCGGTTGCGTGCCCTTGGCGTCACGAGCAGCGACCGCATCGCCCTTGTCGCCCCCGACGGGCCCGAGATCGCCGTCGCGTTCCTCGCCGCGAGCTCCGTCGGGGCGTGCGCCCCGCTCAACCCGCGCTACACCGAGCGTGAGCTCGAGCCGCTGCTTGACGATCTCGCGCCGGCGGTCCTGCTCGTCGCGGCCGGGCTCGCCACGCGGGCCCGCGACCTGGCGCGCGCCCGGGACATACACGTGCTCGAGCTCGAGCCTCGAGCCGGCAACGAACCCGGCAGGCTCGTGCGGGCCGGCGCTTTGGTCACGAACGGCACGCCGGCCGACACCCCCAACCCCGACGACATCGCCCTCCTGCTGCACACCTCGGGAACGACATCCAGGCCGAAGCTCGTTCCCCTCACCCACGCAAACATCTGCGCGTCCTCGCGGTCGATCGCCGCAACGCTCGAGCTCACGCCGGCTGACCGCTGCTTCGGCGTCATGCCGATGTTCCACATCCACGGCATCATGGCCGGCCTCCTGGGATCGATTCGCGCCGGGGCCTCGCTGGTTGCGACGCCGGGGTTCGACCCAAAGCACGCGGTCGAGTGGCTCAGGGACACGGAAGCGACCTGGTACACGGCGGTCCCGACGATCCACCAGGCGCTGCTCGACGCCCTGGGCGGCCGGCGTGCCGGCGAGCACGGCGTCTCTCTGCGCTTCGCGCGGTCGAGCTCCGCCGCACTGCCCGCGCCGCTTCGCTCGGAGCTTCAGGAGGCGCTGGGCGCGCCCGTCATCGAGGCCTACGGAATGACGGAGGCGTCGCATCAGATCGCGTCCAACCCGCTCCCGCCGGGAGAGCGCAAGCCGGGGAGCGTCGGCATGGCGGCGGGCGCGGAGATCGCGATCCTCTCACCCGACGGCGAGGAGCTCTCCGCCGGACAGAGGGGCGAGGTTGCGATCCGGGGCCCCGGCGTCACGGCGGGCTATCTCGACGCCCCGGACGCCAATCGGGAGGCGCTTACCAACGGCTGGTTGCGGACCGGAGATCTCGGCAGTCTCGACGCGGACGGCTACCTGCGCATCGACGGGCGCCTCAAGGAGATCATCAACCGCGGCGGCGACAAGATCTCCCCGCGCGAGATCGACGATGCCCTGGTCGAGCACTCCTCGGTGCTGCAGGCGGTGGCCTTCGGCGTGCCCCACCCCACCCTCGGCGAGGAGCCCGCCGCCGCCGCGGTCCTGCGGCCAGGAGCCGGCGCCCACCCGGAGGAGCTCCGCGCCCATCTCGCGAGCCGGCTCGCCGCGTACAAGGTGCCCCGCCAGGTGCTCCTGGTCGACGCGATTCCCAAGGGCGCCACCGGGAAGCTCCAGCGCTCGGGGCTGGCGGCGCAGCTTGGCCTCGAGAACGGCATCGGCCCGGCGGCGAGCGCCGCCGGCGACAGCCCCGGCTCGCCGCCGCACAACACCCCCACCGCCGGTGAGCAGGCGACCGCGCTGGAGTCGGCCCTGCTCGCCGTCTGGGCGACCGTGCTGGACGAGCAGCCGAGCTCACTCGAAGCGGACTTCTTCGTGCTGGGCGGTGACTCGCTTCGGGCGATGTCGCTGATCGGCCAGGTCCAGGAGGCGATCGGCGTCGAGCTCGAGGTCGCTGACGTCTTCACCGATGCGAGCACGGTGCGCGGAATGGCCGGGGTCATCGAGCGCATCAGGGCAAACCCGGAAGTGCGGCGCCCCGCGCCTGAGAAATTCATCGCGCCGGCAGACACCCACCCGCCCTCGCCGGCACAGCGGCGGCTCTGGTGGCTCGCGCAGCTCGCCCCCGAGCTCCCGACGTACAACCTGCCCATCGCCCTCTCGCTGCGCGGGAGCCTGGACCGCCGGGCACTCGGGCTGGCGCTCGACGAGATCGTGCGCCGTCACGAGCCGCTTCGCACCGGGTTCGAGCGCGCCGGCGGCGAGCCCCTTGCGCGCGTCCACCCTCCGCACCACGTGGAGCTTGCTCCCACGCTTCGGTTCGAGTCGGTGCCCGCCGCACTGAGTGCTCTCGCCGGGGAGGCGCAAGCGCCGTTCGATCTCGAGCGCGGTGAGCTGCTCCGCGGCCGGCTTTGCGAGATTGCGCCGGAGGAGCACCTCCTCGTCATGAGCTCGCACCACCTCGCGTTCGACGGCTGGTCGCGAAGCGTCTTCGTCGACGAGCTGCGGCGCCTTTACTCGGGGCTCTCTTCCGGGACCGGCGCCCCGCCCGCCGAGTCGCTGCCGCGATACGGCGACCTCGCCACCGCGCAGGTCGCAAAGCTCAGCGGTCCGGAGCTCGAGGGCGACATCGACTACTGGCGCGGCCAGCTGCAGGGGGCGAGGGCCGTCGAGCTCGCCACCGATCGCCCCCGGCCGAGGGCCGAGGCCGCGCCCGGATCCTCCGCCTCGGTGCTGCTTCCCGCCGGCACCCTGGCCGGCGTCGAACGCCTGGCGCGGGAGCTGCGCACGACCACGTTCGTCGTCCTTCTCAGCGCGTTCGCCGAGATGCTCTGCCGCTACGCACAGCGCCGCGACGTCGTGATCGGATGCCCCTCGGCGGGCCGCACCGTCGCGGGCTCGGAGCACCTGATCGGGATGTTCGTGAACACCCTGCCGGTGCGGCTGCAGCTCGATGCCGCCGAGTCGTTTCGGGCGGCGGTGGGTCGCGCACACGAAACGATGCTCGACGCGCTCGCGCACCAGCGGGTCTCGTTCGAGCGGATCGTCGAGGAGCTGGACCTCCAGCGTGAGCTCGGGCGCGATCCGCTGGCACCCGTCACCTTTCAGCTGCGGAACATGCCTCCTCCCGCGGCGCCGCAGCCCCACGACCTGGCGATCGACAACGTTCCGTGGATCGCCGGCATTGCGCAGGCCGAGCTGGCGATGGAGCTCACGGAGACCGAGACTGGCCTCGATTGCGTCCTGCGCTTCAGGTCCGACCTCTGGGAGGCCGGGACGTCTCGGCGGATGCTCAGCCATTACTCGGCCCTCCTCCACTCGCTAGGCGCCGCGCCCGACGCGCCGGTGGAGAGGGCCACGATGCTGAGTGGGCCCGAGCGCCGCCGGCTCCAGCGGCTCTCGACCGGGCCGCGGCTTCGCTCTGCCGGGGGGCCCGTACACCGCCGCTTCGAGCAGCAGGCCGAGCTTCGCCCAGACGCGATTGCAATCGCCCATGGCGGCGAATCGGTCAGCTACGGCGACCTGAACGAGCAGGCGAATCGCGTCGCCCATCGGCTCTCGGGCCTGGGGCTCGGCGCCGATGACATCGTCGCGGTCGGGCTTGCCCGGCAGCCCGACGCTGTCGCAGCGTTCCTGGGGACGCTGAAAGCCGGAGCCGCGTTCCTGCCGGTCGACCCGAGGCTGCCGCCTGAGCGCCGCCGCCTCATGCTCGACGACTCGGGGGCGAAGGTCCTCGTAGCCGCCGGGGGCTCAGGGTGGGAAGAGATCCGCGGCAGCGCGGCAATCGTCGACCTCGAGGATCCGTCGCCGCCCGGTGAGCCCGCCGAAAACCTCGCATTCCCGTCCTCGCCGGCAGCGCTCTCGCACGTTCTCTACACGTCCGGCTCGACGGGGCGGCCAAAGGCGGTGATGGTCGAGCGCCGCAACGTCGAAGGCCTGGTCGACTGGGCGCGGTCGTTCTTCAGCCGCGGCGAGCTGCGCGGCGTCCTCGCCTCCAGCTCCTTCGGGTTCGACCTCTCCACGTTCGAGCTGATGGTTCCGCTGGCCACCGGTGGATCCGTGGTGCTCGTCGAGAACCTCCTGGAGCTTGTCGCGAACCCTCCGGCGGCGGACGTCACGCTGGTCAACACCGTGGCCTCGGCCCTCTCCGAGGTCGTTCGGAACCATGACCTGCCGGCATCCGTGGAGGTCGTCAGCCTGAGCGGCGAGCCGCTTGGACGCGCGCTCGTCGACCGGCTCTACGAGCTGCCGGGCATCCGCCGAGTCGTGAACCTGTCCGGGCCGACCGAGGACACCGTCGTCGACACGGCCGACGTCTGCCCCCGTTTCGCGCCGCGCGGGGCCTCGCCGCCGGTTGGCCGCCCGCTCGCGGGGCGCCGGGCGCTGGTGCTCGGCGAGCGCGGCGAGCTGGTGCCGGTCGGAGTGCCCGGCGAGCTCCACCTCGGGGGCGCCGGGCTCACGCGCGGCTACCTGGGGCGCGAGGAGCTCACCGCCGAGCGGTTCGTGGAGATCGCCGTCGACGGCGGTCCGGCCGAGCGCCTCTACCGAAGCGGCGACCTCGCCCGCTGGCGAGCTGACGGGCGGCTGGAGATCCTCGCCCGAATGGACCGTCAGCTGAAGGTCCGCGGCTTCCGGATCGAGCCGGGGGAGATCGAGGCCGCGCTCGCCGCGCATCCGGATGTCTCCGAGGCCAGAGTCGACGTCGCGGCACGTTCGGATGGGCAGGCGCTCGCCGCCTACGTTGTGGCGAGCCGGCCGGCCGACCCCGGCGAGCTCCGCGCCTGGCTCGGCGACCGGCTCCCCGCCCACATGGTCCCCGGGAGCCTCACGTTCCTCGACGCGCTGCCCGTGAACGACCGCGGCAAGCTGGACCGCGCGAGCCTCCCGGCGCCGTCCCCGCCCGCCGTAACGGCCGAGCCCCAAGACGAGACCGTGGCCGCAGTCGCCGAGATCTGGCGCTCGATCCTCGGACTCTCCCTGCCGCCGGGCCCCGGGAACGACTTTTTTGCGCTCGGCGGGCACTCGTTCCTGGCGCTGCGGCTGACGGACGAGGTGGAGAAGCGCTTCAACCGCCGCCTGCCGCTGGCCACGGTCTTCCAGTCGCGAACGCTCGCCGAGTTCGCCGAGGAGGTGCGGAGGGTTCCCTCCGGCGCGGGGTTGCGGGACAACGGCGCAGGCCCGGCACCCGCACGCCTCTTCACGCTGTTCGTCGACCGGCCCGGGTTCGACGGCATGCAGGGGCTGGCGGAGCGACTTGTGGGCGACGTCTCGATCCGCCCGCTTGTCTCGTGGGACATGCGGATCGACGGGCAGGAGACGGTCGAGGAGATCGCCGCGCAGCGCATCACGGTGATCAAGGAAGAGCAGCCCCGCGGCCCCTACCTCATCGCCGGCCACTCCCTGGGCGGCGCCGTGGCGGTCGAGATCGGCCACCAGCTGGAACAGGCCGGCGAGCCGGTTGGCCTCGTCGCGGTGTTCGACACCCGCGCCGAGCTTCGCTACTCGAGCGTCGGGCGGGCGCGGCATCTGCAGAACAAGCTTCGGAACCTGCCGCGCAGCGAGCGCGCCCGCGAGCTCGCGGCTTCGGCCAGGCGCCTCGCAGGCCGCGGCGTCAAGCAGATCGCCTCTCCCGGGGATCGCTCGCCGTGGTGGAGCTCGATGCCCGCTCCGCTCTTTCGGATCTACCGGGCCTACCGGCCGAACCCCGTGAGCGCCCCCTTCGTCCTGTTCTGTACACACTCGAGTCAGCTGCTGGCAAACGACGAGAGTCTCGGCTGGAAGGAGGTCGTCGGTCACCCGGTCGAGATCGTCTGCTTGCCGGGCGACCACCATTCATTGCTCCACGGGAGCGGCCAGGCGGCGCTTGCGGCAGAGCTCCGCCGGAGGCTTCGCAATTGTGCGGGGAGATGAGAGTGCGGTTTGCCTCGCTGGATATCGACGCCGCGGAGCTCGCCATCCGGTCGGATTACCTCACGGACGAGGAGCTTGACCGCGCCGAGCGGCTCGAGCGCCGGCTCGATCGCGACCGAGCGATCGCGCGCCGCGCGATCCTGCGCGAGCTCGTGGCGGAGGAGCTGGGAATCGAGCCCGACGAGGTCCCGCTTCGCGTCTCCCCCGCCGGGCGGCCCGAGCTTCCCGAGGACTTTCCGCTCGAGATGAGCGTCTCCAGCTCGGACGGGATGGCCGCGTTCGCGTTCGGCCCCCGACTCGAGCAGCTTGGCGTGGACATCGAGGCAGACGGCCGGCCCGAGCTCGCCGGCATCGATCCCGCGCTGTTCCTGGACGCCGAGGAGCTCGCCCTCGTGCCCGACTCGGAACCCGAGCGGACGCGCTGGCTCCTGGCGTCGTGGACCCTGAAGGAAGCCCTCGCGAAGGCGCTCGGGGTGGGCCTGATGCTGCCGCTCACCGACCTTCATATCGGCGACGTCGAGCGGCCGCTGCCGCGCCTGCGGGGCGATTGGCGCCGGCTCGGCATCGACGACCTGCGTGTCGAGAGCTTCGCCGCCGCGCCCGAGGGATTCACGGTCGCCGTGGCGACCGCCGTCGCCGCTTAGGACCTCGCGCACAGGTCCCTCGTAAGATCCCCGCCCCGTGCCCTCCGTGCCATCAGTCTCCGCGCAGTACTCCGTGGTCGTGCGCGTCGAGCTCGACGCGCGCTCTGAGCCGCTCGGCAAGCTGACGGCGCAGATCGCCGAGGCGGGCGGGGCTCTGCAGGGGGTCGACCTCGTTCCGGGCGCCGGCGCCGAGGGCAAGCGCGTGCGCGAGTTCACCATCGACGCGCGCAACCAGCAGCACTGGGAGCAGATCCTGCGCGCCATCGGCTCCACCCGCGGCGCCCGGGTTCTGAGCTACGTCGACCGCACGATGGCCATGCATCGCGGCGGGAAGATCGAGCAGCACAACAAGTACCCGCTGAAGACGCGCGACGACCTGTCGATGGCCTACACGCCCGGCGTCGCGCGGGTCTGCACCGCCATCCACGAGGACCGCTCCAAGGCCTTCGAGTTCACGATCAAGAAGAACACGGTCGCGGTGGTCTCCGACGGCAGCGCCGTTCTCGGCCTCGGCGACATCGGGCCGGAGGCGGCGATGCCGGTCATGGAGGGCAAGGCGATGCTCTTCAAGGAGTTCGCGAACGTCGATGCGTTCCCGATCTGCCTGGACACCCACGACCCCGAGGAGATAATCCGCACGGTCAAGCTGATCGCCCCCACCTTCGGTGGCGTCAACCTCGAGGACATCTCCGCCCCCCGCTGCTTCGAGATCGAGGAGCGGCTGAAGAACGAGCTGGACATCCCGGTCTTCCACGACGACCAGCACGGCACGGCGGTCGTCACCATGGCGGCGCTGTTCAACGCCCTGAAGATCGTCGGGAAGAGCCCCCAGGACCTCAGGGTGCTCGTGGTGGGCCTCGGCGCCGCCGGCGTCGCGGTGACCAAGATGATGTTCGCCTCCGGCGTCACCGACGTGGTGGGCTGCGACCGCAAGGGCGCGGTCTCCACGGAGCGCGAGGACTACCGGTCGGGCGACATGAACGAGTCGAAGCGCTGGTACGCGGAGAACTCGAACCCGCAGAGGCTCGCCGGCAAGCCGGCCGAGGTGATCGAGGGCTGCGACGTCTTCGTCGGCCTCTCGGGACCGGGGATCATCGAGGCGGAGGCGCTTGGCCGGATGGCCGACGACGCGATCGTCTTCGCGATGGCCAACCCCACGCCGGAGGTGATGCCGGAGGACGCCGACCCCTACGTGCGGATCATGGCCACGGGCCGCTCGGACTACCCAAACCAGATCAACAACGTGCTCTGCTTCCCGGGGATCTTCCGGGGCGCGCTCGACGCCGGAGCCCCGACGATCACCGAGGAGATGAAGCTCGCGGCGGCGCAGGGAATCGCGGACGTCGTCGCCGAGGAGGACCTCTCCGAGGACTACATCATCCCGAGCGTCTTCGACCGCGATGTGGCGCCGGCGGTCGCCCAGGCGGTCGTTGAGGAGGCGGAGCGCGCCGGCCTCGCACGGTTCTCGAACGAGACCGGGACCTTCACGGCGATCGGCTGACCCGAGAGCCGGAGGGAGAAGCGGAATGCGGGTCTTGGTGACGGGAGCGAGCGGGCTGATCGGCTCTGCGCTGTGCGACGCGCTGCTCGCGCGGGGCGACGAGGTGGTGGGCCTCAGCAGGGATCCCCAGGGTGCCGCGAAGACCAACCCGACGGTCTCCTGGCACCCGTGGGACTCGACGAGCGAGCGGCCGCCGACGGAGGCGCTCGACGGCGTCGACGGCGTCGTGAACCTGATCGGCGAGCCCATCGACCAGCGCCACACGCCGGCGGCCAAGGAACGCATCATGGCCAGCCGCGAGCGCTCGACGAAGAACCTCGTCGACGCCCTCGCCGCCGCCACGACACGTCCGCGGGTCCTGGTCAGCCAGTCGGCGACCGGCTACTACGGGGATCACGGGGAGTCGATCGTCGACGAGTCGACGCCTCCCGGTTCGGACTTCCTGGCCGAGGTCTGCGTCCGCTGGGAGGCGGCGGCGCGGCCGGCCACGGACGCGGGGGTCAGGCTCGTGAACGTCAGGACGGGGCTCGTTCTCGACCCGGCGGGCGGGCTCCTCAAGCAGCTCATCCGGCCGTTCAAGCTCGGGGTCGGCGGGCCGCTTGCCGGCGGCGCCTGGTACATGCCGTGGATCCACACCGACGACGAGGTCGGGCTCTACCTCTGGGCCCTCGACACCGAGGCGGCTAGTGGAGCTTTCAACGGCTCCGCCCCGAACCCGGTCACCAACGGCACGTTCTCGAAGGCGCTCGGCAAGGCGCTTCACCGTCCCGCGTTCGCACCGGTTCCGAAGCTGGCGCTGACGGCGCGGCTCGGAAGCGAGATGGCCGATCACGCCACGGCGAGCATCCGCGCGGTCCCCCGCCGCGCCCAGGACGCGGGCTACGTCTTCCGCCAGCCTGAGATCGGCCCGGCGCTCGAGGAACTGGTAAGCCGCTAACGGGCCGGGATCGCGGACGGGGCCGGCGTCAGGCGCCCCGCGGCCGGCCGGTACGACCCCAGGCGGTTCAGGGTCGTGTCGCCCAGCGAGTCGATCGAGTACGGACCGAGAATCGAGCCCCGGCCGGTCGTGTCGAAGAACTGGTCGATGACCGCCTGGCGGCTGTCGCCCTCGTCGCCGGCCCTCCTGATGCAGTCGAGAACCAGCGCCATCGCCTCGAAGCCGTAGGCGGCGTAGGGACCGGCCTCGCGGTGGTAGCGGCGCGAGAACTCATCCACGAAGGCCCGCCCGGAGCGAGGCAGCTGGCTCGGCGCCTGTGCGGCCGCCGTGACGAAGTTGAACCCGCGGGCCGCGGATCGCGGCGCCCACGGCGGCAGGACGCCGTCCGTTCCGACCACGGGGCGCGACGCCCCGATCTGCAGGCCCGGTCGAGCCGCACCGGAGGGCGAGGGCCTTCCGATCCCGGGGTAGAAGGCGGCGTCGCCCGCGTGCCTGGCGACGGTCACGCCGTGGAGCGCCGAGCGATAGGCGTCGGCCACCGTGCGGGCGTATAGGCCTTCGGCCGGCAGAAGTACCACGGTCTTCACACCGAGCGAGCTGGTCAGGCGCGCCGCCGCCTGCCCCTGCGCCTCGTCGTCGGGGATCACCCGCCCGAAGGTCCGCTCCTCGGAGTTCTGCTCGATGTCCGGCAGCTCCTCGGAGCCGATGAACGGCCGCGTCAGGTCCACCGCGGTGCTGGCGGGCGAGACCTGAAGGAGCTGTGCCTCGTTGGTGATCGGCTCCGAGGTCCGGGTCGCCCCGGAGTCGAAGTCGCCGATGTAGGCGATGGCTGACGTGTCCTGGGTCGCGCGCCGGGCGTTCTCCCCCACTCGGCCCGCGCTCCAGCGAACGCCGCCGGACCCAGGCGAGGTGTCGTCCAGGTAGACGCCGCGTACCGCCAGGCGGCCGACCTTGCCGCCCGCCTTCGAAAGCGCCAGGCGAGCGCCGTCGGCGATATCCCGGCCGTCGGTCCCCGCCGGCCCGTGAAGCGGCACGCTGACGTAGACGCGGACCTGGCTCTGGCCCGGATCGATGGTCGTTCCCGCGGAGCAACCGGACCCAATCGCCGCGGCGACAAGCGCCGCGGCGATTGCCGCTCCGCGAGCTCTCACCCGAAGAACGGCGAGGCCAGCTCGTACTCGGAATCCGGGACCGTGCGCAGCTCGGCCACCGCGTCGCCGAGCGGCACGAGCTCGATCCGGGTGCCTCGAAGCGAGGGCATCGTGCCCCAGTTGCCGTCGGTGGCCGCGTCGATCGCGGCGACGCCCAGGCGCGTCGCCAGAACCCGGTCGAAGGCCGTCGGCGTGCCGCCGCGCTGCGTGTGGCCGAGGACCACGGCACGCGTCTCGAAGCCCGTTCGCGCCTCGAGCTCGCCCTCCAGGAGCTGTCCGATCCCGCCAAGGCGCTCGTGGCCGAACTCGTCGAGCTCACCGCCCTTCACCTCGAGCGTGCCCGCCCGGGGGGTCGCCCCCTCGGCCGCAACGACGATCGAGAACGCTCGGCCGCGGTCGTGGCGGCGGCGCAGGTGGGCGCACACCTCGTCGATGTCGAACGGGCGCTCGGGAATCAGGATCACGTCGGCGCCGCCCGCGAGGCCGGAGTGCAGGGCAATCCATCCGGCGTGCCGGCCCATCACCTCCACGACCATCACGCGATGGTGGGACTCCGCGGTCGTGTGGAGGCGGTCGATCGCCTCGGTGGCCACCTGCAGCGCGGTGTCGAACCCGAACGTCATGTCGGTCGCGGCCAGGTCGTTGTCGATCGTCTTCGGCACGCCGACGACGTTGATCCCGTGCTCGGCGTGGAGCGTGGAGGCCGCGCCGAGCGTGTCCTCGCCGCCGATGGCGATGATGCCGTCGAGACGGAGCTCCTCCATGTTGGCCCGAACCGTCTCCGGGCCGTCGTCGCGCTTGAAGACGTTGGTCCTGGAGGTGCCCAGGATCGTCCCGCCCCGCGGCAGGATGCCACGGGTGGCCTCCACGGTGAGCTCGTCGTAGTCGTTTTCGAGCGGGCCCCTCCACCCGTCCCGAAAGCCGAGCAGCTCGTGTCCGTGGACATCGATGCCCTTGCGGACGATCGCCCTGATCGCCGCGTTCAGGCCCGGGCAGTCTCCGCCGCCGGTCAGCACTCCCAACCGCATGCCCCCAAGATAACCCGCCGCGGGAAGCCCGGCGATCCGAATCGGAAATAGGCTCTGCTCGTGAAGGTCCATCATCTGAGTTGCGCGACCATGTGTCCGGTCGGGGCCCGCCTGCTCGCCGGCCACGGAGGGCTCCTCGCGACCACCCGCCTGGTCGCTCACTGCCTGCTCGTCGAATCCGGCAACGAGCTCGTCCTCGTCGACACCGGCTTCGGCACGGGCGACGTCGCCGACCCCGGTCGCCTCGGTCAGCCGTTTCGGGCCATGACCCGGCCGCAGCTGCACACCGAGGACACGGCGATCCACCAGATCCGGGCGCTGGGCCTCGACCCGGACGACGTGCGCCACATCGCGGTGACCCACCTCGATCTCGACCACGCCGGCGGGCTCGGTGACTTCCCCGGGGCCAAGGTTCACGTGCATGGCCCCGAGCTTGCGAGCGCGCTCTCACCGCCGCTCACCGAGCGCCAGCGCTACGTCCCGGCGCAGTGGGCCCACGGGCCGGACTGGGCCGAGCATGCCGTTGACGGCGACCGTTGGTTCGGATTCGAGAGCGTGACGCTGCTTCCGGAGCTTGACGTGGAGATCGCACTCGTTCCGCTCGTTGGCCACTCGGTTGGCCACACCGGCGTCGCCGTCAACGCCGGCGAGGGCTGGATGCTCCACGCCGGCGACGCGTACTTCCACCACCAGGAGATGTCGACACCGCCGTCGTGCCCGCCCGGCCTGCGGCTCTTCCAGAACATCGTCGGCTACAACCGGAAGGACCGGCGGGCCAACCAGGAGCGGCTGCGCGAGCTGATCCGCTCCCAAGATGACGACGTCCGCGTCTTCTGCTCCCATAGCCCGGTCGAGCTGGCCCGCGAGCAAACCCACGAACCCTCAACCAACCTCAAGGGGGTCTGACCCCGTTTAGGTTGATCGAGGGTTGGAGCGTTCGACTCCATGCCCAGAACCCTCAACCAACCCTCAAGCGGGTCTGACCCCGTTTAGGTGGTGAGGGCCGCGTGGCGCAACTCGAGGAACTCGACCGCGACGGCGGCGGGGTTCTCAGCGGCGAGGAGCTCGGCGTAGCTCAGCTCCGCGCCGTCGAAGCCCGCCGCGTTCCAGAGCTCCCCGCTGACCTCGGCGCTCCACGGCCCCACATAGAGGTAGGGCTCCGGATGGGTCTCGTCCCCCGGTGACGCGCCGTAGTTGGCCCGCCTGCCCTGCGTCTCGGAGCCCGCCTCGAACGCCACGTCGAAGTGCTCAGGCCACAGGTTGGTGCCCGACGCGTCCGCCTCCGAGCCCAGCGTGTCCTTGAACGCCTGCAGAACCGAGTCGGCGAAGTCGTAGAACGCACCGAGCGCCGCGGCCGCCTCCACGTCGACTCCAAGGTCCTCGTCGTCGTTCGGGAGGCCGTCCGGGAAGAGCTCTTCGCCGACGGTCGCGGCCGCATGGGCGATGGTCCGGATCACGCAGCGGGTTTCGACGTCGTCGGTGACCACGACGATCTCGTTGCCGTCCACCCGCACCTGCATGCGCCTGCCGTCGTACTCGAACTCGGGAGTCCCGAAGCCACCCGGCGTGACGGTCAGCGCGATCTCGTTGTGCGGCTTGCGCGCCGGCGCGACAACCTCCTCGGCGACGCGGTGAAGCGCGGTGCGGGTGTCCGCGTAGGACTCGGGGAGGAGCTGGAGCCTGGCCACTAGACCAGCTCCGCGTCGGCGACGACCTCGACCATCGAGGGCCCATTGTGAGCCAGCGCGCGGTCGATGGCGTCGTCCAGCTGGGCCGCCTCCGTGACGCGGATGCCGAGCGCGCCGCAGAGCTCCGCGTAGCCGGCGAACTCGGGGTTGTGGAGGCTCGTCTGCCAGACGTCCCACTCCCCCGCGCGCTGCTCCTTCGAGATCTTCCCGAGCTGGCCGTTGTTGAGCAGGATGTGGGTGATGTTCATGCCGTGCTTGACGGCCGTGGTCAGCTCGGCCATGTACTGGCCAAAGCCCCCGTCCCCCGTGATCGCGACGATCGGCCGCTGGCCTCCCGTCGCCGCCCACGCGCCGATCGCCGCCGGATACCCGAAGCCGATCGAGCCGAGGTAGCCGGACATCAGCACCCGCTGCGTCCCGCGCGACTCGAAGTAGCGCCCGAACGAGTAGGTGTTGTTGCCGACGTCGACGGCGATCACGGCGTCGTCCGGGACGCGGGGCGTGAGCGACGCGAACACGGCGGCGGACGCAACCCCACGGCCGCGATCGTCGCCGGCCCGGCTTGCCTTCTCCGCGGTCCAGATCGCCCTGCGATCGGCCACGTCCTTCGCCTGGTCTTCGCCCGGGAGCGCGACGCCGTCGAGATCCGCGACGAGCCGGTCGGCGACCACTCCCACCTCACCCCAGACGGGGCACTCGACCGGGTGGAACTTCCCGAGCTGCATCTGGTCGAAGTCCACCTGGATGATCGGGTGGCCCGGGTAGATCCCGGTGTGATTGGAGAACGATGCGCCGAATACGAGGAGCAGGTCCGCCTCGTTCATGACCCAGCTCGCCACGGGAGTGCCACTCCGTCCAAGCACGCCGCAGGCGAGCGGGTGGTCGTCGGGGATCTGGCCCTTCGCCTTGAAGGTGCTGATCACCGGAGCACCCAGACGCTCCGCCAACCGGATCACCGGCGCCATGCGCTCGCGTGCTCCGTGGCCGACGATCACGACCGGGCGTTTGGAGGCACGGATCAGCCCGAGGGCCTTGTCAACCGAGGCCTCGGGCGGCGCGATCTCCCCGGCTCCGACCCGGCCCTCCGGGCCCAGGGCCTCCGCGCCGTCGGCCGGAATCGTCTGCACGTCGTCGGGGAAGATCAGGTGGGAGACGTCGCGACGGACGAGGGCGTTCTTGACGGCCAGGCTGGCCAGCTCGGCGTGCTGAGAGGAGGGGTGCACGGTCTGGCTCCAGGCCGCGACCGACTCGAAGGCCGCCGCGAGGTCGATCTCCTGGAATGCGCCGGGGCCAAGCACCTGCTCCTGAACCTGGCCCGTGAGCGCCAGGACCGGCGAGCGGTCGACCTTCGCGTCCCAGAGCCCGGTGAGCAGGTTCGTCGCTCCGGGACCGGCGATCGTCAGGCAGGCGGCGGGCTTGCCGGTGAGCTTGCCGTACGCGGAGGCGGCGAACGCCGCCGCTCCCTCGTGGCGGATCCCGATGTAGGTCATCTTGCCGTCCACCTCCTGGCGGCGGATGGCGTCCGCCAGGCCCAGGTTCGAGTGGCCGACCATCCCGAAGACATGGCGAACGCCCCAGTTCACGAGCGTCTCCGCCATGACGTCCGAGACGGTGCGCTCGTGCTCGGGCTCTGCCTGAGTGCCCACGAAGACCTCGCCATCGCGGATCTCGAGCGGGTAACAGGTGGCCGTGTCCTCGAAGGCGCCGGGGGAGCCGCCGGTGAGCGGGTCGTAGTCGTAGCCGTGCCACGGGCAGCGCAGCAGGCCGTTCTCGATCGAGCCCTCGCCGAGCGGCCCGCCCTGGTGGGGACAGCGGTTGTCGAGCGCGGCGAACTTGCCGTCGAAGCGGACGAGCGCGCAGCTGTGGTGCCCGGCCTGAACCGTGGTGACGCGGCCCTCGGGCAGCTCAGCGGCCCGCAGCACCGAATGCCACTCGAGCTCGCCGGTCGGCTCGGCCGCCCTGCGCCCATACTCTTCCCCCATCGCTCCTCCTTGAGTTGACTCGACCCTAGCGTCAGGGCGAGCGGACGGGCGTTACAGGAACCCACCCTACGGGCGCATGCGCTCCAGGATCGGCTGCGAGACGCGGATCGCCACGCCGACTAACAGGATCGCGAGGAAGATCACGGTGCTGACGGCCCCGCCGAGCCCGAAGGCGTAGGCCGTGACCAGCGCGGCGAGGGCGATGACGAGTGCGATCAGGAGCTGCATCGGGGGAAATCTATCCGTTCACGCAGGCGCGGCCATCGCCTGGCGGGTCTCGCCCAGGAACCGGGCGACCGCACCGGCGGCCTCGCCGGCGCCATCCGCCTCGGCCACCGCGCGGACGAGACGCGTCCCGATGATGACGCCGTCGGCCCTCGCGCCCACGGCGCGAGCCTGCTCGGGAGTGCCGATCCCGAAGCCAACGGCCACCGGGAGATCGGTGTCGGCACGCACCGCTTCGATCAGCTCGTCGAGGCCGGCGGGAAGCCAGTCACGCTCGCCGGTGACCCTGGTGTCGGAGACGAGGTAGACGAAGCCGCCTCCCGCGGCGGCGATCCGGCCGCGCCGCTCGGGCGGCGTCGTCGGCGCGATGAGCGGCACCAGGGCGAGCTCCGACGCGGCAAGCGCATCGCCGATCCCGCCCGCCTCCTCGGGCGGGAGGTCGGGCACGATGGCCCCCGCTGCCCCGGCGGCGGCGAGGGCGGCGGCGAACCGCTCAGCGCCCTGGGCGAGGATCATGTTCGAGTAGCACATCGGCACGACCGGGATCCGGTCGCCGACCGCGGCGCAGATCTCCATCACCCCGTCGAACGTGGCCCCGGCGGCGAGCGCCTCGGTGCCGGCGGCGTGGATGACCGGCCCGTCCGCCAACGGGTCCGAGAAGGGCACGCCGAGCTCGATCAGGTCGGCTCCCGACTCCGCGTAGGCCTCGGCGACCGACCGCGACGTCGCAAGGTCGGGAAACCCGCCCATGAGGTACGGCATCAGCGCCGCGCGGCCCTCCGCGCGCGCCGCCGCGAAGGCGGCCGCGATTCGCGCGGGGCCGCCGGTGCGAGCGCGCTCAGTCATCGAGCCGCGAGAGGTGCTCGAGCGCCTCGGCGAGGTCCTTGTCCCCTCGCCCGGAGAGGCAGACCAGGTCGATTCCGCCCGCGGGGTCCGCTCCCGCCTCTCCGCCGGAGTCGGCGAGCAGCCAGGCGATCGCGTGCGCCGGCTCGAGCGCGGGAATGATTCCCTCGAGGCGCGCGAGCTCCCGGAACGCCCGCACGGCCTCGGTGTCGGTCACCGCAACGTAGGTCGCGCGGCCGGTATCGCGAAGGTATGCGTGCTCGGGCCCGACGCCCGGGTAGTCAAGGCCGGCCGAGATCGAGTGGGCCTCGAGGATCTGGCCCTCCTCGTCGGCCAGCACGGACGAGAACGCCCCGTGGAGCACCCCGTCGCGCCCGGCGCTCAGGGAGGCGCCGTGGCGGCCGCTGCCGAGCCCCTCCCCCGCCGCCTCCACGCCGATCAGGTCGACCGGGTCCTGGAGGAAGGCGTAGAACGTGCCGATCGCGTTGGAGCCACCCCCGACGCACGCGATCACGCGGTCCGGGAGTCGGTCCTCGGCGGAAAGCAGCTGCCCGCGCGCCTCGTCGCCGATCACGCGCTGCAGGTCGCGGACGAGCGCGGGGAACGGCGCCGGACCGACCGCCGAGCCGATGATGTAGTGCGTCGTGCCGACGTTCGCGACCCAGTCGCGGATCGCGGCGCTCACGGCCTCCTTGAGTGTCCGCGCCCCCGCCTCGACCGGAGCCACGGTGGCCCCCAGGAGGCGCATGCGCTCGACGTTCGGCGCCTGGCGGCGCATGTCCTCCGTTCCCATGTAGACGACGCACTCCAGGCCGAGCAGGGCACAGGCCGTGGCGGAAGCGACGCCGTGCTGGCCGGCGCCCGTCTCGGCGATGATCCGCTGCTTGCCCATGCGCTTGGCGAGCAGCGCCTGGCCGATCGCGTTGTTGATCTTGTGCGCGCCGGTGTGGGCAAGATCCTCGCGCTTCAGGTAGACCCGCCGGCCAACCCGCTCCGACAGGCGGCCGGCGCGGTAGAGGGGCGTGGGCCGGCCGACGAAGTCCCGGTGCAGGCGGGCGAGCTCCGCCTGGAAGCCCTCGTCCTCGCGCGCCTCCCCCCAGGCGGCGGTGAGCTCGTCGAGCGCGGCCATGAGGACCTCGGGGACGAAACGGCCTCCGTACTTGCCGAAGCGCTCCTCCACCGTCGCGCCGGCCATCAGGCGATCGCCTCGACCTCGGCGCCGGCGGCGTTCGCGGCGTCCGAGAACGCCGCCATCAGGGCGTGGTCCTTGATTCCGGGCGCCGACTCGACCCCGCTCGCCACGTCGACGGCGAAGGGTCGCGTTACGGCGATCGCCTCGGCGACGTTTCCGGGCCGCAGGCCCCCCGCGAGGATCAGCGGCACCTCGGAGCGGCGGCCGTCGAGGAGCTCCCAGTCGAAGCTCTCCCCCGTGCCGCCGGGAAGGCCGGCGCGGTGCGCGTCCAGCAGGTGGTAGTCAACCCGGAAGGACCTGGCGACCTGGACGTCCGCACGGCTGCGGACGCGCAGCGCCTTGATGACGCCGCACCCCGTACGCCGCGACGCCTCGCGGCAGAACTGGAGGCCCTCGTCGCCGTGGAGCTGGACGAGCGAGAGGGACTCGTCCTCGGCCGCGCGCGCGATCTCGTCCAGCGTGGAGTTCACGAACACCCCGACCACCTCGGCCTTGCGCTTAACCGCGGCGCCGATCTCAGCCGCGACGGCGGGATCGCAGCGCCGCTGCCCCGGCTCCCAGTGGTTGATGCCAACCGCCCAGGCGCCGAGACGGACCGCCTCGAGCGCGTCCTCGACCCGCGTGACTCCGCAGAACTTGACCCTCACGCTCAAAAAGATACGGGCCCGCGCGCGGCCCCAGACACACACGAGCCGGCCCAAGGGCCGGCTCGTGGCGGATAGACATGGGCAGGGGCGTTGCGATCTATCCGGATGCGTGGGCCGGACGGTTGGAGAGGGTCGCCGTCACGGTCCTTGTCTGGCCTCCGTGAACCAGGGTGATCTGCACCTGGTCCCCGGGCTTGTGGGCGCCGATCGCGGCAACCACGTCGTCGGAGCTCTGGATGGGCTTGCCGTCGATCTTGGTGACGATGTCGCCGCCGGCGTTGAGCTGCTGCCCACCGACCTTGATCGTCGTGTTGCCCGCCTTGATACCGGCCTTCGCCGCCGGCCCGCCGGGCTGCACGCTCTCGATCAGCGCGCCCTGCTTCACCGGGAGGTTGAGGACGTCCGCGAGCTGCGGCGTCACGTCCGTGGCCGCGATCCCGAGGTAGGCGTGCTGGACCTTGCCGGTCTGCAGAAGCTGGTTGGCGACGTCGCGGGCGGTGTTGATCGGAACGGCGAAGCCGATGCCAACGTTGCCGCCGCTCTGCGACTCGATCTGCGAGTTGATGCCGATCACCCGGCCTGCGGCGTCGAGGAGGGGGCCGCCGGAGTTGCCCGGGTTGATCGCCGCGTCGGTCTGGATGACGTTGTCGATCGTGAACCCGCCGGGCGACTTGATCTCGCGCTGCAGCGCGGAGACGATGCCCGCGGTCACCGTCCGGTCCAGGTCGAACGGGTTGCCGATGGCGACGACCGGGTCGCCGACGGCGACGCTGGAGGAGTCACCGAGGGCAAGCGGGTGCAGCTGACTCGCCGGGGCGTCGATCTTCAAAAGGGCGATGTCGGTCGACTCGTCCTTGCCGACAACCGTCGCGTTGTAGGCAGGGGCGCTCGCGTCGTTGCCGAGCCGGACCGTCACCTTGGACGCTCCGTTCACGACGTGCGCGTTGGTGAGGACGTGGCCCGAGGTGTCGATCACGAAGCCGGAACCGGTCGCCGTGCCGCCGCTCGAGCCGCCAAACGGGTCGAACGGCGAGGGCTGTTGCGGCTTCTCGGTCGACTGGACGAAGGCCACGCCGGGCGAGTCCTTCTTGTAGATGTCGTTGACCGTCAGGCCCTTGGTCGAGACCGCGGGCTCGGTGACCGGAGCATCCGACGAGACCGGCGCCGCGAGCGGCGACGCGTTCGAGGACGAGCTCGAGTGCACCCAGCCGGCCGCGATCGCAATCAGGCCGACGACGGCCACGAGAAGGCCGCCGGCGAGGCCGGCGCCGAAGGGCTTGCTGGTGAATGTCTGAATCTTCTTCATCGCCGGACAGATTTGCCCGGCCGGCTAAGGACGCCCTAAGCAGGGTCTTTAGATTCGGTAAGAAGTTGCGCCTGGGGCCGCGCGCGGGCCCTACGGGCTCTCGAAGTAGTGCTCGCGGGTGGCCTCGTCGAAGCCCGTGAGGTCCCGGAGGGCCGCTTCGGGGTCGCCGCCTCGCATCAGGGTCTCGCCGATCAGGACGGCGTCGACGCCGATGCGCTCGAGCTCGTCGAGCTGGCTGCGCTGCGCGAATCCCGACTCCGAGACCACCGTCTTTCCCGCCGGCACGGAGGTGACGAGCTCCGCGGTGAGCTCGACGTCCACGCTGAGATCGTGGAGGTTGCGGTTGTTAATGCCGATCACGTCGACGTCCACCTCGAGGGCCCGCTCGAGCTCCGCCTCGTCGTGGACCTCGACCAGGCAGTCGAGGTCGAGCTCGCGGGCCTCCTCGTAGAGCTCGGCAAGCGCCTCGTCCTCCAGCGCCGCGACGATCAGGAGGATCGCGTCCGCGCCGCTCACGGCGGACTCGAGCAGCTGGTAGGGGTCCACCACGAAGTCCTTGCGGAGGATCGGCAGGCTCGCGGACACGCGGGCGGTCCGCAGGTCGTCGAGCGAGCCGCCGAAGTTCTTCGCGTCCGTGAGGATCGAGAGGGCCGCCGCGCCCCCGCGCTCGTACGCGGCGGCGACGGGCTCGACGTCCGCCTCGGCCCGGATGTCGCCCGCGCTTGGCGAGCGGCGCTTGAACTCGGCGATCAGCGAAAGCCCGGGGCGCGTCAGCGCCTCGCTGAACGGGCGGGCGCCCGTGCGCGCCCCCAGCCGCTCGCGCAGCTCGGCGGCCGACACGGCCGACTGCCGCTGGCGAAGGTCGGCCCGGGCGCTGGCGATGAGGTCGTCCAGGCGGCTCATGGCAGCGCGGGGGCGAGCTCGGCGCTCAGGCTGACAAGCTCGTCCAGGACCTTCATCGCCGCGCCCTGCGCGATGGTCTCGCGCGCCCTGACCACTCCGGCCGCCAGGTCGTCGGCGCCGTCCCCGGCAAGGATGGCCGCGCCCGCGTTGAAGGCCACGACCTCGAGCGCCGGCCCGGCCTTGCCGGAGAGCACCGCGCGGACCACCTCGGCGTTCTTCTCGGGCGTCCCCCCGGCGATCGACTCGATCGACGCCGGCTCCACGCCGAAGTCCTCCGGGCGGGCGAACCACTCCTCCGTGCCGCCCTCCTTGACCTCGACGATCCTGGTCTCGTCGGAGATCGAGAGCTCGTCGAGCCCGTCCTCGCCCGAGACCACGAGCCCGCGCTCGCAACCCAGCGCGACGAGGGCTTCCGCGATCGTCTCCTGGTGGTGGCGGTCGGACACCCCGATCAGCTGGCGCGTCGCCCCCGCGGGGTTGGTCAGCGGCCCGAGGAAGTTGAAGACCGTGCGCACGGCCAGCTCCTTGCGCACCGGGACCACGTGCTTCATCGCCGCGTGGTGGCGGGGAGCGAACATGAAGCCGAACCCGACCTCGTCGATGCAGCGCGCGACCTCGCCCGGTCCGAGGTCGATGCGGACCCCCAGAGCCTCGAGCAGGTCCGCCGAGCCCGAGCGGCTGGTGCTGGAGCGGTTGCCGTGCTTCGCGACCGGACAACCGGCGCCCGCGGCGACCAGCGCGGCGGCCGTGGAGATGTTGAAGGTGGACGGGCCACCGCCGGTTCCAGCGGTGTCGACGAGATGGGTGTGCGCGGTCTGGACCGGCGCGGCCAGCCGGCGCATCGTGCGGGCCAGCCCCACGAGCTCCCCCACCGTCTCGCCCTTGGCGCGCAGCGCCACGAGGAAGGCGCCGATCTGGACCTCTCCGGCGCGTCCCTCCATGATCTCGTCGAGGGCAGCCGACGTGTGGTCGGCGGTCAGGTGGTCGCCGTTCGCAAGCGCGTCGATCGCGCGTGTCAGTACGTCGTTTGGCATCGAGGACGAGCGCCCGGCGTCAGTCCGGCGGGGCCTCTCCCAGGAAGTTACGCAGGATGTCCATGCCGCGGGGGGTCAGGACGGACTCCGGATGAAATTGCACGCCTTCGGCCGGGAGCTCGCGGTGGCGGACTCCCATGATCACGTCGCCGAGCCGGGCGCTGACCTCGAGGGACTCGGGGAGGTCAGGGTCGGCGACCAGCGAGTGATACCGCCCGGCGACCAGCGGGCTCTCGAGCCCGGCGAAGAGCCCGCGACTGTCGTGCTCGATCTCCGCGTCCTTGCCGTGAATCGGCTCACCGCGGATCGTGCGGCCGCCGAACGCCTCCACCATCGACTGGTGGCCGAGGCACACCCCGAGCGTCGGGACGCCCGCCTGCGGGAACTCCCGTGTGGCCTCGATGGACACGCCGGCGTCGGCGGGCGTGCACGGCCCCGGCGAGACCACGACGCGGTCGGGCCTTCGCTCGAGGAGCTCCTGGACCGTCGCCCTGTCGTTGCGGATGACCTCCACTTCGGCGCCCAGCTCCCCGAGGTACTGCACGAGGTTGTACGCGAACGAGTCGTAGTTGTCGACGAGGAGGACCCGCATCACGCCCACCCGGATTGCCCCGCGGCCAGCTCGATCGCCTTGAACACGGCCTGCGCCTTGTCGAGGGACTCCTGATACTCGCGAGACGGGACCGCGTCCGCCACGGTCCCCCCTCCCGCCTGGACGTGCACCTGCCCGTCCTTGACGACCACGGTGCGGATATGGATCGCGGTGTCGAGGTCGCCGCTGAAGCTGAGGTAGCCCACGGCGCCGCCGTAGGAGCAGCGCTTGTGGGGCTCGAGCTCGTCGATGATCTGCATCGCGCGCACCTTGGGCGCCCCGGAGAGGGTCCCGGCGGGCAGCACCGCCCGCAGCGCGTCGACGGCGCCCACGTCGCCGCGGAGCCGGCCCGAGACCTGACTGACGATGTGGAGGACGTGCGAGTAGGTCTCCACCTCCATCAGCTCGTCGACGTGCACCGAGCCGTACTCGCAGACCCGGCCCAGGTCGTTGCGGGAGAGGTCGACCAGCATCACGTGCTCGGCGCGCTCCTTCGGGTCGGCAAGCAACGCCGACGCCTGGGCGCGGTCCTCCTCCTCGCTCGCGCCGCGCGGATACGTGCCGGCGATCGGGCGCATCTCGACCCGGTCGCCGGTGACGCGAAGGAGTGGTTCCGGCGAGGCGCCGGCGAGCTGGAAGTCACCCAAGTCCAGGAAGTACATGTACGGGGACGGGTTGACGGCGCGAAGGCCCCGGTAGATCGAGAACGCCTCAACCGCGGCCGGGGCGCTGAACCGCTGAGAGGGAACTACCTGGAACGCATCGCCCGCGCGAACGTACTCGATGATCCTCGCCACGTTCGCCTCGAACTGCTCCCTGCCGAGGTTGGACTCGAAGAGCGCCGCCGCGTCGGCGCCCGCGCGCTCGCGAAGCGCGGGGTCGGCCGGCGCAGGCGCCCGCGGGACCGGGCGCGACAGCGCGGCACGCGCGTTCGCGATCAGCTCGGCGGCCCGTGAGTAGGCGGCCTCAACGTCCTGCCACTCGTCGCAGAAGGCGTAGCCGATGATCAGAAGCTCGCGGCGCAGGTGGTCGAACGCCAGCATCAGCTCGCAGACGATGAGCGCCAGGTCGGGGACACCGAGCGGATCCGGGTTCGGCGGGCCAAGGGGCTCGACCGCGCGAACGAGGTCGTAGCCGAAGACGCCAACCGCGCCGCCCGGGAAGGGTGGCATGCCGCCGGCAAGCGGCGCCAGCGCATGTCGGCCCACGAAGTCGCGGGCGGCCTCGTAGGGATCGGCGGCCTCGCGAGTCGCCTCGGTGCCATCGGCGGTCGTCTCGGTGAGCGTGCCCTCGTTCCAGCGCAGCGTGGTGCGCGGCCGGAAGCCCAGGAAGGAGTAGCGCCCCACGCGGCCCTGCTCCGCCGACTCGAGCAGGAAGCACGGATCCGCGTCGCGGAGCTTCAGGAAGGCGGAGACCGGCGTCTCGCAATCGTCGACGAGCCGGTGCGCGACCGGGATGACGTTGGCCTCGCGCGCGAGCTCGCGTGCCTCCTCGAGGCTCGGCTCGAGCGCGGGCTCTGCCTCAGCGGCGACGGTCATTCAGCACCGCGAGCGCCGCTTCGATCGACAGGCCGCGCGAGGCCAGCAGGACGTCGAGGTGGTAGAGCACGTCGGCGGCCTCCTCGGCGACGCGCTGGTCGGACTCCTCCCGCGCCGCACGGGAGACCTCCTCGGCCTCCTCCTCGACCTTGGCGCCGATCAGCTTGGGGTCGTCGAGGAGCGCGACGGTGTACGAGCCCTCGGGCCGCTCGCGGGCGCGGTCGGCGAGCGTCCGCTCGAGCGCGGGGAGCGCCTCGTGGACCGCCACCGCGGGCTCGCCCTCGGTGCCCGGCCCGTCCACGGACCCGTCGGCAGAGCCGCCGACCTCTCGGTAGAAGCAGCTGCGCTCGCCCGTGTGGCAGGCCGGGCCGGCGGGCTCGACCAGCGCGACCAGGGCGTCGGCGTCGCAGTCGTAGCGGAGCTGGCGCACGCGCTGGACGTTTCCCGAGGTCTCTCCCTTGTGCCAGAGCTCGTCGCGCGAGCGGCTGTGGAAGTGCGTCTCCCCCGTTTCACGCGTGCGCTCGAGCGCCTCCGCGTCCATGTAGGCGAGCGTCAGGACCTCGCCGCTGGCCCAGTCCTGGACCACGCACGGCACCAGCCCGCGCTCGTCGAAGCGAATCGTCTCGCTCATGGATCGAGTTTAGGCGGCGCGGGACTATGCGAGATCGAATACCGGGTGCTCGGAGGACGCGTCGCGGACGATCGCGTAGCGGCCGCCACCGGCTCGCTTGGCCGCGTACATCGCCGAGTCCGCGGAGTGCAGGAGCGTGTCCGGTCGAAGCTCCGGGTCCTCTGTGATCACGATCCCGATGCTCGCCGCGATCTTGAGGCTTCCCGCCGGGACGCGAACGGGCGCCTCGAGAGCGTCGCTGATGCGGTCCGCCACGGCGATGGCGCCGCGCTCGTCGATGCCCTCGCAGAGGATCGCGAACTCGTCCCCGCCCAGCCGGGCGATCGTGTCGCTCGGGCGGACGACGCTGGACATCCGCCCGGCACCCTCGGCAAGGACGCGGTCGCCGGTCTCGTGGCCGTAGAGGTCGTTGATGTCCTTGAAGCCGTCGAGGTCGCAGAACAGGATCCCGATGGTGCCACCGCGGCGCAGCCGGGCCCTGGCGACCATCATGCGGTCGCTGAAGAGCGTGCGGTTCGGCAGGCCCGTGAGCGGGTCGTGGAGCGCCTGATGGGCGAGGCGCGCCTCGGCGGCCTTGCGCTCCGTGACGTCCTGCATCTGCGAGATCAGGTAGAGGAGCTCACCGTGCTCGCCGCGGACCGTCGAGACGCTCAACGCGATCCAGACCGTGTGGCCATCGGCGTGGCGGTAGCGCTTTTCCGCCGCGTAGCGCTGGCGTGAGCCGTTGATCAGCTCGTCGAGAGCGCCCAGGTCGCTGCCGAGATCGTCCGGGTGCGTGATGTCGGCGAAGCCCATCCGCGTGAGCCGGGCCTGCGAGTAGCCGGTGATGTCCGTGAGTGCCTGGTTGACCCGCAGCCAGCGCCCCTCCGGGCTGACGATCGCCATGCCGACGGCGGCGTCGTCGAACGCGCTGCGGAAGCGCTCCTCGGCCTCGCGGAGCGCCCGCTCGGACTGCATCCGGTTGGAGACGTCGTGGAGGAACGCGAAGAACATGAACCCGTCGCGGGTGGGCTGTGCGGCCAGCGAGACCTCGACCATGAGCTCGCCGCCGTCGCGATGGAGCGCCGGGACGGTGCGGCGGTTGCCGATCATGTAGTCGCCCTGGCCGCTGACGAGGAAGCGCCGCAGGCCCTGGCGGTGTGCCTGGCGCAGGCGGGACGGGACGATCAGGTCGTCAAGCGCCTCGCCGAGCGCCTCGGCGCGCTCCCATCCGAAGAGCTGCTCCGCGTAGCGGTTCCACTCCACGATCTTGCCGTCGGCGTCCATCGCGATGAACGCGTCCTGCGCGGTGTCGAGGACCGAGCGATAGCCGTCGGCGATCCTGCGTACGTCGGCGGTGAGGTGCCGCGAGACGAACGTCACCCCCGCCGCGAGGGCGAGCCAGAGGCAGGCCGCTTCGATCGAGGAGTCGTTCGGGTACAGCGGTGGGCCCTTGACGATGGCCGGCACCGTCAGGGTCACGCCGAGCGTCGCGAGTACGAAGAGCACCTCGTTCCTGGAGCCGTAGAAGGCAACCCAGATCACGGGCAGGAGCAGGAGCGCGGCGAGCAGCGAGTCGGCGCCGCCGGTTGCGTCGCGCGCGCCGGCAACCGCCACGAACGCGACGACGATCGGCACGAGCTGCCAGTGCCGGCTGAGGCGCTGCCAGGGAACCAGCAGGGCCATGGCCACGATCACCGGGATCAGCGCGACGCTGGCTGCAAGCAGGCCGGAGTCGCTGACAGGCCCAAGGGCGATCGCCACGGCAAGGATGACCAGCGCCGTCAGGACGAGCGGCCCGATGCGCATGATCGTGCGCCGCGAGTAGAGCGAGCTGCCGCCCAGGGCGGCTACCCCGCGGTCACTGGTCTTCGGTTTTGCTTCCTTGTGCTCGGTGGGCACACGCTCTCCACTTCGGGCCAGGCCGTCGGCTGACCTTCACGGATTCATCGGATTGGAGGCGCCTTTGCTTGATACTTGCTTCCAAGTACGGGAAATCGCGGCCATTCGTCCTACTCCATAGGCCTACCGGATTTCGAGGCGGTCGAGGAGGCCTTCGTCGCGCCGCCAGTGCTCCCGTACCCGCACGCGCAGGTCGAGATACACGCGAGCGCCGAGCTCCCGCTCGAGCTCGGCGCGCGCGGCGCTGCCGATGTCGCGGACCATGCTCCCGGCGCGGCCGATCAGGATCCCCTTCTGCGACTCGGTCTCCACCCAGATCTGCGCGCGGACCTCCACCAACCCGTCCTCGCGGGCCTCGATCGACTCGACGGCAACCTCGACGGCGTGGGGAACCTCCTCGCGCGTGCGCCGGAGCGCCTGCTCGCGAATCAGCTCGGCGAGGTGGACCTCGCTTGCCTGGTCGCTCCGCGCGGACTCCGGGTAGGCGAACGGCCCCGCGGGCAACCTCGACGCGAGCGCCTCGACGAGCGGCTCGACGCCCGCTCCGGTCCTTGCGCTGACGGGAAACACCTCCGCGACCCCGTCGAGCTCCGCCGCCGCGGTCAGCGCCGCCGCGGTCTTCGCCTTGTCGAGCACGTCGCATTTGTTGACGGCACAGAACACCGGAGTCGCCGACGCGGCGTCCTGCGCGGCCAGCAGCGTTCCGGCGATGAACCGGTCGCCCGGGCCGACTCCCTGAGCTCCGTCCACGACCAGCACGACGGCGTCCGAGTCGGCGAGCTCGCGCTCGACCCTGCGCTGCATCCGGTCGGTCAGCGCATCGCGCGGGCGCTGGACCCCCGGCAGGTCGGTGAGGACCATCTGCCACTCCTCGCCGGGGTTGGTGAGGATGCCCCGTAGAGCGCGCCTCGTCGTCTGGGGACGCTCGGAGACGATCGCCACCTTCGCGCCGACGATGGCGTTGATGAGCGTCGACTTGCCGACGTTGGGCCGGCCGGCAAGGCCGATGAAACCGGAACGCGTCACCGGGGCTCGCCGCCAGCGCGGAGCGAGGCCATCACGCGGTCCTGAACCTCGAGCATCTCGCCGTCATCCGCCTCGTGGTCGAACCCACAGAGGTGAAGGACGCCGTGGACCGCGACCTCCTGGAGATCCTCGGCATGCTCGGGGCAGATCACGACGTCACCCAGCTCGCGCGGGCCCGCGATCTCCTCCGCGCCGTCGATCGGAAAGGCGAGCACGTCCGTGGGCCTGTCGATTCCCCGGTGGGTGCGGTTCAGCTCGCGCATCGCATCGGCGTCGACGAGCTCCACGGACAGATGACCCTGATCGACGGAGGCGGCCCCGAGCGCGGCGGCCACCGGCTCCCTGAGCGCGGCGGGCACGTCGCTGAGGTCGGCGGTCAATCGCCTCCGGCGCCCGCGTCCCTGCGAGCCCGATCGCCGTATGCGTCGTAGGCGGCGACGATGCGCTGCACAAGCTGGTGGCGCACCACGTCCGCGGCGCCGAAGCGGATGAAGTTGATGTCGTCCACCTCGGAGAGGATCTCTCCCACCACGATCAGGCCCGACCGCTGGTCGCGGGGCAGGTCGATCTGCGTCACGTCGCCCGTGACCACCATCCGTGAGCCGAAGCCGAGCCTTGTCAGGAACATCTTCATCTGCTCCGGACTGGTGTTCTGCGCCTCGTCGAGGATGACGAAGGAGTCATTCAAGGTCCTGCCGCGCATGAAGGCCAGGGGAGCGACCTCGATCACGCCACTGTCGAAGTAGCTCGAGACGCGCTCGGGGTCCAGCATGTCGTAGAGCGCGTCGAAGAGCGGCCGCAGGTAGGGATCCACCTTCGCCTGGATGTCTCCGGGCAGGAACCCGAGGCGCTCTCCGGCCTCCACCGCGGGGCGCGTGAGGATGATCCTGCTGACCTCGCGGGCGTCGAGCGCGGCGACCGCCATCGCGACCGCCAGGAACGTCTTGCCGGTACCGGCCGGGCCGATCCCGAAGGTCACGGTGTGATCGCGAATCGAGTCGACATAGAGCTTCTGGTTGACGGTTCGCGGCCCGACCTTGAGCCCGCGGTGCCTCCAGATCGCGTCCTCGAGCACGTCCGCGGGGCTCACGTTCGCCTCGAGCGCGCCGGAGACGGAGCCCACGGTCTGGGGCGCCACCTCGTGACCGCGCTCGATCAGGCCGACGAGCTCGTCCACCATCGTCGCGGCGTCGCCGACGTCCGCCTCGGCGCCGTCGAGGGTGAGGACGTTCCCCCTCAGGAAGACCTCACACCCCAGGCGCTCCTCGAGCTCGCGGAGAACCGAGTCGTCGGCCCCGGCAAGCTCCGCCGCCACCTCGTTGTCGAGTGTGAGCTGTCGCTTGGCCAAGCCGCTACCCGGTGAGGCGGTCCTTCACCGCGGCGCTCACGCGATTGCCGTCCGCTCGTCCGGCCACCTCGGGCATGACCGCCGCCATGACGCCTCCCATCTCCCGCGGCTCCGAGGCCCCGGTCTTGGCGATGGCAGCGTCAACGAGCTCTGCGAGCTCCTCGTCGGAGAGCTCGGCCGGCAGGTACGCCTCGATCAGCTCCGCCTCGGACTGCTCCGCGTCCGCGCGCTCGGCGCTGCCGCCCCCTCGGTAGGCCTCGGCCGCCTCGAGCCGTCGCTTTCGCTCCCGTCGCAGCACGGCGATCTCGTCGTCGTTGCCCGCCTTCGCCTCCTGCTGGAGCGCGCTCACGATCAGCCGCAGGGCGCCCACCCGATCGCGCTCGCCGGCCTTGAGGGCCGTCCGGGCGTCGCTCTGCACCTGCTCGAGAATCGTCATTGCTTCAGAGGGTAGATGAGGGACGTTGAATCTCTTGCGGACGGCTTCGCCGTCCTTACATGCTGCTTCGGACCTGAAGGTCCTCACCGTCAGACCTCGACATGCTCCACTTCGCCCAGCGGCATCTGCAGGAAGCGCGTGCCCAGCTCGCGGAAGCTGGCGACGTCGCCGGTGCACAGGAACCGGTACTCGCCCTCGGCGTCGGTGTGGGCCTCGAGCTCCGCCGCCTCCAGCAGGCGCTGGGCCGCCGCCGCGAGAGCATGACCCGCGGTGACGAGCCGCACGTCGCGGCCGAGCATCCGTTGGAGCATGGGCGCCACGAGCGGGTAGTGCGTGCAGCCCAGGATCACCGTGTCCACCTCGGCCTCCCGCAGCGGCCGGCAGTACGAGCGCACCGTCTCCACCACGCTCTCGTCGAAGGGGAAGCCGTTCTGGATGATCGGCGCGAGGTCGGGAGCGGCGACCTCGATGACGTCGAGGCCGCGACCCTGGCGCTCCAGCGCCCGGTGGTAGGCCCCGGCCTCGACCGTGGCCGGTGTCGCGAGCAGGCCGACCTTGGCGTTGGTGGTGATCGCGGCGGCGATCTCCGCCTCCGGCTCGATCACCGCAAGCGTCGCGACTCCCGCCGCATCCGCGACCTCGACGGCCACGTCACGCGCAGCGGCCGTGGCCGAGTTGCAGGCGATCACGAGCAGCTTTGCGCCGCGCTCCGTGAGGTATCCGGCGATCTCCTGAACCCGCTCCCGCAGCTCGGCCCGGCTGCGGATGCCGTAGGGGAAGCGCGCGCTGTCGCCCAGGTAGAGGTAGTCCTCCTCCGGAAGCGAGACGAGCAGCTCGTGCAGGACGGTGAGCCCGCCGACGCCGGAGTCGAAGACGGCGATCGGCAGGTCGCGGTCGGGCGCGGCTGGGCTCAGCTCGAACCCTGTCTAGAACGTGAACGGCTTGGCCGTCATCACGTAGATGGTGACGATGACGATCAGCCCGGCTATCGGGCCGACGCGGGCGCTGCGCATCCCCAGCGCGATCGTCTTCTCGCTGAACTTCACCTCGCCGGTGGGCCCGGCGGCCTGGATGTCCTGCTCGGCCGACTCGAGAGTTGCCGTGTCGTTGGGGATGAAGAACCGGTGGACCATCCCCAGCAGGACCACGATCGCCACGAGGCCCCAGGTGATGAAGAAGTACCCGAGATCCCAGCGGTCGAAGGCCATGTAGAGGCCGGTCAGGAGGATCAGGATCCCGCCGCCGGTGACGAGGGTGCGCTGGACCAGGAGGCTCCCCTCGAGGAAGGCAGGCAGTGCTCGCTGATGCTTGCGCTGCGCGAGCGTCATGTAGAGGCCGAACGCGAACGTCGGGCCGAAGGCGAGCACCACTCCGCTGATGTGCAGCCAGAGAACGACGTCATAGAAGGTCACGGCGATCGTGGTCATGGACAGACCGTAGCCGCAAAGCGCGACAGATCCGTCACAACCTAAAGAGGGTCAGACCCGCTTGAGGGTTGGTTGAGGGTTTGGGTTCGAGTCATAAGGAGCGCGGACCAGTCGCCCCGGGCCCGGCGCTCGGCCTCCGCCAGCCCCGTCCGGGCGAAGGCCTCGGCCACGCCGTCGACCTCGGCGTGGAGCATCCCGGAGGCCACGAGGACCTCCGGCGGCGTCTCCAGGCGCTCGGCGACGGCCACGAGGATCGGCGCCGTGAGGTTCGCGACGGCCGTCGGCTCGCTGGGCGCCGGCTCCCTGCGGAGGTTGACCCGGGCGACCTCCATTCCAACGCCGTTGGCTCTCGCGTTCTCGGCCGCAGCCTCGACCGCCGCCACCTCGTGGTCGCAACCCCTGACCGGGCCGAAGCCGAGCTTCGCCGCGGCGATCGCCAGCACGCCGGAGCCGGTGCCCCAGTCGACCAGCGCCCCGCTCCAGCCGGCGTCGGCAAGCTCGACGAGCAGCTCGAGGCAGAGGTGAGTCGTGGCGTGAGCGCCCGTCCCGAACGCCTGCCCTGGGTCGATGACCACAGACACACCCCGCACCTCCTCCGCCGCGTCCCAGGGCGGGCAGATGACAAGGCGCCCGCCGGCGATCTCGGTGGCGGTGTGGAAGTCGCGCCAGCGGTCGGCCCAGTCGTCCGGGATCTCGGTGGTCGAAACCGAGACGAGCCCGTCGCCGGTCGCGGCCTCGATCTCGGGCAGTGCCGGGAGCTCGCCCGGCGGGCCGTAGATCGCGTACTCCACGTAGCCGTCGCCCTCCTCCTCCTCGAGACCGTTCGGGGCCAGCTCCGAGAGCTCAGCCAGCACCTGCCCGGCGAGCTCGGGGCGGCAGCGGACGGCGAGGCGGATCACGGCGCGGGCTACGCCCGCTGGCGGCGCCTGCGTCCGCGCAGGCGAGCGCGCCAGCCGGTCGAGGGCGGCTCCAGGTTCGAGTCGTCCAGCGAGCTCTCCAGGCGCTCCGCCAGCTCGACCTGTTCGTCGTCGAGGCCGGCCGGAACAATCACGTCAAGCACCACGTGGAGGTCGCCCCGCGCGGGACTCCGGAGCGTGGGCAGGCCAAGACCCTTCAGCCGCAGGTGATCGCCGGGCTGCGAGCCGGCGGGGACGGTCAGCTCGCGGGGCCCGTCAAGCGTGTCGACCTCGAGCTCGCCGCCGAGCATCGCCCGGGTTGCCGAGACGCGTGCCGCGGTGATCAGCTCCGAGCCCTCGCGCTCGAACCGCTCGTCGTCGGCGACCGTCACCTCGACGTACAGGTCGCCCGACCCGCCGCCGGCTTCGCCGGCATGGCCCGCGCCGGTGACGCGGATCCGCTGGCCGGACTCGATGCCGGCCGGGACATCAAGCTCGTACGTCCGGTCCCTGTAGAGCCTGCCTCTCCCGTCGCACACCTCGCACGGGGTTTCGGCGATCTTGCCTTCGCCCCCGCAGGTCGGGCAGGGGCCGGTGCGGAGCATCTGCCCGAAGGCGGTCCGCGCCACCTCGCGAACCTGGCCGGCGCCGCCGCAGGTCTCGCAGGTGGTGATCGGCGTGCCCGGCTCCGCGCCGTTCCCGTTGCAGTGCTCGCAGGTGGAAACAGCCTCGAACTCCACCTCGCGCCGGACTCCGGTGAGCACCTCGGCAAGCGTGATTTCGACCCCGTGGCCCACGTCGGCCCCCTGCGCCGGCCCGGACGAGCCGAAGCCGAAGACATCGCCGAAGATCTCGTCCCCCCGGCCGAAGAGCGTGGAGAGGACGTCCTCGAAGCTCCCGAAGCCCGCGGTGCGCGGCTGAAAGCCGCCGGAGCGCAGGCCCTCGTGCCCGAACGCGTCGTAGGTGCGGCGCCGCTCGGGGTCGGAGAGGACCTCGTACGCCGCGGCAGCCTCCTTGAACTTCTCCTCCGCCTCCGGGTCGTGCTTGTTGACGTCCGGGTGCAGCTCGCGCGCCAGGGTCCGGAAGGCCTTCTTCAGCTGAGCGGCGTCGGCGTCCCTTTGAACCCCGAGAACCTCGTAGTAATCGCGGGGCACGTCTAGCCCTCGTAGACCGACTCGAAGAAGCGCGACAGCTGGCTCGCCGCGTCACGCACGGAGGCGATCGCGGTGGCGTAGTCCATCCGCATCGGCCCGACGACGCCGACGGTGCCGAGGTTGCGGTAGCCCAGTCCGTAGTTCGCGCCCACGACGCTCACCGAGCGCAGCTCCGGTGCCGGGTTCTCCTCGCCGATCCAGACGAACACCGAGCGCTCCTCCAGGGCCTGGCGTAGACCGCGCAGGAGGCCGGCGCGCCGCTCCAGCCCCCGCATGAGCGAGTCGATGTGCGGCAGATCAGGAGCGTGACTCTCCGAGAGCAGGCGCGCGGCGCCGTCGACGTACAGGTCCTCGTCGCCGGCGGCCGCCTCGATCCCGACCAGGGCCTCGCCGAGCTCGGCGGCGAAGTGCGACTCTCGCGGCGAGAGCCCCTCCTCGACCACCCGGTGGCGAAGCATCCGTGCGCCTAGTGCCATACCGGTCACGCGCTCGTTCAGATAGCTAGACGCCCACTCCACGAGCCCGGTGTCCACCGGCTCGTCGAAGGTGAGCACGCGCCTCGTGACCGCCCCGTTGGAGGCGATGACCACGACCATGACGACGTTCGCCTGCAGCCTGAGGACCTCGACGCGGTGCACCCGCGCCGCGCTCGCCGGAGGCGCGGTGGCGAGGGCGAGGAGGTCGTTGACCCGGGCCAGGGTCCCGGTTGTCTCGCGCATCGCCTCCTCGACCTCGCGGCGCATGCGCGAGAGATCGAGTACGGGCGCGCCCTGCACCCCGACCTTCGGGCCCGATGTAAGCAGCGCGTCCGCGTAGAAGCGGTAGCCGGTGTCCGTCGGGACTCGCCCGGCGGACGTGTGGGGATGCGTGAGGAAGCCGCGGCGCTCGAGGGCAGCGAGCTCGGACCGCACCGTCGACGGGCCCCATTCCACCTCGTCGCGGTCGGCGATCGCCTTCGAGCCGACCGGCTCGCCGGACTCCAGGTGGGTGTCCACCACGATGCGGAGGATCTTCTGCTGCCGGTCGCTGAGCATGCGCGAAGTGTAGGAACCGGGTCGAACGCCTCGCGAGAGCGAGGATTCGCGCTCGGTCAGGCGGAGCCCAGCGAGATCGGCAGGACCCGCCAACGGCCCAAGCGCTTCGCCAGAACCAGGATGTCCGTCGGTGTCCCGGCCGGGACCGGCGTCGTGGCGGGGCCGGCGACGTCGCTGCCGGCCACGAGGTAGGCGAGCGCGACGTCGCCCACCGCCGCAACGGTGTCCACGTGTTCGCGATCGAGGTGGCCGTTCGCCACCCCGTGGTCGACGTAGCGCGAGGCGACGGCGAGCGCGGGGCTCGCGGGGCCGGCGACGGGGATGCGCCTGACGAGGTAGGGCGGTGTGTCGGCGCTCGCCAGCGCTTCGGGAATCGGGGCCGGCTGCGCAAGGTCGACGAGCCAGCGGCCCTCCGGGCGCCTCAACACTGCGACGAAGCTCTCGTCCCGATACCGAACCACGACCAGGGCCATGCCGTGGTCGACGCCAACCGGGCCGAGCATCGGCGCCTGCCCGGACAGCCCCTCGGTGCTGTCGCAGCTCTGGCCGTCGACGGCCGCCAGGGAGCGGCGCCCATTCGCCGTCATCAACCGACAGGCGGTTGCAACGTCGCCGCGTCGCATCTGTGCCCCCCACGCACGGTAGGTCGAGGTTGGAGATCCGCCTCCGATGCCCGAGGAGGTCGCCGGCTCTCTGGTTTCCCCACTCCCGCAGCCGCCCGCCGTAAGAGCCACGGCGACGAACGCCACGGCGGCGAGACGCTTCAGCCCCTCAGGAGAGATCGAGCTCGGCGGTCGCGTTGCGGATGATCTGGTTGCCCGACTGCTCGGCCACCGTGTCGGTGACGATGTGACCGCCGTCCGCCTCGGTGACCTTGGCGGTGACCACCACCTCCTGCTCCGGGAAGGCCATCCCTCGGAACTGGACCTCGAGGCGCCGCAGAGCGCGCGGGTCGCCGTCGGCGACCGCGGAGTGCGCACGCGCGACCTGGGCCATGGTCCAGAGGCCGTGGAGGATCACACCCGGCAACCCGACCTGCTTCGCGAAGTCCGGATCGGTGTGGATCGGGTTCGGATCGCCCGACGCCGCCGCGTAGCGCTTGGTGAGGCCGGCGTCGGGCATCACGCGAAGCGCCGGCAGCGAGTCGCCGGCGTGCAGCTCGGCCACCTCAGACCCCCCTCACGATGTTGGTCCACGTCGCCTTCACCGTTTGGGCTCCGTCCTGGTTGGTGGAGACGGACTCGAAGACGTAGAAGCCCTTGCCGTCGCGTTCGTCGATCGACTTGCAGGTGACCACGGTGGTGATCACCTCGCCCGCGCAGACCGGCTCATCCCACTCGAACTCCTGGCCACCGTGGACCATGGCGGCGAAGTTCATCTCGACGTCGGGGTCGAAGAGCGCGGGCCCCATCGCCGGACCGCTGTAGACCACGGCGAACATCGGCGGCGCGACGAGGTCGCGGAACCCCGCGGCCTTCGCCGCCTCGGCGTCGCTGTGCACCGGGCTCGGCTCGCCGACGGCCTCCGCGTACTGCGTGATCCGCTCGGCTTCGACCTCGAAGTCGACACCGTCCCACGTCTTCCCGACCGCAGCGGTCTTCAGGGCCATGCGGCGGCGGAGTCTAATTAAACGCGCGCGGGCCGCACGCAGGCCGCGCTACCCTCGCACAGTGCCCTCGCGGCTGGTCTTCAAGTGCGAGACATGCGGCGCCGAGGCCGACGCGCTCTCGCAGGCGAGCCTCGAGCGCCAGCTCCTTCACCAGCGCTTCGGCGAGTATGTGGACGCCGGCGACTGGCTCGTCTGGAGCGGCCGCGGGATCTACGGCCGGACGCTCTACGCCTGCGCCGACCATCGCGGCGAGCTGAAGGCCTTCGTCCGCAGCCACTACGGCACCCTCGGCTGGCATCCCTGGTCGATGCGGACCTACCCGAGCCTCCCTCCGGACGACGCCGGCGCCGCCCGGAAGCGGATGCGCGGACCAGGTGGCCGGCAGACCTTCGGCATCGGCTGAGCCGAGCGAAATTCCGCCCCCGTGGGTCAGTCTTGAACCTTGAGCCTTGTGGTAGGTTGCTGCAAGGGATACAAGAGGAGACGAGTTGGTATGTGCCTGGCTATTCCAGGCCAAGTTCTCGAGATCGTGGACGAGTCAAACCGGCTCGCGCGAGTCGACGTCGCCGGCGTCAAGCGGAACGTGAACATCGGCCTTCTCGACGAGGACCAGGGCGGGGCGGGTCCTGGCGACTGGGTCCTGATCCACGTGGGATTCGCGATCTCGAAGGTCGACGAGGCGGAGGCCGAGGCGACGCGGAAGCTGCTCGAGGGAATGGGCACGGATTACGAGCAGGAGCTCGAAGAGCTGCGGGCGAGCGTGATCGAGTGACCGTGATGATGGATCAGCGAGTCCGCAGCCGCGGACGGCAGTCCCGGGGAGCGCCGGTCCGGTGAAGAGCGCGGCGACAGCACCTCGCAAGAGAGAAGCTGGTGCCGTGACCCCGCAACCGAATGCAGCGTGGGAAGCCGATAATCACTTGCGGGCGACTGCGTCGCCCTTACACGCATCTTTCGGGGCTGAAGCCCCTCACCCGAATACCTGCATCACCTGCGGCGACACCGCCGTCGCGCTCTCGGTAATCGTAATCGACCACGACCGCGGCCTCGCCCTCTGCGCGGCGGCCGACGGCGGCCGCGAAACCGTCGAGATCGCCCTCGTCGCCCCGGTCGAGATCGGCGACGAGCTCCTCGTTCACGCGGCAACCGCGATCGCGAAACTATGAGGTTCGTCGACGAATACCGCGACGCGGAGCTCGGCCGGGCGCTCTCCGGCCAGATCCTCTCGCTGGTCGAGCCCGGACACCACTACAAGCTCATGGAGGTGTGCGGCGGGCACACCCACTCGATCTACAAGTACGGCATCGACGACCTGCTCCCCGAGAACGTCGAGCTCGTCCACGGACCCGGGTGCCCGGTGTGCGTCATGCCGATGGGCCGCGTCGACGACGGAATGGCGATCGCCGAGTCAGAGGACGTGATCTTCACGTGCTTCGGCGACATGATGCGCGTCCCGGGCTCCGAGCAGACGTTCATCGACGCCAAGGCCAAGGGCGCCGACATCCGGATGGTCTACTCGCCGCTCGACGCCCTGCGGATCGCGAAGGCCAACCCGGATCGCGACGTCGTCTTCTTCGCCATCGGCTTCGAGACCACGGCGCCCTCGACGGCGCTCACCCTGAAGCGCGCCAAGGCGGAGAACGTCCCGAACTTCCTCTGCATGTGCAACCACGTGACGATCGTGCCGCCGCTGCGGGCGCTTCTCGACTCCCCCGACATGCGGCTCGACGGCTTCATCGGCCCGGGCCACGTCTCGACGATCGTCGGAGTGCGGCCGTTCGAGTTCATCCCGGCCGACTACGGGAAGCCGCTCGTCACCTCCGGGTTCGAGCCGCTGGACATCCTGCAGACGATCGAGATGATCCTGAAGCAGCTGGCCGAGGGCCGCTGCGAGATCGAGAACCAGTACAAGCGCGTCGTTCCCTACGAGGGCAACCTCCCCGCCCTCAAGGTGATGTCGGAGGTCTTCGAGCTCCGCCCCCACTTCGAGTGGCGGGGGCTTGGCTTCATCAGTCAGAGCGCGCTGAAGCTCTCCGACGCGTACGCCGACTTCGACGCGGAGCTCAAGTACGCCGTGCCGGGCGTCCGTGTCGCCGACCCGAAGGCCTGCCAGTGCGGCGAGGTGCTGAAGGGCGTCATCAAGCCATGGGAGTGCAAGGTCTTCGGAACCGCCTGCACGCCCGAGCACGCGATCGGCACCTGCATGGTCTCGCCGGAGGGCGCGTGCGCCGCCTACTACAACTACGGCCGCTTCGCCCGCGAGAAGGAGCTGGTGTGACACCCGAGAGCACCGCCGCCAACCCGCCGCGCACGGACGCCGGCCGCGAGGAGCGGATCCTCGAGATCATCGAGACCTCGCGCGCCAAGCGGCCGCGCTTCAAGGACACGCAGGTCACGATGGCCCACGGCGCCGGCGGCAAGGCGACGCAGACGCTGATCGAGGGCCTGCTCGCTCCCGCCTTCGGGATGGACGAGCTGGCCGACGCCGGCGCGGTCGACGTCGACGGCGTCAAGCTCGTCACCACGACCGACTCGTTCGTCGTCAAGCCGATCCGCTTCCCAGGCGGCTCCATAGGCGAGCTGGCCGTCAACGGGACCGTCAACGACCTCGCCGTCTGCGGGGCGCGGCCCATCTCGCTGACGCTGTCGCTGATCCTCGAGGAGGGCCTCGACGCCGGGGAGCTGCGCGCCGAGGTCGAGGCGATCGCCGCCGCGGCGGAGGCGGCCGGCGTCCGCGTGGTCAGCGGCGACACCAAGGTCGTCGAGCGCGGCGCCTGCGACTCGATGTACATCAACACGGCCGGTATCGGCCACGTTGACCCGCGCGCGAGCATGACCACCCGGGGCATCGAGCCCGGCGACCGGGTGCTCCTCTCGAGCACGATCGGCGAGCACGGCACGGCGATCATGCTGGCGCGCGGCGAGCTCGGCCTGGAGTCGGACATCGTTTCCGACACCCGGTCGGTCTGGCCCGCCGTCGACGCCCTGCTCGACGCAGCGGGCGACGGAATTCGCTGCATGCGCGACGCGACGCGCGGCGGCGTCGCCTCGGTGCTCAACGAGCTCGCGCGGGCGTCGGGAGTCTCGATCGCGGTGCGCGAGGCGGACGTGCCTGTGCTGCCGGAGGTCACCGGCGCCGCCGAGCTCCTCGGCATCGATCCGATGTACGTGGCCAACGAGGGCGCGTTCGTCGCCTTCGTCGCGCCAGAGGAGGCGGAAGCGGCGCTCGAGGCATTGCGGGGCGTGCCTGGCTTCGAGCGAGCAACGGAGATCGGCGAGGTCAAGACCGAGCCCCCCGGGATGGTGCTGGTGGAGACCGCCTTCGGCGGCCGGCGGGTCATGGACCTGCTGGCCGGAGATCCCCTCCCGAGGATCTGCTGAGAAATGAGCTTCTTCCGGACACCTGTAGGGACCAACCATAGGAGCGACGCATGGCCACATTGAGCAAAGAGGTCTTCCCGAACCCGGCCGAGACGGAGGCGGTCACCGCACACGTCCTCTGGATGACGACGGGCCTCAGTTGCGACGGCGACTCCGTCGCGATGACGTCGGCGGTCAACCCCAGCCTGGAGGACATCATCACCCAGGCCATTCCGGGGATGCCGAAGGTGGTCGTGCACAACCCGGTTCTCGCCTACGAGAACGGTGCCGAGTTCATGGAGGCGTGGTGGGCGGCCGAGCGCGGCGAGCTCGACCCGTTCGTGCTCTGCGTCGAGGGCTCGATCCCGAACGAGGAGCTCTCCGGCGAGGGCCACTGGGCGGCGATCGGCGACGACCCGGAGACGGGTCAGCCGATCACCACGAGCGACTGGCTCGACAGGCTCGCTCCGAAGGCCGCGGCGGTGGTCGCCATCGGCACCTGCGCCACCTACGGGGGTATTCCGGCGATGAAGAACAACCCGACCGGTGCGATGGGGGTCGCCGATCACCTCGGCTGGAACTGGAAGTCGACGGCCGGCCTGCCGGTCGTCAACATCCCCGGCTGCCCGGCCCAGCCGGACAACATGACGGAGACGCTCCTCTACCTGGCGCTCCACCTCGCAGGGCTCGCACCGGTCCCCGAGCTCGACGAGGCGCTCCGTCCGAAGTGGCTGTTCGGCCGCACGGTCCGCGAGGGCTGCAACCGCGCGGGCTTCACCGAGCAGGGCGAGTTCGCGACGGAGTACGGGGACGACCCGCGCTGCCTCGTGAAGCTCGGCTGCAAGGGCCCGGTGGTCAAGTGCAACGTGCCGGTCCGCGGCTGGGTCGATGGCTACGGCGGCTGCCCGAACGTGGGCGGCATCTGCATGGCCTGCACGATGCCCGGCTTCCCCGACAAGTTCATGCCGTTCATGGAGGAGGACAAGGCGGGGGCCTGGGCCGCCCGCTTCGAGCAGTACGGCTGGGGCAGGTTCGTTCGCCACTTCCGCTATCGGAACATCAAGAACAAGTACGACGTCGAGCCCGATTGGCGCAAGCCGGGCGGGAGCATCAGCTCCGGCTACACACGCCGCACAGCCGGCTACGCCCCGCCGGGCTCCTGACCGCCGTCGGCTGATCGTCAGAGAGATTTCGAAAGCAGAAAGCGAGACACGCAAATGGCAGCAACAGAGACGCCACAGTCAGACCAGAAGGTCATGGTCAAGGAGATGTCGTGGGATCCGATCACGCGGATCGTCGGCAGCCTTGGGATCCATACGGAGATCGACTTCTCCAACCAGAAGGTCAACAAGTGCTACTCGACGTCGATGATCTTCCGGGGATTCGACATCTTCATGAAGGGCATCGACCCGCGCGACGCGCACTTCATAACCAGCCGGATCTGCGGCATCTGCGGTGACAACCACTGCACCTGCTCGTGCCTCAACCAGAACATGGCGTACGGCGTCAAGCCGCCGCCCCTGGGAGACCTGGCGTTCAACCTGGCCGAGAGCGCGGACTACATGTTCGACCATGCGATCTTCAACGACTGCATGTGCAACGTGGACTTCTGCGAGCAGATGGTCAAGGAGACGAACCCGAGCCTGCTGCAGAGGGCGGAGGCGGAGCTCGCGCCCGGATCAGACGTCCACGGATACCGGACGATCGCCGACATCATGCGGGCGCTCAACCCGTTCACCGGGGACTTCTACCTCGAGACCCTCCAGGTGGCGCGGTGGACGCGTGAGATGTACTGCCTGTTCGGCGGCCGCCACACGCACCCGTCGACGATCCTGCCGGGCGGCTGCTCCGCGCACATCACGCACCAGACGCTGACCGACTACTACGTGCGGCTCATGCGCTACTTCGACTACGTGAAGCGCAGCGTGCCGATGCACGACGACCTCTACGACTTCTTCCTGAGGTCGCTGCCGGGCTACGACATGGTCGGCTACCGCGACACGAACATCGTCAACTGGGGCATCTTCGATGACCCGGACTACTGCGATTTCACCTACGAGAACATGTCCGAGTGGGGACGTCATCGCTACGTCACCCCCGGCGTCGTCTTCGACGGTGAGCTGATCTCGACCGACCTCGTCGAGATCAACCTGATGATCAGGATCCTGCTCGGCTCCTCGTACTTCGAGGACTGGGTCGACACGCAGCCGACGTTCGTCGACAAGGACCCGCTGGGCAACCCGGTGGACAAGCGCCACCCGTGGAACAAGGTGACGCTGCCGAAGCCGCAGAAGCGCGACTTCGCCGACAAGTACAGCTGGGTGGTATCGCCTCGCATGTACGACGAGCGCAACGACAAGTACGTCTGCTGCGACACCGGCGGCGGCCCGTTCGCCCGCCAGTGGTGCACGGCGAAGGCCGGCATCGTCGACTTCGGCTACGCGAAGGCAACCGGCAACTCGATCCAGATGACGCTGCCGCGCTCCGCGAACGCGCCGGAGATGGAGCTCGAGTGGAAGGTGCCCGAGAAGTCGAACGCGATCGAGCGCGACCGCGCGAGGACGTACCACCAGGCCTACTCGGCGCTGATCGCGCTGCACTGCCTGGAGCGGGCGTTCAAGGAGGTCCGCGCGGGACGCACGAAGTCCTGGAACGACTTCAAGGTCCCGCAGGATGCCGTCAGCGTCGGTTTCCACGACGCGGCCCGTGGCGTCTTGTCGCACCACATGGTCATCCAGGGCGGCAGGATCGCCAACTACCAGCCCTACCCCCCGACTCCGTGGAACGCCAGCGTGCGCGACACGTTCGGTACTCCGGGGCCCTACGAGGACGCGGTGCAGAACACACCGATCTTCGAGGAGAACGGCCCGGAGAACTTCAAGGGCGTGGACATCATGCGCGCGGTGCGGAGCTTCGACCCGTGCCTGCCGTGCGGTGTCCACATGTACACCGGCGGCGGTCGCGTGACGAAGGTTCAACACACTCCAACAGGGATGTGTTGAACGAAAACGGGATGAATGGCGGACCCGCCGCAGAGGCGGCGGGTCCAGACACCGCCTCCCCGGAGGAGGTCGCGCAGCGCGTCCAGGAGCTGATGGCGAGCGTCGAGCGGATCACGGATCCGATCGCCCGCCAGACAGCGGAGAACCTCGTGAGCGGCATCGTCGAGCTCTACGGCGCCGGCCTGGAGCGCATCTTCGCCGCTCTCGACGAGGACGGCGAAGCGGGCGAGCGGATCGTGGTCCGACTCTCCGAGGACGACGTGGTGTCAAGCCTGATGCTGATCCATGGCCTGTTCCCGGTGCCGCTCGACGAGCGCGTCGTCCGGGCGCTCGACAACGTCCGCCCCTACATGGAGTCGCACGGCGGCAACGTCGAGCTGCTGGGGATCGACGCGGGGATCGCCCGCATCCGCCTCGAGGGCAGCTGCGAGGGGTGCCCGGCCTCGGCCTCGACGCTCGAGCTCGCGATCACGCAGGCCCTGGACGAGGTGGCACCGGACCTGGAGGGGCTCGTGGTCGAGGGCGTCGTGGAGGACGCGCGGGCCCAGATGGGCGACGGTGCGCTCGATCTCCCGGTCGTTTCGGTCGCGCCCGGAAACGCCGACGCGGAGCCCGCGTGGTTCGACCTTGCCGACGCCGGCGATGTCGCCGAGGGCGAGGCGAAGCGCATGAGCGTCGAGGGCATCGATCTGGTGGTGGCCAGAGTCGAGGGCGGCTTGCTCGCCTACCGCGACGCGTGCGCAGGCTGTGGCGAGCCGATCGCCGGCGGTGATCTTGTGGAGGGCGTGCTGGCCTGCCCCTCCTGCGGGCGCCGCTACTTCCTGCCACGTGCCGGCCGCTCCATGGACGACGAGCGCCTGCAGCTCGAGCCCGTGCCGCTGCTCGACGGCGACGGCCACGCGCGGGTGGCGCTCGCGGCATGAGCGAGGCGCTCGACCGGAAGGTCGCGGCGAGGCGCCAGGCCGATCTGGTGGCGAGCCTGCGGCGGATCTCCCAGGCTCGCCCGGCCACCGCCAAAGGCGACGGAGCACCTGACGCCGAGGAGCACTGCGACGTCTGCGGGAAGGGCATCCCCGCCGAGCACCGCCACCTCCTCCACGTGACCGAGCGCTTCATCCTCTGTGTCTGCGAGAGCTGTCTGGCGATTCGCGGTGGGGACGGCGACTTCCGGCCAACGGGCACGCGCATGGTCTGGCTGGAGGACTTCACCCTCCCGGACGAGCTCTGGGCGACGTTCGCGATTCCGATCGGGCTCGCCTTCTTCCTGATCTCGAGCTCGGTCGGGAGCGTCGTCGCCATGTACCCGAGCCCAGCCGGGGCGACCGAGTCCGAGCTGGACCTCGAGGCCTGGCAGGAGCTCGTCGATCAGAACCCCGAGCTCGTGCTCGAGCCCGACGCCGAGGCTTTGGTTGTGAACCGGACGACCGAGCCGCACGAGCACGCGATCGCGCCGATCGACGAGTGCTACCGGCTCGTGGGCATAGTCAAGGCGAGCTGGGAGGGGATCTCCGGCGGGCAGGGGCCCGAGGCGGCGATCGCCTCGTTCTTCGACGAGCTGCGGGCGAAGGCGGTGGCCGCTTGACGACGGAGCCCGCGTCGAATGGCAGCACTGGGCCGGTCGCAACTGAGCGTCCGCCAGATCGGCCCACGCCGGAGTTCGAGATCCTCGCTGCGGCGCCTGTCCAGCGGGCGGCCGCGCCAACGCTTCGTTTTCGCATTCGCATCACCGAGGTGTCGGAGCGCCCGGTCTACACGATCGCGCTGACCGCGCTGATCACCATCGAGCCGGCCAAGCGCCGCTACGTAGACGCCGAGCGCGAGCGGCTGGTCGAGCTCTTCGGCGAGCCGGAGCGCTGGAGCTCGACCGCCCAGAGCTTCCGCTGGACACAGGCGGACATGCTCGTGCCCCGGTTCTCAGGCGGCACCGAGTTCGACCTGAACGTTCCGTGCACCTATGACCACGAGATCGCGGCCGCCAAGTACATGAGCGGGCTGGCTGAAGGGAAGGCCCCCCTTCGCTTCCATTTCAACGGCACGGTGTTCTACGAGGCCGGCGACGGCCGCCTGCAGCTGCTGCAGATCCCCTGGGACTGCACGGTCCGCTACGAGATGCCCGTCGAGGTGTGGCACGAGATGATCGCGGAGCACTACCCGCTGCGGCGCTGGATCGCGCTCGGGCCCGAGCAGGTCGAGCGTCTCGCGCGGATCCGCGTCGAGCGCGGTCTGCCGAGCTTCGACGCCGTCATCGACGACCTCACGAGGGACGCCTGATGGACGAGGCACTCGAGGCCCTGGTCGAGTCGCTGCTCTACGAGGGCTACGCCCTCTACCCGTACACGCCCGGCGCGACGAAGAACGCCACGCCCACCCCCTTCGGCATCGTCTACCCCCCTGAGTACGCGGAGCACAACCCCGCGACGCTCGACCACCTGCGCCTCGAGTGCATCGTGGCGGGGCCGCGCGCGGCGACAGTCACCGCGACCATCCGCTTCCTCCAGGTATCCGGCGAGCGCCACGAGGCCGCGGATCGGCGCCTCGAGCTGCCGGCGAGGACGCTTGGCGAGCTCCTCGACGGCGCCGGCGGCCCACGGCAATGGTCGTTCGACGGCGCCGAGACGGTCTCCGGCCGCGTGCGCATGCGCGCCGAGGAAGCCGGCGAGGGCCTCACGCGCGTGAAGGTCTGCGTCCACAACTCGACGTCGCTGGAGTCAGACGCCGCGGCGGCGATGGACCGCGCCGCGGCGCTCTGCCACAGCCTGCTCTCGACGCATGTCGTGGTCCAGGTGGTGGGCGGCCGGTTCGTGTCCCCACTGGAGACGGACGGCCCGGCAGGCAACGCGGCCGCGGGTTGCGAGAGCGTCAACACCTTCCCGGTCCTGGCGCACGAGGCGGATCGCGCCGTCCTCGGCGCGGCGATCGTGCTGCCGGATCACCCTCGGATGGCCCCGGAAAGCCTCGGCAACCTCTTCGACAACACGGAGATCGAGGAGGCCCTGCTGCTCCACGTCCACACGCTGAGCGATTCCGAGCGCGAGGAGATCGCCCACCAGGACCCGGCGGTCCGGGAGATGATCGAGCGCGCGGCCTCGGCCACCCCCGAGGACATCATCGGCCTCCACGGGCGGCTCGAGCTGAAGGACCCGGACCCGAATCCCGAGCCGGGGCACCCGAATCCCGGTGAGCAGGAGCTTGCACTCGACGGCCGGACGTTCCGCAAGGGCGGGAAGGTGGTGCTGCGCCCGGCAACCGACCGCGACGTCTACGACAAGATGCTCGACGGCCGCCCGGCGACGATCGAGCGGATCTACCTCGACTACGAGGATGCCGTGCACATCGCCGTCACGGTCGACGGGAGCGCGGAACAGGAGCTCTACCGGGAGACCGGCCGCTACCTCTTCTTCAAGCCCGACGAGCTCGAGGTGGTCCGCTGAGCGAGGGCGTTGGGAAGCAGGTCCTCGTCGCCGGCGTCGGCAACGCCTGGATGAAGGACGACGCCTTCGGGGGCGAGGTCGCCAAGCGCCTGCTCGAGGGCGAGCTCCCGGCTGGTGTCACGGTCCTGGACTTCGGCACCGGCGGGCTCGACCTCGCCTACGAGGTCATGCGCGGCTACGACGCGCTCGTCCTCGTGGACGTGAGCCGCCAGGGCGGGGACCCCGGGACGCTCTACGTGATGGAGCCGGATCCCGCGGAGGTCGAGGTCATCGACAACGGCCAGGTCGTCAACCCGCACGGCATGGACCCGCAGACGGTCCTGCGCTTCGTCAAGACGGTCGGCGGCTGGCCAGGCCTCGTGCGCGTGGTCGCGTGCGAGCCGGAGGTCGTCGAGGAGATGGGTCTGGGCCTCTCGAGCGAGGTCGAGAGGGCCGTCGACGGGGCCGTGCGTCTCGTTCACGAGCAGGTCGCCGAGCTCCTGACCGACGAGGCTTACGCCGCGGCCGAGGAGGCCTGAGCGTGCACGAGCTCTCGATCTCCAGCGCCATCGTCAACACGGTCGTCAAGCACGCTCGCGGGCGCGAGGTGAGCGCGGTCGACCTCCGGATCGGAGCCCTGCGGCAGATCGTCTCCGAGTCACTCGTCTTCTACTTCGGGATCGTGGCCCGCGACACGGTATGCCAGGACGCCGAGCTCCGCCTGCGGCTCATCCCGGCGAAGCTCCGCTGCCCAGGGTGCGAGCTCGAGTGGGACCCGGCTCCGAAGCCGGCGCTGGACGTGGTTGTCCCGATGTTCCGTTGCCCGACGTGCGGGACGGCGGAGTCGGAGACCCTCGCCGGCGATGAGCTCGAGGTGGAGTCGATAGAGGTCGAGGACACGCCCAGCGGGGTACTCTCGGGATAGGACAGGAGGAGACGATGCACCGCACCAAGATCAGGGTTGCCGAGGACGCGCTCGACGCGAATGCGACGATCGCAAGGGCGAATCGCGCCGACTTCGATCGTGAGGGCGTCGCGGTGCTCAACCTGATGAGCGCGCCGGGGGCGGGCAAGACGACACTGCTCGAGCGGACAGCCGAGCGGCTCGAGGGGATCAGCCTCGGAGTGCTCGAGGGCGACGTCCAGGGCTCGATGGACGCCGACCGCATCGCCGCCCATCACGTCCCGGTGACCCAGCTCAACACCGAGAACGGCTTCGGCGGCGAGTGTCACCTGGACGCCAACATGGTCCGGTCGGCGATTCCCGCCCTCGACCTGTCGCAGATCGACCTCCTCGTGATCGAGAACGTCGGCAACCTCGTCTGCCCGGCCGAGTTCCGCGTCGGCGAGGACGCTCGGGCAATGGTCACCTCGATCACCGAGGGCGAGGACAAGCCGCTCAAGTACCCGCTCATGTTCCGCGCCTGCGAGATGGTGGTCATCAACAAGATCGATCTCCTCCCCCACCTCGACTTCGACCTCGATCGCCTCCTCGCCAACCTCGACGCCGTCAACCCGGGCGCCGAGCGCCTGCTCGTGAGCACGAAGACCGGCGAGGGCGTCGACGACTGGGTCGAGTGGCTGGCGGCGGTGCCCGAGCGGGCACGCGCCACCGCGTGAGTTGAGCGCCACCGGCGCCGAGGTACTCGCGGGGCGCATCGACGAGCTTCGCTCGGCCCGGATCGCGGCAAACGCCGCGTTCTTCGGGCCCAACGCCGAGGCCCTCGCGCGCTGCTGCCACCGGATGGCGGAGCGCTTCGCGCGCGGCGGGCGGCTGGTGGCGCTGGGGCATTCGCCGACGGCGCGCTCGGACGCGCGTCACGTCGCGGTCGAGTTCGTCCATCCGGTGATCGTCGGCAAGCGGGCGCTCCCGGCCATCGCGCTCACCGCCGAGGGCGGCGAGCTGCCGGCACAGATCGACGCGGTCGCGCAACCGGCCGACATCACGATCGCGTTCGAGGCCGATAGCGATCCGACCGGCGAAACGGCCCAGGCGCTGGAAATGGCGGGAGCCCGCGGATGCCTGACGATCGGGTTCGGGCGCGGGCAGGCTCAGCACGAGTTCCCGCCGCCGGGATCCGACGCCTACATCGACCAGGAGCTGGTCGAGACGCTCTACCACGTGCTATGGGAGCTGGTCCACGTCTTCTTCGACCACAAGGGGCTGCTCGAGGGCCGCGAGGTCGGGCCCGTCCACGACACCGGGGCCTCGAGCTTCCTCTACCCGTTCCTCGCCGAAGGCGAGTCGGACCTCGAGTCGGTGGTGCAGGACGTGCGCGACTCGGTCCTCATGAAGTCGGAGGAGGTGGGCGCTCTGCGGGAGCAGACCCTTGGGGACAACGCAGACGTCCTCCTCACGGCCGCCCAGGATCTGCGGGCGCGCTTCGACGCGGGCGCCAAGCTGCTTGCGTTCGGAAACGGCGGGTCGGCGACCGACGCGATGGACCTCGTGGCGGACCTGCGCTCGGGTGAGCGGGACTGGCCGGTGCGACCCGCAATCGACCTCACGGAGGACACCGGAATCATCACCGCGGTCGCGAACGACATCGGCATCGAGGAGATCTTCCAGCGCCAGGTGATCGCCTACGGCCGCGCGGGCGACATGGCGGTCGCCCTCTCGACCAGCGGTAACTCGCTGAACCTGATCGAGGCGCTCGCCGAGGCTCGCAGGCGCGGGCTCGTCACCGCCGCCTTCGTCGGCTACGACGGCGGGCGGATCGCGCAGGAGTCGCTCGCGGATCACGTGGTCGTCACCCGCTCGCAGCACATCCCGCGAATCCAGGAGGCCCAGGCGAGCGCCTACCACGTGCTCCGCGAGCTGATCGAGCTGGCAGCTCCCGGAGACTGATGGCGCCGGCGCTTCGCCGGGCGCGGGTCCGGGTGACGGGCACGGTCCAGGGCGTCGGCTTCCGCCCCTTCGCCTTCAGGCTCGCCGAGGAGCTCGGACTCGCCGGCTGGGTGCTGAACGACGAGCGCGGCGTCGAGGCCGAGGTCGAGGGGCCATCCGCCCATGTCGAGCGGTTCCTTGCCCGCCTGGAGACCGACGCGCCGCCGCTCGCCGGCGTGGAGTCAGTCGAGGCGACCGATCTGGCGCCGCTCGGGGCGGAGGGCTTCCGGATCGTCGCCTCGGCGAGCGGCGGACCGCCGGCCGCGCTGGTCTCGCCGGACATGGCGACCTGCGAGGAGTGCCTGGCGGAGCTGCTCGATCCTGCGGACCGCCGCCACCGCTACCCGTTCATCAACTGCACCAACTGCGGACCGCGGTTCACGATCGTGCGCTCGGTCCCCTACGACCGCCCCGCAACGACGATGGCGAGCTTCGAGATGTGCGCCGCCTGCCAGGCCGAGTACGACGATCCGCGCAACCGGCGCTTCCATGCACAGCCGAACGCCTGTCCGGCCTGTGGCCCGCGAGCCTGGCTGGCCGACGGATCCGGGCAGGAACGCGCAAGCGGCGAAGCCCTGGATGCGATCGCCGCAGCGGCGGCGATGCTCCGCGGCGGGTCGATCCTCGCGGTAAAGGGGATCGGCGGCTTCCACGTTGCGTGCCTGGCCGCGGACGAGGCGGCGGTCGCCGAGCTCCGCTCGCGAAAGCACCGCGAGGACAAGCCCTTCGCCCTCCTGGCGCGTGACCTGGAGGCGGCCCGCCGGCTGGTCGATCTGACGCCGGCCGAGGAGGCGCTGCTCAGGGGCCGCGAGCGGCCGATCGTCATCGCTCGCCGCCGCCCCGGCGCCCGCGTGGCTTCTGCCGTGGCCCCACGCTCAGCCGACCTCGGCGTGATGCTTCCCTACTCCCCGCTCCATCAGCTGCTCGCGGCGGACGCCGGCGAGCCACTGGTCCTGACCTCTGGGAACGTGTCCGACGAGCCGATCGCCTACGGCGATGCGGACGCGCTCGCGCGCCTCGCCGGGATCGCCGACGCCTTCCTGCTGCACGACCGCCCGATCCACATCCGCACCGACGACTCTGTCGCGCGCTCGCTGGGCCCGGAGCTCCGCGAGACGCCCCTGCTCATGCGCCGCTCGCGCGGCTACGTGCCGCAGAGCATTCGCCAGGACCCCGCCGCCGACCGCCCGATCCTCGCCTGCGGCGCTGAGCTCAAGGCCACCTTCTGCCTGGCGAAGGGCGGACGCGCGTGGGTCGGCCACCACATCGGCGACCTGAAGAACTACGAGACCCTGCGCTCGTTCACCGACGGGATCGAGCACTTCGAGCGGCTGTTCGCGGTCTCGCCGCAGGTCGTCGCCCACGACCTGCACCCCGACTACCTCTCGACCCGCTACGCGCTCGACCGAGAGGACGCCGAGCACGTCGGCGTGCAGCACCACCATGCCCATCTCGCGGCCTGCCTTGCCGAGCACGGTGTCGCCGGCCCGGCGGTCGGGGCGATCTACGACGGCTCCGGCTTTGGGGGCGACGGGACGGTTTGGGGCGGGGAGATCCTCGCCGGAGACCTCGGGTCCTTCGAGCGCGCGGGGATGCTCTTCCCCGTCCGCCTGCCGGGCGGGGACGCCGCGGTCCACGAGCCGTGGCGCATGGCCTGCGCGTGGCTCGTGGCCGCCGGAGAGGACGAGCTGCCCGCGATTCCCTCCGGCCTCGCCGGCGCGGTCGAGCGGCGCGGCTGGGAGGCCGTCGCCGAGCTCTCGCACACGGGCGTCGCCTCGCCACCCACCACCAGCGTTGGGCGACTCTTCGACGCCGTTGCGGCGATCTGTGGGCTTCGCGCCGAGGTGAGCCACGAGGGTCAGGCCGCCGCGGAGCTCGAGGGCATCGCGCGGCTCGGCGAGTCCGGCGGCTACGAGATCGAGCTGATCGACGAGGGCGAGGAAGGGCCGCTGATCATCGACGGGCGCACGGCGGTTCGGGCGGTGGTGTCGGACCTGGCGGCGGGAGTGCCGGCCGAGGGGGTGTCCGCCCGGTTCCACAACGGGCTCGCGAAGGCCACGGCCGCGGCGGTGGTGCGAGCGGCTGAGCGACGAGGGATAGGGAACGCCGTGCTTTCGGGGGGTGTGTTCCAGAACCGGCTGCTACTCGAGGAGACGGCTCGCTTGCTGCGCTCGGCCGGTCTGCGCGTGCTGATCCCGGAGCTCCTGCCACCGAACGACGGCGGCATCAGCTACGGCCAGGCGGCCGTCGCCGCCGCCCGGATGAGCTGATCGCCGTCAGATCAGGCCCTCTGCGGGTGCGATCGCCCATACCCGCTCCGCCCAGGTGACGACGTCGGCGGCCTCGAGGTCGGCGACCTTCGCCGCCCCTCGCTGCTCCATCTCCGCGGCGAGCCCCTTCCACGCCCGGGCGACCTTCGCCGCCCTTGCGAGCGGTCCCCAGTTGCCCGCCTCGCCGATGCGCTCACCCTGGGCGGCCACCTGCTCGGGCGTCATCTCGCCGAACGCCACGTAGCGCTCGCCGTCGTGGACCTGGGCGCCGAGCGCCTCGGCGAGCCGTTTCTCGTCGTTCTCGGTCATCGATGCATCCAAACACACCCGCGTTGCGTATACGGGACTAGTGCGACTCGTTTGCAATAGCGAGGGGAAACCAATAGGCTCGCCCAAGGAGGAGTAGAGATGGAAGCCACGTCGATCGCGGTGTCCGGAACGTCCCGTCTGGCTCGAATTCGCGGGGCGCTGACCGGCCCGGAATGGCGTCGCGCCGGAGCGATCCTCGCGGTGATCGCCGGCCTCCACATCGTCGGGTTCTTCCTTCTCTTTGCGATCGTCGCTCCGAACCACTACGCGCTCGGCGCCGGTGAGGTCTTCGGCGTGGGCGTCGGGATCACGGCCTACACGCTCGGCCTGCGGCACGCGTTCGACGCGGACCACATCGGGGCGATCGACAACACCACGCGCAAGCTGATGACCGACGGCCAGCGACCACTCAGCGTCGGGTTCTTCTTCTCTCTCGGGCACTCGACGATCGTCTTCGCCCTCGCTGCGCTGTTCTCGATCGGCATCAAGGGTCTCTCAGGAGCGGTGTCGAGCGACAGCTCGGGCCTCCACCAGGCGACCGGCGTCATCGGCCCCATGATCTCAGGGACGTTCCTCTTCGTCATCGGGATCCTCAACCTGCTGGTGCTGATGAGCATCCTGCGGATCTTCCGCCGCATGCGCAGCGGCGACTACAGCGAGGCCGAGCTGGAGGACCAGCTGTCGAACCGCGGCTTCATGAACCGCTTCTACAAGCGGGCGACGAACGCCGTCACGAAGCCCTGGCACATGTACCCGGTCGGAATGCTCTTCGGCCTCGGCTTCGACACTGCGACTGAGATCGCGCTGCTCGCGACGGCGGGCGCCGCCGCCGCCGGCGGCCTCCCCTTCTACGCGATCCTCTGCCTGCCAATTCTCTTTGCCGCCGGGATGTCCCTGCTCGACACCATCGACGGGGCGTTCATGAACTTTGCGTACGGCTGGGCGTTCTCCAAGCCGGTGCGGAAGGTCTTCTACAACATCACCATCACCTGGCTGTCGGTGGTCGTGGCGCTCGTGATCGGCGCGATCGAGCTGATGTCCGTCCTGTCGGACAAGCTGAGCCTCACGGGCCAGCCCTGGGACTTCGTATCCGGCCTGAACCTCAACTACGTCGGCTACGCGATCGTTGGGGTCTTCGTCCTCACCTGGGTTGCAGCCCTCGCCATCTGGCACTTCGGTGACATCGAGGCGAAGTGGTCAGCCGGCATCGAGGGCTCGTAACCTCCATGCGGTGACGGAGTCGCCGCGCACAGACGCACTCGAGTTTCGCGACGTCGAACAGGTGGCCGCGGCGATCCGGGCCGCGGGCGGGCGGCTCTCGACCGCGCGCCGGCTCGTCCTCGAGACGCTCTTCGACGCCGACGCGCCGCTGTCGGCGGAGTCGATCACGGCGCACCTCGCGGATTCCGGGCACTCCCTCGAGGCGACGTCCGTCTACCGCAACCTCGAGAGCCTCGAGGCCCTCGGCGCGGTCAAGCACTTCCACCTCGGCCACGGCCCAGGGCTCTACTCCCTGGTCGGCGCCGGCGAGCGCGAGTTCCTCGTCTGCGAGCGGTGCAACCGTGTCGTGAGCGTGGAGCCGGCCGAGCTCGACCCGGTTCGCAACCAGGTTCGCAAGCGGTTTGGCTACGAGGCGCGCTTCACCCACTTCCCAATCACCGGTCTCTGTCCGGACTGCGCCGCCGCCGAGCGCAACGCTCAGCCAGCCGGCTCCTGATCCAAGCCACCCGACCCTCCGTAGTTGGAGATCAGAGGAGCTCTTTTGCACGAGGCCGGCTGCCTCGGGGACTGCGGGGGCTCATGCAAGACAAGGAGTCCAGGATGGATGCATTGAGTCGGCGAAAGCTGCTCTGCTCGGCAGGAGCGGTGGCCGGGACGGCCGCGGTCGCCTCGGCGCCGGCCGCTGCCGCCGCGGCGCTGGAGCGACACGAGGTCTCCGACCCGTCGAGCGAGGCGCCGGACGAGGTAGTCGTCGCCTTCGTGCGCGACGCAAAGCGGGGCGAGGTCACGGTGATGTCCGGAGAGCGCGAGGTCACCTACCACGACCCGGCACTGGTCAAGCGGCTCATGAAGGCCGCTCCGAAGAGCGAGGAGTAGACGATGTCCTCACATCGCGAAGCACCGGAGCTCATGAAGGACCCGGTGGCGGACAACACCGACTGCTACGCCTTCGTCAGCCCGGACAAGCCCGACACGGTCACGATCATCACGAACTACGTGCCGCTCGAGAATCCGCCTGGCGGTCCGAACTTCTTCGAGTTCGGAGACGACGTCCTCTACTCGATCTACGTCGACAACGACGGGGACGCCAAGCCGGACATCGAGTACCGGTTCTCGTTCCGGAACGTGATCAAGAACCCCGACACGTTCCTCTACAACACCGGCCAGATCACGAGCCTCACGGACTCTGACTGGAACCGCCGCCAGCTCTACGACGTCTCGGTCGTCAAGGGCAAGGGAAAGCCGAAGCGGCTCGGCAGGGACCTCAAGTCCCCGCCCTGCAACATCGGCCCGCGGTCCACGCCGAACTACCAATCGGCGCTGGCCAACCACGCGGTACACACACTGGGATCCGGCGAGAAGGTCTTCGCCGGGCAGCGCGCGGAGGGGTTCTTCGTCGACCTCGGGTCGATCTTCGACCTGGGGGCGCTGCGACCCCTGAACCCGGCGCACGTGCTGCCGATGGCGGCGACGCTGAGCGTCGACGCGACGGCGACGATGAACGTCCACACGATCGCGATCCAGGTGCCGATCAAGAAGCTGACGCGTGACGGCTCCGCGCCGTCGGACCCGCTGTCGGCGAAGGCGGTCCTTGGGATCTGGGGCGGCGCCAGCCGGCGCAAGTCGCAGGTTCGTGGCCGCAGGAACGGCAAGCCGTCGCACTCGGGTCCGTGGCTCCAGGTGTCGCGCCTGGGCATGCCGCTGTTCAACGAGGTCATCGTGCCGATGGCCGAGAAGGACGAGTGGAACGCGCGCGACCCCAAGGACGACAAGCGGTTCGCCAAGTACGTCGCGCACCCGGAGCTCGGCAAGCTCCTCCCCGCGCTGTACCCGGGGGCCTTCCCGAACCTGGCCGCGTACACGAAGAAGCGCGCGGACCTGGAGGCGATCCTGCTCACCGGGATCCCGAGCGGAATCGTCCCGGGGTTCCAGAACTACACGGGCAAGACGCTCGCCGACATGGTGCGGCTGAACGTCGCGATCCCGCCGACCACCTCGAGCCCGAACCCGCTCGGCGTCGTCGGCGGTGACCTGGCCGGGTTCCCGAACGGGCGCCGGGTGTTCGACGACATCACCACCGTCGAGCTCAAGGCGGTCGCCGGGGCCACGATCCCCTTGGTCGACTCGAGCTACACGCCTGATGGCGCTGTCGGCGCCGTCGACCAGGGGATCACCCCGGACCCGAGTCGTTACCAGTCGGCCTTCCCGTACCTGGGAACGCCGCACGACGGCTACAGCGCCGGGACATGACGGTGACCGGGACAACGCACGCTCACCCGCACGAGGACTACGCCGCGCGGCCACACCCGGAGTTCGTGGCCGTCGACATCGGCGAGGAGTGCGGGGCGCTGATCCTCCACACCGACCCCGGCATGCACGGGGTCGAGGTGGAGATCAGCGCCACCGGCCACGACGCGAACCGCCAGCACAAGGAGGTGCTGGAGCGGTTCATCCGGGGCGAGTCCGCGTTCACCGCGGTCTTCGACCGGATCGCCGAGGGCAGCTACACGTTGTGGGTGAACGACGAGCCGCGTGCGCGCGAGGTCGAGGTCGTGGCCGGCGAGATCGCCGAGCTGGACTGGAAGAGCAAGAGCTAGTCGGCTTCGCGGGAGCGGGCCACCTCCACCGCCCGCTCCCAGCTACCGTAGAGGTGCATGGCGGCCACGCGGCCGTCGTCGCGGACGTCGAAGACGTAGAACATCCACTGCTCAACCGGGACACCGCTGCCGCGCCCGCGCGCGGTCTGGTGGGTTTCGGCGACGACGTGGCGCTTCCCGACCGCCTCGACTCGGACCGGTTCGATGTCGAACCCTTCCCAGGCCTCGAGCCACTCGCCCAGCCACTCGGCGTAGCCGTCGTGGCCCCGGAAGTCGCCCGGATTGCCGGCGGCCGGCCCGGAATGGATCTCGATGTCCTCGGCGAAGAGGCGCATGACGGTCTCCTGGTCGCCGGCCCTGAAGGCACTCATGCCCTCGCCAACCGCGCGGATGCGTTCCTCGGCCTCAGTCATCGGTCTCGCGTCCATGAATAGCCTGCGGATGCCTTCGGCATCCTTACACGCTGCTTTCGGACCTAACGGTCCTCACTACTCGTCGATGTCGAGCACCGCCAGGAACGCCTCCTGCGGCACCTCCACCCTCCCGACCTGCTTCATCCGCTTCTTGCCGGCCTTCTGCTTTTCGAGCAGCTTTCGCTTGCGGGTCACGTCGCCGCCGTAGAGCTTGGCCGTGACGTCCTTGCGGAGCGCCTTGACGGTCTCGCGGGCAAGCACGCGAGTGCCGACGGCCGCCTGAACCGGCACGTCGAAGAGCTGGCGGGGGATCGTCTTCTGCAGCCGCTCGACCAGCGCCCGCCCGGCCGGGTAGGCGCTGTCGGAGTGGACGATCAGGGACAGCGCGTCGACGCGATCGCCGGCCAGCAGGACGTCGAGCTTCACGAGGTCGGAGACGCGGTAGCCGATCGGCTCGTAGTCGAGCGAGGCGTAGCCCGCGGTGCGTGACTTGAGCTGGTCGTAGAAGTCGAGGACGATCTCGCCGAGCGGCAGGTCGTAGCGAAGCTGGACGCGCTCCGGAGAGAGGTAGTGCAGGTCGACGTGGGTGCCGCGCCGCGACTGGCAGAGCTCCATGATCGCACCGACGTGCTCGGTCGGCGCGATCAGCGTGGCGCGAATGTAGGGCTCGGCGATGGTCTCGATCGCGGCGGGGTCCGGCATGTCGGTCGGGCTCCGCACCTCCACGTGCTCGCCTGAGTGCAGCGTGACCTCGTAGCGGACGTTCGGGGTGGTCGCGAGTAGCTCCATGTCGTATTCGCGCTCCAGGCGCTCGCGCACGATGTCCATGTGCAGGAGCCCCAGGAAGCCGCAGCGGAAGCCGAACCCAAGCGCGTCGGATGTTTCGGGCTCCCAGGAGAGCGCTGCGTCGTTCAGCGAGAGGCGCTCGAGCGAGTCGCGCAGGTCGCTGTAGCGGTCCGTGTCGATCGGGAAGAGGCCGCAGAAGACAACCGGCCGGACCTCCCGGTAGCCGGGCAGCGGCTCCGCCGCCGGGCGCTCGCGCGACGTGAGCGTATCCCCGACCCGCAGCTTCGACACGTCCTTGATGCCGGTGATGAGGTAACCGACCTCGCCGGCGGCCATCTCCCGCGCAGGCACCATCTCGGGCATGAAGAACCCGGCCTCGTCGATGTCGGCCTCGGTTCCCGTCTGCATCGCGTTGATCCGCTCGCCCTTGGTGAAGAGGCCGTCCACCATCCGCACGAAGGCGACGACGCCGCGGTACTGGTCGAACTCCGAGTCGAAGATCAGCGCCCGCGGTGGCGCATCGGGGGCGCCCCCCGGCGGCGGGATGTGCTCGACGATAGCCTCGAGGACCTCGCCGACCCCCTCCCCGGTCTTCGCGGAGATCCGCAGGATGTCCTCCGGCTTGCCGCCGATCAGATCGCAGATCTCGCTCGCCACCCGCTCGGGCTCGGCGCTCGGCAGGTCCACCTTGTTCAGCACGGGAACCAGTTCGAGACCGGCGTCGATCGCGGCGTAGGTGTTGGCGACGGTCTGCGCCTCCACGCCCTGGGCGGCGTCCACGACGAGGAGCGCGCCCTCGCAGGCCTCGAGGCTGCGGGATACCTCGTAGGAGAAGTCGACGTGCCCGGGCGTGTCGATGAGGTGGAGGTTGTACGTCTCGCCGTCGCGCGCCGTGTACGCCACGCGCACCGCCTGGGCCTTGATCGTGATCCCCCGCTCGCGCTCGAGATCCATCGAGTCGAGGAGCTGCGGCATGTGCTTGCGGGGATCCACGGCTCCGGTGACCTCGAGGATGCGGTCGGCAAGCGTCGACTTGCCGTGATCGATGTGCGCGATGATCGAGAAGTTCCTGATGCGCTCCATGGGCCGACGCAGTATTGCGAGCGCCGCTCTTGCGGCCATGACCGCCCTGCTGGTGGCCGGCGCCGCCGGCGGCGCCAAGCTCCCCTCGCCCGCGCCATGCCACGGCTGCTGGGATCCGAAGCCGACCACGAAGCCATGGCAGTGGCAGCTGCAGGGGCCGATCGACCTGTCGATCAAGGCGCCGGTCTACGACATCGACATGGACGTGGACAAGAGCAACGTGAGGCGGATCCACGACCGCGGCGCAAAGGCCATCTGCTACGTCGACGTCGGATCCTGGGAGCCCTACCGCGATGACGCCCGGAAGTTCCCGAAGCGGATCCTCGGACGCCACTTCCCGGGGTTCCCGCAGGAGCGGTGGCTCGACGTCCGTGCACTGAAGGTCCTCAAGCCGATCATGAAGAAGCGATTCGAGCGCTGTGCCTCGAAGGGGTTCGACGCGGTCGAGCCCGACAACGAGGACGGCTACCAGAACCACACCGGCTTCCCGATCTCCTCCGCGGACCAGCTTCGCTACGACACGTGGGTCTCGAACGCGATCCACAGGCTCGGCATGGCGGCGGGGCTAAAGAACGACCTCGGGCAGGTCAAGACCATGCTGCCCTACGTCGACTTCGAGATCAACGAGCAGTGCTTCCAGTACAACGAGTGCAGCAGGCTCGAGCCGTTCATCGCGCACCACAAGCCGGTCTACGGCGCCGAGTACGAGCTGCGGCTGTCGAAGTTCTGCGCGAAGTCCAAGCAGCTCGGCTTCTCGACCATCAAGAAGCGCTACAGCCTGAAGGCGTACCGGCGCACCTGCTGATCAGCCGCGGCGGATCCGGCCGCGGAAGAGGGCGCGGATCTGCTGCGCCTCGGGGATGCGCAGCGCGTTGATCGCCGCCCAGTAGACGGCCGCGCCGACGAGGAGCCCGCCCGAGAGCGAGACGATCTGTCCTCCAAGGTCGTCGCCGAGCGCGTTGCGCAGGACGTCCCAGACCAGCCAGCTCGATCCCGCCAGCGCAGCGGCGGCGACGAGCACGCTCGCGCCACTCGACACGAACCGGCCGAGCTCGAGGCGCCCGAGCTGCCGGCGCAGGATCAGGACCTCGGCCGCGACGCCGCAGACGGTCGCGATGGCCGTTGCGGCCACGAGCCCGCCAACCCCGAACGGGCCGTAGAGCGCGGCGGAGGCGATCGCGTCGATGACCAGGTTGAAGCCGGAGATCGCGGTCGGCACCCAGGGCCTCTGCAGGCTGAAGAAGGTCCTCGTCAGGAGCAGGTAGACGCCATTGAAGGGCAGCGAGAACGCGAACCAGAACAGGGCAGTGGACACGATGTCCGTCGCCTGCGAGTTGAACTCGCCGCGCTGGTAGACGAGTTCGATCATCGGGTGGGAGAGCGCGAGGATCGCAGCCGCGGCCGGGATGAGTAGTAGCCAGATCTGCCGCATCCCGTTGGCCATCGTCGAGCGCAGCCCGTCCCAATCGCTGTTGGCGGCGAAGCGGGCAAGCGTTGGGAACAGGACCGTCGTCACCGCGACGGAGAAGATTCCCTGCGGCAGCATGTAGATGCGAAAGGCCTTGTCGATGGCGGCCGGCGCGTCGGGCGAGACGAGCGAGCCGAAGATGGCGTTGATGAGCAGGTCGAAGTTGATGAGCCCGAGGCTGAGCGTCACCGGAAGCATCAGCTTCATGACCCGCACGACGTCGGGGCTTCGAAAGTCGAAGACCGGGCGCAGCCGGAACGGCGTGTTGCGAAGGTCCCATGCGGGGATCGCGAGCTGGATGGCCGTGCCCACGAGAACCCCGATCGCGTAGGCGTAGATCCGGTTGCCGTGCGAGAACGCCGGCTCGACCAGGATGAGCGTGGCGATGATCGCCACGTTCCAGAAGAACGGCGAGATCGCGAAGGCGCCGAAGCGGTCGTAGCTGTTGAGGACCCCGACGACCATGCCGGTGATGCCGAGCATCACGAGGATCGGGAAGAGCAGCTGGGCCAGCGATGTCGTGAGGTCCTGCGGAACGTTGCCGCCCGGGACGAAGAGCGGCATGATCACGGGCGCGAGGACGATGAACAGCGCCGTGAGCGCCGTGAGGACGATCCCCACCAGGAAGATCAGCGTCGAGGCAAGCCGGAACGCCTCCTGACGCTGCCCGCGCTGGAGCTTCTCCGTGAAGACGGGGACGAAGGCGGCCTGAATGGCGGCGTCGGCAAACAGGCTGCGCACGAGGTTGGGGACGTAGAACGCGATCGTGAACGCCGACATCTGCGGGGTGACGCCGAAGTAGGACGCGGCGAACACCTCGCGCACGAGCCCGGCGACCCGCGACGCGCTGGTGGCGAGCGAGAACAGCGCCGTGGAGCGGGCCAGGCGCCCACGCATCCTGGTCTTCGACTCGCGCGCGGCCTCCAGGGCCTCGAGCCCCGGCTCCTCTCCGGGCTGCAGCTCGACCGGGCCCGGATCGATGCCCCGGGGCTCGGTCACTCCCCTATCATCCGCCATCGCTCATGGCCAATATCGCCTCGCAGATCAAGCGAAATGACCGCACGGCACGCGAGCACGACGAGAATCGTCGCCTCACGAGCGCGGTCAAGACGCACTTCCGCCGCCTCGAGCAGGCGGTGGCGTCGGGTGACTCGGGTGCCGCCGACTCCGAGCATCGCCTGCTGGTCTCGCGCATCGACAAGGCCGTCGGCTCGGGCGCGCTGCATGCCAACAACGGCGCCCGCAAGAAGTCACGCGCCGCGCGGATCCGCGCCGGCGCGCAGTCCTGAGCCTCACCTCCTGCCGGCCGCCCGCCGGACCGCCAGCGTGAGCGCGACGTCGTCCGGGTAGTCCGCTCCGCCCCTGGTCCACCACTCGAGGTCGCCCATCGCGCAGGCCGAGGCGCGAACGGACTCGACGCTCGCTCCCCGCAGCCGGCGCATGAGGAGCTTTGCCGCGTACGGGTGCATGCCGAGCGAGCGCTCGACGTCTCCCTGCGGCCGCCCCGCCGCGAGGCCGCTCACCGCGGCGTGCGCGGCCCGCAGCCGCTTTGCGACCTGCCAGATCAGGCCGGTGACCGTCTCCCCCTGCAGGCGCAGGCGCTCTGCCGCGGCGAGCGCCGTTGGCGCGTCGTGGTCGACGACGGCGTCGGACAGGGTCCAGGACACCTCCTCGGAGGAGTCCGCGATCATCGCCTCCAGATCCGGCCGGCTGACGTTGCCGTCCTGTCCGGCCCAGAGCGAGAGCCTCTCAATCTCGTTCGCGAGCCGGCCGGTGCGCTCTCCCATCCTCGCGACCAGCAGCTCCGCGGCGTCACGCTCGAGGGTGAACCCCTGCCTCTTCGCGTCCCTGACGAGGTGGGTGGGAAGGTCGCGCGCCTTGGGAGCCGCGTAGTCCAGCACCTCGCCCTGGCCGGTCGCGACGGCTGCGGCAAGCGCCTTCCGCGCGTCGCCCTTGGCCTTCGTGGGCCGGTCGCGCCCCGCCGATGCGCGTTCGACGAGAACCACCGTGAGGTCCGGCGGCAGCCCGGTCACCGCCTCGGCGAGCGCGGCCGTCTGCTTGGCGTTCAGGCGCTCGATCCGGTCCGCGAGCAGGTATCGCTTCGAGGCCACCAGCGAGAGCGCCGGGATCGCGGCGAGCAGCCCGTCGAGGTCGGGTGGTGCATCGCCGGCCGCCGGCGAGAAGCTCTGCAGCGAGCCCGGGCCGCCCTCCCGCTCCGCGCGGGCACGGAGCTGGCGCAGGGCGGCGTCGATCTTCGCGTCGTCGGAGCCCGTGATCAGGTAGATCGCCTTCAGCTCAGCCATGCGCCGAGTGTAATTCGGGGGTCAGATCGAGCCGAGCAATAGCGCGCCACCGCCGAGGATCAGGGCGAGCGCGGCGGTCATCGCCGCCTGGCGCTCGTCGCCGTCGCGCTCGAGCACGCGCCAAGAGGAAGCCGCTCCAGCGAGGGCGAGGAGAGCCGCCCCGATCGCGATCACCTCGACGATCGTCTCGCGGTCGCTCGACCCGTCAAAGCACTTCCGGTCGAGCGTGAGCGGGGTGCTGCCGCTGCGCACCGCCTCGCACGTCGGCTTGTCGTGGAGGTACACCGCGACCTCCACGGACGCCGCCGCCACCACGACCATCAGCAGCAGGGCGGCGATCGCGAACCGGCGCTTGCTGGTGGCGTCCACGGCTCGGCACCCTAGAGCGCTCCGCAGGACGACCCAGGCCGCCGAGATGGAAGTTTGTCGGCGCTGTGCCGACTGAGATGCAATTCGGCCAGGATCGGAGGGCTCAGTGGGAGCTCCAGCCGTCGCGCGTCACGTCGATCTCGATGTTGCCGTCGAGGTCGGTGCGCATGACCGGCACGTGGTGCTCGCGAAGCGTTTGGAGCGTCTGGGCGGTCGGATGCCCGAAGGGGTTGCCGGCGCCAACCGAGATCACGGCCAGTCGCGGCCCGGTCCGTTCGAGGAGCGCGGCCAGGCCGGAATCGGCGCTGCCGTGGTGGGCGACCTTGAGCACGTCGACCGGGCCGGGGTCCACCGGCACCACCTTGGCCTCGGCATCGGCGGTGAGCAGCATCGCGAAGCGATGCCAGCGCGCGACGGCCACGATCGCGAGGGTGTTCGGGTCGGCGCCGTGGGCCGAGGGACCGCGCTCCAGCTCGCGGGCCGGCCAGAGGACCTGGAGGCGCAGGGCGCCTGAGTCGAGCTCGGAGCCCTGCGCGACCTCGAGCGTCCGCACTCCGGCGGCGGCGGCCTCGCCGAGCACGCGATGCGCCGGAACCGCGTAGGCGAGACGCCGCACCGGAACCTCGCCGAGCAGCTCCTCGATCCCGCCCTCGTGGTCGGACTGGTCATGCGTGACGACGGCGGCCGCGAGCCGGGAGACGCCCACTGCGCGGAGCTTCGAAGCCAGCTCGTCGCCCGGCGGCCCGCCGTCGACGAGAATCGGCTCCCCCGGTCTTGGGTCGAGCAGGATCGCGTCGCCCTGACCCACGTCGAGCACTATCGCGCGGAGCCCCGGCACCGGCGCCCGGGTCGACGACCCGGACGGCCCCACGCTCGCCGTCGCGACGACGAGCAGGGCAGCGAGCGTCACCGCGGCGATCACGACGCCCGGCCCGGGAACCAGTGCCCGGCGCCGCAGCCGAGCCCCGATTACCGCGATGGCCGCCGCCGCCAGACCGGCGTAGATCCCCACGATCGCGACCAGTGACGGGGCGGCGACGTCCAGCTGGGCCCAACCTGGCGCCCCGAGCCAGTGCGCCACCTGGGCGATGTAGCCGGCGAGCGCCCCGGCGAGCGCGTTCAGCGCGCCGACCGGGAAGTGCGGGATCTGGCCGAGCGCCGCGTCGAGCATCCCGACCCACATGACCGGCGCGACGGCCGGAAGGGCGAGAAGGTTCGCGGGCAGCGACGTGATCGAGAAGTTGCCGAAGGCAACCGCGATCAGCGGCGCCGTCGCAAGGGTCGCCGCGATCGTGACCCCGGCGCCCTCGGCGAGCAGGCGCCGCGGCGCACCGGCCGCGCGCCCCGGAGCCGGCAGCAGAGCGTCGCGAATCGGCGCGGCGCCGAGCATGATCCCCACCACCGCCGCAAAGCTGAGCTGCCAGCCCGGATCGCCGGTGGACCGGGGGTTCGCGGCGAGCGTCGCGACGGCCGCGAGCAGGATCACGTGCCAGCGCGACCGCGGCCGGCCGGAGAGCGTCGCGACGAGGCCGGCGGCGCCCATCGCGCCCGCGCGCTCGATCGAGGGGCCGGCGCCCGTGACGAGCACGTAGAGGCCCACGAGCCCAAGCAGGCACCAGACGCGTGGGCGGTGCGGAACGCCGGCGAATCCGAGGATCGGTGCCGCGAGCAGCGCGAGAAGCGCGACGTTCTCGCCGGAGACCGCGAGGAGGTGAGCGAGCCCGGAGCGGCGGAAGTCCTGAACCGTCGCGTCGTCGATGCGATCGTCCTCGCCGAGCACGAACCCGCGCAGCAGCGCCGCGGCGGCCGGAGTCGTGCCCTCGCCCAGCGCCGCCGCGGAGCGATCCCTCACTGAGTCGACGGCGCCCAGGAGGCCGCTACGGCGGCGCCCGGTGAGCCGGATCGACGTCGCCGTCAGAACGCGGGCGATGCCGAAGCGAGCCAGGTAGCCGCGCTCCCAGGACCGCGGCGGGCGAATCTCGCCGCTCGCCTTCACCTCGCGGCCGATCGGCAGGTCCGGCAGCGGCTCGTCCGCCTCGACGAGGAGCCGTCCGTCCGCGGTGGCGACCCGCACGCTCACCGTCCCGTTCGCGCGGTGGGGAGTCGCCAGGACGGTTCCGAGGACGGACGCGGAGGTACCGGTGGGCCCGCGATAGGCCCCGGCGTCGATCGCGGCCACACGAAGCACCCCCGCGCCTACTCCCGCGAGCAGCCCGCAGAGAGCCACAAGCGCGAGCCAGGCCGGGCTCCGCCGCGGGCCTCGCGGGGCGGCGGCTACGAGCGCCACCGTCCCCAGCAGCCCGAGGGCGACGAACGTCTCGGCCGGAGCGGCGACGATGCGACTCGCGGGCGAGACGGCCAGGCCGGCCGTCAGCCCGCCCAAGGCCAACGTCCGCCAGTGGGCGGTGCTCACGGCTGGAGCCGGCCGCGGAGCGCCTCCATCGTCGCGGGGCCGATGCCGGAGATCTGATTGAGCTGGTCGATCGAGGAGATCCCGCCGTGCTGATCGCGGAAGTCGACGATGTCCTGCGCGGTGACCGGCCCGATCCCCTCGATCGTGTCGAGCTGCTCGACGGTGGCCGTGCTCAGGCTGATCGGGGCGTCGGAGGCCGCCGGATCCGATCCCCCGGCCGCCGCGACAACTCCCGGCCCCGTGGGAACCGACGTCGGAACGGCGACCTGCTGGCCGTCCGTGAGCCTCGCCGCGAGGTTGATCGAGTCGAGGCCCGCCCGCGCCGTGGCCCCGCCGGCCCGCTTCACTGCGTCGTCGACCCGCGAGCCGCTCGGCAACCGGTACACGCCGGGGTCCGCAACGGCTCCGGTGACGTCGACGACGACGTCCTCCCCACGCACCCCGGCGCTGAAGCCGCCCGCGCCCGCGGTGCCCTGCGAGCTATGGACCTCGCCCGGCGACGCGGCGGAGGACTCGCCCGCGCCGCCAAGCCAGCGCGATCCAACGATGAGCAGCGCGATGCCGACTGCCGCGTAGACGACGAACTGCGAGCGCCCGATCCGATCCACGGCACGATCATCGGGCCCTGCGGGTCACGTGTTGCGCGCAGAACCGGGCTATCTCACGTCGAACCCGTCGAGGCCCTTCGGCTCCTCCTCGCGAACGTCCATCGACGCGACCTCGGCGCGTGACGGCCCCCTGCGAGTCTGGGCGACGAGGGCCTCGACCGCGTCAGGATCGCCCTCGAACACCGCCTCGACGGTCCCGTCCGGGTTGTTCCGCACCCACCCGGAGACTCCCCTCGAGCGCGCCGCGCGGCGCGTCGTATGCCGGAAGAAGACGCCCTGGACCTGGCCTCTCACGATGACCCGGCGCCGGATCATGGCTTCCCGAAGTGGTTACTCGTCTTCGTCGTACTCGTCGTAGCCGGCGGCGGCCTGGGCCGTGAGGCGGCGGCCGTAGAGCTCATCGGCGGAGACGCCGGGAGACTGGACGGCAACGAGAGCCAGCCGCTCCGCGCCGTCGTTGGCGATCGAGTGCTCGCTGGCCGGCGGGATCAGGACGAGGTCGCCGACGGCGAGTTTCTGGGTGTCGCCGGTGGCAGACATCGTCCCCGCCCCGGCGACGACGACGTAAACCTGCTCGGCCTCCTCGTCGGAGTGGAGCATCTCGGACCCGCCGGGGGGAACCTCGAGCCAGGTGACGGAGAGGTTCCGCGAGCCGAGCTCACCGGCGTCCATCAGGACCCGCGGGGCGAGGCCCTGAGCTTCGATTACAGCCGCGTCCGCGAGGCGCCTGACGAGCACGAGGGGCTTTGTAGCAAACGGGGCAGGGACGGTGGTTAACGCCGAACGACGATGTTGACCAGCTTGCCGGGCACGACGATCTCCTTGACCACCTCGCCGCCGTCCAGGTGCCGTCGCACCGCCTCGCTCGCACGGGCCAAATCGAGCAGCTCGTCCTCTCCGGCCCCCTCCGGTGCGTCGACCTGGTCGCGCTTCTTGCCGTTGACCTGGATGACGAGCTGGAAGGTCTCGTGACGCAGGTAGGCCTCCTCGGCGACGGGCCACGGCTCCTCCCACACCCGGCTGCTCTGGAGTGCCTCGTAGATCTCGCTCGCCACGTGGGGGGCGAAGGGGAAGATCAGCGACGACGCCGTCGTTGCGGCGAAGCGGAGCGCCGGGTCGCCGGCCAGACCGTCCTTGAGCCGGTAGGAGTCGTTGACGAGCTCCATGACGGCGGCGATCGCCGTGTGAAGCTGGAAGCCGTCCTCGATGTCGTTGGTGACCTTGGCGATCGCCCAGTGGGCCTTCTCGTAGAGCCGGCGCGCGTCGCCGTCGGGCTGCCCCTCCGCCTCAACGTCCTCGGAGGCCGCCACCTCCATGCCGAGCCGCCAGAGACGGGAGAGGAAGCGGTGCAGCCCGTCCACGCCCCGGTCGACCCAGTCGCCCCCCTTCTCGGGCGGGCCGACGAAGCAGACGTAGGCGCGCACGGCGTCGGCGCCGAAGCGGTCCATGTAGTCGCGCGGGCTCACGGTGTTGCCCTTCGACTTGGACATCTTCGCCCCGTCCTTCGTGATCATGCCCTGGGTGAAGAGCCGGGCGAACGGCTCCTGGACGCCGAGATAGCCCATGTCCGCGAGCGCCTTCGTGAAGAAGCGCGCGTACATGAGGTGGAGGATCGCGTGCTCGACGCCGCCGATGTACTGGTCGACCGGCATCCAGTAGTCCGCCGCGGACCGATCCCACGCCGCCTCGGAGTTGTGGGCGTCGAGGTAGCGGATGAAGTACCAGCTAGAGTCCACGAAGGTGTCCATCGTGTCGGTCTCGCGCCGCGCCGGGCCACCGCACCCCGGGCACTCCGTGTTGACCCACTCCGTCGCGGCGGCAAGCGGGCTCTGGCCCTTCGGCGCGTAGTCCTCGACGTCGGGCAGCTCGACCGGCAACTGGTCCTCCGGGACGGGAACCATCCCGCACTGCTCGCAGTAGACGATCGGGATCGGGCAGCCCCAGTAGCGCTGGCGCGAGAGCAGCCAGTCGCGTAGCCGGTAGTGGACGGTGCGCTCGGCGCGCGACTCGCTGGTCAGCCAGTCGACGATCTCCTCGTACGCCTCCCGGTTGTTCTTGCCGTCGAAGCGCCCCGAGTTGACCATCGGGCCGTCGCCGGCGTACGGCATCCCCTCGTCGTCCTGCACCTCCTCGGGGTCGGTGCCCTCGACGACGCGCCTGATCGGCAGACCGAAGGCACGGGCAAACGCATAGTCGCGATCGTCGTGCCCGGGGACGGCCATGATCGCGCCGGTTCCGTACTCCATCAGCACGTAGTCGGCGACGAACATCGGGATCTCCTCGCCGTTCACGGGGTTGGTGACCGTGCGGCCGAGCTGGACACCGGTCTTCTCGCGCTCGGCGGAGCCGCGCTCGGCAGCCGTCTCGCGCTGGGACTCCTCGACGTAGGCGCGGACCTCGTCCTCGTTCTCAGTCCCGGCGACGAGGCGGTCGAGCTCGGGATGCTCCGGGGCGACGACGAAGAAGGTCGCGCCGAACAGCGTGTCGGGGCGAGTGGTGAACACCGGGAAGTCGAGGCCCAGCTCCGCGCAGCGGAACACCACGCGGGCGCCCTCGGAGCGCCCGATCCAGTTGCGCTGCATCGTGATCACGTTCTCGGGCCACGACTCCAGGAGGTCGAAGTCGCTCAACAGGCGGTCTGCGTAGTCGGTGATCTTGAAGAACCACTGCTCCAGGTTCCGCTGCTCCACGAGACTGCCGCAGCGCTCGCAGTGACCGTCGATGACCTGCTCGTTGGCGAGCACCGTCTGGTCCACCGGGCACCACTGCACGGGCGCCTCCGCGCGGTAGGCCAGCCCCCGCTCGAAGAGCTTCAGGAAGATCCACTGCGTCCAGCGGTAGTAGGTGGGCTCGCAGGTGGCGAGCTCGCGCTTCCAGTCGATCGAGACCCCCCACGAGCGGAACTCCTCGTCGAACGCGGCGATCGAGCGCTCGGTCGCGATCCGCGGGTGCTCACCCGTGCGGATCGCGGCGTTCTCCGCGGGCAGGCCGAAGGCGTCGTAGCCCATCGGGTGGATCACCTGATAGCCGTGGCGACGCCGGAAGTGCGCGATCGCGTCGCCGATCGCGTAGTTCTTCAGGTGCCCGACGTGGGGCTCCCCCGAGGGGTAGGGAAGCATCTCCAGCACGTATGCCTTCGGCTTGTCCGGGTCGAATCCGGGCTCGCCGGGGTTCGGCACCTCCCAGGTGCCTTCCGACTCCCAGATCGCCTGCCAGCGGCGCTGGATCGCCTGCGGGTCATACCGGTCCACGTGGCGATCTTACGAGGCCGGCCGGGGGATCAGACCCGGCGATATAGTCGGAGCGAAGCCGAGCGCGCGAGAGGAGAGACGCCTGTGGGACGCTTGATCAGACTGGATCGGACCGGTCACACCACGCTGGCCGAGTGGGAGGCCGAGGACCGGGCGGCCGCCGACTCGGCGATGCGCGCGTTCGAGTCAGAGCGCGAGCGGGGCATGATCGCGTCCGTGAGCCGGGCCGACGGCACGGCCGAGGTGGTCCGCGAGCTTCCGCCGGACGCGGATCTCGTGATCATGCGGCGCCCGATCGCCGGCGGCTGACCCATGGCCGAGGAGGAGATCCTCGCCGAGGTCGCCGCCCCGCCGCCGACGCTCGACGAGGCGGCGGCCCTCTGGTGGCGGGAGGACGTGACGGCCGCCACGCTGCGGCGCGACGACCGCCGCTGGACCGTCTGGACCGCATGGCTCGTCGCCGTGTTCGTCGCTCCCGGCGCCCTGCTCCTCTACCTCGAGCCCCTCACCTTGCCGGTTGCGGCGATCTGCTTCGCCCACGCCTGGCTGATCCCCTGGATCCAGGCGCGTCGCGGAGCCGAGCAGGTGACACCCCTGGGGACCCCCTCCTCGGGCGCCGACCGGGTCGCGATCGGGCTCCTGGGCGACCTGCTGGACCACGCGGAGCGGGACCTGCTGCTGCGCTCCGGGCTGGCGATCCAGCTGGGCGAGCTCGGCACGTGGCTCGTCGGCGAGCGTGGGGCGTTTCTGGTTCGCCCGGGCGGACGGCGCGTCGAGTGCTGGTGCGTGAGAGTCGGCGACGCCTCCGAGCTGCCGGGCGCCGACCGCATCGCCCACCTGCTGCTCGGGCTGCGGGAGGACGAGCTTGGCTTTGCGAAGATCGCCAACCTGAGCTTCTCGGGCGCGACCTGGCGGGTGCGCTCGCGCCTGGACGCGGGAGCCCGCCAGGGCCTCGACGCCGCGCGGCAGCTGGCGCGCCGCCGCTAGCCCGGGAGCGCCGCCGCGAAGGCCGCGAGGCGCTCGGGGCTCCTGAGCGGGGGCCCGTGCCCGACGAGCGTCAGCTTGGGCCGAAGCGCGGCGATCTTGCGGATCGAGCGCCGGTTCTCCACCGGATCGGGCGTCAGATACGGCTTCGGCTCGTGCAGGCCGGGGATGCCGGTCCAGATGTTCATGTTGTTGACGACGTCCCCGGCAACCAGCACACCGTCGGACTCGCGCCAGAACGCGACATGCCCAGCGGAATGACCGGGTACGTCGATGACCGTGAAGCCGGCCACGTCGTCTCCCTCCTTCAGCACCCGGTCGACGGTTCGCCCGGGGCCGGTGAAGATCGAGTCGTAGAACTTCGCCACCGGATGGTCGGGCTGGCGCTTGCGGATCAGGCTGGAGTCCACCGCGGCCGGCACGTCCAGCTCCCCCGCCATGTACGGAATCTGGAGCCTGGTGCAGATCTCGTCGCTGGACCCCTGGTGGTCTGGATGCGCGTGGGTGATGGCGTGGGAGGTCACGTCGTGGCCCCGGAGCTGCCGCAGGATCCGCTTTCCGGATCGCCGGCCGCCGGCGTCGACCAAGACGTCTCCGATCAAAAAGGCGTTGACGGCGTTGGGCATCGCGACGGTGTCCAGGTGCCACACCGAATCGGCGAGCTGCTTCATGCTGCGATCCTAGATAAACCGATGCGAATTCTCTTCGTCTGCCTCGGAAACATCTGCCGCTCGCCCACCGCGGAGGCAACGATGCGCGGGCTGATCGCCGAAGCCGGCCTCGAGGGCGAGGTCGAGGTGGACAGCGCCGGAACGGGAAGCTGGCATCTCGGCGAGCCGCCGGATGCCCGCGCCGCGGAGGCTGCCGCCCGGCGCGGGATGACGCTCGAGGGGATGGCCCGGCGGATCGCGAGCCGGGATTTCGACGAGAGCGACGTTCTCGTGGCGATGGACCGCGCCAACCGAGACGACCTCCTGGCCCTCGCGCCGAACGACGCGGGCCGGGCGAAGGTGACGCTGCTCCTCGACGACCCGGAGCGCGACGTTCCCGATCCCTACTACGGGGGAGCCGACGGGTTCGACCGGGTGCTCGACGTCGTCGACGAGGGTTGTCGCGCACTCCTGGAGGAGATCCGGGCGCGAGTGCCGTGAACGACCAGGCGCTCCGCGCCTCGCTCGCCGCGGGCCTCGGAGAGGACGTGCGGGCCCTGCTGCCGGTGGCGGGCGGCGACATCAACGAGGGCTGGCGCGCCGAGCTCGCCGGCGGGCGGAGCCTCTTCGTGAAGTCACGAACGGATGCGGGCGCCGCGGACTTCGCGGCGGAGGAAGCCGGGCTCGCGTGGCTCCGCGCCGGCGGCGCCCGGGTACCGGCCGTCGTCGCGGTCGGCGAGCGGCCGGCGTGGCTGGCGCTGGACTGGATCGAGCGCGGCAGCCTTTCCGCCGGCGGCGCGGAGGTCCTCGGCCGCGAGCTGGCGGCGCTGCACCGGTCCGGAGCGGGCGCGCACGGAGCGCTCCCACCCGACGCTCCGGACGCCGTGCTGCGGATCGGCTCGGTGGAGGTCGAGCTGGCCCCGCGGGCGAGCTGGGCGGAGGTCTACGGCGAGCTGCTGCTTCGGCCGCTCGCCCGCCGCGCGGCCGACGCCGGAGCGCTCGAGCGCGGCGACGCGCAGGCGGTGGCCAGAGTCTGCGAGCGGCTCGCCGAGCTGAGCGGCCCGCCCGAGCCGCCGGCGCGGCTTCACGGCGACCTCTGGGGCGGCAACGTGCTGGCTGACGCAGCGGGCACCGGATGGCTGATCGACCCGGCCGCCTACGGCGGGCACCGGGAGATCGACCTCGCGATGCTGCGGCTGTTCGGCGTGCCGACCGAGCGGATGCTCGCGGCCTACGCCGAGGCCTTCCCGCTCGCCGACGGCCACGCAGAGCGCGTGCGCCTCTGGCAGCTCCTGCCGTTGCTCGTCCACGCCCTCCTCTTCGACGGCGGGTACGGCGCGTCGGCCGGGTCCGCGGCACGCGAGTACGTTTGAGCCGCTGTAGCTACCCTCGGGGCATGTGTCGCAACATCCGCACCCTTCACAACTTCGATCCGCCGGCGACCGATGACGAGGTCGCCGCGGCGGCCCTCCAGTACGTCCGCAAGGTGAGCGGCTCCACGAAGCCGTCCCGCGCCAACGAGGAGGCCTTCGCGCTGGCCGTCGAGGAGATCGCCGCCGTGACGAGCAAGCTGCTCGACAGCCTGGTCACCTCGGCGCCGCCGAAGAACCGCGAGGTCGAGGCCGCGAAGCACCGCGCGCGCTCGGCCGCGCGCTTCGCCGCCGCCTAGGTCCCGGAGCGCCGGCAGGACGCGTGCGCCGGCAGTTTCGCGTCCTCGGCGGGCGGGACTTCCGCAACCTCTGGCTGTCGCAGACCGCGAGCGGCATCGGCGACCGCATGGTGATCGTCGCCCTGGCGCTTTACATAACGAAGACCACGGGGGACACGGTGGACGTCGGGATCGTGCTCGGCGCCCAGACGGTCACCCTCGTCCTGTTCCTGCTGATCGGCGGCGTCTGGGCCGACCGGCTCCCGCGCGCGAAGCTGATGCTCGGCACGGACGTCATCCGGGGCGCCCTCCACGCCCTCCTGGCGGTGCTCATCTTCACCGGAGCCGCCGAGATCTGGCAGCTGGTGGTCATCGAGGCGCTGTTCGGCGGCGCCGAGGCGTTCTTCCAGCCGGCCTACACGGGGCTCATCCCGCAGACCGTCCCGGCCGCCGACGTCCAGGAGGCGCAGGCGCTCTCCCGCCTGAGCGCCAACGTCAACGAGATGCTCGGCCCCGCGCTCGCCACCGCCCTCGTCCTCGGGGTCGGCCCCGGCTGGGCCTTCGCGCTCGACGCCGCGACGTTCGGCGTCAGCGGGTTGCTCCTGATGCGCGTGCGGCCCGGCTGGCGGGAGGCGGCGCCGGCTGAGGAGCGCCGCACGGTGCTTGCCGAGCTGGCCGAGGGCTTCGCCGAGGTGCGGGCGCGTCGCTGGTTCTGGATGACGGTCGCGATCTTCGCCCTGATCGTCCCGATCGGCTACGCGCCGCTCTACGTCATCGGCCCGACCGCGGCGCTCGACGCATACGGGTCCGCCGCCGTCTTCGGGGTGATGACCACGCTGATGGGATTCGGCGCGCTGGTTGGCGCGCTGATCGGCCTCCGCTGGCGCCCGCGGTTCCCGATGCGCACCGGATTCATCGTGACGTTCGGCTGGCCACTCATGCTGGTCGCGTTCGGCGCCCACTCGGCGGAGGCGATCGTCCTGGTCCTCTCCGTCGCCCTCGGCGCGGGCTTCGCGCTCTTCGAGGTCCTGTGGAGCACCGCGATGGTGGAGAACGTCCCGGCCGAGTCGCTCTCCCGGGTCAGCTCCTACGACTGGATGGGCTCACTCGTCTTCCTGCCGCTCGGCTTCGTGCTGGCCGGGCCGATCGCCAACCTGACCAGCACCAGCGCGGTTTTGGTCGGCGGCGGAATCTTCACGGCGGTGCTGCTCGCGATCGGGCTCGTCCCGCATGAGACGCGCACCCTGCGGGGGTCCCAAAGTATGTTGGAGACATCTCGCCCGACGCTCCCAACCTGATCCGCGGACCCGAGGAGATCACCGCCGGGTGGCTCGAGGGCGCGCTCGGCCGCGGCGGGCTGGAGATCAAGGCCACGGAGCGGATCGGCACGGGTCAGATGAGCCAGAGCCATCGCGTGGAGTACGAGTGCGGCGGGGCGCCCGAGACCGTCGTGGTGAAGCTCGCGTCGGACGACGAGACGAGTCGCGCCACCGGCGTCGGCATGGGCGCGTACTACCGCGAGATCTGCTTCTACCGGAGCCTGTCGGCGCGGCTCGGAGAGCCGATCCCCGGCTGCCTGCTCGCCGAGCACGACCCGGCGCAGGGATGGTTCACGCTGGTTCTCGAGGACATCGTGGGCGCGCGTACCGGAGACCAGATCGCCGGCTGCTCGGTCGACGAGGCGCGGATCGCGCTGCGCGAGCTCGCCCGTCTTCAGGCTCCCGTGCTCGGCGACCTGGCGCTTGGCGCGGCGGACTGGCTGAACCAGCCGAGCCCCCTCAACCAGGCGCTGCTCACACAGCTGCTCAGCGGCTTTCTCGAGCGCTACGAAGGACGGATCGCGCCCGAGCACGTGGAGGTCTGCAAGCGCTTCGTGCCGTCGTGCGACGGCTGGGCCGCGGACCGGCATCCGCCGCTCGGCCTGGTGCACGGCGACTACCGGCTGGACAACCTCCTGTTCTCCGACGAGGACTGCAAGGTGGTCGATTGGCAGACCGTCAGCTGGGGTCCCGCGATGACCGACGCGGCGTACTTCGTGGGTGGCGGGCTCTCGGTGGAGGACCGGCGGGCGCACGAGGAGGAGCTGGTGCGCGCCTACCACGACGAGTTGCTCGCCTGCGGGGTCGAGGGCCTCGGCTGGGAGCAGTGCTGGGACGACTACCGGCGAGGGACCTTCCATGGGATCGTCATGACCGTCGCGGCGTCGATGGTGGTCGAGCGCACCGAGCGCGGGGACGACATGTTCATGACCTGGCTGGAGCGCAACGCGCAGCAGATCCTCGACCTCGACGCTCTGGAGCTCCTGCCGGAGCCGGACGCGGGGAGCCCCGAGCCGCTGCGGCCCGCGCCCGAGGACGAGGGCCGCCACCCACCCGGTCCCGAGGAGCTCTGGAACGAGAGCTGGTACTTCGACGCGATCGGCGACGACGCGAGCCTCGGGGTCTACACGCGGATCGGGCGGCTGCCGAACCTGGACGCCTGCATGTACACGGCGTGCATCTGCGGCCCGGGCCGCCCCTCGATCATGCTCACGGCCGAGATGCCGCTGCCCGACGCGGACGACGACGCGCAGGTGGTCCACTCCGATGTCGCCCACGGCGAGCACCATGTCGAGGCGCCGCTCGAGCGGTTCCGGGTGACCCTCGAGGGAACCGCCGGCGCGCACGCCGACGAGTCCGCCCCCCTGCGCCGCGAGGAGGGCGAGCCCGTCGAGATCGCGTTCGACCTGGTCTGGGAGACGGAGGGCGTCCCGTACGCGTGGCGGCAGAGCACGCGGTACGAGATCCCCTGCCGGGTGAGCGGCACGATCCGGGTCGGCGACGAGGAGATCGAGTTCTCCGGGCCCGGCCAGCGGGACCACTCGTGGGGCTCGCGGGACTGGTGGGCCGTCGACTGGATGTGGAGCGCCCTGCACTTCGAGGACGCGACGCGCACCCACGCGGTCGGAGTGCCGACGATGCCGGGCTACGGCGTCGGGTACATGCAGCGGGGGGGCGAGCTGCGGGAGATCGAGTCCGTGACGGCCACCGAGCAGGTCGCCGACAACGGGCTGATCACCAGCGCCCGGATCGAGATGGGGCCGGATGCCCCGAGCGTGGACGTCGAGCCCCTCGCCTTCGGCCCCATCCTGCTCGAGGCGCCCGACGGCCGGATCTCGCAGTTCCCGCGCGCCATGTGCCGCGCCCGCGCCGACGACGGTCGCGAGGGCGTCGGCTGGGTGGAGTGGAACCGAAATCAGCGGGACTGAGCTACCGGCGCAGCCTCAACCGCCACCCCGAACGAACATGACCTCCGGTCCGCCGGATGCGTAGGTGGCCGTCACCTCGTGGTCGCCCGGGAGGAGGTAGGTTCCGACGGGGCCGGAAGACGGCGGCCCCTCCGGGAGCGACCCGTCTGGTGAAGCCGACGAACCTGACGGTGATCGTCCGCGGTCGCCGTCCGTAGTCGCCGCTGCCGTTGACGATGCGGCGGCCCTGCGAGGGCCTGACCTTCACGCATCTCGGAACCGGGGTGTCCGGTTCGATGCGAGCGGTGACCAGCCCGGAGGTGCCGCCTGGGGAGGCGCAGGCGGCCGCCGTGGGCAGCGTGCTGATCGCCGGCACCCGCCACCGGCCGGGCAGCGGCACCTGGCGAAACCAGTCGCCGCCAGGGACGCCGTCGGGTGCCTCGGCGAGGATGACGTTGGCGCGATTCTGAAGCTCGATCAGGCCGGTTCGGCCGGCCCACAGGTTGTCGAGAAGGCCCTCGAGCAGGTGAAGTTGCGGGCACCGACGCGCTGTGAAGCGCTGCACGACGAGGTGGTCCGTTTTCAGCAGGTTGTCGTCCGCCGCGCAACCGGGAGAGCGCTCGAAGCCCTTCTCGGCCGGGAAGACCATGGCGCACCGGCCACCCTGACCATCGTCGGTCGTGATCGCATCCCGGCCCTGCCGGAAGAGAGGCCCGCCGATCGGGCCAATCACGTCCGGACCGCAGCGCCGAATTCCGGCCCCGACGGCGCCCAGGCAGCGCAGCGAGGGATCGTTACCGCCAACGAACGCGCAACCTCAGGGCGCCGGTGTGGGAGGCTAGGAGGCCCCAAAGCCGAGGAGGCAAGGATGTCCGAAAGCGTCTATCGCGTCACCGAAGTGGTCGGCGTCAGTTCCGACTCGTGGGAGCAGGCGGCTCGCAACGCCGTCGAGAAGGTCGGCGAGTCGGTGCGTGAGCTGCGGATCGCCGAGGTCGTCCGCCAGGACCTGACGATCAGCGACGGGAAGGTCTCCGAGTTCCGGGTCCGGCTCGGGGTCTCGTTCAAGTACGACCGGGGCGAGTAGACCCGGGAACGCGCAGGTGGGGGCGCCCGCCACGGGCGTCCCCGCTCGGGCCCCTGACTAGCGCCGGCGGCGGCGGGCTGAGCCGGGCGTAGGGCTTCCCGCGGCGGGTGATGAGGAAGCTTTCGCCGGCGGCTGAGCGTTCCATGTACCAGCCGAAGCGGTTGCGGAACTCGTGCGCTCCGATCACGGTGGAGCGGTCTGAGTCAGGTGAATGGAGCTGGTGGGACTCGAACCCACGACCTTCGCGCTGCCAGCGCGACGCTACTTCCAGCTGAGCTACAGCCCCAGCGAGTTCGTACTCAGCCGCCCAGTTTAGACAAGCACGTTGCCCATTTTTCGTGGGGCCGACCCGCAGGTGAATCGCATCCATGTGCGCAGCTTTTGCAATCGGGACCACGAAGCACTGGTCGAGCGCTTCGCAATACACACCGATGGCGTCAACCTCCTCGGCCGAATGCTGGGTGGTGACTTGACGTCCTGCACTAGTGCGGCGCGACGTTCGTAGGCGAACCACGATGACGTCGCTCTTGAGCGGCGCCCACTTGCACTGGACCCTCAGCAACCGGGGCTGAAGGTCGAAGATCAGGTCGTAGCGGGTGTGCTCGTTCAACGGCTTCATGACCGGGATGCCGAGCCTGGTCGCGCGGCCGGCGATCATCGCCTCCGCGACGTTGCCCTTGTGATTCGAGTCCTACACCGAACGCATGTTCGCATGGAGGGAGTCGCGCGTTGCGCGCGGAATGTGTCGAGTGTGTGACTTCTAGGCCGCGGCGGTCGCCCGCGCGGCGTTCTCGACGACCAGGTCCGTGTAGCGCGGCCAGAGGTCCTCGGGCAGGTCGTGGCCCATCCCGTCGATCAGCTCGAGCTTCGCGCCGGGGATGGCGGCCGCCGTCGCCTCGCCGCCCGAGCGGTCGACCAGTGGGTCGTCCGTGCCGTGGATCACCTGCGTGGGGACGTCGAGCTCGCGCAGCCCGGGCGTGCGGTCGCCGGACGCCAGGATCGCGAGCAGCTGGCGGCCCACGCCGAGGGGGTTGTAGCCACGGTCCCAGCTCTCGCCCGCCTCCCGGCGGATCTGGTCCGTGTCGATCTCGAACCCGGGCGAGCCGATCGCCGAGTAGATCGCGACGGCCCCGTCGACGAACCCCTCGCGGCTCGTCGCCGGCGGGGCCAGCAGCGCCTGCATCGCGACCGGGGTCGGCTGTCCGACGTCGGCAGCGCCGGTGGTCGACATGATCGAGGTCATCGAGAGCACCCGCTCCGGGTGCTCGATCGCAAGCGTCTGGGCGATCATCCCTCCCATCGACGCGCCGACCACGTGCGCAGCGTCGATTCCGAGCGCCTCCAGGAGCCCGGCCGTGTCCGCCGCCATGTCCGTGAGCGTGTAGCTCGCCGTCCTGTAGTCCCCCACCATCGCGGCCATGAGGTCCGGGGCCGGGCCGTCCTCGAACCACGTCGACCGCCCGACGTCGCGGTTGTCGAACCGGATCACCCGAAAGCCCCGCTCGGCGAGCATCTCGCAGAGCGACATGTCCCAGCCGAGCATCTGCACGCCCAGCCCCATGACCAGCAGGATCGTCGGTTGCCCCGGGTCCCCCACGCTCTCGTACGCGATCTCGACTTCGCCCGCCCGGGCCTTCTCCTCCGCCACGGCCGATGAGGCTATTCGAAACGGCGCGTCAGTCGACGTCGAGGACGATGCGCCCGTCGCGGTTGTCCCGCACCCTGAAGCCCATCGCGCAGCGCCGCTCGAGCTCCTCCAGGAGCTCCACCGGCTCGTCGAGCGTCATCTCGAGCGTCGCGCGGCCGTCCGAGAACCTCACGATCGAGATCTCCGAGGTCGCACCGATCTCCCGCGCGGCGTCCTCGAAGCCAACCAGCTGGGCGAAATCGCCGAGCGGGCCGATCTCCACCTCCACGCATCCCTGGAACATGCGCGCCGCCGCCTCCTCGGAGTGCCCGTTCGAGCCTGCGGGGACGGGCTCGGAGTCGGGGTCCGTCGTGGGCGCCGGATCGAACCTTCGCCCCGGCGTCCGCTCAGCGATGGGCTGCTCGACCTCGGGGTCCGGCTCGGGCTCGGCCGGCACCGCCGCCGCCCCGCCGCCTGCCGCCGGCTCCTTCGGCGGCCTGCGGCGCGCCTTCTCCAGCTCCTTCACGAGGGCCTCCAGCGCCTCCATGCTGAGCGCGCTCTTGCGGGTGGCCTCCGCGAGCTCCGCCCTGACGTCCTTGAGCTCTCGCTCGCGCTCCACGACCCGCTCGGCGAGCCGGTTCGCCACGCGCTCGAGCTCGTCGAGATTCGCTGCGCGCGTGGCGAGCTCCTCGGTCGCGACCCGGTGACGCTCGTCTGCGGCGTCGAGCGCCGCGTCCACGTCGGCGCGACGGTATCCGAGCAGCGCTCTCTTGAATCGACCGGCGATGCCTCCAACCTAGGCGCAGGGCCGGACGAAATCAAGGGACGTACGCGACGATGACGCGCGTGGAATACCCCCGTTGCGTCGAAACCGACCGCCTCATCCTCCGCATCTGGGAGCCGGGCGACCACGCGGCGGTCCGCCGGGTCTTCGAGGACCCCGACGTCGTCGGCGCCATCGGCCCGGGCGGCGACATCGACCCGGACGCCGCGGCGGCCGACTATCTCACCCGCCGGATTGCCGGCTGGGAGCACGACGGCTTCGGCCTCTGGGCGGCGATCGAACGCGAGTCGGGCGAGGTGATCGGCTGGACCGGTGCCTGGCACCAGGACATCGCGGTGGACTCCCCCGACGACGTGGAGGTCGGCTGGACCCTGCGCCGCCCGTGGTGGGGCCGGGGCCTGGCCACCGAGGGAGCGCGGGCGGCCGTCGAGGCCGCCTTCGCGAGCCTCCCCGTCGAGCGGGTCGTCCACCTCATCGACCCCGCCAACGCGCGCTCGATCGCCGTCGCAACCCGCCTCGGCTCGGCTCCCGTGGGCACCAGCGCCCACGCGCGAGTCCCGGGCCTCGAGCTCCGGGTCTACGCGCTCGAGAGGTCCACCTGGGAGGCCTCGCCCCACAGCCGGTCCAGCCGGTAGCGGTCGCGGAGCTCCGGCACGAAGATGTGGAGGACGCAGTCGAAGTAGTCCAGGAGGATCCACCGCGCCTCGCGCTCGCCCTCGACCGAGGCCGGCAGGAGGTCGTCCTCCCGCTTGAGCCGCATGTGGACCTCATCGTGGATGGCCTTCGCCTGGCGCTCGTTGCGAGCCGTGCAGACCAGCAGGTAGTCCGTGTAGGAGACGAGCTCGCGCACGTCGAGCGCGACGAGGTCGTCCGCGCCCTTCTCGGTCGCCACCGCGGCCAGGCGCCTGGCCAACTCGAGCGAATCGCCCGCGCCGGCGTCGCGCCGCACCGCGACGTCCTCCTCGCGCCGCTGCGCCTCGCCGCTCACCTGTAGAGCTCCTTGGACTCGATCAGCTCGACCACCGCATCCGGAACGAGATAGCGGATCGGACGCCCCTGTGCCACGCGACGCCGCACGCGCGTCGAGGAAACCCCGATCTCGGGCATCCTCACGACCTCGAACCGCCCCTCCGCGCCAAGGGCCTCGAGCGCGGCCTCCGCGTCGTCCAGCGACGTGCCGGCGCGCGCCGCGATGCCGAGCCGCGCCAGCTCCACCACCCGCTCCGGCCTTCTCCAGCTCTGCAGCCCGGCCGCCACGTCCGCGCCCATCAGGAACCAGAGCTCGTCTCCGGGGCGAGCCTCCGCAAGCTGCTCGAGGGTCGCGTACGTGAACGAGGGCCCGTCGCGGCCGACCTCGATGTCGGATGCCTCGAGCAGCGAGTCGCCGGCGGCGGCCCGCACCGCCATCTCCATGCGGACGTCACGCCCGGGCTCCGGGTCGATCGTCTTGTGCGGAGCCTCTCCGGCGGGGACCAGCAGGACCTCGGCCAGGCCGAGCTGGGATGCCGCCTCCTGCGCAAGCACCAGGTGCCCGATGTGAGGGGGGTTGAAGGCGCCCCCGAGGATCCCGACAGCGGCGACGGCTACTCCCGGATCGTTCCGTCGCCGTGAACCACGTACTTGAAGGAGGTGAGCTCGCGGAGGCCGATCGGCCCGCGGGCATGGAGCTTCTGAGTGGAGTTGCCGATCTCCGCGCCGAGGCCGAACTCGAACCCGTCCGTGAACCGCGTCGAGGCGTTGACGTAGACGCACGCCGCGTCCACACCGCCGGTGAACGCGTCGCCGGCCTCGTCGGACGACGTGACGATCGCCTCCGAGTGCCCGCTGCCGTACACGTTGACGTGCTCGATCGCCTCCTCGAGCGAGTCGACCACGCCGACCGCCAGCTTCATGTCCAGGAACTCCTCGTCCCAGTCCTCCGCGCTCGCCGCGCCAACCTCGATCGTCCCGGCGGCGGCGCGTGCCCGCTCGTCACCGACCAGCTCGACCCCCCGGTCGCGAAGCTCGGCGAGCGTCGCGGGCAGGAAGTCCGCGGCCACGCTCGCGTTGACGAGCAGCGTCTCGGCGGCGTTGCAGACGCTCGGCTTGGAGACCTTGGCGTTGACGGCGATCGCGCGGGCCTTCTCGAGATCGGCGTCTGAGTGGACGTAGACGTGGCAGTTGCCGGAGGCGGCGTACAGCACCGGAACCGTTGCCGACTCCTTCAGCGCGTCCTTGAGACCGTCGCCGCCCCGCGGGATGACGAGGTCGACCAGGTCGTCCGCCGTCGCAAGCTCTCTGAGGTCGTCATGCCCGCCGCCCACGAGCTCCACGGAGCCCTCGGGAAGGCCGGCGGCGGCGACCGCCTCGGTGACGAGGCCGGCGAGCGCTGCGTTCGAATTGGCCGCGTAGCTCGAGCCGCGCAGGACGATGGCGTTGCCGCTCTTCAAGGTCAACGCGGCGCAGTCCACGGTGACGTTCGGCCGCGCCTCGTAGATCACGGCGATCACGCCGAGCGGCGTGCGGACCTTGCGCAGGTCCAGGCCGCTCTCGAGCGTACGGTGCTCGATCTCCTCGCCAACCGGGTCCGGCAGGGCCGCGATCGCGCGCACGCCCTCGGCCATTGCGGCGATCCGCTGCTCGTCGAGGGCCAGCCGGTCGCGAAGCGCGTCGGTGAGCCGGGCGGCACGCTCGTCGCCCAGATCCGCCGCGTTCGCCTCCAGGACCTCCGCGCTGCGCTCGTCGAGCAGGCCGGCCAGCGCGCCCAGCGCGGCGTCCTTCTGCTCGCGCGGCGCGCGGCCGAGCTCCCGCGAAGCGCGCTTGGCGCTCACGCACGCGTCGCGGACGGTTCTGGTTGCGGTTGCCATCGTTGAAAGGGTAGCCGTCGCCCCACCGCTCCTCTCGTATTGTGAGCGCGTGGCCGAAGACGCCCCCACCGGCGCGGACCTCGCCCGCGGCTGGCTCGAGAGCTCGGCGTTCGTCGAGAAGCTGGGCCTGCGGCTCGAGACGCTGGAGCCCGGCGTTGCGCGAATGCGCCTGCCGTTCGACGAGACCCTGCCAACCATGGGCGACGTGGTCCACGGCGGGGCGATCAGCGCCCTGATCGACACGGCGGCCGCGGCCGCGGCCTGGTCGGGAGCCGACGTTCCCGAGAAGATCCGCGCTTCCACGGTGGGGTTCACCGTGGACTTCCTCACCCCCGCCCGCGCCCAGGACGTGGTCGCCGAAGCGAAGGTGCTCCGGCGCGGCACGGTCACGTTCCTGGCGGTCGACGTCACCGCCGCCGACGGCACGGCGGTCGCGACGGCACTCGTCACCTACCGGCTCTAGGTGCCGGGATGAGCCCTGCCTACCCTGCGCATCACGAGGCTGACGTGGTGCTGGAGGACGGCTCCACCGTCCACGTGAGGCCGGTCCGCGCCGAGGACGAGGACGAGGTCGCCGCCTTCCTGGCGGCGCTCTCCCCCGAGGCGCGCGCACTGCGGTTCTTCTCCGCCGGCGCGGACACCCGGAGGGCCGCGTCGGCCGAGGTGGACGTCGACTACACGACCCGCTACGGCCTTCTGGCCACGCGCGGCGAGGGGCGCGTGGTGGGCAACGCCAACTTCGCGGCCTCCGGCGAGGGACGGGCCGAGGTTGCCTTCGCGATCGCCGACGACGTCCGGGGTCGGGGCCTCGGAACGATCCTGCTCGCCCACCTCGCCGAGGCGGCCGCAGCGTCCGGCATCGCGACGCTTGAGGCCACGGTCTTGCCGAGCAACAGGCGGATGCTCGAGGTGTTCCGCGAGAGCGGCTTCCCCGTCGAGATGCGCTCCGTCCCGGGGATGGTCCAGGTCGAGTTCCCGGCTTCGTTCACGCCGGAGGCGGTGGAGCGCTTCGAGCGGCGCGACCAGGTCGCCGCGTCCGCCGCCGTCCGGCGCTTCCTGGAGCCCCGCTCTGTTGCTCTCGTTGGCGCCTCGCGCAAACGGGGGACGGTCGGTGGGGAGCTCCTCCACAACCTGCTCGATGGCTTCACCGGCACGGTGTACCCCGTCAACCCGGCCGCCGAGAGCGTCCAATCCGTGCGGGCGTATCCAGACGTCGCGTCAATCCCCGAGCCAATCGACCTCGCGGTGGTCGCGGTCCCCGCGGAGCACGTGACGGCGGTGGCTCGCGATTGCGCGGCGAAGGGCGTGCCGGCGCTGGTCGTGATCTCCGCCGGCTTCGCCGAGAGCGGCGCGGAAGGCCGCGAACGCGAGACCGAGCTGCTGGAGATCTGCCGCGATTCGGGTATTCGGCTCATCGGCCCGAACTGCCTCGGGGTCTTCAACACGGCGGCGTCGCAGCGGCTCAACGCCACGTTCGCTCCGGAGACCCCACCGGTCGGCGACATCGGGTTCCTCTCGCAGAGCGGCGCCCTCGGTCTCGCGTTGATCGGCCTCGCGGGCGAGCGCGGGCTCGGCCTCTCCTCGTTCGCCTCGATCGGGAACCGGGCGGACGTCACCGGGAACGACGTGCTCGAGTACTGGGACTCCGACCCGGGCACCGCGGTCGCGTTGCTCTACATCGAGTCGTTCAGCGACCCGCGGCGCTTCTCCCGCGTGGCGCAGCGCGTCGGCCGCAACAAGCCGATCGTGGTCGTCAAGAGCGGGCGCTCCCAGGCCGGCTCGCGGGCCACGAGCTCACACACGGGAGCGATGCTTGCCGCGTCCGACGTGACGGTGGACGCGCTCTTCCACCAGGCCGGAGTCATCCGGACGGACAGCCTGGCCGAGATGATGGACGTCGCCTCGCTGTTGGCCTCTCAGCCGCTTCCCGAGGGCCGCCGGGTCGGCATCGTCACGAACGCCGGAGGCCCGGGAGCGATGTGCGCCGACGCGTGCGAAGCCTCCGGCCTGGAGGTGCCGGAGCTGTCGCCGGAGGTCCAGGCAAAGCTGCGCGGGTTCCTCGCCGAACACGCCGCGGTCGCGAACCCGGTCGACATGATCGCCACCGCAAGCGCCGAGCAGTTCCGCCAGTCGATCGAGGCCCTCGCCGAGTCGGACGAGATCGACGCGCTGATCGTCATCTTCGTGCGGCCATTGCTCATCCGGGCGGAGGACGTCGGCAGCGCCGTGGCGGCGGCCGTGCGGAACCTGTCGCGCGAGCTGCCGATCCAGGCCGTGTTCATGTCCGAGCGCGATCGGCGTACGGCGGGGGCCGAGGCCTCGGTGCCGACCCTGATCTATCCCGAGGACGCCGTGCGAGCGCTCGCGCGCGTCGTCCGCCATGCGGACTGGCGGCGCGCAGGGCCCGAGGACCCCATCGCCCTCGACGGGCTGGAGCCCGACACCGCGGCGATCACGATTGCCGACGCGCTGAAGGCCGGCGAGACGTGGCTCGGCCAGGAGCGGGTCGCGACACTGCTCGGCGCGTACGGAATCTCCCAGCCGGAGACCCACATAGCCAAGGACCCGGTCGAGGCCGGCCACGTCGCCGACGAGCTCGGCGGCCGAGTGGCCATCAAGGCAACCGGACCCGAGGTCATCCACAAGACCGATCTTGGGGCGGTTCGGCTCGGCGTCGAGGGGGGCGCGGAGGCCTCCTGGGCCGCCACCGGCATCGACGAGGAGCTCGCGCGCCAGGGCGTCGAACGCAAGGCCTTCGTGGTCCAGCAGATGGTCGACGAGGGCGTCGAGATGCTCGTCGGAGTGGTGGGCGACGCCGTCTTCGGCCCGGTTCTGGCCTGCGGAGCCGGCGGTGTCCAGGCGGAGCTCCTCAAGGACGTCGCGGTGCGCATCTGCCCGATCGACCGCCGCGAGGCGAGTCAGATGATCGCCTCGCTCGCAACCTACCCGCTGCTCACGGGCTACCGCGGCGCGCCGCCGGCCGATCTTGGGTCGCTCGAGGACATTCTCCTCCGGCTGAGCGCGCTGGTGGAGGCGCACCGCGAGATCATCGAGGTCGACCTGAACCCGGTGATGGCCGGGCCGGACGGAGCGCTTGCCGTGGACGCGCGGATCCGGGTGGAGGTCGTGGCCCCGTCCGTGCCCTGGCCACGCACCTGGCAGTGACGCTAAGTCAGGACGAAGCGGTCGCGGTGGACCGCCTCCTCGCCGGCGTCGGGAAGCTCCGCCAGCACGTCCGCGGAGCGCTTGCCCTTCACCCGCCCGAGCTCCTGGGCGGAGAAGCTCGCGATCCCCTTGCCGACCACCTCGCCGTCGCAGACGACCTCGACGGCGTCGCCGGCCGCGAAATCGCCCTCCACCGCGGTCACCCCAACCGGCAGCAGGCTCGAGCCGCTCTCGCGAAGCACCTTCGCGGCGCCGGCGTCGACCACGAGCCGTCCCTGGCTGGGCTTCGCGTAGCGAAGCCATAGCTTGAAGCTGGGCGTGCGCTCGGGATGCGACACGAACCGCGTGCCGACCGCTCCGCCGGCCGCCGCCGCTCCGAGCGTGCCGGGCGCGGTGCCGTCGCAGATCACCACCGGAATGCCGGCGGCACTCGCCATCTCCGCGGCCGCAACCTTGCTGCGCATTCCCCCGGACCCGAACGCGGTGGTCCGTCTGCCGATCTTCATCTCCCTCAGCTCCGCGAAGTCCGCCACCTCGCTGACGAGCTCCGCGGACGGGTCACGGCGCGGATCGGCCGTGTGCAGGCCCGCCAGGTCGGTCAACAGGACCAGCAGCCTCGCCTCGAGCAGGATCGCGACCTGCGCGGAGAGGAAGTCGTTGTCGCCGAAGGTGATCTCGTCGGTCGCGGTCGTGTCGTTCTCGTTGATCACCGGCACCACACGCCACTCGAGCAGCCGTCGCAGCGTGCGCCGGGCGTTCAGGTAGTGCATCCGCGCCGCCATGTCGAAGGACGTCAGGAGCACCTGCGCCGCATGCACCCCACCCGCGGCCAGACGCTCCTCGTAGGCCCGGAACAGGGAGCCCTGGCCAACCGCCGAGGCCGCCTGCATCGAGTCGATCTCGCGCGGGCGTTCCGCCAGCTCCATCAGCTGCGATCCGCGGGCGATCGCGCCGGACGTGACCATCACGACATCCTCGCCGCCCCTGTGCAGCTCGGCGACCTGCTCGCAGACCGAGTCGAGGACGTCCGCGCGCAGCTCGCCGCCGTCGTCGGCGACGATCGAGGACCCGAGCTTCGCGACCACGGTCACAGGGCGGCAGTGTAGAAACCCTCAACCACCCTCAAGGGGGTCTGACCCTCTTTAGGTTGGTTGAGCGTGGTTGAGGGTTCAGGGGTGGAGCTCGAACTCCTGGTCGCCCACGCGCACCTCGTCGCCCGGCTCGAAGCCGGCGCGCTCCAGCGCGGCGATCACCCCGATCTCGCGCAGGCGCTGCTCGAGGTAGGCGAGGGACTCCAGGTTAGACGCGTCATGGCGCTCGAATAGGACCTCGATCCCCTTGCCGCGGACCCGATAGACGCCGGCGCCCTCCTTCGCGACTTCGAAGCCCTGGTCGGCCGCCGGGCGGTAGGTCATGTGCTCGGCCTCGAAGCGCGGCTCGTCTGCACGCTGCTCGACGCTGTCGGCGAGCGTCTCCGGGACCGCATCGGCGATCGCGGCGATCAGCTCGTCGAGCCCCGCCCCGCTGGCGGAGGAGACCGACAGCACCGCGCGCGCCGAGTCGCCGAGCCGGCCGCGGACGCGCCCCAGTACGGCGTCTGCCTCCTCGTCGGGAACCAGGTCGCGCTTGGACACCACGATCAGCTCGGGCAGCCGGTCGAGCCCGGCGCCGTACTCCGCGAGCTCGGACCGCACGGTCGCGTAGGCCGCAAGGGGATCCGCATCGGGCCCGAGCTCGACCAGGTGGACGAGCACCCGGCAGCGCTCGACGTGCGCGAGGAACTCGTGACCAAGCCCAGCACCGGACGCGGCCCCCTCGATCAGCCCCGGGATGTCCGCCAGCACGAGTTGGCGGTCGTCGACCTCCAGGGTGCCGAGAACCGGCTCGAGCGTCGTGAACGGGTAGCCGGCGACCTTGGGCACCGCCGCCGTGATCCGGCGCAGCAGAGAGGACTTGCCGGCATTCGGCAGGCCGACCAGGCCGACGTCGGCAAGGAGCTTCAGCCGCAGCTCGATCCATCCCTCCTCGCCCTCGAGCCCCTTCTCCGCGAACCGCGGCGCCTGCCGGGTAGACGTCGTGAACCGCTTGTTGCCATGCCCGCCGGCGCCGCCACGGGCGACGACCGCGCGCTGTCCCGGGCTGGTGAGGTCGAAGGTCTCCCCTTCAAGTCCCTCCACGAACGTCCCGGGCGCGACCGGCACGACCCGGTCCTCGCCGCGCGCGCCATGCCGCTGGCTGCCCTCGCCATTCCGGCCGTTTCCGGCCCGGAGGTGCGGCGAGCGCCGCAGCGTCGCGAGGTCGCGTCGCGACGCATCGCAGACCAGCACGATGTCGCCGCCGCGCCCGCCGTCGCCGCCGTCGGGCCCCCCGCGCGGCACGTGAGCCTCACGCCGGAAGCTGACGACGCCGTCGCCGCCGCGACCCGCCTTCACGTGAACCTTCGCGCGATCGTCCACGCGCGCACGGTAGCCCGTTGGGGGCTACGAAACGGTTGGCGGCCGGAGCTCCGCGAACGCCGCGAGGACCTGGTCGCGCGTCTTCGGGAACATCACCGCGTCATCGGCGAGGCCCTGAAGCCCGGCGATCGTCAGCCGCATCTGCCGAACGTACTCGTCGCACCCCGGGCAGTCGCCGAGGTGGACCTCGATTACGTGCCGCTCGACAGCCGTGATCTGGCTCTCCAGGTAGTCGGTGACCACCTGGACCAGCTCCCGGCACGTGATCTGTTGTGCGTTTGCGCTCATGCCACTGCGTTCTCCGACTCGAAGTACTCCTCGAGCGCCGCCCTCACCTTGGAGCGGGCGCGGTGCAGGAGCACCCGCTGATTGGTCTCCGAGACCTCGAGTGCATTACGCACCTCCGCGGAGGACAGTCCCTGGATGTCGCGCATGGTGATGACCTCGCGCTGCCGAGGCGGCAGGCCGGCGATGGCCTTCAGCAGCACGTCCCGCGCCTCGTCGCTCGCGAGGCGTTCCTCGGGGGACTCCCACTCAACCGGCGGACGAGCCCAGCTCCCGGGCGCCTCACCGCGGCGCCCCTGGAAGCGGTCCGCGTCGAGCCCGATGTCCTGATTCGAGCCCTCCTCCGCACGCCGGCGAAAGGAAGAGAACGGCAGCGTGCGCTTCTCGCGGACACCGCGGCTGCGGGCGTTGTTCAGCAGGATCCGGTAGATCCAGGTGCGCAGCGACGAGCGGCCCTCGAAGCGGTCGATGCCGTTGATGACGCCGAGCCACGTGTCCTGCACGACCTCCTCGGCAACCGCCCGGCTCGGGACGTGGGCGCGGGCGAGGCGCAGGAGGCCGGGCGAGAGCTCGTCGACGAGCTTCGCGAACGCCTCGCCGTCGCCGCGCCTGAGCGCCTCGATCAGCTCGGTCTCGTCCGCGCGCCCGGTATCAGCTGTCGCCGCCACGGTGAGACCTTATGGCGGCGGCGCCGTCTGGCGAGGGCCCGCGTCAGCGGGCGGGCTTGCGCGCCTTCCAGATGTTCTCGGCGGGCCAGCGGCGCGCCCACTCGTAGGGCGCCGTGTCGTAGGTTGTGGTCGCGCCCTCCGGAGGGCGCAGCTCGATCAGATCCTCGACCTCGAGGCCGTTCGCCCGGAACAGGCGAATCCACTCGCCGTAGGGCAGCTGGAAGTCCGTCGTCTCGCCGTCGTCGATCGTGCGGAGCCCGAAGTAGTCGTTGACGAGCTCGGTGCCGAGCGCGTCCGCGTCGGTGCCCCAGAAGAGCTCGAGGATCGGGCTCACCATCGAGAACGCGAGCAGGCCGGAGGGACGCAGGAGGCGCGACGCCTCGGGAACCAGCAGCAGCGGGTCCGCGAAGTTGAACGCGCCGTGATCGCAGAACACGACGTCGAACGAGGAGTCGTCGAGGGGAACGGACTCGGCGCTCGCCTCGACGAGCGGGAAGTCGATCCCGGCAGCTTCCTGCGCGGCGCGCGCGTGCCTCAGCTGCTCGGAGGACAGGTCCAAGCCAACGACCCTTGCTCCCATCCCGGCAAGCGCGATCGACCACTGCGCGGCGCCGCAGCCGAGCTCGAGGACGTCGAGACCCTCCACGTCGCCAAGGACCTGAAGGTCAGACTCGGGTATCTGCCAGATCCCCCACGCCGCGCCGAGCGCCAGGTGGTCACCATGGAGCTCCTGGTAGGCGGTCGACTCTGCGTTCCAGTACTCGCGGTTGCGGCGAGCGTGGTCGGAGAGCTCGGCCACGCGCCGGCCCTAGTCCTGCTCGGCGACGGAGATCGTGCGGCCGCGGTGGCCCGCGGTGAACTGCACGACGCCCGGCCGCGTGGCGAAGATCGTGTGGTCGCGGCCGAGGCCGGTGCCGTCGCCCGGCCGGAACCGGGTCCCGCGCTGGCGGACCAGGATCTCGCCGCCGGAAACGGTTTCGCCGGCAAAGACCTTGACGCCGAGCATCTTCGGATTGGAGTCGCGGCCGTTGCGGCTGGAGCCGAGGCCCTTCTTGTGCGCCATCTAGGAGTCCTCCTCGGTCTTCTTCGCGGCCGGCTTGCGGGTGGCGGGCTTCTTCGCCGCCGGCTTCTTCGTCGCCGGCTTGCGGGCGGCCGGCTTCTTGGCCGCGGGCTTCTTCGCCGCCGGCTTCTTCGCCGGAGGCTTCTTGACGGCAGGCTTCGGCTTCGCCTCTGCGGACGGCGGACTGCCGCCTGCGGACTCCTTCGACGCCGCCGGCTTGCGGGTGAGCAGCTTGACGTCGACCACCTCGAGCTTGGTCAGCTCGGAGCGGTGCCCGGCACGCTTGCGGTAGCCCTTCTTCGGCTTGTACTTGAAGATGCGGATCTTCTCGCCGCGCAGGTGCTCCGCCACGGTGGCCTCGACCTTGACCTTCTCGAGCCCGGAGGAGTCGAGCACTACGTCGCCGTCGCCCCGGAACATCACCGGGCGCAGCGTCACCTTGGCGCCCTCGTCGTCGGGCAGCCGGTCGACCAGGAGCGTCGTCCCCTTCTCCGCGCGGTACTGCTTGCCGCCGGACTCGACTATGGCGTAGGTGTCTGTCATTGCTCGTCGCTTGTCTCGCCGCCGGCGGCCTGCTGCGTCTTGGAGCGGCCGCGGCCACCCCCTCGGCCGCGCCGGCGCCGGCTGGAAGCGGGCGATTTTACCTGCTCGCCGTGCGCGCCACGGTCCTCGGCGGGCTCGACGTCGATGAGCGTTCCGCTCGCCGCCGAGCGCGCAACGCTGTCGATCCGCACCAGGTGGCGCTCGCCCACGTAGCGAGCGGCGCCGGAGACGCTCACGATGTAGGACTCGACGCGCGCGATCGCGGCATCCGGGTCGTACATGTGCGGCTCCTCGAGCGAAAGCATGACCTCCTCGCCGGCCTTGAACGGCAGGGCGCGCTCCTCGATCTCCGTGCGGGTGCCCTCGGCGGCCACCGCGTAGGCGTCCAGCGGCAGGGCCTCGCCGCCCTCGAAGTGGAAGTGCTTGCCGCTCGACTCCTCGAGCTCGGCAAGCCCGCTCCCCTCCTCGACGAGCTTGGCGGCGACCTTCGGGTTCACCCGGATCAGGTAGGCCTCCGCCTTCGGGCGCTCGTCCACCAGCTCGCGGAGCCGGCGGATCGTGTCGATCGCGACCGTCTCCTCTGAGCGCACGACGCCCTCGCCCTCGCAGGTCGGACACGGCTTGGTGAGGATCTCCCGGACGCCGTCGGTGACGTTCTGGCGGGTCATCTCGACCAGCCCGAGCGGCGAGACCTCGACCACGTAGGTCTTGGTCTTGTCCTCGTCGAGCGCCTTCTTCATCGTCTTGATGACCTGGTCGCGGTTGCGTGCCTTCGCCATGTCGATGAAGTCGATGACGATGATCCCGCCGATGTCGCGCAGCCGCAGCTGGCGCACAACCTCGTCGGCCGCCTCGACGTTCACCTTGGTGATGGTGTCCTCGAGCCGGCCCTTGCCACGGCCGGTGAAGCTGCCCGTGTTGATGTCGATGACGGTCAGCGCCTCGGCGTAGTCGATCATCAGGTAGCCGCCCGAGGGCAGGTCGACCCGGCGCGTCAGCGTCGAGTCGAAGTCCTTCTCCACGTCGTAGCGCTCGAACAGCGGCTGCTTGTCCTCGTAGAGCTCGACGAGCTCCACGAGCTCGGGCGCGGTGCGCTCGAAGAAGCTCGTGACCCGGTGGTGCTGCTTGGGGTCGTCGATGACGGCGCCCTCGAACTCCTTGCCGAGCACGTCGCGGAGCACGCGGATGGAGAGGTCCGCCTCCTGGAAGACCAGCGAGGGGGCCTTGACGTCCTCCGAGCGGCGCTCGAGGACCTCGTGCAGGCGGTGCAGGTAGGCAAGGTCGCGCTCGAAGTCCTCCTTCTGCGCGCCCTCGGCAGCCGTGCGGACGATCACGCCGCCCTTGCCGTCCGACTCCTTCGAGTGCAGCTTCTGCAGCAGCTTGCGCTGGCGGTCGCGCTCTGAGTCCGGCAGGCGTCGGCTGGCGCCGACGCCCTCGCCGGTCGGCATGTAGACGAGGTAGCGGCCCGCAATCGAGAGCTGCATGGAGAGCCTGGCGCCCTTGGTCTTCAGGGGGTCCTTGACCACCTGGACCAGGACCTCCTGCTTGGGCTTGATCAGCTCGTCGATCCGCCGGCCGCCGCCGCGCCCGCGGCGCGGGGCCCGCTGGCCGTCCTCGGTGACGATCTCGTCCACGTGCAGGAAGCCGTTGCGCTCCAGCCCGATGTCGACGAAGGCCGCCTCCATGCCGGGCAGCACGTTGTCGACAACGCCCTTGTAGATGTTGCCGACGATCGACCTCGATCCCCGGCGTTCGATGTAGAGCTCGGAGGTGGCGTACTTCGCCGCCTGCGACCCGTTGCGGCCGCCGCCGCCACGCTTGCGCTCGAGCACGGCGACGCGGGTCTCTCCGGCGTCGACCGAAACCAATATTCGCTTTTTCAAATTCTCACCTCGAGAGGGTCAGCTCGCGGGTGAAACGGCCTCCTGGGCCGCTCACAGGTATCGCGAGGGCCCCGCTCTCGGTGAAAGGCGTGCTTGCACGTAGACGCTTTGCAGGAGGCCGATCGCCATCAGGGTGACGACGATGGACGAGCCTCCGAAGCTCATCAGCGGCAGCGGGATGCCGGTGACCGGCATGATCCCGATTGTGATGCCGACGTTGACGAAGACGTGGAACATGAGCATCGCGGCGATTCCGCCGGCTATCAGGCTCCCGTAGAAGTTCTTCGCAAGCGTCATGATGCGCAGCGCCCTCCACATGAGCAGGGCGTAAAGGGACAGTACGAACGCGGCGCCGAGGAAGCCGAACCGCTCGCCGACAGCGGCGAAGATGAAGTCGGTCTGGCGTTCCGGAAGGAACCCGTTCTCGGTTTGTGTCGCATCGCTACCGCGCCCCGTCTTGCCCCCCGACCCAATCGCGATGATCGATTGGTGTGTCTGATAGCTGGTCTCCTTGGGATCACTCGACGGGCTGAGGAACGACGTGAGCCGGTCCTGCTGATAGCCCGAAAGGATCGGGTGCCCGACAGCGGGCGCGATTACGAGGATAAGGGTTACGGCTCCTGTTGCGAGCCCCCCGATGAACGCAAAGTGCGTCCAACGGGTCCCGGAGAGGAAGAGGATCGCGAAGGTGATGGCCACGTACACGCCCGCGGTGCCGAGATCCGGCTGGGCGGCGACGAGCATCGCGGGGAAGAGCCCCATGAGCAGAATGCGCGCCGTGCGCTGGCGTTCGCCGAGGCGCCGGCCCTGGTCGATCGCGAACGCCGCCAGCGACAGGATCAGGAGCAGCTTGCCCAGCTCCGACGTCTGCAGGCTGAAGAACGGCAGGTCGATCGACCGCTTCGAGCCTCGTGCCGCGGTGCCCGCGGCGAACACGATCAGGATCGAGGCGATCATCGCCGTGTAGAGCCCAACGCGAAGCTCCCGGAAGCGCGAGTAGTCGATGCGCGCCAGGGCGAGCATGAACGCGATGCCGACGGCGCCGTAGATCGCCTGGCGCACCACGTAGAAGTTGGGGTCGTGCGGGATGTCGGCCGACGTGGTCACGTGCAGCGTGTAGAGGCTGCAGACCAGGAGCGCCAGCGCGCCGACGATCAGCCCCGGGTCCAGGTGCGTGATGCCGATCCGCTCGATGACGCCCGCGCGTTCGCGAGCCCGAAGGGTTCTTGGCAGCGCGTGGGACTCCATCAGAGGCCGTAACCGCTCGTGGTCGTCGTCCCGGTGGTGGGCGCTGGGGACTTTGCGACCTTCTTTGCGAAGTTCGGGATCCGCTGGTCGAAGTAGGCGGTCAGGACGTCCTGCGCCGCCGGCGCCGCCGTGTCGGCCCCGAACCCGCCCTGCTCGACCGTGAACGCGACGACGACCTTGGGGTCCGGGTACGGCGCCATGACGACGTACCACGACTGGTCCTGCTGGCCGATCCCGCGCTGGGCCGTCCCGGTCTTGCCGGCGACCGGGACCGGGTAGTTGCCGAACACGTGGTAGGAGGTGCCGTCGGGGCGCTGCGCGGCGTTGTGCAGCGCGTTCAGGATCAGCGAGCTGTACGCGGGATTGATGTCGACGTGCCGCTGGTTGGCGGGATCGATCTTCTGGACGACCTGGCCGTCCTTCGGGTCGACGATGTTCATGCCGACGTGCGGGCGGACGATGTTGCCGCCGTTGGCAATCGCCGCGTAGGCGACGGCCATCTGCAGGGGATCGGCCTGCAGGTCGCCCTGCCCGACCGCGAGGTTGACGCTGTCGCCCACTGACCAGGGCCGGTCGGTCACCTCCCCGGCGGACAACCTGATCGCACTGCCGCCGGGCGAGTTGGGCGACGTGTTCTCCTTGTACTGCTTGTTGCGCTGCGGCGGCGTCGGCACCAAACCGGGCTCCTCACCCGGCAGGTCGATGCCCGTGTCCGAGCCGAGCCCGAGGTTCATCGCGGTCCGCTCGAGGGGCCCCACCTTCGTGTCGTTGTCGGTGAGCCGGTCGATCCGGTACCCGACGTCGTAGAAGTAGTAGTCGTCGGAGACCGTCAGGGCGGTGCTGAGGGCCACCGGCCCGTACGCAGCTCCGCCGGCGTTCTGCAGTGGGTCGACGCCGCCGCCGATGTCGAAGGACCCGGTGTCGTTGATGACGGTGTTCGGCCTGATCGTGCCGCTGTCGAGGCCGGCGATCGTCGTGATCGGCTTCATCGTCGACCCGACGGGGTAGTTCGCGGCGATCGCGCGATCGAAGAACGGCGCCTCGGTCGACGCCAGTGCGTCGCCGGGCTTGCCGAAGATCGTGTTGTAGGTCGATTGTGAGATCCGGGACTTGGCGAGGGCGCTCGGGTCGTAGGTGGGCGCGGATCCGAGGCCGAGGATCTGGCCGTTGTTGACGTTCATCGCGACGAACGCGCCGGGAAGGCCGGTGCCTCGAAGTGCGCTCTCCCCGGCGGCCTGCACCTTCGGGTCGATTGTCAGCTGCAGGTTGTTGCCGGCGCGCGGCGGGCGCTGGGAGAGGACTCCGCCCGTTGGCTGCCCGGAGGCATCGACCTGGACCCGGGTGGTGCCGTTGATGCCGCGCAGGGCGCTGTCGTAGGTCGACTCGACGCCGCCCTTGCCGACGGTGTCGCCGGCGGTTACGCCCTGGAACTGCGGCGACTTCAGCTCCTGCGCGTCGACCTGACCCGTGTAGCCGAGGACCTGGGCAGCCTCCGACTCGTGCGGGTAGTCGCGGACGTAGACCCGGTCGATGCTGACGCCGGGAAACCGGTTCTGGTTCTCCCGGAAGTAGTAGACGAGGTCGTCGGAGACGTCACGGCGGATCGTCACGGGGCTCGAGGGGAGGTCCCGCGTCCCGGTCCTGATCTCGTTGCGGAGCTTGTGGTACGGCATGTGGAGGACCTTCGCCAGCGAGCGGAGCTCCTTGGCGCGGGCCCGTGTCTTCGCCGGGGGGAGCTCCATGCTTCGAATCTGAAGCGCCAGCGAGGTGCGGTTATCGACCATGACCGTCTTGCCGTTGCGGGCGAGGATCTTGCCGCGCGGCGCCTGGACCGTGATGTCGCGGACCTGATTGTTCTCGGCCTGCGCCTGGTACTGCCCGCCCGAGAGCACCTGCAGGTACCAGAGGCGGAAGCCGATGATCGCGAACATGATCAGCGCCAGGCCGCCGAGCACCGCGGTGCGCACCGACAGCTGGGCCGGCAGCGCGCGCGGCAGGCGCGGGCGCCGATCGTCCGGGGCCGAGTGGCGGAACATCATTTGCCCGGGCTCCCGCCAACTCGGGAGAGGCTGCGCGCCTCCGGGCGGCGGCGGCCGGCGCGCCGGCGCCGGGGCGGCGCCTGCGTGGCGGTGACGGGCGCCCGCTCGCTGACGGCCCCGGGAAGCGGATCGTCGACGATGGCGCTGCGGAAGACGCGGCGCATCAGGGGGAACACGGCGAACGCGAGGAGGAACGCGAGCAGCGCCTTGACGAAGATCTCGCGGAAGACGAGCAGGCTCACCTGCGTGGACACGCCGAGCATGATCTGGAGCGCCGCGAAGATCGCCGTCCCGATCAGGGTCGCGCCGCCGATCACGAGCGCGGGGCGCAGCTTGCCCTCGACCGGGAACGTCTCCCGGTAGCGGCCCGCGAGATACCCGGCGGTCATCAGCGCCAGGGACGAGACGCCGAGCGCCTGGACAAGGGTCGAGTCGAGCAGCAGCCCGGCCGCAAAGCCCACGACGGCCCCGACCAGCGCGCCGCCGAGGAGCCCGATCGAGGCGACGAGCACCGTCACGACGTCGGGCGTCGCGCCGAAGAAGCTGATGAACGAGAAGAAGGACACCTGGACGAGCACGCCGATGAGGACGACGAGCGCGATCCGGGCGGCGACCCTGCGGGTGACGATCACTTCGGCACCCCCGGGCGCTTCGGTCCGTCGGTGAGGATCTGGACGAGGTTCAGGTCGCGCAGGTCCGCGTACGCCTGGACGTGGACCTTCTGGAACTGGTCCTGCGTGGAGGGCGTCGCCTGGGTGACCTTGCCGATCTGCAGGCCGTAGGGGTACGCGGAGCTGATGTCGCCGCCGGACCAACCGGCCGTCACCAGGATCTGCCCCTGGTGCACGCGCCGGTCGTTGGAGATGAAGTCCATCAGCAGGGTGTTCGGGTCGCCGGCCTCCGGCTCGACGACGCCCTCGGGCCCGTTCGGAAGCGCCTTGGCGGACACCGCGCTGCGGTGGTCGGTGATCAGCGTGACCTCCGCGCTGCCCCCGGTCACGGCGGTGACCCGCCCGACGAGGTCCTTGCCGATCACGACCGGGTCGTTGACCCGCACGCCGTCGCCGCTGCCGGCGCCCACCGTCACGGTCGAGTACCAGACCGTCGGCGAGCGGCCGATGACCCGGGCCACCACGGGCTTGTAGTCCGCGGAGATGCTCAGGTCCCGGAAGTCGTTCATCTTCTTGAGCTGTTGGTTCTCGGACACGGCGGTCTGCTGCTTCGTGAGCTTCGAGCGCAGCTGATCGATCTCCGCGCGCAGGTCCGAATTCTCGCCGCGGGCCTGGAAGGTCTCGTCGAACCAGTTGACGAGGTCGCGAGCCGGCTTCAGCGCGCGGCTTGCGCCGTCCTCGAGCGGGCTGAGCACCCCGGAGACGCTCGTCTCGAGGCCGCCAACCGCGCCGCCGCCGTGGAAGGTGCTGGAGAGCAGCACGAGGGAGACGATGACCAGGCAGGCGAGAACCGCCCGGCGCCTTCTGACCTGCTTGCGGTACAAGGGCCGGAACCTCAGGTCGCGTTCGCGAAGCGGCGTCGCCTCGCGGATCGGTTGGTGCGATGGATGACCTCGAACTCCTCGAGGGAGCGGCCCGAGCCAACCGCCACGCAGGTGAGCGGCGACTCGGTGAGCGTGCACGGCATCTGACACTCGTCCCGCATCCGCTGATCTAGCCCGCCGAGCAGGGCGCCGCCCCCGGCGAGGGTGATGCCCCTGTCCATGATGTCGCCGGCAAGCTCCGGGGGCGTGCGATCGAGCGTGTCCTTGACCGCCGCGATGATCTGGCTCGCGGGCTCCTCGATGGCCTCACGCACCTCCTCGGAGGTCAGCGTGATGGTCTTCGGTAGGCCGCTGACCATGTCGCGGCCCCGGATCTCGGTCGAGCTCTCCTCGCGAAGCGGCGCCGCCGAGCCGATCTCGAGCTTCACGTCCTCGGCCGTCTGCTGGCCGATCAGGAGCTTGTGGTTGTGCTTGCAGTGGTTGACGATGGCGTCGTCCATCTCGTCGCCGCCGATGCGGATGGACTCCGAGACGACGATCCCGCCAAGCGAGATGACGGCCACCTCGCTGGTGCCGCCGCCGATGTCGAGGACCATGCTCCCCGTCGGCTCGGACACCGGCAGGCCGGCGCCGATCGCCGCCGCCATCGGCTCCTCGATCAGGTACGCCTGCCGGGCGCCCGCCGAGAGACAGGCCTCCTCGACCGCGCGCTTCTCGACGCCGGTCACACCGGAGGGCACGCAGACGACGACGCGCGGGTGCGCGAAGCGGTTCTGGTGGACGCGCTGGATGAAGTGGCGAAGCATCTCCTCGGTCACGTCGAAGTCGGCGATCACGCCGTCCTTGAGCGGGCGGATCGCCTGGATCGAGCCCGGCGTGCGGCCGAGCATCCGCTTGGCCTCGACGCCCACCGCATGCACCTCGCCCGACTGCGAATCGACCGCGACGACGGAGGGCTCGGAGAGCACGATGCCGCGCCCCCGCACGTATACGAGGGTGTTGGCCGTGCCGAGGTCGACCGCCATGTCGCGGCCGCCAAAGCCGGTGAGTCTGCTGAGGAATCCCATTCGTCGTATGGCTCGCTGACGCGTTCCGTGCCGCCAAGCAAGAGCGCGTTCAGGCAGCGTGGAATGCGGCGGCGGCGCGCCAACCGTAGCACGCGAAAATGCGACCCCCAACCCAAACTTGAGGGATGAAAAGAACCCTAACCGTAATTCTTCGCTTTAGGGTTTTGGGAGGAATTCCGGCGCTAGCTGGAGGAACAGGTTGACGGGCATCCCGATGACGTTGGACAGGTCCCCGTCGACCGAATCCACGAGCGCCGCGCCCAGCCCCTGGACGGCGTAGGCCCCGGCCCGGTCGCGCCACTCCCCTGAGCCCAGGTAGGCCTCCAGCACGGGCTCGGAGATGATGCGAAACGTCACGCGCGAGCGCTCCGTCCCCGCTCGCTCGGCGCCCTCGCCGCCGGCGTCGAGCAGGACCAGCGCGGTGACCACCTCGTGGGTGCGTCCCGAGAGCGCCCGCAGGCGCGCCCGCGCGCCTGCGGCGTCCTCGGGCTTGCCGAGCAGCCGGCCGTCGATCAGGACGTCCGTGTCGGCGCCGAGAACCACCCCCGCGTCCACCTGGGCGAGCGCCGCGCGCGCCTTGGCACGCGCGTTGCCGAGGACGAGGGCAACCGGGTCGTCGCCTACGAGCTCCTCCTCCACGCCGGTGACCACCACGTCGAACTCGACGCCCAGGCGGGTGAGCAGCTCACGCCTGCGAGGTGAGCCGGAGGCGAGCGTCAGTCGAGGTCGGGGAACCAGATCGCGATCTCGCGCTGCGCGGACTCGTCGGAGTCCGAACCGTGGACGAGGTTGAAGGTCACCTCGAGGCCGAAGTCTCCCCGCAGGGAGCCCGGAGCTGCCTCGATCGGGTTCGTGGCGCCGATCAGCTGGCGCGCGGCGGCAACCGCCTCGTGGCCCTCGAGGATGAGCGCGACGAGCGGCCCGCCCGTGATGAACGACACCAGCTCGCCGAAGAAGGGCTTCTCAGCGTGCTCGGCGTAGTGGCGGTTCGCGATGTCCTCGTCGGCCTGGAGCAGGCGCATCGCGACGATTCGAAGCCCCTTGCGCTCGAACCGCGCGAGGATCTCGCCGGTCAGGTTGCGCTCGAAGGCGTCGGGCTTGATGAGGATGAGGGTCCGGGACACGGGCGGGGATGTTATTCGTGCGCCGACGCCGAGGCGCGGCTACTCGCCCGAGTCCTCGCGGCGCGTCGGGGGACGCGTCTCGCCGCCCTCAGCCGGGCGACCCGAGGAGCTTGCCGTGCGCCGGGCGGGCCGGGCGGTTCGCGACGCCGCGGCGGGGCGCTCGGATGCCGACTGGCCGTCCGGGGCGGTCTTGCGGGGCGTCTTGCGCGACGTGCCCGGGGAGCGCGACGCGGAGCTCGACTGGCGCGATGCGGAGCCCGACTGGCGCGGCGCGGAACGCTCGGCGGAGCTTGCACGCGCGGCGCTGGAGCTTCGGGGCGCCCTGCCGGGCTCGCGCGCCGGCATCTCGGCGGGCCGTGTGGCGCGAGGGCGCGGCGCCCGGCGCTCGCCGGAGGCAGCTGCCGCTGCGGCCGGGGCCGCGGCCGCCGGACGGCGCACGGCGGCCTCGCAATACGGGCAGACCTCCCAGCGGGGGTCGATGGGCTGGCCGCACGAGTAGCAGGGGTCCTTGACACGGTTCCGGCAGTTCGGGCAGCGCAGGAAGTTGCGCTCGACCGGGTAGCCGCAGTTCTGGCAGGACTGCTCCTCCAGCTGGCGGACGCGGAGCTCGGCGGCGCGCATCTCGAGGTCGCGCTCGCGCTGGTCCTCGAGGAACTCCGGCGGGCGAAGGATCGTGTAGATGACCGTGCCCACGAAGGGGAAGACGGAGGCGCCCGTTGCACATGCCACGAGCACGCTGTCGGAGATCCTGCGGCGGGCGTCGAGGTAGGTCCACGCAATCAGCGCGATCCAGACCACGACGAGAAACAGGATGACGAGATTTACGAACAGGTCCAAGCCGCTGTTCGTGATGCCGAATAGAGCGACAGGCATGAGGATCGAGGAGTGTACTTCGTCCTCTACGCGCCAAAGCCTTCAACAGGTCCCGCGACCACCCGGCAGCGCGGACGCGAGAGCTCGAGAAAGGGCTCGCGACGTAGTCGCGAGCAACGTATTCGGGGCGAGAGAGGAGCAGCTGCCGGAGTTATTCATAGAAACAGGCGGCCGAAGAGGTAGCCGAGCCCGAAGAAGACCAGGATGACGATCGCCACCACCGCGGCAACCAGGCCCATCATGTGAAGGAGCTCGGAGCGGGCTTCGCGGTTCATGGTCCAGGCGGGCTCGGCTTCGTGTCGACCCCCGCGGCAGCGTATCCGAGTAGGTAGTGCGATCCGGTGACGAGGACGGTGGCGGACCGCTCGCGCCCGAGCTCCACGGCGCGTCCGACGGCGGCGGCGGGCTCGGCGACCGCCTCCACCTGGCCAACCTCCTTCGCGATCGCGACAAGGTCCGCCGCCGGCACGGTGCTCGCCCCGCTTCGACCGCCCCTCGTCAGCCGCTCCGCCGGCACCTCCGTGCAGACGAGGGCGTCGAGCGCCGGGGCGAGCGACGCGATGATCCCGGCAGCGTCCTTGTCGGCAAGGATCGCGAGGACGCCGACGACGGGCCCGTGGTGGCCACGAGCGGCCAGCGCCTCGGCGAGCGCCCTCGCCCCATCGGGGTTGTGGGCCGCGTCGAGGATCATCGGCACCTCGCCCGCCACCGCCTCCATGCGCCCTGGAAGCGCGAGCCCGGCGGCCACCTCGCCCGCGAGCTGTGGCGAGATCGTCCCGGCGAGCTCCGCGGCCGCGGCCCAGGCGACGCCGAAGTTCCTCCGCAGGTAGGGCGCGGCCAGGCCGAGCTCGCGCTCCGGGGCCTCGACGCGAATGAGATGTGCGTGCTTCTCATGGGCCGTCGCCTCCGCCAGGGCCTCGATCTCGGGATCGAGATGGCCGACCACGAGCGTCGAGTGCTCACGCAGGACCGCGAGCTTCTCGGCCGCGATCTCGGCCTTGGTCTCGCCGAGCCACTGCGTGTGGTCCAGCCCGACCGAGGTGAGCACGGCCGCGCGGGAGAGCAGCACGTTGGTCGCGTCCAGGCGGCCGCCGAGGCCCGCCTCGATGACGCCGACCTCCACGCGCGCCGCCGCCAGCGCCACGAACGCCGCCGCCGTCACGACCTCGAACTCGGTGATCGCGTCGCCCTCCTCGAGCGTCCGGTTCACGGGCTCGGCCGCCTGCGCGACGCGCTCAACCGCGGCGCCGAACGCGTCCGGAGAGAGCTCGTGCCCCCGCACCTGCACGCGCTCCGTCCAGCGATCGACGTGCGGCGAGAGGTAGGCCCCGGCCGCCAGGCCGCTGGCCTCCAGGAGCTCGGCGGCCATGGTCGTCACCGAGGACTTGCCGTTGGTCCCGACGACGTGGATCGTCGCGAAGCGGTTCTGGGGGTTGCCGAGCGCCGCGACCAGCTTGCGCATCCGGTCCAGGCCGAAGTTCCACCCGAACGGCTCGAGCGAGGCGAGATATGCCTCGGCCTCTGCGTAGGACCAGCTCAGTTTGGGCGTCCGACCCGCATCAGCCTCCCAGCTCCTCGAGCTCCCTGCGGTAGCGGTCCAGCTTCTCGCGCTCCGCCTCGACGACGTCGGCGGGCGCCTTGGCGACGAACCGCTCGTTGGCAAGCTTGCCCTCGGCGCGCGACACCTCGCCCTGAAGCTCGGCGCGGCGCGCCTCCAGGCCGGCGCGCACCAGCTCGGCGTCGACGCCGTCGGACGGCATGATCTCGACCGCGCCGACGGTCGCAACCGCCTCGCCCGTCCCGTCGGCGCCAAACTCGACGCGCGCGAGCCTCGCGACGAGCTCGTGAGGCTCGCGCCCGCGGGCGGCGAGCACGACCCCGGGACCCACCCCGGCCGTCTCCCGCCAGCGGCGAATCGCGCGGGTCAGCTCGATCTCCTCGCCGACCTCCACCTCCGCCGCCGAGTCGAAGCGCGCCTCGTCCGCCGCCGGGTACGCGGCGACGACGAGGGGCGAGTCGTGTCCGGGCATCTCTGCCCAGATCGCCTCGGTGACGAACGGCAGCATGGGATGGGCGAGCGCGAGCACCCGCTCGAGGACGAAGAGGAGGCTGGACGCCGCGTCTCCCTGGCCGTCGTAGAGGCGCGGCTTGACGATCTCGAGGTACCAGTCGCAGAGCTCCGACCAGAAGAAGTCGTAGAGCTCGAGCGCGGCGTGCGCGAAGTCGTAGGCGTCGAGGTGTCCGCTGACCGAGGCGACGGTCCGCTCGAGCCGCGAGAGGATCCACCGGTCCTCGACGCGCTCGGCGAACGGAGCGGGCAGCGCGTCGCCCGCGTTCATCAGGATGAGCCGCGACGCGTTCCACATCTTGTTGGCGAGGTCGCGGCCCTGCTGGATCTTGGCCGGCGAGTAGCGCACGTCCTGGGACGAGGACATCGCGTAGAGCCCGAAGCGCACGGCGTCCGCGCCGTGCTCGTCGATCTCGTCGAGCGGGTCGATGCCCGTGCCGAGCGACTTCGACATGCGCCGTCCGTCGGGTGCCTGGATAACTGACGTTATGTAGACGTCGGAGAACGGGATCTCGCCGCGGAACTCGAGGCCCATCATCACCATGCGGGCGACCCACAGGAAGATGATGTCCCGCGCCGTGACCAGCGCATCCGTCGGGTAGAACGCCGCCAACTCGGGCGTCTCGTCGGGCCAGCCGAGCACCGCGAACGGCCAGAGTGCCGAGCTGAACCAGGTGTCGAGGACGTCGTCGTCCTGGCGCAGCTCTCCCCCGCAGCGCTCGCAGCGCTCGGGAGCCTCCTCGGCGACGTGGGTCTCCTCGCAGGCGTCGCAGTACCAAACCGGCAGCCGGTGGCCCCACCAGAGCTGTCGCGAGATGCACCACGGCCGCAGCTCGTTCATCCAGGTCACGTAGACCTTCGCCCAGCGCTCCGGGACGAAGCGGACCTCTCCCCTCTCCACCACCTCGATCGCGGGCTTCGCAAGCTCGTCCATCCGGCAGAACCACTGCAGGGAGATCAGCGGCTCCACCCGCTCGCCGGAGCGATGCGAGAACGGCACCGAGTGCGTGTAGGGCTCCTCGTGGCTGATCCGCCCCTCCTCACGCAGAGCGGCGACGATCCTCTCGCGCGCGTCGATGACCGAGAGCCCGGCGTGGCCCTCTCCCGCCGCGTCGCTCATCGTCCCGTCCTCGGCGATCGCGCTGATCTCCTCCAGGCCGTGCCGGCGGCCGATCTCGAAGTCGTTGACGTCGTGCCCCGGAGTGATCTTCAGGGCCCCGGTCCCGAACTCCGGGTCGACGTACTCGTCGGCGATGATCTCGAGGCGCCGCCCGACGATCGGCAGGATGGCCGTTCGCCCCACGATCCCCGCGTAGCGCTCGTCGACCGGGTTCACCGCCACGGCGGTGTCCGCAAGCATCGTCTCCGGGCGGACGGTGGCGACCGTGATCACCTCGTCCGAATCCTCGAGCGGATAGTCGATCGAGTAGATCGTGTCCGTCACCTCACGGTTCTCGACCTCGAGGTCGGAGATCGCCGAACGCGAGCCGGGGTCCCAGTTGACCATGTAGTTGTCGCGGTAGATGTAGCCCTTCTCGTAGAGCGCAACGAAGACCTTCAGGACGGCGCGCACGTACGTCTCGTCGAGCGTGAAGCGCTCGCGCTGGTAGTCGCAGGACGCCCCCAGGCGCTTGTACTGCTCGACGATCGTCGAGCCGTACTCCTCGCGCCACTCCCAGACGCGCTCGACGAACTCGTCCCGGCCGATGTCATGACGCGAGATGCCCTCGGCGCGCAGCTGCTTCTCGACAACGGACTGGGTCGCGATGCCGGCGTGGTCCGTGCCGAGCGCCCAGAGCGTGTTGTGGCCGCGCATGCGGTTGATCCGGATGAGCGCGTCCTGGATCGAGCCGTTCAGCGCGTGACCCATGTGGAGGGCCCCGGTGACGTTCGGCGGCGGGATCGAGATCGAGTAGTTCTCCGCCGGCTCGCCCGTCGCCTGCGGGTGGAAGTAGCCGCCTTCGAGCCACATGCCGAGGACCCGTGCCTCGACCTCCGCGGGGTCGTAGCGGGTTGTCTCCTCGAGGCGCTGTCGACGCTCGGCGTCCATGAGGCGGCGAGTCTAGAGGTGGGCCTGAGCGCCGCTCGCGCTCAGATGCGCTCAGCGCTCGAACGCGCCGATGTCGGGGTGCTTGTCGCGCTTGTGCCCGCGCTGGTCCTTGGCCGGCGCGCTCTTGCCCGCCGCGCCGATGGCCGGGCTTCCCTTCCCGAGCGCGACGGTCTCGGTCGGCCCGCCGTTGTTGGCAAGCCTGCCGACCTGGGGGCTCTTGCCCACGATGTCGCCCTTTACGCCGAACCCGCTGCAGCCGTCGTCGGTGCCGATCAGGTTGTGGCCCTTGGACGTGAACGGGTTGGTGGCGTTGTGGCAGTCCGCTCCGCTCACGCCAGGCGCCCCCACCTTGTTGAGCGCGACGAGCGAGTTCGCCACGGTGGTCGTCACGCCCGTGGCCATGAACAGGCCGCCGCCGAAGTCTCCGCCGTCACCATCCGCGTCGGCGACGTTGCGCGTCAGCGTGACGGCATTGAGATCAGCCGCTCCCGATCCCGTGACCGCGATCGCTCCGCCCGAGCCGTCGGCGTGATTGTGGTCGAAGGTGCTGTTGACGATCTTCATCGCGCCGTTCGCCACGAACAGGCCGCCGCCCGCGCCGGCGGTGGTGTTGCGGTTGACGGTCGTCCCCTCGATGGCGACCTCGCCGTCGGTCTGCTCGATGCCGCCTTGAGCGTTTGCGGCGATCCGCGAGTCGGAGATCGAACCCTTGCCGCTGCTGAAATCCGCCACGCCGATCGCATCGCCCGTCTGGATCCGGCTTCTCTTGATGGTCCAGTTCCCGGTGCCGGTCGTCTCCACGCCAAAGTTCGCGGAGGAGGTGACCGTGGCACCGCGGAGCTTCAGGCCGCCGTCGTCGAACTCGGTGACCCCATAGCCGTTGCTGTGGCTCGCGACAACGTGCCTGCCGACGACGGAGCCGGGCCCGGTCTCCTCGATGGCGTAGAGGGCAGCCTGGCTGATGGTCGAGTGCGAGACGTCCAGATCGCCCGCGTCGAACTCGGTGATTCCGTAGCCGTTGCCCCCGGTGATCCGCGTGTGGTCCACCTGGGCGCTGCCCGCTCCGGACTCCTCGATTCCGTAGTTGTCGGGGTCGAGGATCTTCGACCGGCTCACCGTGACGTCGCCGTTGTCGAACTCCGTGATCGCGTACCCGCAGGTCTTGATCACGGAGGACTTCACGAGGGCGTTGCCGTCGCCGAGCTCCTCGATTCCGTAGTTGGCGTCGCCCACAGCGCGCAGCTTCGTCGCCCGGATCGAGCCCTTGTCGAACTCGGTGATCCCGTAGTCGTCGCTGCTCGTGGCGACGTGGGTTGCCTTCACGCCTCCCGCGTCCATCTCCTCGAGCCCGTACGAGTCGTGATCGAAGCTGCTGTCGACGGCTTTGATGGATCCGGGGCCGTGCTGCGAGACGCCCGCGCCGGTGTTGTTCACGGACGCCGAATCCACGAGGGTCACGTCGCCACCCACCTCGTAGATGCCGTCGCCCTGGCCGTTCTCGACCTTGATCCCGACCAGTCGGAGGTTGGCGTTGAGGCCCGATATCCCCATGTCCAGGTTGTTGGCGTCGACCGTCGCCGTGCCCTTGCCCATCGCGCGGATCGTCGTCGGCCCGGTCAGGTCCAGGTCGCCGTACGCGGACGCGTCCTCGCCAGTCCCCGGGATGATCAGCTTGTAGGTCTTGCCGCCGCGCACGACGATCTCGTCGGCCCCGGCGTGCCCGTTGGCCGCGATCGTCGCCTCGCGCAGCGAGCAGTCCTGCTTCGTGCAGCCGTTCGGCGCCGGGTCGCCGGTCTTCGTGACGACGAACGTCTTCTGTGCCGCCTGGGCGGGCAGTGCGAATGCGGCAGCCGCCAACACCACAACACCCACGGAAACCGAACCCGCCGCTCGCTTCACGAAAGTGAGCCTCGCAGATCGCCCGGACGCGTGACGGCTCCCGGTCGCCTCGCTCGCTAGCGTTCGCGTGGATGCGCGAACCGGGTCGAACCGCACTCGGAACCTGGAGCGGCGGGCGCTTCATGCACTTCGGCGAGGCGCTCGGCGACGAGCGGCTCGAGGCGCTCCTGCGGCCGGGAGACGGCATCGACACGGTGCTCAGCGCGGACGTCTACGGAGAGGGGGCAGCCGACGCGCTCCTGGGACGGGCGCTTGCCGGGGCTGAACGCAATTCCTACTGCCTGGTCGGGGCCGTCGGGCACGACTTCTACGCGGGCGAGCGGCAGGGGCCGAAGGGATTTCCCCGATTCACGGACCCGAAGCTCCGGCCGCCCGGCGACTACGCCGGCTACCTGCGGATGGCGGCGGAGCGCAGCCTCGAGCGCATCGGCGCCGAGCGCTTCGACGTCCTGCTGCTCCACAACCCGGACCGGACGGGCTTCGAGTCCGCGGACGTCTGGGAGCCGATGGCCGGGCTTCGCGATGCCGGGCTCTGCGACGCGATCGGCGTCGCGCCGGGGCCGGCGAACGGCTTCACCCTGGACCTGATCGGCTGCCTCGAGCGCTTCGGCGAGCTGCTCGACTGGGCGATGATCATCCTCAACCCGCTGGAGCCGTGGCCCGGGGAGCTGGTGCTCGACGCGGCGGCGCAGAACGGCGTGCGCGTCATCACCCGGGTCGTCGACTACGGCGGCCTCTTCTGGGACGACCTCGACGCCGCGACGCCGCTCGGCGAGGGCGACCACCGCCGCTTTCGCCCCGATGGCTGGATCGAGCAGGGCATGGCGAAGCTGGACGCGCTGCGGTCCTTCAGCGAACGGGCGGGCCTGACCCCGCTCCAGCTGGCCTGCACATGGAACCTCGCCCATCCCGCCGTCGAGTGCGTGATTCCGACCCTGATCCAGGAGGCCGGACCGCAAGCGCGGCCGGTCGAGGAGAAGCGCGCCGAGCTTGCCGCACTGCCGGCGGGCGCCACGTTCAGCGAGGCCGAGGTCGCCGAGATCCGCACGATCGGCGACAACACCGGCTGCATGCGGCTGAAGGGCGCGAGCCCGGAGCATGACGGCCCGGAGGCGCCGGACCGGTGGAGCCTCAGCCCCGAGCTCGTGGCCGTGGCCGAACGGTGGGACCTCGACCCCACCGCCGACCTCACCGGCGATAGAGTCGGCGCCTAGTCTCGAGAAAGGAGGCTCGGGTGAAGCGACTCCTGGGAACCACGGTGGGCGTCGTGCTCGCGGTGGGCGCGACAGCGGCGGCCTTCGCGCTGACCGACTTCTCCGGCACGGTCAACGGCCAGCCGGACTCGTTATTCGCCTTCGACGTCGGGCACAACGCCAACGGCAAGCGCGTCGTCTCAGGAACCATCGTGGCGAGGGTCGACTACACGTGCGACAACGCCCCGAACGGGTCCACCGGCGGCTACACCTCGGTGAAGCGATTCCGGGTGAAACACGGGAAATGGTCGGGCAAGCAGAACATCACCGAGAGCGGGCTCGACCCGGTGCTGACCGTGAAGGGCAAGTTCGTCGACAACCTCAAGGCCCGGGGCACGCTGCGCCTCAAGGGGGTGCTGGACTCGGGCCGCCCCGGCGCGAAATGCGACACGGGCACCGTGCATTGGAAGGCAACCAGGAACGCTCAGCCCGGCTGAGCTCGCGCCACCGCAAACCTGAAAGGGGCCTGACCCCGGCCGGCTAGGCGGACTCTTCGGAGATCTCCGCGGGCTCGACGGCCTCGTCGGGCTCGTCCTCGACGGCCTGCGTCACCAGCGTGGGAGTGCCCCCGCGCTCGATCGTCTCCCGCGTCACGACGCACTTCGAGACGTCGCGGCGCGACGGCAGCTCGAACTGCGTATCGAGCAGCGTCTCCTCGATGATCGAGCGCAGTCCGCGGGCACCGGTGTCGCGCTCGAGGGCGCTGTCGGCGATCGCCGCGAGGGACTCCTCGGCGAAGACCAGCTCGATGTCGTCGAACTCGAAGAAGCGCTCGAACTGGCGGATCAGGGCGTTCTTGGGCTCGGTGAGAATCTTGATCAGGTCCGTGCGGGTGAGCTGGTGGATCGCCGTAACGACGGGGAGGCGGCCGATGAACTCCGGGATCAGGCCGTACTCGATGAGGTCCTCGGGCAGCACCTGCTCGAAGAGCTCGCCCATGTCCTTCTCGGACTTGGCGCGCACCTTTGCGCCGAAGCCGACACCATGGTGGCCGATCCGCCGCTCGATCAGCTGGTCCAGGTTGGCGAAGGAGCCGCCGCAGATGAACAGGATGTTCGTGGTGTCGATCGACAGGAACTCCTGGTGGGGGTGCTTGCGCCCGCCCTGCGGGGGAACCGAGGCGGTCGTGCCCTCGAGGATCTTCAGGAGGGCCTGCTGCACACCCTCACCGGAGACGTCGCGGGTGATCGACGGGTTGTCGGCCTTGCGCGCGATCTTGTCGATCTCGTCGATGTAGATGATCCCGGTCTCGGCCTTCTTCACGTCGAAGTCGGCGGCCTGGATCAGCTTGAGGAGGATGTTCTCGACGTCCTCGCCGACGTAGCCCGCCTCGGTGAGCGCCGTGGCGTCGGCGATCGCGAACGGGACGTTCAGGATCCGGGCGAGCGTCTGGGCGAGCAGGGTCTTGCCGCACCCGGTGGGGCCCAGAAGCATGATGTTCGACTTCTGGAGCTCGACATCGTCCTCCTCGGACTGGGAGATCTGGACGCGCTTGTAGTGGTTGTAGACCGCGACGGACAGCGCGCGCTTCGCACCGTCCTGGCCGACCACGTACTCGTTCAGGACGTCGTAGATCTGCTTGGGCTTGGGAAGCGCCTCGAGCTCGAACGCAGGCGCCGGCTGGAGCTCCTCGTCGATGATCTCGTTGCAGAGATCGATGCACTCGTCGCAGATGTAGACCCCAGGGCCCGCGATCAGCTTCTTGACCTGGCGCTGGGACTTCCCGCAGAAACTGCAGAGAAGCTGTTCGTTGGAGTCGGTTGGACGGGCCAAGCGGTCTCTCCCTTTCGGTCTCGGGCCGCACGCTCAGGTTACGGCACGGGTGAAGTGGCTCTGACGCCTTCAGTTACTCGCCCGCGGCCGCCGTCCCTGCCTGCGCGCCGGGACTTGCATCCGGACGCCAGATGCGGATAGGGTCGGCTGGTCTCGTTTGAAGGGGGGGCGTCCACAGCCCCTACCCAGGAGAAGATATGAAGCGTCTAGCTCTCGTCTCGGTGATCGGTGGCGTGCTTGCCCTGGTGGCCGCATCGGCGTTCGCCAAGACCGAGCATTGGGCCGGTGCCCTCAAGTCGCCGGATTGCCCGACGTACGGAGACTGCACGCTGAACCTCATGGTGAAGGTCAAAGATGGAAAGGCGACGGAGGTCAAGGACTTCGTCAGCGGGAACCCGCCGTGGGACTGCAACGGCAAGCCTGGTGTCGACTTCAACGTCAACATCCCCAAGATGGATGTGCACAAGGGGAAGTTCACCTACAAGACCGGCTCCGACCCGAACAACATGCTCAAGGTCACGGGCAAGTTCGACAAGCACCTCAAGACGGTGACGGGGACGGTCCACGCGACGCACTACGACACGCTCCTCGCAGCCCAGTGCGACTCGGGCGTCATGCACTTCAAGGCCAAGCCCTCGAAGTAGACCGCTGGTCCGCAGAGGCTAGAGGCTCGGATAGAGTCCCGTGCAGGGAGGCCACGGAAGGAAGGCAGAAATGAAGCGAGTCACGTTTGTCGCAGCCCTCGTCGCCGCGCTGTTCTTCTCGGCAACGGCGTTTGCCGCGACCACAACCTTCAACGGCTCGGTCTCTACCGGTGACATCACCTTCAAGGTGAAGTCGGCCAAGCACGGCACCAAGGTGCTCCGCGAACTGCAGTCCACAACAGTGCCGATCAAGTGCAAGGCCGGGAAGAACAGCGTGAGCGGCGTGGACAAGCTCGACTCGCTGCCGGTGAAGAAGAGCGGCACCTTCGACGTGAAGCTGAAGGCGACCGACCCGCAGTTCGACGCCAAGCTGGTCTGGAAGGGCACCCTCCACGGCGCCGCCGCGAGCGGCACGCTTCCACCTGGTCGGCAGCAAGGTCCCGCTCGACAACTCCTCGGTCGGCAAGAACTGCGACACGGGCGTCCTCAAGTGGAACGCGTCCAGGTGACGGCCGTTCGGGCGCTCAGCAGCTGGGGATAGGGAAGGAGTTCCCGGAGCCGCAGTTGGTGCGGCCCCCGTGGTCGTCGACGAAGTCCTTGGTGTTGTCCGACGCCTCGTTGCCGGTGAAGTGGTTGTGGTCCGAGTTAGCGTCGGCGTGGTAGCCGGCGTACGCGTTGCCGTCCGCGGTGTTCCGGACCACGTCGATCCCCTGGGAGTTGTGCAGGTAGAGGCCGTCCGAGGGGCCGTCCTCGCCCGCGATGGTGTTGTCGCTCATGACGTTCCCGCGGACGAGGATGTCGGTGCGCCTGGGCGAGTCCTCGATGATGATCCCGCGGCTGTTGTGGACCGTGGTGTTGCCGGCGACGAGCAGGGTCCCGCCGAGCGTGTCGAAGATCGTGCCGATGTAGATCGCCGAGTCCTTGAAGCCCCGGCCGTAGTTGTCGGTGACCTTGATCGGCCCCGTCGAGAACGCCGAGATCCCGTATTCGGCGTCGCAGGTGTCCACGGTTCGCAGATGCGTCGCCCGGCCCCTGGCGACCCCGATGAAGAAGACCTCGGCCGGAAAGTCGCCGAAGCCGTCGTCGGCGCCCTGGACCTTGAGGTTCTTGAGCGTCACGCCGCCGTGGGTGACCTCGATCGTGTCGTTCGAGTCGCACCTCGCGTCGAAGACCGGCCGCGCCTTGCCGACGCCCTCGATGGTCACCCTGCGATCGACGACCAGACTGCCCCTGTAGGTGCCCGGATGGACGGCGATGACGTCGCCGTCCATCGCCCGGTTGACGGCGTGCTGGACGCTCTGGCCGGCGTGGACCTGGATCGTCTTCGCCTGAGCCCCCACGGCGAACGCGAATAGGGAGGCGATAGCGGTGGCGGCGCCGGCAGCCCCGCCAAATCGCAGCCTCCTGCGCATCCGGTCCCTCAGTGGTGCTCGATGATGCGGTCGACGAGCTGATACTCGACCGCTTCCTCGGGGCTCATGAAGTAGTCGCGCTCGGTGTCGCTCTTGACCTTCTCGAGCGGCTGCTTCGTGTGCTTGGCGAGGATCTCGTCGAGGCGGCGCCGGATGTCGATGATCTCCCGCGCGTGGATCTCGATGTCGGTGACCTGGCCCTGGAAGCCGGACGTCGGCTGATGGATCAGGACCTTGGAGTTCGGGGTGACCATGCGCTTGCCGTCCTTGCCGCCCGCAAGGAGGAGCGCGCCCATGCTCATCGCGACGCCGACGCAGATGGTCTGCACGTCGGGCTTTATGTACTGCATGGTGTCGTAGATGGCGAGGCCCGCGTACACGGAGCCGCCCGGCGAGTTGACGTAGATCGAGACGTCCTTGTCCGGGTCCTCCGACTCCAGGTGGATCAGCTGGGCGACGACGAGGTTCGCGATCGTGTCGTCGATCGGCGTGCCCAGGAAGATGATGCGCTCGTTGAGCAGGCGCGAGTAGATGTCGAACGCGCGCTCGCCGCGCGAGGTCTGCTCGACCACCATTGGAACAAGGGGGCTCATCGAGCGCAGGAGTGTATAGAAGGCCCTCGGCGGTCCCGGCGGCCTAGTCGTTGTCCGGCACCCATAGCTCCTGCTCTCCCTCCTCGGCACGCTCCTTCTCCGGGGTCCAGATCTGCTCGCGCGCCTTTGCCTGCTCGAGCGGGATCGTCTTCGCGCTCTCGACGATCACGTCGGCCGCCTTCCGCATCCGGACCTCGTCGCGCAGGAGGCCGTCGCGCCCGCGCTCGCGAAGCCGCTCGAGGATCTTCTCCGGCGCGCTGCTCCCGTCTCCCGGGCCCAGGGCCTCGATCAGGTCCTCGTCCGACGCCTCGACGGACTCGGCGTCGGCGACGGCGGCCAGCGTCGCCTCGCGGCGCAGGCTCTTCGTGGCGTCCTCGCCCATCTCGGCGAGCATCCCTTCGCGGCCGTTGTCCTGCATCTGCACGAACGCTTCGGGATCGACGCCGCGGTGCGAGAGCTGGTGCAGGAAGCGGTCGAGCATCTCCTCGCCGCGGGCCTTGACGATCTCCTCCGGGAGCTCGATCGTCGCCGCGTCCGCGGCCGCCTGGACCGCCGCCTCGCGGAACTCGGCCTCGGAGCGCTGCGCGATCGCCTCGCCCAGGCGCTCCGCGATGGCGGCGCGCAGCTCATCGAGCGTGTCGAACTCTGAAGCGTCGGACGCGAAGTCGTCGTTCAGCTCGGGCAGTTTCTTCTCGCGGACCTCCTTGACGGTGAGGGCGAAGTTGGCGGTCTTGCCGGCCAGGTCCTCCGCGCCGTAGTCGTCCGGAAAGGTCAGCTCCACGTCGAGCTCGGCCCCCGGCGCCGCGCCGCGCATCGCCCCCTCCATCTCCGGCAGCAGCCGCCCGGCGCCGACCTCCACCATCTGGTCGTTCGCGGAGCCGCCGTCGAAGAGCTCGCCCTCGATGGTGCCCGCGTAGTCGATGACGACCATGTCGCCGTCGGCGGCCTCGCGCTCGACGGGGTTGACGCTCGCGAACGCCTCTCGCAGCCGCTCGATCTCGGCGTCGATCGCCTCGTCGGGGACGTCGGTTGACGCGCGCCCGACCTCGAGGCCCTTGTAGTCGCCGAGCTTCGCCTCCGGCCGTACGGCGATCTCGATCGAGAAGCGCAGGCCCTCGCCCTCGGCGGGAAGGTCCGAGACGTCGAGCTTGGGATCGCCCACCGTTCGCACCTCGGAGTCGAGAAGCGCCTCCTCGTACCACTCGCCGAGCGAGTCGCGGACTGCCTGCTCGAGGACCGCGTCACGACCGATCCGCTGCACCACCAGCGCACCGGGGACCTTGCCCTTGCGAAACCCGGGAATTCGCATCTCCCGGCCCATCTGCGCAGCGGCCTTCTCGACCGCCCGCGAGACCGCCTCCGCCTCCACGTCGACCTCTACCCGGACGCGCGACTCGGGAAGCTCTGTCACCGACGTCTGCATGGCGGCGGAGGGTAAGGGGTCAGGCACCTTGCCCGCGCAACGCCGACGGTGCGAATGAAAAGGGGTCAGGCACCTTGCCCGCGCAACGCCGACGGTGCGAATGAAAAGGGGTCAGGCACCTTGCCCGCGCAACGCCGACGGTGCGAATGATCTAGGTGCCTGACCCCATTAGTCCTCGCGCTGTGGCTGGCCGGTCACGCCGCGCCACACGGCGACCGAGAGCTCGGCGGCGAAGCCGTAGACACGCCCCAGCGGGCCGGTGACGACCCAGGCCAGCAGCCGGTCCCTGCTCGAGAAGTGCTCGGCGGAGTTGCTCAGAGCCACTCGATCCGCTTGAAGAACCGGTACAGGAGGATCACGGACACGATGATGACGCCAAGCGCCGCCGGATAGCCCCAATCGGGCCGGAGCTCGGGCATGTGGTGGAAGTTCATCCCCCAGATGCCGGCCAGGAAGGTCGGCACGGCGAGGATCGCCGCCCAGGCCGAGATCTGCTGGACGACCTCGTTTTGGTGGACGCTGATCAGGGCCAGGTTCGCCTCGAGGATCGAGGTCAGGAGCTCGCGCTCCGCCATCACGATCTCGTCCATGCGCCGGGCATGGTCGGCGACGTCGCGGAAGAACGGCCGCAGCTGGTCCTTGACCTCGGGGAACGCTCCCTGCTCGAGAAACCCGAGAGCCGGGAGAAGCGGCGCCACCGCGCGGTGGAACTCGATTGCCTCGCGCTTCAGGAAGTAGATGCGCTGCGTGGATTGTCGCCCGCCCGAGAAAACGTCCTGCTCGACCTCCTCGATGTCGTCCTCGATGCCCATCACGACGGGCTCGTAGTTGTCGACGACCTCGTCGAGGATCGCCCAGGCGACGGCGGGCGCGCCGTGCTTGAGGAGCTCCGCGTGCTCGCCCTCCAGCCGCTCCCGAGCCGGACCGAGGTCGGCCGCCTCGCCGTGCCGGATCGATATCACGTAGTTCTCCGAGACGAAGAGATCCACCTCGCCGAAGTGGACGCGCTCCTCGGCGTCGTCGTAGCGCGCGGTCTTGACGACCAGGAAAAACGAGTCCTCGTACTCCTCGAGCTTCGGCCGCTGGTGCTCCCGGCCGGCGTCCTCGACGGCGAGCTCCGGCAGGCCGAACGCCCTTGCGATCTGGTCGAGCTCCTCCTCGCTCGGGTGGCGTGCTCCGACCCAGACGAAGCTGCCGTCCTCGCGCGCGCACGCGGCAGCCTTCTCGATGTCGAGCTGGCCTTCGTGCTGGCGCACGCCGTCCCGGTATTGGGCGCAATCGACGATCACTGTGCGGCTCCGGCTCCGAGGTTCAGCCCGGCGTGAGGGCCTCCTCCCGTTGGGCGCGATAATGCGGTCGATGAGGCGGAGGCGGCTGACCCGAGACGCCCTTGCGGCAGCCGTGGCCGTCGCGTGCACCGCCGCCAGCGCCGCGTCGTCAGCCGGGCCGGCCGCGAAGCCTCCGGCCCGGCTTGCCGGCTGCAACGTCTTTCCGGCCTTCCGCGGCCCCGCGCACGCTGCGTCGGCCGCCAATCAGTCCGCGTGGAACCAGGACGTCTCCCACGCGCCGATTGCGAAGAACTCGAAGCGGATCGTCAGGGCCATCACCAAGCTCGGCGGCAACCAGGTGGTTCACCCGGACTTCGGCGGCAACGGCCGCTACGGCATCCCGTACACCACGGTCGGCCGGCACCACGAGAAGGTGAAGGTCAAGGTCTCGCCTTACGGCGACGAGAGCGACTTCGGCCGAGCGCCGATCCCGCGAAACGCTCCGGTCGAGGGCGGCTCGGACCGTCACGTGCTCGTCCTCCAGCGAGGCACCTGCAAGGACTACGAGATGTTCGACGCGCACTACCTCGGCGGGCGGGGTCACCGCTGGCACGCGGGCTCCACGGCCCTCTTCAACTTCCACACGACCAAGCTGCGCCATGCGGGCTATACGTCCGCCGACGCAGCGGGGCTGCCGATCCTCCCCGGCCTCGTCCGCTACGGGGAGGTCAAGAAGGGCAGCGTCCGGCACGCGATCCGGGTGACGTTCGCCGAGACGCGGGCCGCCTACATAAGGCCGGCCACGCATCTCGCCTCGAGCGAGTGCAACCGCTTCCTGCCGGCGATGGGCATGCGGTTCCGCCTCAAGCACTCCTACTTCAAGAAGAACCTGCACCGGTTCCGCAAGGGCAGCCAGGCGCGCACGATCTTCGTCGCCCTCTACCACTACGGGATCGTCAACGCCGACAACGGCGGCACCGGCGCCAACTGGTTCATCACCGGCGCGAGCTCGAAGCGCTGGCGCGACGGCGATCTCGACCGGTTGAAGTCCGTGCCCGGGAAGGCGTTTGCCGTCGTGAGGAGCGCGGCGAAGCCGGTGGTCAGCTCGAGCTGCTGACGGGCACCGCGCCGGCGCCGCCGAGCGCGTCGGCGAGGCACAGGTCCAGCAGCCACTCGCCGCCCGAGTCGCCCTTGCGCTCGAAGGCGATCCCGCCCGGGCCGGCGGTTGCGGCAACCCCTGTCCAGCGCTCCGAGGGCGCGAGCTTGACCAGGACCCGCTCCACCGCCTGCGGAGCGCCGTCCGCGGCATGGAGGCGCTGGTAGCGCGCTTTAAGGGCGAACTCCGGCACCGGCGACTCAACCGTCGTCAGACTCTTCGGCTTCACGCCCGTGAGCGGCGGCAGCGTGACCGTCACCCGCCGCCCGTGGCGCTCGCCCTCGAACACGATCGGGCCGTCGAGCCCGGCCGAGAAGCCGGGCTGGACTGGCCCCCGCGTATGAAGCGCGACCTTGGGACGCCCGGTCAGCGTGAGGCCGAGCGGCGCCCACATGGTCGCGCGCGCCCTGCGGGCGGCCTCGTCGATCGGCTTCACGGCCATCGACGCCCACAGCGTGGGCTCATCGACCGCGATCGGGTCCTCGATGGCGCCGGGATCGAGATCGGGAGCGCGGGATCCGGACTCCGCCCGGCCGAGGTCCGCGCGCTGGAGGACGAAGAGGATGACGAAGAACAGGGCGATCACGCCGAAGATCAGCGCGAACGCGAGCCTCGGCTTCGCCTGGCCGTTGCCGAGGGTCGTCGCGATGACGGCGCAGAGCGCCATCACCACGAAGACGCCCGCGAGCCCGAAGGCCCGCGAGCGCCTGAAGTACTGGTTCAGCTACCCGCTGCCGGGGGCGGATCCGAAGCCGGCGGCGGTGCCGCAGCCGGCGACTCCGGTGCCGGTGCCGGTGCCTCGGGGGCCGGCGCTGCCGCGGCGGGAGCTCCACCGCCGCCGCCTCCGCCGCCCGTGAAGCTGACCGCAACCGGCTCGCGCTCGGCGGCGTCGGTGATCTCGAAGAACTCCCGGGGGGTGAACCCGCCCTGGTTGGCGATGACCGAGTTCGGGAAGACCTGGATCTTCGTGTTGTAGGACTGGACGTTCGAGTTGTAGATCCGCCGCGAGGCCTGGATCTCGTCCTCGATCTCCGTCAGCTCGCGCATGAGCTGCTGGAAGTTCTCGGTCGCACGCAGCGTCGGGTAGTTCTCCGCGACCGCGCGAAGATCACCGAGCGCGGCGGTGAGCATGCCCTCCTTCTTGCTCGTGTCGCCAACGTCCTTTGCGGACATCGCGTCAGCTCGCGCCTGCGTGACGGCAGTGAAGACCTGCTGCTCGTGCTGCGCGTAGCCCTTGACGCTCTCGACCAGGTTCGGGACGAGATCGTGACGGCGCTTCAGCTGCACGTCGATGCCGGACCAGGCTTCGTCGACCCGGTTGCGCGACCCGATCATGCCGTTGCGGATCGAGATGTAGATGACTACAAGCAGGATCACCACGACGGCGATGACGATGGCAATGACCATTAGCTCTCCTCGTTAGCTCGGTGCTGTGTGTGGATTCCTACCACCTATTGGGGCGGCCGGCTCTCCGTTTGCTCGACTCCGGCGCCGGGGAGCACGCGCAGGCGGGTGAGCGCCGCCTCGGCCAGGCGCTTGCGAAGGTCGTCGGCTCCCGCGGCGTCGGCCCGGCCGAGCTCGTAGGCGAGGCTCGGGATGTCGGCGCGGGCGATGGCGGCCTCGATCAGCTCGGGATAGGAGGCGTGGTTTGGGTCGACCGAGCGCAGCTCGGAGAGCTTGCTCTCCCGCGGCGCGAGGGTCTGGGCGAGCCGCGTCGCGCCCTCAGCCGCCGGCGAGCCGGCGGTGGACGGCTGGCCGCTCGGGGTGTACTCCTCGGGCAGCGCGCCCAGGCGGCGCAGGCGCTCGATGTGCTGGTAGACGGCGGCGGGCGTCACGCCCATGTCGCGCGCGACCTTCTTCACCGGCATGCCGTACTCGAGGCGCTCGAGGACCTGGGTCTGGCGCTTGGTGAGGCCATCCCGCAGATGCGGCTGGCCCTGGGGCTTCGGACTTGAACTCTGACTTGACATAGCTTGACCTTAGCATGTCAAGGTTTCAACCTCTTCCGCCATGCGGGAGCTAAGGCCAACTGCGCCTACACCGCCCCCTCGAGCTCCAGCAGGAAGCGCTTCATCTCGGGGCCGCCGCCGTAGTTGCCGATCCCGCCGCCGGCGCGGACGATGCGGTGGCAGGGGACGACCACCGGGATCGGGTTCGATCCGCAGGCGGTCCCGGCGGCGCGCGACGCGCGGGGGTTGCCCGCGCTCGCCGCCAGCTGGCCGTAGGTGACCGTCTCGCCGAAGGGCACGCGCACCAGCTCGTGGAGAACCTTCGAGTAGAAGCCATGCGAGGCGAGCTGCCAGTCCAGCGGCAGGTCGAAGCTGCGCCGGCGCCCCTCGAAGTACTCCTCGAGCTCGCGCCGGGCCACGTCGAGCCGCCCGGGCGCCTCGAGGATCCGGGGCGAGACGTCGCGGGCCAGCCGCTCGAGCACCGAGTCCATGCCCTCGTTCGGCAGTCCCACCCGCACCAGCCCCCGAGGCGTGGCGGCGACGGTCAGCTCACCGACCGGGCTGCCGAGCGTGGCGTAGGCCACGTCGAGGAGCCCGTCCCCCTCCGCCTGGACCGCGAGGCGCATGGCGTCACGCAGCCGGTCGTCGTCGCGAGCGGTGCCGCGAAGCACGCTTGCCAGCTCTCGTTCCTCGATCGAAGCGCTCATCACGCCACCTCCTTCACGACGTCCGCGGTCCGCAGCGTCTTCAGTCCGTCGGCAACCCGTCGCCGCGCAGCGGCCTCCGAGCAACCGAGTGTCTTGCCGATTTCGCCGTAGCGAAGGTCGACCGCGAAGCGAAGCAGCACCGCGGCGCGCTGCCCCTCGGGCAGGGCGCCGACGTGCTCCCAGATCTCGGCGTCGCGCCCGCCGGCGCCCCCGCGCGGGCCGCCCAGCCAGCCGGGGGCCGCGTCGGGCGCCGCGCCGTCGAGCACCTCCGGCTCCCCCGCCGGCCGCGGCGCGTGCCGGCGCCTGCGGTGATGGTCGATCGCCTTGTTCCGAGCGATGGTGAACAGCCACGAGCGCAGGCCGCTCGCCTCCGCCCGCGGATACGCCCGCAGCGCGGCGAGGAACGTCTCCTGGAGGCAGTCCTCGGCGTCGTCGGGCCCGACCATGCCGCGCAGGAACGCCAGCACGGGCCGGTGATGCTCGTCGAAGAGCGACTGGAACGGGGGCAGCGCGTTCACGGTTCGAGAGTAGAACGCGGCGCCGCCCGGTTTCGTGAGAAGCGCAGGTTAAGGCGACGCAGGTTCGGCGGCACCCGGGTTGAAAATCCGCTTCACTGCCGACGGCGAGGAAGCTTGAAATGGAGGCGGGTATGAGTAAGAAGCTGAAGGTCGCGGCCGCGCTTGGCGTCGTGGCCGTCGCGGTTCCGGTGGCCAGCGTTCTCGGGCATGGCGAGGGCCAGTCCGCGGGTCCCGGCCAGTCCAGCGCGAAGGCGACGACGGTGGCCACCGCGGGAGTCCATCCCGTGGCGGTGCCGAGCACCGCGGGCGCAGGGGCGACGGCAAAGAGCAAGTCGCAGAAGGTGCAGCTCGCCTACTTCGAGACCAAGAAGAAGAACGTCAAGAACGGCCGCACGGGCCTGGTGGTGGGCCCGGTGCCGAAGCACTGCAACGTGCTCAACGGCTACTACTTCCATCCCGGCAACCTGACGTCGACCGCGGTGATCTCGATGGGCGACTCGCCGGCCGGCCTCCGCAAGTGGGCCTTCTACCGCGACAACGACACCGGCAAGACCATCAAGGGCCTCAAGTACGGCGTGATCTGCGCCAAGGGCACGTCGATCATCGGCGGCTGAGCTCGTCCAGCTTCAGCTCCAGGAAGCGGCGCTCGGGGTCCGACCCCGCCAGGGCCAGCGCGCGCTCGTAGGCCGCGCGAGCCTCGTCCTCCCGGCCGAGCCGCCGGAGGAGCTCGGCCCGCGTGGAGTGCAGATAGCGGTATGCGTCGAGGTCGAGGGCGTCGACGAGCCGCAGCGCCTCCTCCGCCCCGTCCACCTCGGCAACCGCGACCGCCCTGTTGAGCTCCACCACCGGAGAGCCGGTGATTGCGGCCAGCTGGCCGTAGAGCGCCGCGATCTCCCCCCAGTCCGGCCGGTCCTCGAGGTGCAGCGAGGCAATCGCCGCCTGCACGACGTACGGCCCACGGCCCCCGAGCGCGATGGACCGGTCGAGCGCCTCACGCCCGGCTGCGATCGCGGCCCGGTCCCAGAGACCTCGATCCTGGTCGGCGAGCAGGATCAGCTGGCCGTCGCGGAGCCTCGCTGACCGCCTGGACTCGCTGACGAGCATCAGCGCGAGGAGGCCATGGACCTCGGGCTCGTCCGGCATCAGGACCGCGAGCGCACGGCCGAGCCGGATCGCCTCGGCCGAGAGCTCGCCCCGCGCCGTGAAGCCCTCGTTGAAGATCAGGTAGACGACGGCGAGGACCGCGGCGAGGCGGTCCGGCAGCAGGTGATCCGCCGGGACCCGGAACGGGATGCCGGCCGCCTTGATCTTGCGCTTGGCGCGGACGAGCCGCTGCGCCATCGTGGGCGCCGGGACCAGGAAGGCCCGTGCGATCTCCTCTGTCGTCAGCCCGCCGAGCGTCCGGAGCGTGAGCGCCACCTGAGCGTCGAGCGCCAGCGCCGGGTGGCAGCAGGTGAAGAGCAGCTCGAGGCGCTCGTCCGGGAACTCGCGCTCGTCCATCTCGTCCACGACCGCCTCCGGAACCTCGAGCAGCTTCGTCTTCTCGACAAGCGTCTTCTCGCGCCTGATCCTGTCGATCGCGCGATTTCGCGCCGTCGTCGTCAGCCAGGCGCCCGGGTTGTCCGGGTAGCCGTCGCGAGGCCAGCGCTCCGCAGCGACCATGAACGCCTCCTGAGCGACCTCCTCGGCGAGGTCGAAGTCGCCGAGGAAGCCGATCAGGTTGGCGAGGACGCGTCCCCACTCGTCGCGAAAGACACGGTCGAGATCGGTCAGCGCTCCACCACCGGTCGCACCTCGACCGCGCCGCCAAGGCGCGCGGCGGGGATCCGCGCGGCCACCTCGAGCGCGCCGTCGAGGTCATCGGCCTCGAGCAGGTAGTAGCCGCCGAGAACCTCCTTTGTGGTCGCGAACGGGCCGTCGGTCGTGACCGTCTGCGCGTTCTCGACGCACACGGTCGTGGCGGTCTCGGCCGGCTGGAGCTGGTGGCCGCCGATCATGCCGGGCAGCTCCGAGAGGGCGAAGTACTCGCCCATGATGGCCCTCTGTTCGTCCTCGGAGAGACGGTCGAACTCCCCCGTCGCGTCACCCGGGTAGATCTGGAGCAGATACTGCATTTGATGCCTCCTGTCTGGATTGTGTCGTGAGCGCGACGAACGGGGATGCCTCCCATCGACACCGCACAGCCGACGTCCCACGGGGGTTAACATGAAATGCGATCCGAATTTCCGCATTTAGGCGAAGGAGACCCGATGGCACTCACGATTGGCGACGACGCCCCCGACTTCCAGGCCGAGAGCACCGAGGGCCCGCTCAGCTTCCACGACTGGATCGGCGACAGCTGGGCCGTGCTCTTCTCGCACCCCCGCGCCTTCACCCCGGTGTGCACCACCGAGCTCGGCTACATGGCGCAGATCAAGCCCGACTTCGACAGACGCGGCGCGAAGATCATCGGCCTCTCGGTCGACCCCGTCGATAACGCCGAGGAGTGGGCGAAGGACATCGAGGAGACGCAGGGCGCGGCGCCCAACTTCCCGATCATCGCCGACACCGACTACAACGTCTCGAAGCTCTACGGGATGCTTCCGCCGGATACCGAGGGCGATCCGACGGAGCGCACGCCGGCTCAGAACGCGACGCTTCGCAACGTCTTCGTGATCGGCCCGGACAAGAAGATCAAGCTGGTCCTGGTCTACCCGATGACGACCGGCCGCAACTTCGACGAGGTGCTTCGCGTGCTCGACTCGCTGCAGCTCACCGCCGAGCAGGGTCTCGCCACGCCGGCTCAGTGGCAGCCCGGCGAGGACGTGATCATCGGCGGCTCCGTCTCCGACGAGCAGGCGAAGGAGCGCTGGCCGGATGGCTGGGCGACTCCCAAGCCGTACATGCGCATCGTCCCGGCGCCGTAGCGCCGGAGGCTCATCGCCGAGCTGAAGGGGCGCGTTCCGCGGATGCGGGCGTCGCCGCGCCCGAGCCGTCGAGCTCGGGGTTCGCGTCGATGACGCGCAGGAAGGCCGCCCCGATCGTGGGGTCGAACTGGCTGCCCGCGTTCCCCTCCAGCTCGGCGCGGGCGACCTCGTGGGAGAGGGCCTTGCGATAGGCGCGGTCGGTGCGCATGGCGTTCCAGGAGTCGCAGCAGGTGATGATCCTGGCCTCGAGCGGGATATCCTCGCCGACGAGGCCGTCCGGGTAGCCGTTTCCGTCCCAGCGCTCGTGGTGCGAGCGGACGATCAGGCCGACGTTCTTCATGAAGCCGCCCACGCGGTTCAGCATCTTCTGACCCTCGATCGTGTGGGTCTCGATGAGCTTCCACTCGTCGGGGTCGAGCTTGCCCGGCTTGAGCCAGAGGTCTCGTTCACTCGAGATAGCTCGGCTGCTAGTACCACCCGAAAGGTGCGTACAGATGACGCAGTTCCTTTTCAGCAACCGAGCCAAGGCGACCGCAGTGTGCGGCATCGTCGTGGTGCTCGGCGCCATGTCCGCCGGCACCGCGATGGCAAACAAGCGGCCGGCCTACATCGACACCACCAAGTGCACCAGGCCCCACTTCACGCAGCCGTTTCTGGCGGTTGGTGACCGGAACTGGTACACGCTTGCCCCCGGCCAGTCGGTCGGCGCCTTCAACGGTGCCGGCTGGACCCTGACCGGTGGGGCGCAGGTCGAGTCGGCCAATCTCGCAAACAGCGGGAGCGGCTCGATCCTCGACCTCCCGTATGGGTCTTCGGCGACAAGCCCGGCGATGTGCGTGGACAGTGGGTTCAAGACGGCGCGCACGATGCTGCGCAACGTCACCGGCAAGGGCGGCCTGCGCGTCACGGTGTCCTATGAGGGCACCAAGTCGGCGGTCAAGCCGCAGAACGCGGGGCACATTCAGGGGGACAAGACCGCCTGGACGACCTCGAACAAGTTCAGCGTCAAGCCGAGCAGTCAGCCCGGCTGGCAGCTTGTTCAGTTCACGTTCACGCCGGACAAGTCGAGCGAGTACCAGATCTACAACTTCTACGTAGATCCGCGGATGAAGTAGCGCTTCAGCTTCGTCATCTGAACGCTCGCAGGCGCGCGCTGCCCCGCTCTCGAAGCGGGGCAGCGATGCGCCTCAACCCTGCGGCAACTCCGCGGCCACGCCGACCCTGCGGCGCCGCTTGGCGGACTTGTCTGACCCGGCCGCAACGCGATCCGACTCCACCCTGAGGTGGTCGAGCTGATCGTGCAGCTCGGGAAGCAGCGCCGAGTCAGGGCTCGTGGCTTCGACGAGCTCGACGGACTCCCGGTAGTGGCCGATCATGCTGCCGACGGTCGCGTCGAGACGACCGTCGATTGCCGGGCCGAACCGCTCGATCCCGCGGCGCAGGCTGGCGATGTCGGAGAGCTTGTCGGCGGCGAAGGCGGTCACGGCCGGCTCACCGGCCTCGCTGACCTGCCTTCGCAGCCCCTCCTTGCGCTCGGCGAAGGACTCGATTGCCGAGTCCTCGGTGAGCACCAGCACGAGATCCGCGATCTCCTCCCCCATCTCGTCTCGCAGCTCGGCCGAGCCGAGCGTGCCGCGCTCCACCGAGTCGTGGAGTAGCCCGACGGCGACGAGCTCGTCGCTCATGTTCGCGTCGTGGAGCACGGTCGCGACCTCCGTGACGTGGTCCAGGAACGGGCGCCCGTCGCTCGGGCGCCGCTGGCCGCGATGAGCCCGCTCAGCCAGTGCGTACGCCGAAGCGACGACCGGCGAGTCGCCGATCCAGTTTGGATTCGTTGGCGCTTCGGATTCCATTCCGCCCCAGTGGTCGAGGACCCGAGGCGGTAAGCCTATGCCTTCTATCCGCCAACCGGCTCCGTGTAGCCACCGGTGAAGGGCGACCCGCGCTCGGCGGCGATCATCCGAGGCGGAAGGGTGAACTGCGTGGCCCCCGTAAGCGCGCTGGCCGGCGCCGTCGCGACGTGGGTCTTCAGGTAGGGCTTCAGCTGGACGCCCGGCTTGCCCTGGATGGTCTGCGTCCTGCGGTGCCGCAGGAACGGCAGCCTGATCGACCCGCCCTTGACGGTCACCGGCTGGGCGCTCGGAACCGCGGCGATCCACCAGTCCTGGTTGTTGTCGGTGACGCGCACCGCGATGTGGTCACCGGGCTTGAACTTCCAGTCGGCTCCCCAGAGCCGGAGCGGGATCGTCGCGGTGCCCGGCTTCCTGACCAGGTAGCCCTGCCGGGTGACCAACGGACCGGTCCCGTCGGCGTCGAGGTCGTAGAGGTCGACGACGAGGTTGGCGTTGGGCAGCGAGGTCGTGACCTTGACCAGTGCCTTCGCCTTGCCCGCGAGATGGACGCCGTAGGGCAGCGGCTTGGACACGGTCCACACGCCGGACTGAACCGTGGGATCGGCCGGGTCGCCCGTGGTGGAGTCGAAGCCGGTCGCGTTCGAGGTGGCGGTGTCCATGTAGGACCCGCCTTGGAGCTTCGTCGTGTACGCGTGCGCGTCGGCGGGCGGCCACTGCTTCTCGGCGCGCCAGACGCCGTCGTTGGTCTGAACCGCGAACGGCGGGTCGTTCACCTTGGGCTGCTTGCCCTTGAGGAAGCGGCCGTAGAAGCGCATGACCTCGGCGAACCAGCCCTTGCGACCGTCCTTCAGGCGTCCCACCTTCGAATCGGAGCAGCCGGTGGAGGCGTCGCCGGAGACGCACTTCTCGTTACCGCGCACGTGCTCCCACGGGCCGAGCCAGGCGCGCTCGTAGCCGGTGTGGTTCGCGAGGTACTGCGGCATGCCGTCGGCGACCGTGTTGTTCTCGGTGAGGCCCTGGGTGAGGAACAGCGGGACGTTCGAGCCCTTGGCGCCCGGGATCAGATTCCGCTGCTTCCAGAAGGCGGAGTGGTGGCGGTCGTTCGCCGCCTGCGCCAGGAAGTTCTGCGCCAGGCAGGCCGGGTTGTTGACGCTCTGCGGGTTGTAGTTCAGCGCGTCGCGAGGGTCCGCGAGCGGCCCCGGAGTGGCGGCGATCCCGTCGTAGAGGGCGGGGGTCGCGAGCGAGTTCTCGCGGCGGATGCCGTTGCCGTACAGGTAGCGGTAGTCGTCGTAGACCGGCTCCTGGGAGACGACCGCGTCGAGGCCCTGCGGATGGTGATCCACCCCGACCAGCCCGGTCAGCGCGTCGTAGGACTTGCCGTACATGCCGACGCGGCCTGTCGACCACGGCCGGCTGGCCGCCCACTTGACGGCGTTGACGACGTCGGCCTGCTCGCCCGGGCCCGACCAGTCGAGGCAGCCGTTGGAGCCGCCGAAGCCGCGCAGGTCCACCATCACGAACGAGTAGCCCTTCTTGAGCAGCCCGGAGCCCTCGACGAAGTCCTGGAAGCGCTCCGAGGGGCCGGCGTTCGGCCCCACCGGGTCGTAGCTCGTGCCCTCGGCGGGCCCGGCCGGCCCGGTTTGCCCCGAGTGGTTGAAGTAGGGGCCGATCGAGAGGATCACCGGCGTCTTGTCGGCGTTCGTGTCGCCCTTGGGCCGCAGGACGTCGGCGTGGAGGGTCGCGTCACCCGCGCTCGACGGCGAGTTGATGAAGGCCTCGGTCCAGTCGGCATCCGGATACGCGACGCCGGAGCCCGACGCGAACGCCGGAGTCAGGAGAGCGGTCGAGGCCGCCAGAAGAAGAGCGAAACCGGACCTGCCGAACACTTGCGAGACCCCCGTGGAGTTGACGACCGCCCCGCGCGCGCGCCGGGGCGGGGATACCTACCTATCCCTGCCACAAAGCCTAGAGCTGGTTCGGGGGCCACGCGCCGGTTCGCTCCCGCGCACGGCGCCAGGAGCGGAGCCTGCGCGAAGTCGTCAGAGCGCGAGCGCCCGGCCAAGCAGGACTTCGAGCAGATCGCCCACCTCTCGCGCCTCCACGAGGGGATGACGGAGGGGGCGCTCGGGCACGATCTTGTAGTGGTTCCGGCGACCCTCTCGCTCGCGCAGCACGTAGCCGCCCTCGACGAGCTCGGAGACGATCCGGTGGGCCGCCCGCTCTGTGATGCCGACCGCGGCTGCAATATCTCGCAGGCGGATGCCCGGGTCGCCGGCGACACAGATGAGGACATGGGCGTGGTTCGTCAGGAGATCCCAGCGGGGGACCGGCTCCGCGGGAGGCTGCGCGCTATCTATAGAACCGGGTTTCATGAATCAATGGTATAGTGTCTCGTTATAACCCTGCCTTTGGAGCATGCGGGAGCAGATCCCCAGTGACACGGGCTTACCATTGAGGGACGCCTTCCGCAACGCGCGAGGGGTTCCAAGGAGCCCAACCATGGCCGACCCCCTCGGTCCAACCCGGATCCCTCCCCCGCGCACCTCGATGCCGCCGTCCCCGGTGCTCCCACCGGCGGTGGTGCTGCCGCCGGCAGCGTCGATTCCCCCGGCCCGTGAAACGGGCGTCGCCACAGAAACGGACGTCGCCAAAAAAGACGTCGCCACCGAGGTCTCCACCCTGGAGTCCTCGCGCAGGCGAGGGGCGCCCTCCCTCGGGCACAGGTCCCTCGGGCACAGGCGATTGGGGCAGGACCTGCCGCCATTCTCCGCCAGGCGCAAGAGCCGCGGTGCAGCTCGATGAGCGCCGGAGCGCCGACATCCGGAAAGGCCCTCGCCCTCCGGGAGCTCGAGGTCCAGGCGCGGTATGCCCGCGAGCGCTTTCAGCTCTATAACGCCCGCAGCTACGGCTCAGTCCCGACCAGCCCAGCGCGCCTCGGCCAGCTCGAGCGAGCGTCGAAACTGGCGCAGATACGCATGGAACGGGCGAAAGCCGCGGCACACGGATCGGCCTAGGAAGGAACTCGGCGAGAGGAATGCACGAGACGTGGGCCTGCTCGCGGTGCGGAGTGAAAACGAGCTTCGCGCGGGGCGTGGACCCGACCGTGCCGATCGGCTGGGCGTGCACCGACGGGACGTGGCGCTGCCTCGGCTGCCGTCGGTTGGAAGTGCTCGAGGCCGCATCGCCGGCCAACGCCACCGACGCCTCCAGACGCCGTCGGTGGGCGCTCACCGAGTTCGAGCTTCAACGTGAACCCTCGGCCCCCGATCAGGTGATCGCCAAGCGTGCCAAGTGCCCAACCCGCACCGTGGCTCCCGTTCGCGCCGCGCTTCGCGCGAGCGGCCAGCTTGACCAGGACGATTAGGGGCCCGTGGCCAGCGCGGAGATCCACGTCGTCAACGGCGACAGGTTCAGGCTCGAAGTGGGTGTCGACGAGGCGGAAAAAAAACTGTCGGACGCGGCCAGGTCCGGTCAGTCGCGGCTGGCCTGGTTCAAGGACCTCGCGTCCGGCGAACCGGTGGGCATCAACCCCGCACACGTCGTGTCGCTGCGGGCGATCTGAGGCCCTGTCTTGGCCCGGAGGGACATCCACATCATTCTCGCGACACTGATCTAGGAGGAAGCGGCATGGCCTCAGGCAGCAAACGAAAGACCACGATGGCGAAGCTCAACCGTGAACGCAGGCTCGTCGAGCGTCGGCACGAGAAGCAGGCCAAGAAGGCTGCGCGGAAACAGGCGGCCGCGGAGGCCCGCGCCGACCCCGTCGACTAGCGCGAGACGCTCGGTGGATCGGGCTGCCGCCCCGGCTGCACTCCCTCCGCAACGAGTCCGCGCTTCGCCTGTTGGCGGTCGGGACTGATCCGGATCACGTCCCAGGCCAGGTGGCAGCGCTCGAGCGCGCTGATCGCCCAGGCCCCCGGAACATCCAGCCGACGTGAGCATGCGCCAGGCCGCACAGTGCCCCACGCCAACCGGGGGCACGGTTGACGTGGGGGCTGTGCGGGTCTCCGGGGAGGTCTGAGAAACGGTGGTGCTTGCGGTGGGTGGCGACCCACTCGATCACTGACCCCTCGACCGCCATCGAGCCGAGAACCGCCAGAGTCGCTCGCGCCACGCGCGTGGTCTTGAAGCTGCGATGGGTGAAGAGGCGGTGATAGCCAACGGTGATGCCGAACCCTGTGAGGGTGTAGGTGATCGCAAGCACGAGCAGGTCCTGCCAGTGGAGCACTCCCCCCCACGCGAGCCGTGCGCCGAGGACGAGCGCAACGGCCGGGATGCCGACGACCATCGTTCGGACCACCCGCTCGGACGTCTCGTTGTCGATCGGGACGGTGTCCGCAGCGCGCGGTTCAGGCCGCGGCCGTTGAATCCGCTGAGAGGGGGCGAGCACCTGGGGCACGCAGACTCCTGAGATCGTTGCCGATGATCAGGAAGTCAAGCGGCGCTGCCCGGCCCGTCGTGCGAACCGAACCCCGGGGCAAATGCCCTCCAGGTTCCAGTCTACTCCGGCAGCTCGTCCTCGTTAACCAGATCCGTCGGGCTGAGGACGAACACCTCGCAGATCATGTCGGGCTCCTGCTGGTTCCCGCTCATGAACCCGATGACAGCGCGGCCGGTCGCGTGCTGGACGACCGCCTCGAAGCGCTGTTGCATGACCTCTTGAAAGGCCATGCGCTGCTCGATGACATCGCGGCCACGACCGCCGTCCAGCAGCGTGCGCTCAACCCGCGTGAAACCGCCGCGCAGGACGCAGACCACCAGATCGTCGTGGTAGTAGGTCTTGGTCTGGCTCGGGCCGATCCCGTAGTACTCCTTGAGCAGGGCGACCAGTCCGTCGGAGATCGCCGTGAGGATCGCGCCATGCTCGGGCCCGTGGTGCTGAAGGTCAGCTTCGGTCATCGCAATCGAGGGTTTCCACGCCCTGCAGAAATGCTAACCCGACATTGCCACGGCTAGCGCCAGCCCTGCACCGCGAACGTTCACAGACGCAACGCTATCCGGCAACGCGCTCTTCGCCGGCCCTGAGCACGCATGCTCGTGAACTGACGCAGTTGGCCCCTGCACGGACGGCCTAGCTGTTTTCGTCCAAGAGGGCCTACCGCTTTCCATGGCGGATTCAAAGCACCGCCGCACCACCCGGAAGAGTCAGCCATCGGCTGACCAACGAAGGAGGTGCGGCGATGCCGCAGGGCCACGCCCTAAGCGAGGCAGCGAAGGAACGGATCTGGGAGCTGCGAGCCCAGGGATTAAGCGAGCGAGAGATCGGTCGTCGACTCGGGGTCGCAGGCCAAAGCGTGAGTCTCTATCTGCGGCGACTGGGAGGCATCCGCCCCAGGCCTCGCCGGCGTCCTGATCGCTGCCTGAGCTTTGCCGAGCGCGAGGAGATCTCACGCGGGATCGCCCGCGGCCACTCGGCCCGGCAGATCGCCCGGACCCTCGAGCGCTCCCACACGACGATCGCCCGCGAGATCAACCGCGGCGGCGGGCGAAGCCACTACCGCGCCCACAAAGCCGACCGCGAAGCCTGGCGGCGAGCCCGACGCCCACGGCCGACGAAGCTCGAGCACTGCCGCGAGCTTCGGGCCCTCGTCGAAGAGCGCCTCGCTGATGACCACTCCCCCGAGCAGATCGCCGGCTGGCTTCGCTTCGCCTACCCCGACAATGAGGCGATGCACGTCTCCCACGAGACGATCTACCGCGCCCTCTACGTCCAGGCGCGAGGAGAGCTGCGGCGCGAGCTCACCCGCCACCTGCGACGGGGCCGCAGCCGCCGCTACGCCAGATCGCAGTCCTCAAAGCGCCAGGGCCAGGGCAAGCTCACCGACAAGGTGATGATCTCCGAGCGCCCGCCGGAGGCCGCCGACCGCGCCGTCCCCGGCCACTGGGAGGGTGATCTTCTGATGGGAAACCGCCAAAGCGCCGGCCGCGATCGCCACCCTGGTCGAGCGCTCGACCCGCTACCTGCAGCTCATCGCCCTACCCGATGGCGCCGAGGCGACTCGGGTCGCCGACGCCCTGGCGCAGAGCATCACCACCCTGCCCGCCCAGCTATGGCGAACGCTGACCTGGGATCAGGGCCACGAGATGGCCGAGCACCGCCGCTTCACGGTCAAGACCGGAGTCGACGTCTACTTCTGCGACCCCCAGAGCCCCTGGCAGCGGGGCACCAACGAGAACACCAACGGCCTGCTGCGCCAATACTTCCCGCGGCGCACCAGCCTCGCGGGAGTCACCCAGTCCCAGCTCGACGAGGTCGCCGCCAAGCTCAACCGCCGGCCGCGAAAGACGCTCGGCTTTCGCAACTCCCGCGCAGAAGCTCGCCGAGCTCATCGACGGCCTTGACGGCGCCGCCGTCGAGCGCTGATCCGCTTCGGCCTTCGGCCTTCGCTCCTCAGCGTTCGACCCAGGTGAAAGGATGCGAGACGTCAGGGGTGGTGCAGCGATCGGTTGAGATCGCAACCGCAAGCGGTTCGGCGCGGTGGACGTCGGAAACTGGCTTCGATGCCGCCTTGCACCGGGGCGACCAAGACGGAGGGGGCCGTCCTCGTCCCACACGCAATCACTTGCGGTCGAGCCACCAAGTGATGGATCCGGTCCCGAGCTACAGGCCGCTCCGGAATCCCTCGCGCCAGCTCGGGTAGATCGGCGCCCAGTCGAGCTCGCGCTTTGCTTTCGCGTTCGAGGCGCCGCGGATCCGAGTCATCATCGAGACGCCGACCTCACCGGTCGCCAGCCTCGCGACCCAGGTCGGGACGTGGCGCGGCTGCCTGGCCCCAACGGCCTCGGCCAGCCCCGGCAGCCACTCGGCCACCGGCGACGGCGCGTCGTCGCAAGCGTTGTAGATCCCGCGCTTGCCTCGCTTGAGCGCCGCAGCCGTGATCGCGGCGACGTCGTGAACGTGCGCGAACGACCAAACGCCCGCTCCGTCGCCAACCACGGGCAGCTTGCGCTTGCGGACCATTTCGACCAGATCCCCGTCAGTGGCGAACCCGGTACCGGGCCCGTAGAAGTTGCCGTACCGCATGGCGATGCCTTCAAGATCTTCGGCTCCCGTCACAGCGTCCTCCAGATAGCGGATCGCCTCCAGGGTCTTCGTTTGATTGGCGGGTGGGTTCGGGTCGAGCGGATCCTCCTCGGTCTTCAACTCGCTGCCGCTGCGCTCGTAGTTCCAGTTGCCGTAGCTCTGGGCGATGAATCGCTTCGTCCCGACGGCGCGGGCCGCCTCCAGCAGGTTGTCCAGACCGGTTGTCCGCAACTCGTTGGCGCCGGCGAAGTCCTTGTCGAAGCGGCGCAGGCTCTTCGCGTTGGCGAGCGCGGTCATCTGGTGGATGATCGCCTCCGGTTCCGCACCCTCGATGGCCAGGCGTACCGCCGTGGCGTCGAGCCCGTTGGCGATCGCGGGCTCGGCCCCCATTTCCCGCACGACGTCCTCCTTCTCTGGCGAACGCGTCATCCCGACGACCTCGTGCCCCTGCTTGACCAACGCCGGAACCAGCTTCCTGCCGACCGCCCCTGTTGCCCCTGCGACGAAAACCTTCATTCCGACCTCCTGGTCCACTAACTTAGTGATCGTTAACTTATGACCTTAACAACCAAACGACGGCTGAAGCCGGCCGAACGCCGCAGCATGATCCTCGAGGCCGCCGCCGAGGCGTTTGCCGAGCGCGGTTATCTTGGGGCCTCGATCGACCAGATCGCTGAAGCAGCAGGGATCTCCGCGCCGGTCATCTACCGCCACTTCAGTTCGAAGAAGGAGCTCTACATCGAGCTGTTGGAGTCGAGCGGTATGGCCCTGCTCGCCGCGACCACTCGGGAAGACGGTGACCAGACGGTCGAGGGGCTGCTGCGACAGAACGTTCGCGCCTTCTTCCATTTCGTCCAGGAGCACCCCGCGGCGTGGCGAATCCTCTTCCTTGACCCCGCGCCCGATCCCGACATCGCTGAAGCGCAGCGCCAGATTCAGGAGCAGGCGACGAAACGGCTCGCTCAGGTGATCGTCGCGAGGGTCCGGGGGCTCCAGGTGAATACCAAGATCCGGCGCCGGGAAGCCGACGAGCTCATCGCCCAGGCTGGGAAGTCCGCACTCAATGGGCTCGCCGTCTGGTGGTGGGACCACCCACGCCTCGAGGCCGACACGCTCGCCGCCGTGGCAATGGACCTGCTCTGGACCGGACTCGGCAACCTCGGATCCGCGAAATGAGCGACTAAGTCTTTGCTGGCTCTCCCGTCAGGACGTGAGAAGGCCGGAACTGACGATTCTCCGCCACCGGAGACGACTGTGGCGGTAGCCTTGAGTCGAGGTGTGGCGGGAAGTCTGGTCATCGTGGAATTCGCCCCACTCCTGAGCGACCCAAGCTGAGCTATATGTGACCGCCGGTCGCCTTGGACGCCCCTTCAGCGCACGAGTTGGACAGGGCCGCTCATCCCGCACCCCGATTTTGGGTGTAGCGAGCGCGCGGGTGCGTTGTTGCCTGCCGAGAGACGGGCTCTTGTCCGCCAGAAGGCGGGGGATGCCCGCCTTCTGGCGAGCCCTGGGCGCCGTGATTCGGACGGAATTGGTACTCGATTGGTACTTGCGCGTCCCGGCCTCGCCGCCCCTGAGAAGGGAAAACCCAGCCGGAGCGGGGCTTTCGGAGGGGTGAGCGAGGGGACTCGAACCCCCGACCGCCTGGACCACAAGACGAGGGATCCGGGTCAGCTAGGTGCTCCTAGGCAGGCTGAGGTCATACGAGGCCAGCTCAGTTCAGGGCACATTCGCTGAGTTTGGAGCCCCCATTGGAGCCTCGGCAACCGTGTTCGGAGCATGTGGTTGAGGGCCACTGAGACCTCTCGCTGCACACACGAGAGGTCGCTGGTTCGAAACCGGCCGCCATGCTCAAAAATCCCTTGCGGGCTGCGGATCCTCAGACCAGGGCGGCGATGCGATCGAGGCCGGGCGGGAAAGCCACCCGGCCTCGGTTCACATCGCCATTTCGGAGGGCGCTACTGAACGAAGATGAACGTCAAGAGAGTCTTTCTCTTGCCGAGGTTGTGCGTCTTCAGCTTGCCGGCGGCGCCGTTGAATTCACCGCTGCCGCCGATGATCGGGAGCCTGTTGTCGCCCGGACAGCACCAGAGCTCCGCGCGTGATGAAGCTTCGCCGCGTCTGGCGGCTCGACTTCTGGATCTCGACACCTTGATCTTGGTCGTAGTCGTCTTGGCGTTCCTGGCGCTCGCCGTTGCTGCGACGGCTGCGATGGCGATCGCGACCAGGAGGACCGATAGGAATACTCTGCGCATCTGTAGCTACCTCTCCTCTGCGCATCTGTAGCTACCTCTCCCTCCCTGTCGGGTGAACTAGCAGGCGCGATCCTAGTATCTCCCCGGGATGCAGGGGTCGCTGCCTGGCGTCATAAGAGTCCTCTACGGAAGGGCTGAGCTCAGCCGGGTCCGCACGCCTCACGGTGGAGGGCGGACCGGACCTGCCGCTGCAGGGGGCGGGCGCTCCGACTGGAGCTGACTCTTCAGCACCGTGTCTGGGACAGTGATCAGTCCCCGCGTGGGGCGGTCGAGGTCGCTCGTCACGAAGAGCAGGCACGTGACCAGGATCGCGGCCAGCAGCACCGCCGCCACGCCGCGTCCGACAAGGTAGACGTACGCCGCAAGCAAGCCCAGGGCAATCGCCGCCCCGAGCACCTCGAGATAGATCACGGCCGCCGGCACCTGATTGTTGAGAGCGGCGATGCGCACCGTCTGGGCGTCGATCATGTCGTTCAGCGTCTCGACGTAGAGCCGTGGAGCACTGGCGAGCGGCTGTGCGTCAAGTGCCTGGCCGGCGAGCTTCCAGAGGCGGCGCTGCAGCAGGTCCTCCCGGCTCGCCGCGACCTTCTCCTCGGAGCTACCGGGCACGTAGTCCGAGAGATGGACCGTGCTCTCGGTGTACCGGGTCAGGAGGTCTAGGGAACGGGAGCGAACCGGCTCGGGCAGGGTCTGGGCGCGGAGGAAGGTCGTCCCGATCGCGTTCGCCTCCGTGACGATCGCTGCCCGCCGGTCCTCGTAGCGCGAAAGCGCCAGGGAGAGGCCGAAGGCGAGCAGCAGGCCGACCACGCCGAGCATCGCCCCCTGCATAACCCCGAAGGATTCGCTCAGGCTCTCGGAGAGGTGGCGCACTCGGTGGCCGATGAAGACGCCGAGGGCAGTGGCCCCGAAGATCACGGCGGCGAGGACCAGCGCGAGCTCGATCGTGGACAGGCGGAAAAAGATCGCCGCAGTCTATGACCGGCGCCTGGGATGGCTCAATGCTCCACGAGTGAAGAATTCGCTCGTCCGGTATGCCATTGGGCCGAGGCAACTCGGACGTACAGCTGGCTCGCTACGCGCTCATGCGATCGGCGCCGCCCGACTCCAGCGGTCTTGAGCGGTCTCCAGCGGAGTTTGCGATCAGCCGGCCCTCCGGAGCGGCCGAATCGAAAACCCGAGCAAATCAGACGGATCTGGCTCTACTAGCGAAGGGGAGGGATTCGAACCCTCGTCGGACCTAAATGGCCCGAAACGGTTCGAGAGCGTGTCTGAGGCCCGCTCTCAACACTTTGGAGCCCCGGGCAATCTCGAGCAAGGGCCCGAAGGGCCCGTTTATGGCTTGAATAAGGGGTGAGCGAGGGACTCGAACCCCCGACCGCCTGGACCACAAGAAGTGGGATCCGGCTCAGTGGGGTGCTGCCAGGCGAGATGAGCTGAGGTGAGGTCAGCTCAGGTCAGGGCAAATTCGCGCAGTTTGGAGCCTCGATTGGAGCCTTGAGCCTTCGCACCCCGCTGCCGCCCGATGAAACGTCGCTCCAGGTCGGTGCGACCGCATCGATTCCCTGCCGCTCCGCATGGAAAGGAGCACCGGCTCGCGCGCTCCTCGCGGAGTAGCTCAATCGCGCAGGATGCCGCCCCACTCGCCGGGGTCGGTGTCCGCGAGTGTCTGCGAGAAGGTCCACAGATGTGCCCAAGGGTCTTCGGCGGTGTATTGGCGCTCGCCGTACACGTGGTCGGTGGGTTCCTGGAGGATCTTCGCTTCGTGCTCTCGCGCGCGCTCGCAGTGCGCGCGTGCGTCGCACACGCGTACGAGCACCGAGTGCGTGACTTCGCCGGGACGTGGCGGTACGCGGTTGTTGCCGACGTCGGCAACGATCACCGCACCGCTCTCCCCGACGGTCATCTGCGAACGATGGTCTTCGCCGATCTGGAGGCGCTCGACGAAACCGAAGGCCACACTCAGCCAATCGACCGCCGCGCGCACATCGGGATAGGTCAGCACGGGGATCGCGCTCGCGCTCGGGATAGATCGGTTTCTCAGCACGGCAGCGCAGCCTAAAGAGCGTGCGACGCGGCAAGACCGCTCCCGTAGGACCAAAGGCTGCCGCTTTGGACGAGGAGCGGCGTCACTGCGCGGGCGACGTCGCGGGAGAAGCAGCGCCCTTGACGGCCCGAGCATCGCGGAGGTAGGGTCGGCTCACGGGGTACGACGCCCGGAAGGGAGGGCCGAGTCCCATCACGCCATCTAGGAGGGACTCATGCTCAAGCGGATTAGACGCCTGCCTTCGCCGGCACTCGTGATCTCGGCCATCGCCCTGGTTATCGCGGTGGGCGGTGGCGGCTACGCGCTCGCCTCGCTCAACAGCGGCAAGGTGAAGAGGATCGCGCGAAAGCAGGCCGACAAGGAGATCAGAAAGAAGGCTTCGGACCTCTCGGTCGCCCACGCGGTCACCGCGAACACCGCGAACACCGCGAACACCGCGACCAACGCGACCACGGTCGGCGGCGAAACGGTGAAGAAGTTCTTCATGAAGGGTCCGGCGAACACCGCTACCGCCGTGATCCTTCACCTCGATGGGCTCAGCATCTCGGCCGGCTGCAACGGGACCACCCAGCCGATCGTTCTCGCCAACGGCGACACGACCGACACCCAGCTCAAGGTGCACGGAGTCAGCGGAGGCTCACCGTTCTCAAGCAGCTGGTCGAGCAACGGTACGACGGCGAACCGCGACCTGACCGGGGGCATGGTCGTCGGTTCGGGCAACGGCACCTACTCGACCGCCGAAGGACAGGTGGTGAGCTTCTCCTACTCCTTCGACGTCGGCCCCACATACGGCAACTTCGACGGCTGCACGGTTGCCGGGCAGGCGATCGGAGGTTGACGGGCTCTGGTAGCTGCTTAGGACGAAGAGCAGTCGTTCCCAGCGCCTGCCAATAAGAGCCGCCGCTGGTATCACCGGACCTCGCGGTGTGCGCACGGTCTCGACGATCTCCGCAGGGTCGATTCCCTGCAGGTAGATCGAGGTCACTCCGAGGTTCGCGTGACCGAGCTGGCGCTGGATCACATTGAGGGGAACGCCCTCGCGAGCCATCTCGACCGCATGGGCGTGGCGAAGCTGATGCGGAGCAAAGCGTCGCCGAACCCCCGCCTGGACGCCGAGCTAGCGAAGCCGAGTCCTGGCCGCTGAGCTCGCCCAGGGCCGTCCTTTTCCCGGGGCTGTTGATCACGCAGAAGAGTGGCCCGATCGGCAGCTCGCGACGAAGGTCGAGCCAAGGCCGCAGGTGCTCCCAGCCCCAGTCGTCCATGCCAACGGTTCGCCTTCGTCCACCCTTGCCGCGACGGACGAGGATCGATCCCGATGCTGGCTCGAGGTCAGACTCAGCGAGATCCAAGGCTTCGGCGATGCGAAGACCAGCTCGCCACAAGACGACCACGAGTCCGCGCATGCGAAGACCATGGGGTCCACTGCCGGCTCGGCGCATGACGGCGACGATCTCCTCGACCCTCGGTGGATCCGCTGGGTAGCGCCGTCCCTTGTTGGCTGGCGGGCGAGTTGCGGGCGTCGGTGAATACATGGCTCCTCCTGGGGTCGTTTCGAGGAGCTTCTTCGCAAGCGCATCGCCGGCTATCTGTTCGGAGGCTGCCCCCGGGTCCACCAGTCGATCTCTTCGGCCGCCTCCGCCATCTGCCGTAGCGCTCGCGCAGTCGAGCGTGCGGCGGAGCCACGAAGGTCGCCGCAGAACTTCCAGAGCTCGCGCGCTGCTCGCTTGTAGTGGTGGATCAGGTCGTCGAGCTCGAAGGCGTTGATCTCGCCCGCTCGGTAGCGCTCAAAGCCCCGCTCGACGTGCTCGAGGAGCTTTCCGAGCTGAGCCTCGTGATAGCTCGTGATCAACTCTACGTCGGCTCGTCTTCGAGCCTTCTCGCTCGCCTGTGCTCGCGGCCCGGGCTCGGTGGCTTCTCCCACACTCGGACCGTACTGGGGTTGCGAAGCGCATTTTGCCTTTCGTCCGAAGCGACTACTCCACAGATTGCAGCTTCGAGGGCGGGCTCCTTGCTCACCAGCATGACCAGCCGGGTGCCCTTCGCTTTCACTCAGCGTCTGGACGAACCTGGTGCTCGCGCGGAAGCCGCAGGTGCCCAGCTCTCGGCGACTATCCCTTTGGAGGGGGCAAGGCGTTCCCTCTCTTGCGCTCATAGATGGTCCCGGCGACTGCCGCGAGCAGTAGCGCCGCGACGCCAAACCGCAGTCCGAGCGGTAGGCCGGTCGCCCATACCACTATCAACGCGATCGCAAGCACCAGCACCGCGATTCGGTAGATGGCTAGGCGGGTGAGTTCCATGGCTGAGCCCCTCACTCAGATTACCCCTGCCCCCGCCAACCCGACAAGGACCGCGGGCAGCTCCTCGGATTCCATGCGAGCGCTAGGCCGCTTTTCGGGAGATGAAAATCACCCCGGAAGCTGACGTCCGGTCCTGACCTTACGGTCGGGCGACCGGGACAGGGGCTTCCGGGAGAACGCAAGATGGGCAGGCCGGTTCATCGGACGATGGGCTTCGAGCCCGGGCTTTTCAGTGGCCGCCCCTGCGACTTGTCCGGTTGCGCCGAGAGCGCGAATGCGTCGATGTCGTTTGCCCACCGCGTCCTCCACCACCGTCAACGAGACAAGGAGGAGCAGTGAGAGACATCGGCTTGGACGTCCACCTCGAGTTCTGCGAGGTGGCGATCGCCGAGGCGGGCAAGGTCCGCTCGGCGGGCCGGATCGCGACGATGCCGGCTGAGCTCGAGCTCTTCGCGAAGAGCCTCGGCAAGCGCGACCGGGTCGCGCTGGAGGTCACCGGCAACGCCTGGGAGATCAAGCGCCACCTCGAGCCCCACGTCGCGGAGGTGATCGTCGTCTCCCCGAACGACACCGGGATCACAAGCGCGCGGGCGAAGACCGACCGCCTCGACGCCCGCACCCTGGCCCGGTTGCTCGCCGCGGGCGAGCTCGACGCGGTCTGGGCCCCCGACCGCCGAACCCAGGTGATGCGCCGCCGCCTGCAGCGGCGAAGCCGCCTGGTCGGCTCGCGAACGCGGGCAAAGAACGAGATCCACGCGGCGCTCATGCGCCAGCTGGTCGGCCGCCCGCCGGCAACCGACCTGTTCGGCAAGAAGGGCCGCGCCTGGCTCGCCGGGCTTGAGCTCGCCGCCGAGGAGCGCGAATCGGTTGATGCGGCGCTTCGCCAGGTCGAGTTCCTCGACGCCGAGGTCGCCGCGGTCGAGGCGCTGATCGCTGCCGAGGCCCTCGAATGGCCCGAGGTCCGCCGGCTGATGACAGTCCCCGGCGTCAACGTGATCGTCGCCGCGACCTTCATGGCGGCGATCGGCGAGGTCGGGCGCTTTGAGAGCCCGCGCAAGCTGGTCGCCTATCTGGGGCTCGACCCGAAGGTCCGCCAGTCAGGCTCCACCCCGGCGACCCACGGGCGGATCTCAAAGCAGGGCTCGAGCTCCGCCCGCCACGCGCTGGTCGAGGCGAGCTGGTCGACGGTGCGCCAACCCGGTCCGATGCGCGCCTTCTATCAGCGAATCAAGGCGCGACGGGGCCACCAGGTCGCGATCGTCGCCGCTGGGCGAAAGCTCGCCTGCCTGTTCTGGGTTCTGCTCACCCGCTCCGAGGACTACGCCTTCGGCCAGCCCGCGCTGACCCGCAAGAAGCTGCGCCTGCTCGCGGGCGAAGACCGACCGCCTCGACGCCCGCACCCTGGCGCGGCTGCTGCGCCGCGGGCGAGCTCGACGCGGTCTGGGCGCCCGACCGCCGCAACCCAGGTGATGCGCCGCCGCCTTCAGCGCCGAAGCCACCTGGTCTCGGCTCGCTCCGCGGGCAAAGAACGAGATCCACGCGGCGCTCATGCGCCAGCCTCGTCGGCCGCCCCCCGTTCACCGACCTGTTCGGCAAGAAGGGCCGGCGCCTGGCTCGCCGGGCTCGAGCTCGCCGCAGGAGGAGCGCGAGTCGGTCGACTCGGCGCTTCGCCAGGTCGAGTTCCTCGACTCCGAGATCGCGGCGGTCGAGCGCGCTGATCGCCGCCGAGGCCCTCGAGTGCGCCCGAGGTCCGCCGGCTGATGACCGTCCCCGGCGTCAACGTGATCGTCGCCGCGACCTTCATGGCGGCGATCGGCGAGGTCGGGCGCTTCGAGAGCCCGCGCAAGCTGGTCGCCTATCTCGGGCTCGACCCGAAGGTCCGCCAGTCGGGCTCCGCCCCGGCCGACCCACGGGCGGATCTCAAAGCAGGGCTCGGCGCCGGCCCGCCACGCGCTGGTCGAGGCGAGCTGGTCGACGGTCGCGCCAGCCCGGTCCGATCCGCGCCTTCTATCAGCGCATCCGGGCCCGCCGCGGCCACCAGGTCGCGATCGTCGCCGCGGCGCGAAAGCTCGCCTGCCTGTTCTGGTGTCTGCTCACCCGCTCCGAGGACTACGCCTTCGGCCAGCCCTCGCTGACCCGCAAGAAGCTGCGCCTGCTCGAGATCCGCGCCGGCGCCCCGGCTCGCAAGGGATCCGGACCGGCAAGTGGGTTGCCGGCGCTGCGATGCGCAAGGCCGAGCGGGAGCTGCCGCCCAAGCCGAGGCCGCCTACCGGCGCACGGTTGCCGATTGGCAGGCGACCCAGGTGAAGAGAAAGGGCGCCGGCGCGACACCGGGGCGCGCATCTAATGGCCCGTCAAGCGGGCAGGCAGCGCGGCAGAACGAAGCCCCAACGTCTGCGCTTTAGCTCGTCGTCACCGACGCCCACGGAAACTCTCGCAAATAGGAGGTGACGGGTCCAGGTCGACTTGACTTTCATGCGTCGTCCAAAGCGGTAGTCTGAGCTTGGCGGCGATCCCCGTCGCTACTGGGACTGAGTTGGAACTCCCGCTAGGGACGCGCCCGGAGTAGTGCGGGCCGGTCCACACCGTCACGCGCGCTCCCTCCGGGAGGCGTGTGCCGTGGGCGGGACTCTGCCGGACCACTATCGGGCGACCGGTCGGGCTAGGCGGGCCTTCTGGCCCGCTGTGCGCCCTCAGCTCTCTCGTGAGGAGCCCTCGGCGATCGAGGTCGCGGTGGGCCGCGGTCGCAGATTCGCCAAGGAGGTTGGGCACCACGACGCGCCCCGCGCCGCTGGTAGTGGCGGCCGTCGTCGTGCCCGTGTCGCCGCAGCCGAGCAGCGTCAAAGCGCAAGCCACGATCAGAGCAGTAGCGAGGCGAAACCTCATCAGAACGACCTTAAAGGAACCGGGCGTTGATTTCGCTGCTATTGCTGCTTTCCATGGAGGCTGTTGCGAAAAGGTCGCCCAAATCAATGACGACGGGGACCTAAGTGCCCCTGGCCGAGGGCCGGGTCGTTCGGAGGCCCAGATCAGGCCGTCTGGAGGCTGAATCCGGCCGTGTAGAGCTTCAAGAGGTTGTGGGTCGCCGCCGTCAGACGCCATTCGGCGCGGCATGCGGCTAAGCCGCGGCGCGAGAACCTCCCGGCTCTCTGTCTCTGTTTGATCTGGGCAAAGACCGGCTCGATCATCTGCTGTCTTCGCCGGTAGGAGGCCTCGGCCTCGGGCTCTTTGAGCCGTCTTCGCATGCGCTCGTAGTCGGGTCCGGATCTGATCTTCGTCGGCGCCTTGCGGGTGTCGGCGTCGGGCGGGCAGAGGACCTGAGTTCCGCGCGCTTGGAGCGCCTCGATCTGCGGTGTGTTCCAGTAGCCGGCGTCGGCCAGGACCAGCTTGGGGCGCTCGGCGATGCCCGCCTTTTCGAGCTCGGCGGTGGCGACCTTTGCCATCGGCTCGATGCGGTGGCGCTCATTGGCGCCGGTGATGACTTCGGCGGCGACGATCACCTGCTCGGCCGTTGCCGCGGCCTGGGCGGTGTAGCCCTGGATGAAGCCGCGGGCGGTCTTGACCGGGCGCGAGTCGGGGTCGGTGACGTTGATTCGCCGTGTCGGTGCGGGCGCGAGCGGCCGTGGCTTCGTGGGGCGGCCCTTCTTGCGGTAGCCGGTGCGAGCGGTGTATTCGGCGCTCGCCTGCTCCCAGGCGGCCATCTCGTCCTGCTTTGCCTGGTGCTCTTCGTCGAGGGCCGCTTGGCCTCGCGAAGGCGCTCGCGCCGAGGGCTCGGCGGTCGCCCTCGAGCTCGTCGCCGCGGCGCTCGCCGAAGCGCGCGTCCTCTTCGGCGTCGACTGCGCTCGGCCTCTTCGAGGATCTCGCGGGCGAGCTGGGCGTAGGTGCGGTTCTGGCGATCGGCGGCGTCGGCGGCGATCCGGGTGCCGTCGAGGGCGATCGTGCCGACCGAGACGAGGCCGGCCTTCGCGCAGAGGGCGAGGCAGAGGTGAAGAGCTCGGCGAGAGCCTCCTGGTGGCGCGAGCGAAAGCGGGCGATCGTCGAGTGTCGGGCGCCTGGTTGGCGGCGATCACCCGGAGGCGACGTCCTCTTGGCAGCGGCGCTCGATCTGTCGCGATGAGCGCTCGCCGACGGCGTAGGAGTAGAGGAGAAGGGCGACCATCATCTCGGGGTCGTGGGCGGCGCGTCCCCAGCCATCTTCGGCGGTAGTCGGCGAAGAACGCCGCCAGGTCTATCTCCGAAACGGCGTCGAGGACGAACCAGGCGAGGTGATCGGGGGCCAGCCAGTCGCGCAGGTCGGGCGGCAGGAGCATCGGCTGATCGCGGTCGCAGGCGAGGAAGTTCTGGCTCATGCCCTCATGCTGGGAGAGGGCTCGGACGCGAAAAGGTCGCTCAGCAGGGGGTTTGTGCAACAGGCTCCATGCAAAGCGGTACCCCCGCCGCGGACGAGTGGTCATCGAGAGTCCGTTTGCCAGCGCGAACGCCGGAGCCCACTGAATCGTTTGGGCAGTGAGGCAAATCCACTGCCCAAACGCCGTCAAATCTCCCGCAAAATGCGGCCAAAGCGCTGAGTGCCAGAGCCCTGAGAAACCACCCATTCACCCCTTGTCAAAGCGGTAAACGAGTGTTTTCGGGGCTGGCTTTGCAGGCCGTTGCGGATAGCCGCAAGCCGAGCCACGACTCTTTCCGACGGCGCCTCTCCGGGATCAGCCGGACGCGGCGGCCCAAGAGCTGCCCAACCACAAGTTTGGAGCCCGCTTGGAGCCTCGGGCCGATCGCATGGGGCACGCGGGAGCCCAGTAACCGCATGAAACCTAGGGGTGAGCGAGGGGACTCGAACCCCCGACCGCCTGGACCACAACCAGGAGCTCTACCAACTGAGCTACGCCCACCGCGGGGCTGTCAAATGTAGCTACTTCTTGACCCTGAACTTCAGGCGTGGCGTGCAGGCGACGAGGTGCCCGGTGGCCTTGTTCGGCGACTTGAACTTGCCGTCGATGTTCGCGTGGAACATGTACCCGCTGGTGTGGCCCTTGAAGCTGCCGTTCGACTTGATGTCGAGCGTCTTGAAGCTGAAGTTGTCTGGCATCAGGCAGCGCTTGCTCGCGCCGGCCGACCGCGTGTGCCTGAGCGCGATGATCTTCTGGATCTCGTGCGAGTTCTTCACCTTGACCGTGAGGTCGTAGAGCGCCTTGCCCTTGCCGTCCCTGGCCGCGCCGGTCAGCACCTTCGTCGCCCGCCGCTGGTCGGAGGCGACGGCGACGGCCGCGACGGCCATCGCGATCGCGACGGCGAGGAGGCCCAGCCTCACGAACGCCGTACGCCCGCAGGTTGAAGTCTTGCCCTGCTTGGAGTTCATGTCCACGTCCCTTCCTCCCTGGAAGTTGTCTTCTCGTCTGCAATCGGCCGATCCCGGAATTCGCTTTAGGCCTCGGAACTCCTGGCTCCGCAAAGATTAGGGCGCGCGGCGGCCGGCGGACCCGAGGCCGGCGTCAACCAGGAACCAGGCGAGGTGCATGTCGACCCGGCCGCCGCGGAACGGGACGCCCTCGGCCTCGAGCAGGCGCCGCTGGCGCTTCCCCTTGGCGAGCGAGCCGCCGGCGCGGACGACCCGCTGCCATGGAACCGAGGGGTCCTCGCAGGCGGCGAGCACGGCGCCGGCGAAGCGCGGCGCCTCGGGGCAGAGGTCGCCGTAGGTTGCCACGAAGCCCTCCGGGATCGAGCGGGCTCGGCCAAGGACGCGCAGGGCGCGCTCCGAGTCGAGGTCGAGCTCGCGGCTCACCTGCCGGAGCGAATCAGCCGCTCGGCGCCGGCGACGCGTTCGCGTTCGCCGCTCGGGAGCGTCACGTAGACCGCGCCCTCCTCCTCGAGCTGGCGGCGGGGGTTGACGAAGGTGATCCCGACGAGGCGGCCCTCCTCGTCGAAGCGCCAAACGTGATGCTCGGGCGTCGGCTCGCGGGTGCCGCGGGGCGGGCCGCCGAGGGACGCGTAGATGACGTCGCTGGACGCGTCGTAGGTGGCGTACGTGAAGGTGTGCCGTCCCGCGCGGAGAGCCATGAGTACCCCGGGGAGGACTCGAACCTCCGACCTGCTGCTTAGAAGGCAGCTGCTCTATCCAGCTGAGCTACCGGGGCAGGGGTCTGATTATGGGCGCTGAGGGGTTGTCATCCCGGTTCGCGGTCGACCTTCGAGCGCTTCGTGCGGGCGGTCAGCCGCCCGGCTAGGGCACCGGAACTGCCGACGCCGCAGGGGCCGCGACCAGCGAGCAGGCGGACAAGTTGGCCGCGATCTCGCGGGAGCACCGGATCGAGCTGCCCTCGGGGCTACGGCTGCCCCTGGCCGGGGTGGCCCTGGCCGTGCCCGTGGCGCTTGCCGTGATGCTCGGCGCCGGGTGCTCCCGGGTCCGGGATCGGATGCTCGGCGGGATTCGGCTCGGGCGAGGGCGACTCGGGGGGCGATTCGGCGGCGTCGCCCGGATCCTTGATCGCCGCGACGGCCTCCTTGGCCTTGTCGGAGACGCTGCCCTTGCCCTTGGCGATGTCCTTGAGCTCGCCGAGATCCTCCTTGAGGCTCTCGGTGCCGCCGCGCTTGTCGATTGCGCTCTTCGCCTGTCCTGCCAGCTTCTTGAAGTCCATGCCTTCCTCCTCTACCCCGATCGACCGTTGTTTCACTCTAGTGACACTCTGCGCGCCACGTGTGGTGCCCGGTAGACGAACATGCGTTCGCATGGCGTACCCACACTACGTCGTCGAGAAGGCGCGGCAGCTAAGGATCAACCAGAAGCTGACGATCGACGAGATCAGCGAACGACTGGCGATTCCACGAACGACGATCTTTTACTGGGTGGGAGACCTCGAAATCTCGAGGAAGCCGAACAAGACCTGGCCCGCCACGGCTCACATCGCGGCGGCCAAGTCAAACCGGGAACGTTTTAGAGCTCTGAGGGAAGCGGCATACCAGCGGGGTGTCGGAAAGTACGACGAGTTCGCGTCGATACCCGGGTTTCGCGACTTCGTGATCCTCTACATCGCCGAGGGCTACAAGCGAAGTCGCAACCAGGTCTCGATCTGCAACTCCGACCCAGCGGTCCTCAGGCTGGCCAAGCCCTGGATGCAGTGAATCTGTAGGAACCCGCTTCGTTACTCGATCCAGTACCACGCGGACCAGGACCTGGACGAGTTGCGTGCCTTCTGGGGAGCCGAGTTGGCGATCGACCCGGTCGCCATCCGCTTTCAGCGGAAGTCGAACAGCGGGCAACTCCGCGGCAGAAGCTGGCGCTCCGTCCACGGGGTCCTGGCCATCGAATCGGGTGACACCTACGCTCGCGCCGAACTCCAGGCATGGATCGATCGGGTCCGTGGCGAGTGGCTAGACTCGCCTCGAAACGGGGTGTAGCTCAGTCTGGTCAGAGCGCCCGCCCTGGGAGCGGGAGGAATCGCCGGTTCGAATCCGGCCACCCCGATCTCTTGGTTCAGCTCCAGCAGGGGGCGGACGGACCCCGCGCTCAGCCGTCGTAGTCCTCGCCGATGTCCTCGCCGTCGTCATCGTCGAGGTCGTCGAATTCCGCGAGGGCAGGGTCCTCGTCGGGGTCGAGATCCTCGTCGTCGATGTCGTCGCTGAACCCATCGGGGATGGTCTCGAAATCGTCCATGCCCGAACAATATTCCGCTGGGCACGCGGGGATCAGCGACCCGTCGTGATCCCGGCCCAGAAGTCCGCGTCGCCGTGGCGGTGGCTGTAGCGGACCGCGATGTCGAGCACGTTCGCGCCGTGGATCCCCCTCGGCAGGCGCACGTGCCAGCGACTGCGGTGATGCCGGTTCTGGACCGCCGTGACGGACCGGGTCGGCGACTTGCCGGGCGCGCCCCGCGCGTCCGGGGCGAGGCCGAACGCGGTCACGCGGACGGTGCCGACGCGGTCGCGGATTTGCGGGTTGTGCCGGAAGCGCAACGCGATCCGCTCACCTCCGTGGACGGGCAGCCGGCCGCGAAGGCGCAGCGGGTACGCGGCGTCGCCGCAAACCCCGGCCGAGACGCCCCGCCGGGAGCGCCCGTCGAGGCAGAACGAGCCCACGGTGGAGCGGACCGTCAGGCCGTGCGCGCTCACGAGTGCCGGACGCGGAGTCATGCCGCCCGGGGCGCCGGCGGCGAGCGCGAAGGCTGCCGGCACGGCGGCGACGGGGACGGCGAGGACAGCGGAGAGAAGGCGGATGTTGATTCGCATGACCCTGGTACGGGGCGCGGGGAGATCCATCACGCGGGCTCGGCCGATCCGCGAGGGCCAATACATTGTTCGCAATGGCAGAGGTACTTCCGCTCAGCGCCCTGCACTACAACCTCGGCGCCGTCTCCGCGCTCGGCGACGTCGTCGCGCCGCCCTACGACGTGATCGACGCGGAGCTGCGCCGCAGGCTCGTCGAGCGCTCCCCGTTCAACGTCGTCGAGATGGACCTGCCCGAGCCCGTCGGCGACGGTGACCGCTACGAGCACGCTGCCGAGACGCTCGAGCAGTGGAGCCTGCAGGACGTCCTCAGCCAGGACCGCGAGCCGACCGTGTGGGCCCTCACCCAGGACTACGTGGGACCCGACGGCGCCGCCCGCACCCGCCGCGGGTTGATCGCCCGCGTGCGGGTCACCGAGTACGGGCCCGGCGGCGTCCGCCCCCACGAGCGCACGCAGCCGGGGCCGAAGGAGGACCGGCTGCGACTCACCAGGGCAACGCGCCACAACCTCTCCCCCATCTTCTCCCTCCATGCCGGCAACGCCTGGCAGCACGTCGAGGCGGCGACGGCCGAACGGCCGTGGGGCGAGGCCACGGACGAGGACGGCACGGTGCACCGCGCCTGGCGGATCACCGACCCCGCCGTCCACGCCGCGGTCACCGCGGAGCTCGACGACGCCGAGCTCCTGATCGCCGACGGCCACCACCGCTACGAGACCGCCCTCGCCTACGCGGACGAGATCGGCGGCGACGGCGCGCATCGCTACACGCTGATGTGCCTGGTCTCGCTCGACGACCCCGGCCTGACGGTCTTCGCCACCCACCGCCTGGTGAGCGGCCTCGCCGACGACGCCGGCAAGCAGGAGGCGCTGGCGTCCGTGCTGCGCGAGAAGTTCGTGGTGGAGGAGGTGCCGGTCGGCGAGCTCGACCCCGCCGGCGAGGGCGGAGTGGGCGTCTTCGGCTACCTCGACTCGCACTTCCGCAAGGGGTTTCGCCTCTGGCTGAAGGACGACGTCGACCTGGAGGTCCTGATGCCGGGGCACTCGCAGGCCTACCGCGAGCTCGACGCGGCCATCCTCGAGAAGGTGATCCTGGAGGGGGCGCTCGGGATGACCGCCGAGGACGTGGAGGCAAAGCGCGGCATCGGCTACGCGAAGAGCTCCACCGAGGCCATCGCCGCCCTCGGCTCCGGCTACGACGCGGCCTTCCTCCTGCGGCCCACCCCGATCGAGCAGGTCCGGGCCGTGGCCGACGCCGGCGAGACGATGCCGCCCAAGTCCACCTACTTCTTCCCGAAGTTCCTGACGGGCATCGCCTTCAACCCCCTGAGCTGACCGTGGCGAAGATCTACACCAAGAAGGGCGACGACGGCACCACCTCCCTCTGGTACGGCGGGCGGGTTCCGAAAACCGATGCCCGGCCGGACGCCTACGGCACCGTCGACGAGGCCGCCTCGGCGCTGGGCGCGGCGCGGGCGCTCTGCGGCTCCGGCGAGGCCGAGCTGGAGGCCGACATCCTGCGCCTCCAGAACGAGCTATTCGTGGCGGGCGCGGAGCTCGCCACCGCTCCGGAGGCGGCGGACCGCCTGGAGGACGGCGTCAGCCGGGTCACCGCGGAGATGGTCGACGACCTCGACGGAGTGATCGACCGCTACATGGACCGAGTGGAGCTGCCGCCGAAGTTCGTGATCCCGGGCGGCACCTCGCTCTCGGCCGCGCTCGACCTCGCCCGGTCGGTGATCCGTCGGGCGGAACGCCGCGTCGTCGCTCTCGAGGCCGAGAAGGAAACCGAGGTCGGCGAGGTCCGGCGTTTCCTCAACCGCGCTTCCGACGCTGCCTTCGCGATGGCGCGCTTCGCCGACGAGGCCGAACCGGAGCTCTTCGCCGGCCGCGACGCGTCCAGGCGCGACGCAGGCTGATGGTCCGCGTCAGCGCCACCCGCCGCTCCGGCTACACGCACGACGTCGAGATCGAGGGCGGCCACACCCTCGTCGTCGACGAGCCGGAGACCAGCGGCGGCGCGGACGAGGGGCCGACCCCGGTGCGCCTCCTCGGTGCGGCGCTCGCGAGCTGCACCGCGATCACCGTCGAGATGTACGCGGACCGCAAGGAGTGGGACATCGGCCAGGTGTCCGTCGACGTGGACATCGACTACGAGGGATCGGCGCCGAAGGCGTTCGCGGTGACCCTCCAGTACCCCGGCGGCCTGAGCGAGGAGCAGCTGGAGAAGCTCCGCGTGATCGCCGCCAAGTGCCCGGTCCATAAGGCGCTCGCGCAGGAGATGCCGATCAGCATCGCGGATCGCGTCCTGCCCTCCTGAGCCATGGACCTCGGGCTCACCGGCAGGACCTGCGTGGTCACCGGCGCAAGCCGGGGCATCGGCCTGGAGGTCGCAAGGCTGCTGTGCGCGGAAGGCGCCAGCACGCTGCTCGTCGCCCGCTCCTCCGAAGCGCTCGACCAGGCCGTCGCGTCGCTCGTGGACGCCGGGGGCTCCGCGGCGTCGCTGGCGGCCGACGTGACTGACCCGGACGCGGCGGATCGCATCGCCGCCGCCGCGCGCGACGCCTTCGGTCCGGTCGACGTCCTCGTCAACAACGCCGGCGACTCCAGCTGGCGCCGCCTCGAGGAGGTGCCCGACGAGGACTGGTACGCGGCATGGGATCTGAACGTGATGGCGCCCCTGCGGTTGATGCGGGCGACGATCCCCGGGATGCGCGAGCGCGGCTGGGGGCGCGTGGTGAACGTCGCGTCCACGGCCGGGAAGCGGCCCTCGGCGATGATGCCCGAGTACTCCGTGGCCAAGGCGGCCGAGCTCTCGCTCTCGCGCCTGCACGCGGACCTCTACGCGGCCGACGGCGTTCTCGTCAACGCGATCTGCCCCGGGCCCGTCAAGTCGGAGATGTGGATGGCGCCCGGCGGGCTCCTCGATCAGTCGCAGGCGGCGTCCGGAGCGGCAAGCCGCGACGCTGCTCTGGAGGCCACGGGGGCCAAGCGCCCGATCGGCCGCCTGGCCGAGGTGGGTGAGATCGCCGGCGCAATCGTCTTCCTCTGCTCGGAGCGCGCCTCCTACGTGGCCGGCGCGGCCTGGTCGGTGGACGGCGGAACCGTCCAGGTGATCATCTGAGCTCCTCGCCGGCACCGGCGCCAAGCGTCGGGCCCGTCGCACTCCTGCGAAGCCGAGCGGGCTTTCGCACCCTGACCGCGGCGCTGACGCTCTCCTACATCGGCAGCGGCGCGTCGACGACCGCGCTCGTCCTCTACGTGCAGTCGAGCGAGGGAACCGGCGCCGCCGTCGGCACTCTGCTCCTGGCCCAGGCCCTCCCGAGGCTCCTCGGGCCGTTCGCCGGCGCGCTCTCGGACCGCGCGGACCTGCGAAAGCTCATGGTCGCCTGCGACATCGGCGGAGCGGTCGTCTTCGGCGTGCTGGCCCTGCTCCCACCGTTCGGGGTCATCCTCGTGCTCGCTGCCCTTGGGACGGCCCTCCAGGCCCCGTACTCCCCGGCCCGAAGCACGTTCATCGCCGCGCTCGTCTCCCAGGACGAGACCGCGACCGCTTACGCGATCGAGAACACGGCATTCAACCTGCAGGTCGCCATCGGTCCCGTGATCGGCGGCCTTCTGTTCGCGGCGTTCGGCGCCGGGACAGCGCTCGCGATCGACGCCGCAAGCTTCCTCGTGAGCGCGTTTCTCATCTCTCGCGTGCCCTTCACGCGGACCATCGCCGCCACGCGAACGGGCATCTGGCGCGAGGTTCGCGAGGGGGTCGGCTTCGCCTTCGGCAGCCCTGTCATCCGTGCTCTCACGATCACTCTGTTCCTGGCGGTCTCCTTCCTCGCCATGACCGACGTGGCGCTGCCGTTCCTGGTCCGCGACGTGCTCGGCGGCGGGCCCGCGGCCTACGGCCTCGCGACCGGCGCGTTCGGCATCGGCATGCTCGCTGCCTCGCTCACCCTCGCCTTCCGGCCCGGCAGGTCCGCGGCGCACGTCTACATCGCGGGGATCGTGACGAGCGGACTCGGGGCGCTCGTCACCGGGGTGGCCCCCAACATCGGCACGGCGGTTGCGTTCAACGGCGCCGCGGGCGTGGGGAACGGCATCGACAACATCGCGAGCACCACGCTCACCCAGCGCCACGTGCCGCCGGAGATGCTGGGAAGGGTGTTCGGGACGCTCGGGACCGCGGCCTATGCGGGCCAGGCCGTCGCCTCGCCACTCGGCGGCGTCTTCCTGGACCTGACCTCGCCGCGGACGGTGATCATCGCCTCCGGGGTCGGCGCGCTCCTGATGGTCGCGTTCGCAATCGGCCCGTTGACGAGAGCGGGCCGCAACGCATGAGCCCTCGCAGCCTCGACGAGATCCTCCTGAGCCCCGACGAGGCAGGCACGCTGCGCGCACCCGGCGGCACGGACGCCGCCGTTCTCCTCGCCCTCTACGACTACCCCGACGATCCCGGCCTGGTGTTCACCAAGCGCCGCGACGACATGCGCCGCCACGCGGGGGAGATCTCCTTTCCCGGCGGGCGCCGCGACCCGGCGGACGCCGACTTCGTGGCGACCGCCCTGCGCGAGGCCGAGGAGGAGGTGGGCCTTCCCGGGGCCGGGGTTGAGGTGGCCGGCGCGCTCCCGCCCGTCGGGACCTTCGTCACCGGCTACAAGGTGCACCCGATCGTCGGGCTCATCGGCACCCGTCCCGAGCTCCGCCCGAACCCGGACGAGGTCGCCGCCGTCCTGTTCTTCACGCTCGAGGAGCTGCGCGGCGCACACGGGATGCGCCGCCTGGTCCGGCGCGGCGTGCCGCTCCGCACGCCGACCTACGAGATCGGCGAGCACATGATCTGGGGCGCGACGGCACGCATCCTCGGCGAGCTCCTGGAGCGCATGGGGACAGGCAAGTAGGGCTCCGGTGCCTGACACCATGAGCGCGGCACCGGCGCCCCGCCCCTGGACGTGGCGTAAGGTTTTCCTCCGGGATGGACGAGGAGCGACGGGATACTCCCGAGGACGCGCCCGACGGCACTCAGGAGGCGTCGGACGACGCCGCCGACGCCCGGAAGGACGTCTCGAACACGACCGCGCCCTCGATCGGGCCGAACACGGTCATCGACCGCTCTGACGAGCGCTCCGCAGAAGAGGTCCGGGAGGAGTCGCCCGAGGATCCGGAGACGGGGAAGCGCGAGATCGACCTCGACGCCATGGGCCACGACAAGCGCCGCCAGGTGGTCGGCAAGTCCTATGGCGCGAGCGTGGGCAAGCAGGTGGCCGTCTACGCGATCTTCGTGGCCGCGGTGGTCGCGGCGGCAATCGGCGTGAAGGCCCTCGTCGACCACTTCGACACCGGCCCGTCCGCGAACGAACACTCCGCGCCGTGGGCGCAGCCCGGCGCACCGCAGAAGCCGCCGAAGCCGCTCCAGTAGGCCTCTAGGAGCCGAGCGACCGGGTAACCGCGGCGGCAGCCTCCGCGGCCCAGTGCTCGTGAACGGCGGGGTCGGCCTCGATGAACGCCGCCGGGATCCGCCAGCGCTGCGTCGCGGCATCGACGGCGGCGCGGCCGGCCGCGAGCGCCGCGCTGGGCGCCGACCCGCGCGCCTCGTAGACGAAGCTCCGCACCGGCGTGTCCACGAGCTCCTCCAGTAGGCGCTCCAGCCGCGGCCCGTGGAGCGCCGCGACGCTCTCCTCTTCGCCGCCGGCGGAGGCGAGGAGCCAGCACACGACGGCGACGTCGTGAACGTGGTCGAGGACCGTGGCGACGCGGTCCGGGTCGGCCTCCACCCCCTCGATGCCCGCGGCCGCGATCGCCTCGACCCCCGCCGAGGTGCGGCTGGTGCCGCGCACGGCCCACCCGTCGCCGGCCAGGCTGGCGCCGAGGGCCCGGCCCCGGCAGCCGCAGCCGACGATCAGCGCGCGCGCCAACTTGTTCCGCTAGCCGCCGAGCTCGTCGTCGAGCCGCTTCTCCAGCTGCTCGGCGTGGGCCTGGCGGGCGCGCTCGCGGACCTGTTCGTCCTCGCGAGCCATGGCCCGGGCGTCTTCCTCGGTGATCTCCTTTGCTCCGCGCCTGCGCCGGTACTCGTTCTGCGCGTCGATCATCTGCTGGAGGTCGTCGACCTCCAGCTGCGCCTCGACCTCGTAGGAGCGCGTGGGCTTCCAGTCCACGAGGTCCGCCCCGCTGCCCGGATAGGCCCGGGCAAGGAGGACGAGGAGCAGGACGAGGAACGCGACCCCGGCGAGGGAGATCAGGATGAAATCCATCTGCGCGAGAGACCTTAAACCCCCTGGCTGCGCCGGGTCCCGGCGTCGCCTGGCATGATCGCGGCCTTGACCGAAGCCCTGATCATCGACGCTCTGCGTACGCCCGTGGGGCGCTACGGCGGCGTCCTCGCCGGCGCCCGTCCCGACGACCTCGCGGCCCACGTCGTCCGGGCTGCGGTAGAGCGCAACGACCTCGACCCCGAGGACATCGCCGACGTCTTCTTCGGCGCGGCGAACCAGTCCGGCGAGGACAACCGCGACGTCGCGCGGATGGCGGCCCTGCTGGCCGGCCTGCCCACGTCGGTTCCGGGAGTCACGGTCAACCGGCTCTGCGCGTCCGGCCTCGAGGCCGTCAACCAGGCCTCGCGCGCGCTGAAGCTGGGCGAGGGCGACCTCTACCTCGCCGGCGGCGTCGAGTCGATGAGCCGCGCCCCCTGGGTCGTCCCGAAGCCGGCGAAGGGGTTCGCCCGCGGCCCGGAAACGATGTACGACACCGCGCTCGGCTGGCGCCTCGTCAACCCGCGGATGGAGGAGCTCCACTCGACCGAGTCGATGGGCGAGACCGGCGAGAACGTCGCCGAGCGCTACGGGATCACCCGCGAGCGCCAGGACGCCTTCGCGCTGCGCAGCCACCGGCGCGCGGTGGACGCCGCCGGGACCGGGCGCTTCGACGACGAGATCGTCCCGGTCGAGGTGCCGAGCGGCAAGCGGGGTGAGACCGCGCTGGTGGAGGCCGACGAGGGCCCGCGCGCGGATGCCAGCCTGGAGGCGCTGGCCAAGCTGCGGCCGGTCTTTCGGGAGGGCGGAACCGTCACCGCGGGCAACGCCTCCACGCTCAACGACGGCGCGGCATGCGTGGTGATGGCATCGCCGGAGAAGGCGGCCGATCTGGGCGCCCGCCCGCTGGCCCGGGTCGTGTCGATCGGCGTCGCCGGAGTTGACCCCGCGGTCATGGGAATCGGGCCGGTCGAGGCAATCCCGCGTGCCCTACGCGCCGCGGAGCTCGAGCTCGGCGAGGTCGACCTGATCGAGATCAACGAGGCATTCGCCTCCCAGGTGCTCGCGTGCATCGACGAGCTCGGAATCGACGAGGAGCGCCTGAACGTGAACGGCGGCGCGATCTCCCTGGGCCACGCGCTCGGCTGCTCCGGGGCCCGCCTCGTGACCACGCTCTCCTGGGAGCTTCGCCGTCGCGGCGCCCGCTACGGAGTCGCCGCGCTCTGCGTGGGCGTCGGGCAGGGCGTGGCGACCGTCATCGAGAACCCCGAAGCGGCCTGAGGCGCCGCACGCGGCGCTCTCGATAGCCTCGCAGCCACCCATGGGCGTCGAAGAGATAGCCAGCGTCGACGGCACGATCACGCCGACCGCGGAAGCCCTCGTTCCGCTGAAGGACGACGGGCTCTACCGCGGCGACGGGGTGTTCGAGGTGGTCCGCCTGTACGGGGGACGGCCGTTCGCGATGGAGGAGCATCTGGACCGGATCGAGCGCTCCGCCGCCCAGATCGACCTGCCGGTGGACCGCGAGACGCTCGCCGGCGAGTCGAGGGCATTGATCGACGCTCACGGCGACGGCGACGCGCAGCTGCGCATCGTCCTCACGCGCGGCGGCCGGCGGATCGCGGCGATCGAGCCGATCCCGGAGATGGCGCCGTCGGTCAGCCTGGCCACCGTCCGCTACTCGCCGACGATCATCCTCACCGGCGCGAAGACGCTCTCCTACGGGGCGAACATGCAGGCCACCCGCCTCGCGGTGGCCCAGGGCGCCGACGAGGCGGTTCTCGTGCGCCCCGACGGCGTGGTCCTCGAACCTCCAACCTCGACGATCTTCTGGGCCGGGGAGTCCGGCGGGCTCAAGACCCCGGCGCTCGACGGCGGGATCCTCGACTCGATCACGCGCCGCAAGCTGCTGGACGTCCTCGACGGCGTCGAGGAGGGCGAGTTCCAGCTCGACGACCTGCTCGGGGCAACGGAGGCGTTCCTGGCCTCCTCCGTCCGCGAGGTCCAGCCGGTCGGCAGCATCGACGGCATCGAGCTCGACCGCCACGGCGCGCAGACCCAGCGGGCGCGGGCCGCCTTCGACAGCGTGATCTCCGACTGGCGCGCCTCCGAGGACTGAGCGTTGGACCTCGACCTCACCGACGAGCAGGAGCTGATCGCCGAGACGGCGCGCGACTTCACCGACAACGAGATCGTCCCGCGAGCCCGCGACAGCGACCGGGCCGCGAAGTTCGACTCCGAGCTGGCCAGGCGGCTCGGCGCGATGGGCTACCTCGGCGCCCCCGTCGCCGAGGAGTACGGGGGCCGTGGCCTCGACTACGTCTCCTACGGCCTGATCGTCGAGGAGGTGGGCCGCGGCGACTCCGCCATGCGGACGGTGGTGTCGGTCCAGACCTCGCTGGTCTGCGGCTCGATCGAGCGGTGGGGCACGGAGGAGCAGAAGCAGCGCTGGCTGCCCGGTCTCACCTCCGGCGAGATCTTCGGCTGCTTCGGGCTCACCGAGGCGGACGCCGGCTCCGACCCCTCCTCCATGCGCACGCGCGCGGTGAAGACCGACGGCGGCTGGCAGATCGACGGCCAGAAGATGTGGATCTCGCTGGGCAACGTCGCGAGCGTCGCCCTGGTGTTCGCCCAGACGGACCCGGAGAAGAAGCACAAGGGAATCGCCTGCTTCCTGGTCCCGACGGACACGGAGGGCTTCTCCACGCAGGAGATTCACGGCAAGCTCGGCCTGCGCGCCTCCGACACGGCGTCGCTTGCCTTCGACGGCCTCGAGGTCGGCGACGACGCGCTGATGGGCGAGGTCGGCGACGGGTTCAGGATCGCCATGAGCGCGCTGGACTCCGGGCGCTACTCGGTGGCCTCGGGCTGCGTGGGGATCTGTCAGGGCTGCGTCGACGCGTCGGTCGCCTACGCGAAGGAGCGCGAGCAGTACGGCGTTCCGATCGCGAGCTTCCAGCTCGTGCAGGCGATGATCGCGGACATGATCGTCAGGCGCGACGCCGCCCGGCTGCTGGTGCGCCGCGCGGGGATCCTGAGGGACCAGGGCAAGCCGTCCACCGTCGAGACGTCGATCGCGAAGCTCTACGCGACGGAGGCCTCCATCGAGTGCGCCAACCTCGCGATCCAGGTGCACGGCGGCTCCGGCTACGTCGACGATCACCCGGTTGAGCGCTACCTGCGAGACGCCCGGGTCACGACCCTGTACGAGGGCACGTCCCAGATCCAGCAGCTGATCATCGGCCGCGACGCGACCGGCATCAACGCCCTCCTGCCCCTCCAGGCCCGGTGAACGTCCCGGACCCTGCGCTTTCCTCGGGGTTCCGGGACGTTCGGTGAGATGGCGGAGCTTGTCGAGACCACGCGCGCCGGCCACGTCGCGCTCTGCACCCTGAACCGCCCGGAGGCGCGGAACGCGCTCTCCCCCGAGCTGATGGCCGAGCTCGCGGAGGAGATCGCGAAGCTCGACGCCGACGCGGACATCAGGTGCATCGTGATCGCCGGCTCCGACGAGGTGTTCGCCGCCGGCGCGGACATCGGCGCCATCGCCGAGCGCGAGTTCCACGAGGCCGTCTTCCATCCGGCAGCGACGTTCTGGAAGCGCGTCGCCGAGTGCCGCACGCCGCTGATCGCGGCCGTCTCGGGCTGGGCTCTCGGCGGCGGCTGCGAGCTGGCCCTCTGCTGCGACATGATCGTCGCCTCGGAGACCGCCGAGTTCGGCCAGCCCGAGATCAACCTCGGGATCATCCCCGGGGGCGGCGGCACGCAGCGGCTGGCGCGCGTGCTCGGCAAGCAGCGCACGATGGAGCTCGTCCTCACCGGCAGGCGCATCGACGCGGAGGAGGCCCGTCGCATCGGCCTCGTCAACGACGTCGCGCCAGCGGGCGAGTGGCGCCAGCGCGCGCTGGGGCTTGCGCAGCGGGTGGCCAAGCGCCCGCCGCTCGCCGCAAAGCTCGCCAAGCAGGCGGTGCTGGCCGCCGACGAGACCGGGCTCGCCGCCGGCCTCGAACAGGAGCGGCGCCTCTACGAGCTCGCGATGGCCACCGAGGACCGCGTCGAGGGCACCCGGGCCTTCCTCGAGAAGCGCAAGCCCGAGTTCCGGGGCCGCTGACCGCCGTGGCCAGGCGGATCGGCGTCGTCGGCGCGGGCACGATGGGCTGGGGAATCGCCCAGCTGGGGTGCCTCGGCGGGTTCGAGACCGTTCTGCACGACCCGATCGGCGAAGCGCTCGAGTCGGGCTCCGAGAAGCTTCGCGCGGCGCTGGCCAAGGGCGCCGAGCGCGGGCGCTGGTCCGCGGACGAGGCGGCCGCGGCGACCAGCCGGCTGCTGGAGACCCAATGGCTGGAGAGCCTGGACGGCTGCGAGCTGGTCATCGAGGCGGCGCCCGAGCGCCTCGAGCTGAAGCGCGAGCTCTTCGCGGAGCTCGAGCGAGGTCTGCGGCGCCGAGATGGTGCTCGCGACCAACACCTCCTCCCTGTCAGTCACGGCGATCGCCGCGGGCCTCGAGCGACCCGGAACGGGTATGCGGAATGCATTTCTTCAACCCGCCGGCGCTGATGAAGCTCGTCGAGGTGGTCGCCGGCGACGCGAGCGAAGAGCCCGCGCTCGCGCTGGTCACCGAGGTCGCGACCGCGATGGGACGCACGCCGATTCGCGCCGCCGACGCGATCGGCTTCGTCGCCAACCGCTGCGCGCGACCGTTCTCGCTCGAGAGCCTGCGCCTCTACGGCGACGGCATCTCGGAGCCCGACCAGATCGACCGCATCGTCCGCATCGGTGGCGGCTACCGGATGGGCCCGTTCGAGCTGACCGACCTGGTCGGCGTCGACGTCAACTTCGAGGTGGCGAAGTCCTTCTGGGAGCAGGGCTTCCACGAGCCTCGGTGGCAGCCCCACCCGATCCAGGCCAGGATGGTCGCGGCCGGGCGCCTGGGCCGCAAGTCAGGCCGCGGCTATTACGACTACTCCGACGGGCCGCACCGCCCGGATGACCCGTCCGAGCCGCCGGAGAAGACGACCGACGAGATCGGCTACGCCAGCCCCCGCGCGATCGAGACGGAGGACTTCGACGCCGTGAACCTCGCGCCGCCCGCGCTCCCGCAGATGCTCCAGACGCTGGAGGTCGGTTTCGTCGCGATCCCGGACCTCGCACGGGCGAGCGTCGTCGAGATCGCCCGCGGCCCACGGACCACCGATGCCGCGCTCTCCGCCGCGGGTTCGTACTTCGCCTCGCTCGGCAAGCACGTCGAGTGCGTCCTCCGCCCGGCTCCCGGCCTCGTCCTCGGCCGCATCGTCTGCCAGCTCGTCAACGAGGCGCATTTCGCCCTCCAGCAGGGCGTGGCGAGCGCCGCGGACATCGACACAGCCTTGAAGCTGGGCCTGAACCACCCGCGCGGCCCGTTCGAGTGGTGCGAGGAGATCGGCGCCGCGGCCGTGGTCGCCACGCTCGACGCCCTCCGCGCCGAGCTCGGCGAGGAGCGCTACCGGGTCGCGGCCTCGCTGCGGGCGAGGGCCGCCGCCGAGAGCTCCGGCGACGACTGAGGGGCGTCCGCCACGGCGCTCGCCTGCCTCCCGCCGGCGCCGAGCCACGACCCGGCCAGGATCAGCGAGAGGCCGATGAGCTTGCCCGCGGTGATGCCCTCGCTGAGGAAAACCGCGCCGTAGACGACCGCGAATCCCGGGGCGACGTAGGAGACCAGCATCGCCTTCGCGGGCCCCACGCTTGCGATCAGCGAGTAGAAGATGATGAACGCGATGCCGGTGCCCACCAGGCCGAGGCCGGCCATGGCGGCGACCGGGCCCGCGCTCGGCGCGCTGGAGGGCAGGGTCGCGAGCGCCGCAGGGGCAAGCAGCAGCGCGCTGGCGGCCATCACCACCGCGACGATGCCGATCGGCGGCGCCTCTCGCAGCCGGGACTTGACGATGAAGCCGCCGACCGCGTAGCCGAACCCCGCGAGCACCACGGCGAGACCGCCGAGGACCTCCGACCCCGATCCCGTGAGGTCGAGCCCGAAGAGGGCAACAACGCCCACGATCCCGATCGCCACGCCGGCGAGGCGCGAGCCCTCGGAGCGCTCGTCGGCATCGAGCCGCAGGGCGAGGAGCGCCGTGAAGATCGGCGCGGTCGCGACCAGGATGCCCGCCAGCGACGAGGAGATCGCTCCCTCGCCGGCGGAGATCAGCAGGAAGGGTGCGGCAACCTGGACCGCGCCGAGGATCACGAGGATCCCGAGCTTGCCGCGCAGCGGCGCGAGCTCGCCGCGCGAAGCGGCGAAGGGGACGAGGAACAACGCGGCGAGCGCGATCCGCGTGAACGCCACCATCTCCGGCGAGAGGTCGCGCAGCCCGATCTTGATCAGCAGGTAACTGGCTCCCCAGATCGAGGAGAGGAGGAGAAACCAGATCCAGGCGCGGCGGCTCACCTACAGGGAGCCCGAATTTATTCCCCCGAACACGAACGTTGGGACCACCGGCCACTGCCGCTTCCAGTCGGCCATCTCCGACGACGGGAAGACGTTCTGGAACCGCGGGTCGCGCGCGTTCGTGTCGGCGAGCGCCTTCTCCTTGATCATCGAGTCGTACTGGTCGATCGAGTCCTCGAGGGTGTTGGAGTTGAGGATCACCTCGCGCCCGAAGAACTCGGCGGACCTCCGCACGCCCGGGATCTTCGAGAGGCGCGGGTGCCAGTTGTCGACGGCAACGCCGTTCTCCGAGGACACCCAGACGCCCTCGTTCGTGTTGACGCAGAGGGAGTGGTTGCCGTCGGTGTGTCCGGGCGTCCAGACGAGCGCGCAGCCCTTGCCGAGCTCGACGTCGCCGTCGACCAGGACAACGTTCTGGGTCCGCAGGTCCTTGATGCCGTCACCGACGTACCAGGCCCACTGCATCGGGTGGATCGAGGCGAACGTGTCCCACTCGCGGCGCTGGGCGATCAGCTTGGCGTTGGGGAAGAGCGGCTCGCGCGGCGCCGTCTCGCCCTCGATCGGCTCGTGCGTGCCGAGCACGAAGCGCAGGTCCTGGACGTGAAGGTGGTCGAAGCTGACGAAGTCGACCTCCTCGGGCTCGAGGCCAACGGTGCGCAGGGCGCTGACCGGCTGGTGCCAGATCTTCGCCAGGACCCGGTAGGAGAGGAACTCGCCCAGCCGCTCGATCTGCTGCGCGTAGTAGGGCGCCTCGGCCGGGCCCTCCGGCACCGTTGGCTCGTAGCAGAGGGTCCGCAGCTTGCCGTCGAAGTCCTCGAACCGGATCACCTGGAGCCGGTTGATGATGTTGATGTACGGGTTCGCGCCGATCGCGCTGCCGCCGAACGCGAACTTCAGCGGGTAGCCGGCGGACGCGATGTCCACCGTGCGCACGCCCTTAACCCGGTTCTCCGGAGTTGCGAAGCGGGCGCGAAACTCCGCCGCTGCCTCGCGGATGGCCGCCGGGCGGTCGCCGCGCGGCCAGGTCGCGTTGGCGGCGTCGAACTCGCTGAACGGACGCAGCCCGATCGCGTCGGCGCTGGTCTCCGGGGTCTCGACTACGGCCACGCTCTTACCTCCTTCGTCCTCGAAAAGCACTGTAGCGGCGGAGGGACGGCCGCTCCGGTGACGACGCGGAGAGCGGTGGTAGCGTTAGCCGCGCCGCACTACCAAGGAGGGCCGGATGTCGAAGGAGGAGTTGCTCACCGCATACGCGGAGGGCTCGATCAGTCGCCGGATCTTCGTCCGGAGGCTCGTCGCCACCGGGGTCGGAGCCGGCACCGCAGTCTCCTACGCCCAACTCCTCGCTCCCCCCGCCGAGGCGCGGTCCCGGCGGGGCGGGGAACTGCCCCCGGGCAGCTCCGATCACTACCCGCTGCTCACCATGAAGGTCATGACGCGCGACATCTCGAACGTTCGCCAGAGGCAGCAGCTGAAGGTGAAGGTGATTGTCAGCGAGTCGGCGATCCCGCGAGTCGCCGCGTTCGTGAAGCGCAGGGGCGACCTGGCCTACCTCGGCTCGGCCCCGCCGCCCGGCCTCATCGACAAGGGGACCTCGCGAACGCTCGTCATCCCCATCGACACCAAGCACCTGAAGGGAAAGAGGAGCGCGGAGGTCTACATCAACGCGACGATCTTCGGGGCGGACGCCCCGTACCTCAGCAGCCTGGCCTCCACGAAGGCCACTCTCAAGTAGCCGGCCGAGGCCCCGGGCGGCCGATCTCGGCGAGCGCCCCGCAACACGCGGCGAGGGCCGCAAGCCGGATCAGCGGCCTCGCGCGCTCATGCTGCGCACGCAGATCGCGCGCCCAGAGCTCGACCCGCAGCTCGGTGTCGTTCACGCGACTGCGGGCGAACGCCACGACGTAACGCGCCAGGACCCGTCGCGGCTCCGGCCTCGCGAGCAGGAGCCGGCCGTGGGCTTGGCCGCGAGCGAAGTGGTGCCGGGCGAGGCGCACCGGGCCGCGGCATGGGCTTCGGTGCGTGAGCTCGATCCGCGCGTCGCGGTACGCCCGCTGGCCCCGGCTGACCAGCTCCTGGTTGACCGCCGTATCCTCGCCCGCGCGCATGTCCTCTGGAAACCCGCCGGCCTCCAGCAGGGCGTCGCGCGCGTAGGAGCAGTGCGCGGGAGCGCCGGCCAGCGGGCCCGACGGGCGGCCGGGGAGCGCGGTGCCGTGGTCCAGGAAGTAGGACGCCCAACCCGAACGCGTCGTCGTGCCGTTGCGGACCGTGCCAGTCACCATCGCGCAGCCGTTCTGCCTGTGCGCGGCAAGGCGTGCGGCCAGGCTGCCGGGCGGGAGCTCGACGTGCGAGCCGGGAAACGACACGTAGTCGCCGCGCGCCAGGTACAGGCCGGCGTTGCGGGCCCGGCCCGGCAACGCCACGTCGCCGAGCTCGACAAGCCTGACCTCCGGAAAGCGCTCGCGAACGATCGCCGCCGTCCGGTCGGTGCCGCTGACCGCGACGATGACCTCGAACGGCTCACCGACCTCCTGCTCCACCACCGAGCGCAGCGATCGCTCGATCGTCGCCTCATCATCCCGCGCGATGACGATGGCCGTGAGGGCCGGGGCGTCGAGGTCGAGCGTCTCGAGGTCGAGCTCGGCCTCCAGGCCGTCTCCGAGCGGGTCGGCGAGTACCGGTAGGCCCGGCGGCCGGCGGAGCCACTCGCGCACATCCCCCGGCGGGCGGGAAAGCGCCGCGTAGTCGGCCTGCCAGCGACTCTCGGGATCGGCCTCCGCGTACTTCGCGACACGAGCCGCCCGGCGCCCCTCGTCGAGCCCGGCGAGGTGCTTGATCCGCACCGTCGTGCGCCTCCAGCGTTCCCTCGGGATCGACGTCGGCACGGGCACCAGGTGGAGGTGCTCCAAGGGCAGGCGCTGGCCGGCCCGCGGGGCGAACAGCCTGTACGCCCAGAGCGCCGCGGCGTCGTAGTGGCGCTCGTCGCCAATCATCCGGTGGACGCGAAAGCCGTACGCCTCCTCGCGGTTGGCGTCGCGCTCCAGGAAGCCGCGCAGCGCGGCGGCGTCCTCGGGATCGAGCCGCTCATCGGCGTCGAGGAAGAGCGCCCAGCGCGTTCCGGCCTCCACCGCGGCGTCCAGGAGCCGCTGGCGGTTGGCCGCGTCGTCCCAGCCCGCGTACCCCTCCCGCCGTGGGTTGGCGAGCACCGTTCGCGCAATCCCCGCCTGCCGCAGGATCGACCCGGTCTCGTCCGTCGATCCGTCGTCGAGCGCGATGACGGCATCCGCAAACCTCGCGGTTCCTTCGAGGTACGCCGGCAGCTCCCGGGCGCCGTTGCGAACCGGCAGCAGACAGGTGAGCAGCGGCCCACCGGGCTCTCCGCTGCCCTCAGGTGCGACGGCCCGCGCGGCCGCGTCGGGCTCCAACGCGGGCAGCGACGCCGGCCGCGGTTGCCACGGCACGAGCTCGCCCTCAGGCGGCGCGAGAAGCGGGGTCGAGCCATCCGCGAAGTCGCCCTCCGGGTCCGCCGCCGCGTACTTCGCCCGGCGCGCGGCCAGGCGCTCCGGCGAGTCGAGGTGCCGAACGCGAATCGTCGTGACCAGCCAGCGCGGGCGCGGGATCTGGACCGGGACCGGGTTGAAGTGCAGTTGGCGCTCCGGCAGCGTGAGCCCCGGGCCGTACGCGAACGCCCGGTAGACGATCGTCGCGTCCGCGGTGGCCCGGCCGCCCGTCCATGTCCGGTGGAGCCGCAGGCCGTACGCGCACCCCGGCAGCGCATCCCGCGTGAGGAACTCGCGAAGCACGGCGCCGTCCTCGGGATCGAGGCGCTCGTCCGCGTCGAGGAAGACCACCCAGTCGGGCTCGAGTGCAGCCGCCTCAGCCAGCAGCCGGCGACGGTTCCGCCCGTCGTCCCAGCCGTCGTATCCCGGCCGGGGCGGCTCGCAGACCAGCGCCTGAACCAGCGCGGAGCTCTCGAGCACGGCCGCGGTCTCGTCGGTCGACCCGTCGTCGAGCGCCACGACGGCATCGGCAAAGTGGGCGGCCGACTCGAGGAACTCAGGCAGCTCCGCGGCTGCGTTGCGAGCGGGCAGGAGGCAGGCGATTCCCGGCACCGTCAGAACCTAGCGGCGGCCGGGCCGCGACAGTGCCAGCATCTCCCGCGAATGGCCACCGCGGTTGGGATCATGGACGACGCCTCGTTCGCGGCCGATACCGACGTGCTTGCCGTGGTCGACCCCGAGCGCTCGGTGCTGCTCTCGGTGCCTCGCGATCTCTGGTGCGAGTCGCTCGGCGACCGGGTGAACACCGCGTACGCGCGCGGTGGGCACGAGCTCCTCGCGGCAGCCCTGGGCGAGCACGGCATCGCCGCCGATCACACCCTCTGCCTGCTCCCGACGGCGGTGGAGGCCGGGTTCGAGGACCTGGAGGTCGAGGTGCCAGTGAAGTCGTTCCAGGCGTTCTGGTACCCCCTCAGGCGAGGACGTGCGATCGAAGAGGGCCGGCGTCTGGTGGTCTTCGAGCCACCCTCCGAGCGGCTCGCCGGGGACCGTCTACACGAGTGGATCGGCGCGCGGGTTGCGTACGTGGGCACCGCGTCGGACCTGGCGCGCATCGAGCGTCAGCAGGCGCTCCTGCTGGCGCTGCTTCGAGACGGCGCCGACTTCTCCCGGTTCCTCTCGCGCCCGGAGACCTTCGCGGCCTCCTCACCCGCCGCGACGGCCGAGCTCCCCGCGGTCACGACCAAGTGGCAGATGACGACCCTGGCGGGCGTGCGACCGGCTCGCATCGACGGCAAGTCCGTGCTGGTTCGCGCCTGAGCGAGCGCGCGGGCGCTCGGCCTCAGTCCCCCTCGGCAAGCAACCGGTCGACGTCCAGGTTCCCCGGGCAGTCCTTCGCGGCGAAGATCTCGCGGTGCCCGATGACGTGGTCGCGGTCCAGCGGGATGCTCCAGCGCGCCGCGACCGCGCCGACGAGGCGGGCGCCGGCGACGTACTGGGCGTCGGTCCTGGTCACCGTGAGCGGCTCCCCCGCGTCCTCGAACTCGATGCCGACCGTGTAGAGGTTGGGGTCGCCGCCGAGCTCCCGGACAATCGCGGCCGTGGGGTCCAGGACGCGGCCGGCATGGCGGGCGACCTCGTCCTCGCCGACCACGGCGGCAACCGTCCCGTCGAGGGCCACCACGTAGTGGGCGCTGACGTCGCTGGGCCCGGCGAGCCAGGCAACGGCGTCCGCGAACGTGCTGTCCGTCGTGTGGACGACGATCGCGACCGGCTTGCGCGCCGGCATGACGGACCTAGGCGGCGGGAGTGGGCGCGACCTCGACCGGCTCGCCGCCCTTCTGCCAGTGCGCCTCGGGGGACGGCGGCGTGTCGCGCAGGTACCACTCGGCGTCGAGCGCGCCCATGCAGCCGGTGCCGGCGGCGGTGATCGCCTGGCGGTAGGTGTGGTCCACCAGGTCGCCGATCGCGAAGACGCCGGCGAGCTTGGTCTTCGTGGAGCCGGGCTCGGTGAGGACGTAGCCGTTCTCGTCGGTCTCGACCTGGCCGGTGACCAGCTCGGAGCGCGGCGTGTGGCCGATCGCGATGAACGCGCCGCCAACCTCGAGGGACTCCTCGTCGCCGGTCTCCGTGTTCTTCAGGCGGATCGAGGCGATCTTGCCGTCGTCGCCGGCGACGAACTCCTCCGGCACGAACGGGGTCTTGAGGCTGATGTTGGGCTGCTCCTGCGCGCGCTCGAGCATGATCTTCGAGGCCCGGAACTCGGGCCGGCGGTGGATGATCTGCAGGTCCGAGGCGTACTTGGACACGAAGATCGAGTCCTCCATGGCCGAGTCGCCGCCGCCGATGACCGCGACCTTCTCGCCCTTGAAGAAGGCGCCGTCGCAGACGCCGCAGGTCGAGACGCCGCGCCCGCCCAACTCGATCTCCCCCGGGATCCCGAGGCGCTTCGGCTCGGCACCCATCGCCAGGATGATCGCCTTCGCCTGGTGCTCCTCGTCGCCGAGGAAGACCTTCTGGACTCCGCCGTCGGAGAGCGCGACGCGGGTGGCGTCGTCGGTGACGAAGCGCGTACCGAAGCGCTCGGCCTGCGCGCGGAACTCGCTCATCATCTCGGGGCCCATGATCCCGTCCGGGTATCCGGGGTAGTTCTCGACGTCGGTCGTGTTCTGAAGCTGGCCGCCCCACTGGAAGCCCTCGATCAGGAGCGGCTCGAGGTTCGCGCGCGCGGCGTACAGCGCGGCGGTGTAGCCGGCGGGCCCGCCGCCGACGATGATGAGGTTCTCGACTCGCTGCTCGTTCATCTCACGTCCTGATTCTTGGTCTTGCCTCGGACGCCCACGTTACGTAAAGCGGGACGCCGGTGTCAGGCACCGTCCTCGTTTTCGCAGGACGCCGGTGTCAGGCACCGTCCTCGTTTTCGCAGTCACTGCCGCACGCTTTAGGTGCCTGACACCATTCTACTTCACTTTCTGAAGTATTGGGTGTGGCTGGGCGGGCGTGTGGCCGTCGTCGGGCCTCCCCTCCGCCTCCCACCGCGCCACGGTCTTGCGCAGCTGGAAGAAGGCGACGACCCCCGGCGGGATCGGCAGCCAGAAGGCGAACAGCCGGTAGGTGAGAATCGCCGGGAAGACGTCCGCGCCGTTGTAGCCGAAGAGGACGAAGACGCCGATCATGCCCGCGTCGACCGCCCCGACCCCCGCCGGGGCGAGCGGGACGAGGTTGGCGGCAAGCCCGACGAAGAAGCCCATCACGACGACGCCGAGCGGCACGCTGAGGCCATAGCCGTGGAAGCTCGCCCAGAGGATCCCGATGTTGGCGGCCCAGTAGCCCGCGGCTCCGGCAACCGCGAGGCCGCCGCGCGAGGGGGTGCGCATCAGGTCGATCGCCGTCCGGGCGCCGCTGGCAAGCGTGGCCGGGACGGTTGCGAACCGGCGCGCCAGCCGCCCGAAGCGCCCCGTCTCGGAGGCCGACCCCATGCGCCGCTCGAGGTCGCCCGGGATGAGCGCCAGCAGCAGGACTACCAGGATCAGCGCACCGGCGATGGCGGCCGGAACCACCGTGAGGCCGGCCGGGTTCGGTCCGTTCACGAGCCCCGTGCGCAGCAGGATCCCGTCGACGAGCGCGGCCAGCAGGTAGATCGAGTAGAGCAGGATCAGGAAGGCCACCATCCGGCACGCGGCCTGGCGGCGCTCCATGCCGGCCTTGCGAAGCGCCCAGTAGGTCAGGATCACTCCGCCGGCGCCGCCCGCCGAGAACAGGAGCGACGCCGCGAGGCCCGCCATGGTCACCTCGTAGGACTCGACCCAGTTCAGCTCGACGATGGAGCCGACGACGCCCCGGAACAGCGCGACGTAGGCGGCGTACGACCCGACGCAGAACGCTCCCGCCACGACGATCCAGACGGGCGCGGCGTCGCCGAGGCGGTTGAAGGTGCCTGACACCCCGACGATCTTCGGGAACAGGAAGTAGATGGCGACAACGAGCAGCAGGACCGCCGCAAGGGTCTGCAGGACATGACGCCGGCCGAACGTGAACGACGGCTCCTCGTCGTCCCCGACGTCGGTGGCGACTTCGTCTACCTGGCCTTCCGAAAGAAAGGCTTCCCTCTCCTCTTCGACGGGCTGACTCATCCCTGTCCTTATCCTCGCACCCCTGCCTTCGCGACCCGCACCGAGCCTCTCAATCCCCTACCCGTTGGCCAGCCGCTCCACGCGCTGAATCGCCTCGCTGACGCGCAGGGCGAGCGGCTCCACGAGCGGCTCGCCGCGCCTCACGACGACGGCCAGCGCCGCGCCCGCCACGAGGTCCACCACGTAGTGCTCGCCGAGGTAGACCAGCGCGAACCCCAGCGTGAGGGCGTAGGCCCAGCCGACCGCCCCCGCGGCGCGGCTGACGTCGCCGAGCAGCAGCGCCGCGAGCACCGACGTGCCGAAGTGAAGCGACGGCATCGCCGCCCAGGGGTTGCCGTTGAAGGTCTCGTACAGCCGCGGCCACGCCCCCCTCCACACGTCCTCGCCGACGGCGATCATCATCCGCTCGACCTCCTGCGGCGTCTCGCCGTTCTCCGACGCCCACCAGGGCGGCGCGGTCGGGATGAGGGCGTAGGTGGCGCAGCCGATGTCGTACGCCGCGGCGAGCTGGCGGGCCGCCGCGGGGAACTGCTCGTTGTGGCGCACGAGGATCCAGGTCAGGCAGAGGTGCGGCTCGAAGAACCAGCTCCAGTGGACCATGCTGAGTCCCCGGTCCAGAACGCTTACTCTTCCGGGCCGCGAAAGCGCCCTTTGCAGCCGCGCGTTGGGCAGGGTCCCGAGGCCGATCGCCAGGTCGGCGCGAATCGGGTACCGGACTCGCAGGCGGCGGCGAAGGGCCTCCGGATTGTCGTAGGGAAGCTCGTGAATCACCGTGAACGCCCACATCTGAAGCGCGAAGAGCGCCGCGTCGCGCGCCTTGGTCCGGGGCCGCAGGATCGCCAGGGCAACCGGTCCGGAGATCGTGGCCGCGGCGGTCACGGGCCTTGGGATGCGCAGGCGCCGGCGAACGACAGGAACGAGCAGTGCTGATGCGAGGGCCGCTGCGGCGAGGGTCCGAGCGCCCGCGCGCTTCGCGGGCCGCTGGCGAGAGATCCGAAGCCCCCGGGACAAGGCGCGGCGAGTATAGGATGCCTCGCGCTTTGGAAGCCCGTGATCAGCGACTTCCTGCTCGCCTGCGTGCAGCCGTGCTCGCGGGCGCGCTCGTCATGCTTGCGACGGCCGTCTTCGCGCCCGCGGCGGGCGCCACGATTCTCGGCCCGCGCCCGGCGCACTCGCCCAACGCCCACGACATCCGCACGACCTACTGGGTCCTGCTGGTCGTGGCCGTGGTGCTGGCGCTGGTCATCAACGGCGCGCTGATCGCGCTCGTCATGCGCAACCGCTCGCGCCGCGGCACCGACCCGGCCCGGCTGACCGCCGGCAGGGGCTTCTTCGTGCGCGCCGGGATCCCGCTTGGGGCGATCGCCGTGGCGCTGTTCGTCTTCGGCATCGTCATGACCGTCAAGACCGAGACGGTCGCGAGCCCCGGGCCGGACGCCCTGCAGACCTCGCTGTCGCGGACCGCGCAGGTCGGCGTCCGCGGCGTCTCGCCCCAGGCGCTCTCCAGCGCCGGAAGCACCCTGCGGAACACGGAGCCGAGCGTCCCGTTCGCACCGGCGGTCAAGGGCGGGCCCCTCGAGATCGACGCGGTGGCTCAGCAGTGGGTCTGGCGGTTCTTCTACCCCGGTGGTCCCACCGGCAAGTACCCGAACGTCAAGTACGACCCGACGTCCACCAGTCTCCCGGGCAACAGGACCTACACGGTCAACGAGCTCGTCGTCCCGGTCGACACGCCGGTTGTGATGAACATCACGTCAACCGACGTCCTGCACCGCTGGTTCGTGCCGACGCTGGGCGGCCAGGTCGACGCCGTTCCCGGCCAGATCAGCCACACCTGGTTCCGCGCGGACGAGACCGGCACGTACGCGGGCCAGTCCACCGCCTTCTCAGGCGCGGGGTACCCGGCTGACCGCATGTGGGTGAAGGTCGTCACGGCCGACGAGTACCAGGCGTTCCTGCAGCGACAGGCGAAGAACCTGGCCGGCGCCCAGAGCTACGTCCAGCACGCCCAGGACACCGGCAACATCCCGGGAGGCACGCAATGACCCCGCCGACGATCGCCGCCCGGCCCGAGGTGGTCAGCGAGGGCCTCCGCAGACGCCGTCCGGACTGGGTCGAGCGCGCGACCAGCACCGACCACAAGACGGTCTCGATGCTCTTCCTCGGCGGGGCGCTCTCCTTCCTCGTCCTGGCGGCGCTCGAGCTGGCCCTGATGCGGATCCAGCTCATCGTCCCCGAGAACACCGCCATCATCCCCGAGACGTTCGACCGCATCATGTCGACGTTCGGGGCGACGACGATCGTGTTGTTCGCGATCCCGCTCACCCTCGCCTTCGTCGGCTACATCGTCCCGCTGCAGCTCGGCACGCGCGGTGTGGCGTTCCCGCGCCTCGGCCTGCTCTCGGCCTGGCTCTACCTCGGCGGCGCCGCGACGATCTACGGAAGCTACCTCTACAGGCCTGCCTCGGCCGGCACGCTGGCGCTGCCGCCGCTCTCGACGACCACCTTCTCGCCGACCCACGGGGTCGACGCCTGGATCGTCGGCGTCGGGATGGCGGTGCTCGGGTTCGTCGTGTTCTCCGTGAACATGCTCGCGACGTTCCGAAACATGCGGGCCCCGGGCATGGTCTGGCGCCGGGCGCCGATCTTCTCGTGGGCGGGCGCGGCGATCTGCGGGGTGCTGCTGGTCACCGGTGCGGTGATGGTCGCGGCGCTCGTGATGCTGATGATCGACCGCCACTTCCATGGCATCTTCTTCGACTCCCAGCAGGGCGGCGCGCCGCTCCTCTACCAGCACTTCGCCTGGATCTTCTTCACGGGGAGCTACGCAGTCGTTCTCCTGTTCGCCGCGGGGACGATCTCCGAGATCCTGCCGACCTTCGCGCGCAAGCCGCTCTTCAGCCACTCGGCTGCGACCAAGTCGGTCGCGGCGATCGCCGTGATGGGCGTCCTCTCGTGGATGCAGAACATGTACTCGGCGCCGATTCCCGACGGCTTCGTCTTCTTCGCGATGCTGATGGCCGTCGGGCTCCTCGTCCCGGTCGGCCTGCTCATCGTCAACTGGCTCGCGACCATCTGGCGGGGCGCGTTGCGGCTGAACGGAGCCTCGCTCTTCGCCCTCGCGGCGGTCTCGACGATCTCGGTCGGGCTCTGCGGGGAGCTCATGTACTCCGTTGTCCCGGTCGGCTGGCAGCTCGACAACACCACCGCCGCGCAGTCCGACACGGCGCTGGTGCTCGTCGGCGGTGCGGTCATGGGCGGCTTCGCCGCGCTTCATTACTGGTTCCCGAAGCTCACCGGCCGCCTCATGGGCGAGAGCCTCGGAAGGATCTCGCTCGGGACGATCCTGCTCGGCGTCTACGCCTACGCGCTGCCGATGTTCCTGGCCGGCGTCAAGGGCCAGCCGGTCGACGTGCAGAAGTTCTACGCCGGCATCGGGCTCTCCGGCTACAACGCGGTCGCCTCGATTGGCGCGTTCATCCTCCTGGTCGGCATCCTGATCGGCGTGGTGAACGCGATCACGAGCTACCGCAACGGCACGCGCGCCGGCCACGACCCGTGGGGCGGCTCCACGCTCGAGTGGTTCGCGCTGTCGCCACCTCCTCCCCACAACTTCGACGTCGTCCCCGACGTCCGCTCGAACGAGCCGCTGCGCGACATCCGCGAGGCCATCGCCGAGCGCGGCGAGATCTGGCCGCGCCACGCCGGGGTCACGCACACGGAGGTCCCGGTCGGCGTCGGTGCGGAGACCGAGACGTCCGCCGAGCCTGTGGCGGACGAAGGAGCGGACGCCGGCGCTCCGGAGCTGCCCGGCTCCGAGCCGGGCCCCGAGCCGACCGAGGAGACGTCGACCGAGCCGGCCGACGCCGACGCCGAGGACGGGCCGTCCGTATCCTGAGCGACAGGCGGTCCGCCGCCCTCGTGGCGATCCGGACTAGCTCTCTCGTCCGCCTTTAGATACCTCCATGGAGAGTTCGACCGCACCGACCCTCACCGCCCCCGGACTGAAGAGTCTGGGCCGCCGCGACGCGCTCGGCATCGTCCGCGACTACATCGCGCTCACGAAGCCGCGGATCATCTCGCTGCTGCTCCTGACCACGGTGGCGACCATGGTGGTCGCGCAGCCGTCGGGTCTCCACCTCTCGACGATCCTCTGGACCATGCTCGGCGGCTACCTGGCCGCCGGGGGCGCCGGGGCGATCAACCACTACATCGACCGCGACCGCGACGCGCGCATGGCGCGCACGAGCGGGCGGCCGCTCGCCTCGGGGCGGATCGAGCCGGCCCACGGCCTCATCTTCGGCATCGTCCTGGGCACCCTCGCGGTCATCCAGCTGACGCTCACCGTCAACGCCCTCGCCGCCGCCCTCTCCCTCACCGGGCTGCTCGGCTACGTCTTCCTCTACACGGTCTGGCTCAAGCCGCTCACGCCCCAGAACATCGTCATCGGCGGGTCGGCCGGGGCCGTGCCCCCGCTGGTCGGCTGGGCCGCCGCCACCGGCAGCCTCAGCCCCGAGGCCCTCTGGCCCTTCGCGATCGTCTTCCTCTGGACGCCCCCGCACTTCTGGGCGCTCTCGCTGCTGATCAAGGACGACTACGCGCGCACCGGGGTGCCGATGATGCCCGTCGTCCGCGGCGAGGCCGTTACGCGCCGCCAGATCCTCGCCTACACCGTGATCCTCGTGGCGGCGAGCGTGGGCCCGTTCCTGACCGGCCTCTTCGGCGGCGCCTATCTTGCCGCGGCGCTCGTGCTCGGCGCGGGGTTCCTCTGGCTCGCCGTGCGGCTGCGACGCAGCCCGTCGCGAGCCGCCGCGCTCCGCCTCTACCTCTACTCCCTGAGCTACCTGGCGCTGCTCTTCTGCTGCATGGCCGCGGACCGGGTCTTCTGATAGAACCGCCCTGTGGACCGCGAGCTCGCACAGAAGAACCTTCGCACCGGCCTCGTCTACGCCGGTATCGCGATCGGCGTGTTCGGCCTGGCCTTCGTCGTCGCCGTCCTCTACATCGGCAGCTAGGGGCGACGCATGGCGGACCAGTCCCAGCTCCCCGAGCCGACCGAGCTGATCTACGTTCCCGGCCCGTCGTGGGCCCCGGCGTTCACGGCCGCGGCACTCCTGATGCTCACCGTCGGCGCCTTCAAAGGCCTCATCTACGTGATCATCGGCGCTGTGCTCCTGATCCGCGCGGTCATCTTCTGGATCCGCGACGCCGACCGCCAGGCCGAGAGCCTCCCGCGCCGCCAGACCGTGTCGACCGCCGTCATCCCGGCGACGACGCTGCAGCGCAAGCCGGAATAACTCCGCCCGCCTCCTCCGCTCTCGCGGCCGTCTCTTGTCCACGGCGACGCCGTGGACATTTTTGAGCTTCCGCGTCCGGGGGTGGCGGGTGAGCTTTCTAGCCCCGGGCGGCTTCGGCCTCGGGGGACTCCATGGCGGACGTCGCGCCGTGGGAGGTCCAGACGCGCATGATGTCGCGCATCGAGAGGATGCCGACCACGTCGCTGCCCTGGGCGACGACGAGGTGGCGGATGTGGCGCTTGGACATCTCGGTGGCGGCGCGCTCGAGGCTCCAGTCCGGGGCTGCGGTGAAGAGGGAGTCGCTCATGTGATCGCGGACGAGCTCGGCGTCGGGGTCCTCCCCGGCGCCGACGGATCGCAGGACGTCGCGCTCGGAGACGATGCCGGGCCCGGGCAGCTCCTCGTCGATCACCACGGCGGCCCCGACCTCCTTCTCCGTCATCAGGCGGGCAGCCTGGCGGAGCGTGTGGCCCGACCCCACGGTGAGAACCACGCTCGACATCCCCTCACGAACCTGCATCGGTGCTCGTCGCTCTCCTTCTCAGAATCGCTCGCGCGCGTGCCTAGTGACCATTGATTCAACCCTAGCTCATGGGGCTGGAGAGGCACGCGGCGCGACCCGCCCGACGGATAGGATTCCCCCCGTGCGATCACTAGGCAGCGACCGGCGGACCGGATCCGCGCGCCTGGCGGCAGCGGCTGCGCTCGTCGCCGCGCTTGCCGTGGCCGGATGTAACAAGGACTCGGGTGACGTCACCAGGGGCCAGCAGCTGTTCGTCCAGCGGTGCGGAACCTGCCACACCCTCGCGGCCGCCGGGGCGGCCGGCGTCCAGGGCCCCAATCTGGACGACGCCTTCGCCGCCGCCCGCTCTCAGGGCATGGACAGCGACACGATCGCCGGTGTCGTCAAGGCGCAGGTGGAAAGCCCGCGCCCCTCGACCAACAACCCGTCCGTCTCGATGCCCTCCGACCTGGCGAGCGGTCAGGACCTCAACGACATCGCGGCGTTCGTCGGCCAGACCGCGGGCAACGGGGTCAAGCCCCCGCACCTCACCTCGAGCCAGCTTTTCACCGGGACGTGCGGCGGGTGTCACACGCTTGCCGCCGCGGGAACCGCCGGTACCACGGGGCCGGACCTCGACAAGGCCCTCGCCGCCATGACCAAGGCTCAGATCAACACCGACATCGTCGACCCGAACAAGACGATCGCCAAGGGCTATCCGCCCAACGTCATGCCGGGCACCTTCAGTTCGTCCATCAAGCCCGACGACCTGAAGGCCCTGGTCGACTACCTCTACGCCAGCACGCACAAGGGCAAGTAACGCGGGCTACCGCGCGGCGGGCATGGCCTCCGCCTCGAGGTCGACGACGACGTGCGTCACGGGCAGCGGCACGGTCTCCCGTGCCTTGCGCACGACTCCGTGCTCCAGCCAGCGCGAGCGCTCGGCCGGGTGTGTGGAGATGATCACCTCGTCGGCGGCAAAGGCGCGCAGGCCGTCAGCGAGCGCGACGTTCGGGTCGTGGTCGCCGACGTCGCCGGACGCCTCGATGCCGAGGCCGCGAATGGCGGCCAGGGAAGCGTCCAGGCGCTCGCCGGCGCTCGCCGCGGCCTCATCCGTGTCCGAGGCCCAGTGCTGAAGCTGTGAGGACGTCAGCGCCGGACAGATGACGCGGACCTCGGCCCGGCGCCCCTTGCACCGCGCCGCTATCTCGTCGAGGAGGGCGCGGCCGCCAACGGTCTGGTTTGCCACCACGAGGATGCGGTGGAGGTCGTGCGGCGCGGAGGCCACCTCGGCGTCCGCCACCACCTCGCCCTGGGAGCGCCGCCACATGTAGGTCAGGCCGGCCACGACGAGGACGGTGAAGAGGACCACCCCGGCCGTGCCGCCGGCGATCAGCGTGAGTCCGATGACAACCGCGGCACCGACTCCGATCACGACGACCGCTCGAAAGACCTCGGCCTCGGAACGAAGGGGGTTGTGCATGAGAGGCTCCTCTCTGCGCTCGAATCTACTCCCCTGTACCCGAATACGGGCGGAAGGGTCGATGAGGTTCGAAACGCTCTAGAGGACGTAGACCGTCGTGAAGACGATGATCCACATGACGTCCACGAAGTGCCAGTAGATGCCCGGCACCTCGACGCCAAGGTGGTCCTTCGGCTTTGACCCGAAATGCCCGCGCCAGGCGCGGATGTTCGCGAACGCGAGCAGCATCAGCCCGACCGTGACGTGGGCGCCGTGCAGGCCGGTCAGCGAGTAGAAGACCGACGCGAAGGCGTCCTCGCGGGCGCTGAAGCCCAGGTGGACGTACTCGTTGATCTGGATGAAGAGGAAGGTCGCGCCGAGCAGGAAGGTCGTCGCCAGGCCGAGGATCAGACCGCGGCGGTTGTCGCGCTTGACCGACTCGAGCGCGAAGTGCACGGTGAAGCTCGAGGAGACGAGGATGACCGTGTTCATACCGGCGACGGCCTCCGGAAGCTCCAGCCCGTCCGGCGGCCACGGGCCGGTGTTGGCGACGACGCGGATGAAGAAGTAGGCCGCGAAGAACGCTCCGAAGAGCATCACCTCGGAGATGATGAAGAGCAGGATCCCCAGGACCTGGCGGTCGATCCGCGAGCTCTGGTTCGCCTCCGGCGGGCCGTGGTGCTCGTGCGGCTCGGCGTGCCCGACAGCGATCGAGGCGGACTCCATCAGGCCGTCGCCCCCGCCGTGGCCGCGACCGGCTCATTGGAGCCGGCGCCGGACTGGACGTGAACGACGGGCTTCGGCGAGAACGCCTCGACCTTCTCGATCAGGCCCGCCTCGAGCCACTTCGACTTCTCGCCCGCGAGCGTGGAGATGAGGATCTCGTCGACGCGGTAGTGCTCGATCGCGTTCTTGACAGCCGACTCGGGCTCGGGGCTCATCGGCTGGCCGGTTGCGTCGATCTCCACCCGGTAGAGCTCAGCCAGGGTCTCGGCGAGCCGCGCGCAGACCTCCTCGCGGCTCAGCGAGCCCGAGGCGGGGCAGATGATCGTGTAGCGGTGCGGCGTCTGCTTGGCCCTCGCCTTGAGGCGCTCCACCAGGTCGGGGCTGTTCACGGTCTGAGTGGCCACGACCAGCGTGTGGGTGACGTCCAAGGCGACCGCGTCATCGTCGATCCGAACCGGTATGTGCGTGATCGGCACCTCGAAGCGCTCCTGCGCCCAGCTCAGGAAGTCCTTGCGCGCCGCCCCGAAGCGTGAGTCGCTGAGGCTGGACAGCAGCACCTCCACGGGCTGGAACGCGCGGACGGCGTCGTCGATGGCCACCCGGGGGTCGTGGTCGAAGATCGCGCCCGAGGCCTCGATGCCGAACCTGTCGAGGACGTCCTGGGTGACCTCGACGCGGCTCTTCGCGGCGTCGCGAAGCTCGTCGCGGTTGACGATCTGGCCGGAGACGGGCTGGTTCTGCGGCGCCGCGACGGCGGCTCCCCCGGCGCCCGCGTCGATCCGCTCACGAAGCGTCTCGAGGAGCCCGCGCCCACCCGCGACCTCGTTCATGAAGCACAGAACGACCCCGCCATCACGGCCTTCGGCCATCTCAGGCCCGCTCGTCACGAGCTGCCGCCCCCGGCGCCCACCAGGGCTCCCTCGCGGGTCCCCGTCTCGACCTCGGCGCCCTCACCGGGCATGATCGCGTGGCGCGCGCCGGGAACGCCGAACTCGTAGGGGCCGCCGACCACGCGTGGGATCTCGTCGAAGTTGAAGATCGGCGGCGGCGAGGAGACCAGCCACTCGATCGTCTTCGCGCGCCACGGGTTGGCGGGGGCCCTCGGGCCGTAGCGCCAGCTGACGACCATGTTGTAGATGAAGACCAGCTGGGCGGCGCCGAGGACGAAGGAGAAGATCGAGATCACCAGGTTCCAGGTCCCGAACTGCGCCGAGTAGTCGGCGACGCGGCGTGGCATCCCCTCCATGCCGATCCAGTGCATGGGCAGGAACGTCCCGTACATGCCGAGGAGCGTCAGGTAGAAGTGGATCCGGCCGAGCTTCTCGTCGTACATGCGGCCGGTCATCTTCGGGAACCAGTGGTAGATGCCCGCGAAGATGGTGAACACGGAGCCGCCGAACAGCACGAAGTGGATGTGGGCGACGATGAAGTAGGTGTCGGAGACGTGGATGTCGATCGGCACCATGCCGAGCATCACGCCCGAGATCCCGCCCATCGTGAACGTGACGATGAACGCCAGGGCGAAGAGCATGGCGGTCGATCTCAGGTGCAGCTTCGACTTGAACAGCGTCGCCAGCCAGCTGAAGATCTTGATGCCGGTTGGCACCGCGATCAGGAGCGTCGTGACCATCATCGGCACCCGCAGCCAGCCGAACATGCCGGAGACGAACATGTGGTGCGCCCAGACGGTGTAGGCCAGCACCACGATGCCGAGCAGCGCGAGGGCCATCAGCCGGTAGCCGAAGATCGGCTTGCGCGCGTGCGTCGATATGACCTCGGAGACGATCCCGAAGCCGGGCAGCATCATGATGTAGACGGCTGGGTGTGAGTAGAACCAGAAGATGTGCTGGTAGCTCAGGACGTCGCCGCCGTTCAGGGCGTTGAAGAAGTTGGTGTGCAGGACGCGGTCGAACAGGACCATGAACTGCACGCCCGCGATGAACGGCGTCGCGGCCACCACCAGCAGCGACGTCGACATGTTCGCCCAGACCAGCAGCGGCATCCGCCAGAAGTTCATTCCCGGCGCACGCATCGTGATGATCGTGACCAGGAAGTTGAGCGCGGTGGCGATCGATGACGCGCCGGCGAACTGCACGCCGAGGTTGAAGAACGACTGCCCGAGCGGCGCGCCCGTGGACAGCGGCGCGTAGCCGGTCCACCCCGCGTCGAAGGCACCGCCGGGAGCCAGATAGCTGGCGAGGAAGAGCAGACCGGCCAGGGGCAGCATCCAGAAGCTCACCGCGTTGAGGCGCGGGAACGCCATGTCCGGAGCGCCGATCATCAGCGGCAGGACGTAGTTCGCGATGCCGGCGAAGATCGGGATGACGAACACGAAGATCATCAGCGCCGCGTGCGTGGAGAACAGCGAGTTGAACGCGCCCGGGTTGACGATCTGGATGCCCGGCTGGGCGAGCTCGGCGCGCATGACCATCGCGATCAGGCCGCCGACCAGGAAGAAGAAGAAGCTCGTGCAGATGTACTGGATCCCGATGACCTTGTGATCGGTGTTGAACCTGAAGTAGTCCTTCCAGCTGGTGGCGCCGTGCTGGGAGTGGTCGTCCGGGATGGTCGGCGCGCCGATCGCCCAGCGCAGCCAGTAGTCGAACGCGCCGAGGCCGGCGAGGAAGCCGAGCGGGGCGGTGATCCCGGGCACGATGACGTGCGGGTAACCGGTCTGCTCCGTCTCGAAGATCGGCAGTCCGGATACCGCGCGCAGGGCGACCACGAGGCCGAACCCGAAGGCGCCGCCGAGGAGCATCCCGAGGAACGCCCTCGGGAGCCCCGGCGACTTCAAAGCTTTGACCATCGTCCGGCCTCCTAACCTGTCCCGCTCGTCGTGGTATCCGTCACGGTGCTCGAGGTCTGCGTGTCCGTGGAAATCGTGGTGGTCGGCGCCGGTGGCCCGCCGCCGCTTGCCTGAGCCGTCTCCTGCTTCTGCAGCCAGCTCGAGAACTGGGCCTTGGGCAGGACGTGGACGAATGCTCGCATGGTCGAATGCCCGAAGCCGCAGAGCTCGGCGCAGACCACCTCGTACTCACCAAGCCGGTCCGGCGTCACGACGACGGTGTTGTCGACGTCGTTGCCCCCCGGGCCGGCCGGTACGAGGTCGCGCTTGATCCGCCACTCCGGCACCCAGAACGAGTGCAGAACGTCGAGGGCCGTGAGGTGAAGCGAGAGCTGGCGGTCGACGGGCACGTAGAGCTCGTCCGACGTGACCTCCTTGCCGTTCGGCAACGGGTACTCGAACGTCCACTTGTACTGCTGGGCGATGACGTTGATCGGCAGCGCGTTCGGGTCCTTCTTCTCGATGTCCGCCAGCACCACGGCGCTGTACACGGCGCCGAACAGGACGATGATCGTCGGGATCACGGTCCAGGCGATCTCGAGCCTGGTGTTGCCGTGGATCGGCTCGCCGTCGGACTCGTCGCCGGGCTTCGCGCGGTACTTGTAGATGCAGTAGCCGAGCGCGACGAGCACGATCGCGAAGACGAAGCTCGAGAGCACGATCATCACGTTCAGCAGCGTGTCGATCTTCGGCGCAGCCGTGGAGGCCTGGGTCCCGTCCCAGTGGATCTGGGTCATCGGGATCGCCATGACCAACGTCAGCACGAGGACCAGCCCGAGCAGGCGTAGATAGGTAGACCTGGGCACCGCGAGCGATTCTATTGGCTGCCGTCCCCGGTCCGCTGCGTCATCAGGCTGACCTGGTGTCAACCGATACAGGCGTCGATCACGGCCCGCGCCACGCCCTCCCAGCTCCACAGGCGGGCGGCGGTCTCTCGAAGCTGGGCATGCGCCGCGGCCGAGTCCGCGGCGTCGAGGCCCAGCCAGCCGTTCAAGCGCGCGGCGATCGCCGTGACCGCCTCCTCGCCGAGGTCGAACGACACCAGCCCGGCGAGCTCGGGCGGCAGGTCGCCCGCCAGCTCGCGGCTCACCTCGGCGGCTCCCGAGTGGTTGGCGGACACCGGCGGCACCTCCGCGGCGGCAGCCTCCGCGGCCACCATCCCGAACGCCTCGGGAAACGTGCTCGGGAACACCAGCGCGTCGCAGGCCGGGATCACCTCGCCCACCTCGTCGTGCTCGAGGCGGCCGGCGAAGTCGACGGACCCGGCGGCTGCTCTCGCCGACTCGCGGTAGCCCTCAGGGAAGGCGCTGAGGAAGGCGGTCAGGTAGCGCAGCGGCGCGTCGTCATCGCCCTCGAGTCCTCGGCCGCGCCTGGCAATCTCCGAGAGCTCGTCGAGATCGGCGCTCTCGATCGCCGCCCAGAGGCGCTCGGTCGTCGCCGCGTACTCGCCGAAGCCGACGACGAGGAGGCGGGCGCCCGGGTTCTCGGCGGCCACCAGCGGCCACGCGGCCAGCAGCAGGTCGACGCCCTTCGAGACGATCAGCTTGCCGACGAAGACGACCCGCGGGCCGGAGGCCTCCGCGAAGGCGGCGAGGGCGGCCGCGGCGTGCTGCGGATCGCGCCCCCAGGCCACAGCTGCCGACGATTGGCGCGTTGCTTCGCCATGGGCGAAAGAGGTCGCCACCTCCGCCCCGCTGCTCGCGGCGGCCTCCCCACCCAGGCTCGCCGCGATTCCGCGCAACCTGGCGGCCGGGGCCTCTCCCCGAAGCGGCGCGAACAGCTCCGTGTCCACCCCCGGCGGGGTGACGGTGGTCTTCGCCTCGAGCTCGGGATCGTCGATCGCCGCCCACAGGCTCGCCGCGGTATGCCGCGAGCCGACGAGCACCGCGCGCGCCGCGCGCATCCCCTCGCGCGCGTAGGGCAGGAAGCGCTCCGGGTTCGGCTTCACCGTGTACTCCAGCGCCGAGCCGTGGACCTTCGCCACGAACGCCAGGCGCGAGCGCGAGAGGATCAGCGGCCCCATGATCAGGTGGTTGGCGAGCGCGACCTCGACGCCTCCGGTGATTTCGGCCACGTCGCGGACGGCGGCGACGTTGGCGCCCAGGTAGACGTCCAGCTCCGCGTCGTCGAGGTCGGGAAAGGCCTTCACCTCGAACCCCTCGTACTCGTCCTTCACGTAGACCGGGAGGAGGCCGCGGATGTCGGGCCGGTAGACGGTGACGCTGCCCGCTCCGGGCGAGCTGCCACCCGTCGCCTCGACCACGAGCTCGCCGGAGTCCCAGTCGCCGGCGCGATCGACCCAGTCGAGCTCGGCGGCGTGGCGGTCCTGGCAGAGCAGGTGCACCTCGTGGCCCAGTCCCGCGAGGGCGCGGACCAGGCTGGCGTTGTAGACATTGGAGCCGGTCCCCCGCAGGAGGTATCCGTGAAAGATGAGGACCTTCACCGGCATATAACCTACGGCCCGCATGAGCGCCCAGAAGTTCAGGCTCCGCGCACCGGCCTCCGGCCGCGAGGCGATTGCCGAGGTCGAGCCCGAGGTGGTCTACATGGACCGCGAGACGGGCGAGGAGATGAAGCCGGTCACGATGGTCCTGCCGCTGGCGGACTCGGACTCCCAGCTCCTGCGCGCGCCGGAGAACCTCCGCGCCTGCCGCCGCTGCGACCAGCTCATCGGGCTGGACGTCAGCGACTGCCCGTATTGCGGCCTGCGCCAGGAAGCCCTGGACGAGTAGCGGCTGCTCGCCGCCCTCCGCACGCCACCGGCCGCGCCACCGCGCCTGTCGCCGCTCTACTTGACCCTGTAGCGCAGATGCGTCGCGTGCTCGCCGGCCACGACTCGGTCCAGCTCGAGCTCGGGGAGCGTCGTCCCCAGCGCGTCGAACAGCGCCACTCCGCCACCCAGCAGCCGCGGGGCGATGTGGACCTGGAACTCGTCGACGAGGCCGGCCCGCAGGTACTGCTGGATCACGTTGGCGCCGCCCGCGATCGAGACGTCTCGGTCGCCGGCAGCCTCGCGGGCCTGCGCCAGCGCGCTGTCGGCGCCGTCGGTGACGAACGTGAACATGGTGTCGCCGAGCGTCAGCGGCTCGCGCTCGTGGTGGGTGAGCACGAAGACCGGAACGTGGAACGGCGGATCGTCGCCCCACCAGCCCTGGAACGGCGGATCCCCCCAGGGACCGCCCTCGCCGCTGAACATGTGGCGACCCATGATGATCGCCCCGGGCACGCCGATGGACTCGGCCATCACGTCGTTGTCGGCGCTGCTGCTCTCACCGCCCTCTCGTCCGTGCGCCTCGTTCCAGCTCGCGGCCTTGAAGGCCCACTCGTGGAGCTCCTCGCCGCCAACCCCGAGCGGCTCCTCCTGGGTGGCATTCGGACCGGCCGCGTAGCCGTCCACCGACATCGAGATGTCAAAGGTCAGTCGTCCCATGTCTTCCTCCTCCGCCCTGCGGGCGTCCGTAGATCAGATGGTCTGGGAGTGGAGACTGGCCGAGCGACTGAAACTCAGTGGTGGCCGCCGCCGAGCCCGCGGATGTAGTACGCCCAGTAGAGCAGCCGGTCGGTGAAGACGCAGCCGTAGCGGCGGATCGACTTCTTCTCGATCTGCGGGCGGGCGTCGATCGCGTTGCGGCGCTGCTGCTCCGCCGTCTTGCCGCCGCATTTCTTGGGATTGCGGCTGGCCTTCCACTTGTTGTCCTTGGCGACGTTCGCGTTGGAGGCGATGATCGGCGCCCAGGTCGGCACCGTGATCCCGACGATCATTCCCTTCTTCGCCTTCAGCGGCTTCTTGAGGACGAAGTACTGCTTGTGGCCCTGCGCGGACTTGAGGCTCTCGATCGGGCTCGAGCGGACCAGCCGGAAGCGCGGACCCTGCTTCTTCATCTTCTTCAGGATCGCGAGCTGTGCCGTGGGCTTCTTGCCGTACTTGTGGCTGCCGAAGAAGTCGAAGCCGCCGAATGCCTTCGTCTCGAGCTTGTTCGTGTCGGCGACGCTCACCGCCCAGGCGACGATCCGCGCGTTGTGCGGCATCCGGAAGGCCTGGTGCTTGCCGTTGGCCTGGAGCTGGAAGCCCGTGACGCTGCCGACCGCCTGGCAGGCGTGCTTGATCTGCGTGGAGTCGGGATTCGTTCGCTCCGGCGGCCGCTGCGGGCAGAGCGGTCCCGGCGTGTGGCCCGTCTGTCCAAGGCTCGAGGCCCGCTGCGGCGGGCGCTTGCCCTGCTCGGGCAGCCCGGCGAGCGCAGTTCCGGCCGCGAGCACGACAAGGAGCCCGCACAGGGCAACGAAGAAGGGCGCGTTTGCAATGCGGCTGCGAAGCCGCTTGTCGGTGGCCTTGGAAGACATCGACTGAGCGAAGTAGCTTAGGCGCCTCGCCTGGCGCCGGCGGTCCCGCCGCCTCGGCTGCAGGGTAGCGGTCATCAGGGCCTGGTGAGGGCTCCTCGTAGACTCTCCCGCCATGCCGGCGATCGTCACCGAGGGACTCGAGCGCGAGTTCGACGGCGGACTGGTCGCCGTCGCCGGAGTGGACCTCCGAGTCGAAGCGGGCACGATCTACGGCTTTCTGGGGCCCAACGGCGCCGGCAAGACAACGACGGTGCGCATGCTCACGACCCTCCTGCGCCCCACCGGCGGCATGGCGAGGGTCGCCGGCAAGGACGTCGTGACGGAGGCCAAGGAGGTGCGAAAGGCCATCGGCGTCGCTCTCCAGGAGGCGGCGCTCGACCCGCTGATGACCGGCCGCGAGCTCATCCGCCTCCAGGCCACGCTGCACGGCATCCCGCCGGCCGAAGGCCGGCGGCGGGGTGACGCGCTGCTCGAGCGGGTTGGGCTGACCCAGGCCGCGGACCGGCGCGTGGGCACGTACTCGGGCGGAATGCGCCGGCGCCTCGATCTGGGCTCCTCGCTCGTCCACGACCCGCGCGTCCTGTTCCTCGACGAGCCCACCACCGGGCTGGACCCCGTCAGCCGCAAGGCGATCTGGGAGGAGGTCTCGCGGCTGAACCGCGAGGGGACGACGGTCTTCCTCACAACCCAGTACCTGGAGGAGGCGGACGAGCTCGCCGACCTCGTCGGGATCATCGACGACGGCCGGATAGTCGCCGAAGGCACGCCGAACGCGCTGAAGGCGGAGATCGGGCACCCGCACCTGGAGATCAAGCTTGCCGAGGGCGCCGCCGAGCGCGGCGAGGAGGTCGTCGCGCGCTTCGGCAAGCGGCTGCCGTCCAAGGACGGCGCGATCCTGGTGGAGCTCGAGACCGGGGCGGGCGGGGTGGCGCCGGTGGTGCGTGCCCTCGACGACGCCGGGCTGGCGGTCGAGTCGCTCGACCTCGTCGAGCCGACCCTCGACGACGTCTTCGTCGCGAAGACCGGCTACCACCTGGAGGGCGACGGGAAGCCGGGTGAGACCGCCGACGCTCCGCGGGACGGCGCCGACCTGGCCGAGGTCCCGGAGGCCGCGCCTTGACGAGCCTCGTGCCGACTCTGCGTGTGATCGCCGCTCTCGGCGCGCGCTCCACCAAGCAGACGCTGCGGCGCCCCCAGCTCCTCGCGCCGATCCTGATCTTCCCCACGCTCCTGCTCGCGGTGCAGACCGGCGGTGCCGGTGGCGCGGTGAACCTGCCGCAGTTCCCGCAGGTCAACGGCTTCCTGGACTTCATGCTGGCCGGCGCCATGATCCAGTCGGCGCTGCTCGCCTCCAACAGCGGCGGTATCGCGCTCGCCGTGGACATCGAGATGGGCTTTACCGACCGCCTGCTCGCCGCGCCCGTGCCGCGATTCGCCATCGTCCTCGGCCGGCTGGCGGCGACCGCCGTGCTTGGCGCGCTTTCGGCCGTGTGGTTCATCGCGATCGGCCTGATCTTCGGAGCGCAGATCCAGGCCGGCATCCCCGGCGTCCTCCTGATGGTCCTGCTGATCACGCTCACCGCGGTGGCACTCGGCGGCATCGGCGCGGCGATCGCCCTGCGGACCGGCAGCGCCTCGGTCGTGCAGGGGCTGTTCCCGCTCGTCTTCGTCGTGCTCTTCCTCTCCACGGCCTTCTTCCCGGCCAACCTGATCCTCGAGCCCGCGCAATCCATCGCGCGCTACAACCCGATCTCGTTCATCGTCGACGGGGTCCGCGACCCGGTGATCGCGTCGGTGACGCTGAGCGCCCTGGGCAAGGCCCTGCTCTCGATCACGGGGATCGCGGCGTTCAGCGTCTGGCTCTCGAACCGCGCGCTGCAGGCGCGCCTGCGGAGGGGCTAGGGGTCATGGAGGCCGTCCTTCGCAGCAACAACCTCGCGACGATCACGGCGCTGATCCGCCGCGCCGGCAACGAGCTCGTCAGGGTGCCCGGAGCCGCGATCCCCGGAGTGATGGCGCCGGCCATCTTCTTCATCGGCCTGAGCTCGGTCTTCGGCCACCTCACCCTGCTGCCGGGCTTCACGACCTCGAGCTATCAGAGCTTCCTGATCCCGGTGAGCATGCTCCAGGGCGCCGGCTTCACCGGGGCGGCCACCGGCGTCAACCTGGCGCGGGACATCGAGCAGGGCTGGTTCGACCGGATGCTCGCCTCCCCCGCCCCGCGCTGGGCGATCCTCACCGGAATGGTCGCCTCGGCCTCGATCCGCTCGCTGATTCCGGCGACCTTCCTGCTCCTCGTCGGATTCCTGCTCGGCGTCAGCTGGCCCGGCATCCTGGGCCTGCTGCTCGCCTACGTGCTGGTGATGGGGATGGGCGCGGTGGCGGCGCTCTGGGGCACCGGGCTCGCGCTGCGGTTCCGCAGCCAGTCGGCGGCGCCGCTGATGCAGGCGGGAATGTTCGTCGCCGTCCTGATGACCACCGCCTACGCGCCGCAGAAGCTGCTCCAGGGATGGCTTCACACCGTTTCCGAGATCAACCCGGTCACCCACGTGATCGAGGCGGCCAGGCAGGGCTTCACCGGTGACATCACGTGGAGCGGGACCTGGCCCGCGTTCCTGGCGCTCGGGGGCATGTGGCTAGTGCTCGGGGCGTTCTCGCTGCGCGGGATGCACAAGATCACCGAGGAATGACTCCGGCCGCCTCCTCCGCTCCTGCCCTGAACCTATTGTCCACGGCTACGCCGTGGACTTCTTGATCTGCTTCCGCGTCCGGGGATGCCGGGTTTGAGCCCGCCCGTCCGACGCCCACGCCGCCGCTCGAGGCTCGGCAGGGGCTGGCCAGGCAACTTCGGCAGCTCATCAGGGCCTCTCCCGGATAGGACGCCCGACGAGGGCGCCGACTTCCCTCTCAACGAGCTCTGCGGCCGGGTGCTCACCGAGAGCTGGCTCGAGGGCGAGCGGCGGGGCCTCCCCTTCGCCTACACGCGGCCGAGCCCCAGCCGCTATCCCTGGCAGTGGTACTGGGACTCGTGCTTCGCGGCGATCTCCTGGCGCCGGCTCGACCCGGAGCGGCCGCGGCGGGAGCTCGAGACGCTGCTCCGGGCGATGCGCCCCGACGGGTTCGTGGGGCACGTGGTCTTTTGGGACCACCGGGTCAGCCTCTGGCGGAGCCTCTACTACAACGTCGACAACCGCCGGGCCGACATGACGGGGACGATCCAGCCTCCGCTGCTCGCTTGGGCATGGCGGATCGCCGTCGGCGACCCGGGGTCCGAGCCGCGCATCGCCACTCACCACCAGTGGCTTCGCGACAACCGGGCGCTCGAGGGCGACGGCCTCCTGTGGCTGATCCAGCCCGACGAGTCCGGGCTCGACAGCTCACCCAAGTTCGACGAGGTCTGGGGACACCGGGCCCACGGGCGCACCGGGTTTCCGTTCCTCGTCGCCCGCAACCGGCGTCTCGGCTGGGACGCGCGGCGGGTGCGCGACGCCGGCGGCCCCGTCATCTGCGAGGTGATGACGAACGTGCTCTGGTGCCTCGCGCGGCTGGCCGCCGGCGAGCCGTCGATCACCCCCGCGCTCGTCGACCGCCTCTGGGACGAGCGGCGCGGGCTGTTCCTCGACGAGTCTCAGCCCGGCGCCCTGCGCCCGGCAGTCAACACCTGGGCGGCGCTCTCGCCGCTGGCTCTGCCCGACCTGCCTGAGGCGATCGGCAGGCGCCTGGTCGAGGAGCACCTGCTCAACCCCGACCGCTACATGCTCCCGGTCTGGCCGCCCTCGGTGGCGGCAACCGAGGACTCCTTCGTGCCCGGTCGCGGGCCAGGCCTCAAGCGCCTCTACTGGCGGGGGCCGACCTGGGTGAACTCGGCGTGGATGCTCTGGCTCGGCCTGGTGCGCCTCGGGTACACCGCCGCCGCGGAGTCGATGGCGAGCGCGCTCCGCACGACCCTGCAGCGCGGCGGCCTGCGCGAGTACTACAACCCGTTCACGGGCCAGGGCCACGGCGCGATGGACTTCGCCTGGTCCTCGCTGGCGATGGAGCTCGACGCCCCGGACCCGAGGGCCGCAGCGAGCTACCTGTAGGCCTCCGTCCCACCGGCGCTCCGCCGAGTGGACACTTTCGCCAACCACGGTGTCGTTTTCGTCCACTCAGCGCGCATGGGGCGATGTTGGGCGCCGGGAGCGCGCGGGTGGTGCGCAGAGTGCGCCGGAAGTGTGCCGGCGGCAGGGGAAAACGCCGCCTTCGCCGCGCTCACGCCGCTTGCGGTCTCGCGGCGCTCGGCTCGACGCCGCGGCCGGGGCTACTTGTAGCGGTAGGTGATGCGGCCGCGGTCGAGGTCGTACGGGGAGAGCTCGATCTTCACCTTGTCGCCGGGCAGGATGCGGATGTAGTGGCGGCGCATCTTGCCGGAGATGTGCCCGAGGACCTCGTGCTCGTTCTCCAGCTTCACGCGGAACATGGTGTTGGGGAGGGCCTCGGTGACCTCGCCCTCCATCTCGATCTTCTCTTCCTTGCCCATGGGCGCGCGGAGAGTAGCAGCGCCCTCAGCTTGTCAAAAAAATCACTTGCCCTCGAAAGTGGCCTTGCCGGGCCCGTCGCGCAGGAACGAGGCGACGGCGTTCTGAAGATCCTCGGTGTCGAAGAGCGCCCCGGCGACCTCCGGAGTGATCTCGTCCGCGCGCGCCACGCCGCCCTCGAGATAACCGCGGACGATCGTCTTCGTCGCCGCATGCGCGACGGTCGGCCCCGCCGCGAGCCGCTGGGCGAAGCGCATGCCCTTCTCCATCAGCTCCCCGTCGGGCAGCACCCGGTTCACCACGTTCCAGCGCTCGAGGATCGCGGCGTCGAACGTGCCGCCGGTGTAGACGAACTCCCGCGCTCGTCCCGGGCCGGCCCGCTCGGCCATCCGCTGCGTGCCGCCCGCGCCCGGAGTCAGGCCCACAACCGCCTCCACCAGCCCGAACTTCGCCGACTCGGCAGCCCAGATGAGGTCGCACCCCAGCGAGACCTCGAGCGCCGCCGTGAGGCAGAGCCCGTGGACGATCGCGATGGTCGGCATCGGCAGCGCCTCCAGGCGCTGCACGGGCCCAAGGAGCTGGCCGAAGGTGCGATCGCCGCTCTCCTGGGCGTCGACCAGCCGCTGGAAGACGTTGACGTCGACGCCGCCGCTGAAGATGTCCCCCTCCGCGCGCCAGACCACGCAGCGGATGTCGTCCGCGGCCTCGATCTCGTCGAGGCACGCGACCAGCCCCGTGAAGACCTCGTCGCCGAACAGGTTGAGCGGCGGGTTGTCGAGGACGATCGAGGCGACCGCCCCGTCGCGCTCGATGCGCACCTGCTCGCTCATGCCTCCACCCCGCCGCGGATGAGATCGGCGGTGGCAGCGATCTCGGCGGAGTCCGCGCCGCGCGGAATCCAGGGGAGCTTCAGCGGGTCGTCGTCGTAGCGCGGGATCACGTGCAGGTGGAAGTGGAAGACCGTCTGCCACGCGGCCGGCCGGCACGAGTTGATGATGTTGAAGCCGTCGGGGCCGAGCGCCTGCTCGATCGCCTTCGCGAGGCGGCGCGAGGCGATCATCGTGCGCTCGAGGTCCGCGTCGCCGATGTCCAGCAGGTCCGCCGAGTGCGCTCGCGGCACGACGAGCGCGTGCCCTCGTGTCGCGGGGTTGATGTCCATGAATGCAACCGTGTGCTCGTCGGAGTCGACGATCTGCGCCGGGACCTCCCCGGCGACGATCCCGCAGAACAGGCAGTCGGAAGCCACGATCGCGAACCCTAACGGGCGGGCTGACCGTTGAGAGAACGGGACGATGGTCCAGAGCTCGCTCAGCCCCGTCCTCGTGGGCCGCGAAGGACCGCTCGCCACCCTCGAGGACAGCCTGCTCCGCGCCCGTCGCGGCGAGGGGCCCGGCCAGTCTGTGGGGTCAGGCACGTAGAGCTCGGGCGGTCCCGGCCGGCAGGTACCTAGTGCCTGACCCCATCAGGCACGTAGAGCTCGGGCGGTCCCGGCCGACAGGTACCTAGTGCCTGACACCATCGAGCGACGCGCGTGCCACGGCGATCGCGTCCTCGGGACCGCCGACCTCGCCGCAGAAGACGGCGGCCTCCACCACCTCGAGGAGACGCCCGAGCTGCGGCCCGGGCTCGATCCCCAGAGCGGCGGCCAGCTCGTCACCGCGAAGCGGCGCCCGGGGCGGCCCGTCGCGAAGCCAGTCGAGGCCCTCTCCCACCATCTCGCGCGCCAGCTCGAGATGCGCCTGGACCATCTCCTCCCCGGCCACGGCGCCGGCTCCGCGCGCCGCGAGCCGGTCGGCAACCGTGAGAACCGTGACGTCGACCGGGTCGGGATCCGTCGCCTGCAGGTACTCGAAGACCCGGCGCCGGGTCAGCGGCCGCTCGTGGATGAGGAACCCGAGGCGCAGGTGGTTGGCCGTGATGCCGGCGAGATAGGCGGCGAGGCGCCGGCTGGTGCGCAGCCGCGCGCAGAGCTCCGTCGCGATCTCCGCGCCGACCCGGTCGTGGCCGATGAACGTGATGCAGCCGCCCATCTCGCCCCGGGTCGCGGGCTTGCCGAGGTCGTGGACGAGCGCGGCGAATCGCAGGGCGACGCGGTGCGTCATCTCGTCGGCGAGCGGCGTGTCCAGCAGCGCCTCGAGCGCGCCGGCGCGGTCGCCGAAGTACGCCGGCAGGCCGGCCTCGAGCTCGAGCAGGCGCTCGAGGACGGCGATGGTGTGACCGTGGACGTCGAGATGGTGGTTCGGGTTCTGCTCGACGCCGCGAATGCCCTCGACCTCGGGCAGGACGCCCGCCGTCGCCCCGAGCTCGTCCATCAGCGCCAGCCCCCGCACCGGATGCGGCCCGCCAAGGAGGAGGCGCAGCTCGGCGAGCTGGCGCTCACCGGCCGGCTCACCCGCGCGGTCGGCGAAGCGCCGGCCGAGCGCAACCGTCGCCTCGTCCAGCTCGAGCTCGAGCGCCGACGCGAGCCGCGCCGCGCGCAGCAGCCGCAGCGGGTCCTCCTCGAACGCGCGATCCGAGGCCGCGCGCAGGAGCCTTCGCTCGAGGTCCGCCAGGCCGCCCGTGGGGTCCGCCGGCCCGGCGTCGAGGTCCCCAAGCGGCACCCCCAGCGCGTTCACGGTGAAGTCGCGGCGGGCGAGGTCGTCGACGAGGCCGGCGCCGCGCACCGGCGCGACGTCCACGTGCCAGGCGCCGGCGGAGTCGAGGACGCGCCACGTCTCGAACTCCTCGGAGAGCTGGAAGCGCGGCCCGCCCGCGGCCTTCGCCACACGCGCCGCCGCGCCGGCCGCGTCGCCCGCGACGATCACGTCGACGTCGGTGACGGGACGACCGAGGGCGGCGTCGCGGACGGCGCCCCCCACCACCCACGCGTCCTCGCCCGCCAACGCGTCGCGTGCGGCCCGCATCGCCGGAGCCGCGCCCAGGCGCTCGCCGAGGCCCGGGCTCACCCGTTGGCTCCGACCCAAACGCGGGGCACCCGCGGTGAGATTCCGCAGGTGATCTCGTAGTTGATCGTGTCGAGGCGACGGGCGAGCTCCTCGCAGAGGATCCGCTCGCCGCCCTGCGCGCCAATCAGCACCGCAGGCTCGCCCGGCTCCGTCGCGCTCTCCGCGCCGAGGTCGACCGTGATGTTGTCCATCGAGACCGTGCCGACCAGCGGCCGGCGCTCGCCTCCGATCAGGACGTCGGCGTTGTTGGTGAGGGCGCGCCGCACGCCGTCGCCGTAGCCGATGGGCAGCACCCCGACCCAGGTGTCCCGCTTGGCGGCCCAGCGCCGGCCATAGCCCGCGGTGGCGCCGGCGGGGAAGCGCTTCACCGCGGCGACGTACGAGCCGAGCTCCAGGACCGGCTCGAGGTCCCTGGCCGCGGGATCCTCCCCGAAGGGGTCGAGGCCGTAGATCGCCACGCCGCAGCGGGCCATGCCGAAGTGCGATGCCGGGTCGCGCAGCGTCGCCGCGCTGTTGGCCGCATGGACCAGGAGATCCGGGTGCGAGGCCAGCGCCCGCTCGGCGAGGGCGCCGAAGCGCTCCAGCTGCTGCCCGAAGTACGCGTCGCCGAGCTCGTCCGCCGTCGCGAAGTGGGTCCAGAGCCCGGTGAGCTCCAGCCGGTCGTCCGCCGCCACCCGGTCCAGAAGCGAGAGGACCACCTCGGGGTCCGCCTCGCCGAGCCGGCCCATGCCGCTGTCGTGCTTGACGTGAACTCGCGGGCGAAGGTCCATCGCAAGGGCCTGCGCGCCGAGCTCGTCGACGAAGCCGGGCGTCCAGGCCGCGACGTCGGCGCCGACCTCGAGCGCGAAGCGGAGCTCGAAGGCGCTGAGCGCCCCCAGCGTGAGGATCTGCGCATCTGGAAGCTCGCGGCGCAGCTCGATCGCCTCGCTCGCCGCCGCGACGCCCAGCCAGGTGGCCCCACCCGCCAGGGCGGCCCGTGCGCACGCGGCCGCGCCGTGCCCGTAGCCATCCGCCTTCACGACCGCGCAGAGCTCGGCGCCCTCCCGCAGCTCGCCCGCGAGGCGGCGGCAGTTGCGCTCGACCGCGCCCACGTCGATCCGTGCCTCGGCGCGGCGCGTGGCGGCGCCGGTCACGGCAACGGCCCGCCGGCGAGGGCGCGCGGCAGGGCCGCCACCACGTCGCCGGCGATCACCGAGTCGGCGCTGCCGACCTCCTGCGCCGCGAGAACGCCCGCGCGCGCGCCGGCGCGAACGCCGCAGGCGGCGGCGGCAAACGGGTCGAGCCCGCGTGCGAGAAGCGCACCGATCGTGCCCGCAAGGACGTCGCCGGTGCCGGCGGTAGCGAGGGCGGGGCTCGCGAGGTCGTTGACGCCCAGCCGCTCCCCCTCCGCCACCAAGGTGTCGTCTCCCTTCAGCACCACGACCGCGCCGGAGCGCCGCGCGGCCTCCCGCGCCCGGGCCAGGCGGGCCTGCCCGATCGCGTCGGAGTCCACCTCCAGCAGACGCCCGAGCTCGCCGGCGTGCGGCGTCAAGACGGTGGGCCCGTCGCGCTCGGCGAGCTCCTCCAGACGGCCAGCGAACGCGTTCAGCCCGTCCGCGTCGATCAGGAGGGGCGCCTTCACGCGCGGCGCGATGTGCCGGGCGAGCTCCAGCGAGCCCTCGGCACGTCCAAGCCCGGAGCCGAGAACCACGGCGCTCGCCCGCTCGCATGCCGCGACGATCGCGTCGGCGTCGGCGACGTCCAGCCGGGCCACCGCCCCCGCATAGCCACGCGACATCACCTCGGTGAGCTTGACCTCGAAGATGTGCTCCAGGCCGGACGGGACGGCCACCGTGGCATATCCGGCGCCGGCCCTGATCGCGGCGCTGGCGGCCAGGCAGACGGCGCCCGTGAGGCCACGGGAACCGCCGACGAGGACGACCTCGCCCGACGTGAACTTGGTGGACGTCGCGCCGCGGTGCGGCAGCAGCTCCAGCACCGTGTCGCGAATCGTTCCCGCGTTCGCCTCCTGCGGTCCGCCCTGGGGAATGCCGATCTCGGCGACCTGCAGCCGGCCGGTATGAGCCTTGCCCGGATGGATCAGGTGGCCGAGCTTCGCAGCGTGGAAGGTGACGGTGACGTCCGCGGTCACGGCCGCACCCCCGACCTCGCCGGTCGAGGCGTCCACGCCGGACGCGATGTCGGCGGCCACGACCGGGGCGTCCGCTTCGTTCATCGCCTTGATCGCCGCGTCCGCGGGCGCCCGGGGCGCGCCGTCGAAGCCGGTACCGAAGATCGCGTCGACGATCAGGCCGGAGCCCGCGAGCGCCTCCGCCACGCCGTCGCCCGGGACCTCGCGGTACGCGCCGTCCAGGCGCTCGAGGTTCGCCGTCGCGTCCGGCGAGAGCTCGCCGGCCGGCCACAGGAGGATCACGTCCACGTTGAGGCCGGCTTCGCGCACCCGCCGGGCGGCGACCAGGCCGTCGCCGCCGTTGTTGCCCTTGCCGCAGACGATGCGCACCGGCCCGCCGCGGCATGCGGCGACCGCGGCATCGGCAAGGGCCGCGCCCGCCGCCGCCATCAGCTCGAGCGAAGGCACGCCGACGTCCTGGATCGCCCACGCATCCGCGGCGCGCATGCCGTCGGCGTCGTAGAGGGGATTCAGCCAGTCCTCCATCGGCGCCAGAGTACCGGCCGCTCGCGGCCGTTCCGGGCGGCCCCAGCCGGGCCGGCCTGGTCGGCTAGGGGAGGACCGAGGACTCGGTGCCGGTACTGGAGTCCTGGGACGCGTGGACGCCGAGAACGATCTGCGACTCCACCCGATCCCCGGTTGTGCCCGCACCGGCGACCAGGTAGTCGAGGCGGTCGAGGTAGGGCTGGACGAGCTGGAGCCGGGGATCCGGCGACGAGGCGGCCGCGGTGCTCACGAACCGGGCGATCGGCTGGAAGTCCAGGTAGAAGCTTGGACTGACCCCGTCGCCGAGGTTCGCCGTCGCCGTCTTGAACGTGTCCGAGTCGCTCAGCTTCGATGACGGCGAGAGGGCGTTCTGCACCGAGCCCTGCCCGAGGCCGATGACGACCTTCCCGTTCGCCTGCTCGACGTCGATCTCCACCGGCGTGCCCTTGGGCACGATCTTGAAGCCGGTCTCGCCGCCGCCGAGCGGGCTGACGGACACGTTCGCGTCCTTGGCAAGAAGGCGCTGGAACTCGGAGAGGCTCTGGGCCGAGGCCTTCTCGTCGCTCGTGCCGAGCACCAGGGCACCGCTCAGGGAGAACACGCTGCTGCCGCTGACGTAGCCCGAGACGCTGGTCAGCCACTTTCCGATGGCCGTGAAATCGATCCCGGTGAGCGCCGCGAACCGCTTCAGGGCGTTGGCGGGCGTGACGCCGCCGAGCCCGGAGGTCGAGAAGCCATGGGCGAGCCCGCGCTGGAAGGCGGTGGAGAACCCCTGGCTGAGCTGGCTGCCGACGTCGGCGGCACCGAAGGCGAGCCAGGAATCCTGGGGAAGGCCGGAGACAAGCGACCCGTCGCCGGACGGAGCCGCACCGTCCGCGGGCTTGGGCGCCGAGAACGTGAGCGCGGCGGACGTCGAGGTCGCGTCCAGCCAGCCGGCGATCGGCCCCTGGGTCGACCCCTCGAGCTGCTTGAGCACCATCGCGCCGCCGGGAGTGGTGCCGCTCTCGGCCAGGGCAGCCTGGAGGATGGCCTTCGGGTCCACGAACGCCGTGAAGAGCGGTGAGTCCGGAGCGCTGGCGAGCGCCGACTTGTAATCACCGGAGTCGGCAAGCGAGCTGGCCCCCTGCGAAGCATCAACCACGGCCTTGAACGCGTCCGGGGTCCCCGCGACGAGGAAACCATCGACGATGCCGGCCGAGGACGGGCTCGAACCGGTCGTCTGGGTCTGGTAGCTCACGCCCTTGTAGGTCGCGTCATGCACGTTGTCACTGCTCTTGATCGTCTTCTCGACCGCGGCCATCGCCGCGTCGCCGTCGCTGGTCGGCGCGATGACTGCTCCGTCGGGGTTGTTGCCGAAGCTCGTCAGGAAGAACCCGACGTCGGAGCCAAGCCACGGCTGGATGTCGTCCTCGTAGGTGATGTTGTCCTGGTTGCTGGCCAGGCCCTGGTCGAGCTTCTGGACGAGCAGCGAGCCGACGTCACTGCGGCCGGTGAGCTTCTCGAGGAACGAATCGACGCTGTCCTTCTGGTCGCCCTCCGGTTTGACGACGGCGTCGGCGTAGAGCGGCACGTTCGCCGGCACCAAGGTCGCCGGATCGGGGCCGGAGCTGGAGCTGGAGCTGGAGGAGCTTCCGCACGCGGCGAGAAGCGCGACGGCGGCGGCGAGCGCCACCGCCACGAAGACGAGCTTGACGAGCTTCATTCGGTCCCCCTGCCTCATTCGACGGTCACAGTCTTAGCAAGGTTGCGCGGCTGGTCGACGTTCAGCCCTCTCAGCCTGGCCATGTAGTACGCCAGGAGCTGCAGCGGGATGACGGCGACGATCGGCTGGAGCACCCAGTCCGTCCGCGGTACGAAGATCGTCTCCTCGGTCGCCGCGGCAACCTGGTCGCTGCCCTCGGTCGCGATCGCGATCACGCTTGCCCCCCGCGCCCGCACCTCGGCGACGTTCGAGAGGGTCTTCTCGAGCACAGGGCTGTCCGTGGCGACGCAGACCACCGGCGTGGAGGGATCGAGCAGGGCAATCGGCCCGTGCTTCATCTCGCCCGCCGCGTAGGCATCGGAGGGGATGTAGGTGATCTCCTTCATCTTCAGGGCGCCCTCGAGGCAGACCGGAAGGCCGATGGTGCGACCCAGGTAGAGGAAGAACCGGCCCTCACGATGGTGCTCGGCGATCGCCCGCACGCGCTCGTCGACCATCGGAATCGCCTGCTGGACGGCGTGCGGCAGCTGCTTCACCTCGTGGATCAGCTCGCTGATCCGCTCCGGGCTCAGCGTCCCCCGGTCCTGCGCGAGCCACAGGCCCAGGAGGTACATCGCGGCCACCTGGCTGGTGAACGTCTTGGTCGCGGCGACGCTGACCTCCAGCCCCGAGCGCGTGTAGAGCACCGCGTCCGCGTCGCGCGTGGCCTGGCTGCCCATCACGTTGGTGAGCGCCAGGACCCTCGCGCCCCCCTCCTGGGCGAGCCGCATCGCGGCAAGCGTGTCGGCGGTCTCGCCGGACTGCGTGATCCCGATGACGAGGTCCTCGGGGCTGACGACCGGGTCCCGGTACCGGTACTCCGACGCGACGTCCATCTCGACCGGGACGCGAGCCCATTGCTCGATCGCGTACCGGCCGACGAGCCCGGCGTGGTAGCTGGTCCCGCAGGCAACGATCACGATCCGCCGCACCTTCGACGGCAGGTCGTCCGGCAGGTCGAGCTCCGAGAGGTCGACGCGATCCAGCCCGGGCAGGCGGTCGGTGATCGTCTCCGCGATCGAGTCCGCCTGCTCGTGGATCTCCTTGAGCATGAACGTCTCGTAGCCGCCCTTCTCCGCGGCGTCCTGGTCCCAGTCGACCTGCTCGCTTGGGCGCTCCACCGGCTCGCCGGCGGCAGTGGTGAACGTCGTGCCCCCCGGCTCGATGCAGATCACCTCGCCGTTCTTCACGAACTGGACCTCGCGGGTCTCCGCGAGGAAGGCGGGAATCGCCGACGCCACGAAGGTCTCTCCCTCGCCGAGCCCGATCACGAGCGGGCATTCCTGGCGAGCGGCGACGAGGGCGTTCGGATGCTCGCGGTGCATGGCGACGAAGGCGTAGTGGCCGCGAAGGTCGGCGAACGCCGCCCGAACCGCCGCGACGAGGTCGCCGTCGTAGTGGCGCTCGATCAGGTGGGCCACGATCTCGGCGTCCGTCTCCGAGCTGAAGACGTGGCCGTCCGCGGAGAGCTCGTCCCTCAGCTCGGCGTGGTTCTCGACGATGCCGTTGAGGACGATCTGCACGTCGTCGGAGCAATCGCCGTGGGGGTGGGCGTTCTCCTCGGTGACCCGGCCGTGCGTCGCCCAGCGCGTGTGCGCGAGGCCGATCGTCGCGGGGGGAGCGGCCACGGCGACGCCGCCCCCGTTCTCCTCGATGCCGAGCTCGGCGCGCAGGTTCGCGAGGTTGCCGACCGCCCGGACCGAGTCGATCCGGCCGTCGAAGAGCAGCGAGACGCCGGCCGAGTCATAGCCGCGGTACTCGAGCTTCTCGAGCCCCGCGACCAGGATGTCTCGGCACGGGCGCCTGCCCACGTATCCCACGATTCCGCACATGCGAGGGGTACAGGGTAGGCGGTCAGGAACTTGGCGAAAGCTCGCGCCCGACCAGCTCTGCAAGGCGGCCGGCGACCGCCTCGCACTCCTCCGCGGTCGGCGCCTCGACCATCACCCGCACGAGCGGCTCGGTACCGGAGGGCCGCAGGAGCACCCGGCCGCGGCCCTCGAGGGCCGCGGCCTCCCGCTCGACGGCGTCGGCAACCGGCGCCGAGCTCTCGAGCGCATCGCGGTCCGAGACCCTCACGTTCACGAGCGTCTGCGGGAGCTTCTGCATCGGGATGGCCTCGGAGAGCGCCCGCCCTCCGAGTGCTCGCAGCGTGAGGAGCGCCGCGGCGATCCCGTCGCCGGTCGGCCCGGCCTCGGTCCAGATGACGTGGCCCGACTGCTCGCCGCCGAGCCTCCAGCCCCTGCCGGCCAGCTCAGCCGCGACGTAGCGATCGCCCACCGCCGTGGTCGCAACCTCCACGCCGGCCTCCTCCATGGCGGTGTGAAACCCGAAGTTGGACATCACGGTCACGGCGACGCCGCCCCCCAGCTCGCCCTCGGCTGCAAGCCCCGTCGCCAGCAGCGAGATGACCTCGTCGCCGTCGCGCACGTTCCCGGCCTCGTCGACGGCGATCAGCCGGTCGCCGTCGCCGTCGAACGCGAAGCCAAGCTCGGCGTCCGAGGCCCCAACCCTCTCCGCCAGCGCCTCGGGCGACGTCGAGCCGCAGCCCGAGTTGATGTTGCGCCCGTCGGGCTCGACCGCGATCGCGTCGACCTCGGCGCCCAGCCGCCGGAAGATCGCCGGCGCCGCGCGGTACGTCGCCCCGTTCGCGCAGTCGAGCACGATCCGCCGCCCGGCGAGGTCGATGGGAAAGGCTCCGCGCAGCTCCCTCAGGTAGTCCTCCAGCGCGTTCTCGACTTCCCGGACGCGGCCGACTCGCGCCGCGGGACCGGGCTCCGCCGCCGCGATCCGGCGCTCGACGTCCTCCTGGAGCTCGTCGGAGATCTTGCCTCCGTCCGGGCCGAAGAACTTGATGCCGTTGTCCTGCCACGGGTTGTGGGAGGCCGAGACCACCGCCGCGAGGTCCAGGCCAAGCCGGCGAACGAGGACCGAGGCCGCCGGGGTCGGCAGGACGCCGGCCAGCCAGGCGTCGCCCCCGCCCTGGGCGATTCCGGCCGCGAGCGCGGCCTCGAGCATGGGCCCCGATTCCCGCGTGTCGCGGACGATGACCACCTGCGGATCCCGCGCGGGGCACGCGGCGGCGGCGGCCCGCCCGATCGCGACGGCGAGATCCGCATCCACCTCCTCTCCGGCGACGCCCCTGACCCCGTCGGTTCCGAAGAGCTTTTTCGAAGGAGTGGTCAGCGCTTACTGAACTGTGGCCTCTTGCGGGCCTTCTTGAGGCCGGCCTTGCGGCGCTCCTTGATGCGCGCGTCCCGCGTGAGGAAGCCGCGCCGCTTGAGCTCGGAGCGGAGCTCGACGTCGACCTCGGTCAGCGCCCGGGCAACACCGTGGCGCACGGCCCCGGCCTGACCGGCCACGCCGCCACCGTGCACGCGAACGGCGACGTCGACGCTGCTCTCGTATCCGCAGGTCACCAGCGCCTGACGGGCGATCGTCTGGAGGTGCGGCCGCGGGAAGTAGTCCTCCAGCGGGCGGCGGTTCACCTCGAACTTGCCGTCGCCGGAGCGGATGACCACGCGAGCGATCGCGTTCTTGCGCTTGCCGGTTGCCTGGATGAAGCGGTTGGCCTCGATCTCGACCCGCGGCGCGGTGCGCTCGACGGGTTGATCGGCGTCGTCCGAGGTCGCCGCCGCCTCGAGACGGGCGCGCTCCTCCTCCTCGGCCTCGAGACGGGCGCGCTCCTCGGCGTCCATCGGCCGGTCGGACTCGAGCGAGATCGGCTCGAGCTCGGCGCCCGGCGGCAGGTCCTTGGCCTTGGCGCCCTCCGCGGGCGGCGGGTGCCTGCGCGGGGGCAGGTGCCTCCTCGGCGGCCGGCTGCTCGGGTTCGCCCGCCGGGTCAGACCCCTCGTCGGCTGCCGGGGCCTCCGGAGCGTCGGTGGTTGAGGGGTCAGACTCCTCGTCCGGAGCGTCGGTGGTTGAGGGGTCAGACCCCTCGTCCGTGGCGTCTTCGGGCGTCTCGGCGTCGGGTGTCACGTCTTCGTTTCGCTCCTCGTCGGCCATCAGCCGGCCACCTCCATCGGTGCGGGCTTCTGCGCCTGGTGCGGGTGCTCGGGCCCCGGGTAGATCTTCAGCTTCAGCAGCTGCTGGCGCGCGAGGCGGTTGCGAGGCAGCATCCCCTTGACCGCCTTGCGAATGACCTCCTCAGGCCGGCGCTCGAGCATCTCGGCGAGCGTGCGGGACCGGAGGCCGCCCGGATAGCCGCTGTGGCGGTAGTAGCGCTTGTCCTGCAGCTTGTTCCCGGTGACGCGGATCTTCGCCGCGTTGACCACGACGACGAAGTCCCCGACGTCGCAGTGCGGCGTGTACTCGGGCTTGCGCTTGCCGCGCAGGACCCCGGCGATCTGACTCGCGAGGCGCCCGAGCGTCTGGCCCTCGGCGTCGACGACATGCCAGTCGCGCTGGCGGTCGGCTGGGTTTGCGACGTAGGTCTTCACGTTGAAAAACGGCCCCGGATCAACCCTCTGGGCCGCAAAAACCGCGCCCGGACAAGCGCGGTCCCGGCATGATAGTCGAGACCGAGCGAGCGTCTATAGTCTCGCGCGCACACCGCCGAATCCCGGTCCCGCCAGGACCGGTAGCGGGGGACCCAGTGGGCGTGGCGAACACATGCGTCAGTGCCCTGGGGCGAATCGTGGCACCTGCCCGTAGCGCCGCTCTTTCGGCGCGAGCCCGACAGCTAACCCCGCAGGCCTTCGAAAGAGCCGACTTGCGCATCCGTCCGCAACACGCAACACGACGTCTTTCCGTCACGGCCTACGTGGCGGCTCTCGCGTGCTCGCTCTCCGTCCTCGCCGGCGTCGCCATGGCGAGCAACTCCAAGGGCGGCGGGGTCTCCGTCCAGCCGACCGGCTCCCCCCACAAGCACGGCGTGTTCCCGGTGCGGGGCCACCACACCTACGGCGACGGCCTGGGCGCCGGTCGTGGCCATCAGGGCCAGGACATCCTCGCGAAGTGCGGCACGAAGGTCGTCGCCGCGGTCGGCGGACGCGTCTACTACCGCAAGTTCCAGTCGGCGGCCGGCAACTACGTCGTCGTCAACCTCCGCGACGGTCGCAGCATGGTCTACGAGCACCTGCTGCACCCGGCCCTCGTCCACAGAGGCCAGCACGTGCGATCCGGGCAGAAGATTGGCCTCGTGGGACAGACCGGCGACGCAACCGCCTGTCACCTTCACTTCGAGCTGTGGTCGGCGCCGGGCTGGTACAAGGGCGGCCACGTCCTCAACCCCACCCCGCTGCTGAAGGCCTGGGACAGGCGAAGTTGAGGCCGGCTCGCGGCGGGCCGGCGCTCGCCGCGGCAGTGGCGATGCTGGTCGGCGGGGTCGCGCACGGCTCCGCCGCGGCGAGCGGCCACGCGCCCCGCGTCGACCACGTTCGGTGCGCCTCGAGCTGCGCGGGCGCCCGGCGGGTTGCGGAGGGCTCCGTGGTGCGCTGGAGCGGGCGCCATCTCGCGAAGGTCACGGTGATCCGCTTCCCGGCCCGCGGCGGCGGGCGGGTCCACGTGCGGCCTCGAAGCAGGGCTGGCACCTTCGTCACGGCGCGAGTTCCGGCCGGGGCCGCCTCGGGCCGTCCGGCCCTGATCGCGCCCGGCGGCCGCGCGTTCGCGAGGGCGCCTCTCGACGTGGTCGGGGCGGGCCGCGTCCTCGGCCCGCACGTGTTCGAGCTCGTGCACTCGCGGGCACGCCCCAACGTGGCGTTCTTCGCGGGCCGGCGGGTCGAGCTCAGCTACCGGTTCCGCGCGCGGGGGCCGCGCAACGTCAAGCTGAACCTGGTGCGGGTCTCGACCGGCAGGGTTGTCGACCGCATTCTCAGGCGCCAGGTCACGCCCTTCGCGAAGCACAACGCCGTCTGGCACGCGGCAGAGCAGGACGGGTCGCCCGCCCCCGCCGGCGAGTACGAGCTCCGCGTCGCGCGAGTCGGCCGGCGCGGCCGCCACGGAGCGAGGCTGCACGTGTTCCCGTTCGACTTCCCGGTACGCGGCCACCACGGCTACGGTGGCGCCGAGCAGCGCTTCGGCGCGCCTCGCAGCGGCGGCCGCGTCCACCAGGGGCAGGACGTCTTCGCCGCCTGCGGCACCCGCGAGGTTGCGGCCCGCGGCGGCCGCGTCCAGGCCGAGGGCTACGACCCGGTCCTCTACGGGTACTGGCTCGTCATCGACGGACGCGGCACGCGCACCGACTACCGCTACGCCCACCTCGAGGCCGCCACCCCGCTGCGCCGGGGTCAGCACGTCCGGACCGCTCAGACCGTCGGCCACGTCGGGCGCACGGGGAACGCCAGGACGGTGGGCTGCATGCTCCACTTCGAGGAGTGGCCGCGCGGCTGGGAGAACGGCAGCCCGGTCGATCCGCTCCCGGATCTCCTGCGTTGGGACGGCTGGAACTAGGAGTAGGTGAACGGCAGGTCTGCGTCCGCGAGGCGCGGCGCAGCCGAGTCCCGCTCCGAGGGCCGCAGCTCGACGTCCGGCGGCCACTCGATCCCGACGTCCGGGTCGTCGAACGCGATCCCGCCCTCGGTGTCCGCGTCGTAGTAGGCGGAGCACTTGTAGACGACGTCCGCGACCTCGGAGACCACGCAGAAGGCGTGCCCGAAGCCGTCGGGGCAGTACAGCTGATGGCCTGACTCGTCGTCCAGGGTGAACGCCTCCCACTCGCCGAAGGCCGGCGAGCCGCGCCGCAGGTCCACGAGGACGTCGACGATCATCCCGCGGGCGCAGCGGACCAGCTTCGCCATTCCCGGCTGGTAGTGGATGCCGCGGACCACGCCACGCACGGAGCGCGAGTGGTTGTCCTGGACCCACTCGTCGGGGATGCCGAGCTCGGCGAACGTGCTCGCGCGGTAGGTCTCCATGAAGAACCCGCGGTCGTCCCGGTGGACGGCGGGCGCCACGAGCACCGGGCCCTCGAGGCGCGTCGCCAGGCGCTTCACGTCGGTTCCTCCTTGCGGGCGATCATCAGCATCCGGTCGCGAAAGTCGGGGGCCCACATCCGGTCGGCAAGGCCGGCGCGCTGGGCGAGGCCGACGAGGATGCCGGCGAGCGCGTCACTGTAGCCGCCGATCCGTCCGAGGTAGTACTCGACCGAGAATGCCTTCGGCGCCGTCGAGACCACCAGCGGCGCGAAGCCTGCGCGCCGCAGGAGGGTTGCGAGGCTGTCCCGCGTGAAGTACTGGACGTGCGTCGGGATCACGGACCACCAGCTGGGGCCCATGAGCCCGGCGACGCGGCTGCCGGCGTCCGGAAGCGCCATCGCGAGGATCCCAGCGGGCTTCAGCGCCTCCCGGACGCGCTCGAGCGCGGCGGCGGAGTCGATCAGGTGCTCGATCACGTCGCCCATGAACACGGCGTCGAACGAGCCCGGCTCGAGCCCGGCCTCGAGGAGCGGGGCCTGGATGACCTCCACGCCGAGCCGCTCGCGCGCGAAGGCCGCCGCGAACTCGCTCGGCTCCACCCCAACGGCCTCCCAGCCGCGGCCCTGCGCCTCCGCGGGCAGGTAACCCACCCAGCAGCCGAGGTCGGCGAGGCGGCCGCGCGGCGCATGGCGCTCGATTCGCGCCAGGATCCGCCGCGCGGTCTCGCGCTGGCCGCGCTCCTCCTGCACGTAGTCGTTGGACTCGGCCTCCGCGTAGGCCTGCTCGAGAACCTCCTCGCCGGGGAACTCGGCGAGCTGCATGTGGCCGCAGTCACGGCAGCGCACGATGTCGGCGAGCGCCGTCCCGAACCTGTCCGTCGTGGGGATGAGGCCCGGGCTGCCGACCTCGCCCGCGACCGCGAAATGAGGCTCAAGGCGCGACTCCCCGCACGCCGCACACGTGGGCGCGGAGGTCAAGCGCGACGCCCGAACGCGTACACGTCGTTGCCGAGCACGGTCCTCAGGGGACGCGTGCCCGCCAGCCGCCCGCCCAGCGAAGCGAGGCGAGAGCCGGAGACGCCAGCGGTCAGGTGATGCTCTCCACTGCGCAGGACGTCCGGGTCGATCCACCCGCGAACGTCGCGGAAGCCGGCGCGGCGGACGGCGCGCCGCAGGCCGAAGACGGACTGCTCGTTCACGTGGTAGCGCTTCGACTCCGCGATCCAGGCGTCGAGGGCCGCCACGGCCTCTCCCCTGCGCGCCAGACGCATGCCCAGGCGGGCCAGCGGCCATCCGATCCGCAAAAACAGCAGGTTCGGCGAGGTGTGGACAAGGAGGCGCCCGCCGGGCCGGAGCACGCGGTGGAGCTCGGCGAGCGCGGCGTCGACCTGACCGGCGTCCAGGTGCTCGATCACGTCGGCGAACAGGGCGACATCGAAGCTGCCGTCCTCCCACGGAAGGCTCGTGACGTCACCGCGGCGCACCTCCGCCCCGTCGACGTCCGCGAGCGTCGTAGAGGCGATCGCGATCGCCGCCTCGGCGTAGTCGATGCCCGCGACCCCGGCCCCGCGACCGGCGGCGGCCAGCAGCACCTCGCCACGCCCGCAGCCGGCGTCGAGCATTCGCTCGCCGGCTCGTGGAGCAAGCAGGTCGAGCTCCCGCTCCTTCAGCGGAGAGAGCTGATGAGCGTCGAGAAAGCGATCGAAGCCCTCGCACCGCTCGGACAGGAAGTAGTCGGCGTCGTAGATCTCGCTCGGCTGGGGCACCGGGGAAGCCTTACAGATGGGCGCCTGAACTCCCCCCGGATGGCATCATCGTGCTGCGGATGGCGCTCAACCGGGATGCGGAGGGGGGATCGATAGCCGCAAGGCCGCGGCGAGAGCTGCGCCTGCTCAGCGTGGTGGCCCCGGTCTTCAACGAGGCGAAGACCGCCCGCGAGTTCCACCGGCGCATCGCCGCGTCGGTTGGCGAGTACGAGTACGAGCTGATCCTGGTCGACGACGGGTCGACGGACGAGACGCCGGCGCTCCTCGAGGCGCTTGCCGCCGAGGACCGGCGCGTCAAGGTCATCACGCTGTCCCGGAACTTCGGGCACCAGGCGGCTCTCACGGCCGGCCTCGACCACGCGAGCGGCAACGTGGTGGTGATGCTCGACGCCGACCTTCAGGACCCTCCCGAGGTGATCCCGAAGATGGTCGAGCGCTGGCTCGACGGCGTCGACATCGTCTACGCGGTCCGCACCGAGCGGGCGGGCGAGTCCCGCGCGAAGCTGGTGACGGCGCGATGGTTCTACCGGCTGTTCGGCCGCCTGGCGCAGATCGACCTGGAGCACAACGCCGGCGACTTCCGGCTGTTCGACTGGCGGGCGCTCGAGGTCCTCAACTCGATGCGCGAGCGCAACCGCTTCCTGCGGGGCATGAGCGTCTGGATCGGCTTCACCCAGACCGCGGTGGGCTACGAGCGCGATCCGCGGTACGCCGGAGAGACGAAGTACACCCCGAGGAAGATGCTGAGGTTCTCCTTCGACGCGATCTCCTCGTTCTCGCACCTCCCCCTCCAGGTCGCGACCGGCCTCGGGTTCGTGGTCTCCCTCATCGCGTTCCTCGGCATCCCGGTCGCGATCGGCCTGAAGATCGCCGGTGAGTTCGTCCCCGGCGTGACCAGCGTGCTGCTCGCCGTGCTGCTGCTCGGCGGCATCCAGCTGATCACGGTTGGCCTGATCGGCGAGTACCTGGGACGTGTGTACGACGAGGTCAAGCGGCGGCCTCTCTACGTGGTCAAGGAGCGGCTGAACTCCCCCGTCCCGAGGCGGCGGGCCGATGACTGAGCGGGGAGTGAGCACGGAGCCGCCCGTGGAGGCTCGAGGGCCTGAGCGGGACGGCGCTCGCGTCGCCGTTCTCGGCGCCGGGATGGCCGGCCTCACCGCGGCCCACCGGCTGGCGCGAAACGGCGTCGGCGTGGACGTCTACGAGCGCTGGCCGGGTCTCGGCGGGCAGGTGGCGACCCTCGACGTCGGCGGAGCCGACCCCGTCGAGCGCTACTACCACCACCTGTTCTCGAGCGACGTCCACATCGCCGAGCTCTACACGGAGCTCGGCATGCCCGACGCCATCGAGTGGCGGCCGTCCAGCGTGGCGCTCTTCTCCAACGGCCGCTCGTACCCGTTCGTGTCGCCGCTGGACCTCCTGCGGTTCTCCCCCCTCTCGATTCGCGGGCGGTTGCGGCTCGCGCTCGGGACGGTGCGTGCCATGCGCCACCGTGACCACGCCGAGGTCGAGGACGAGACGGCGCGAGCGTGGGTTGAGCGGAATATGGGCAGCGAGGCCTGGGAGAAGGTCTGGGGCCCGTTGATGCGGGGCAAGTTCGGAAGCCGGGCGGACGAGATCTCGATGGCCTGGCTGTGGGCGCGGATCACGGTCCGCCGGCGAATGAGGAACGGCGGGAGCCGCAAGGAGCTGCTCGGCTATCCGCGCGGCAGCTGGCAGCCGCTTCTGGAGCGCCTCCGCGCGGAGATCGAGGCACGCGGCGGCCGGGTCCTGATCGACCGGCCGGCCGTCCGGATCAGCCGGGCCGGAAGCCGGCTGGCGGTTGCGAGCGGCGCGGCCGACTCCTGGCGCCGGGGCCACGATCCGCGCAGGTTCGACAGCCACGGGGACGCGCTGGAGTACGACACGGTGCTCGCCACGGTCCCGAACGACGTCTTCCTGGGGATGCTCGACGACGAGCTGCAGGCGGAGATCGGGCCGGACTACCGGGGGCGGCTCGAGGGTGTCGAGTACCACACCGCGCTCTGCCTGCTGCTCGAGCTCGATCGCAGCTTCACGCCCTTCTACTGGACGAGCGTGGCCGACCCCGAGATCCCCTTCGTCGGCCTCATCGAGCAGACGCGGATGATCGACCCGTCCCGGTACGGCGGCAGGCACCTGCTCTACGTCGCGAACTACGTCGCGGCCGACGACCCGCTCCTCCGGCACGATCCCGGAGCCCTCATCGAGGCCTACGGATCCGGGCTCCGGAGGATCAACCCGGAGTTCTCGAACGAGTGGATCCGGGCGGCCCACGTCTTCCGGGAGCCGGCGGCCCAGCCGGTGGTGACCGTCGGGTACGGCGCGCGCATCCCGGCCATCGAGACGGGCGCCCCGGGCCTGCTGCTGGCCAACACGACCCAGATCTACCCGCAGGACCGCGGGACCAACTACAGCGTGGACCTCGGCGAGCGCGCCGCCCAGGTCGCGCTTCACCACCGCGTCGGAACCGCTCGATGAGGGCCGCCTGGGAGCGGGCGCGCGCGGCCATCCTCGAGATCCCGAAGCGCGAGCGCATCGCGCTCACCGGCGCGATGGTCCTTGGCTTCGCGCTCGTCCTGATCTTCGTGATCGCCCTGCGTCATGCGCCGCTGCGCGGCGACGAGCTCGAGTACAACCACGAGGGGAGCTTCTTCACGGACGGGAAGTGGTGGTGGTCGACGACCCCGTACGGGGTTCCTCACGCGAGCGCCTGGAAGGTGCCCCTCTACCCGGGGTGGGTCGGCTTCTGGTACTCGATCCTGGGAGCCAGCACCCTTCGCGTGGAGCTCGTCCAGACTCTCCTCGCCCCCCTGACCGTCCTGCTCAGCTGGATGCTGGCCCGGCGGCTCTTCGGCCCGCGCGTGGCGATCACGACGGCCTTCGTCGTCGCGATCTTCCCGCTCGGCTGGCAGTACTTCGGCCTGCTCTACCCGGAGGCGCTCGCCACGCCGCTGGCGCTGACCGTCCTGCTCCTCGCGCTGGAGCGGACGCCGAGCGTCCGGCGGGCCATCCTCACCGGGCTTGTGATCGGCGCGGCCATCCTCGCCCGGCCCAACTTCTTCACGTTCCTGGCCGTGGTCGCGGTCGCGTGGATCGTCCTATCGGGATGGCGCCGCGGGCTTGGCCTGGCCGCCGTCGCCACGCTGGCCGCCGTGGTGGTCGTCGCACCCTGGACGATCCGCAACACGCTCACCGACTCGGTCGGCTTCGTCCCGCTCTCGGTTCAGGACGGCGCGATCTACGGGACGTTCAACTCGGAGGCCGCGTCCGATCCGCGATTGCCGTGGGCGTGGCGGCCGATCCTCCGGCACCCCCCGCCGGTTCTCCAGCGCAAGACGCCGGTGAGCGACGCGGAGCTGCGCTCGAAGCTGTTCGACTCCGGCTGGAGCTACATCAAGCGGCACCCGTCGTCGGTGCTCGACGCCTTCTACTGGAACGGCATCCGGCGGCTCTGGGACCTGCAGGGGCCGGCCGACGTCACCCGACAGGTGAGCTTCACCGGCGGGAGCCGAACGGTGATGACGATCGGCATCTGGATGTACTACCTGCTGCTGCCCCTGGCGCTGTTCGGCATCTGGCTGACCCGACGGCGCCCGGGCATCTTCCTTCCGGTCGTCACCCTCGCGATCACCAGCTCGCTGGTGTTCACGGTCGCCTCGGGGACGCGGTACCGGGCGCCGATCGAGCCGCTCATCGCGATATTCGCCGTGGTCGGCGCGGCGCGGCTTCTCGCGCTCGCGAGAGAGCGCATCGACCGCCCCGCGGGGGACCCGCTGTCCTCGCCCCCTTCGACCTAGGGCGCGGAGCTCACTCCCACTCGATCGTCGCGGGCGGCTTCGAGGAGATGTCGAGAGCGACGCGGTTGACGCTCGCGACCTCGTTGATGATCCGGTTGGAGACCCGCTCCAGCAGGTCGTACGGAAGCCGGGCCCAGTCGGCGGTCATGGCGTCCTCGGAGGTCACCGCCCGGATGACGATGGGGTAGGCGTACGTGCGCCCGTCGCCCTGCACGCCGACGGACCGGACGACGGGCAGGACGCAGAACGACTGCCAGAGCTCCCGGTAGAGGCCCGCCGCGCGGACCTCCTCCTGGAGGATCGCGTCGGCGTCGCGGAGGATCTCCAGGCGCTCGGCGTTGACCTCGCCGCCCACGATGCGAATCGCGAGCCCGGGGCCCGGAAACGGCTGGCGCCACACGATGTGCTCCGGCAGCCCGAGCTCCGCGGCGACGGCGCGGACCTCGTCCTTGAAGAGCATGCGCAGGGGCTCGACGAGCTCGAAGTCGAGGTCCTCGGGAAGCCCGCCGACGTTGTGGTGGGACTTGATCGTGTCGGCAGCGCGGCCGTCGCCGCCCGACTCGATGACGTCGGAGTAGAGGGTGCCCTGCACGAGGAAGGCGGCGTCGTCGAGCTTCTTCGCCTCGTCCTCGAAGACGCGGATGAACTCCTCGCCGATGATCTTGCGCTTGCGCTCGGGCTCGTCGACACCTGCGAGGCGACCGAGGAAGCGCTCGGTGGCGTCGACGTGCACGAGGCCGTTGCCGAGGCGCTCGCGGAAGGTCCCGACCACCTGGGCCGCCTCGCCCTTGCGCATCATCCCGTGGTCGACGAGGACGCAGGTGAGCTGGTCGCCGATCGCCCGGTGCACGAGCGCCGCGGCCGTGGCCGAGTCGACACCGCCGGAGAGGCCGCAGACGACGTGCGCGTCGCCGACCTGGGCGCGGATCCGCTCGACCTGCTCGTCGATGACCGAAGCGGGCGACCAGCGCTCGCGACAGCCGGCGACGTCGCGCAGGAAGCGCTCGAGGATCTCCGTGCCGTAGGGCGTGTGCACGACCTCGGGGTGGAACTGGATCCCGTACAGGCCGCGCTCGCGGCTCTCGAATGCCGCGACCGGCGAGCCCGGGCTCGCGGCGAGGGCGTCGAAGCCGGCGGGCGCCTCGAACACCGCGTCGCGGTGGCTCATCCAGCACTGCTGCTCGGCGGGGAGGTTGGCGAGCAAACGGCCGCCCCCGTTGGTGACGGTCAGCTCGGTCCGCCCGAACTCGCCGGCCTCGGCGCCCTCGACCCGGCCGCCGAGCGTCTGGACCATGGCCTGCATCCCGTAGCAGATGCCCAGCACCGGCAGCCCGAGCTCCAGGAGCTCGGTGCGCAGCGCCGGAGCGCCCGGCGAGTAGACGGACGCCGGTCCGCCGGAGAGCACGAGCGCGGCCGGATCTCGGCCCCGGATCGCCTCGATTGGCGTGTCGTGGGGCAGGAGCTCGGCGAACACCCCGCACTCGCGGACGCGGCGCGCGATGAGCTGCGAGTACTGACCGCCGAAGTCGAGGACGAGCACCTCCTCGCGCGCCGCCCGCGGCGCCTCCGCCTCCACCGTGGCCTCGCTCACGGGATCGGTGCCGACGATCTCGCGCGCGACGGTGGACGGGGCCGGGGGCGCCGCCCCCAAGCCGGTTCCGCCGCCTGTCATCGTCCGCGCTCCATTCTCGTCCCGAGCCACGCTACCGAACGCCGCCCCCGGCAAAGCGGCCAGACCAGGCTCGCTCGAGGAGCGGCGCGACGCCGATGATGAGCAGGAGGTCGACGGGGAGGCGGAATCGCGCCGCGCCGGCGATCGGGACCAGGGCGAGCGCCATCACCGCCAACCCGATGGCGATCGGCAACGGAAGCATCTGGAAGCGCCCGCGGACCGCCGCGACGATCGCCAGGCCGGCGAGCAGGAGGAAGCTCAGCTGGTCGAGGCGGAAGAACGCCCGGAAGAGCCGCGAGCCGACGGCCGAGTTCCCGAACCCGACCAGCTGGGAGTCGAGCGAGCTCGGCCCGCCGACGCGCAGCTCCGCCATCCGCACGCCGTTCTGGAGCGAGAGAGGAAAGACGTAGAAGGGGTGGTCGCCGGCGAATCCCAGGGCCTTCGAGCGCAGCCGGTCCGAGACCTCGGGCTCGTCGAGACCGCGGTTGAGGAGGGTCGGCCGGTACTCGGGCACCGTGAACGGCGGCCGCCACTGATGGGAGGGGTCGTCGCGGGTGAGCGGGTTGAACGCCCCGGCGAGCCCGTAGCCGACCTCGTTGCTGACCGGGACGACGCGGCCGAAGTCCTCGGCGTTGCGGACGAGCCAGGGAGCGACGGCCACGACCGTCACCGCCAGGAGGAGCGCAGGCGCGGCGAGCGCGCGCACCGACAGGCGGGGCGCAAGCCACACCGCCAAGGCGAGCGCCAGCGTGAGGATCTCGCCGACGGTCTTGGTCAGGACCCCGAGGCCGAGCAGCGCCCCGGCAATCACGACCCAGCGCAGGGCGCGCGACTCGCGGAACTCGAGGACTGCGGCGATCGCGCCCAGGACGAGGGGCAGGAAGAGCGACTCGGTCATCAGCGGCGCGCCGGCAACGATCAGCGGCGGGTAGAGGGCGCCAAGGCCCATCGCCCAGAGCGCCGCCCTTCGACGGCGCGTCAGCTGCCAGGCGATCAGCCCCAGCAGGCCGACCGCCACGGTGCCCATCAGCCCGTCGAGCACCCGGGCCACGCCCTTGCCGGTCGACCCCGTGGCGGCGTAGGCGCCGCCGATCAGGTACGGGTATCCCGGCGGGACCAGGGCACTGGCGCCACCGCCGATCACGTCCGGCCGCGGCGGGAACCCGTGGCCCTCGGAGACCGAGACCGCGATCGACTGGTAGGCGCTCTCGTCCGTGCCGGCGGGAAGCGCCGCCCCCAGCCAGAACGAGGTGGCGACGCGGACGGCGAGCGCGACCGCGAGGATCGCCCAGGCTGCCCGCGGGATCCGTCTCATCCAAGCGGGCCCGGGAGGCTCAGACGCCGGCCGGCACCCGCCTGGCCCGGACCGGAGTCAGGTCAGCCATCCGAGATCGCGACGGCCTCCGCCACCGTGGCTCGCCCGTTCGACCCCATTCCCACGGACTGCTCCTGCTGGAGCTTCTTGCCCTCCGTCTGGAGCGCCGGCGCGATCATCACCTCGGCCCGCTGGAAGTCGCGGATGTCCTCGTAGCCGCAGGTGGCCATCGAGGTGCGGAGCGCCCCCATGAGGTTGAACGTGCCGTCGTTCTCGTGCGCCGGGCCGAGGATGATCTCCTCGAGCGTGCCGTCCTGCTTCGTCGCGACGCGGGCGCCGCGCGGAAGCGACGTGTGGAAGGTCGCCATGCCCCAGTGATAGCCGCGGCCCGGCGCCTCCTTGGCACGGGCGAGCGGCGAGCCGATCATCACCGCGTCGGCGCCGCAGGCGATGGCCTTCGAGATGTCGCCGCCCGTGCGCATGCCGCCGTCGGCGATCACGTTGCAGTACTCGCCCGTCTCGAGCATGTGCTGCGAGCGGGCGGCCTGGACGTCCGCGATCGCCGTCGCCTGCGGAACCCCGATGCCGAGCACGCCGCGCGTGGTGCAGGCCGCGCCCGGGCCCACGCCGACCAGCACGCCGACCGCGCCGGTGCGCATCAGGTGCAGGCCGGTGGAGTAGGAGGCGCACCCGCCGACCACGGTCGGGACCGGGACCTCGGCGATGAACTCCTTCAGGTTGAGCGGTTCCGAGCGCGTCGAGACGTGCTCGGCGGAGATCACCGTGCCCTGGACCACCAGGATGTCGAGCCCCGCCTCGAGGGCCACCTCGTAGTACTCGGTGACCCGCTGCGGGGTCAGCGAGGCGGCCGCGACCACGCCCTGGGCCTTGACCTCCTCGACCCGCTGGGCGACCAGCTCGGGCTTGATCGGCTCGCGATAGATCTCCTGCATGAGGGCGGTGGCCGTCGCCTTCGGCGCCGTGGAGACCTCCTTGAGGCGGTCTTCGGCGTCCTCGTAACGCGACCAGACCCCCTCCAGGTTCAGGACCGCGAGCCCGCCGAGCTTGCCGATCAGCGCCGCGGAGGCGGGACTGACGACCCCGTCCATGGCCGACGCCACCAGGGGCAGATCGAAGCGGTACGGGCCGAGCGACCAGGAGATGTCGACGTCGTCGGGGTCGCGCGTCCGCCGTGACGGGACGATCGCGATGTCGTCGAAGCCGTATGCCCTGCGGCCCTTCTTGCCGCGACCGATCTCAATTTCCACGCTGCGATTGCCTCCGAATCGTCAAAGAATTCAGGCTACCCATCTTGGGCGCGCTCGCGGACGAAAAAACCCCGGCACGCCGGGGCTCGAAGGACGCTAGTTGGGCGTTCTTTTCACCAGCTGCCAACGCCCAGGCGATGATAACGGACGTCAACCCGGGCCCCGGCGCGGCCCGCGGCGGCGGCAAATAGTCTCGGGCCATGCCGTGGGAGCCGATCGCGCGCCCCCGGGCCGGCCTGAAGCGCCGGACCGTCTGGGCGCTGACGAGGGCGCTGCAGCGCACCGCCGGGCGCGCGCCGGTCATCATCCCCGAGTACGACCTCCACCCGCGGCCTCGCTGGGGTTGGGACGCGCCGCCGGCCCAGGCGGTCGCCGAGCTCCTGGCGCGCGACGAAGCCGCCTACGAGCCGGCGATCGAGGCGATGCTCGAGCTCACGGAGTGGTGCCGCACGGTGGCGCGCGATCCGGTCGAGGGATCTCCGGCGCCGTCCTGGGAGAACAACTACTGGGGCGGGATGGACGCCGTGGCCCTCGTGTCCGAGCTGCGCCGCCGCGACCCCCGGACCTACATGGAGGTGGGGTCCGGCTTCTCGACGCGCTTCGCGCGGCGCGCAATCGACGACTTCGGCCTGCGCACGCGGATCGTCTCGGTCGATCCACACCCCCGCGCCGAGGTGGACGCGCTCTGCGACTCCGTGTTGCGAGCTCGGGCCGAGGACCTCGACCTCGCGACGTTCGACTCGCTGGATGCGGGCGACGTCCTGCTGATCGACGGCTCCCACATGGCCTACATGGGCTCGGACGTCGCCGCGCTCTTCGTGGACGTGCTGCCGAGGCTGGCGACGGGGGTGCTGGTCGGGATCCACGACGTCTTCCTCCCCTGGGACTACCCGCCTACCTGGGAGCCGCGGCTGTACTCCGAGCAGTATGTGCTCGCCGCGCTCCTGCTCGGCGGGGCCCGGGGCTGGGCCGTGCGCTTGCCCGCCTGGCACGTGACCCGGATCTCCACGCTCGGCGCGCGCCTCGACCCGCTGTGGGCCATCGTCGAGAGCCGCTTCGGGCGGCTCGCCTCCTCGTTCTGGATGGAGCGGACGGCCTAGCGGCGGCGCAGGCCTGTCCTCTGAATGGAGGGCGCCGTGGCGACAGCCTCCGCGAGGTACTCGTCGAGGTCCTCGGGGACGGTGAAGATCCGCTCGCGCGCCGGGAGCGACCCCTCCCAGAAGAGGCTCACCACGCGCTCCTCGGGCTCGAGGAGATCCCACTGGGCGCGGGTCAGGCAGAGCTCCGGGCGGGCCGAGAGCATGCCCGGCTTCTGGACGAAGACGAGCCCGTTGCCCTCGCGCTCGACCAGCCAGCGGTGGTGGGTCCATCCCACCCACTCGCCGTGGAGGCCAACCGCCTGCTCCTCCCGGCGCGAGGGCGTCTCGACATACCCGGCGCGCGACACGCGCGCCAGCTCCGAGCAGACCCAGACCGGGTCGCGCACGTCCTCGAGGGTCTGAGAGCAGACGCTGAAGTCGAACTGCCCGTCGGCGAATGGCCACGGCTTCCGGTCGCAGATGTCGGCCTGCACCCAGGTGTCCGCGCTGAAGCGCTCCCCCCCGGCCGTGGCCGCCCCGTAGAGCCCGCGCGTCTCGTGGGGCATGAGGTCGATCACCCAGTCCGCGCGCGGGAGCGGGCTGGCCCAGCCGCCGACGTCGAGGACGAGGGCGTCGTCGCCGACCGCCTGCGCGAGGCGGGCGAGGCTTGCGGGCAGCAACTCAGCCGACGCCCGCGCGGACGTCGAGCTCGCGCACCTCGACCCGGCCGACGAGACGCTCGACCTCGGCAGCATCGAGCGTTCCGGCGCCGAGATGCTGGGTCGACTCGGCGCCGGACGCGACGCCGTATGCGAGGCACTCCTCCGGCGACCCGCCCTCGTAGCGGGCGGCCACGTAGCCGGCGAGGAAGCAGTCTCCGGATCCCACCGAGGACACCGCGTCGAGCGGTCCGATCTCAACCTCGTAGCGCTTGCGCTCAGCGCCCCGGCCCACGATCGCGACGCAGCCCGCCTCACGCGTGATGATGGCCTCCCCCGCTCCCATCTCGATCAGCCCGGAGAGCCCCATCGCCATGTCGTCGGGGTCGTTGAACTCGTGGCCCACGGCTTCCTCCGCCTCGAGCACGTTGGGCGCGACCACGGCCGGCTCGGCCTGGAGCGCGGCCCGCATCAACTCGCCGTCGGTGTCGAGGACGCACAGCACGCCGAGCTTGCCGAGCTCGCCGATCAGGCGGGCGTAGACGCTCGTCTCCACTCCGGGAGGGGCGCTGCCGGCGATCACGCAGGCCGTCGCGCCCTGGCCGAGGTAGAGGAGCTTCTCCACGAACCGGTCGACCTCCTCAGGGCTGACGTCCGGGCCGCGCTCGTTCAGCTCGGTCTGCTCACCGGAGGTGGGGTCGATCACCGCCAGGTTGGTCCGCGACTCGCCCTCGATCCGCGTGAAGTCGTGGAGGATCGACTCGTCGGCCAGGTGCTCGAGGATGCGCGCTCCGGTCGCCCCGCCGACCAGGCCGGTGGCGATCACCGGCCGGCCGAGCAGCTTCAGCGCCCGGGCGACGTTGACCCCCTTGCCGCCGGCGACGTCGCGCGACTCGACCGCGCGGTGGCGGTACCCCAGGCGAAAGCTCGGCACCGCGATCGTGCGGTCGATCGCGGCGTTCAACGTGACCGTGAGGATCATGTAACCCCTCTTACCTCCGGGACTCAGACTACCCGAGTCCGGGAGCGCCTCAACCCGAGGACGCCAACAGCGAGAGCGAGGACGCCGATCGCCGCGACAACGCCGTCGGAAGGGTCGCCGGGCAGGGCGAGACCCGCCCCGCCGGCGATGACCGGTGCGACGATCGCGCGTCTCGAACGCAGCGCGACCCTGGGCTGGCGCCGGCCCTCGAGCGACACCGTCGCCGTGCCGAGCCTGGTGGCGGCCGGTACCGGCCCCGTGACCGCCCCGGGGGCGTCGACGTGCACGCGGACGCGCTGATCGGGGCGCGCCCACACCTCGACCGTCCGCGCCGCGAGCAACGACAGCGGGCGTGGCTCGTAGCGGACCGCCACGTGGGCGGCGGGCTTTCCCGACACGAGCGGCCTGCGGGGCGCGTACCTGGAGAAGCCGTAGTCGAGCAGCGCGCGCGAGCCGTCGTCGCGGTCCGCGTCGTCGGGGGCGCCGAGCAGGGCAGCGACCAGCATCACGCCGTGCCGCTTGGCCGAGCTGACGAGGACCTCGCGCGCGTCCTCCGTGGTTCCGGTCTTGACCCCGGTCACGTACGGCACGGAGTCGAGGAGGTCGTTCGTGTTGACGAGGTGGCGCACCTCCGCACCGCTCCTGACGGTCTTGCGCGGGGTGTTGACGATCCTGCGGAAGAGCCGGTTGCGGCGCAGGATCTCGGTGAGCTCGACGAGGTCGTGCGCGCTCGAGTAGTTGCCGGGCGAGTCGAGGCCGACCGGCGTCGAGTAGTGCGTCTCGTCGAGCCCGAGCCGCGCGGCGGCGCGGTTCATCATCGCGACGAACCTCGGCACCGTGCCGGCAACCCCGCGCGCGAGGGTCACCGCGGCGTCGTTGCCGCTGGGCAGGAGCATGCCGTAGAGCAGGTCGTGAACCGTGTCGCGCTCGCCGGGCTGAAGGCCCATGAGCGACTCGCCGGGAATCGGGTGGTAGACCGGCGCCGTGAGGCGGCGCCGGAGCGGCAGGTGGTGCAGGACGAGGTAGGCGGTCATCAGCTTGGTTGTCGACGCGATCGGCAAGCGCGCCGCCGCGTCGTGCGCGGCGAGCACCTTCCCGTCCCGCGCGTCCACCAGCAGCCAGGCCCGGGCGTTCGGGACGGGCGCCGGAGCGGCCGCGCGCGCCGCGCCGGCAGGGATCAGGAGGAGGGCCGCGGCGGCGGCGAGGGCGGCTAGCCGCCGGTGGCGATCTTCTTGCAGCCGTCGGGGACGATGTCCACGCACTGGGTCGGCTGCAGGACCTCGAAGTCGATTCCCCGGCCGCGATTCAGCTGCTCGAGGCGCGCCCGGGTCACGCCCTCCTTCGCGGCGATGCCGGAGAGCGTGTCGTTGGGCTGCACGACGTAGTAGGGGTCCTTCGGCTTGTTGTTGGCCGGAGGCGTCGTCGCGCTCGATGTCGAGGTCGGGCCGCTGCTCGTGTTGTCGAGCGAGCTCGAGACGACCGCCACGACCACGATCGTCACCAGCGCCAGCGCGAGCAGCGCGAAGACCCGTGCGATCAGGCGTGAACCCTGCTTGTCGTCGTATGGGTTGCTCGCCATTGCATCCATTGTCGGCAACCGGCGCCATACCGTCAGGCGGCGCCGCTTGTGGCGATGGTAGCCAGCCGGATGCCGCTTGCAACCTCATGTTCGGCCGCGCAAGCCTCCGCCCACGGTCTCGCGAGTCCGCCGGCGCTCAGCCACCGCTGAGCGACCACAGCTCTTCGCGGAGCTGCTCGGCGGCGGCGGCGGGGTCCGGAGAATTGGCGATGCCGCGCGAGACGGGCACCAGGATCGACGCCGGATGCGGGCCAAGCGCCGGCGCGAGCGCTCCCGCCGCGGCGCCCTGGGCGCCAACGCCCGGAAGCAGGAAGATCGCGTCCGGCATGAGCTCCCGCAGGCGGGCGATGCGCTCGGCGGGGTTCGTGGCCCCGACCACCGCGCCCACGCCCGAGAGGCCGTGCGCGCCCCGCAGGCGCCCGGCGCGCTCCGCGAGGAGACGCGCGATCCGCTCTGAGACGGTTCCGTCCTCCGTGCGCAGCTCGAGAACGTCGGCGGCGCCGGGGTTCGAGGTCAGGACGAGGGCGAAGAGCCCAGCGCCGCGCGCCTCGGCGGCCGCGATGAACGGTTCCATCGCGTCGCCCCCGAGGAGCGGGTTGACGGTGACCGCGTCCGCCCCAAGGCCGGGCGTGCCGAGCAGTCCCTCCGCGTACGCGGCGGCCGTGTGCGGCACGTCGCCGCGCTTGGCGTCGGCCACCACCGCCAGACCCGCTCGGCGCGCCTCCGCGACGGTCTGCTCCAGGGCGGCCCAGCCGTCGGCGCCCAGACGCTCGAAGCAGGCGAGCTGCGGCTTCGCGGCGATGCACGCGCCGCCGGCGGCGTCGATCAGCCGCTCGCACTCGGCGAACGCCGACTCCGCGTCGGAGCTCGTGGGATCGAGGCCCAGGCAGAGCTGGCTGCGCCGCTCCTCAGCGAGCGCCGCAAGCCGGTCGGAGAACGGCGCGAGGCTCACGCGGGCGCACCCGGCGTGAGCCTGCGCGCCCAGATCGCGCTAGCCGCCCTTGACCGTGGACTTGAGGGCAGCGCCGGCCGAGAACTTCGGGACCTTGCCGCCCTGGATCGTGATCCGCTCACGCGTGCGGGGGTTGATGCCCTGCCTCGAGGCGCGCTCGGCGACGCTGAACTTGCCGAAGCCTGTGAAGTTGACGTCCCCGCCGCCCTTGAGCACGCCGGTGATCCCGTCGAGCATGGCGTCGACCGCGTCACTTGCAGCCTTCTTGCTGTCGAAGCTTCCGGCGATGTGATCTACGAACTCGGACTTGGTCAACTGGATTCCTCCTGTCGATGGTCTAAAGAAGCAGTCGGAACCTAGCAACGGCCCAGGACGCGCCGTGCCCGCCCATGCCTGAAATCCCCGCTCGTTGCGGCGCTTCGCCCTCGCGGACACCCCGCCTGGCCGGGCGTCCGGGCCCTGGCGCTACAGAACCGCGGTGCGCTCACGCACCGACGCTCGCGCGCTGGTCGCCAGCTCGGCGGTCTCCACCACCGCGCGGGGAGCCGCGCTCAGCAGGGCGTGGACGGCACGCCGCGGCCGCCGTCCCATCTGCGGATCGAGCTGCGACGCGAGGTAGGGCGCCCACGCCGCCAGCCTCAGGGCCGTGGAGCGCGCCAGGAACGTTCCCGCCAGTCCCAGGGCGAGCCAGCCGTGCGACTCCCGGGCGAAGACGCCGAGGTGCAGCGCTCGGCGCAGGTCCGGATGCCGGCGGACGAGCAGGGGCAGGGTGTCCCGATGGCGCGCGTCGCGAAGCGCGCGGCCGAGGGTGCGCGGGTTGACGGCGTGCCAGACGAGCGCCGCCTCCGCGAAGCGGTGCTCCACCCCGGCCTCCACCGCGCGGGCGCCGAGGTCCGCGTCCTCGCCGATCTGCGCGAAGCGCTCGTCGAATCCCCCGAGCCGCTCGAGGACGTCACGCGGATACGCGACGTTGCACGTCTGGAGCCACGGGCTCGGGCTCACGATGCGCTGGGTCCGGGCCAGGCCGTGGGCGAGGTGCGCCTCGTCCGGGTCCGGCTCGGTGCGCCCCTGCACCAGCGCGTCCGGCCCCGCCGCGGCCAGCATGGCCTCGAGCCATCCGGGGGCGGGGCGGCAGTCGTCGTCCGTGAACGCGACGAGCCGGCCGCGAGCGGCCCGCCACCCCAGGTTGCGAAGCGCCGCGATGTTGCCGCCGGACGCGGGCTCGAGGAGGCGCACCGCCAGCCCCTCCGCCGCGACGGGCGTCGCCCTCCCCAGACTGGGATCGCGCACGACGATCACCTCGAACCGCGGGGCCGCGAGCGACTGCTTCCCCAGGGCGTCGAGAGCGAACGGCAGCCGCGTCCGGCGCGCGCTGACGATCACGACGGAGACGTCCGGGCTCGCTCCGTTCGTCGCCGCCTCGGCGGTCATCAGCCCGCCACCGCCCGCTCGTACTCGCGCTCGTAGGCCTCCACCAGCCGGCCCCAGTCGAAGTGGGCCGCCCGGTTGCGGCACGCCGGACCCGTGGCCGGCCGGCGGGCGAGCTCCAGCGCCGCGGCCATCGCCGCGGCAAGCGAGGCGGGGTCGTCGGGCTCGAAGAGCCGGCCGACCGCGGGGCTGTCGAGGATCTCCGGACAGGCTCCCGAGCGGGCCGCCACGGCCGGTGTGCCCGCCGCCAGGGACTCGACCAGCACCAGGCCGAACGGCTCGCCCACGGCGGGCAGGACGCTGGCCCAGCTCGACGCGTAGAGGCCGGCGAGGTGGGCGTCGCCGTCCACGTCGACCCACCCGGCCCCGGCGGGGAGGTCGTGCACCTCGGGAGACATGAAGGGGTCGGAGGTGCGCGCCAGGATCAGCTCCGCTTCCGGCACGTCTCGCCGTAACCGGGTGAACGCCTCCAGGAGCAGCGCCCCGCGCTTGCGCGGATCCCCGATGCTCGCGGCGCACACGATCGCGGGCCGCGGGCGCCGCTCGGCCTCGACCTGGAACCGGCTCGCGACCACGCCGCCCGGCAGCACCACCGGGTCGGCGTCGAGGTAGCGCCTGACCGCGGCCGCGGCCGCCTCGCTGAGGACGGTGCACCGATCCGCCTCCACCATCGAGGCTCGCATCATCTCGATGCGGTAGCGGCGGGCCACCAGGTGCGTGCGAACCGGCAGGCCGAGCAGGGAGCTGACCACCGGCGGGCCGCCGAGCCGGCGGGCCTTGACGGCGCCCCAGCTCTGCGCCGGAAAGAAGCCATGCGCGACGTCGAACGAGCCGGCGGCGAGCCGCGCGACCATGCCCGGCAGGCCGGCGAGGTGGTCCTCGTACCAGCCAAGAGGCGGCGGCGAGGGCGGACGGAACGCCCGGACCACGGTCATCCCGTCCTCCTGCGCGCTCCGGGTCCTGCCCGGATGGGTCGTGAGCAGCGTCACCTCGTGGCCGCGCCCGGCCAGGGCAGCGCCCAGGTCGTGGACCAGCCGCTCGGCGCCCCGGCGCACCTCGGGCCAGTAGGTCGGTTGGAGAAGCGCAATCCGCATGGCTCGAGCCCGCCGTGGCGGCGGCGTCCTCAGAGCTTAGGCTCCAGCGCGTGAACGGCGACACCGACACGGCGCCGCGTCCCGGCGGTGGGCCGGCGCTCTGCGTCGTCGTCGCCACCCACGACCGCCCGGCGCGACTCGAGCGGCTGCTGGAGGCCCTCGCGGCGCAGACCGCTTTCGGCAGCTTCGAGGTCGTGGTCGCCGTGGACCGTGCCGGGCCCGCCACGGACCTGGTGCTGGACCGCTGGACGAGCGAGGCGAGACCGAACGTGCGCCGGGTTGAGAGCGGCGGTCGCGGGCCCGCCGCGGCCCGGAACGCGGGGTGGCGCGCCGCCGGCGCGCCGCTCGTTGCCTTCACCGACGACGACTGCGAGCCGGCCCCCGACTGGCTGGAGGCGCTGCTGGCGGCGGCAGCGGCAGCGCCGGGCGCCCTCGTCCAGGGGCGCACCGAGCCCAACCCCCGCGAGTTGCGCGCATCCCCGGGCCTTCACCGCACGAAGTCGGTCACGGCGCTCGGCCCCTGGTTTCAGACCTGCAACGTGCTCTACCCGCGAAGCGTGCTGGCGGAGCTGGGCGGGTTCGACGAGGTGTTCACCGGCCCGTTCGGCGAAGACGCCGACCTCGCCTGGCGCGCGATCGAGGCGGGCGTGGCGACGACCTTTGCCCCGGACGCCGTCGTGCTCCACGCCGTCGAGCCGGTCTCCGCAGCCGAGTACGTCCTCGCGGGGCTCCGCGACCCCGACGAGGCCCTCCTCTTCCGCCGCCACCCGGAGCTTCGCCGGCGGGTCGGGCGGCTCGGGGTCTTCAAGTCGGAGAGCCACGCGCTGCTCGGCCTCGCGCTGCTCGGCCTCGCGCTCACGCGGCGCGCGCCGGCGGCCGGGCTGCTGGCCCTCCCCTACGCGCGCCTGGTCGCCGCGCGCGCGAGGCAGCCGGGCAACGGGCCTCACACCGCGCCGCTGCTCGTCGCCCACGACGCGCTGGAGACGGCCGCGGCCCTGCGCGGCGCGCTGCGCCACCGGGTCCTCGCGATCTAGGTCGCCGCCAGCTCGTCGACCGCCGAGCGCAGCTCGTCCGCGAAGCGCTCGCGGCGCCAGCCGAGCGCGTGGGCGCGGATGGCCGCCGGGTCGTAGGCGTCCGGGTCGAACGCGGCCACGGCCGCCGCGACGCCCGCGCTCGTCTGCTCGTCGAAGAACGCGCCGGTCACGCCCTCGGCCACCGTCTCGAGCGCGCCGCCGGCGCGATACGCCAGCACCGGGCGACCGCAGGCCATGACCTCCACGGGGATGAGGCCGAAGTCGTCGACGCTCGGAAAGATCACGCGCCGCGCAGCGCTGCATCAGGCTCACGAGGTCCGCGTCGCCGAGCCGGCCCAGGAACTCGACGTTCTCCGAGGCGCGCCGGCGCAGCTCGGGAAGCGCGGGCCCGTCGCCGGCAACGAGGAGGCGGTGCGGCAGGTGGCGAAACGCGTCGACGACGATGCCGGGCTGCTTGTAGGGCTCTATGAGACGGCCGCAGAAGAGGTAGTAGCCGTTGTGAGCATCCGGTCCAGGGGCGAAAAGCTCGCAGTCGACCGGCGGGTAGATCACGGACGCCTCCCGCCCGTAGAAGCGCCGGATCTGCTCCGCCACGTACCCGGACTCGGCGACGTAGCGGGTGACCCGCGCCGCCGCACGCCGGTCGAGCGGGCGCATCGCGGCGGCGAGGGCCCGCACGCCCAGGGAGGAAGCCCTGCCGCCCGGCATCTCGGTCCCGTACTCGGCGGTCATCGTCCAGGCGAAGCGCAGCGGGCTGTAGCAGTAGCAGAGCTGCGGCGCCCGGTTTCGGGTCTGGAAGTGGTTGGCGAACGCGAAGCTCGACGTCAGGAGGACGTCGGCCTCGGGCAGCTTGCGCGCACGCAGCAGCGCCGGGTAGAGCGGCGTGAGCGCCCGGTAGGCGGCGAGCACCGGGCGCGATTCTGGAAGCACCATCCGGGTGCGCGCGGCGATCCCCATGCGCTCGGCAACCTCCCGCCGCCCGAGGATGGTCCAGAACGGCGCCTCCGGGAACGCCGCCGCGATCGTGGCCGCGATGCGCTCCGCGCCGCCGTACCACCAGAGGTTGTCGTGCGCGATGAGCACGCGCGGCCGCCCCTCAGCCACCTGCCGAGCCCCCGCCGCGCGTGAACCGGATCGTCGCGTCGATCTGCCTCGCCAGCGCCGGCCGCAGCTCCGCGGTGGCCCTGAGGCTCGCGATTCCGGCGGCGCGCCGGCCGTCTTGGAGCTGGTAGGAAGCCAGGAGGAATCGCGTGTAGTAGTTGTCCGGCTCGCGGTCCACGGCCTCCTGCGCGAAGCCGGCAGCCGCCCCCGCGTCGCCGCCCCGCAGGGCGACGAAGGCCTGCTGGAGGCGCGGCGTCGCCGCCCACGGCTCCGCGTCCACGGCGTCCGAGGCGAGCGCGGCCGCCTGATCGAGATCGCCGTCCGCCGCCTGGCCGGCGCTCGCCCGGACCAGCTGGTTGCCGACGATTCCCGGGATCTGCACGACCCCGAGGGCGATCGCCGTCGCGCCGAGCGCAAGCGAGCGCGCGGCCGTCCTCGGCTGCGGCCGCGGCCCGGCGAGCGAGCCCCCGGCGATCACGACGCAGCCCAGCCCGAGGGCGGCCACTGCGGGAATCTCGTATGACCAGTCGACCAGCGCGCTCAGGGCGAACACCGCGAAGCCGGCGACCATCGCGGTGACGGCGGCGTCCGCCGGCTCGCTCGCCCGCCGGCGCGCCTGCACGCAGATGCCGATCAGGCCGGTCCCGAGCGCCGCAACCAGCAGCAGCCCGGGCAGGCCGAGCTCGGCCATCTCGGTGATGAGCAGTGAGTGGGCGTCGCGCAGCGGGTTGCCGTTCGAGGTCGTGCGGTCCCAGAAGAACTCGTAGCCGCCGGCGCCGAGCCCCTTGACGGGGTTCTCGCGAAACGCCCGCCAGCCGGTCGACCAGAGCTCGCCCCGCGGTCCGTTCGTCGAGACGAGCCGTGAGGAGATGTCGTGAGCTGACGGCGCGGCGACCGCCGGGCGCTGCGAGACCGTGGACGCCGCGAGGCGGCTCTCCCCGGGCCGGGGAACGAGGGCGAGCGCAAGCAGCAGCCCCGCGACCACGGCGGCGTCGACGGCGGCGAGGCTCCGGGGGGGCACGGAGGCGGGCGCGCCACGGAGGCGCGCGAACCAGCCGACCTGGGCGCAGCCGCCGGCCGCCACGGCGATGCTCGCCGCGACGATCCACGCGCCGGCCGAGCCCGAGCCGTGCGCGATCTGCGGCTCGCTGTGAATCGCGAGGACCGCCGCGGCGGAGCCGAGCACCGCAGCGGCCGCGTGCTCGGCGGCAACGCGCCGGTTGCTCGAGAGGACCACGACCAGGGCCGCACCGAGGACGGCCGCGATGACCGCTGTCCGCGAGTAGGTGACGTAGACGACCGCTCCGGCCAGCGGCGTCGAGGCGAGCGCCAGCGCCCGCCACCGAGCCGACCCGGTGCCGGCGCTCCAGCCGATCCCCATCACGAAGGTCATCGCGCCGACGACCCCCACCGCGTTCCAGTAACCGAGCGGGTAGGCGAGGCGCTTCGTCCCGAACGCCTCGACGAACGCGGCGCTCGAGTGCAGCGTGCCCGGCGCCAGCCGGCTCAGCATCGCGACGGCGCAGACGGCACCCGCGGCAACCGTGAGGCCGGCGGCGGCCGACCGCCAGCTGCGCGGGCCCAGCGTCGCGAACAGGAGCGTCGCGCCGCCCAGGTAGCCGAGCGTCCGCGCGATCTCCTCCACCGCTCGCTCGTGGCTGTCGGTCCACGCAAGGCTGACCGCCATCCATGCCGCCAGGCCGGCGGCGGCCACAAGCGGCAGGCGCGCCGCGCGCGGAACGCCGGCGCGCGGCAGGAGCCCGAAAAGGAAGCCGAGACCGAGGACCCACCAGACGGCCAGCGCCGCCTCCTGGCGAACGACGACGTCGTAGCCGCCACCGTCGAGCGCGAGCGCGAGGATCGCCGCCGCCACGAAGGCGAAGGCGAGGGCGCCGGCGCGCCCGGGGGCGGCGGTAACCTCGCTGGAGGGTTCGTATGAAGCAGGTGTTCGTTCCACGCGCCGCCCGGGGCGTCAGGCTACTGGCGACGCTGGCTGTCGCGAGCAGCCTGGTCGCCGGCGTCGCGGCGGCCTACGGCCCCGCCGGCGCCCGCGCGCAATCGGCCGGGCTCGACGAGTATCGCCTCCCGGCCGGCACGCCCGCCGGCGGCGGCAAGGGCGGCGGGACGACCCAGTCGGGCGGGGCAGGCGACGCCGTCGAGCTGCCCGGCGGGTACCCGCTCACCACCCCGGTCGTGGTCATGGGCTCCCTGCTGGTGATCGGCCTCGCCACCGGGCTCGCGATCACGCTGCGCCGGCGGGCGCGAGCCGCCTGAGCCGCTACATCTGCTCCGGAGCGCTCACCCCGAGAAGGCCCAGCGTCTTCGCGATCGACGACTTTGCCGCCAGGCAGAGCGCCAGGCGCGCGCGCTCCGTCGCCGGCTCGGCGCCGACCACCCGGCAGTCTCGGTAGAAGGCGTGGAAGTCGGCGGCGGTGGCCGTCGCGTAGGCGGCAAGCCTGTGCGGGGCCCGCCTCTCGGTGGCGAGCGCGAGCTCCTCGGGCAGGTCCACGAGGCGGCGCACCAGGACCCGCTCGGCGGGCTCGGCGGGAACCGCGAGGACGGACTCCTCGCCGGCTGCCGCGACCACCGCGGGCTCGTCCACGCCGGCCTCGTCGGCCGCCTTGCGAAGGATGCTCGCGATCCGCGCGTGCGCGTACTGGACGTAGTAGACCGGGTTGTCCTGAGAGCGCCTGCGAGCCACCTCGAGGTCGAGGTCCACCGCCCGGTCGTGGCTTCGCTGCAGCATCAGGAAGCGAGCCGCGTCGGCGCCGATGTCGTCGATCAGGTCGTCGAGGCTCACGAACTCCCCGCTTCGCTTCGACATCTGCGCGCGCTGGCCGCTGTCCAGGATGTGGACGAACTGCAGGAGCGCCGCCTCGAGGCTGTCCTCGGCGAAGCCGAGGGCGACCAGCGCCGCCCGCATCCGCGGCACATAGCCATGGTGGTCGGAGCCGAGGACGTCGATCAGGTGATGCGCCCCGCGCTCGAGCTTGCCGCGGTGGTAGGCGATGTCGGGCAGGAAGTAGGTCAGCTCTCCGTCCGAGCGCACCAGCACCCGGTCCTTCTCGTCGCCGAGGTCGCTGGTTCGCAGCCAGACAGCGCCGTCCTGCTCGAAGACGCGGCCGCTGTCGCGCAGCTTCTGGAGGGTTTCCTCGACCGTGCCCGAGGCGCGGACATCCCGCTCCGAGGTGAAGGCGTCGAAATGGACGCCGAAGCGCTCGAGCGTCTCGGCCGCCCGGGCGCGCATCGCGTCGACGCCCCGGCGGCCGAGCTCGTCGAGGTCGGCGGGATCGGCTCCGGCATCGGCCAGCTCGCGCGCCAGGTCGGTCACGTACTCGCCCGCGTAGCCCTCCTCCGGCGGCTCCTCGCCCTGCATCCGCGCGGCGATCGACATCGCGAATTGGCGTACCTGGGTTCCGGCGTCGTTCAGGTAGTACTCGCGCGCGACCTCGAAGCCGGCAAGCTCGAGCATCCTGGCGACCGCGTCGCCGAACGCGGCGCCCCGCCCGTGGCCGACGTGAAGCGGCCCGGTGGGGTTCGCGGAGACGAACTCCACCATAACGCTGATGCCACGCCGCGGGCCGGCCCCGTATGCGTCGCCGGCCGCGAGGACAGAGGCGACGACCTCGCGATGCCAGGCATCCGTGAGGAAGAGGTTAAGGAATCCCGGACCGGCGACCTCCACGCGCTGCGCCCCGGGCAGGTGGGCCTCCAGCTGCTCGCGGAGCTCCTCCGCGACCTCGCGCGGCGGTCGCCCGACAACCGGCGCCAGCAGCATCGCGGCGTTCGTCGAGTAGTCGCCGAGGTCGGCCTTCGGCGGCCGGTCCAGGTTCGGCCGTCCGCCGCCGTCGCCAGCGTGGAGCGCGGAGGCGGCCGTCTCGACGGCGCTTCTGAGGTCCTGGAGCGGGTCGCTGCTCACCGCCCGATAGTAGATCGGCTCGTCCCGGCTCCGGGCTCCGCCACGCGTGTCCGCCGGACGGTTCCTCTAGATTCCAGGGAAGGCGGCCGTGGACCATCTTCGGTCCGTTCGAGTTTTGGGGTAAGCGAGTGGCGCGATGAAATCCATGTCCGGCAACGCGGAGGCGGCGGCTCGGGGACAGAGCACCGCCGAGTTCGACCGGCTCGCCGCGGAAGGCGCCGAAATCGAGATCGCGGTCCCGAGACTGCGCGAGGTCCCGGCACCGGGCCCCGGCGCCGCGGCGCGGCGCGCCAAGCGGGCGTTCGACGTCGGCGGCTCGCTGCTCGTACTGCTGCTCGCGTCGCCGATCCTGCTCATCGCCGCCATCGCGATCAAGCTCGACTCGTCGGGGCCCATCGTCTTCCGCCAGCTGCGCGTTGGCCGGAACGGCGAGAGGTTCTGGATGCTCAAGTTCCGCAGCATGGTCGTGGGCGCCGAGGACCAGCTCCCAAGCCTCCGAGACCGCAACGAGGCGGACGGCGTCTTCAAGCTCGCCGACGACCCGCGGATAACTCGCGTCGGGCGTTTCCTCCGCCGCTACTACATCGACGAGCTCCCCCAGATCGTCAACGTCCTGCGCGGCGACATGAGCCTGGTGGGGCCGCGGCCGCTGCCGGTCGCCGAGGACGAGCAGATCCACGGACGCGACCGCAGGCGCCTGGACGTCGCGCCGGGGATCACGGGCCCGTGGCAGGTCAGGGGCTCCTCACGGGTGCCGCTGCGCAAGATGCTCCGCCTGGACTCCCGGTACGTGACGAGCTGGTCGTTCGTCAACGACCTGCGGATCCTCGGGCAGACCGCGGTCAGCGTGATCCGCGGCCGCGGCCTCTAGCGCCGCTACGTGCGCGCGCTGGTCACAGGCGGCGCCGGGTTCATCGGCTCCCACGTCGTGGACGCGCTGATCGAGAGGGGTGACGAGGTCACGGTGATCGACAACCTCTCGACGGGCCGCCGCAAGAACCTCGACGGCGCCCTTGCCGCCGGCGCCAAGCTCCTGGTCTCCGACATCACGAGCGTGGCGGACGTCGGCGCGGCGTTCGTGGAGGCCGAGCCGCAGATCGTCATGCACCTGGCCGCTCAGATCGACGTCCGGCGCTCGGTTGCGGACCCCAACTTCGACCTCGGGATCAACGTCGGGGGAACGATCAACCTCCTCGAGGCCTCCCTGAAGGCCGGGGTAGAGCGCTTTGCGCTCGCCTCCACCGGCGGGGCGATCTATGGCGAGGGCCAGGGCCGCGACCTGCCCCTGGACGAGTCCGCGGAGTGTCGCCCGGATGCGCCGTACGGCCAGTCGAAGCTCGCCGCCGAGGGCTACCTCGGGCTGTTCTCCCGGCTGCACGGGCTGTCCACGGTCGCGCTCCGCTTCGGCAACGTCTACGGGCCTCGGCAGGACCCGCTCGGCGAGGCCGGCGTGATCGCGATCTTCTGCGGCGCCCTGCTGGCCGGCCGGACCCCGACGGTCTTCGGTGACGGCCGCCAGACGCGCGACTACATCTACGTAGGCGACGTCGTCTCGGCATTCCTGGCGGCGGCGAAGTCGGACGCCGGCGGCGCGTTCAACATCGGGACCGGGATCGAAACCGACGTCCTCGCCCTCGGCACCGCCCTCGCGGCGGCCGCCGGGACGGAGTTCGAGCCGGAGATGGCGCCGGCGCGCTCCGGCGAGGTCCAGCGCATCGCCATCGACGGCGGCCGCGCGGCGCGCGAGCTCGGCTGGTCCCCGGCCACGGACCTGGATTCCGGCCTGAAGCTCACGCTGGACTGGGCGCGGGAGACCGCGGGCTCGGGCTGAGCCGGTCGGCCGGTTCCACGACGACCGGCCCCTAGTCCGCCGGCGGCTTCGGGTGGAGGCCCTCGAAGTCCACGGCGGCGCCGATCCTCTCCACGCTTGTCGGGTGTGAGCCGAGCAGGAAGTGGCTGAGGGCGGGCGGGTCCGGGTCGCCCAGGTTGGAGATCGTGAGCTTGCGCTGCAGGGCGATGAACGACTTCGGGTCGTGGGTCAGCTCGAGGGCAAAGCTGTCGGCGCTCGCCTCGACGCTTCTCGAGAGCTGGTTGCCGACCACGCCGAGCACGAGGGAGGCGACGAACAGGCCGAGCGCGTAGGCGGGCAGGGCGGCCGGCGCGCCGGGATCGGTGTCCTGGCGCCGGAGCAGCGGCTCGGCGAGCAGCCGGACGAAGAGCACGCCGAGCGGCGCGATCAGCGCAACGAACACGAGCCCGCGGGGGATGTCGTCGTGGCGGACGTGCCCGAGCTCGTGGGCGACGACGGACTGGAGCTCGGCGCGGTCCGAGCCGTTGATCAGGTTGTCGTAGAGGACGACCCGCCGGCTGGAGCCGATGCCGTCGACGTATGCGTTCAGCGCGGTGCTCCGGCGACTCGCATCGACGCGGTAGACGTTGCCGACGTCCACGTCGGCCCGGCGCGCCAGGTCGAGCACCTCGGTGCGCGCCGAGCTGGACCTCGGCAGCGGTGTGAACTTGTTGAACAGCGGCGCGATGACGATCGGCGCGAGCCAGGTTGAGACGGCGCCGATCGCCACAACCGCGACGCCCCCCGGGATCCACCAGCGAGTCCCGAACCGCCGGACCAGGCCGAACAGGATCAGGCCGCCGATCGCCGCCATCCCGGCGCCGATGAGGGCGGACTTCCCCACGTCGCCGAGCCATGACGCGAAGGGCTCCGTCGAGAGGCCGTAGTCGACGGCACGCTGCTCGGAGATGATCGAAACCGGGAGCCCGGTGACGCTGAGGGTCAGCGAGAGGCCCGCCGCGGCCAGGGCAGGGCCGGCAACCCGGCGGCCCCCGGCCCGCTCCAGCGCCCGCCGCGCCCAGCGGGGGCGGCCAAGGGCCAGGGAGACGAGCACCACCCCCTCGATCGCGACGGAGGCTCCGTAGAGGGCGAGCTGGCCGCTCGAGAAGTCGCGCCCGCGGTCGATCTCGGCCGGCGTGAAGTACCGGTTCTCGGAGACCGGCGCCGGTGCGATCGGCGCCGGACGCGGGCGCAGCAGCCAGACGCCGGCCTCGGCGACCAGGACCATCGCGACCGCCGTGACCGCGACCCGAGGGATCGGTGAGCGGCCCGCGCGCATCGCCATACGATAGGCGTGCTTCCATGCGGCGCCCATGCGAATCGGCATCCTCAGCGACATCCATTCGAACCTGCCCGCGCTCGAGGCCGTCATCGAGGCCATCGAGTCCAGCGGCCCCGACGAGGTCTGGTGCCTCGGCGACGTCGTCGGCTACGGCGCCGAGCCCGACGCCTGCGCCAAGGTGGTCGAGGAGGTTTGCCAGGTGTGCCTGGTCGGCAACCACGACCTCGCGGTCACGAGCGAGCTGGAGCTGGACGCCTTCTCGCCCACGGCGGCGGCCGCTGCGCGCTGGACCCGCGAGGCCGCCGCGAAGAGCACCATCGACTTCCTGCGCGGCCTCGAGCCCCTGGACGAGAGCCACGAGGTCGCCCTGTACCACGCCTCGCCGCGCGACCCGGTATGGGAATACGTCCTGTGGCCGGACCAGGCCGCCGAGTGCCTGGAGGTCCAGGCGTCGCGGATCAGCTTCGTCGGCCACTCGCACGTAGCCCTGTTCTTCCTGGGGCCGGACGCCGAGGGCGCGCAGGTCCGCGGCGCCCAGGCTGCGGACGGCACCCAGCTCGACCTGACCGCCGGGCGCTGGCTGATCAACCCCGGGAGCGTCGGGCAGCCGCGAGACCGCGACCCGCGCGCCGCCTGGCTCGAGCTCGACACGCAGAAGCAGACGGCCGTGTACCACCGGGTGGAGTACGACATCGATCGCGCGGCCGCGGCGATCGCCGCAACCGACCTTCCGGAGCAGCTCGGCAAACGGCTCTATATCGGCCAATGAGGGCGGGCGCGAACAGCCCGGTGCACCGAGATCGAGTGTCTAGACTCGCCGCGATGCTGACCTTGCGACGCTCTGCGCCCCTGGCGGCGGCCGTCGCATTGGCGGCCGCGGTGGGTGGCTGCGGGTCCTCGAACGACCTGCCACAGGACATTCCCGCGGCGAACGCCGAGGGGCTTGTAAAGAGCCTCAACACGGTCCTCGCGGACTGCCAGCAGGGCGACCCGGCCGGGGCCCAGAGCCAGGCGGCCCAGTATGAGAGAGCCGTGTCCCAGCTCCCCGACTCCGTGGACGCAAACGTCCGGAAGGTTCTCGAGGAGACGGCGAACAACCTGACGAACCTGGCGGGGAGCAAGACCGGATGCTCGGCGGGCGCCTCCGGGACCAGCGGGCTCCAAGGCTTCCAGCCGGACACGACGACGACCACCACGCAGGACGTGACCACCGCGCCTCCCACGACGACGACCGAGACGACGACGACCACCCCGCCGGCGGCCACGCCCGCATCGCAGCCCGCGGGCAACGGCCAGGGCTCGGGCGGCACGGGTAACGGCCAGGGCTCGGGCGGTGCGGGCAACGGCCAGGGCTCGGGCGGTGGGCCGCCGGAGGGCGGGCCTCCCACGGGCGGCGGAACCGGGCCGGGCGGCGGCGTCTCCCCGGGCAAGGGCAAGCTGCGTGAGAGGGTGGGCTCCTGATGCCCGCCGGCGCGGTGATCTCCGGCCGCTACGAGCTCGGCGACCGCCTGGGATCCGGCGGGATGTCGACCGTCTACCGGGCCACCGACCGGGTGCTCGAGCGCACCGTCGCGGTGAAGATCCTCGCCGAGCACCTCTCCGACGACGAGAAGTTCATCGCTCGCTTCCGGCGCGAGGCGCTTGCCGTGGCGAAGCTGATCCACCCGAACATCGTGCAGGTCTATGACACCGGCGCCGACCAGGACCGCCACTTCATCGTCATGGAGTACGTCGAGGGGCGCTCCGGGGCCCAGCTCCTGCAGACCCAGGGCCGGCTCGGCCCGGAGACAGCCGTGGAGATCGGCGTCCAGGCCTGCGCGGGCCTCGACTACGCCCACAAGCAGGGCATCATCCACCGCGACGTCAAGCCGGGCAACCTGATGGTGATCGGCGGCCCGGCGGGCCGGCGCACGCCGGGGAGCTCCGCCCACGACCCGCCCACCGGCGAGCTGACGGTCAAGCTCACGGACTTCGGAATCGCGCGCGCCGCGGAGCAGACGCGCCTCACCCAGGTCGGTTCGGTCGTCGGGACCGCCGCCTACCTCTCGCCCGAGCTCGCCCGAGGCGAGGAGCCCACCCCGGGCGCCGACGTGTACGCGCTCGGCGTGGTGATCTACCAGCTCCTGACCGCGCGCCTTCCCTGGGAGGGAACCACGCTCGCCGAGCTCGCGATGCGCCGGGAGTCCGAGGTCCCCCTCCCACCAACCACGTACGACTCGTCCGTTCCCGACACGCTCTCCGATGCGGTCCTGCGAGCCCTCGCGGGCGAGCCATCCGCCCGCTACGGAACAGCCCGGGTGCTGGCCCAGGCGCTGCGCGCCGGGCTCTCCGGCGCGACGCCCCCGCCGCCCGACGCCGCGGAGGCGCCCACGCGCGCCCTCGGCGGGACGGCCACGACCCGGGTTCTCCCGGCCGACGAGCCGCTCACGCCGGCCGCTCCCGTCCCCGTACGCCGGCAACCCGCTCCGCGCGCGGAGCCGGCTCCGCGGCCGCGTCCGGCCCGCCCGCCGCGACGCTCCGGCGGCTCGCGCTTCGCCCGCTTCCTCGGCTTCGTGCTGCTCGTCCTGATCCTCGCGGCGATCATCGCGGCGGTGGTGCTGGTGCTGACCGACTCGACGAGCAAGACCGACGTCGGCCAGTACATCAAGGACAACGTGCCGGATCAGGTCAAGAGCGTCATCCAGTTCATCCAGGACCACACCGGAACCTAAACGGGGTCAGACCCCCTTGAGGGTTGGTTGAGGGTTCGATGCCTGATTTCTCGGAGCAGGACCCACGAGGAACCTAAACGGGGTCAGACCCGGTTGAGGGTTGGTTGAGGGTTGGGGAGTTCGAGCCGCGGCGCCACCCCCAGGCGAACGCGGCCTCCCATGCGCCGTCGAGCGCCTTGAAGGCTCCGCGCTCGAAGCGCCCGGTCAGCGTCCACCAGCCCCACCCCGCAACCGCCCGGGCCGCGGCGCGGGAGGCACGCGGCGGCGCGGCGGCGCCCGGGTGCAGGCGGTGGAGCCACGCCTGGCCGGCCCCGTAGCGCCCGGCTCTCGCAAGCGCGGCCCGCACGCCACCCGAGTGGACGTGGACGACCGCGGCCCGCGGGCGGTACTCGAGCCCCCAGCCCGCCGCGGCCGCGCGGACGCAGAGCTCGTAGTCCGCGCCCGAGCTGACCTCGGCGAACCCGCCGAGCTGGGACCAGGCCTCACGGCGGATCATCAGGTTGGCCGTACCGGCCACCGGAACCGCGTCGCGCGTGAGCTGCGGCGCGACCGCGAGGTGGCGCCGCGCGACGAGCCAGCGCGCGACCATGCCGTCGTCGCCCGCGACCCCCTCGACCTCGCCGGCGAGCAGGCCCGTCCCGGCGGCGGGCGCCGTCGCGAAGTAGTCGTCGAGGAGCGTCGCCGAGGGCCTGCAGTCAGCGTCGATGAACAGGATCCACTCTCCCCGGGCGTGGGCCGCGCCGGCGTTGCGGGCGTGGTAGGACGAGCGCCGCGCCGGCGCGCGAACGAGCTCCACACCCGCCGGCAGCGGTGGCCACGGAACGCCGGACGGGCCGTTGTCGACGAGCACCACGGAGTCTCCGGGCCGAAAGCTCAGGACCGCGACGGCATCCACCAGCGCTCTTGCCTCCGTCCCGGTTCCGAGGAAGGGCACCACGACGGCCACGGAGGGCCGCGAGGCCTCGATCATGTGGTGGCGCGGCCGTCTGCGATCGTCGCAACAATACGGGCCGGGATGCGGGTAGCGGTCATCCACGACAAGCTGGTCCAGCTCGGGGGGGCCGAGCGGGTAGCGCGGCAGATGCTGCACGTCTGGCCGGGCGCGGACCTGTACACCAGCGCCTTCGATCCCGAGCTCGCTAGGTCAGCCGGGTTCGGTGACGTCCGCTCGACCTTCCTGCAGCGCCTGCCGCTGAGCCCCGACGGCACTCGATGGCTGCTGCCGCTCTACGACAGGGCGTTTCGCAGCCTCGACCTGGAGGAGTACGACCTCGTGGTCAGCTCGTCGGCGATGTTCGCGAAGAGCGTCCGGACCAACGGCACGCCGCACGTCTGCTACTGCCACACGCCGATCGTCTACCTGTGGCACCTGCGCGAGACGCACATGCGGGAACTGCCCTACCCGCTTCCCGTGCGGGCCGCGGCGTCAGCGACCGTCCCTTGGTTGCGCCGCCTGGACCGGCGGGCCGCGGCGCAGGTCGACGTCTTCGTCGCCAACTCCAACGCCGTCGCGCAGCGAATTCGCCGCTACTACGGGCGTGAGGCCGAGGTCGTTCACCCCCCCGTCGACCTCACGCCGTTCGACACGGACCACGAGCGCGAGGACTATCTCCTGGTGGTCGCCAGGCTCTTCCCGTACAAGCGGGTGGACCTGGCGATCGAGGCGGCCAACCGCCTCGGCGTCCACCTGAAGATCGTCGGCGACGGCAGCGATCGCCGCCGGCTCGAGGCCCGCGCCGGCACGACCGTGGAGTTCGTCGGCTGGGCCAACGACGCGACCAAGGCGAAGCTCTTCGGGTCGGCCCGGGCGCTTCTCGTGCCACAGGAGGAGGACTTCGGGATGGTCATGGTGGAATCCCTCGCATCGGGCACGCCCGTCGTCGCCTATCGCGAGGGAGGCGCGCTCGAGATCGTGGAGGACGGGGTGACCGGAGTCTTCTTCGACCGCCAGACCCCGGAGGACCTCGTCGCGGCCATCCTCAGGCTGGACCGGCTCGCGCTCGACCGCGATGCCCTGAGGGAGCGAGCCGGTGAGTTCTCCCCCGAGCGCTTCGACGCGGCGATGCGCGAGGTTGCCGACCGGGCCCTCGGCAGGCCCTCGGCCGCTCACGCCATGGCGGCCCGGTAGGCGCTATCGATTCCTCGCGCCTGGCGCTCGAGCGAGTAGAGGGAAAGCGCGCGCTCGCGGCCCGCGAGGCCAATGGCCCGCCGTCGGTCCGGGTCCGCGTGGAGCGCAAGGACGGCGTCCGCCAGCGCCCGCGCGTCACCCGGCTCGACCAGCACGCCCGCGCCGTCCGCAAGCTGCTCGGCGATGCCGTCGACGCGCGAGCCGACGACCGGGACGCCGGCGGCCATCGCCTCCAGCACGACGAGCGGGAAGGGATCGGCGCGCGAGGGGAGCGCGAATACGTCGAGCTCCCGAAGCTCGCCCCGGACGTCGACTCGTTCGGCGTAGTGGACTCCAAGGCTGCGGAGCTCCGCCACCCGGGCGGCGGCGAACTCGCGGTCCAACGGGTTGTCGGCGGCGCCGGCGACCCTGAACTCGACCGTATCCGTTTCGGCCGCGACGAGGCGCGCGGCCGCTGCGAAGACGTCGGTGCCCTTGCGGGGGGAGATCACGCCGACGGTCCCCACCACCGTGCGCGGGCGGGCGACCGGCTCGACGGCGCCGCCGTCGGCGACGCCCTCGCGGAGGGTGAGCGCGGCGTGCCGCGGCGTCGAGAGGGCGGCGGCGCCGGCATCGGAAACCCCCGCGACCTCGGTGGCGAGGCCGTGCGCAAGCCGTCTCGCCGCGGCGCCCTTCCAACCCGGTCCGACCATCTCGTGCACGTGCAGGAGGGTTGGTACGCGATGGGCACGAGCGACGAGCGCCTCCGCCGTGGTGTAGAGCGAGTTGAGGTGCACGACGTCCGGGCGGTCGTCCGCAATCGACCTCGAGAGGCCGCTGAAGTAGCGCGGCAGCCGCGCCAGCCGCGCCGGCGCGCCCGGCTCGATCCGGAGAGCCTTCAGGCTGTAGCCGAGAAACGGCAGCGGGGCCCCGTCGACCATGAAGCCGCGCCGACTCACCTCGTCGAAGAGCGGGCTGGGACGAGCCGTCCAGAAGCGCAGCCGCCAGCCGAGGCGCTCGAGCTCCGGCGCGGCGCGCAGAATCGAGAGCGAAGCGCCTCCGACGACCTCGCCGTGGAGGACGACCAGAGCGCTGTTGCCGGCCGGCGCCATCCTCACCCGCCCGCCGCCCACGGCGCGGACCCGCCGCCGACGAGCTCCGCGTAGGCACGGAAGCGCCCGGCGGCAATCGCCGCGCGAGCGCCGCGGACGAGCTCCCCGAGGTAGGTGAGGTTGTGGATTGCGAGCAGCCGGACGGCGTTCAGCTCCTGGATCCGGCACAGGTAGTGGAGGTAGGCGCGATCGTGGCGCGTGCAGGCAAGGCAGGGGCAGCCCTCGACCAGCGGCTCGCGGCTCTCCGCGAGCGCGGCGTTGCGGACGTCGAAGCGGTGGCGCCGGCCGGGCAGTGGCGCCAGTGCCATGCCGTGCCGAGCGAGCCGCGTCGGCACGGCGCAGTCGAACAGGTCGATACCGCACCCGATGCCTTCGAGGAGGTCGTCGGGCTCGCCGATGCCCAGCAGGTGCTTCGGCGCCTCGGCGGGAAGGGCCGGCACGGTCATCGCGAGAACGCCGTACATCTCCTCCTTGTCGCGGCCGAGCGTCCCGCCGATGGCGAGGCCGTCCACGGCGGCGGCGCTCACCCGTTCCGCCGACGCTCGCCGCAGGTCATCGTGCACGCCGCCCTGGACGATGCCGAAGAGCGCCTGCTCCGCGGGCCCGTCGGTCTCGTGCCAGGCGAGGCAGCGGTCGAGCCAGCGATGCGTTCGCTCCGTGGAGCGCGCCGTGTAGTCGTAGTCGGCGTGATAGGGAGTGCACTCGTCGAAGAGCAGGGCGACGTCCGAGCCCAGAGCCGCCTGGACCGCCATCGACTCCTCCGGGCCCATGAATCGTTCCGAGCCGTCGATGTACGAGCGGAAGCGCACCCCGCGCTCGGAGATCTCGAGCACGCGCCCATTCGAGCCGGCGGCACCGCGCCTGCCCTTCACCTCGTCCGCGACGTTGCCGTGGGCGAGCGAGAAGACCTGGAACCCGCCGGAGTCCGTGATCACCGCGCCGTCCCAGCCCATGAACTCGCGCAGGCCGCCCAGCTTCGCGATCCGCTCCGCCCCCGGCGCGAGGAATAGGTGGAACGTGTTGCCGAGCACCATCTGGAAGCCGAGCCCGGAGACGTCGGCGGCCGACAGCCCGCGAACGCTTCCCCGCGTGGCCAGCGGCACGAACGCCGGCGTCTCGACGAGCCCCCCGCCAAGCCGGAGCCGCCCGGTCCGGGCGGCTCCGTCGGTTGCGTCGATCTGGAACTCGAGCCTTGCCGGGTCGCGACGCACGCCCGGAAGGCTAGCCTCGGACGATCAGTCCGACGTTGTCTCCTTGGCGTCGGCCTCGACCACGCCGCCACCGATCGCCACGCGGTGCGGCCTGCGCTCGGCCGGCTTCGGGATCCTGACCTCGAGCACGCCATCCGTGAAGTCGGCGGTGATCGCGTCGGGGTCGATGCCCTCGGGGAGGGTCAGCGAGCGGGAGAACCTGCCGGACGCCCGCTCCACGCGGAAGTAGCCGTCCGCCTTCTCCTCGCTCTCGGTCCGGCGCTCTCCGGAGACGGTGAGCACGTTGTCCTTGACCTCGATCTCCACGTCCTCGCGCTTCAGGCCCGGGAGGTCGGCCCTGAGGACGAGGCTCTCGCCGCTTTCGACGAGGTCCATCGCGGGCACCCAGCGGTGCGTTCGCGGGTCGGGTCGGGAGCCGGAGAAAACGTCGAAGAGACGGTTGAACTCGGTCTGCAGAGTGTCCAGCTCACGGGCCGGATCCCAGCGTACGATTGCCATATCCAATTCCACCTCCGAGACTAAGGTCTTACTGCCTTAGCCATAGTTGAAAATCTAAGTCGGAGTATGGCAAGTATCAGGGACTTGTCAAGAGCGACTTCCCGGTCATTTCGGCTGGCTGGTCGATTCCGAGAAGGGCCAGGACCGTGGGCGCGACGTCGGCGAGGATCCCCTCGTGGAGCTCGAGGCCGCCGACCGTGACGATCGCGGGCACCGGATTGGTTGAGTGCTGGGTGTTCGGCGAGCCGTCGGGTTCAAGCATCTGCTCGGCGTTGCCGTGATCGGCGGTCACGAGGCAGGCGCCGCCGCTGGAGTGCACCACGTCCACGACCTCGGCGAGGGCGGCGTCGGCGGCCTCGACCGCGCTGACCGCCGCCGGGATGCTGCCCGTGTGGCCGACCATGTCCGAGTTCGCGAAGTTGATGATGCCGAAGCGGGGCGAGCGCTCCGTCCACCCCGCGCGGAACGCGGCGGCCGCGGCGGCCGCGCTCATCTCCGGCTTGAAGTCGTAAGTGGGAACGTCGCGCGGCGAGTCGACGAGGCGCCGCTCCTCCCCCTCCCACTCCGCCTCGCGCCCGCCGTTGAAGAAGTAGGTCACGTGCGCGTACTTCTCGGTCTCGGCGACGTGGAGCTGCCTGGCTCCCGCCTTCGAGAGGACCTCCGCGAGCGTGGTGTCCGGTGAGTGCGGCGGGAAGGCGACCGGGTACGGCCAGCCCTCGCGGAACCGGGTGAGCGTGGTGAGGGCGAGGTGGGGGACCGGGTCGCGCTCGAACTCCGCGAATCCATCCTCGCCGAGCGCCATCACGAGCTGGCGGCCGCGGTCCGGGCGGAAGTTGAAGTGGATGACGGCGTCGCCGTCGGCAATCCCGTCGTAGTCGCCAACCACCGTGGGCCGGATGAACTCGTCGGTCTCGCCGCGAGCCCGCGCCGCTTCGACCGCGTCGGCGGCGCTGCCGGCGTGCTCCCCGCGGCCTCCGGCGATGGCGTCGTAGGCGAGCTGCGTGCGATCCCAGCGGCGGTCGCGGTCCATCGCGTAGTAGCGACCGCCCACGGTGCCGATCCGCCCGGCGTGGCGCAGCCACGTCTCCAGCTGCTCCAGGTAGGCCGGCGACGACTCGGGGAGGGTGTCGCGGCCGTCCGTGAACGCGTGAACGACCAGGTCGGGGACGCCCTCGCGGGCCGCGAGCTCGACCAGCGCCTCGACGTGCTCGAACCCGGAGTGCACGCCACCGTCCGACACGAGCCCAATGAGGTGCAGGCGCCCCCGCGGCCCGTTGCGCGCGGCCTCGCAGGCCGCCCGGAGCGCCGCGTTGTCGAAGAAGGAGCCATCGGCGATGGCGGCGTCGATCCGGGCCAGGTCCTGCTTGACGATCGATCCCGCGCCCAGGTTGAGGTGACCGACCTCGGAGTTCCCCATCTGCCCGTCAGGGAGCCCCACATCGAGCCCGGAGGTCCGGAGGGTCGTGTGCGGGTAGCCGGACCAGAGCGCGTCGAAGGTTGGCGTGGCGGCCTGCGTGATCGCGTTGCCCGGTCCCGGCGGGGCGACGCCCCACCCGTCGAGGACCACCAGCGCGACTCCCGTAACCGGCAGCGAACTCGGTCCGGACGGCAGTCGGCTCATGACCGAGGACCGCGGACTGCGGATTGCGGACTCAAATCGAAGCCGCCCGGCAGATCGAGAGGAAGTCGAGAGGATCCAGCGAGGCGCCGCCGACGAGGCCGCCGTCGACGTCGGGCTGGGCCATGAGCTCGGCGGCGTTGCCGGGCTTCATCGAGCCCCCGTAGAGGATCCGCGTGAGCTCCGCGGCCTCGCCGCCAACCCCGCGCAGGACCGAACGGCAGAACGCCACCGCCTCCTGCGCTTGGTCCGGCGTCGCGTTGCGGCCCGTGCCGATCGCCCAGATCGGCTCGTAGGCGACGACGATGCCGCCGAGGGCCGCGGCGTCCACGGTCGCCAGGTCGGCCGTGAGCTGGCGCTCGAGCACCGACTCGGTCGCATCGACGTCGCGCTCCGCCTCGGTCTCCCCCACACAGAGGATCGGGGTCAGGCCCGCGGCGAGCGCGGCGGGAACCTTCTCCGCCAGGGCCTCGTCCGTCTCGCCGAACAGCTGGCGTCGCTCCGAGTGCCCGAGGACGACGCCCCACGCCCCGGCCTCGACGAGCATCGGCATGGACACCTCGCCCGTGAACGCTCCGGAGTCCCCGGCCTGGGCGTTCTGGGCGGCCACCCGCACCGCCGCGCCGGCCGCGCGCTCGACAACCGTCTGGAGCGCCGTGAACGGCGGGCAGACCACCACCTCCACGCCCTCGACGGCGGCGGCGGCCGGCAGGAAGTCGGCGAGGAACTCCGCGGCCTCGGCCCGCGTCTTGTTCATCTTCCAGTTGGCCGCGACCAGCGGCGTGCGTGCCTCAGGCATCGTCGAGCGCCTCCACGCCGGGCAGCTCGCGGCCCTCCATCAGCTCCAGCGCCGCCCCGCCGCCCGTCGAGAGCCAGTCGACGCTGTCGGCAAGCCCGAACTGCGCGAGCGCCGCCGCGGAGTCGCCTCCCCCCACCACCGTCTTGCCCGGCGCCGCCGCCACCGCCTCCGCGACGGCCCGGGTGCCCGCGGCGAACGGCTCCAGCTCGAACGCGCCCATCGGGCCGTTCCAGAACACGGTTCCCGCCGCACCGATCCGCTCGCCGTAGAGCGCCGCCGTGCGAGGCCCGATGTCGAGGCCCATCCATCCGTCGGGCACCTCGACGCCGTCGAGCTCCCGCCGCTCCGCGTCCGCGTCGAACCGGTCGCCGATCACGAGATCGACGGGAAGGACCAGCTCCGCCCTGGCGGTCTTCGCCTCGGCAAGGAGACGGGCCGCCATCGTCACGCCACCCTCATCGACCAGGGAGTCGCCCGTGTCGCCACCCTGCGCGCGGTAGAAGCTGAAGCACATCGCGCCCCCGATGAGGATCTCGTCGGCGCTGCCGAGGAAGCGGTCGAGGATCGCGATCTTGCCCGAGACCTTGGCGCCGCCGAGGACCACGCAGTTTGGGCGCACCGGGTCGTCGCGCACGCGCGTGAGCTCGGTGACCTCGCGCTCCAGCAGGAGCCCCGCGTAGGACTGCAGGTGGTGCGTCACGCCCTCGGTGGTTGCGTGGGCCCGGTGCGCCGCGCCGAACGCGTCGTTGACGTAGAAGTCCGCGAGTCCGGCGAGCCTCGCCGCCAGCTCCGGGTCGTTCTCGGTCTCGCCCAGCTCGAAGCGGCTGTTCTCGAGCAGCAGGATCTCGCCGGGCTCCAGAGCTTCGGCAAGGGCGGCGACGTCGTCGCCCACCAGCCCCGGCGCCAGCATCACGTCGCCGTCGTGGAGCTCCGCCAGGTGCGCCGCGACCGGGGCGAGCGAGAGCTCCGGGTCGCGGCCCTTCGGCCGGCCCAGGTGGGAGGTGAGGACGAGAGCGGCCCCGCGCTCCAGCAGCAGCTCGATCGTCGGCAGGGCGGCGCGGATCCGGGCGTCGTCGGTGATCCTCCCGCCGTCGAGCGGGACGTTGAAGTCGACGCGAACGAGGGCCCGGCGGCCGGCGGCGTCGGCGTCGCGGACGCTCGCCTTCGGGAAGAGCCCGTCTCGGTTCAACTGCCGGCGACCGTCGCCGGCTCGAGGACCTTCGCCGCAAGCTCGACGCAACGGTTGGAGTAGCCCCACTCGTTGTCGTACCAGGAGACGAGCTTCGCGAGCCTGCCCTCCATGACCATGGTCTGGCCCGAGTCGAAGATCGACGAGTGGGGATCGCCGACGATGTCCGTCGAGACGATCGGGTCCTCGGTGTAAGCGAGGATCCCGCGCATCGGGCCGTCCGCGGCCGCCTTCACCGCGGCGTTCAGCTCCTCGACCGTGGTGTCGGCCGCAAGCTCGCACGTGAGGTCGACCAGAGAGCCGGTGGCGACCGGTGCCCGCACCGCGATGCCGTTCAGCTTCCCGGCGAGCTCGGGGAGCACGAGGCCGACCGCCTTGGCGGCACCGGTCGTCGTCGGGATGAGGTTGAGGGCCGCGGCGCGCGCCCGGCGCAGGTCCTTGTGGGGCATGTCCTGTAGCCGCTGGTCGGCGGTGTAGGCATGGATCGTGGTCATCAGGCCACGCTCGATGCTCACCGCGTCGTTGACGGCCTTCGCGAAGGGCGCCAGGCAGTTGGTCGTGCAGGAGGCGTTCGAGATGATGTTGTGGGCATCGGGGTCGTAGACGTCGTCGAAGTTGACGCCAAGCGCGACGGTCACGTCGGGATCCGTTGCCGGAGCGGAGATGATCACCTTCTTGGCCCCCGCCTCCAGGTGCTTCGCGGCGCCGTCCCGCTTGGTGAAGATCCCGGTGGACTCGATGACGACGTCGACGCCGAGGTCGCCCCACGGCAGCGCGCCGGGATCGCGCTCGGCGAGGACCTTGAGCTCGCCGCCGTCCACAACGAGCGAGCCGTTCTGCTCCGAGACCTGGCCGGGGAAGCGCCCGTAGACCGAGTCGTACTTGAGCAGGTGGGCGAGGGTTCCAGCGTCGGTGATGTCGTTGACCGCGACGAACTCGAGCTCGGAGCCCGCCTCGTAGGCGGCGCGGAAGAGGTTCCGGCCGATCCTTCCGAAGCCGTTGATTCCTACCTTCACTGGGGCCATTCCAAACGCTCTCTTTCGCTCATCGTGTGTCGTCCACGTTGACGGTACCGATCCACGGTGAGGGCCGGTCGCGTGGTCAGCCGCGGCGCGGCGTCCAGCGGAACTTTCGGATCGCGACGACCACGGCGAACGCTCCCCAGGCGGCGACCACCGCGAGATGCCCGGGATCGAACCCGCCCGCCCCGGGAACCCACGCGTCGTAGAACGAGAGGAAGAACGGCCGGACCGGGAACACGCTCGCGACGTGGAGGACCCCGGTGGGGATCTGGTCGTCCGGCACGAAGACGCCTGAGAGGAAGTAGAGCGGGAGGAACACAGCCTGCGTGATCGCCGGCGCCGCGTCGACCGACGGGATCACCGTGGTGAGCGCGATTCCCATCGCGCAGAAGGAGGCCGTTCCGACGACCAGCGTGCCCAGCACGGCTCCAATCTCCGACCACGGGATGCCGACCCCGTAGGCGACCCGGCCGATCCCGCCGACGAGCGCCAGCATGAGGGTGGCGACCACCAGCGAGTTGCCGACCCGCCCGGCGATGAACACCCAGTTGGGCAGCGGTGTCCCCCTGACACGTTTCATGAGCCCGGCCTCGCGCTCACGCGTCAGGTTGATCGCCAGGTTCACGCCCGTTGCCGAGATGACGCCGAGGGTGATGATCGCCGGCACGTAGTACGTGCTCACCTTCACGTGGCGCCCGCCCACGGTCTGCCCGCTGAACAGCAGCTGGAAGATCACCATGAACACCACCGGCAGCAGGACGGTGAAGAACACCGAGGCCGGGTTGCGCCAGAAGATCTTCTGGTCGTAGCGGAACTGGTGCGTGACGAGGGCGATGGCGCTCATGAACTACCTGCGGCGGCTCCGCCGCCTGACGCGCTGCTTTCGGTGCTGAAGCACCTCATGAGACATCTTCGCCCCGGGTGAGGTCGAGGTAGACGTCCTCCAGGCTCGGCTGGGATACCTCGAGGTCGCTCAGCTCGAGGTTGCGCTCGAGCGCCCAGCCGGTCAGCTCGTTGAGCGGCGCGATCGGATCCGCGACGGTGAGCGTGATCGCGCCGTCGGCGCCCTCCGCCGCCCCGCCGAGGGCGGCGGGCAGGGACTCGCGCCCGACGCCCCCCGGGAGCCTGAAGGCGATCGTGGTTGCGGCGTCCCTGCGGCCGCCGAGCTCTGCGGGCGGCCCCTCGGCGACGATCCGTCCCGCGGCGATGATCGCGACGCGGTCCGCGAGCGCCTGCGCCTCGTCCATGTAGTGGGTCGTCAGGAAGACGGTCTTGCCGAGCGCACGGAGGTTCGCGATCACCTCCCAGGCCTGCCGGCGGGCGGATGGGTCGAATCCGGTCGTCGGCTCGTCGAGAAAGAGGAGCTCGGGATCGCCGACCAGCGCCACGCCGACGTCCAACCGCCGTTGCTGGCCGCCGGAGAGGCGGCCGGCGCGTGAGTCGGCCTGCTCGGCCAGCCCGATGTGGCTAATCGTCTCGTCGATGGGGCGCGGCGCGGAGAAGTAGCCGGCGTAGAGGTTGAGCGTCTCCCGCACCGTGAGCAGCGGCTGGAGGTCGCACTGCTGGAGGACGATGCCGATGCGCTCGCGCCACTCCCGGTCCCCGGCCGCCGGGTCCTCGCCGAGGACGGTCACGTCCCCCGCCGACCGCTCGCGGTACCCCTCGAGGATCTCGGTGGTCGTCGTCTTCCCGGCGCCGTTCGGCCCGAGGAACGCGAAGATCTGACCCTGGGAGACCTCGAGGTCGATGCCCCGAACCGCCTCCTTCTCGCCGTATGCCTTGCGCAGGCCACGGACGCTGATCGCGCTCGGCGCGCCGTTGGAGGTGGTCACGGGATCAATTATTGCGGCGCGGACGGGCCGCACGCCCCCGCGGCGCAGCCATGACCGCCCTCGTATAGTCGCCGCGGTGCCGGGAGCGACTTCCACCATGAAGCGCCTCGTTCCCCTGGCGGCCCTGGCCGTCGGCGTGCTGGTGGTCACCCAGTTGCGAAACGACTCCGGCTCGGCGCCCACGAGCCCACCCGCGGTCCCCCCCGGGCCGTCCCACTTCTTCGGCATCGGCATCTCCGGGACGCTGGCGGCCGGCGACCTCGCCAGGCTCGCGCAGAGCGGAGCCACCATCGCGCGTGTCACGTTCGATTGGCGCACGTTCCAGCCGAACGGGGATGCCCCGCCGGAGTTCACCGCGGTCGAGCCGCTGATCCGCAGGCTGGCCGAGGCGCACGTGGAGATCCTGCCCGGGTTCGTCGCCACCCCTGGATGGCTGACGCCGGACCCGAACACCGCGCCCGTGTTCTCGCGGGCGGCGCGCGACGGATGGCAGGCGTTCCTCAGCGCCACGGTCAGGCGGTACGGGCCGCACGGCTCGTTCTGGGCCGACAACCCGAGCGTCCCGTACGACCCCATTCGCTACTGGCAGGTCTGGAACGAGGAGAACGGCGCGGCGTATTTCGCCCCGAAGCCGTCCCCCAAGGCATACGCGGACCTCCTCCACATCTCGGCCGAGGCGATCAGGGGCGCGGATCCGGGCGCGAAGATCGTTCTCGGAGGCATGTTCGAGACGATCGGCATGCACGGCTCGATCTTTTCCTGGAAGTTCCTGCGAGGCCTCTACGCGGCCGGCGCGGCGCCGGACTTCGACGTGGTGGGCGTCCATCCCTACGCCCCGAGGATGCCCGAGGTGCTCAGCCAGATCAGGAAGATGCGCGCCGCCATGGACGACAACGGCGGCTCCTCCACGCCCCTTTGGGTCGACGAGCTCGGCTGGGGCTCGGCCGCCACCGGGAGCAAGCTCAACCTCGGCGTGCGGGGACAGGCGGCGATGCTCACGCGCGCCCTGACCGTCCTTGCGGCGCGCCGCGAGGACCTCGGCATCGACAGGGTGATCTGGTACCCGTTGCGCGACCCCGCGCAGGCGGACCAGGGGGCCTGCGGATTCTGCGACTCGGAGGGCCTCCTGGACTCCGGCGGCGCTCCGAAGCCCGCGTGGAGCGCTTACCGGGCCGTCACGACCGCCGGGTGACCGGAATTCCTGCGACGCGCCGTCGCTATGATCGCCTCGATGAGGAGCAGGGCGACGGCGAGGATCGCCGCCACCATCGCGGGAACCTGCATCGCAGCGTCGCTGTGCTGCGTCGGGGCGATCGCGCACGGCGCCGGCCCGGCCGCGAAGCCCAAGGTGCCTCACTTCTTCTACGGCATGGGGCTCGCGAAGAAGCCGAACGCCGCCGATCTCCAGAACATGCAGGAGGGCGGGGTCGAGACGGTCCGCGTGGTCGTCGACTGGCGCGCGGTCCAGCCGACGAGCGCCAGCGACCCGTTCGACTGGTCGACGATCGACTCACAGGTCACCGAGTACGCGCAGATCGGGATCCAGGTCGTGCCGCAGCTCATCTCGAGCCCCGGCTGGCTCGAGCCGACCCCGCACACGCCGCCGATCAAGTCTCACGAGGCGAAGCAGGATTGGGAGGCGTTCGTCACCGCGGCCGTGCAGCGCTACGGGCCGGAGGGGACCTTCTGGACGGACAAACCAAGCGTCCCGTTCATCCCGGTCACCGACTGGCAGATCTGGAACGAGATGAACTCCCCGGGCTTCTGGGATCCGAAGCCCAACCCGAAGCAGTACGCGAAGCTCCTGCAGATCTCCTCTGACGCGATCGACGCGGTCGACCCCGACGCGCAGGTCGTGCTCGGCGGGATGTTCAAGACGACCGGCAAGCACGGGGCGATCTACCCCTGGAAATACCTGCGCTCCCTCTACCAGGACAAGTCGAAGAAGCACTTCGACGTCGTCAGCACCCACCCCTACGCCGCGGGCCTGACCGGGGTGAAGTCGCAGATGGACAAGATGCGGGCCACGATCACTTCGCACCGCGACGACGCGGCGCTCTGGGTGGACGAGATCGGCTGGGGCTCGGCGAAGAAGGGCAGCAAGCTCAACAAGGGCCTTCAGGGGCAGGCGAAGATCCTCAAGCGGGCCTACAAGTACTTCAGGTCCCACGCCAAGCGCCTCAACCTCGACCGCGTCTACTGGTACACGCTGCGCGACGCGAAGCCGGACCCCTCCGAGGGCGACTGCGGCTTCTGCGCGTCGGACGGCCTCTTCAAGAAGAGCGGCAAGGCGAAGCCCTCGTGGGCCGCCTTCAAGAAGTTTGCCGCTCCCTGATCGCAGACTTGCCCATGCCCTCACAGGCATCGCCTGCTGCATCGTCCTCGGCGCGGTGTGCGGCCCGGCCCAGTCCAGGGCCAAGCCGGGCTTCTACGGCCTCAACTTCGCGTTTTACGACCACCTCTCGCGCAGCGACCGGGCGCTCCTTGCGAAGACGAGGCTGCACACGATGCGCGTGACGATCAACTGGAGCGACGTCGAGCCGACAGCCACCAAGGTTGACTGGAGTCAGCCCGACGCCCTGATCTCGCAGCTCGCGAAGCTCGGGATCCGCCCGCAGCCCCTCCTCTACAGCTCGCCCTACTGGGTCAACGGTCTGACGAACCCGGTGACCGGCGCGCCGCTGGGCAACCAGCAGCACTCGACGCCCCCGGTGGGAAGCGCGAACGCGCGCGGCGACTGGCGGGCTTTCGTCCAGGCCGCGGTCAACCGCTACAAGCCCGACGGAACATTCTGGAGGGCGTTCGCAAAGGCAAACCCAGGCGTGAGACCACAGCCCGTCAAGCAGTGGCAGGTCTGGAACGAGCCGAACATCGCGCGCTCGTTCGACCCGGAGCCGTCGGTTCAGAAGTACGTCACCGTGCTCAGGGACGCGCACAGGGCGATCAGGGCTGCCGACCCCTCGGCCAAGATCGCGCTTGCCGGGATGCCGACCGACGTCAAGTTCTCCGCGGCCGACTACCTGAAGCAACTCTATCGGGTGAAAGGAGTCAAGCACGCCTTCGACGTCGTCGCCGTTCACCCTTATGGCTCGACCGTGCACGACGTCCGGGCCGCCACGGCCGGTGTCCATGCGGTCATGCGGAAGGCCCACGACGCAAAGACGCCGATCTGGGTCAGCGAGACGTCGTGGGGCTCGGCTCCAAAGGACGGCCACATCAACCAGGGGCTCAGGGGCCAGGCCAGGCTGCTGCGACGGACGCTCAAGACACTTGCCCATCGCCGCCGGGCGCTGAACGTCCACGAGGTCAGCTGGTTCGTGCTCCGCGACCCCGGCCCGAGCGTCAATGTCGGGACCTGCTCCTGGTGCAAGCACTCGGGGCTCCTCGACCGGGCCGGCAACCCGAAACCGGCGTGGAAGGCGTTCCGGAGGATCGTCGGCCGGCGCTAGCCCCTAGAGCTCTACGTCGCGGTTCACGACCCTGATGGTGACGTCGTCCAGATCGGCAAGCCGGCCGGCAACGCGGTCCGCAACCGTGATCGAGCGGTGCCTTCCGCCGGTACAGCCGATGGCGATCGTCAGGTGCGTCTTGCCCTCGGCCAGGTAGGCGGGCAGCAGGAACTCGAGCAACGGGTCGAGGCGCTCGTAGAAATCCCGGGCCAGGTCGCCCGCCTCGACATAGGCGACCACGGCCGGGTCGCGCCCGGTCAGCGCCCGCAGGTCCTCCCGGTAGTGCGGGTTCGGCAGGAAGCGGACGTCCAGCATCAGGTCGGCGTCGCGCGGCGGGCCGTTCTTGAAGCCGAAGGTCAGGATGGTCAGCGCCAGCCGCGTCTCCGCCTCACGGGGGCCCAGCAGGTCGACGGCGATCTTCCTGCGCAGCATGGCCCCGGTGGTCCCCGTCGTGTCGATGACGACGTCGGCGACGTCGCGCAGGGACGCCAGCGCCTCCCGTTCCTGGCGGATGCCGTCGAGCACGCGCCCGTCGGGAGCCAGCGGATGGCGCCGGCGCGTCTCCTTGAAGCGATCCACGAGCGCCTCCTCGGTCGCCTCCAGGAACACCACCGTGGGATGCAGGCCCGAGCGCTCGAGGCCCTCGAGCACGCCGGTCAGCTCGCCGAAGTAGTCCCCACCGCGAACGTCGGAGACGACGGCGGCGCGCCGCACGCTCGACCCCTCGTGGCGAAAGAGCTCGCCGAGGGCCTCGATCATCCGCGGCGGCAGGTTGTCGACGCAGAAGTAGCCGGCGTCCTCGAAAGCCGCGATCGCCTCCGACTTTCCGGCACCCGAGTAGCCGGTGATCACGAAGAGCTCGACGGGGTTGGCGGACTCCATCATCCTGTGCGGTTCAGCTGGCGGTGGATGTCGCGCGCGAGCTTGCCCGGGATGCCGGGGACGGACTCGAGCTCCTCCCGGCTCGCCTTCGCGACGCGGTCGGGTGAGCCGAAGTGCGTGAGCAGCGCCCGCTTGCGGGCCGGCCCCACGCCCGGGAGCTCGTCGAGGAACGAGCGCGTCATCGAGGTGTCTCGCCGCTTGCGGTGGTGCTCGATCGCGAAGCGGTGGGCCTCGTCGCGGACCCGCTGCAGGAGCCGCGACGCCTCAGACTCCGGGGGAACGGGCAGCGGGCCCGGCTGCCCCGGCACGAAGACCTCCTCGAGCCGCTTCGCCAGCCCGATCACCGCCGTGCCGCGCTCCGTGAGCGGGCCGAGCACCCGCATCCCGGCGCCGAGCTGGCCCTTGCCGCCGTCGATCAGCACCAGGTCGGGAAGCGACGCGAAGCTCTCGTCGCGCTCGGAGTCGTGCGGGGAGAGGTCCGCCTGCGTGACGAACGCAGCCACGCGCCGCTCCAGAACCTCCTGCATCGACGAGAAGTCGTCGGGACCCGCCGACCGATCGCCGCGGATGCGAAAGCGCCGGTAGTCCGACTTCTTCGGCGCGCCGCCTTCGAAGACGACCATCGAGGCAACCGTGTGCTCGCGGCCCAGGTTCGAGATGTCGAAGCCCTCGATCCGCACCGGGAGCGTCTCCAGCGAGAGCGCCTCGGCCAGATCCGCGAGCGCGTCGACACGCTGCTGGCGGCGGCGCTCGCGGCGCATCCGGTCCTGGGCGAGGGCGAGCTTGGCGTTGCGCTCCGCCATCTCCCGCAACCGCCGCATGGAGCCCCGCTCGGCGGCGCGGACCTCCACCGCCCCGCCGCGACGCGCCGCGAGCGCCTCGGAGACCACCTGCGCGCGCCCGGCGACGGCCGAGCCCACCACGATCAGGCGCGGAATCGCGGGAACCGCCGCGTAGTACTGGGCGAGGAACTCCTCGGTCACCTCGTCCTCCCCCCGTTCGCCCTCGTTGGAGAGGTAGAAGCTCTGCCGTTCGGCGAGCACGCCGTCGCGCACCTGGAAGACCTGGGCGTTCGCATCTCGCCCGTCGAGCGCGACGGCAATCACGTCGGCGTTGCGGAGCGCGTCGCCGGCGACGCGCTGGCGCTGCATGAGCGAACGCACGGCGGCGAGCCGGTCCCGGTAGACGGCCGCCCGCTCGAACTCCTCCCCCCGCGACGCGTCCTCCATCTTGCGCTCCAGGTCGCGCTCGACGTCGCGGTAGCGGCCCGAGAGGAAGCTCGCGATCGCCTCGATGTTGCGCCGGTACTCCTCCCGGTCGATGTAGCCCACGCAGGGCGCCTGGCAGCGCTTGATGTAGTAGTCAAGGCAGGGGACACCGGACCGGCGGCCCGGCTCGGGCCCGTCGCAGGTGCGGTACTGGAAGAGCTTGCCGAGGAGCTCGAGCGTCTCGCGGGTGCGCTTGGCGCTCGAGTACGGGCCGAAGTAGAGGCGCCCCGACCTGTGCCGTTCGCGCGTGAAGTAGACGCGCGGAAACTCCTCGTCGAGGCTGATGCCCACGTAGGGGTAGGACTTGTCGTCCCGAAGCCGGATGTTGAAGCGCGGCCGGTGGCGCTTGATCATCTGCTGCTCGGTGAGGAGCGCCTCCGCCTCGGTCTCGGTCACGAGGAAGTCGATCGAACGGACCTGCCCAAGCATGTCCGCGCTGGAGCGGCCCCGGCCCGAGAAGTGCGAGCCCACTCGCTTTCTGATCGAGATCGCCTTGCCCACGTACACGACCCGGGCCTCGGAATCCTTGAAGAGGTAGACGCCCGGCTGATCCGGCAGGTTGCGGCGCTGCTCAGTGACCGGGTCCTGGCTCATGGGTGAGAGAGATTAGGGTTCGCGCCCGCCGTCCAAGTCGAGAATCGGAGCGCCATGAGCAAGACCGACACCCCCAGTCCGCCAGAGCTGACCACGATGCGATTCGAGTCCGACGGCACGGTGGGGACACTCACGCTCGCGAGGCCCGAGGCCCTCAACGCGATGAGCCCGGAGATGATCGGCGAGCTCACGACGATGGCCGCCTGGCTCGCGGACCGGGCGCAGCTGCGCGCGCTGGTGATCACCGGCGAGGGCGGCGCGTTCTCGGCCGGCGGGGACGTCAACTCGTTCCGCGAGGGCCTCGAGCGGGACGACATCGACCTCCCCTCCATGGTCAGGCGGGGCGCCGACATGCTCCACCAGGCGATCGTCGACCTCCGGCGGATCCCGTATCCGGTCGTGGGGGCCATCAACGGCCCTGCCGCCGGAGCCGGCTTCTCGCTCGCGCTCATGTGCGACATCCGCATCGCCTCCGAGGCCGCGATCTTCGCCGTCGCCTACGGGCGCATCGGGGCGGCGCCGGACGGAGGCATGACCTACTTCCTGCCCAGGGTGATCGGCCCGGGCAGGGCGATCGAGCTGCTGCTCGAGGATCCGAACCTCTCGGCGGCCGACGCGCTCGAGCGCGGCCTGGTCTTCAGAGTCGTACCCGCCGACGCCCTGATGGACGAGGCGTACGTGCTCGCCGCGGACCTCGCGAAGCGCGCGCCCCACTACGTGAGCATGTGCAAGCGGCTGGTTGCGTCGAGCCTCGACAACTCGCTCGCCGACCACCTCCAGCTCGAGCGCCACGGCATCGCGGACTCGATGGCGACTTCGGACCTCGCACAGGCCGTTCCCGCGTTCTTCGCGGGGGAGACGCCCGTGTTCACCGGGGAGTAGCAATCTGAACCAGAACCGGCCCGAACCGGTAATACAGGGCCGCAACCGACGAAAGGTGAATCCGTGATCAAGAAGACTTCTCTGGCGCTCGTGATCGCCGCCCTGGCGGCGATCGGCCTCGCGGCATGCGGGGGCAGCAGCAGCTCCAGCAGCTCGACTCCGTCGAGCGCCACGGCGACGACGGGCGGCTCGTCGGGCGGGGGCGGAAGCTCCTCGGCGGTCGACATCTCCGCAGACCCGAGCGGCCAGATCGCCTACGAGCAGAAGTCGGTGAGCGCGAAGGCCGGTGACGTCAGCGTCAACTTCACGAACATGTCGAGCACCACGCACGACGTCTGCGTCCAGAGCTCGAGCGGCCAGCAGATCGGTTGCACCGATCAGATCAGCGGCAGCAACACGAGCCACGACTTCGGCAATTTGAAGGCGGGGACCTACACGTTCTACTGCTCCGTTGACAGCCACGAGGCGGCAGGCATGAAGGGAACCCTTACCGTCAAGTAAGAGTTCCCTGTGAGGGGTTTAGCCCCGAAAGCAGCGTTCAAGGACGGGGAAGCCGTCCGCAAGAGATTCAAAGTAGTTCGCTGAGAGACGGCCCGGCCAAACCGGGCCGTTCTTCTGCTTGCGCCGGAGCCCGTCGCGGGGGATTGATGGACGAGGCTAGCCCTGGGCGGCGAGCGCGCGGCCGACGCTGTCGGCGACGCAGGCGGGCTTGTCGCTCCCCTCCACCTCGACGGTCAGGCGGGTGACCACGTGCCACCAGCCCTCCCCCAGCGGCTCGCACGACTGAAGCTGGGCCCTGCAGCGCACCCGCGACCCGGCCGGGACCGGCGCGGGGAAACGCACCTTGTCGAAGCCGTAGTTGACCCCGGCGACCACGCCCTTCTGGTCGATCAGCTCGAGCCGGAAGGAATCCGTGAGCGACAGCGTGAGGTTGCCGTGCGCGACGGTGCCTCCGAACGGGCTCTCCTTGGCGGCGCGCTCGACGTCGGTGTGGATCCACTGGTGGTCGCCCGACACGTCGGCGAAGGCGTTGATCATCTCCTGGCTCACCTCGCGCCACTCGGTCGGGCCGATCTCCTGACCGACGAGCTCGCTGAGGGCCTCGAGGCTTTCGATTGTCTGAGCCGGCATGGCCGAGCAGACTATTGGACGCAGGACCGAAGCCCTCGCGTCCTATCATCGGCGGAGATGGGCAACGGCGGCAAGACCTGGATCCTCACCGGCTCGCTGGAGAACTTCCAGATCAACGTCCAGCGGGGCTTCGACGTGATCGGCCTGAAGGAGCTCCGCCGCAACCAGGCGGCCGAGTTCGAGTCCGGCGACGAGGTGGTCTTCTACGTCACCGGCGTCAAGGCCTTCGGCGGCATCGCCCGAGTCCGCTCGACCATGTTCGAGGACCGCACCCCGATCTGGCCGCAGGGCACGAAGCGCAAGCCCGAGCCATATCCCTGGCGCGTGGAGGCAGAGCCGGTTTTGGTGCTCGACGAGGCCGACTTCGTTCCGGCCGAGTCGCTGCTCGGCGAGCTCGAGCACCTCGACAAGTGGCCGGCCGAGCACTGGCACCTCGGCTTCCAGGGCCAACTGCGCACCGTCTCCGAGCACGACGCCAAGCTGCTCCACGCGCGGCTCGAGGCGGCGGCTCCGGCAGCAGCCCGGTCCTAGCCCACCAGCCGCACCTCCAGCGGGGCAGCCAGCGCGAGCGTGCCGCTTGCGTCCATCAGGCCGAGGATCCTGGCGACGTAGGCCTGGGTCTCCGGGATGCCGGGGACGCAGCCGCACGCTTCGACCGCCCCGGGCCCGGCGTTGTAGGCCGCGAGCGCCAGCGCGGTTGAGCCGAACTGCCCGAGGAGGTCCGCCATCAGGTGCGCCTGGGCGTCGATCGCGGCGGCCGGGTCGAACGGGTCCCGCAGCCCGTACGACGCCGCCGTCGCCGGCATGAACTGGGCGATCCCGAGCGCGCCGGCAGGCGATACGGCGCGCGGGTCGAAGCCGGACTCCGCCTCGAGCTGCGCGGCAAGAAGCCCCGCCGGCACGTCCCAGCGCCGCGCGGCGGTGAGCAGCGGCGCGCGGTACCCGTCCGGTACGAAGCCGGGCAGGCCACCGTCGCCGGCGACCGCGCCATCGGCCTCTCCGCCCGCGTTCCCGGCCGTCGAGCACGGGGCCGGGCCGGCCGTGAAGCCGTAGTGCCAGGGCTCCCAGGAGTACCGCTGGGCGAAGCCGAAGGAACCCGCGTTCGCCGCCAGCCACGCGTAGGCGGCGGGCGGACCGAGATCGAGCTCCGTCGCGCAGCGGTGCAGCGACGTGCCGGGCGGCGCGACCCACCGCGGGTCCGGGTTGGCGGCGTAGAGACGGGCCTGCTCGGCATCCGAGCGGTACGCCGAGTTCACCATGAGCGCCAGGCCGGCACGCGATGCGGCGGCGGCCAGCCGATCGAACGCGGCAGCGACGTCCGGGCGCATGGGCTTGCCCTGCCGGTAGGCGAGCGATCCCGAGTAGCCGCCGCCGCTCGCCATCGCCGGCCCCGCCGTTTCGCCGGCCACTGGTGCCGGCGGAGCTGCCTCGGCCTCGGCGTGAAGCGTCACCTCCATCCGCCCCCGCGAGCCGCCCACCCCCGCTCCGGGGCCCGCGGTCGCGACGAGCTCGACGCGCGCACGCAGCGGAACCGGCGACGCCGCATCCGGAAACGAGACCCGAAGCCGATCGGCGTCGAGGCCGTTGTGCCCAGCCGCCTCGCGGGCGGCTTGGACCGCACGCGCGAGGTCGGCGGCGCGGCTGAGGTGGTACGGATTGGGCGCGCCGTTCGGCAGGGCGGCCGGCGCCACGAGCCGGGGCAGGTCGTCGCGCATCGAGCGGACCGCTGAGATCGCGGCGAGGTCCATCCCGCCCTGTGCGCGCTCGGCGCTCGCAACCCCGCCACCCAGCGCGACCACGGCCGTCGCCGCCAGCACGAGAGCGAGGGTGAGGCCGAGCACGAGCGGCAGCGCCTGGCCGTTCTCGGCCCGCAGCCTCCATCCGGCCTGCCGCTCACGGGGCCCCATCAAGCGCAACGCGATCCGCGACGCGCGCCGCGACCCGGCCCCGCCCGGCTCGATTCCCGCGAGCGCGCGGCGCGCGCCGAGGAGCCCCAGCGCGCGCCCCTCGATCCGGACACGCTGGCGGCGGGCCCGCAGCTCGCCGGCCATGAGCGCCGCGAGGGCGCGATCCCTCGGCAGCTCGCAGCGGACGGCGGCGGCGCGCTCGCCGAGCTCGGCGCTCTCGAGCAGGCGGCGGGCATCCGCCGGATCCGCATGCACGACCGCCAGGGACAGACCGTCGCCGAGGATGCCGAGCGCCTCCGAAAGCCGCGCGATGCCCTCCCCGGCGGCCGGCAGGCCGAGCCAGCACAGGGCGCCTCGCGCGGCCGCGGTCTCGAACCCGGCCGTCCGGAGGGAGCGCTCGAGCCGCCGCGCCGCGTGGCTGGCGAGCATGGTCGGGCCGCGCCGGCCCTCTGCGCCGAGCTCGGCAAGGAGCACGGGCAGGGGTTCCGCGTCCTCGCCGCGCGCCGCGGCCACTCCCACTGACGCCGCGAGCGCCAACCCACCGCCCGCCTCACCCAGCGCCGTGGCGACGATGACGGTCGGCCGCTCAGCCATCGTCGGCCGGGGTCCTCACCCACGCGCTCGAGTCGACGCCGAGCCGCGATCCAAGCGCCTCGAGCGGCGACGGCGCTGCGATTCCGACCCGAAGCGTTTCGCCATCCCGGTCGACCTTGGTGCGTGGTTCGGCCCAGGCGGGCAGCGCCGCGCGGACCGCGGGACCGACCGGGCGGCCGGCGGCGGCCGCCAGGGCCCCGGCCTCGGCGGCGCCGTCGGCTAGCGACGAGCAGTACCCCACGACGAGGAGCTGGAAGACGATTCCTGCCGCGACCAGGACCGCCGGGACGGCGGCGACCAGCTCGACCGAAGCTTGTCCGCACTCGCTACGGCGCACCTTCGCCCCCGGGGAGGTGGGCGCCGGCGGCGACACGCACCGACGGCAGCCCGGGCGCCAGAGAGGGCGCAGCGAGCTCGACACGCACGCCGCCGTCCGTTTGCACCTTCGCGCCGCCACGCAGCGGGTCCGGGATGCCGGAGCGCGCGGCCCGGGTGGCGTCGCCGCCCGACGCCGCGGCGCGAGCCCCGGCCCTGGCCGCCCCCTCAGCCGTCCAGAGCGCCCAGCCGACGACGGCCAGTTGCGCGGCGAGGACGAGCAGCGCGGCCACCGCCGGGATGACCGCGATCAGCTCGACCGATGCCTGTCCTCGCTCCCCTCGCAGCCCGCGTTCGACCATGCCGCGAAGCTAGGTGCGGGCCGCGCACGCGTTGCGCGCCTCGCGTGCCAAGGTCGAGCCGGCTTCATCCCCGAATCGTCAAGGGCTCGGCCGCCCCTCAGGAATCGTCAGCGCAGGTAAGCGGGCGGGATCAGTAGCTGTTCGCGCTTGACCAGACACGGGCGATCGCGACGACCGCCAGCACGAGGAGGCCGATCCAGACGAGCGTGCCCCCGCCGGTGGCCAGCATCTTGCTGGCGCCGGCGACCATCAGCACCACCAGGCCAACGGCGCCGTAGACGATGCCCCGGTCCCGATCCGACAGCGAGTCGACGGTCAGGCGGTTCTCGCGGTAGAGCTGCAGTCCGGCCATCGCAAGCGTGGCGAGGAAGGCGAGCAGGAGCACGGTGAGTACCGCCGTCGTCGCGTTCCCCCCGCCGGGCGCGAGGTCGACCAGCGCCGCGATCGCGGCGACGATGGCGACGTTGCGAACCACGCGCATAGCTCAAGTCTAGGTCGTCTTCCCCGCCGGCTCGTCCCTCAACGGTCCCGGCGGCGGCGGACGCGGTAGCAGATCAAAATGTCCGCGGCGTAGCCGCGGACAAGATGTTCCGGCGGGAGCAGAGCACGTCGCCGGCGGTTACTTGGTCGTCATCACGACGATGCCGAGCACCACCGCGGCGAGGCAGACGCCAAACGCGAGCAGGCCCACCACGGCGGCCCCGAGAGCGGCAACGCTGCGCCCGTCGTGGCTGAGGTCGTCCCAGCGCGCCGCGGCGAGGACCGCGACCGCAAACGCGAGCGTGACGCCGACCCCCGCCCCGATCGCGGCAACGATCGTCTGCCAGACGGCCTTCCACTCGACGATCGTCGCCAGGACGCTCATTGGGCCAGCGCGGGCTCGGCCCGGCGAACCCGCCGGGCGAACATGATGGCGATGAGGCAGATCCCGGCGGCGGTCACGATGGCCGGGCCGACGGCGCCGTTGCCGAAGATGTGCGTGACGCCGTAGACGGCGGCACCCACGAGCGCGGCGCCTGGAAGCGTCAGCAACCAGGCGACGACGATGTTGCCGGCGACGCCCCAGCGCACGGCGGAGAACCGCTTGCCGGCGCCGGCTCCCATCACGCCGCCCGAGATGACGTGGGTGGTGGAGAGCGGAAAGCCGAAGTGCGACGACGCGAGGATCGTCGCCGCGCCCGCGCCCTGGGCCGAGAAGCCCTGGGCCGCGTCCATCTTGATGATCCGCGTGCCCATCGTCCGGATGATCCGCCAGCCGCCCGAATACGTCCCGAGCGCGATCGCGCTGGCCGAGCAGATCACCACCCAGGTCGGCACGTTGAAGTCGTTTGCCGGGAGGTTGCCGTTGGCAACCAGGGCCAGCGTGATGACGCCCATCGTCTTCTGCGCGTCGTTGGTCCCGTGCGCCAGCGCGAGAAGGCCTCCGGACAACACCTGGCCGAGCTTGAACCCGCGCGTCACCGGGCCGGGCCGCTGGCGACCAACAACCCGGTAACAGATGTAGATCCCCATCAGGCCGACCGCGAAGGCGAGGATCGGCGCGATTACGGCGGGGATCAGCACCTTGCCGAGCAGCCCGTCGCCGAGGATCGCGTCGGCCCCGGCGGCAGCGAACGCGGCGCCGCAGACGCCGCCGATCAGCGCGTGCGAGGAGCTCGACGGAAGGCCGAAGTACCAGGTGACGAGGTTCCACGCAGTTGCCCCGATCAGCCCGGAGAACACGATCGTCGGGGTGATCACGTCCGCGGAGACGATGTCGCTCGCCACAGTCGCCGCGACCGCGAGCGAGAGAAACGCCCCGGCGAAGTTGAGCGCCGACGCGTAGGCGATCGCGAGCCGCGGCGACATCGCCCGCGTTGAGATCGAGGTGGCCACGACGTTGGCCGTGTCGTGGAAGCCGTTGGTGAAGTCGAACGCCAGCGCGGTGCCGACGACGATTACGAGAACGACGTTGTCGTGCATCTCGCGCCCCGCTCAGGCGTTCTTGATGACGATGCCTTCAAGGATGTGGGCGGCGGTCTCGGTGGCGTCGATGGCCCGCTCGAGCACCGCGAAGATGTCCTTCCAGCGGATGACGACCATCGGGTCGATGCCGTTGGCGAAGAGCGAGGCAACCGCGTCGCGGGAGATGCGGTCGCCGTCGTTCTCGAGGCTGTGGATCTCGATCCAGTGGTTTTCGAGATCCTTGAACCCCCGCAGCTTCGAGAGCGCCTGGGCCAGCTGCTCGCAGGACTTGACGAGAACGTCGGCGAGCGCCAGCGACTGCTCCATCGGCGCCTCGATCTTGTAGAGGCCGAAGAAGTCCGCCGTCTCCTCGATGAAGTCCACGACGTCGTCGATCTGGCCCGCCAGCCCGTAGATGTCCTCGCGATCGAGCGGGGTCACGAACGTCGTGTTGAGGCGCCTGATGATGTCGTGGGTGATCTTGTCGCCCTCCTGCTCGGCGAGCAGGATCTCGCGCGCGAGGTCGGCCGAGTCGGGCCAGCCCTGGAGCATCTCCTGCAGCAGGCTGGCGGCGCGAAGCGTGTTCTGGCCGGCCTGGTGGAACAGGTCGAAGAAGACCCTGTCGCGAGGAACTAGGCTCGGCAGCGGCACCGCGCCAAGCTACCAAGCCGCAACGACGTCGGCGATCCGCTCCGCCGCATGCCCATCCCATTTGGGCGGAGGTTGCGCCGAGTTGCCGCCCGCACGGGAAGCGAGCAGCTTGGGGATCTCGGCGATCCTCGCCGGGTCGAGGCCGAGCAGGGTGTTCGTTCCGGCCCGTACCGTCACCGGCCGCTCCGTGTTGTCGCGCAGGGTGAAGCACGGAACGCCGAGGTAGGTCGTCTCCTCCTGGATGCCCCCGGAGTCCGTCAGGACGGCGGCCGCGCCGGCCTCCAGCGAGAGGAAGTCGAGGTAGCCGACCGGGTCCACCAGGCGCACGTTCTCCGGCTCGTTCCCGGCGAGCATCTTCCTCGTCCGCGGATGAACCGGGAAGACGACGGGCAGCTCGGAGCCGACGGCAGCGAGTGCGCTCGCCGCGGTGGCGAGCAGCGGGCCGTCGACGAGCGCCGGCCGGTGCAGGGTCACGAGCAGGAAGCCCCCGGGCTCCACGCCGAGGTCCTTCGCCGTCGTGCGCTCCCGGAACCGCGGCTCGAGCGCGACGAGGGTGTCGATCATCGTGTTGCCCACAAAGCTCAGACGCTCGGCCGGGATGCCCTCGGCGCCGAGGTTGTCGATCGCCTCGTCGGAGTGCAGGAAGAGGACGTCGGAGAGATGGTCGGCCACGATGCGGTTGATCTCCTCCGGCATGGTGCGGTCGAAGCTCCGCAGGCCGGACTCGACGTGGGCGACGGGGATGCCCGCCCGCGAGGCGCAGATCGCGGCGGCAAGCGTGGAGTTGACGTCGCCGGGAACCAGCACCATGTCCGGCTTCTCGGCCTCGAGAACCGGCTCGAGGCCCTGGAGCACCCGGGCCGTCTGCTCGGCGTGGCTGCCGGAGCCCACCCCCAGCAGGTGGTCGGGCGCGCCAACGCCCAGCTCCTCCAGGAACACGTCGGACATCGCCTGGTCGTAGTGCTGGCCGGTATGCACGACGGCGTTCTGCTCGGCGCCCAGCCGCGCGCGCAGCGCGGCGATGACGGGAGCCATCTTCACGAAGTTCGGCCGGGTGCCGACCACGTGCAGGAGACGCATCAGGCGATCAGTCTGCCTGGTCGAGGTGACGAGCGAAGAACGCGAGCTGATCGGCGACGGCCGTCTCGAACGGCTTGCCGAGGTAGACCTCGAAGTGCCCGAAGGGGTAGCGGACCAGCTCGCCGCGGGGAGCCGCGTTCGCCGCGTCGATCGCGGCCTGTGCCGGGGCGACGCTGTCGTCGTCCGCCACCTGCACCAGCAAGGGGCAGCGCACGTTCTTCGCCTGCTTCCCGGGCGAGTAGCCGGCGACGCGCAGGGCGACGCGCGCCGCGACGTCGTTCCGCCAGCCGCTGTCCGCCGGCGTGATCGCCTCGAACCCGGGCTGGGCATCGGGGGCGGTCATCATCGCGACGCTGCCGGGCGGGCCGACGATGCGCGCGTAGACCGGGCCGCGCCCAACCAGCGCGGCGGCTTGGTCGGCCACGCCGATCGCCGTTAATCCGGCCGCGCTCTTTGGCCTCATGACGCGCAGGGCGGCGGTCCCGCTCGTGTGCGGTACCTGCGACACCGCCGCCGCCAGCTGCGGCTCGCTCGCCGCGACCGCGATCACGTGACCGCCTCCGAACGAGGAGCCCCAGATCGCAACCCGGGCGGGGTCGACGCCGTCGAGGCCGCGGGCGTGGGCGATCGCCGCGTGCCAGTCGGCGTGCTGGCGCCCGATGTCGACGAGGTGCCGGGGCTCGCCCGTCGATCCGCCGAAGTGCCGGTAGTCGAAGGCGAGGGCCGCGTAGCCCGCCGCGGCGAAGCGCTCCGCGTAGGCGTCCAGGCGCGCCGCCTTGATCGCGCCGAAGCCGTGCGCCAGGACGATGCACGGCACGTCACCCTCGCCGGCCCGCGGTCTGTAGAGCCAGGCCGCCAGGGTTTCCCCCGACGACGGTATCTCGACGTCTTCGCGCTCGGCGCTCAAGCGAGTGCGTCGATGCGCTCGGCGAGCTCGAAGTCGGCCTCGGTCAGGCCTCCCGCCGCGTGGTTCGTGATGGACACCTGCACCTTGTCCCAGGAGATCTCCAGGTCCGGGTGATGCCCCATGTCCTCGGCGGGCCCCACGACCGCGTCGACGAACTTCACCGAGCCCACGAAGTCCTCGTTCTCGAAGGTCTTGACGATGGCGTCACCGGAGCGCTCCCAGCCGTCGCGCATCGCGAGCCGTGAGCCGATCTCCTCGTCCGAGAGCAGGTCCATGTCGGCAGCTTACCCGGGGTTTGGTGCGCATAATCCGGGGGTGCGCATCGCCAGCCTCGTCCCCTCCGCGACCGAGACGCTCTGTGCGCTCGGCCTCGGAGACGACCTCGTCGCGGTCACCCATGAGTGCGACTTCCCCGCGGAGGTCGCCGCGCTGCCGCACCTCACTCGCAGCGTCATCCCGGACGGCCTCGGGGCCGCCGAGATCGACGCCCGCGTCCGCGAGGTCACCGGCCGCGGCGAGGCCCTCTACGAGCTCGACGAGGCGGCACTCGCCGAGCTCGAGCCCGACCTGGTGGTCACCCAGGCGCTCTGCGCGGTGTGCGCCGTCTCCTACGACGACGTCCGCGCCGTCGCGGGGCGCCTGCCGTCGCAGCCGGACGTGATCTCGCTGGACCCGGAGCGCCTCGACGAGGTCCTCGACGACCTTCCGCGCCTCGCCGGCACCGTCGCGCAGCCCGAGCGCGGCGAGGCGCTCCGCGGTCGCCTTCGCGAGCGCCTGGATGCCGTCCGCGCCGCCGTCGGAAACGCGGAACGCCCACGGGTCGCGGCGCTCGAGTGGCTCGACCCGCCGTTCGCCGGCGGGCACTGGGTCCCGGACATGATCGAGCTCGCCGGGGGCACCAACGCCATCGGCGAGGCCGGGGCGAAGTCGAGGACTGAGACCTGGGAGTCCGTCGCCGCGGCCCGCCCCGACGTGGCCGTCGTCATGCCCTGCGGCCTCTACGCGGACGAGGCGCTTGCCGAGGCCGAGCGCCACCGCGGCGAGCTCGAGGCCCTCGGCGCCGGCGCCTGCCACGCGGTCGACGCGGCCGCCTCGTTCTCGCGGCCGGGGCCGCGCCTGGTGGACGGGGTCGAGCTCTTGGGGCATCTCCTGCACCCGGACCTCGTCGCGGCGCCGGCCACGGTCGGCTGGCGAACGCTCTGGGGCTGACTCAGATCGCGGCGTAGGAGATCGCCACGCAGATCGCGCCGAGCGCTCCCATCGCCGCCAGCTGGAGCCCCAGGGACCGGAAGTGGCGCTGGCCGTAGGTCACGATGAGCGCGGCGATCGCTCCGCCAATCAGCCCGCCGAGGTGCGCGCCGATGCTGATCCGCGGCACGCTGAAGGTGATCAGCAGGTTGATGGCGACGAGGATGACGAGCTGCTGGGCCAGCTGCCCGAAGCCCCGGTGGCGGGCGATGATGAAGGCGGCCGCGAAGATCCCGAAGATCGCCCCCGAGGCACCAAGCGAGGGGCTGTGCGGGGTCAGCAGGAGCACCCCGGCCGAGCCGGCCAGCAGCGACACGAAGTAGATCGCCAGGAACCGCACCGTGCCGATCGCGGGCTCCACGAGCATGCCGATGATGTACAGCGCGTACATGTTGAACGCGATGTGGAAGAGGCCCGCGTGCAGGAACCCGCTCGTAACGAGGCGCCACCAGTCGCCGTTGGCGACCGCGGGGCCGAAGAGGAGCCCGTCGGAGACGAACTTCCCGCCTGCGTCGAAGAGCGACGAGCCGGCGCCGGCGGTCACGAGCTCGACGACGAACGCCGCCACGTTGATCGCGATGAGCGCAACGGTGGCCGGCGCCCTGGCGGAGGAGACGCCGGGCACCCCCGCCGGCACCCGGCGGACCGAGGTCGTCTGCCGCGAGCACTCCGGGCAGCGCATGCCGACCGGCGTCGGCGTCATGCAGTCAGGGCAGATCGGCCGCTCGCAGTTCGAGCAGGCGACGTTGGTCTCCCTTCCGGGATGGCGGTAACAGGTCGCCAAGGTGCGGTGAGCCTAGCTACCCGAGATCGGCGCGCAGGAGCGGAGCCGTGGTCGGCGCCTCGGAGCCGCCCCGCGGCTCCTGGGTGACCAGAACCGCGCTGGCGCCGTCCAGGTCGCGCACCGCCGCGTCCTGGGAGCCGTCGCGCCGGAGCACGAAGGTGCTCTCCGGCTCCATGCTGCCGTCGCGCTGCACCCAGACCTCGTAGACGCGGCCGTCCGGCAGCGCCGGCAGGCGGCTGACCACGAGCGTGCCGGAGCCGTCGACGCGGTCCAGTGACGCCGAGACCGTGCCCGGCGCCGCGGCGCTCGTCGCGTTCGCCTGGATCGTCGTGTGCATCGGCTCGCTCGGCTTGCCGATCTCGTAGCCGACGACCCCGGCAACCACGAGCGCCGCGGCGGCGAAGCCCGTGGCGGGGCGAAGGAGCAGGCCGCGCCAGCCGGGCCTCGAGGGCCGCGCCAGCCGGGCCTCGGGCTCGGGAGGCGCAGCAGCGTCGGCGTTGACCTCGGCGAGGATCGCCGCCCGCACGCTCGGCGAGGGCCGGAGCTGGTCAACCGACGCCGGCAGGGCGTCGACGGCGGCCTGCAGCCACCGCAGGTGCGTGCGGCAGGCGTCGCAGCCGTCGAGATGGCTCTCGAGCGCCGCGGCTTCGGGCTCCTCCAGCGCGCCGAGCGCGTAGGCGGACAGCAGCTCGCGCTGGGACTCGTCGGCGGCGTGTCCCTGAAAGCTCACGGCAGCGCCTCGATCGCCTCGTCGACGCCGAGCCCCTCGGCGAGGATCGTCCGCAACTTCTCGAGACCCAGGCGCATCCGGCCCTTGATGGTGCCAAGCGGGGCGCTCAGCATCTCGGCGATCTCGGACTGGGAGAAGCCGCCGAAGTAGGCCAGCGCAATCACCTGAAGCTGCTCGCGAGGCAGCATCTCGATCGCGCCGCGCACCTTCTGTGACACGTCGCGTCGCAGCGCCTCGACGTCGGTCAGCTCCTCGGCGGGCCGTCCCTCGAGGACGGCGTCGTCGTCCATGTCGAGATGCCGGGTCGGCGACGACCCACGGCGAAGCGCGTCGATCGCGCGGTTGCGGACGATCCCGAGCGTCCACGAGCGCACGCTGCCGCGGGCCGGGTCGTAGCGCGCCTTCGACCGCCAGATCGACAGAAACGCCTCCTGGATCACGTCCTCCGCGGCGCCGCGCTCGCCGACGATGCGGTGGGCAAGCGAGAACGCGGCCGCGCTGTGGCGGTCGTAGAAGCGCTCGAACGCACCCGGATGCTTCTCGTCGACGAGCGCAGTGAGCTCCTCGTCGCCGAGACGGTCAAGAGCCTTGTCTGAGAGCGTTCCGCGGATCTCCATCGTGTCTCCCGCCCAGGGGCGGGCTCAGGCCAGCCTAGGTCCTGTGATGATGGATACGCGCGGCGGTCCGCCCTGGATCAGCCGTCCGCCAAAGCGGAGATGATCCGGCCGATGCGCAAGCAACTCGACAACGCAAGCCCGGCGCGCCTCTACGCGACGCTGGTGGGCGGCAGCCTGGTGATCGCCGGGATCATCGGCTTCTTCTACAACGGCCACTTCGGGTCGGGCGCGAACGCCTTCGGCGACGACCAGAGCGTGAAGGTGTTCGGGATCCTCGCGGTCAACGGGTGGCACAACGTGTTCCACATCGCGACCGGGCTCGTCGGCCTCGCCGTCGCCGGCTACGCGGCGCGGCAGTACGCCCTGGCCGTCGGGCTCCTCTACGTGGTGCTCGCCCTGTGGGGCTTCATCCTCGGAGGCGGGCACAACCTGCTCGGCATCATCCCGGTCAATACGGAGGACAACTTCCTGCACCTGCTCCTCGGCCTGCTGGGCCTGGGCGCCGGCGCCGCCACCCAGGACCGCCCGCGGCGCCCAAGGGGTCAGGCACCTGAGCGCCCGAAAGGCTCAGGCACCGCTCGACAAGGTGCCTGAAGGGGTCAGGCACCTGAGCGCCCGAAAGGCTCAGGCACCGCTCGACAAGGTGCCTGACCCCACCTAGGAGCCCAGGCGCCGAAGCTGCTCGCTCGCCATACGCCGCACGCCGGTGGGCGTGCGGCGGCGGCGCATCCCGAACACGACGAGCGCCCCGCCGGCAACCGTGCCGGCAGCCACGGCAACCACGGGGCGCACCCAGTTCCGCGGGTCGCGCAGCGACTCGAGCTCCGTCTCGTTCAGCTCCTCGGCCCAGCTCGAGAGCTCGGCAGCCGCCTGCTCGGTGATCGCCGCGAGGGTCGACTCGACCCGGGCGGAGAGCCGCTCCGGCGGCTCGATCGGCCGCAGCGCGTCCGTGAGGAGCGCCTCGAGGTCCATGAAGCCCTCGGACTCAGTCATCTTCGACGACCCCCATCTGCTCGGAGAGCTGCTTCAGGGCGCGGTGGATTAGCACCTTCGTCGCCCCGTCCGTGCGGCCGAGCGCACGGGCGATCTCGCGGTTCGACATGCCCAGCGCGAAGCGCATGATCAGCGCGTCGCGGCGATCCTCCGGCAACGTCTCCAGGTTCTCCAACACCGCGCGAAGCTCCTCGCGACCCTCGACCACGCGCTCCGTGTCGTGGGGGTGCGAGGGCGGCTCCACCGCCTCGATGTTCGACGTGGGCTTGCGGGAGCGGTCGCGGTAGAGGTTGGCGGCCAGGTTGTGCGCGATCCGGATCAGCCAGGGCCGCAGCGGCCGCCCGGCGGACTCGCGCTGCGCACGCTCGAAGTGGCGGTAGGCCTGCAGGAAGGTCTGCTCGGTGATGTCCTCCGCGTCGTGGTGATTGCCGAGCCGGTAGTACGCGTAGGAGTAGACGTCGCGCAGGTGCTCGCGGTAGAGCGACTCGAAGTCCCGGTCGAGCTCGGCCTTCGCGGCCGCGGCTTCCTGATCGCTCACCACCCAAGCGTAGCCCGCTGATCGTGGTCGAACTCATGCAGCTCGACGCTCCCGCTCGGCCCGGCGCAGGTCGTCGACCCAGTCCGAGGCGGTCAGCTCGCCCTCGATCACGGCCGCGAGGCCCGCGAGCGCCGGCGCTTCGATGCCGGCGTTGCTCACGGCCTCGGCGAGCAGCGGAACCGTGTCGAGCGCCTCGGAGGCCTGTCCGATCCGGTCGGGTATCCGGTCGGCCGGGACCCCGTCCGCGAGCAGCTCGCCGGCCTGGCGGTTGCGGCTGGACGGCGCCAGCACGGTGGCGGTCAGGTCCCCCACTCCGGCGAGGCCGGTGAACGTCTCCATCCGCCCGCCGCGCGCCGACGCCCAATCCACGCACTCGCGCCAGATGCGGGCCGCCGCGATCCCTGCGGCGTTCAGGCCGTGCGGCGCCGCCGCCGCGGAGGCCAGCGCCGCGGCGTTCTTGGCCACGCCCGCGATCTCGACGCCGACCACGTCGTCGGTCCGCTCGCAGATCAGCCCTGCCCGGTCGAAGACCTCGCCCAGCTGGGAGCGCAGGTCGGGGTCCTGCGATCCCAGGACCAGCGCCGCCGTTCCGCCCGCCGCCTCGCGGGCCAGCGCGGGGCCGCCGAGCGAGGCGATCGCCCGCGAGCGGACCCGCTCGGAGACGTAGTTGCCCGGCAACGTGCCGAGCGGCTGGACCAGCCCCTTGCTCAGCAGCAGGACCGAGGCGCGCGCGCCGACGCGGTCCGCCATCGCGCCCACCACGGCGGGAAGCGCCTTCGACGGAACCGCGAAGCAGATCAGGTCCACCCCCGCCAGCTCGATGTCGGTGGCGCGCTTGACGTCGATGGACTCGTCGAGGTTGATTCCCGGGAGGTAGCGCTCGTTCTGGCGGTTCTTCGTCAGCTCGGCCGCCTTCTCGTGGGTGCGGGTGCCGAGCTGGACCTCGAGACCGCCTTTCGCGAGCAGCACGGCGACCGCCGTGCCCCAGCTGCCGGCGCCGATCACCGCGGCCTTGCGGAGCGGCGGCAGTCCGCCGAGCCACTCCCACTGCAGCTCGATGTTCGGCCAGATCCGGTCGGTGACCGTCGCGGCGAGTGCGGGAGACGGGTGACCCGTGCGCGGGAAGGTCATGGGCTGCCCGGCCCGCAGGCGCACCTTCCTGGGCCGGATTCGCCAGCCGCGGCGCACCTGCTCGGAACCGATCACGGCGACGGGCAGAACCGCGGCCCCGGTCTCGAGGGCGAGCCGCCCGACGCCCCGCTTCGGCCGCGCCAGGGAGCCGCTTCGGATCCGTGTGCCCTCCGGGAAGATCACCACCGTGCCGCCCCGCTCGACCGCGAGCCTGGCGGTCTCCATCGCCTCCTCGTCGGCCTGGCCGCGGCGGATCGGGAACGCCCCCAGGCGCGAGAGGAGCCAGCCCTGCCGGCGGCTCTCGAACAGCTCGACCTTGGCCACGAACTGCATTCGCCGCCGCCAGGGTAGAAGCGCGCCGATCACGAACGGGTCGAGGAAGCTGCGGTGGTTGGAGGCGACGATCAGGCCGCCTCTGACCTTCGCGTGCTCGCGGCCGTGCCGGGCCAGCCGAAACCACACGAGGAACGCCGGGACGAGGATCGCGCGGACGATCGTGTAGAGGATCGGGTTCACCCCGCGTTCGCGCGCGTAGCGGTGGTAGCGCTCGAAGCGCTCGTCTGAGATCACTCCGTCCGTGCGCGGCGGCGCGGACGCGCGGGGCGCATCCATGTCCATGCCTACACGCCTCTCGGAACCCGGTTACTCGCTCACCAGGCGCTCTGCACGATGCGTCGCAGCTCGTCGCCGTCCGGTGGTTGCGGAGTCATCCCGAGCTCGGGGCGCGCGAGCATCGCCTCCACCGCGGCGTCGATGCCCGCGGCGTCGGCGCCGAGCTCCGAGAGCCGGCGCCGGCCCCCGCCAAGCGCCTGGATGCGCGCGCCGAGGCCATCCAGTCCCGACCCGAGCGCCGCGGCGAGCCCCTTCATCGCCTGCGGAGCGCGGTCGCGCATCGCGTCCATCGTGTGCGGAAGCATCGCGGCGTTGGTCTCCGCGTGCGGGACGCCGAGCATTCGCACGAGCGTCTGGCACATCACGTGGTGGATGGCGAACAGCGCCGAGTCGAGCGCCCAGGCGCAGAGGACCGAGCCGCCCGCGAGGGCAACCACGTCACGCTCAGCAGGCTCGGCGTCGAGAGCCTTAGCGATCAGCTCCGCCCCGCGCAGGGCCGTCATCGTCGCCGTCGGGTTCGAGAGCGGTGTCGCCAGGCTGTCGGCGCCGTGGGCCAGGGCGTTCATGGCGCTGGCGCGCAGGTCATCCTCGGCCAGGCTCGTCATCCACTCCGGGTCGCAGACGGCAAGGGCTGGGCGCACCAGCTTCGACGCCGACATCCCGGCCGGGAGGCGGTGGATCGCCGTGATCTCGGCCCCGGAGAGGGTCGTGGGGATTGCCGCGACCCGCGCGCCCTTGACCGCGGCGATCGCCTTGGTCGTGTCGATGACGCGGCCGCCGCCGAGCGCGACCAGCGCGGGCCCGCGGACCGCGTCGACGAGCGCCGCCGAGATCTCGTCCACCGGCCCCCGCTGCACCTCGTGGACGGCGTGGGCCTTGCGTGCCAGGTCGAGCGGTGCCTGCGCGAGGGCGCGCGGCGTCGTCAGGAGCTCGAACTCGGTGAACCCGGCGCCCTCGAGAAGATCCGGCGCGTCTTCGATCGCCTCCCTGCTCAGGACGATCAGCCGCTCACCATCGCGCCAGGTGAACTCCGTTCCACCTGGAAACGTCGAGAGGTCAGGTCGTCGCGCTTTCGCCAAGAGCCCGCCCCCGGACTTGAACCGAGAACCCCTTGATTACAAATCAAGTGCTCTACCAATTGAGCTAGGCGGGCAGCGCAGCGAGCGTATCGCGCAGCCAAGAGGTCGCTGCCGTCATCGAGTGGACGAAAACGCCACGTGACGTGGCGAAATCGTCCACTCAGCGCCGTCCGTCATCGTGTTCGCCGATTGATGGTGGAACTTCGCCCGGTCGAGAGCGCGCGTGCGGGAGCCGAGAGGACGGTGGCGGCGTTCGAGCGCGACATGAGCGGCCTTGTCCCCGGGCCGATCGAGCACATCGGCGCCACCTCGCTGCCGAGCGGTCGCACCAAGGGTGACGTCGACGTCAACCTGCGCGTCGACGCGGAGCAGCTCGAGTCAGTGATCGCCGTGCTCGGGGAGCGCTTCGCGGTCGCCCAGCCCGAGAACTGGACGCCGACCTTCGCCAGCTTCAACTCAGATGACTACGAGCTGCCGCTCGGCATCCAGGTCACCGTGCTCGGGTCCGAAGACGACTTCCTCGTCGCGCTCCGCGACCGGATGCGCGCCGACCCGGACTTGGCGGCTCGCTATGACGGCGTAAAGGCCGAGGCTGCAGCTCTCGGCCCCGAGGCCTACTGGCGGGCGAAGGACCACTTCCTCCGCAAGCTTCTCGAGTCGTCCTAGAGCACGACCTCGCGTGCGGTGATGTGCAGGCTGACCTTGCGCTTGACGCGCTGGAGGGCGTTGTCGACCGTCTTCGTGTCGCACTCCAGCCGCTCGCCGATGATCTCGTAGCTGCAGCCGTCCAGGTAGAGGGAGAGGACGTCCGACTCCAGCTCGGAGAGCACGCTCGACAGGCACGAGACCAGGCTCGCCAGCTCCTCGCTCGCGATGACCCGCTCGGACGGGTCCTCGGAGATCGGGCCCGGCAGCACGTCCTCGAGCGTGGTCTCGCCGTCGCCGGCGGGCGACTGCGCGAACGACACGCACTGGTTGAGGGGGGCGTGCTTGTTGCGGCTGGCCGTCTTGACGGCGGTGATGATCTGGCGGGTGATGCAGAGCTCCGCGAAGTTGCGGAAGCTCGACTCGCGGTCCGTACGGAAGTCGCGGATCGCCTTGTAAAGCCCGAGCAGGCCCTCCTGGATCAGGTCGTCGGACTCACCGCCCAGCAGGAAGTACGACGAGGCCTTGAGCCTGACGAATCCCCGGTAGCGCTTGACGATCCGGTCGTACGCGTCGGCGCTGCCCCGCTTGGCGAGCGCCACCAGATACGTATCCTCAAGCTGCGGTTGAGCGTCAGTGCTGAGCTTGCGGGCGGTTGCCGCGGCTGTCGTAACAGGCGCGATCGCCGAGATTTCCTGGGTAGGTGTGGCCACCGGTGTCCTCCGTTAGTCGGAACTTTGGTGGCGCCACGGCCTCCCCTAGGCGCCCTCTCCTCGGGTCAAAGAGTCAGGCAGATCCTCGCTGTGGTCTCTACCTTTACTTCACCCTTATGCGCGGCATACTAATCCCACGGGCGTTGTTCTGTCAACCCCGCCGGGAGGATTTGCAATCGACGTTGCAGTTCGAGGGTCGCGTCCGAGCCGGTTGTTAGGCCTGGCCGCGCTGGCGCGCCGCCTCGAAGAGCAGGACGGCGGCCGCGGCCGCGACGTTCAGCGACCCGACCCCGCCGCTCACCGGAATCGAGACGACGGCGTCGCAGCAATCGGCGACGCGCCGGCGAAGCCCCTCCCCCTCGCTGCCGAGGACCAGGACCACCCTGCCGCCCGCGAGATCGGTCTGCGCGTAGCTCTGCTCCGCTCCGGCGTCGGCCCCGTAGACCCACGCTCCCTCGTCCTTGGCCTGGAGCAGCCAGTCCGCGAGGTTCCGCACCCGCGCCACAGCCAGGTGCTCGACGGCGCCGGCGGAGGTCTTGCAGGCGGCCGGCGTGATCGCCGCCGCGCGGCGCTCGGGCACGACCACCCCGCTCGCTCCGCCGGCGAGCGCCGAGCGACAGATCGCGCCGAGGTTGCGCGGGTCCTGGATCTGGTCGAGGGCGATGACCAGGGCATCCTCGGGGCGCAGCAGCGCTCCGGGGTCCGCGTACGGGTAGGGGTCCACCTCGGCGATGACCCCCTGGTGGTCGGGGGAGCCCGCGAGCGTCGTCAGCTCGTCGGCGCCGACCTCCTCGGCCGTGATCACGCGGTGCACGCGCCGCTGCCCGCGCTGCGCCTCCGCCACGGGGCGGCGCCCGTAGACGATCTCGAGCTCCGCCACGCCGCCGCTACCTGCGGACGAGCCGCGGCCCCTCGGCTGTGTCGCGGATCTCGAACCCGCGCGCGCCGAGCTCGTCGCGCAGCGCGTCCGCGCGCTCGAAGTCCCGCGCGGCGCGGGCGGCCTCGCGCTCGTCGAGCAGCGCCCGCGCCCCAGCGTCGTCGACCTCGTCCTCGGCCCCGAGCGAGCCCAGCCCCAGCACGTCGAGCATCTCGGCGAGCGCGTCGTGCGCCCCGGGCAGCGGCTCCTTGTTGGCGTCGAGGACAAGCTCGAAGAGCGCGCCCATCGCGGTCGGCGTCTTGAAGTCGTCGCTGAGCGCCGACCTGAACTCCTCTCGCGCGGCCTGCACGCGCGGATGCTCCTCGCCCTCGGCGCGAGGCGTTGAGCGAAAGAAGTCGCGGAAGCGCTCCGTGCGCGCGCGGGCCTGCTCGAGCGCCTCCTCGCCGAACGCGAGCGGCTGGCGATAGTGGCCCGAGATCAGGAAGTCGATGACCGGCTCGGCGCCGAAGCGCGACACGGCCTCGTGCAGCTGGAAGACGTTCCCCTCGGACTTCGCCATCTTCGCCTCGGGCCCGGTGGTGATCATCCCGTTGTGCATCCAGATCTTCGCGAGCGGCACGCCGCGGCCGGCGCGCGTCTGCGCGATCTCGTTCTCGTGATGGGGGAAGACCAGGTCGAGCCCGCCCGCGTGGATGGCGAGGGGCACGCCGAGCTCGCGCTCCGCCATGGCCGAGCACTCGATGTGCCAGCCGGGACGGCCCGGCCCCCACGGCGAGTCCCAGGAGGTGTCCTCACCCGGCTTCGTCGCCTTCCACAGCGCGAAGTCCAGGGCGCTCTCCTTGAGGGAGTCCGTCCCCGCCTCCTCGCCCTGGTCCATGTCATCGGGGTCGCGGTTGGAGAGCGCGCCGTAGTCGTCGAAGCTGCGCACCCGGAAGTAGACGTCGCCGCCGGACTCGTAGGCGTGCCCCCGCTCGATCAGCGCCGCGATCAGCTCGACGATCTGGTCGATCGTCTCGGTCGCAAGAGGCTCGGCGTCGGGCCGGCCGAGGCCGAGGGCGTCGGTGTCCTCGGTGTACGACGCGGTCATTCGCTGGGCGAACTCGGCTGACGGGACGCCGGCGTCCGCGGCGGCGGCGTAGATCTTGTCGTTGATGTCCGTGACGTTGATCGCCAGCTTGGGCTCGTACTCGCCGGTCCAGCGCAGGAATCTGGCCAGCAACATGGGGATCACGAACGCCCGCGCGTTGCCCACGTGGATGCGCGAGTAGACCGTCGGACCACATGCGTAGATGCCCACGGTGCCCGGTTCCAGCGTCTGAAGCTCGCCGCTGAGCGTGTCGCGGATCCTCACTTCGGTCACGCGCTGATCGTAGACTCGGTGGCCTTACGTTGAGCGACCGCACTGACAGCAGGGCGCCACTTCTGTTTCGGAGGCCGCCAACCTTGCCATTATTGCAACTTGATGTTACCTTTCGCCCATGCTGCAGGGAAGGCCGGGTTCGAGGAAAGACCGTTTCCTTGGGTGGGTCGGTGGCGTCCTACTCCTACTTCTAGTTTTCGCATACTCAGCAACGCCGGCTATCGCCTGCGACTTGGATCCCCATACTCAGGTCGAAGGCGCGGACACATTGGACACTGCCGCGATTGGATGGAAGGCGACAATCCACACGACGGACTTCAACGATTCGCCCTGCGATACAAACCGCTCAATCTTTGCTTACGACGACCCGGGGGACTGGCTTGAACTTGGGTGGGTAAAGCTGGACGGTTATCCACTATTCGCCTACTACAACGTTCGAGAAGACGGCACAACCCACCCGCATCCCAACCAGCGATTCCCGTCTCCGGGGAGCGATCATGTCTACGAACTCAACAATGCGAACGCAAATTACTCCTGGGGAATTCTGTACGACGGCGACAACCTCGACAACGTACACGAGGGCTTCAATTCATATCCTTTGTCGTTGACGAACTCGGAGCGGCATCACGATGGGGACGAACTCACCGCACACTTCGACAATGTCAAAGTCTGCCACTCAATCGGTTCACCATGTAACTTCAATTATCCGTACTACTATGCGGAATATGGCAACACTACGAATCACAACTGGCATTTCTGCAAAGACAGCAACCATGAAAGTCATGTGTTTCGCAGCTGCTGATCTGGTGGGAGGATGGACTTGAGGTCGAAGTTCGTCATTTTGATCGCAGGTGGTACAGCCGTGGTACTTGGCGGGTTCTTAACCTTCAACTTTGGGGATTCTGACAGCGGTGGCCCCGCTCGCTACGTCACGACGGTTTCCGCCAAGAATGGCGGCAACGTGCCGGCACGAACGGTCAGCCGTAAGGCCCAACTCCGCAGGATCTTGGTGCGCTCTGATCCGGTTGTGGGCACACCGGTGAGCATCGATACTGCGCGTTCTGATCTCTCTGTTCCTCTGCTGACTCCAAATGCACCTGCTGCGAACGACGGCAACCAGGTCGGTGTCTACGCAATCGGTAAGGGCGCGATCGAGCTTCGTTATCCAGCGCCCGATGACTCCTCTTCGGACCTCGACCAGCCAAGCATTGTCCTCTCGGAGAGCGCCTGGGCGGGCGGTGATCCTGCTGCGTTCAACAAGGACGACATCGCCGCAAATCCAGATGTAGGCAAGAGCCTCTGCCAGGTTGGTGACCTTCCTGCTCTCTGCGTCGAACCGCGCTCACCCAGTTCGGCAGGAGCCTCAAACCCAGCCTTCATACGCGTCGTCATAGGGAAGACAGGGATCGTCCTCTTGGGCGGAGATGATCTGGATGCTCTGATGGAGGTCGCGAAGTCCCTTTCAGCCGATTCCTCTTCCAATAAGTAGGCCAGATTGGCGGATGGGGCTCGGCCACTGCGCCCGCCGGACGCCAACCAACTCGATCTAATACACCTCACTATTTGCAGGGTTTTTGAGGTGGTTCGACGTGGTTACGCGTGATCCGGACGGTAGGGTTCGCCGCCGATGACAGAGAAGTCGCTACGCGCCAGACTGGCGGAGCGGGTGAGCCAGGCGTTCGCGATGATGCCGGAGCGCTATCTGGGCGCCGAGCACGGCTTCGACGCGACCTACGAGATCCGCCTCGGCGACGTCGGGCGCACCTGGCAGGTGCGCCTGCGGGAGTCGCGCTGCGAGGTGAAGACCACGCCCGTGCGCGAGCCGGACATCGTGATCGGGACCGACGCCTCCACCTGGCTCGGGCTGCGCGAGGGTCGGATGTCGGGCATCGACGCGTTCTCGTCGCGCCGCCTCTATGCGCGCGGCGACCTCGACCTGGCGCTGCGCTTCGAGAGCATGTTCGCCCTTCCGGGCGGCCGTCCGCCCCTCGTGCGACTCACGGAGGCGCCCACGGCTTCGGGAACGATCTCGTCGGTGGTCTCCGGCGCCGGGCCCGAGCAGATGCTCTGCCTCCACGGCCTGGGCTCGAACAAGACGTCGTTCTTCGAGACGGTCTCGGCGCTGACGCCCGATCACGCGGTCCACGCGATCGACCTTCCCGGGTTCGGCTCGTCGTCGAAGCCGGCCCGCGCCGCGTACAACGCGGCGTACTTCGCCCGTGCCACGCTTGGCTACCTCGACGCGATGGCGATCGACCAGGTCCACCTGGTCGGCAACTCGATGGGCGGCAGGGTGGCGATCGAGGTCGCGCTCACCGCCCCCGAGCGGGTCGCCTCGCTGTCGCTGCTGGCCCCCGCCGTCGCCTTCCGGCGCCGCCGCGAGCTGGTGCCGCTGGTGAAGATCCTGCGCCCCGAGCTCGCGTCCATCCCCCACTCGCTTCGTGCCGGGCTGGTGCGCCAGCAGCTGTGGAGCATGTTCGCCCGCCCGGAGCGCCTGGACCCGGCGGCGGCCGACCTCGTGGCCGACGAGTTCTGCCGGGCGTACCGCTCGCGAGCGGCTCGGGTTGCCTTCTTCGCGGCCGCCCGCAGCATCTACCTGGACTCGCCGTGGGGGGATCGCGGGTTCTGGGCGCGCCTGGCGGCGCTGGAGCCGCCCGCCCTGTTCGTCTGGGGGGACTCCGACCGCCTCATCCCCGCGGGGTTCTCGCGCCACGTCGCCGAGGCGCTCCCCGCCGCCACCCAGGTGACGCTTGCCGAGTGCGGGCACGTGCCTCAGGTCGAGCTGCCGGAACGCACCAACCTGATGATCCGCGCGCACGTCAAGGGCAACCCTGCGCGAGCAGGCGCCCCGGCCCTCGCCCAGACGGCCTGAACGACCGTAAACTGGCCCGATGGCCGACCCATCCGGCGTCAGCGAGACCGCAAGCCACAACGGCTCCTCCAACGGCAACGGCCGTCCCGCGGATACGGGCCTCTTCGATCGCCTGGCTCCTCTCGGCGGCGCCGGCGCCGTGGTCAGATCGCTCGGTGCCGAGGCGACGAAGGCGGGCGCGCGAGCCGCGGGGCGGCTCGCCGAGCGCGTCGGCCGCAGCGTCACGAGTCGTCTGACGGCCGACCTCGACGACAGGGATCCTGACTTCATACGCGAGAACCTGCCGCTCAGCTGGCTGATGGCCAGCCTCTGGTACCGGGCCGAGGTGCGCAACCTCGCGAACGTGCCCGAGAAGGGCCCGGTGCTGATGGTCGGCAACCACACCGGCGGCAACATGTCGCCCGAGACGATCATCTTCACACTCGCGTTCTCGACCTATTTCGGCGTCGAGCGGCGCTACCACCAGCTGGCGCACAACCTCGTCCTCGCCTCTCCCCTCGGGCCGTTCCTGCGGCACTTCGGGACGGTCGCCGCCTCGCACGAGAACGCCAGGCGGGCTCTCGCCGCGGGCGCCGCGGTGCTCGTCTTCCCGGGTGGGGACTGGGAGGTCTCGAGGCCAAGCTGGCAGAGCTCGCGCATCGACTTCGGCGGGCGGCGGGGATTCGTCCGGCTCGCGCTCGAGCAGGACGTGCCGATCGTCCCGGTCGTCACGATCGGCGGCCAGGAGACGGCGCTCTTCCTGAGCCGCGGCGACTGGCTCGCCCGGATGCTGCGACTCGACCGGACGCTGCGCCTCAAGGTGCTGCCGATCATCGTGGCCCCGCCGTTCGGCCTGACGATCGGCGACATGCTGCCGCGCATCCCGTTGCCGGCCAAGATGACGACCGAGGTGCTCCCGGCGATCGACCTGCGCAAGGAGTTCGGTCCCGAGCCCGACGTCGACGAGGTCTACCGGCACGTCACGCGGCTGATGCAGGAGACGCTCGACTCGCTTGCCGCCGAGCGCCGCTACCCGGTGCTCGGATGAGGCTGAACGAGTCGATCGTCATCTCGGCTCCGCCCCGGCTGGTCTGGGATCAGGTGACCGACCCGCGTAACGCCCTTCACTACATGTCCGGCGTGACACGCTGGGAGGTCGAGGGCGAACAGGCGACCGGCCTCGGCGCGCGCTACCGCATGCTCATCAAGGTCGGGGCGGCCGAGATCGGCGGGCTGATCGAGGTGGTCGAGTTCAGCGAGCCGACCGACATGGCCTGGTCCTCCGTCACCGGAATCGACCAGCGCGGGCGCTGGCGGCTTCGCGAGGAGCGCGACGGCCGAACCAGGGCGGAGCTGCGCTTCGCATACGGCGTCGCCGGCGGCGGGTTCCTCGGGATGATCGCCGAGCGCCTCGCGGCGCCGCAGCTCTCAGGCCACCTGCGCCGCACGCTCCAGCAGCTGAAGCGCCAGGTCGAGCACGAGCGCCTGCGGGTCGACGCAGCGGCCCGCCGCGAGGCGCGGGTCGGCTAGGCCGACTCGGCCTCGGACTCCGCCTCCGCGGAGTCCTCCTCGCCGGACGCCGCCAGCTCCTTCTTGAGGACCTTGCCGGTGGAGTTCCGCGGCAGCTCGTCGAGGAACTCGACCTCGCGAGGCACCTTGTAGTTGGCCAGGTTCTCCTTGACGTGTGCCCTGACCTCGTCCTCGGAGAGCTCGCCGTCGGTGACCACGAAGGCCTTGAGGCGCTGGCCGAACTTCTCGTCCTTCACGCCGATCACCGCCGCCTCCCGGACCTTCTGGTGGTCCGCGAGCAGGTCCTCGACCTCGCGCGGGAAGACGTTCTCGCCGCCGGAGACGATCATCTCGTCGTCGCGGCCGTCGATGAAGAGCCGGCCGTCGGAGTCGAAGTGCCCCACGTCGCCGGAGGACAGCAGGCCGTCGATCTCGTCCTTGCCCCCGCCCCCGGTGTAGCCCTCGAACTTCATCTCGTTGCCGACGAAGATGCGGCCGCTCTCGCCGGCCCGCACCTCGTTTTCGTCCTCGTCGTAGATCTTCACGATGCTCCCGCGCGGCGGCCGGCCGGCCGTGCCGGGCGCCTCGCGAAGGTCCTCGGGGCTGGCGATCGTGGCGTAGGCGACCTCCGTGGAGCCGTAGAGGTTGTAGACGTTGTCGCCGAAGCGGTCCATCCAGTCGTTGGCGAGCTGGCCGGGGAGCACGGAGCCGGAGACCGCGGTGACCTTGAGGCTCGGCAGCGAGTACTTCTCGAGCGTCTCGTCGGGCAGATCGAGGATGCGCTGCATCATCACCGGCACGACCACCAGCACCGTGGACTCGGTCTCGGCCAGCGCCTCGAGGGTCTTCTCGGGATCGAACTTCGAGCGCACGACCGAGGTGGAGGCGAGGGCAAGGGCCATCTGCAAGTGGGAGAAGCCCCAAGCGTGGAACAGCGGAGCCGCGATCAGGGTCCGCTCACGCGCGTGGAGGCCGAGCTTGGAGAGCATGGTCGCGACCGGGCTGAGGGAGTCCGGCGCGGAGCGCTGGGCCCCCTTCGGGAGGCCGGTGGTGCCGGACGTGAGGATGATGAAGCGCGGCGGCTCGTCCGGCGAGGGCGCGGCGCCGGGGGCCCCGGACTCGATCAGGGCCTCGATCGTCGGGTGATCCGGCTCGCCCTGCTCGGAGTCGTGAGCGCCGATGTAGGTGCGGAGCTCGTTGCCGCCGGCCTCGAGCGCGCCGGAGAGCAGCTCCGTGAACTCGTCGTCGTAGATCAGCGCCGACGGCTCCTCCCTCTCCACGACGCCCGTGAACTGCGGCCCGGCGAAGCCGGTGTTCATGTACAGGGCGCTGGCTCCCAGCTTCGCGCAGGCAAGCGTCGCGTCGACGAACCAGCGGTGGTTGCGACACATGATCGCGACCCCGTCGCCGGCCTTCACGCCGTCGTCGAGGAGCGCGTTGGCCAGCCGGTTGGAGCGTTCGTCGAGCTCGTTGAAGCTGAGCGAGCCGAGCTCGTCGACGAGCCCGTCGTCGTCGCCGCGCTCGATCGCGGCCGCGGCGATCGCCGTTGCCGGTGAGGCCCCCCAGCGCTGAAGGGCGATCAAGACCCGGCCGAGCTTGTCCGGCCGGATCGGGTGGAGGATGCCGACGTCGGCCAGGTCCTTGATGACCCCGGGGACGTCGCCGAGGGCCCCGAGCTTGCCCAGCTGCAGCCTGGCCAGGCGGTTGAGCCCCGGAATCCGGTCGGATCCGGGGAACCGGTTGGGGATCAGGTCCACAGGAGGAGCCTAGTCCGGTTCAGAGGTCTCGACGAGGCACACCGCAATTGCAGCGATACCCTCGCCCCTGCCGACGAAACCCATGCCCTCGTTCGAGGTCGCCTTGACGCTCACCGGGGCGCCGATCGCCGCAGAGAGCTCGCGCTGCATCGCCGCCCGCTCCTCGCCCAGGCGGGGTGTCTCGCAGATGACCGTGGCGTCGACGTTGATGACGTGGCCGCGAACCATCGCGAAGGCGGTCCTCAGCAGATCGATCGAGTCGGCGTCCCGCCACTGCTCGTCCTCTGGCGGAAAGTGGGTGCCGAGATCGCCAAGCCCGGCGGCGCCGAGGAGGGCGTCGATGACTGCGTGCGTGAGCACGTCGGCATCGGAGTGCCCCTCCAGCCCGCGGTCGTGGTCGAGCTCCACGCCGCCGAGGACGAGCCTGCGCCCATGGCCGAAGCGATGCGAGTCGTAGCCGATGCCGATCCTCATCCGAGGGGCTCCAGCTTCCGGTGGCGGCTCGAGAACGTCGCCACCTGGTCGATTCCCCACTCGCGCATCGTTTTCACGGCCCGATCGTATTCGTGGCCGATGAGCCCCGGGTTGTGGGCGTCGGAGGAGACGACGAAGCTGGCCCCGGCGTCAACCAGCATCTCCGCCAGGGCGCGCGACGGGTAGAGCTCCCCCACGGGCTTGCGAAGGCCGGCGGTGGAGACCTCGACCGCGACGCCCGACTCCGCGATGGCCTCGACGGCGGGCTCGTAGTGGAAGCGCGGATCTCGCTCGGGCGCCGGGCGCTCCCGGCCCCAGTGCTTGACCAGGTCGGGATGGGCGAGGAAGTCGAACAGGCCCGACCGCGCGGCCTCGCCGATCATCTCGAAGTACCGCTTCCAGATGTCGTCGGCGCTTCGCCCGCTCCGCCAGATGTCGAACTCGTCGTCGTCCACGGCGCGGTCGCCGACGAAGTGGACCGAGCCGACGACGTAGTCGAATCCGCAGCGGTCGATGAGCGCCGCGGTGCGGTCCTCGGCGCCCGGGACGAAGTCCATCTCGATCCCCAGGCGGATCTCGGTGGAGCGTACGAACTCGCAGTAGGCCTGGATGTCGTCGCGCGCGTTGTCCTCCCAGAACGGGTGGGTCCAGATCTCGAGCGCCTGCTCGAACCGGTGGATGTGCTCGGAGACGCCGAGCTCCGCGATCCCGGCGGCCGCCGCGGCCTCGAGGTAGCGCTCGGCGTTCGCCTCGGTGAACGCCTCCTCCGCGCCGGGGCGCATGTCGGCGTCCTCGCGCAGGTGGACGTGGTAGTCGGTGAGCACGCTCGTAACGTAGAGGCCGCGTACGCTTCCGCGGTGCGCCGCGTCCTGACCGACCTCGCCACGCTGCTCGCCGCGTTCGCGGCCGCCAGCGCGGTCGCGGCGCTCCTCGGCGCCGAGAACCTCGGCACGGCCCTCGCCTTCGGCCAGATCGGCTTCGCGCTGGCGCTCTGCTGGGTGCTCCTGCGCTAACGCTCGCTCGCCGAGTGGACGAAAACGACAACCAGGTTGGCGAAACCGTCCACTCGGGGTCAGGGACAGCGGAGGAGGAGCTCCGCCAGGCGCAGGTCCTCGCGGGTCGTGACCTTCAGGTTCGACGCCGGCGCTGGCTCGACGGCGACCACGCCTCCCGCCCACTCGATGAGCGCGGCCTCGTCGGTGGCCGTCGCCGCCTCCGCTCCGGCGGCCGCGATCGCCTCGCGCAGTGCCGCGGTGCGAAACGCCTGAGGGGTCTGCGCCGCCCACAGCGCCGCGCGGTCCTCGGTTGCGACGATTGCCTTCCCCTCCACCCGCTTGATCGTGTCGGTCAGCGGCGCGGCGGCGATCACGCCGTCGACCGCGGGGTTCGTGCGGAGGGCGTCGATCACCGCCTCGATCAACTCAGACGTCACCAGCGGCCGGGCCGCGTCATGGATCAGGACGAGCTCGGTCTCGACTCGCGCCAGTGCCGCGGCCACCGACTCGGCGCGCGTGGTGCCGCCGTCCGTGGACGTGACGGAAGAAGGCAGTTCCTCGTCGCTGCCCGGGGGCCGCGCAACGACGACGCTGCCGATGCTGCCGGCCGCGTCGAGCGCGGCGAGCGACCAGTCGATGAGCCGGCGTCCGCCGACCTCCACAAACGCCTTCGGACCGCCGGCTCCGAGCCTCTCCCCGGAGCCGGCGGCCGCGACGATCGCGGTCGCCTGAGGCAACCCGCTAGACGACGGCGGCTGGTGTGCCGAAGCGCTCCTCCAGGAGGCCGTCGAGGTAGGCCTCGGCTCCCTCCTCGTCCTTCTCGAGCGCGTACATGAACTCGGAGGCGAGGATCTTCTTCGCCCGCGTGTACATCTGCTTCTCGCCGGTGGAGAGGCCCTTCTCCCACTCGCGGATGGCGAGGTTGCGGACCACCTCGGCCAGCTCGTAGACGTCGCCGGTTTTGATCTTCTCGCGGTTGTGCTTGAACCGGCGGTTCCAGTTCTTGGGCATCTCGGACACCTCGCCCGTGAGGACGCCGATGACCCGCGTCACCTGCTCTTCGTTGATCACCCGTCGCAGGCCGGCCCGATGCGCGTTCTCGCACGGGACCATCACGGTCATGTCGTTGTGAAGGATCTTGATCGTCAGGTACTCGCGCGTCTCACCCAGGAGCTCCTTGGACTCCTTCTTGATGACGACTCCGGCCCCATGGTGCGGATAGACGACGTTGTCTCCGGTCTCGAACTCGCACTCGATGGGGCCGAGCTCATGCTCGACGTCGAGAGTCTCCTCGATAGCTGTATCTGGGATGTCTGCCTCCTTCGTAGAAACGGCCGCCTGCCCGGCGGCCGTCAACTTGACGCGTAACGGTCGACGAAGTCGACCTCCTGAAGCCTGCGAAGACCCTCGCGGATCTCCCGGGCGCGGACCTCTCCAACGCCGTCGACGGAAGCAAGCTCTGCTTCGTCGGCGGCGATGATCGCCTCGAGGTCGCCAAAGCGCTGGACGACCTTCTGGGCAACCAACCGCGGCAGGCGCGGGATCGCCGCGAGCGCGCGGTAACCGCGCGGCGCGACGGGAAAGTCAAGGGTGTTGGTCTTGCGGTCGTAGCCGAGGAGCTCGGCGAGGCTGCCGAAATCGAGGAGCTCCCGGTGCGGGAGGACGGCGAGCTCGGAGAGCGTGCGCTCGAGCTCCATCTCGCTGTCGACCGTGAGGTAGTCGCGAACGAGAGCGGCGCGCTCGGCCATGACGCCGACGGCCGTCTCCTCGAGCTGCATCTCGATCAGCCGCCCCTCGCTGCCCAGCTCGATGATGTAGCGCTCGACCTCGGTGGCCATGCGGGTCACGAGCTCGGCCCGCTGCAGGAGCAGGAGCGCATCGTGGAGCGTCGTGGTCCCGGAGAGCTCGAGGTCGGTGACGCGCAGTGAGATCTGGTCGAGCCGCGCGCGGTACTTCTCCAGGGTGGCGAGCCCCTGATTCGCCTTGGAGAGGACGGTCGGGATGTCGACAAGGATGTACTTCATGCCGTCGACGTAGAGCGACACCACGTCGCGGCGCTGGGAGATCGCGATCACCAGCGCCTTCGTCTGCTTGGCGACACGCTCGGCCGTGCGGTGGCGCGTGCCCGTCTCCATCGAGAGGATCGTCGGGTCCGGCATGAGCTGCACGTTGGCCCAGGCGATCTTCGAGGCGTCGGAGTTGAGGATGATCGCGCCGTCCATCTTCGCCACCTGGTAGAGCAGCGCCGGCGTGTAGTCGACGTCCAGCTTGATCCCGCCGGAGAACAGGAACGAGACATCCTCGGTCTCGCCGATGAGGATCAGCCCACCGGTCTGCGCGTGGACGATGTTGTCGATGCCCTCCCGGAGCGCCGTACCGGGAGCGACCACGTCGAGAGCCCTCAGGAGCCGGGGATCTAGGCGCGTCTCAAGCTCATGGAGATCATCCCCGACATGCGACGGCATTGAACGACTGATGATGGCAAAAGCCCTGGAACGCCGCTGACAGCCGAATCCCGCCTTGATAGGTCGGATTGGGCGTTGTCAAGCGGTTTCAGGGGGTGCGCAACGCCGGTCTCAGGCGGCGCGGGGCTCGGCCCGCGGGCGCTCGCCCGTGAACGCCGTCCGCAGCGCGCGCCGGAGGGTCTTCTCCGGGGCGAGCCCGGAGTGGCGCTCGCCGCCGGCCGGCCCCACCACGGGACCCAGCCCGAACTTCAGCGCCTCCTCGACTCGCCGCTCGGCGTGGGAGACGTAGCGGAGCTCGCCGGTGAGACCAACCTCGCCGAAGCAGGCGAGCGGGCGGCCCTCGGCGTCGGCGAGCGCCTCCCCTCGATTTGCCGAGGCGACGGCGAGCGCGACCGCCAGGTCGGCGCCGGGCTCGTCGACCCGCACGCCACCCGCGACGTTGACGAACACGTCCGAGGAGCCGAGCGACACCCCGCCGTGGCGAGCCAGGACGGCCAGCACCATCGCGAGGCGGTTGCGGTCGATCCCGTTCGCCACGCGGCGCGCGGGCACGATCTCCGTGGGCGCGACGAGCGCCTGGACCTCGACGAGCAGCGGGCGGGTGCCCTCCATCGAGGCGAGCACGACCGAGCCCGGCGCCCCGCTTGCCTCGCCGACGAACCGCGCCGAGGGGTCGGCGACCTCGACAAGCCCGCCGGAGCGCATCTCGAAGACGCCGACCTCGCTGGTCGCACCGAAGCGATTCTTGAGAGCGCGGATGGTCCTGTAGCTGCGCTCGCGCTCGCCCTCGAAGAACAGAACGCAGTCGACCAGGTGCTCCAGCACCCGCGGACCGGCAACCGCCCCCTCTTTCGTCACGTGCCCCACGAGCACCGTCGCGACGTCGAGGCGCTTCGCCAGGTCCATGACCGCCGCGGCGCACTCGCGGACCTGGCCGACCGAGCCGGGCGCGCCGGTCATGCCCTCCGCGTGAAGGGTCTGGATCGAGTCGATCACGCATACCTGCGGCCTCTCGGACTCGATGGTGGCGAGCACGGTCTCGAGCGAGGTCTCCGCGAGCGCGGGCACTCCGAGCGCGGCGTAGCCGAGCCGCTCTGCCCGCAGCCGCACCTGGGCCGTCGACTCCTCCCCGGACACGTAGAGGACGCGACGACCCGAGGCGAGCAGGTTGCCGAGGGCCATCCCGGTCAGCGTCGACTTGCCGATGCCCGGCGCGCCGCCGAGGAGGACGAGCGACCCGGGGACCAGGCCGCCTCCGAGCACCCGGTCCAGCTCGCCGATCCCGGTCTCGAGGCGGGGCACCGCCGGGGCCGAGACGTCGCGAAGGGGCATCGTCTTGCCCGCCGGGGCCGCGCGCCGCCTGCCCCCGGCGGCTGGCGCACTCTCGACGCGGACCTCCGCGAGCGTGTTCCACTCCCCGCAGCCGGCGCAGCGCCCCGACCACGCGAGCGACTCCTGCCCGCACTGGCTACATACGTATCTGGCTTTCGCTCGCGCCATCGCGACGAAGATAGAAAGCGCCCCCGACGCCACCGCGCCCCTCCCCCCTCAACCGGCGCCGGGCCTCGCGCGCGCTGGTAGCTTCGCGCCCATGGGTAGGTACGCACCGGGCGTTCGCAGGGGCGCCTTCATTCTCGCCATGCTGGTTGCCCTCGGGGCCGCCTCGGCCGCCTGGGCCTTCGACCCCACGCTCGAGGCGAAGAACTTCGCGAAGATCAAGGAGCGCTTCCAGTACATAACGTCGACGCCTGAGTTCCAGGCTCGGCTGCAGCAGCAGAACGTGGCGAGCCAGCAGCAGGACCTCCACATCCAGACCACGGACCCGGAGCGCGACTACACCGGCAACATCTGCGGCCACCGGACCAACGAGTGCGCCGGCGACGTGCGGTTCTACGACTGGCCCAAGGACGGATTCGGGATCCGCAAGCCCGTCTTGTTCACCGCGCGCGACGGCGCGACGCTCTCGGGCAACGTCTGGGCAACCCGGTCAGGGCCCAGGAAGCGTCCCGCGATCGTCATCACGACGGGCTCGGTCCAGGCCCCCGAGACCCTCTACTGGGGGCTAGCCGCCACCTTCGCGAAGCACGGCTACGTGGTCCTGACCTACGACGTCCAGGGCCAGGGACGCTCGGACACGCTGGGCGAGGGCGCCGACGCCCAGGAGGGCGTCCCCTCGCAGGCGGGTCAGCCGTTCTACGACGGCACCGAGGACGCCCTCGACTACCTCCTCTCCTCGAAGCGGCATCCCTACGAGCCACGCCTCTCCTGCGGCAACGCCAACGGCGGCGTCGGCACCAGCCACGTGGCGAAGCAGAACCGGCGCGTGAAGGAGGGGCTCGACAGCCCCTACGACCCGCTTCGCAAGATGATCGACTCGAGCCGCATCGGCATCGCCGGGCACTCCCTCGGCGCGTCGGCCGTGTCGTTCGTCGGCCAGGAGGACCCGCGCGTCGACGCGACCGTCGCCTGGGACAACCTGAGCACGCCGGACGGCGGCTCCTTCGGCGTGCCGGACTGCCCGTCGACCCCGAAGACGCGCAAGACGCCGAAGATCACGAAGCCGGCGCTCGGGATGTCGAACGACTACTTCCTGACTCCCGAGCCGTACACCGCCGATCCCGACCCCGAGAGCCACAGCCAGGGATTCCTTGCCTACCGGAAAGCCGGCGTCGACTCGATGCAGGTCAACATCCGCGGCGGCACGCACTACGAGTACTCGTTCCTGCCCGGCAACACGGCCGCCTACCCGTTCGGCACCGCCACCCTGCGCGGCGAGGACGTCGCCGCCTGGTACTCCACCGCCTGGTTCGACCGCTACGTGAAGTGCGGGCACCGCAAGCGCTGCGAGGCGAAGGCCGACCGCCGCCTGCTCACCGACGGCTGGCGCGACGACAAGCTCGCTCAGCAGGTCGACACGAACAACGACCCCAACGACTACTCCTTCTACCTGCGCTCGCAGTACGCGATTCGCAGGGCCGACGGCAAGAAGGCCGCCTGCAACGACATGCGCGCCGGGTGCGGGTCGATGGATTCCGGCGGCGGGGGCCGCGCCTACTCGTTCGTGGCGGATGCCGACCGGCCGGACAAGGGCTCGAAGCGCACTCCCCAGGCCTGCGCGGTGCCTCAGGGCGGTAGCTCGCGGGCCGACGAGCTGAAGGGAACCGGCGCGGGCGACGCGCTGCACGGACGCGGCGGCAACGACCACCTCACCGGCGGGCCCGCGCGCGACTGCCTGTACGGGGGCGCCGGGCGCGACCGGCTTTCCGGCGGGCCCGATCGCGACACGCTGAAGGGCGGCCCAGGCGGCGACACCCTGATCGCCGTCGACCCTGCGAAGGACGTCGTGAAGTGCGGCCCGGGAGCGGGCGACCGGGCGCGGGTCAGCGCTCGCGACGTCGTCTCGGGCTGCGAGCACGTCAAGCGCACCGGCGCCTGATCCCCTCCGCCGGCGGCGCCCGTTTCCTCCTCAGAGGTGGAAGCGCCGGTGATGGTGGTGCTCGGCCTCGCTGAGGGGCGCCTCCGGTGACTCCGAGGGCGCCGGCGCCGAGCGCACGAACGCCCAGGTGAGGACCGTCCCGGCCGCGACCAGGCCGGCGGCGAACCAGGTGGCCGAGGACAGGCCGTGCGTGAAGGCAACGCTCTCGTGGCCGCTCGTGTTTGCCTCGACGCCCTGGAAGATCGCGCCGCCGATCGCCACGGAGAGCGCTCCGGCCAGGACGCGGTTCATGGCGAGGACGCCGGAGGCAATCCCCGCCTTCTCCTGCGGCATGGCGGCCATCGCGGCGCTCGACATGGGCGCGTAGACCAGGCCGAGCGCTACGCCGAACAGGAGGTAGCCCGGCAGCACCGTCGCGTACCCCGACGTCGAGTCCACACGGGTGAGCAGGACGAGCCCCGCCACGCCGCAGAGCATTCCGACGCTCATCAGCAGGCGGGCGCCGAACCGCGCGATCAGGGGGCCGGCGACAGGTGAGATCGCGATCATCGGTGCGGTGATCGGCAGGATCAGCAGGCCGCTCGCAACCGCGGAGTGGCCGAGCACGTCCTGCAGGTACTGGGGCTGAAGCAGCATCAGCTCCCAGTAGCCGCCGACGAGCGCGAACGCCGCCGCCGTCGCGCCGAAGTAGGGACCGTTGCGAAACAGGTCGAAGTCGACGATGGGTTGCGGGGAGCGGCGCTCCACCGTGTAGAAGGCGAACACCCCAACGACTCCGAGGACCAGAACGCCGATCGTCGCCGGCGAGCCGAACCCCCACTGCTGAGCTTCGACCAGCGGCAGGACCAGCGCCGTGAGCGTGAAGCTGAGCACCGCCAGCCCCGGCAAGTCGAGTCGGTGGCCCGATGTCTCGTCGCGGCTCTCTTCGACGGTGCGCAGGACGATCGCGAGGCCGACGAGGCAGACCGGCAGGTTGATCCAGAAGATCAGCCGCCAGTCCGCGTCGACGAGGGCGCCGCCGGCGAGCGGGCCGATTGCGAGGGCGAGCGAGGAGACCCCGGTCCAGATCCCGATTGCCTGCGCGCGGCGCTCGGGCGGAAACGCCGCGGTGACCAACGCCAGGGAGAGCGGCAGCGTCGCGGCGGCTCCGGCCCCCTGGACGATGCGCCCGGCAATCAGCGCATCCCCGTTCCACGCCGCGCCGGCGATCGCCGAGCCGGCCGCGAACGTCGCGAGCCCAGCCGCGAAGACCCGTCGGCGCCCGAACATGTCGCCGAGCCGGCCCGCGCTGACCACCAGGACGGCGATGGCCAGCAGGTAGCCGTTCAGGATCCACTGCAGGGTCGCCCGCGAGGTCTCGAGGTCCACCCGGATCGACGGCAGCGCCAGCGCGACCACGGTCGAGTCGAGCATGAGCACGAAGAGGCCCATGCACGAGCCGGCCAGCGTCCACCACGGACGCGTCGCGTCGTCGAGACGAAACAGCCTCCTTCCCACGCGTGGAGCCTATTGAGGGGCCAGGACTATGATCCGCGCACGTCCGAAGTTGCCGGAGCTGCCCGAACCACCGGGGCGCGAGGGCTCAGCGCGATTTCACCTCGGCCACCACGAAGTCGTGGTCGTCCTTCGTCGTCTCACCGGCGACCAGGATCCTGCCTGAGGACGTGAGGGCGAGCCTGCCGTAGGACTCCTCGCCGCCGAAGTCGATCGTCTGCTTGCCCTTCCTGCCGAAGCTTCGGTCGAGCGAGCCGTCCGCCTTCAGCTGGGCGACGCCGAGATCCTCCCCGTTGCTGCCGCCGACGACCATCCGGCCGCCGCGCGCGACGACGACCCCGTCGCCCTCGCCGCCCCCGCCAAGGTTGACCTTCCGCCTCCCGTGGTCGCCGAACGAGCCATCGATCGCACCGTTTGGCTTCAGGCGCGCGACACCAACGTCGTTGGGGTGATTCCCGGTCCCCCCGGCGTAGCCCTCCAGGACGAGGTCGCCGTTCTTCTGCAGGGCCAGAGCGGACGCTCCGCTGGTCGTGTCCTTCGCGAAGGGCACTGCGGCCCTGCCGTTCGAACTGAAGCTCTCGTCGACGGAGCCGCCGGCGAACAGGCGGGTAGCGATCATCTGACTCCCGGCTCTACCGCCTTGACCGGCGATGTCGATCCGGCCGTGGGAGTCGATCGCGACGGCGTTGGCGTAGTCGACGCCGCCGAAGCTCACGAGCTCCCGGCCACCCTTGCCGAACGTGTGATCGAGCGTGCCGTCCGACTTGAGACGGGCGACTCCGAAATCGGCCTTGTGGTCGAAGCCGCTCTCCGTGCCGCGGGCCCTGCCGACCACCACGATCCTGCCGTCCTTCTGGACGGCGAGGTCGAGGGCGTATGAACGGCCGGTCCCCATGGCGAAGCTTGCGACGCCGCCGGTTCCGAACCCATCGTCCAGGCTGCCGTGCCGATTCAGGCGGAGGACGGTGAACTGCCGGTGCTCGCCGCCCGCCCCGGCAACCAGGATCTTTCCGTCGCGCTGGACGGCCACCGCGAAAGGCTGGCCGTTCGGCCCGACCTGGACGATCTGCCGCCCGTTTCCGCTGAAGCTACGGTCCGGCGAGCCGTTCGGCTTCAGCACGGCGATCGCGTAGCCCTCGCCACCGCCGTCCGGATCCGGAACGTTGCTTGTCTCGCCGGCGAGGACGACGTCGCCGTTCGGCGCCGTGGCGACATCGGCGTCGAAGCCGTCGCTGCCACCGAAGTCGACGCGCACCTTGCCGTGGTTGCCGAACGACCTGTCCAGGTCACCGGGCGCGGCGATGGCCCCAACGCACCAGACGGCCAGCGCCACAGCCGTCACGGCGACCGTCGCTGCAAGCCGCCCAAGATCGATCCGTCCACCCGCCATCCTGCACCTGCCTAACGCGTCGAGCTCGGGCAACCGAGATCCGGCTGCCTCGGCTCAGAGAATAAGTCGGCGCGTTAGGCGCCGTCGCCCGAGTCGGGCTCGGGGCCGGGCTCGTCGCCTGGCGGGTCCTCGTCGCTGCCGGCTCCGACCGCGACGGGCTCCTTCTCCTGATCCGCCTTCTTGGCGGCGGGGCGCTTCTTCGGCTTGACGAGCTTGAGGCTGAGCGGGCGGTCTTCCTCGTCGCCGGACGGGTCGCGCTCGACAAGCACCGTGGTCCCGACCTCGATCTCGCCGCCGCGGAGCACCTCGTCCGCAAGCGGGTCCTCGATGTAGCGCTGGATCGCGCGGCGCAGCGGCCGTGCGCCCATTGAGGGGTCCCAGCCCTTGTCGGCCAGCAGGTCCTTGGCCTCCTCGGAGAGCTCGAGCTGCAGATCGTGCTCGGCGACCTGGGCCTTGACGCGGCCCATGAGGAGGTCGACGATCGACTTGATCTCCGCCTGGGTCAGCTTGTGGAAGACGATGACCTCGTCGATGCGGTTCAGGAACTCCGGGCGGAAGACCTTCTTGAGCTCGCCCATGATCCGGTCCTTCATCTCGTCGTAGGAGGCGCCCATCTCGTCGGAGCTGCCGAACCCGAAGCTGACGTTCTTGGCGATGTCCTTCGCCCCGATGTTCGAGGTCATGATCACGATCGTGTTGCGGAAGTCCACCGTGCGGCCCTGGGCGTCCGTGAGCCGACCGTCCTCCAGGATCTGGAGCAGGATGTTGAAGACGTCGGGGTGGGCCTTCTCGATCTCGTCGAGGAGCAGCACCGAGTACGGCTTGCGCCGCACGGCCTCGGTGAGCTGGCCGCCCTCGTCGTAGCCCACGTAGCCCGGCGGCGATCCGACGAGCCGCGAGACGGCGTGCTTCTCCATGTACTCGGACATGTCGATGCGAATCATCGAGTCCTCGTCGCCGAACAGGAACTCGGCGAGCGTGCGCGCGAGCTCGGTCTTGCCGACGCCCGAGGGGCCCAGGAAGATGAACGAGCCGGCGGGGCGCTTGGGGTCCTTGATGCCGGCACGGGAACGGCGGATCGCCTTGGAGACGGCCTCGATCGCGACGTTCTGCCCGATGACGCGCTTGTGGAGCTCGTCCTCCATGCGCAGGAGCTTCTTGGTCTCGGCCTCGGTGAGCTTGAAGACCGGGATGCCCGTCCACATCGAGACGATGTCCGCGATCTCCTCGTCGCCGACCTGCGGGCGGTCGCCGTCGCCGGACGACTCCCACTCGTCCTCGAGCTCGCGCTTCTTGTTGGTGAGCTGGCGCTCGGTGTCGCGCAGGTTCGCGGCCTTCTCGAACTCCTGGGCCTCGATCGCGGCCTCCTTGGCACGGCGCGTCTCCTCGATCTCGTCCTCGAGGTCGCGGTAGACAGGGGGCTGCGACATCGAGCGGATCCGCAGACGGGAGGCCGCCTCGTCGATCAGGTCGATGGCCTTGTCGGGCAGGAAGCGGTCGGAGATGTAGCGGTCGGCGAGCTCGGCCGCGGCGGCCAGCGCGTCGTCCGTGATGGTCACGCGGTGGTGGTCCTCGTAGCGCTCACGCAGGCCCTCGAGGATCTTCACGGTGTCCGGGATCGACGGCTGGTCGACCTTGATCTGCTGGAAGCGGCGCTCCAGGGCGGAGTCGCGCTCGAGGTACTTGCGGTACTCGTCGAGCGTGGTCGCGCCGATCGTCTGGATCTCGCCGCGTGCCAGAGCGGGCTTCAGGATCGAGGCGGCGTCGATTGCGCCCTCGGCGGCCCCCGCCCCGACCAGGTTGTGGAGCTCGTCGATGAAGAGGACGATGTCGCCGCGCTGGGTGATCTCCTTCATCACCTTCTTCAGGCGCTCCTCGAACTCGCCGCGGTACTTCGAGCCCGCGACCAGGGCCGCGAGGTCGAGCGTGTAGATCTGCTTGTTCTTGAGGAGCTCGGGAACCTCGCCGCGGATGATCCGCGAGGCCAGGCCCTCGACGATCGCCGTCTTGCCGACGCCGGGCTCGCCGAGGAGAACGGGGTTGTTCTTCTGGCGGCGGGAGAGGATCTGCATGATCCGCTCGATCTCCGTGTCGCGGCCGATCGTCGGGTCGAGCTTGCCCTCGGAGGCGAGCTTCGTCAGGTTGCGGCCGAACTGGTCGAGCAGCTTCGAGGACTTCTTGCCCTCGCCCGAGCCGCCGACGCCGGCGCCCTGGCGACGGCCGCCGGGGCCGGAGAGCATCCGGATCACCTCGTTGCGGATCTTCTCGGAGTCGGCGTCGAAGTCGAGCAGGATGCGCGCCGCCACGCCCTCGTTCTCGCGGACCAGGCCGAGCAGGATATGCTCGGTGCCGATGTAGTTGTGGCCGAGCGAGAGCGCCTCGCGGAGCGCGAGCTCCAGCACCTTCTTCGCCCGCGGCGTGAACGGGATCTGGCCGGACGTGACCTCCTCACCGGAGCCGACGATCCGCACCACCTGGGCCCGGACGCGCTCGACGGTGATGTCGAGGGACTCGAGGACCCTGGCGGCCAGGCCCTCTTCCTCGCGCAGCAGCCCGAGCAGGATGTGCTCGGTGCCGATGTAGTTGTGCTTGAGGGTCCGGGCCTCTTCCTGGGCGAGGACGACGACCTGTCGGGCCCTCTCTGTGAATCTCTCGAACAAGTTCTTGGTGTCTTTCGGGGGGTCTCGTCGATTTCCTAGCCGGGGTACGCAGGCGCGCCGGCTGTCTCATCCACTTTCTTCGGCTGCTCTCTGCCGACGGATTAGACCTCCGGATCTCGACTACGAACGAAGTCGAAGTATATCGGGGGCCTCCGGCGGCCCTCCGCGCTTGCGGCCGTGCCTGGCTACGCACGGCCGCAAGCTGCGGAAATACGTTGGGTGGCGTGATTAGAATCGTGGCCGATGCGACGGATCGCAACGCAGCTCCTCCTGGCCGGCGGGCTGCTCGCGGCGCTCCCTGCATGCGCTCTTGCGGCCGCCAAGGGCAGCGTCCCCTCGAACTTCGTCCGGCACGTGAACAACTACTGGACCTGGTACGCGCCCAAGCACTGGGTCGCCTCCTATGGGGCCAACGGCATCGACATCACGAGCCCCGTCGGCGACGACTACTCGGGGCTGGGGTTCAGCTCCGCGCAGTGCCCCAGCGCCAACTCCCCGAAGGCTGCGGCCGCCAAGTACTTCAAGGCCGTCAGGCCCTTCTACCGGCAGCAGGGGACCTACGACTCGAAGCCGCTCCGGAGGTCGCACTACACGAAGGTCGCACGGATCAAGCACCTACCATCGAGCTACTACGGCCCCTACGGCTACCGGCAGAAGACGCAGTGGGCGGGCAAGCGCAAGGATGGGGACGCGGTGCGCGGGGAGGTCTATTTCGACTGGTTCTACGACCCGGGCTCGGCGTCGTGTGGAGAGGCGACGCAGGCGCGCTCCGCGCCGAAGTCACGCTACGCGCGGATCCTGAAGACGCTGCGGCAGATCGAAAGCCTGCTCTTCTACCACCCGCACTGACCGGGTCTCAGGCGTCGGGGCGCGGGTTGATCTCCGTCTTGCCGCTCACCTGGAACGGCGCGTGGAAGCCGACTCGGGTGTCCCCGAAGCGCAACTCGTCGCCGTCGATCAGGCGGCGCCGGCCAGAGACCTGCTCGCCGTTCACGAAGCTACCGTTGCGCGAGAGGCCCTCGTCGATCAGCACCCAGTCGTCGCCGAGGCGTTCGAGGGTTGCGTGCACCGTCGAGACCGCCGCGTCCCAGGAGAGCGAGACGTCCGAGGCGACGCCCCGGCCGACCGTCACGCGTGTCCAGGCGTCGGGCATCGAGAGGACCCGCTCGCGGCCCGATCCGTCCAGGTATACGAGGTAGGGATCGCCGCGGCGGCGCGCGTCGGCCAGCGCCGGCGAGTCGGAGCTCATCGCGTCTCCCTCATCGCAGGAAAGAGAATCACCTCGCGCAGGTTGGGGGCGCCCGTGAAGAGCATCACCAGGCGGTCGATGCCCAGCCCGACGCCGCCGGTTGGCGGCATCCCCTGCTCGAGCGCCTCGACGAACGCCTCGTCGTACGGCTGCGCGTCCTCGTCGCCTCGGGCGATCTCCTGCTGCTGCATCTCGAACCGGGCACGCTGCTCGTCGGGATCGTTGAGCTCGGTGAACGAGTTGCCGATCTCGATCCCTCCGGCAAACGCCTCCCAGCGCTCGACCAGGCCCTCTTCGGCGCGGTGGCGCTTGGCGAACGGCGACATCTCGACCGGGTAGTCGAGGATGAACGTGGGCTTCAGGAGCTTCGGCTCGACGCGCTTCGAGAGCAGCCCGTCGACGAGCTTTCCCCAGCCCTCGTCAGGATCGGCGGCGGTTCCCATGGCCTCCGCAAGCGCCTCGCGGGTCAGGTGCTCGCCGATGTCGATGCCGGACTCCTCGAGGATCGCCTCGCGGAGCGTGACGCGCTTCCACGGCGGGGCGAAGTCGATCTCCGTGTCACCGTGCGTCACCTTCGTCGTTCCGAGCACCTCCTGCGCGGCCGCCGCGACGAGCTGCTCGAGGCGCTCGGCGTTGTCGTTGTAGTCCGCGTACGCCTCGTACCACTCGAGCATCGTGAACTCGGGGTTGTGCTTCGGGGAGATGCCCTCGTTGCGGAAATCCTTGCCCAGCTCGTAGACCCGGTCAATGCCGCCGATGATGCAGCGCTTCAGGTAGAGCTCCGTCGCGATCCGCAGGTAGAGGTCGCGGTCGAGCGCGTTGTGGTGAGTGGTGAACGGCCGGGCGAGCGCCCCGCCGTAGAGCGGCTGCAGCACCGGGGTCTCGACCTCCAGGAACCCCCACTCGTCGAGCCGTCGCCGGATCGCGGCGACGACGCGACTGCGCAGCACGAAGCGTTCCCGCACCTGCGGGTTGGCGATGAGGTCGAGCTCGCGACGGCGCAGGCGGGTCTCGACGTCCTCGAGGCCGTGGAACTTGTCGGGAGGTGGCCGCAGGCTCTTCGCCAGGAGGGTCCAGCCCGTGAGCTGGAGCGAGAGCTCGCCGCGCCGCGTCGCGAAGACCCTGCCGTCGACCCCCACGAAGTCGCCGAGGTCGAGGCCGACCAGGCTCGCATGGCTCTCCTCCCCCAGGACGTCCTCGCGCGAGTGGAGCTGGATGCGCCCGGAGCCGTCGACGAGATCGAGAAACGCCGCCTTGCCGTGACCGCGGCGGGCGACGATGCGCCCGGCCACGCGAACGGCCGAGTCCGTCTCCGCACCCGCCTCCAGATCCTCGTGGGCGGCGCGGACCGTCGCGATGTCGACCCGCCCCGGAAACGCGTGCGGGAAGGGCTCGATCCCGGCCTCCCGCAGCCGGTCCAGCTTCTCCCGCCGCTCGGCGAGCACGTCCACGGCCTGCTCCGCCGGTGCAGGGGGTTCTGTGGCGCCTTCGCTCACCGCGCGAGCCTACGCTACCGGCGCATGCCGTCCCGCGATGCTCTCCCCTACGTGGACCCACGTGCCCCGCACGGCCGGCTCTACCGGGCGTTCGTCGCCCTCAGCGGCACACGGCTGGGCATGTGGCTGTCGCCCAGGCTGGTGTGGAGGCTGGATCCGGTGCTGATGCGGCTGACGCGCGGCCGGGTCGGGCTGGGGCTCATGCTGCCGACGGCGCTCCTCGAGACGCACGGCGCGCGCAGCAACCGCCTGCGCCGGAACGGGGTCCTCTACTTCAACGACGGGGAGCGGGTGACCATCGTCGCCTCGAAGCTCGGCCTTCCGGAGCATCCCGCCTGGTTCCACAACCTCCGGGCGCACCCGGACGTCCGCCTGAACGGGCGGCCGTTTCGCGCCGAGGTCATCGAGGACGACGCCGTGTTGGCGAGGCTGTGGGAGCTTGCGGACCGCGTCTTCAGCCCGTACGCGACCTACCGCGAGCGTGCCGCGGCCGCGGCCGCGCCGGACGATTCCCGTCGTGCAGCTCGTCCCGCGCCGGCCCGCCGGCCGGTCATCGTGAGCTAGGCGCTCTCGATCTTCGTGATCTTGAGCTTCTTCTTGGGCCCGCGGGGCACGTCGACCGCGACGACCTCGCCACGCTTGCGGCCCAGCAGGGCCTTGCCGATGGGCGATTCGTTGGAGAGCTTCTGCTCGGCTGGATTTGCCTCCGTCGACCCGACGATCTGGAACTTCCGGGAGTCGCCGGACTTCTGATCCTTCACGTGGACGATGACGCCGACCGAGACCTGGTCGGTGTCGACCTTCGCCTTGTCGATGACCGTCGAGCGGCGGAGCCGCTCCTCGAGCTGCGCGATCCGCTGCTCGAGCATCGCCTGCTCGTTCTTGGCGTCGTCGTACTCGGAGTTCTCGCTGATGTCGCCGAACTCCCGCGCCTCCTTGATGCGCTCGGCAACCTCACGGCGCTTCTGCGTCGTCAGGAACTCAACCTCCTCGCGGAGCTTCTCGAGCCCGTCCTTGGTTATGAGGGATTCGCGAGCCACAGTCCCAACCTCATTCCCGAGTGCAGTCGTCCTAAACGTGAACGCACCCGCATTTCAACGAACAAAACGCCCGAGGCGGGACGCCTTCTGGCGTACACCGGGGCGAGCAGGGCGCGAGATTATAGCGAGGGGTTCTGGCGGGCAAAAAAGCGCTTCAGGCCGCCATCGGAGCGACATCCCAGGCGTCCCGGAGAAGCGCCCGGACCTCCTCCAGGCTGCGCATCCGCATGAACGCGTCGGCGCGCGGACCGCGGATTCCAAGCGCCTCCAGGTAGGGCGGGTAGAGCTTGCGCAGGTTGCGGGTCGCCCGCTCGGCGCCCCAATGCTCCTCGGCGCGGTCGATCAGCCAGCGAAGCTCCGCGTCGATCTCCTCCGGCTGCGGGGCTCCCGACCGGAACCCGGCGAGCTCGGCGAAGAGCCATGGGTTGCCGAGCGCTCCCCGCGCGAGCATGAGGGCGTCCGCCTCGGACTCCTCGTACGCATCGCGGGCGCGCTGCGCGGTGCGCAGGCCGCCGGAGAGCACTACGGGGACGGCGAGCCGCCCCGCGAGCTCGCGGGCCAGCGCGTAGTCGGGGCTGCCGGCGTGATGGACGTTGGCGCTTCGCGGGTGGAAGCCGACGGCGGCGACGCCGGCCTCCTCCACGAGCCTGACCGCGAGGTCGAAGCCCGACCGGTCGCCCTGGCGCATCCCGGAGCGCAGCTTCACGGTGACCGGGCGGCCGGCGGCGCCCTCGCGCGCGGCGCGGGCGATCGCGACGGCGAGCCCGGGCCGCTCGAGCAGGGCGACGCCGGCGCCGGTCTTCACCACCTTGCGGACCGGGCAGCCCATGTTGAGATCGACGATGTCCGCGCCGGCCCCGACCGCCATCGCCGCCGCCCGGCGCACCGCCGCCGGGTCCGGGCCGAAGAGCTGCACGGAGACCGGGTGCTCGTCCGGATGGATGCGGAGCATCTCCTCGTGGGTGCGGCGGTTGCCGCGCTCGAGGGCGATCGCGGACACCATCTCGGACACCGCGAGCCCCGCCCCGTAGCGACGCGCCTGAAGGCGCACGAACCAGTTCCCGATGCCGGCCAGGGGCGCCAGCAGCAGGCGGTTCGGGATCTCGACGTCGCCGATCTTGAAGGGGGATGCCAGCGGTTCAGGCATTTCTTTCCCAGATCAATCTGAGGCCGGTGAGCGTAAGGAGGTCGTCAACCTCGTTGACGAGCTCGCAGTACGGCACGATCGCGTGCGCGTGCCCGCCGGTGGCGATGAACTTGGCCTCCGGACCCAGCTCGCGCTGAACGCGCGCGGCGATCGCGTCGACCGCTCCCGCGAACCCGTAGATGAGGCCGGACTGCAGGCTCTGAGCGGTCGACTTCCCGATGACGCCGCCGGGCTCCCCGAGGGGCTCGCCCAGCTCGATCGGCGGGAGCTTCGCCGTCCGTTCGGCGAGCGCCTCCATCGAGATCGCGACGCCCGGCCCGATGACGCCGCCGAGGTACTCCCCGTCCGCGGAGATCGCGTCGAACGTGATCGCGGTCCCGAAGTCGACCACCGCGCACGCGTCGCCGAAGCGGTCGTAGGCGGCGACCGCGTTGACGAGCCGGTCGGCCCCGAGCTCGAGCGGGTTGTCCAGCCTGATCGGCATGCCCGTCTTGACGCCGGGGCCCACGATCAGGAGGTTCGCGCGGGCGTAGCGCTCGCACATCACGGCGTAGTCGGTGGTGAGCTGCGGGACCACGGAGGCGACGATGGCGGTGTCCATTGCCCGGAGGTCGAGGTCCCGAAGGCTCAGAAGGCTGGAGAAGCGCATCGCGAGCTCGTCGGCCGTGGCCTCGGCCTCGGTCGCGAAGCGCCAGCTCTCCATGAGGTCCTCGCCGTCGAAGACCCCCGCATGGGTCTGGGTGTTGCCGACGTCGATTGCAAGCAGCATGAGGAAAACCATACGATGGCCACCCTCATGGCCGCCCGCGCGACCCTTTACGTGATCCCCGGCTCGCACCCGGCGATGACGGCCCGCCTGATGCTCGAGGCGAAGGGCATCGAGTACAAGCGCCGGGATCTGATCCCCGTCGTCTCGAAGGCGATGCTCCGCGCCGCCGGCTTCTCCGGCGTCACCGTTCCCGCGCTCAAGATCGACGGGGCCAAGGTCCAGGGCTCCCGCGAGATCTCGAGGGAGCTCGACCGGGTCGTGCCGGATCCTCCTCTGTTCCCCGCCGACCCGGAGGCCCGCGCCGCCGTGGAAGAGGCGGAGACGTGGGGCGACGAGACCCTCCAGGCTCCCGCCCGCCGCATCCTGTGGAACGCGCTCCGCCGCGACCGCGGCCCGCTCGAGAGCTTCTCGCAGGGCGCGCGGCTCGGCGTGCCGCTCAAGCTGGCGATGGCGACGGCGGCGCCGGTCGTCGCGATGTCCGCGCGATTCAACGACGCCGGCGACGAGAACGCGAGGGCCGACGTGGCCGCCCTGCCGGGCTACCTCGACAAGATCGACGCCTGGATCGCGGCCGGCGTGCTCGGCGGCCCGCAGCTGAACGCCGCCGACTACCAGATCGGAACCAGCGTTCGCCTCGTGATGACTCTCGACGATCTCCGCGACGCGATCGCCGGGCGCCCCGCCGGGCAGCTCGCCGCGCGGGTCGTGCCGGACTACCCGGGCAAGGTCCCGCCGATCCTGCCGGCGGACTGGCTCGCGCCATTGGTGTCAGGCACGTAGGCACCTTGGTGTCAGGCACGTAGGCACCGGCAGGTCATGAGCACGTGAGCGCTACGTGCCTGACACCATCAGAGCGGACCGGCGGCGTCCACGCGCTCCCGGTCCCCGAGCCGCTCCAGGGCCTCGGCAACGGGCGTGCCGTCCGGGAGCGAGAGGTCCGAGTCGAGCTCGAGCAGCGGAACCATCACGAAGCGCCTGCTGGTCACCTCGCGGTGGGGCAGCGTCAGGCGCTCGGTCTCGAGCTCGACGTCGCCGAGCAGGAGCACGTCTACGTCGATCGGTCGCGGCCCGTGACGCGGGCCGCCGAAGACACGGCCCAACTCGGCCTCGACGGCCTTGCACACGTCGAGCAGCTCGGCGGGCTCGAGCTCGGTGGAGATCCGGATCGCCGCGTTCAGGAAGTCGGGCTGGTCGAGGTACTCGCCGACCGGTTCGGTGACGTAGGTGGACGACACCGCCTCCACCTCCACCCTGTGCTCGCCGAGCAGCTCGATCGCCCGCCTGAGGTTCGCCCTCGAGTCGCCGACGTTGGAGCCGAGGCCGAGATAGCCGCGGCGCCTCACCCCTCGCCTTCCGTCTCCCCGCCGAGGTCGATCCGGTCGTGGGTCACCTCGACCGCCACCTCCTCGATCGAGAGCGGCAGCGGCGGCTCCGGCTTGGCGGCGCGCACCCGGGCCGACTCGCATCCGAAGCGCTCCATGAGCCGCTCGCCGATCACCTTGCAGAGTCGCTCGAGCGTCTTGTAGCTGCGCTCGCTCGCCGCGAAGGAGACGATGTCCGCCACCTCGCCGTAGTCGATGGTGTCCTCGATGCGGTCGGTGACCACCGCGTCGCAGGAGGGCACGTCGAAGGCCACGTCGATCACCAGGCGCTGGCCGATCTCGCGCTCGGCGTCGGTGACCCCATGGTGGGTGTAGATCGAGAGCCCGTGCAGCTCGACCTCGACCCGCGCCTCGGTTGTCTCGTCGTGTCCCTCCAAGACCCCGTGAAGCTAGATCATTCAGCCGCTCGGGTCGCCCCGCCATTCGCGGCGGGAGAGAATCACCTCGGCGGCGCGGATGGCATCCGCCAGGGGCTCGACGTCGTGCACCCGGAGGACGTCGGCGCCGGCGCGAAGCGCGAGGACGTTGCTGGCGATGGTCGCTCCGAGGCGGTCGTCCACCTCGCGGCCCGTGATCGCCCCCAGGTGGCTCTTGCGCGAGCTGCCAAAGACGATCGGCCTGCCGAGGTCGCGGAGCTCGCCGAGCCGCCGGGTGAGCTCGAGGTTGTGCTCCACGGTCTTGCCGAACCCGATCCCAGGGTCAACCCAGATCCGTTCCTCGGCGATGCCCTCGCCGACGGCGGCTTCGATGCGCTCGGTGAGGAACGCCTTCACGTCGTCGACGACGTCTTCGTAGCGCGGGTCGTCCTGCATGGTCCGTGGGGTCCCGAGCATGTGCATGAGGACGACCTCGCAGCCCGCGGCCGCGCAGACGGCGGCGAGGTCCGGATCGGCGCGAAGCGCCGTGACGTCGTTGACGATCGTGGCGCCCGCCCCGAGAGCCGCCTCCGCGACTGCGGCCTTGGAGGTGTCGATCGAGACTGGAACGGACGCCTCATCCGTGTCCGTGAGCGCGGCAACGACGGGGAGCGTGCGCTCACGCTCGACCTCGGCGGTGACCGCCTGGGCCCCGGGGCGGGTGGACTCCCCGCCGATGTCGAGGATGTCCGCCCCTTGGCCTGCCAGCCCGCGCGCGTGCGCCACCGCGGCCTCGGCGTCGAGGTAACGACCCCCGTCGGAGAACGAGTCGGGGGTGACGTTGACGATCCCCATCAGGCGCGCCATGGCGCAGACGCTATTGCGTCCTGATCAGCTTGCCCCCCGGCGTCAGCTCGACGAAGTGGTGCGCCTCGCCGTTCCGGTAGCGCTCGCACTGGTTTGCCGGGTCGTCGTCGGCAGGAGTCCGCGGGTCGTGGGCGATGTCGACGACCCAGTCGGGGAGGCCGGGCAGGCTCTCGGCGATGCAGGGGCCGTTGGAGAGGTCCGCTCCGCTCGCGACCGCCTTGGCGTAGGCAGCGTGTGCGGCGCTGACCGCGGCGTCGGTGTCAGAGTCGCTCGCCGAGGAACCGCAGGATGAGGCCACGAGCACGACGAGCCCGAGGGAGAGCGCGAAAGCTGCGCGGGCGCGGGGCGCTTGAAGGGTTAGCGGGGCTATGGCCCCACCCAGTCTTCACTCAACGGGCGCTGCGTGCGTGGTGAGACGAAGCAACCGACGCCGCGTCCGAGGGCACGGGTCGCAGCTACGCGCCCTCGAGCCCGGGGCGGTGCCGCGGTACGGGCCGCGGGCCCTCAACGCCCGTGCCCTGCGGCTCGGGCTCCGGCTCCGGCGGCGGGGCGTCCGGCTCGGCGTCCTCGGGACCGAAGACCTCCGACTCGGGCTTGCCGTCGAGCAGGGCGACGAACTGCTCCGCGTCGATCGTCTCCCGCGCGAGGAGGATCTTCGAGAGGCGGTCGAGAGCCTCCCGGCGCTCGGTGAGGATGTCCTTGGCCCGCTGGTGGGCCTCCTCGACGACGCGGCGGATCTCGTCGTCGATCTCCCGCGCGATCTCGTCGGAGTAGTCCGGCTCCGAGGAGAACTCGCGACCGAGGAACGGCATCGAGCGGTCGTGGCCGAACACGCGAGGGCCGAGGCGCTCCGACATCCCGAACCGCATCACCATCTGCTTGGCGGTCTCCGTGACCTTCTCGAGGTCGTTGGAGGCGCCGGTGGTGATCTCCGAGAAGACGATCTCCTCGGCGGCACGCCCGCCCAGGGTCATCGCCATCGTGTCGGTCAGCTCTGCCCTGGTCGTCAGGAACTTGTCCTCGGAGGGCAGCGAGATCGTGTAGCCAAGGGCCTGTCCGCGGGAGATGATCGAGACCTTGTGGACCGGATCGGTGTTGGGCAGGAGGTGGCCGACGATCGCGTGACCAAGCTCGTGGTAGGCGGTGACGAGCCGCTCCTTCTCCGACATGACCCGCGACTTCTTCTCGGGGCCGGCGATCACGCGCATGATCCCCTCCTCGAGCTCCTTCATCGTGATCTCGCGGTTGCCCGAGCGCGCGGTCAGGAGCGCCGCCTCGTTGATCAGGTTGGCGAGGTCGGCGCCGGTGAAGCCGGGCGTCTGACCGGCGAGGACGTCGAGGTCGATCAGCTTGGCGAGCGGCTTGCCCCGGGTGTGGACCTCGAGGATCTTCTTGCGGCCCTTGCGGTCGGGTCGGTCGACCACGACCTGGCGGTCGAAGCGGCCCGGGCGAAGCAGCGCCGGGTCGAGGATGTCCGGCCGGTTGGTGGCGGCGATGAGGATGATGTTGTCCTTCATCTCGAAGCCGTCCATCTCGACGAGCAGCTGGTTGAGGGTCTGCTCGCGCTCGTCGTGGCCACCGCCCATGCCGGCGCCGCGGTGGCGGCCGACGGCGTCGATCTCATCCATGAAGATGATGCAAGGCGAGTTCTGCTTTGCCTGCTCGAAGAGGTCGCGGACACGCGAAGCGCCGACCCCGACGAACATCTCGACGAAGTCCGAGCCGGAGATCGAGAAGAAGGGCACCCCCGCCTCGCCGGCGACCGCGCGGGCGAGCAGCGTCTTGCCGGTGCCCGGCGGGCCGTAGAGGAGGACGCCCTTCGGGATCCGGGCGCCCAGCGCCTGGAAGCGCTTGGGGTTCTCGAGGAACTCCTTGATCTCCTGAAGCTCCTGGACCGCCTCGTCCACGCCGGCGACGTCGCGGAAGGTGATCTTCGGAGCGTCAACGGACATTCGCTTGGCCCGCGACTTGCCGAAGCTCATCACGCGTGATCCGCCGCCCTGCATCTGGTTGACGAGGAAGAACCAGAACCCGAAGAAGAGGATGAAGGGGAGGATGTAGGTGAGGATCGAGAACAGGCTCGAGCCGCCGGTGCCCTCGACCTTCGTGCTGACGTCGTGGCTGGCGAGCTGGTGGATGAAGTCAGCGCCGCCGTCCGCCGCCGGATACCCGGTGGAGAAGGACGTGCCGTCGTTGAGATCGACGTTGGCGGTGGCCGTCTTCTGGTCGAGCGTGACCTGGTCGATCGACTTCGGCTTGCTCTCGATGCGCGACAGCAGGTCCGTGTAGGTCGGGGGCGTCGTCGAGGGCGGCGGGTTGATGAGCCGCTGCGCGAAGAACGCGAGCACGACAACGATCAGGATCGGGAACACCGCGCTTCTGAAAAGTCGCCTCATCTAATGCTCTCGGCTCGTTGTCTTTCGGGCACGCAAAGGGGGATTCGTGTGATCCCGCGGCCTCGGATCAGCGTACCAGGGTGCCGGCGCGGCGCCATTGATTTGACCCCGGGCGCAATCCGCGCGCCTTCCGGGCGTTTCGCACTTCGTTGAATACCTTGCGGACGGCTTCGCCGTCCCTACATGCTGCTTTCGGACCTAAAGGTCCTCACTCGAAAGACTGGCGACGTAACTCAGGTGCCGGTAGCGCTGCGCGTGGTCCAGCCCGTAGCCGATCGCGAACTTGTTCGGGATCTCGAAGCCGACGTAGCGAATCGGCAGATCGACCCGCCGGCGCTCGGGCTTCGTCAGCAGCGAGCAGACCTCGAGAGAGGCCGGGTCTCGCGCGCCGAGGCTGCGCAGGAGGTACTGGAGCGTGAGACCCGAGTCGATGATGTCCTCCACGATCAGGACGTCTCGGCCCTCGATCGACGAGTCGAGGTCCTTCATGATCCGGACGACGCCCGAGGAGTCCGTGTTGGAGCCGTAGCTCGAGACGGCCATGAAGTCGATCTCGCACGGCACCGTGAGCTCGCGCATCAGGTCCGCGAGGAACAGGACCGCCCCCCGCAGCACGCCGACCAGCACCAGGTCCCTGTCCGCGTAGTCGCGGCTGATCTCCGCGCCGAGCTCCGCGACGCGCGCGCGAAGCTCGTCGGCCCCGACCAGCGTTTCCCCGATTCCGTCCGCCCGCTCCACTTCAGGCCGCCTCGCGGGCCGAGAGCACCACGACCTGGTCGCTCGAGTCGGAGAGCTTGAACTCCTCGCCGACGGCCAGCCCGGCAACCCAGGCGACGCGACCTCCGGCGAGGACGACGGGGATCTCATGGCGCCGCGACCGCGGCACGCCCCGGTCGGTGAAGAGGTCCTGGAGCGTCTTCGTCCCGCCGAGGCCAAGCGGCTCCATGCGGTCGCCGTCGCGCCAGGTCCTGACCTCGAGCGTGCCGCCGAGAGCCCGCGCGTCGAGCGTCGCGAGCTCGGGGCCGCGGGGCTCGACGGGAACCGGGTGAAGCTCCGCGCGCACCTCCCAGCGCCCTAGCCGGCAGGTCCCGGGGATGTGCAGGCCGACCGGCGCCGGGGCGGCGTCGGCCGGGTTGTCGGTCTCGAAGCGGACCATGCCCGCCTCGCAAACAGCGCGGACCCCGCCCGGAAGCTCGATGACCCCGCCCTCGCTCGACTCGGCCAGCCGCGTGATCTCGGTGGTCTTCGCGCGCCCCACCGCCACCGGCCGCCCGGCCGCGCGTTCGGCCAGCGCTCGCAGCGCCAGCCTGCGGAGGGCGGGCTCGAGCCCCTCGAGCTCGCCCGCCGCGACCGCGACGTCGCCCGCCCCGGCGCCCGCGCCGCTGAGCGCCTCGAGCACGACGCGATCCAGGAGCTCGGCCTCCTCCGCGAGCTCCTCGTGCGTCTCGGCCACGTTCGCCTCGAACGACCGGGAGATCTCGCCGAGCACCGGCAGGACCTCGGCGCGAATGCGGTTGCGCGCGAAGGTGCGGTCGACGTTCGTCTCGTCGTCGACGAACGGGAGGGCCGCGACCGTGGCGAGCTCCCGGATCTCGGCGCGTCCGAGGCCGAGCAGGGGCCTGATCACGCGCCCGTTCCGCGCCCGAAGCCCGAGCAGCGGGCGCGTGCCGGGCGAGGCGGCAAGCCGGTACAGGACGGTCTCCGCGAGGTCGGTCCGCGTGTGGCCGGTGGCGATCCAGTTGGAGCTCGTCCTCGCGCGCAGCCGCTCGGCGGCGTCGTAGCGCGCCCGGCGCGCCATCGCCTGGAGGTTGCCCCGGGAGAGGTTCGGCCGCTCGACGTGGAGGTCGATGCGAAGGGCGCCGCAGATCGCCCGGGCGGCGCGCTCGCCGGCGTCGGCGCCCGGCCGCAGTCGGTAGTTGACGTGAAGGGCGTGGACGTCCTCCGCGCCGAGCGCGCCCGCGAGGCCGGCCGCGGCGCAGGCGGAGTCCGCGCCTCCGGACACCATCACCACCACGCTGGCGTGCGCGTCGACGAGCCCGCTCTCGCGGACGATCTCGGCAAGGCGGTCGAGAGCATCCTCCTTAGCGCTCATCTCGCCGCGATCTTAGGTGTCTCTCCGGACCCGAACCGGCCCGGACCTCGGCTCGTCGGCATTCTCGTCCGCGTTGCGCCTGGCGACGAAGAGCTCGACCGCCTTCGGGAACCCCTTGAGGTCCACCTCGCCGATCGGGTCGAAGTGCAGGTACCCGGAGCTGCCGATCGCGTCGACGACCGCCGCGGTGACGAGGACCTCGCCGCCGAGCGCTCGGGCAACCACGCGGTGGGTGAGGTTGACGTCGGTGCCGAAGTAGTCCGCGTCCCGGTAGACCGCGCGGCCGAAGTTGATACCGACCCGGGGATGGGGCCGGGCCGGGAACATGGAGAGGAAACCGACGGCCCACTCCGTGAGCGTCGTCGGGTCCGGCGAGACGATCATGACCTCGTCGCCGATCGTCTTGACGATCATCGCCTCGTGAGGGAGCGTCGCCTCGACCGTCTCCACGAACCGCTCGATCAGGTCGAGCGCCTCCTCGTCCCCCTCCTCCTCGGTGTAGCGGGTGAAACCGGTGAGGTCGACGAAGCAGAACGCCATCTGCACCCGGCCGAGCTGGCGCGCGCCCGCGAGCTCGGCCTCCATGTGGCCGATGACGTCCTGCTCGATGAAGAACCGCAGGTAGCGGTTGTGGATGTACTCCATGAGCGGAGCGGAGAGCGGCATGAGCGACTTGACGAGGTCCTCCATCTGCTCGGCCATCTCGAGCGAGCCGACGCCCTCCTTGATCAGCGGCTCGTGCACGTAGATGTGGAAGAGCCGGACCTCGGCGTCCGCGATCCGCCGCAGCGACTGGGCGTAGACGCGGACGAGCTGGAGCAGGGCGACGAGCGGAAAGCCGGTGTCGAGGACCTCGCCAAGCTTGCGCATGGCCTCGGCGTCCTGGTCGGTCAGCCGGTGCTCGAGGGCTGTCGGCGTTCCGAGGAGCGACATGAGGCGCGCCACCAGCGACTCCTCCAGCCCGGTCTTCTCGGCGATCTCGGCGGGCCAGTGGGCGCGCCCGGGCTGGGGCAGGAGGTCTTCGATGAAGCCGAAGGCGAGACGCCCTTCCCGCACGGCGGACTTGATCTCGCGGAGGGTGTGCCCGCGCTCGCGCATCCGCGCGACCACGCGGGCCTGCGCGGCGCAGGAACGCGTCCACTCCCCGTCCTGCAACGGGACGATGCGGTCGCGAGCCCATCGCTGGAGCGTCGAAACCGACACGCCGGCCAGGTCCGCGGCCGCCTCGACTGAGATCACCTGCTCGGCCAAAGCCGGTCGATCCTATAGATGGCGGTGAGGACCTTTAGGTCCGAAAGCAGCATGTAAGGACGGCGAAGCCGTCTGCAAGTGATTCAACGGTGAGGACCTTTAGGTCCGAAAGCAGCATGTAAGGACGGCGAAGCCGTCCGCAAGTGATTCAAGTAGGACCGCTACGGACAACGGGACCCAGCGGGCCCCGTTGTCCATGCGGGCTTTCGGCCCGCGCCGTCGGCCTGCGGCGTCTGAGACGCCTTGCGGTCTGCCTCGCCTCCCCAGTCGCCGAAGGGTGACCGGCAGCCACTACGGCCTGTCAATCTCTCGGCAAGACCCTACGCCGATGATCCCCGGCCGTCAACCGGAAGTCGGCAGCCTTAATCCAGGGCGAGGCCGGGCAGCTGGTGCCGCACGGCGTGCCGGTACGGCTCGACGAGCAGCTTGAGCGCGGGCAGGTAGACGAGGGTCGCCAGCGACCCGCCGCTCACCTTCACCCGTCCCCGCGCGACGGCGATCGCCAGGCTCTCGCTGCCCTGGAGGAAGCCGTTGACGACATCCGAGTCCATGCGCAGCCGGAGCTTGGGCGACCAGTCGCTCTCCTCGTAGGTCCAGCGGAGATTGTGGGTCTGGTCCTCGGCCGCAGCGAGGTCGAACCCGGACGCGATGTCCGGCAGCTCGAAGCGCACCCTGATCCCGGTTGCCCGGAACCGCGGGCCATGGAGATCGTCGGTGTCGAGGTCGGTCAGCGCCTCGTCGAGCACCCCGCGGAACTCCGCGGCGGACTTGAACCGCGCCGGCGCGAGCTTGCCGCGCCCTCTCTCCTTCGTGACGGTGGCCACAACGTTCGCCCTACCCGGCGGAGTCTATTCCGACGCAGCTACCAGAACGCCGAGCCGCGCTCGACGAGGTTCTCGTAGACCTTGGCCTGGATCGTCTCGCGGACCTGCTCGGACAGGTCGAGAAGCACCCGCGGATCGTCGGCCGCGTCGGGCCCGTACTCGGAGAGGTCGATCGGCGGGCAGTACTCGATCCGCCACCGGGAGGGCAGCGGGACGAGCCCGAGCGGGCCGAGCCACGGGAAGGTCGGCGTGATCGGGAAGAAGGGCGCGCCGCTGAGGCGCGCCAGGGTGCCGCTGTCGCCGATCTTCGGGTAGATCTCCTCGGCGCCGACCACCGCGACCGGGATGATGGGCGCCTCCGCCCGGAGCGCGGTCTCGACGAACCCGCCGCGGCCGAAGCGCTGGAGCCGGTAGCGCTCGGAGAACGGCTTCCCCGTCCCCTTGACCCCTTCGGGGAACACCATCACGGGCTCGTCCTGGCCGAGGAGCCGCGCGGCGTTGTGCGGGCTGGCGGGCACGCCGCCGACGCGCCGCATGAAGGCCGACAGGAACGGGAGGCTGAAGGCCCAGTCGAGGACGAGGAACCGGGGCCAGCGCGGGAGCGGGTGCTCCTTCATGAGCGCCACCGACATCATCATGGCGTCGAAGGGGAAGAGCGAGCCCGAGTGGTTGGCCACGAGCAGCGCCCTGCCGTGCGCCGGGACGTTCTCGGTCCCGGTCGCCTGGACGCGCCACCAGATCCGGTAGAGGAGCTCGGCGAACGGATAGACGGCCTCGGCAAAGCCCTCGTCGAAGCCCCACTCGTCCTCGTGGTACTCCCCGCGCCACCTGTTCACCAGCGCATCGACCGCCGCCCGGAGGTTGTCCGGCAGCGTCGTCCCCGCGCGCTCGAGCGCGCGCAGGGGGTCGAGCCCTTCCTCGATCCCGACGCGGATGCCGCGGATGAAGTCGGCGAGCGCCTCGGCCGCCGCCCCGTGATCGACCGTGGGCGCCTCGGTCATCGCCCGGCCCCGAGGACCCGTCCGGCGATCGAGCCGAGGTGAAGCGGGGGCGCGATGCGGGTGGAGTTGGTGCGGGCCGCCAGATCGCGGATCGCGCCCTCGGCGTCGAAGCGCGGCTCGAACCCGATCTCCTCGCGCAGGCGGCGAGTGTCGATGCCGCGCCCGTATCGCAGCAGCCGCACGGCATCTCCGTAGAGCGTCCCGGCCCCGAGCCGGCTGCCGAGCCGCTGGAGGGCCGGCCCGAAGAGCGGGTGCGGGATGGGAAGCGCCGGTCGCCGCGAGAGCCGCAGCGCGCGGACCAGCGACACGGCACCCGTGGGCGCCACGTTCACAGGACCGCGGACGTCGCTGTGCAGCGCGGCCTCGAGAGCGGCCGTCGCGTCGTCGGCGTGGATGAGCTGCAGGCGCGGGTCGAAGCCGAGCTGGATCGGCACCACCGGGAGCGTCAGGTAGCGGACCATCGGCGTGTCGAGCCCGGGGCCGATCTCGGGCTGGTAGCGGAGCATGCAGCAGGAGATCCGGGGGTGGCGGGCGGCGAACGTTGTGAAGTACTCCTCGAGCTCCGAGGCGTCCCGCTGGAACCGGGTCCGGAGGGGAAGGCGGCGGGCGAGGTCCTCCGTGAAGAACGCCGGTGCGGCGCCCTCACACCCGTAGATGGCGGCGGACCCGCGGACGACGATCCGCTGGAGCGTCTCGATCCGCTCGCACGCGGCGAGGAGCTGGAGCGTGCCGATGACGTTCACGTCGTGGAGCACCCGCGCCGGCTTGCCGGGCTCCGGATACCAGAGGACGCCGCAGTGGACGACTGCGTCCGGCTCGACGCCCGGAAGGATGCGGGCGAGGAGCGGGCTGCGGATGTCCGCCTCGATGAAGTCGGTTCGCCCCAGATCCACCGCGGGCGGGACGTTGTCGATCCCGGCGACGTACTCGATCGCGGGATCGCGCTGGAGGCGCAGAGCGAGCTCCATGCCCCAGTGGCTCGAGACACCGGTGATCGCGACCCGGCGCACGTAACCCATGTCTAATCCTCAGGTTTAGCCTTAGACTGACTGCGCAGGAGCTCCTCGACGGAGGCCAGCCGCCGCTCCAGCAGCTCGAGACGCCGCGCAACCTCGTCGCGGGCCTCCTGTCCACGTCGGCTGAGCTCCGCCCCCGCCTCCTGGCCACGACGGGAGAGCTCGTCGCGGGCCTCCCGGCCCATGCGGGCCACGTCGTCGAGCAGCTCCGCGCGGCGCTCGGCGTCGAGCGCCGCGGAGCCGGCCCGCGCCGAGCGCTCGGCCGCGCTCAGCGTGGCCTGCACGGCCGAGCGCAGCGCGTCAGTGAGCCCGCCCTCGCCGGGCCGGCCCTCAGGCCGGGTCACGGTTCGCCGCGGCCCGCATGGCCGCCATGTCGTCGGCCAGGTCGTCGAACCGGTCCTCGAGCGCCTCGAGGCGATCCGAGAGCGAGCGCAGGCGCCTGGTGATGCGCTCGAGGTCGGCGCTGGAGGCGATGTTGAGCGCTCCCATCGCGCTTCTCTGTGCCTGGACGGCGCGCTCCCCGGCCCCCAGCGCACGGCCGAGAGCCGTGTTCAAGAGCGGGTTCTCGAGCAGGGCCTGCGCGAGCTCGCCCACGGCCTCTTCGCCCCGTGCGCGGATGCTCGAATTTGGTTGCTCCGGTTCGGTCACTCCGAAAAACGCCTTTGCCGCGGCGGGAAGCGGTTCGCGCGGCGAGGTTACCGGGTAAAGGATGAGCCATAGCCTGCCGATGGGGGTTCAGGCTTGATCGACGCCTGGGAGGTGGCTCGCGCCGCTCCAGGGTTGGATAGCTTTCTGAAGACTCTGTGAAGAACACGGTTCTCCGTTGCAAAGCCCCTGGATAACAAGTAGCGTTGCCCCACTCAGAGGAGCTCACCTCGTGCGCTGCCGCGAGGCAGTTGGGGTGCGTAGGTAAAGCCATGGGACGGAAGCTGTTTCTCATCACGGTGCTGGTGGTCATCGCTGCCGCCACCGTGTCCGCGATCGCAAGCGCTTCGTCCATCATCACCACGGGCCAGTCCGGCGTCTCGGTCAACCTGCCGGGCGGCACCCAGCTTCCGCCGGTCGGCACCCTCCCGCAGTGCGCCAACCTGAAGGACGACGACGGCGACGGCCTGACCGACCTTGCCGACCCGGACTGCTCCGGCCCCCTCGACAACACCGAGTCCGGGACCAGCGGCAGCGGCAACACCGGAACCACCACGGGCGGCACCACCTCCACCGGCACGACGAGCACGACTCCGTCGACCACCACGGGCGGCGGCCACACCACCACCGGCGGCGGCAGCGTCGGCGGTCCCGGCAACACCACCACCGGCGGCACCGGCGGCACCGTTGGCGGCGGGGGCCAGGGCAACGGCACCACCCCCGGCGGCGGCAACCACCACGGGCGGCGCGGTCGCGTCGGCTCCTCCCGGCGCGGTCACGTCCGGATCAAGCCCGACCAGGACTCCACGCCGATGCCGCAGACGGCGGAGCGCAAGCCCAACGGCGTGCCGACCAATGCCAACCCCGGCCTGACGATCACGAACTTCGGACCGGCGCCGGCCGGCGTGCCGGACTTCGTCATCTCGCAGTTCTCCATCCCGCCCTTCCTCCTCTCCATCTACCAGGCCTGTGGCACGCAGTACGGGATCCCGTGGCAGGTGCTTGCCGGGATCAACCGCATCGAGACCGACTTCGGCACCAACCTCAACGTCTCCACCGCGGGTGCCGTGGGGTGGATGCAGTTCCTGCCCTCCACGTGGAAGGCGTACGGCGTCGACGCCAACGGCGACGGCCGCGCCGACCCCTACAACCCGGTGGACGCGATCTGCGCCGCGGCCCGCTACCTCAAGGCGGCCGGCGGCGACAAGGACATCCGCCGCGGAATCTTCGCCTACAACCACGCCGACTGGTACGTCGACGAGGTTCTCCTCTACGCGCGTCAGTACGGCCAGCTCCCCTCCGACCTGATCGGCTCGCTCACCGGGCTCACCGAGGGCGATCGCTTCCCGGTCGCCGCCAGGTCCCGCTATGCGGACGACATCTCGGAGCGCGCCGCCGCGCGTCAGGCCAAGCCCCGCCAGGGCGTGACCGGCAACGTGGCCGACGTCGTGACCAGCTCGCCGACCCGGCGCGGCATCAACATCTACGCGAAGGCCGGCTCCCCAGTGGTCGCCGTCAACGACGGAACGATCCAGAAGATCGGCCACAACAAGGAGCTCGGCCGCTACGTGGTCCTGGCCGACGCCTACGGCAACCGCTTCACGTACGCGCAGCTTGGATCGCTCTCCAAGGTGTACCCCGTGCCGAAGAAGCCGAAGATCACCAAGGGGTCCTTCAAGATCGTCAACCCGCAGCATGGCGTGAAGCAGGCGCCGGCGGGATCGACCGCCACGGCCGGCCTGAACGGCGCCGCGGCCAAGGTCGCGCCCGGCAAGGCGGCGAAGACGACCACGGCGCAGCGCGCCACGCCGGTGAAGCCGCAGCCGACGAACACCGAGGACACGCAGCGCCGGCTCTTCGCGCTCCCGGAGCGCAAGGCCAACCGCGACAACGCGGACGTCAGCGGGCAGCTCCACAAGCACACGCTCAGGTACGAGACCACCAAGGCCTACAACCACGACATCCTTCGCTACGACAGCAAGACGATGAACCTGAAGACCCTCAAGAAGGGGTCGAAGGTTGTCGCCGGCACCGTCCTCGGGCGGATCGACGCCTCCAACGGGCTGGCCCCGCACCTCAACTTCTCCATCCAGCCCGCCGGTCGCGGCGCGCCGAAGATCGACCCGAAGCCCATCCTCGACGGCTGGAAGCTCCTCGAGGACACCGCGATCTACCGGGCCGCCGGCAAGAACCCCTTCGCCAGCACCAGCGTCAGCCAGGCCCTCCTCGCCTCCAAGTCGCAGCTCCAGCGGCAGGTCCTCAGCGATCCGCGGCTCTCCATCTACCAGTGCGGTCGCCAGGACATCAGGACGGGTCAGATCGACCAGCGCGTCCTGGCCGCCATGGAGTACCTGGCCGACAACGGCTTCCGCCTCACGATCACCGCGCTGAAGTGCGGGCACAGCATGATGTCCGTCTCCGGCTACGTCTCCGAGCACTACTACGGGGACGCGATGGACATCGCGGTTGTCAACGGCATCCCGATCGTCGGCAACCAGGGGCCGGGCACGATCACCGAGGCAGTGATCAAGACGCTCCTGAAGCTCCAGGGCAACATGGAGCCGCACCAGGTCATCTCGCTGATGAACCTCGGCGGGCCCTCCTTCTCGATGCCCGACCACTACAACCACATCCATGTGGGCTACGCGCCGCGTCCCGGCGACGTGGGCTACAACGGCAAGGGCACCGGCAGGACCAGCACCACGTCGGGCCAGCTCGACTCCCTGCTGAAGGGCAAGCAGTGGCAGCGCCTCATCGGCCGGATCGCGCAGATCCACAACCCGACGGTGCCCACCAAGCCCTCGCGCTTCTCGCTGAAGGTCCGCAAGGGCTCAGGCGACTGATCGCCGGCCCGCAACCGGGCCGCCGGTGAGCACTCAAGCCTTTCCGTTCGTCCAGTTCGACCTGGCGAGCGACTACGGCCTCGTTCCCGGCCGCTACCCGGTGCGCCCTGCGGACCAGCCCGACGGCGAGCCTGAGGACGTGCTCGTCTTCGAGGTCGTCGATGCGCTGATCGGGCGGCCGCGGCGTCGCCGCCGCAACCGGTCTCGCGACGTCGGACCAGAGGACGCTGTGCCGACCCTCCAGATCCGGCGTGCCACGGTGGTCCGCGCCGAGCCGTTTGGCGACGAGGCGGCCGCGGCCGAGTGGCTGGCGAGGACGAGCCGCTCGGACTCCGAGCTCGAGGACATCGTCGGCCGCGGGCTGAAGGTGCTGAACCGCGCGCTCCACGCGCACCGCACGGCGGCGCAGGACGCCTACGTGCCGGACATCTCCGCCGAACGTGCCCTGGCCGTGCGGGTCGGGTACGGGGCCGGGGAGGCCGTCGCCTCCGGGGAGTGGAGCGAGGCGGTCGACGTTCCCACGCCGGAGCCACGGGTGCGGCGCGCGGAGTCGCTGCAGCCGCAGGAGCGCGTCGCCCGGGTGCTCGGCGGCCGCGAAACCGTCGACCTCTGCGAGACGTTCCTCCTTCGCGCCCGAGCCGACCTCGACGCCGGGCGCGCTCGCGAGGCCGTGCTCGAGCTCCGCAGCGCCGTTGCCGTCCTCCTCGTGGAGCTCGAGGGCACCGGCGGCCCCGAACAGGCGGCCGACCTCGAGAACCTGGCGTCGAGACGCGAGGCGCTCTCCGCGGCGGCCGCGGCGGCCGTCCGCTCCGCGCCCGACCCGGACGAGGTCGAAGAAACCCTTGCAACCGCCGAACGGGTGATCCGCAGGCGGCGGATCCTCAGCTGAGGGCTGCTTTCGGGCCCGAGGGCCCTCGGAAGACTCAAGGCCACGGGCGGGGAGGCCGATTCCTGTGGTGTGTTGCTACTCACGTGGAACCGTCGCCTCCAGGCGACCCCGGACCCGCCCCTCGCGCAAGCCTGCGCGCTGATCGGCGCCGTCGCCCTGCTCCTTGGAGCGAGCGGCCTGATCTTCTGGCATGACTCCGTTGCCGACGCGGACTTCGTGATCGGTCTCTGCCTGGTGCTCGCACCGCTCTGCGCGCTCGCCGTCCTCGTGGTGCCCTCGGACGCCCGCGACCGCGCGATGCTCCACCTCGACGACCGGCCGCAGCCCCACTCGCGGCTCTACGCGGCAGCCCTCCTGGCGCTCTTCGCGACGTTCGGCGTCGCCGGCTTGACCAACCACGAGACGATCGCCGCTGCGTCCGGCGTCCTGGTCCTCCTTGGCGTGATGGCCGCGATCGCCACGGCTTTCGAGAGTCACTACGGGCGCGGTAGGCCCAACGCCTCCCAGACTTCGAGGGAGTCCAGGGAGTCCGCCAAGAGCTCGCATCCCTCGAGCTCGACGCCGGGGACCGAGGGCACGCCGATCACCCGGGCGCCGGCGGCGAGCGCGCCCCCGACTCCCGGCCGCGAGTCCTCCAGCACGACCATCTCGGTCGGCGAAGACCCGAGGCGGCGCGAGGCTTCCAAGTAGAGGTCGGGCGCGGGCTTCGGGCGAAAGCCGTCGACGGGCGTGACAAGGAACTCGAACGACGCCTCGAGACCGGTTGGCCCAATCACCGCGCGAACGAACTCAGGCGGCGAGTTGGACACCAGCGCGATCGGGATGCCCGCCTCGCCGAGCGCCCGCACCAGCTCCCGGGCGCCGGGCAGCGGCGTACCGCCGGCCCGAGCTTCGATCATCACCAGGTCGTCGAGCTCGGCCATGATGGCCTGCTCCTGACCCGGCTCGCCGAGCAGGCGGGCAAAGATCGGGCCGGCCACCTCCGCCGACGCGCCCACGACCTGGAGCTTGTGCTCGTGCGTGAACTGCACACCGCGCCGGGCGAAGAGCTCGCGCTCGGCCAGCGTCCACAAGAACTCGGTGTCGAGAAGCAGCCCGTCGTTGTCGAAGGCAACTGCGGCCGGCAGGCTCACGGGTCGAGAGCGCCGAGAACGGAGGTCAGGTCGTCGACGACGTCGCCGTCCATCCGGACCGCAGCCTCCCGGTCGTATGGCGTGGCGCTCCGGGTCACGATCGCGAGCTTGCCGCCCGCCGCCAGCGTCAGGTCGGGAAGCGCCGCGACCGGATGCACCTCGAGTGAGCTGCCGATGCAGACGAGCAGGTCGGCGCCGGCGCACAGGGCCTGCGCCCGCGCGATGGCATGCTCGGGCAGCAGCTCGCCGAACAGCACCACGTCCGGCTTCACCTTCCCAAGGCACCCGGGACAGGTCGCCACGCCGTCGTCGTCGAACAGGGCGTCCACCTGGTCGAGCGGGTAACGCGAGCCGCACGTCGTGCAGCTCGACGTCGCGATCGAGCCGTGGACCTCGACGATCTCCCGCGACCCGGCCTTGCGGTGCAGGCGGTCGATGTTCTGCGTGATCACCGCGTCGAGCAGGCCCCGCTCCTCGAGCAGGGCGAGGGCCTCGTGCGCCGGGTTCGGCTGCTTGTCGCCCAGGTCCGCAAAGCGTGGCCGGTAGTAGCTCCAGAAAGCGGCGGTGTCGCGATGGAACGCGTCGATGTGGGCGACCTTCATGGGGTCGACCTTCGTCCACAGGCCCTTCCCGGGGGTGCGGAAGTCCGGGATCCCGGACGGGACCGAGATCCCGGCCCCGGTCAGGGCAACCGTCGAGGACGACTCGCGGATCAGCTCCGCGAGCCGGAGGGCATTGCCCTGCGGACTGCGGACTGCGGACTGCCGCTCCATTTCTACCTGCGGCCTGCCACCGGCTATTTGCCGGTCCACTTGGGTGTCCGCTTGCCGAGGAAGGCGGAGATTCCCTCCTTGCCGTCCTCGGACAGGAAGGCCTTCGCGAAGCCCTCCTTCTCGGCCTCGATCCCAGCGTCGAGGTCGCCCTTGTTGGACACGAGCTTGATCTGCTCGACCGCAACCGGGGCCTGGCCCGCGAGGCGGCGAGCCCACATCAGCGCGGTGTCGAACAGCTCGTGATCGGGCACGACGCGATCGGCGAGCCCGTGCTCGAGCGCGTCGACGCTGGAAACCGCGTCGCCGATCAGGTTCATCTCCAGTGCCTTCGCGGGGCCGACGAGCTTCGGCAGCCGCTGCGTGCCCCCGAAGCCGGGAATGATCCCCAGCTTGATCTCCGGCTGGCCGAAGACGGCGGAGGCGGCGGCGATCCGGAAGTCGCAGGCCATCGCCAGCTCGCAGCCGCCGCCGAAGGCGAGGGCGTTGACGGCGGCGATCGTCACGATGCGGCCGCTGCCGAGTGCCCGGAGCAGGTTGTGGCCTCCGGCCGAGATCTCGGCGCCCTTCTCGGGGTCCGTCTGGGTGAACGACTTGATGTCCGCCCCGGCCGAGAACACGACGGGGACGGTCGAGCAGATGACCATCGCGTGGACGTCGCCCGCCTCGTCGAGGCGCTTCCAAACCGTTCCGAGGTCCTCGATCAGCTGCGGGGAGATCGCGTTCATCGGCGGGTTCGCGAGCCATGCGATCGCAACGCCGCCCCGGGTCTCGAGCTTCACCGTGTCGGTCTGCTCGCCCTCGTCGGGCTGCGGGTAGGCATAGAACCCCTGACCCGACTTCAGGCCCAGACGGCCCTGCGCAACCAGCCGGCGCAGGATCACGGGCGGCTCGAAGCGCTCGCCGCGTTCCGCGGCCAGCTTCTCGAGGCGCTCGAAGACGACGTCGAGGCCGTCCATGTCCGCCTTCATCAGCGGCGGGAAGATCCCGCGGCGGGGATCCATGCCGGCGCCGGCCATCATCCCGAGATCGATGTCGCGCACGTTCGCGACACCCTCCTCGATCAGCAGGCAGCTCTCGACGAGAGCCTTTGCCGTGAACAGGTCGGCAAGGTCATCCGGCGGGTCGGCGTCGCCCGGGACCTGCGGCTCCCCGTCCTTGTAGAGGCCCTCTCCCCCGCTCTTCAGGCCGAGCTTGCCCTCGGCCACCTTCTCCTGCATGCCCTTGTGGACGTAGAAGCTGTCCCCGTAGGACTCGTTGAGGTGCTCGGCGACGTGGACGATCGTGTCCAGGCCGAGCATGTCGCCGAGGATGAACGGGCCCATCGGGGCGGTCTTCGCCTCGGCGACCGCCTCGTCGATCTTCTTGATCGACAGGCCCTTCTCCTCCTGCTCGCGCCAGACCTCGCCAACCGCGGAGTTCAGGATGCGGTTGACGACGAAGCCCGGGACCTCCTCGCATGTGATCGGCTGCTTGCGGATCGCCTGGGCGAAGTTGGACGCCGCCTGCAGCGTCTCCTCCGTCGTGTCCTCGCCGGCGACGACCTCGACCAGAGGCATCACCGACGCGGGGAAGAAGAAGTGGAAGCCGCAGACCTTGTCCGGGCGCAGTGTCGCGAGCCCCATCTCGGTGATCGACAGCGAAGACGTGTTGGAGGCGAGGACCGCGTGGCCCGGGGTCACGGAGTCGAGCTCGGCGAACACCTGCTGCTTGATCTCCATCTTCTCGGGCGCCGCCTCGATCACGAAGTCGACGTCGCCGAACCCCGAGTAGTCGAGTGCGCCCGTGATCCGGCCCATGACCGCCTCGAGCTGCTCCTCGGCCTCGGCCTCGGTGATCTTCTCCTTGGCGACCAGCTTGTCGACGCTCGCCTTCGTCAGCGAGCGGGCCTTCTCCAGCCCGGCGTCCACGAACTCCTGCTTGACGTCCTTGAGGACGACCTCGACGTCGGCCGATGCGATGACCTGGGCGATCTCGCCACCCATCGTCCCCGCCCCGACGACTGCGGCCTTGAATACGAACAAACCAGTCTCCGATCAGAAGAGTTTCGGCGTTTCCGGCGGCGGAGCGTACCGGCCGCGGGCCGGTGGCTACCCCCCCAGCTCCAGCCTCAGGCCGGCGAGCGAGCGAGCGAGCGAGCCGCGCATCTGCGAGCGAACGAAGAAGAGGTCGCTCAGCGCCGCGAACACGCCTCCGGAGAGGAGCTCGTACTCGAGCTCGAGCGACACCGTCGTCGGTCCGCCGTCGTCGCTGAACACGGTCACCAACCGCCCCTCCGTGCTGGGGTCCGTGAACTTGATCGCATGGCGGCTCTCGGGCACGTGCTCGATGACCTTCTCGCGGACCTCGCCGCGCCCGGCCTTGCCGGAGCGCCAGACCAGCTCGCCGCCGACCTCGGGGTAGCCGACCGCCGAGACGACGGCGGCGAACTGGTCGACCCAGAGCGGCCAGGAGGCTTGATCGAAGTAGAGGCGCCAGACGTCCCCGCGCGGCGCGGCCACGGCGACCGCGCTACTTACGGTCGCCATCCCCGTAGATCTCTCGCTTGATCAGGGAGACCGAGCGGATCACGGAGTCGAGGAACGGCTCGAGCTCGGCGTGGAGGCGCCGGTACTCCTTTCTGCCCTTTGCGGTGATCGAGTAGTAGCGGCGGCTGCGACGGTCGGGGTGCTCCCAGCGGCCGGCGATCATCCCGTTCGCCTCGAGATCGCGAAGCAATGGGTAGATCGTGTTCGGGTTGGCCGAGATGACCCCGTCGGTCATCCGCTCGATCGCCTCGATCAGCTGGTTGCCGTAACCCGGCTCCTCGGAGATCAGGTGCAGGACCAGGAGCGGGAAGAGGTCGCGGCGGCGGATCTCACCGCCGAAGACGTCCATCGAGCGCCCCCCGGGACGGTGGCGGCGCCGTTCCGGCTGGGCCGCGCCCCGCTCGCGAGCGGCACGCGCCGCCTTGGCGACGGCGTCAGCCCGGGTGCCGCGCCCCTTCGCCATCGCTTCCGACTATAGGCGAGTGACGGATGTCACCCACGTTCGTGCCCAGGCGCATTAGCGTCGAGACCAGGCGCAATCACCACCCGAGGAGAGCACATGTCAGGCATGCAGGTAACCGATCGCAACCAGCTCGAGCGCATTGACCTGAGCGTTCCCAGCACGGGACTGCGGCTGAAGAACGGCCGCGGCCTCACGACCTACTTCGTGATCTCGACCGCGCTGCTCATCGCCCTCGGCTACTGGGCCGTAAAGCAGATCGACGGCTGGGCGAGCCTCATCGTGCTCGGCATGATCCTCGTCAACGTGGTCGGGCTGATGATCGCCGTCCGCCCGAACCGCGACGCGCCGCAGGGCTGATCGCCCGGCGGCCCGCCCCTACGCGACCGCCGCGGCGGTCTCCGACTGCGCTTTCTGGACCTCGGTCTCCTTCGTCGTCTGCTCGGGCTCCTGCGCGTCGACGTTGCGACCCATCAGGACCTCCTTCGCGATGACGAGGCGCTGGATCTGCGAGGTGCCCTCATACAGCTGCATGATCTTCGCGTCGCGCATGAGCTTCTCGACCGGGTACTCCTTGATGAACCCGTAGCCGCCGTAGACCTGGACGGCGTCCACCGAGACCTCCATCGCGGTGTCGGCGGCGAAGCGCTTCGCGTGTGACGAGGCGAGCGTGTTGCGCTTGTTCTGATCGAGCTGCACGGCGGACTGCCAGGTGAGCAGCCTCGCGGCCTCGACCTTGGTCGACATGTCGGCGATCATGAACGCGACCGCCTGGTGCATGGCGATCGGCACGCCGAACTGGACGCGCTCCTTCGAGTACTCGGCGGCGAACTCGAACGCCGCGCGGGCGATCCCGGTGGCCATCGCCGCCACGCCGGGGCGCGTGCGGTCGAGGGTCATCATCGCGAGCTTGAAGCCCTTGTTCTCCTCGCCGAGCAGGTTGCCGGCCGGGATCTCCGTCTCGTTGAAGGTGATGGTCGCGGTGTTCGAAGCCCGCTGGCCCATCTTGTCTTCCTTCTTGTCGACCGTGACCGTGTCGTCCTTCGGCACGACGAACGCGGAGATGCCGCGGTGGCCGGCGTCCTTGTCGGTCTTGGCGTAGACGGTGAACCAATCGGCGTAGCCACCGTTGGTGATGAAGCACTTGGAGCCGTTGATGACGTACTTGTCGCCCTTCTTGACGGCCGTGGTGCGCATCCCCGAGACGTCGGAGCCGGCGTCGGGCTCGGTCAGGCAGAACGAGGCGAGCTTGGGCTCCTCGGTGAGCATGCCGAGGTACTCCTTCTTGACCTCCTCGGACCCGCCAAGGCCGACGGGTGCGGACGCAAGGCCGTTGGCCATGAGGCTCGTGCCGATCCCCGAGCAACCCCAGCCGATCTCCTCCTCGATGAGGCAGCCGGAGAAGTAGTCGAGGCCCGGGCCGCCGTAGGCCTCCGGGGTGTGGGTGTTCATGAGCCCCACGTCCCAGGCCTTCTGGATGATGTCGGCTGGCCAGGTGCCCTCCTTGTCGTACTCCCAGGCGACCTTGCGGATCTCCTTCTCGGCGAAGTTGTGCGCCAGCTCGCGGAGGTCCTTCTGCTCGTCGGTCAGGGTGAAATCAACCACTGCTCTAGGTGCTCCTTAAGACTTCGAATTCAGGCTTTCGGGCTGATTGACTGATCAGTCAATCAAGGCAAAGGATAGCGAAGCCCTCGACGGCCGGAGTCACGTTCGGCGAGCGCTTAACCTAGGCAAATGCCCGTTCTTGCCCTCTCGAACGGCGACGTGATCCTGATCATCGTCTTCGTGACGATCCCGATCGGCCTCCTGAGCTTCGCGCTCGGGGCTCGCGGTGCTTTCGACGAGATCGGAAAGGGCCCGTTCGCGATGGACCGGGACCCGGCGGCCGCGGAGAACAGCGACCCCCTCCCCATCACGCCGGCGGCCCGCAGGGCCGAGATCCGCCAGATGCTGGAGGCCAAGGCGTACCGCCAGACGGCACGCGGGCAGGTACCGGTCGACATCGACGCCGAGCTCGAGCGCCTCCTCGACGACACGAAGCCCGACCTCGGGCAGGATCCCGCGCTGCGCGCCGAGGTGCGCGACCTCGTCATCGCGCGCAACCACCGGCGCGTCCGTGCCGGCAAGGAGCCACTCGACGTCGAGGCCGAGATCGAACGCCAGCTGCGCGACCTCGAGAACCTTGGCCAGTAGGCGGCGTCGGCCGCGCATCCGCGAGAATAGGATCACGTCCAATGACCGGTGAAACCGACAGCCACGTCGTCGAGGTCGAGGAGCTCCTCGTCCGCCCCGGGACGTACTTCAACCCGCAGACCGAGGTCGTCGTCATCGTCGACGACTCGCCCTCGCTCGACCAGGAGATCTTCAACATGGAGCAGTACGAGGGCGCGGACTGGGTGCGGATCTCCGACGAGGTGCCGGTCGACGAGGACGCCCTGGACACCACGCTCCAGGAGTTCCAGACGGCCTACCACCCGGGGACGCGCGACTCGGTTTCCGAGACCGCGCTCGAGCAGGGCGACGAGGAGTACGACGAGGGCGAGGAGGGGCAGGACCCCGGCCGCGAGGATCCCGTCGGCCACGAGGATCCCGTCGGCCACGAGCACCCCGTCGAGTGAGCTACACGGTCGTCACACGCGAGGACGCCTTCGACGCGATGAAGGAGTACCCGGGGTTCGGCGAGATGCGCTTCTACACGCAGGCCGCCGACGCCGAGCAGGTCGCGATCACCTGGCGGGCGATGCCACCCGGCACCGGCGGGCGCGGCTCGTACGGCCACCGCCACGCCGACCAGGAGGAGATCTACCTCGTGATCCGCGGCACCCTCACGTTCAAGGTCGGCGACGACGTCTTCGAGGTCGGCCCGCATACGGCTGTCCGGGTGGCGAGCGACGCGTTCCGTTCGGTCCACAACGACTCGGACGACGAGGCGGAGATGGTGATCTGCTCCGTCCGCGTCGAGGGCGCCGAGGACCAGACCGAGATGACGGAGGGCGATTTCTGGGCGGAAGCGGAGTGAGCGGTTTGGCGGCGGGAGAGCCGGCGCCCGGGTCTCGCCGGACCCGGTGACGGCGATCGAGAAGTTCGCGGACAACTACGCCCTCGGCTTCACGCTGCTCGGCGACTCAGATCACGCCGTCGCCGAGAGCGAGCTTTGACCCGCGGAACCTAGGCGAAGCCGAAGACCAGGGCGATCAGGACGTAGATCGCGAGGAGCTGGACGCCCTCGAACCAGGTGGACTCGCCCTCGCTCGCCACGTAGTTGGCGATCAGCGCGGCGAAGAGCATCGCGGCGACCTCGAGGCCGTTCAGCACGAACGGCATCGGGCCGGGCCCGATCACGAGCGACGCCAGCACCAGGAGGGGCGCGACGAAGAGCCCGATCTGGGCGCTCGAGCCGATCGCGATGTTGATCGAGAGGTCCATCTTGTCCTTCCGCGCCACCACAACCGCCACCCAGTGCTCGGCGGCGTTGCCGACGATCGCGACGACGACCGCGCCGATGAAGAACTCCGAGAGCCCGATGCTGTGTGACGCCGCCACGATCGAGTGGACGAGCACCTCGGACATGACCGCGACGGCAACGCCCGCGATGGCGAGCATCAACACCGAGGTGCGCACGCTCCAGCCGAACTCCTGCTCATCCGCCTCGACCTCGTCCGGCGGGTTGAAGAGCTCTCGGTGCGTCCTGAGGGAGAAGAACAGGCCGATGACGTAGGTCGCGATCAGCACCAGCGAGATCGCCACCGAGAGGTGCTCGATCGTTCCGCCGAAGTCCACCCTCTGGTCGCCCGGCAGCGGCAGCGCGCCGCCCCCGACGAGCTGGAACGCCGCCGGCATCACGGCGGCCGCGGCGGCGAGCAGCAGCAGCGTCGTCTGGACGTTGGCGGCCGTGCGGTCGAAGGTCTGCTTCTCGCGGCCGATGCCGCCGACCAGCATCGACGCTCCCATCACGAGCAGGACGTTGCCCATCACCGAGCCCACCAGCGTCGCCTTGACGACCTCGTGGAGCCCCCGCCCTAGCGCGAAGAGGGCGATGATCAGCTCCGGCGCGTTGCCGAACGTGACGTTCAGGAGGCCCCCGATCCCCGGCCCGCTGCGGGCGGCGAGCTCCTCGGTGGCGGTGCTCATCAGCGACGCCGTCGGGATGATCCCGAGCGCCGCGGTGAAGAACACCGCGACGTCGCTGGCCCCGGCGAGCGAGAGCACGATCGCGAGGGGGATGAACGGAACGAGTGCGTACGGCCAGCCCGGGCCGAGGAAGAACGACCTGTTCAGCCGGGACCGCACGTCGCGAGCACCTTAGAGGTCAATCCCGGCGGTTTACGGGCGGAGCCTCCCGGTCGGCCCCGCCCCGGGTCAGCGCGCTACTTAAGCAACGCGAGGCACTTGTTGGCCGCGGCGGCGTTGCCGGACGCCTCCTGCTGGGCCACGCACTGGGCGAACTTCTGCTGGGCGGCCGAGGAGGCTCCGCCCGAGGGCAGCGACGAGGAGCCCGACGACGAGCCGGACGAGCCGCTCAGCCCGCCGAGGATCCCGATGCCGCCGAGCTGCTGCTGCAGGTCGGAGAGCGGCTTCGTGTTCGAGGGCGCGCTGATCGTCTGGGACTGGTTGACGTCGGAGACGCCGATCGAGAGATCGATCTTGACGTCGGAGACGCCCTGGGCGGCCGCCGCCGGCGGCTGGATGTCCAGTGAGACGTCGAGCTTGCGGAGGAGGTGGTCGTCCGCGCCCGAGTAGATGTCGATGTGGGCGTCCTTGATGAACTGGGACACCTGTGAGAGCTGGCTCGGGTCGATCCCCTGCGCCGCGGCTCCCGGGACGTTCTGAGCGGCCTTCGCGAAGTCGCTCAGGATCTTCTGGACGTCCGCGTCGCCGGAGATGTGGATCGTCGACTCGCCGTTGACGTCGGTCGTGCCCTCGTTGGTGACGTTGGTGAGCCAGGTCGACGGGTCGATGCCGAGCCGCTTCAGGACCGAGGACGCGTTCCCGGAGCTGGAGCCCTGGGCGGCCTGCGTCTGCTGCTCGTAGGCGGTCTTGAACTGCTGGAACGTGGCGGACGGCACCGCGTAGGCCTGGTTCTTGTAGGTGATGTAGGCCGCGTCGTTCGTGGCGGTGACGCCGCCCTCGAAGTTGACGCTCTGTCCGGCGCCGGAGCCGTTGACCTTGGCGGTGAGGTCGAGCTGCGGCAGCGCGCTCGTGTTGCTCGGGTCGGTCTCGAAGGGCCCGCTGACCGATGCCGTGAAGTTGGCGGACTGGGTTCCGGTGGCGTCAACGGAGAGGTTCAGGTCCAGGTTGCCGCTGTGAACCTGCTGGTCGTTGTTGAAGGTCTCGTTGAGGACGGTCTGCGGATCCTCGCTGGAGCTGCTGTCGCTGCTGCTTCCGCAGGCCGCGAGGGCGAGCGGGACGAGCAGGGCAAGGACGAGGACGGCGGTGCGCGCGGCGCGGCTTCTCAAGCTGGTCTCTCCTGGGGTTGCTTGCGGGCGCCGGAAAATAGCGGACGATCCTGAAGACGGCAGCTCGATTCGCGCGGCGCCGTGCATATGTGCCCCAACTCACACGGACGGACGCACGCGCCACGTATCGTTTGGCACGTGGAAGGGCGAGTGTGCGGTGGTTGCGGCGCCGAGAACCCGGCGCGTGCCCGGTTCTGCATCGAATGCGGCGCCGGCCTCGCGGCCGGCTGCCCCTCGTGCGGAGCGGAGAACCCGCCGGGCGCGAAGTTCTGCATGGAGTGCGGCGCGCCGCTCGGCGACAAGGCAGCCGAGCCCGCGCCTCCCGCCCCGGCGCCCGCGTCGCCCCCGGAGGAGCGCCGGAAGGCGACCGTGCTCTTCGCGGACCTCTCCGGATACACGGCCGTCGCCGAGCGGATGGACCCGGAGGCGGTGAAGTCGATGGTCGAGGGGGCGCTGCGGCGCCTCGGCACCGAGGTGAGCCGCTACGGCGGCACGATCGACAAGTACATCGGAGACAACGTCATGGCCGTCTTCGGGGCCCCGGTGGCGCACGAGGACGATCCCGAGCGGGCGGTCCGCGCCGGCCTGGCGATGCAGGCGGCGATGGACGAGATCAACACCCGGATCGCGCGGACCACAGAGGCGAGCTTCGCCCTGCGCGTCGGCATCAACTCAGGCGAGGTCCTGGCCGGCCAGCTCGGCTCCGGGTACACGGTGATCGGCGACGCGGTCAACGTCGCCGCGCGCCTTCAGGCGGCCGCCCGTCCCGGCAGCGTGACGGTTGGCGAGACGACCTGGCGCCTGACCCGGCGCGCCATCGAGTACCGCGAGCTCGAGCCGCTCACGCTCAAGGGCAAGTCGGAGCCGGTTTCGGCCTGGGAGGCCGACAGGATCATCGTGAGCGGCCCGACGGCGCGGCCCGGCGGCGGCTCCGCCTACCTCGTCGGGCGCCGGGACGAGGCGGCGCTCCTGGAGTCGCTTCTCGAGCGCTCGATCCGCGAGGAGCGCCCGCACCTGGTCACCGTCATCGGGCAGGCGGGAGTCGGCAAGTCGCGCCTACTTCGCGAGCTGGCGGACAACGCGAGCGAGCACCCCAGCCACCCGGTCGTCAGGGTCGGCCGGTGCCCGGCGTACGGGTCGGGCCTGGCCTACTGGGCGCTCACGGAGATCGTCCGCGGCCAGTTCGAGATCGCCGACACGGACGACTCGCTCGCCGCCTGGGGCAAGCTGGCTCGCGGCGTGGGCATGCTCGTCTCCGACGAGGAGACCGGCGAGCCGGCGGATCGCGTCGCCGCGGCGATGGCACGGCCGCTCGGCATCGAGCCGCCGGACGAGCTGACCCCGGACAGCGACGACCCGCAGCAGATTCGCGACCGCCTCTTCTGGGCCGTGCGCTCCGTGATCGAGGCGGCGTCGCGCAAGCGGCCCCTGGTCCTTGCGATCGAGGACATCCACTGGGCCGACGAGGGCATGCTCGACCTGATCGAGTACCTCGCCCGCTGGGTGCGCGGCCCGGCCCTGGTTGTCTGCCTCGCCCGGGACGAGCTTCTGGACCGCCGGCCCGACTGGGGCGGGGCACGACTCAACGCCACCAACCTCTCCATCGAGCCGCTCGCCGGCGCCGACGTGCGGAACCTCGTGGGCAAGCTGCTCGGGGACGCGGAGTTCCTGAACGGCAACCGCGCCTCCCTGGTGGCCGAGATCGCCGAACGCTCCGGCGGCAACCCGCTGTTCGCCGAGGAGATGGTCAACCGCCTCGTGGAGGAGGGCACCGCCGGCCACGAGGCGCTGCCCGAGACGGTGCATGCCGTGCTTGCCGCCCGCCTGGACGCGCTGAGCGCGCCGGAGCGGCGGATCGTGCAGCACGCGGCCGTCGTCGGCCAGATCTTCTGGGAGGGCTCGCTGGCCCGGCTCGCCGCCGACGAGGGCATCGACCTTGCTCCGGCGATCGCGTCGCTGGAGGAGAAGGGGCTGGTCGCCCCCACCGCGGGCAGCCGTCTCGCCGGTGAGCGGGAGTACGCCTTCAAGCACGTGCTCATCCGCGACGTCGCGTACTCGACCCTCACGAAGGCGGTACGCGCCCGCGAGCACGCGGCGGTCGGGTCGTTCATCGAGGCGCGCGCCGCCGACCGCTCCGAGGGCGTCGCGGGCATGGTGGCCGAGCACTACGGCCGAGCCGCGGTCCTGGGAGAGGACGCCGACCTTCCCGAGGAGGAGCTGTCGGAGATTTCGAAGAACGCGATCGACTCGCTGAAGACGGCAGGGTCCCTGGCGGCGTCGCTCTACTCGAATCTCGAGGCGGTCGGCCACTACGAGATGGCGCTGTCGCTGCGGCGCGGCCTCGACGCGAAGGCGCGCGTCGAGATCGCCGAGGAGCTCGGGGACGTCGCCCTGCGTCTCGGCCGCGTCGACCGCGCCACGGAGCTCTGGGAGCACTGCCTCGAGTACAACCGGCGCGAGGAAGACCTGGCTCGGGTGGGCGACCTGCACCGCAAGATCGGGGCGGCGCTCTGGCACAAGGGCGACCGCGAGGGCTCCATCGAGCACTACCAGCGGGGCATCGACCTCCTGAAGGACGGCCCGCCGTGCCTGGAGCTCGTCCGCCTCTACGAGGAAGCGGCTTCGCTCTACATGCACACCGGCGACAACATGCTGGCGATCTACGCGTCCGAGAAGGCGCTGCGCCTGGCGGAGCGCCTCGACGAGGCGGCGGCCGCGAGCCGGGCCCACGGGATCTTCGGGCGCGTGTTCGGGCGCATCGGCGACACGGAGCGGGCTCGCGAGAACCTGGAGCGCTCGGTCGAGCTGGCGCGCGGCTCGGATCCGGGCGAGGCCGTGCGGGCGCTCCTCACCCTGGGCTACCACCGCGAGGTCTCCGAGGCCGACTACGCGGGCGCGGCGGACGCCTACCGCGACGCGCTGGCGCTGGCCGAGCGCACCGGCGACCTTCCGAGCCAGGTGGAGCTCCACGGCAACCTCGGCCAGCTTGCGGTTCACCGGGGCGACTGGGCCGAGGTCGAGCGGGAGACGCACGCGTCCGGCGACCTCGCCGAGCGCGAGGGGCTCACCGGCAAGCTCTGCTTCCCGTACCTGATGCGCGGCTGGCTGCGGTGGCGCGAGGGGGATCTCGACGCCGCCGAGGAGTCGCTTCGCCAGGCCGCCGAGCTCGCCGAGCAGGTCGGCCGGTCCGAGGTGGCGTTCCAGGCGCTCTTCGCGCTCGCCGCGACCCAGCGGCAGCGCAACGACCACACGGCCGCCGAGGACTCGCTGGTGCGGGCCCTGGACCTCTGCGAGCGCGCCGGCCTCGTCGCCCAGTCGATCGAGGCGATCTCGGCCCGCGCCGTCGTGCTCGCGCTCTCCGGCAGGCCCGAGGCCGCCGCCGAGGCGGCGGACGAGGCGGAGCGGCTCGCCGGCCGCCTCCGCTACCCGGTGGGCAAGGCCGCGGCGCTCAACGCGAAGGGCATGACCGACCCGGATCCGCAGGCCGCGGCCGCGGCGCTCGCCGAGGCGCGCGACGCGTGGCTCGAGCTCGGGCGACCGCTCGACGCCGCGCGCTGCGAGTACCTGCGCGGCTGGCGCCTCCTCGATGAGGACCCGGAGGCCGCCCGTGAGGCCCTGGGCAGCGCCGCGCAGTCCGCGGAGGAGCTCGGCGTGAAGCACCTGGCCCACCTCGCACGTAGCGCGGGCTAGACTCGCCCCACCTTGGGTGGTGAGGGGCAGACGCAGGGGTTTCCGAAGGGCCTGCCGGCAATCGGCTCGGTGCTCGCCCTGCAGCGGACGCTGGCGACGGCACTCGACGACATCCGCCGCATCGCGGACGGGATGCGCGTGCTCCCCGAGCTCGCACGGATCCTCACCGCGATCGAGGACCGGGTCACCTCGATGGACTCCGAGGTCACCCGGATGCGCGGCGCGGTCGAGCGGCTGAACGGCCAGGTCGACGGCCTGCGCGAGAGCGTGGACGACATGGGCGAGCCACTCGGTGAGATCGGCCGGACCCTCCACCCGTTGCGGCGCTCCGCGAACCGGATCGGGCGCATCGGGCGGCGCGGCGAAACGGAACCGGCAGCAGACGAGTCATAAGCTTCGCGCCGTGTCGGCTCTCAGGCTGGATGACGGCGTGACGCTCCACGTCGAGGAGCGCGGTGAGGGACCCCTGGTCGTCCTCGCGGCCTACTGGTCGATGCCGCCCGACGTCTTCGAGCCACTCACGCACGAGCTCGAGACCGATCATCGCGTGGTGCGCTTCGACGACCGCGGCACTGGCGAGTCCACGAGGAGCGGCCCCTACGACCTGGAGACCGCCGCGGCGGATCTCGCGGCCGTGACCGAGTCCGCCGGCGGGTCCGCGGTCATCGTCGCCATCGCCGACGGCTGCAACCGCGCCGTCCGGGTCGCCGCGGAACGGCCGGAGCTGGTGGAGGCGGTGGTCACGATCGGCGGTGCTCCGATGACCGCGGAGTCCCTCGACCAGTCCGACTCGCTGATCTCCTCGCGGCCTGTGGTCGAGGCCTTCATGGAGATGGCCGAGAACGACTACCGGGCAGCGCTGCGCACGATGGTGACCACGGCCAACCAGCAGCTGACCGAGGAGGACGACGTCCGCGCGCGCGTGCGCTCCCAGGAGGCGCACTCGCCGGCGGAGTCCGCGGTCGCGCGGCTGCGCGCCTGGGTGGCGGACCGTGATTCCGAGAGCTACGCCAAGCGAGCGGCCGACAGGCTGTGGTTCCTCTCGGCGCCGTCAGTCGGCGGGCCCTGGTTCCCGCGCGGGGAGGACTACCGGAAGCTGATCGAGACGGTCCTGCCCGGCGCCCGCGTCGAGACCGTCGACGATGGAATCGTCACCCGACCCGACCAGACTGCGGCCGTGATCCGGACGATCACCGCCGCCGCGCTGACCAGGTGATCCACGAGCGCCACTTCACCCTCGAGGAGGCCAACGCGGCCCTCGACTGGGTGCGCCCGCGGATCGAGGAGCTGCGAGCGGCCCGCGATCGGCTCGGCGACCGCGAGGCTCACGAGGCGCTCACCGAGGCGGCGCACGAGAACGGCGGAGGCGAGCATGGCCGGACGGTCGGCGAGGGCTTCCGGGAGGTCCGGAGGCTGCTCGGCGAGATCGGCGCGGCCGGGATCGTGCTCCGCGACCTGGACCGCGGGCTCATCGACTTCCCCTCGCTGCGCGACGGCCGCGAGGTCTACCTCTGCTGGGAGTCCGGCGAGGAGAGCATCGAGTACTGGCACGACCTCGACGCGGGTTTCGATGGACGCGAGCCCATCGACTGAGCAGCCCGCGCCCCGCGCGCGCCGGCACTCGCACTGGAGCGCGCCCGGGGTGAGGCTCGCGGCGATCGGTGCGATCGTGGTCTTCGGGAGCCTGGTGTTCCCCTGGTACGGGGTGGATCTGCAGCTCTTCCAGGTGATCTCGGAGTCGGGATTCGATGCGTTCGGCCCGGCCATGCTCGCCCTCCTCCTCACGGCCGGGTCGGCCCTCTACCTCGCGGTGATCACGGCGCGCGGCTACCGGCTGCCGCGGCCGATGAGCGCCGGCGGCGTGATGATCGTCGCCGGCGCCTGGTGTGGGGTGCTCGTCGCCGTGCTGATCTTCAACACCCCTGACCAGATCTTCGGCATCCACGCGGTGGAGACGCGCTACGGGCCGTTCGTGGCGCTCGGCGGCGCGTTCACGATCGCGGTAGGCGGGGTTCGCATGCGCCGGAATGTTGAACGGGGGTCAGGCCCCCAAGGCACATAAAAGAAGCGAGGCGCCCGCCCGGCGCCTCGCTTCGCATGGGAGGTGCCCCTGAGGGCTTTCTCGCCCCCGGGGTGTAGTTGAGCCACGCGTGGTGACCACCCGTTTGATCGGCCCCGCGGGGCAAAGCGCCACCTCGATGCCGTCCGAGTGGACGTTTGTAGGAGCCTGGGCCCGCTCAGGCGGCGATCTCGACGCGTGGGGCCGCCTCGGCGACGAGCAGGCCGAGCAGGACCCGCAGGCGCTCGGCGAGCTCGGGATCGCTGAGGCCGCGCTCGCCGATGGCCTCCGCGGCACGGCCGACGGCCAGCTCGCCGTCGACGACGCGGGCGCCGCTGGCGGCGAGGATCTTCCGCAGCTCGGCCTGCGCCCAGACCGCACCGAACCGCCCCGTGCTGGCGCCGATCACGGCAACGGGCAGCCCCGTCAGAGCGCTGGAGCCCAGCGGCCGGGAGGCCCAGTCGAGCGCGTTCTTCAGCGCTCCCGGAACGGAGGAGTTGTACTCGGGGGTGGCGATCAGCAGGGCGTCGGCATCGCCGAGCGCCCGGCGAAAGCGCGTGGCGCCGCCGGGCGCGATGTCGTTGTCGAGGTCGGCGTCGTAGGGCTCCACCAAGCGGAGCCCCTCGTCGACCTCGAGCTCGGCGCCGGCGGGCAGAAGCCCCCCGGCGATGTCGAGAAGCCTGGCGTTGTGAGAGTCGCGTCGCAGGCCTCCCGACAGGCCGAGGACCTTCATGGCTAGCCCTCCTCGCGGACGAGCTCGAGGTGGACGACGAGCCGAACGTCGTCGGCCAGGGCCTTGCCGCCGCCCGGCAGGTCGGCGTTCCAGGTGAGGCCGAACTCGGTGCGGTCGATGACGGTCTCGATGTCGAGGTTCACGACCTCCCGGCCGGCGAGGCCCGTGATGGGCTCGCCCACCTCGGCCGTGGCCTCCACGCGCTTCGCGTTGCCCTTGATCTTGAGCTCGCCGCGGACGAGGAGCCGCTCGCCCGAATCGTCGATCTCGTCGGCGCCGAAGCGGATCTCCGGGTGCCGCTCGACGTCGAAGAACTCCGGCGAGAGCAGATGCGCCCTCAGGTTCTCCTCGTCGATGTCGAGGCTGTCGACCCGGGCGCTGCCCTTGAGGTCGAACGTGCCGTCGCCGGCCTCGAGGGTTGCGGCGAAGTCCTTCACCTTGCCGGTGAACGTCGCGACGCCGTTGTGGCCGACCTCGAAGGTCGCGCTCGAATGGGTGCGGTCCGAGGTCCAGCTTCCGACGGGAATCGTCCGGTGTGCCTGAGCGGTGGTCATGAGTTCTCCTTTGCAGATTCCGGACCGTAGTCCGCTTGTTGGGTGAAGCCTAGCACAGAACCGGACCGTAGTCCAGATACAATGGAAGACGCGATGATCGAGACTGTCGACATGGAGGAGCTCAAGCAGGCGGGTGTCGAGTTGCGCGAGCGCGCGGACGCCGCGCGCAACCGCGAGAAGGTGCTCTGCGCGGCGGCTCGGCTGTTCGCCGAGCGCGGCATCGAGTGCGTCTCCATGGACGACGTCGCGGCCGCGGCGGGCGTCGGGAAGGGCACGCTCTTCCGCCGCTTCGGCGACCGGGCGGGCCTCGCGCGAGCCGTGCTCGACGAGTCCGAGCGCGCCTTCCAGGACAACCTGTTGCGCGGCGAGCCACCGCTTGGCCCGGGCGCCCCGCCGGTGGAGCGCATCGTCGCGTTCGGCGAGGGGCTCCTCGACCGCATGGAGACCCATCAGCAGCTGATGCTCGCCGCGGAGTCGGGCTCCCCGTTCGCCCGCTACCAACACCCCGTCTACGCGGCCCACCGGGCGCACCTCTATGTCGTGCTGTGCGAGGCGGTGCCGCCGGAGAGCGCCGAGTACATCGCCGACGTCCTGCTCGGCTCGCTGTCGGCCGACTTCTTCATCTACACCCGCCAGATCCGCGGCCTCACGCTCGACGAGGCAAAGGCCGGCTTCAGAAGCCTGGTCGAGCGCCTGCTTTGATCGCGATTCGCCGGGCTGGGTTGCCGGTTGGGCTACGGTGCAGACGTGGCTGAACGCGCTTCAGACGCCCCGCGGATCGGCATCGAGGACATCGAGCGTGCGGCCGCGAACAACGGCCAGCTCCTGAGGCGCACACCGGTCTTTTCCTCGGGCGAGCTCTCGCGGCGCTTCGGCGCTCCGGTGTCCCTGAAGGCCGAGTGCCTCCAGCGCACCGGCTCGTTCAAGATCCGCGGCGCGGCGAACGCCATCGGGGCGCTGGGAGCCGAGGGACTCGCGTCCGGCGTGTGCGCCGCGAGCGCGGGCAACCACGCGCAGGCGGTGACGGTGGCCGCCGGGCGCCACGGTGCGCAGGCGGAGCTCTTCATGCCGGTTTCCGCGCCGCTCGCGAAGGTGGCCGCGGTTCGCGAGCACGGCGGCAACGTCCGGCTGGTCGACGGGGGCTACGACGAAGCGCACGCCGCGGCCTTCGCCTACGCCGAGGAGACGGGCACCGCGTTCATCCATGCCTTCGACGACCGCGACGTGGTCGCCGGCCAGGGGACCCTCGGCCTCGAGATCGCGGAGCAGGCGCCGGCCACGAAGCTGATCGTCGTCCCGATCGGCGGCGGCGGGCTGGCGGCGGGGATCGGGATCGCCGTGGCCGACCGCCTGCCGGGCACCCGCGTCGTGGGGGTTCAGGCCGAGGCCTGCGCGCCCTACCCACGGTCGCTCGAGGCTCACCGCCCGCTCGGGGCGCGTGGGGCGAACACGATCTGCGACGGCATCGCCGTCAAGCAGCCCGGCGAGCTGACGCTGCCGCTCGTGGCGGAGTACGTGGACGAGGTGGTGACGGTCTCCGACGACGAGGTCGCGCAGGCGATGGTCCTGCTCCTGGAGCGCTCCAAGCTCGTGGTCGAGGGCGCCGGGGCCGTGGCGGTCGCGGCGATTTTCCACGGCAAGGTGGACCCGCCGGCCGAGGGCGAGACGTGCGCGGTGCTCTCGGGAGGCAACGTCGACGCGTCGCGCCTGGCCGAGTGCATCCGCCTGGGCGAGACCGCCGCGGGCCGGCGCATGGTTCTCGTCACGGTGGTCCCGGACCGCCCCGGAGCCCTGGCCGGGCTCCTGCGCTGCGTCGCCGAGGAGGGGGCCAACGTGCTCGACGTGACCCACCTGCGCGAGGGGCTCGACCTCCACATCCGCGAGACGGTCATCCGGCTGGTATTGCAGACCGACGGGCGCGAGCACGGCGAGCGGGTGCTGGCGGCCATCCGCAACAACGGCTTCCAGATGCACGTCGAGGACTCCGCGCTGGGCGGGCACCCGGCGGCCACCGCGTGAGCGCCGCCCGCTACGAGGACCTCAGCGGCCGGCTGGGCGAGATCGCTGATCTCAACCGCGCGGCCTCGCTGCTGTTCTGGGACTCGCGGACGAAGATGCCCCGCGGGGGCGCCGAGCCGCGGGCCGAGCAGCTGGCGACCCTCGCCGGGGTCATCCACGAGCGGATGGTCGCCGACGACCTCGGCCGGCTTCTTGAGGGCCTCGAGGACTGGGGCACCGAGCAGCCGTACGACTCCGACGAGGCGAGCACCGTGCGGCTCGCGCTGCGCGACTGGCGCAAGGCAAAGCGCGTTCCAACCGAGCTGGCCACCGCGCTCGCCGCCGCCGCGTCGCGGGCGGAGAGCGCCTGGGAGGAGGTCCGTGCAGCAAACTCCGGCTTCGAGGAGATGCTCCCCCACCTGCGGGCGCTGCTGGAGCTGAAGCGGCGTCTCATCGCCTGCTTCGAGGACTTCGAGCACCCCTACGACGTCCTGCTCGACGACTTCGAGCCGGGGCTCACGGTGGCGCAGGTGGGCCCGGTGCTCACCGGCCTGCGCGAGGGCACCACGCCCCTCGTGGAGCGCATCGGCACCTCGAGCGCCATCGTGGACCAGTCCTGCCTGCACGGGGACTTCGGCCTTGACCGCCAGCGTCGCCTGGGCGAGGCGCTCTGCGAGCTCATGCCGCTGCGCGACGGCGGCTGGCGCCTCGACGAGACCGCGCACCCGTTCGCGGGCGCGCTGGCGCCGAGCGACGTGCGCCTGACGACCCGCTACGAGCCCGGCTACGTCGGCACGACGATCTGGGCGATCGTCCACGAGGCGGGCCACGGCATCTACGAGAGCGGGATGCCCGACTCCCTGCGGCGCACCCCGATCGGCGAGCCGCACTCGCTCGGTCTGCACGAGTCCCAGAGCCGCCTCTGGGAGAACTGGGTCGGGCGCAGCCGGCCGTTCCTGCGCGGGCTCCAGCCGGTGCTCGCCGAGCACTTCCCGGAGGCGTTCGCGGACATCGACGGCGAGACCCTGTATCGCGCGGCCAACGCCGTGGAGCCCTCGCTGATCCGGGTCGAGGCCGACGAGGTGACCTACAACCTCCACATCGCGATCCGCTTCGAGCTCGAGGTCGCGCTCTTCGAGGAGAAGCTCGACCTCGAGGACCTTCCCGAGGCCTGGAACGCCCGCTACCGGGAGTACCTGGGGCTCGACGTGCCAAGCGACGCCAAAGGCGTGCTCCAGGACGTCCACTGGTACGGCGGGGGCTTCGGCTACTTCCCGACCTACTCCCTGGGCAACATCATCGCCGCGCAGCTCTGGAACGCCGCGACGGCGGAGCTCCCCGACCTCGACGCCCAGCTGGAGGCCCTCGAGCTCGAGCCGCTTCGAGCCTGGCTCGGCGAGCGCCTCTACTCGCTCGCGGGGCGCTTCGAGCCCCTGGAGACGATCGACCGCGCGATCGGCGGCGGGCTCGACTTCGGCCCGCTGCTCACCCACCTCGAGACGAAGTACGGCGAGCTCTACGAGCTCGGTGTCAGGCACCCTTAATTAAGGGTGCCTGACACCGTCTGGGTTAGCGCCGGCGGCGCCGGCGGCCCGAGGAGCGCGACTCCGGCTCGCGGGCCGCGCGCTCGATCTCGCGGCCGAAGGCCTTGTCGACCGCGTCGGTCATCGCGAGCTTGAACACCGCGAGCAGCGCCTCCCCCGCCAGGGGGCGCAGACGCTCGATGGCGTCCACGATCTCCGGCCAGCGCTCCGGCGGGCGGCCGGCGTCGTCGAACGGCTTCCAGACCTGCTCGATGAAGAGGTCGACGAAGGTGCGGGCGACGCCGTCCGCATGGCGGCGCAGCTTGGCCAGGGCCGCCAGGGTCGCCTCGGGCGGCACGCCGAGGTCGGCAAGCTGCGCGCCGGCCGCCGCGAGCCTGGGGCTGCGGAGCTCGTAGCTGTCCTCCCCCACCTCACGGACGAGGCCGAGCTTCAGCGCCCGGGCGAGGAGCTCCGGGTCCTCCTCCGTGCGCACGGTGGCCGCGAGGTCCGCGGCCGTCAGGAGCTGCGGCTCCTCGTCCTCGAACGGCTCCTGGACCGCCCGGGTGAAGCGCAGGACGTCGGCGCTCGAACCGCCGGCGTCGATCAGCCGCCGGATCGCCTCGAGGTTGAAACCCTCGGCCTGGAGCTCGCGGATCAGCTCGATCCGCGTGCGGTGCTCCTCGCCGTAGTAGCCGGTGCGCCCTCTGACCTCGGGCGGCGGCAGCAGGCCGCGCGACTGGTACGCCCGGATGTTGCGGACCGTCATGCCGGTCCGCTGGGCGAGCGCGTCGATGGTGAGGCCGTCCTCGGCGCCCATCCTGGGCTTGTCCGTGACGTCGGTCACGGGACCAAACGATACACGTGTAACTGTGCCATCGATCTGTGTAACATCGCGATATGACCGATCTCGTCCAAGGTCTCGCTCAGCTTGCCACCACGACCTCCAGCGCCCCGCCCGCCGGCGGGGCGGCCATCGGCCAGGTGATCCTGGCCACGGCCATCGCCGGCGGCGGCACCGCGCTTCTCGCGCACGTGGTCAACCTCCACCGCCGCGGCCGCACCGACATTCTGCAGCGCGCCGCGGACACCGCCGAGGGCCTCGGCGGCATCCCCGGGTGGGCCGCGCTGCCCCTCGGGATCTCCGGCGCCTCGCTGCTGGCCGCGCTGTTCGGCGTGTACTGGGACGTCTCGATCCACATCGACCAGGGTCGCGACCCGGGCCCGCTCGCCAACCCGGCGCACTACTTCATCCTGATCGGCCTCTTCGGGATCTTCGCCTCCGGCTACCTCGCGATCTCCCTCCCCCGCAACGGCGAGCGCCCCGGCCCGGCCGCGGTCCGCATCGCCGGCAACTGGTACGCGCCGGTCGGTGGCCTGCTGATGCTCATCACCGCGGCGTTCGCGCTCATCGGCTTCCCGCTCGACGACCTGTGGCACCGTCTGTTCGGGCAGGACGTGACGCTCTGGGGACCGACCCACCTGATGCTGATCGGCGGCGCGGTGATGACCCTCGTCGGCATGTCGATCCTGATCGTGGAGGGCACGGCCGAGCGGCGCCGAAGCGGCGGCGGCGGGCACCCGCCGGTGCTCCAGAAGCTGCGCCAAGTCGGCCTTGCCGGCGGCCTCCTGATCGGCCTCACGGTCTTCCAGGCCGAGTTCGACTTCGGCGTGCCGCAGTTTCGGCTGATCTTCGAGCCGATCCTGCTGGCGTTCGCCTCGGGCTTCGCTCTCGTGTTCGCGCGCATCTGGCTCGGGCGCGGCGGCGCGCTCTACGCCCTGGCCTTCTACCTCGTGAGCCGCACGGTCATCGCGCTGATCGTCGCCGGCATCCTCGGCCAGTCCACGCCCTACTTCCCGATCTACCTGGCGGAGGCGGTGTGCATCGAGCTCGCCGCCGTCTTCCTGGGCCGCGGGCGGCCCGTGCGCCTTGGGGTCGTTTGCGGCCTCCTCGTGGGCACCGTCGGCTTTCTCGCCGAGTGGGGCTGGTCGCACGTTTGGATGCCCGTCCCGTGGACGGAGAACATCCTGCCCGCCGCGGCGATCGTCGCCCCGATCGCCGGCGTCGCCGGCGCGCTCGGCGGCGTCCTGCTCGCCTGCGCGCTGCGCGGCACCCTGCCGGAGCCGCGGCTGACGCGCAGGCTCTTCGGCGGCGCGATCGTCGCGATGGTCGCGCTCTGCATCTTCGGGCTCCACATCACCAAGCCCGGCAACCTCAGCGCCACCATCACGCTCGACCGTACGCCCTCCGACCCGAGTCAGGCGATCGCGACCGTGCGCTTCCACCCCGCCGCTGCCGCGGACGGGGCCGCCTGGGTGCGCGAGACGGCGTGGCAGGGCGGCGGCCTCGTCCAGGCGCCGCTGGACCGCGTCGCGGAGGGCGTCTACCGCACGCCCGACCCGCTGCCGCTCACGGGCGACTGGAAGTCCGTGATCCGCCTCCAGACCGGCACGGCGATCGAGGACGTGCCGGTCTACATGCCCGCCGATCCGGCGATCCCGGTGGGAGCGGTGCCGGCGCGCCACCAGGTGACCCGCGCGCTCGAGCCGAGCAAGAAGGTGCTCCAGCGCGAGACCAGGAAGGACATCCCGAGCTGGCTGTGGACGGTCGCGGCCGCGCTCGTCATGGCCTTCTGGCTGGTGATGATCGTCCTGATCGGCATCGGCGCCGGCCGTGCCGGGCGCTACCTCGCCACGGACTCCGGTGACGAGCGCTCCAGCGACTCCCAGCCCACGTCGCGCCGGCGGTCCTCCTCCTCGGCGGCCACGCCGCCGCGCAGGCCGAAGAGCCGCTTCGCGTAGAGCAGGTAGACGACGATCGCGACGTTGACGACGAAGGCGAAGGCCTTCAGCGGCGAGAGGCTGCGCGCGATCTCGTAGACCTCGAGCGGCAGGAAGACCGAGGTCGCGACGAGCGTTAGGTACTCCGCCCAGCGCTTCTGCAGCCACAGGCCGACGGCCTCGGTTCCTTCGATCAGCGCGTAGACGGCCACCGCGGCGCCCACCAGGCGCAGCGCGCCCGATTGCAGCGAGAGCAGGTCGTCCACGGTGTGCAACAGCCCGTGTCTCGGGAGGTCGAGCTGCGAGCCGACACCGCCCTCGAAATCCGCGACCACCCGGTAGAAGTCGTCGCGCAGCTCCTCGCGCCGGGCGGCGAGCACGAAGATCGCCGTCGCGATCAGGCCGAGGATGAGGAAGTGGAAGGCGCGATCGACGGCGATCGCGCGCAGCACGATCTTGTCGCGCAGGGGGCGGCCACGAACCGGCAGCACGACCTCAGCGCGCTCGGGCGGGTGCTTGCGAGTGGGCGTGGCGGGCGCCTCAACCGGCAGCCAGCCGTCGCAGCGAACGCAACGGTGCCAGCGCACCCCGTTGATCATGCGGGCGAAGATCGCGTCCTGGGGCCTGAACTCCTCGGCGTCGGTACCGACCAGCCGGTGGCCGCGCAGCCCGCAGACCACCAGCTCGTAGTGGAACCGGGGCAGGAACCGGCTGGTCGGCGTCGCCAACCCGGGCAGGCTGGAACTGCGCTCAGCGTCGGCCACGGGGCTCAAACATATTCCGAGGCCGCGACGGCTACCCGCCGGGCCGCCAACCGGCGCAGGTCCATACGGGCCCGGCTAGCCTGTGGCGCTCCGGTCGCAACACGAAGGTCAGGGGTAGCGGATGAAGTCGAGGCTTGGAGCTCTTTTCGTGCTGGGCGCGGTCGCAGTGACCGTCGCCGCAACGCTGTTCTCCGCCGCGAGCGGAGCAACGCCGCTCGGCGCCACTCCCAGCCGCACTCCGGTCAAGCTCCTCCTCGACCTCAGGATGCGCCACGCGCAGGAGCTCAACCGCTTCGTCGACCGGGTCTCCGATCCGGCCAGCCCCGACTACGGGCACTACCTCTCCGCCGGCGAGTTCCGCAGCCGCTACGCCCCCTCGGCCCGCGCCGTCGCGGCCGCGCGGCGCTTCGCGCTGGCCCACGGCTTCCGGATCGAGCAGGTTCCGGCAAACCACCACTACGTGGCGATCTCCGGGACCGCGGCGGACGCCGAGTCCGCCTTCGACGTCGCCCTGCACCAGCTTCGCGTTGACGGCAAGACGGTGCACGCTCCCGCCGGCGAGCCCTCGATACCGCAGGGGCTCAGCCGCTACGTGACTCAGGTGAGCGGCCTCGACACGAGCATGGTCATGCAGCCCGCCATCGCGACGAGCTCGCCCGACGCCGAGCCGCCCCCGGCCTTCGTCCCCGCCAAGCCATGTTCGAAGTACTTCGGGCAGAAGCGGGCGAAGACGCTGCCCAAGGCGTACGGGCGCACGCAGCCGTACGTCAACTGCGGCTACACGCCCAAGCAGATCCGCCGCGTGTACGGCATCACCGGCGCGATCAAGCACGGCACGAACGGCAAGGGCCAGACCGTGGCGATCGTCGACGCCTACGACTCGCCGAAGATCAGCACCGACGTCAACACCTACTCGCGCCGGCACGGCCTGCCGAAGGCCAGGATCACCCGCCATGCCTCGCAGGCCGCGAGCACCGCGCCCGAGGTGCCGGGCACGTTCGTCGACCCGGAGGGCTGGGCCGGCGAGGAGACCCTCGACGTCGAGGCCGTCCACACGATGGCGCCGAAGGCGAAGATCCTCTACTACGGCGCCGACTCGCCGCTCAGCATCGACCTGACGACGACGCTGAACAACGCCGTCGACGCCCACAAGGCGCGCATCATCTCCAACTCGTACGGGAGCGCGGGCGACTTCGACGAGTCCGCCGACGACGACCCGATCTTCATGCAGGCCGCGGCCACCGGCATCGGCATCTACTTCTCCTCGGGCGACGAGGGCGACGAGACCCAGGACCCGAACGGCCCCGGCGACCGCGAGGCCGACGCGCCGGCCAACGACCCGATGGTGACCGCGGTGGGCGGCACCAGCCTCAAGATCGGCAAGGGCGGCCGCTTCGCCGGCGAGACCTACTGGGGCACGTCGAAGAGCACGCTGACCGGCGGCGCGTGGCAGCCCACCCCGCCCGGCGACTTCCTCTACGGCGGCGGTGGCGGCGTCAGCCAGACCTACGCGCAGCCCAAATGGCAGAAGGGGGTCGTTCCGAAGAAGATCTCCGAGTACTTCAAGGGCAAGCCCGCGGGGGTCGACGCCGGCGACGCGAACGGCCATGTCCACGTGCCGGGGCGCGCCGAGCCGGACATCAGCATGGTCGGCGACCCCAACACGGGCTTCCTCGTGGGGCTCACGCAGGACTTCTCGCCCTCCGCCGGCACGGTCCAGCTGCCCGGCGACGACTACCACTACGGCGAGTACCGGATCGGCGGCACCAGCCTCTCGAGCCCGCTTTTCGCCGGGCTGATGGCGCTCGCCGACCAGGCGGCCGGCAAGCCGCACGGCTTCGCGAACCCGGCGCTCTACGCGCTCTACCGCCACCACAAGCGGCCGTTCCGCGACGTCAAGCAGGCGAAGCGCAAGGGCGGCGACGTCCGCGTCGACTTCGACAACCAGCTCGACGCCAGCGGCGGCACCACCACCACGCTGCGCTCCTTCGGCACGCTCGAGACGCTCCACGCCCTCCGGGGCTACGACGACTCGACCGGCCTGGGCACGCCGCGGGGCAAGCAGCTCATCCACGCTCTCCGATAGCCGTCCACACGCCTAGCGCGGCGGCCGCCTTGCCGTCCGGCCTCCGCAGGCGCTGGTAGCCTTCCGGCGCTGCCGCGTGCCCTGTTGGCTGACTCGCGCGCCGGCGTCCCTCCCCTGATGTCCACCACTGCGAACTTTGTGAGCGCGACGCAGTTCGCGATTGGCTTCGACGAGCGCGACCGAGCGCGCCTGCACGAGCTGTGGGACGGCGTCCTCGACTCCGGCCACTGGACCGAGGGCGAGCTGACCGCGCAGTTCGAGGCCGCCTGGGCCGAGCACGACGGCATGGCGGCGGTCGCCACCTCGAGCTGGAGCGGGGGCGCCCTCGCCGCGCTGGAGTTCTGCGGGGTGCGGGGCGCGAACGTCCTCTGCCCCTCCAACACCTTCATGGCGACGCCGCTCTCGATCGTGAAGGCCGGCGGCACGCCCGTCTTCGTGGACTGCAACCGCGAGGACCTCTGCATGTCGTTCGAGGACTTCGAGCGCAAGGCGGAGCAGCACAGGCCGAAGGCGGCCTGGCTCGTCCACATCGGCGGCCACATCGCCTTCGACGTCGAGCGGATCGCGGCCTACTGCCAGGCCAACGACATCTTCCTGATCGAGGACTGCGCCCACGCCCACGGCGCCAGGTGGAACGGCAAGCGGCCGGGGTCCTGGGGCGAGGCGGGCGTGTACTCGCTTTACGCGACGAAAACAATCTCCGCCGGCGAGGGCGGCATCCTGGTCTCGCAGAACGACGATCTGGTCGCCTACGCCCGTGACTACCGCAACTACGGCAAGCCGGCCCACGAGGTGGAGGGCCTCGGACTGCGGATGAGCGAGTTCACCGCCGCGCTCGGCTTGGTGCAGATCGAGCGCCTCGACGAGATCGTGGGCTGGAAGCAGGAGGTCGCCCGCACCCACCTCGACCCGCTGTTCTCCGCCGTCGAGCTGCCCGCCGGCATGAGCTCGGGCTTCTACAAGTACGTGGTCTTCGAGAAGCTGGCCCGCTCCACCGGCCTGGTCTACGCCGACCCCTGCCACCGGATCATGGGCGACCACTCCGAGCTGCCCAACACCGACTGGGTCGCGCAGAACCACAGCTGCGTGCCGCTCTACTACCACGGCCCCGAGCTGCCCGGCGACGGCTCGGCCTTCGCCGCCCTGAAGGAGAGCTAATGCGGGTGATGGTCACCGGCGGGTCGGGCTTTATCGGCTCGCACGTCGTCGACAAGCTGCTCGATGCCGGCCACGAGGTGCGGCTCTTCGACCTCGCGCCCTCCCCGTACCGCTCGCCCGAGGAGGTCGACTTCCGCGCCGGCGACATCACCGACCCTGCAGCGCTTCTGGCCGCGGCCGAGGGCTGCGAGGCGATCGTCCACCTGGCGGCGGTCGCCGACGTCAACCACGTCATCGCCGACCCCGCCAAGGCGCAGGTCGTCAACTCGGAGGGCACGCTGAACGTGCTCGAGGCAGCGCGGCAGGCGGGCGTCAAACGGGTGCTCTACGGCTCGACGATCTGGGCGTACTCCGACTGCCCGGAGCGCAGCGTCGACGAGGAGACCCGCCCCGAGCCGCCCTCGCACCTCTACACGGCCACCAAGCTCGCCGGCGAGCACTACTGCAAGTCCTACTCGGAGCTCTACGACCTCGAGTTCACGATCCTGCGCTTCGGCATCCCCTACGGCCCGCGCGCCCGCGACGCCACCGTCCTCGCCGCGTTCTGCGCCAAGGCGGAGAACGGCGAGCGCCTCACGGTCGCCGGCGACGGCAGCCAGTCGCGGCGCTTCGTCTTCGTCGAGGACCTCGCCGACGGCGTCGTCTCCGCCCTGCGCCCCGAGGCCGCCAACCGCATCTACAACCTCACCGGCGACGAGGACACCACCATCCTCCAGATCGCCGAGGCCGTCCGCGACCACGTCGCCGACTCGGGCATCGTCCATACGCCTGGCCGCAAGGGCGACCTCGGCTCCAAGGAGGTCTCCTCGGAGCGGGCGCAGCGCGAGCTCGGCTGGAGCGCGCGCACGCGGTTCGCCGAGGGCTTTCGCTCCTACCTCGCCTGGCGCCGCGCCCGGCCCGAGCGCCGCAAGGTCCTCATCCTCACCGCCGACATCGGCGAGGGCCACGACCTGCCGGCCCGCGCGCTCTCGCGTGAGCTCAAGGCGGAGCACCCGGGCTCCGAGGTGGAGATCGTCGACGGCCTGCGCGCCATGGGCCGCTTCGTCACCTCCATCGTCCGCGACGGCTCCTGGTTCTCGTTCAACTGGTTCCCTGCCCTCTTCAGCGTCCAGTACTTCTTCCTCTCGAAGTTCCCGCCGTCACGCTGGCTCGCGCTGCGCGTCGGCTACCGCCTCGGCGCGCGCGGCCTCCTGCGCGTGGTCAAGCAGCACGACCCGGACGTGATCGTCTCCACCTATCCCGGCACGACGATGGTGCTGGGCGAGCTGCGGCTGCGCCGCCGCCTCGACGTGCCCGTGGTCTCCGCCATCACCGACCTCGCCGGCCTGCGCTTCTGGGCGCACCCCGGCATCGACCTCCACACCGTCACCCATCGCGAGTCGATGGAGGAGGTCGAGGCGATCGCGGGCCCTGGCTCCGCGCGCTGGGCCCAGCCGCCGACCGCGCCCGAGTTCCTAAAGCCCTGCGACAAGGCCGAGGCCAAGGCCTCCTTCGACCTGCCCCTCGACAGGCCCGCAATCGTCGTCTCCGGCGGCGGCTGGGGCATCGGCGACCTGGTTGGCGCCGTCGAGACCGCGCTCGCGGTGCCCGACTCCACGGTCCTCGTCCTCTCCGGCCACAACGAGCACGCCTGGCGGCGCCTGCGGGAGAAGTTCGGCGCCTCCGAGCGGGTGCGCCTCCTCGGCTTCACCGACCGCATGAGCGACCTCCTCGCCGGCGCCGACGCGCTCATCCACTCGACGGCCGGACTCACCGTCCTCGAGGCCCAGATCCGCGGCTGCCCCACCATCAGCTACGGCTTCGCCGTCGGCCACATCCGCGCCAACAACAAGGCGTATGAGCGCTTCCACCTGGCCCGGGTGGCCACCTCGCGCGGCGACCTCGCCGCCGCCCTCCGCGAAGCCCTCGCCGAGCACCCGCAGCCCGACGAGTCCTTCGCCTCGCTGCCCTCCCCCGCCACCCTCGCCATCGAGGCGCGCCCGCGCGTGAAGCCGCTGCCCAACGTGCGGCTGCGGGCAACGCGCGCCGTCACGGTTGGCGCCACTGCCTCGGTCCTCGCCGCCTTCGCCCTCGTCACCGACTACACCTACCCCCTCTTCGCCCGCGCCCTCGGCGTCAGCACGATGAACTCGGTGTCCACGTCGCGGCCCGACGTCGGCGTCCTCGTCGACGTCCCCGCCCGCTCTGCGGCCCACGTCGCCCGCCAGCTCGGCGACCGCGGCATCCACGCCTCCTTCGCGCTCGACCGCACGCCGACCAACCGCACCCTCCGCGTCCTGCTCCAAAACGGCGACGAGCCCATGCCCCGCATCGACTCCGGCGGCGTCCTGCATTCATTTGGCACCGGCGGGCGCCTCGCCCAGGCGGCCAACTCCCTGGGCCTCCAGCGTCCCTTCTACTACGAGCCCCCGCCCGACGGCAAGACCACCCTCCAGGCCCTCCTCGCCAAGTCAGCCGGCGGCCACGCCGTGGGCGGCGAGGTGAAGGCCTCCGGCGACGGCACCCCCGTCAGCCTCCACCCCGGCGAGTTCGTCGAGGTGGACCTCACCGGCGGCGACCCGGCCGATGCCCTCAGCTCCCTCAGCACCGGCCTCGACGCCGGCGGCCTCACCGGCGTCAGCCTCTCCTCGCTGGCGAAGCCGTAGCGATCACTTCTTCCCGAGCTGGCCCCCGGCGAAGTAAAAGCCCATTGCCGTGCCGGTCAGGGCCACCACCGGGGGCAGCAACACCTCGTACATGGACTTGATGTCTTTGACCGAGCTGCCGGCGACCACCGCGATCGCGGCAATCAGGATGACGACCGCAAGCAGGATCACGAGTCCGCCCGCCAGGCGCCCGCGCATCTTCTCGCGCTCAGGCTCCGGGTTGTAGGGGGCGACGTCGGGCTGTGAGGGAGCCGGCTCCGCGGGGTCGTCGGTGAAGTCGACGGGCGTCGGCTCTTCCCCGCCTCCGTTGCCGTTTCCGTTGCCGCCGCCGTTGGGAGGATCGTCGTCCTTCTTCGGCGGTTTCGGCTTTGGCTCGGGCTTCTTGGGGGCGGGCTTATCTTCGTGCTCACCGTGGTGCTGATGCTCACCCTGGTGCTGGTGGCGCCCTTTGTCGCCCCCACCGTGAGCGGCACCTCCCCCTGTTCCTCGGGGCCTTGACCGCCCTTCCGCCCTTCGTCCGCGCGATCGGGGTCCCGAGTCATGTTTGCCCTCCTATCGGTTGAAGATGACCTCCTTCACCGCGCCCTTCCCATCGTCGACCAGGACCTTGTTCTTCTGCTCGCTCTGTTCCTGGATGAACTTGGAGTCGGCGATCGCTTGGCGAAGAGCCTGAGTGACTGAGACGTTGCGCTGGCTGGCCAGCTCTCGAAGCTGGTTCAACTCCTCCTCCGGGAGGTTGAATGAGGCCTTGACTGACGCCATCGTGGGTTCCTTTCGCTGGGTGAAACCAGTATAGCGTCTGTATGGGTTTTGTATGGGTTACTTGAATTCCCCTACCTACCCAACACATCACACCGACCCTAAGCGCGAGAGGCCGCGGCTGTCAAGGGCTCGGACAGCTCTCCCCATACGCGGCCGCGGGCACAGAGCGCCCGGGTGGTCCCTCGAGCCGGCGGCCAGGCCACGGTGAGGCTCACACCAGCGGCTCTGAGCGTCGAGGTCGCCGACCAGCTCAAGAAGCTCGCCGGCCTCCGCGACCAGGGCATCCTCTCGGACTCAGAGTTCGAGATGCAGAAGCAAGAGGTCCTGCGCTCGAGCTGACCACCTAACCCCCGCCCTTCAACCGTCTCCAACTCCAGCGGCTAGGGCTCGTTGATCGCGAGGACGGCGATCGTTGGAACGTCGATCTTGACGTCGCCCGAGAGCTCAGCGCAGGCAAGCGCGACCTTGTGGTGGCCGGGCTGGAGTGGAGCTCCGTGAGACGATACGTTCGGGCAAATCCATCAGTCGCCGTTGTGTCGGTGTTGGCAGAGATGCTCTCGCCCGGGGTAAACGACTTGAGACCGTCTTGCCATCAATCCGGAACTCGCAATTCGCAGCAGCAGGACCGCCGAGGCTCTCCTCGTTGCCTGTCGCGATCACCAGGAGTCGGGCGGGGCTGCGAAGCGCAACGTTCACCTTCACGCAATCGACGAACACCGTTCCGGATGTCGGGTCGCAATCGCCAGCTTCATCGCCGACGACCGGAGCGAACCGAGAGGCATCCAGCGTTCCCTCCGCGATCGACTTGCCCCGCAGTCCGTTCTCCTTCACGTCCCGGTTCTGCACCGCCGCGTGGTTCTTCAGGTCCTTGCTCCTGATCGAGCCGTTCCGGATGTCGCCTGATCCGATCTTCGAGACGGCCAGCGCGCCGCCCCCCAGCGCGATGAAGAGAGCGAGGGTGGCCACCACGTTCGAATACGTGAGGTGGCGAGACATCCACCCGGAACGCTAGCGCGCAACGACAACAACCTTGCGTGAGCGCGTGCGTATGGGCGCCCGATACGGCCACCCCTGCTCGCGGACGATCTTGACCCTGAAGTGGAACTTGGCGTTCCTCGTGTAATCCGCCCGGAACCTGTAGCGCAACCGGTAGCGGCCGTCCGGCTTCGTATAGAAGGCCTGTCGCACCGTGTTCCAGAACTTGCCGTCGCGAACCTGGAGCTCGACGAGCTTGCCTCCGGGCGGGATTCGGGCGCCCTTGTGGCGCACCGTTCCCTTGAAGACGACCGAGCGGCCCTCCTTGACCCTGCGTCGCGACGTGTGAAGGCCGGCCTTGCTTCTCACGACCAGGCGGCCGGCGCGGACGGCATCGTTGAGGTATCTCCGCGAGCCCTTGTAGCTCACCGTGATCGTTCGCGATGGGCCGGCCGGGATTCGCTCCCCGAAGAATCCTCCGCGATCTGTTCGCATGACTCGAACGCGCTTGTCGATGAGTGCACCCGGCGCGAAGTGCTCGACGACCTTCACCTTCTCGCGAGCGATCGGTTTGCCGGACGCGTTGAGCAGACGGCCGGCAACCTTGGACTCCCGTCCGTAGGCGACCGTCTCCCGCCGCTCTCCGCCGGGGACCAGATGTGCGTTCAAACGCGTCCCTGCCTTGAGCGGGAACGACAAGAACCATCGGCTGGCCGTTGGCGCGTTTTGTTGTTGAGCTCGAGTTGCCCGCGACGTCGGTCGCGGTCGCCATGAACTCGTAGTCACCGGCTGGAACGGCAGTCGAATCGATGTACGCCGAGAGCCCGTCGCTCGCCGCTCGACCGTTTCGAGCGGCGTCCAAGTTGCTTCCGCCGGCGGGCCGATACGAGATCGTTCCAGATTGCCACTCCGCTCCCAGCGTCGATCGTCGCAACCCGCGACCCGCTCAGGGTTCTGGGGATTCTGCGAATTCGCGAATCCCAAAGCCGGGGGCCGAATTGTCCACGAGGACCATCGCTTCGCGAGCATGTCTGGTTGTCTGCGAAGTCGCTCGCGCAGATCGAAATTGTGTTGGATCCATCCATGAAACGGGGGCATTCGTCGTGTCGGTCGGACGCATCGAGTTCCAGGACTGCCTGAGCACGGAACAAACGAGACCGCCAGGGCGGACCCGGGGACGACGAGTGCACTCGGCCTCCCTCGCCGTGACTTCCGCGTCTGTTGACAGACGCCTGGACGCCCAGAAACCCGAGCCAGATCAGTGCTCGCCGCATCGAGATCAGCCTCCCCCTTCACCCATCCTGGCTCAAGCAAGCTCCCGCCCAGCTCGCCGAGCTCCGGATCGGCGTAGTCCGCCACGATCAGCCGGACGTTCCGGATCCAGGTCTTTGCGATGTTGGATTGAGGGCACCCGTCCTCGTTCTTGCACGTGAGGCTTGCGATGAACTGGCGAGCACCTGGGCCGGGCGCGTTCCAGCTGTAGTGATGGAAGCCGTTGCCCGGCGAGTCGCTGCCGGCGATCCGGTGGAGCTCGTTGAAGTCGCGGTCGGCGAGCCATAGGCGCGGATGGCTCCCGCTATTTCCGCGCAGCTTCGCGTCGACCCGAACGCCGACGATCCCCAGATCGCGAGACGGCGTCGCGAAGTGAATCAGGCCGCGGTGATCCAGAGTGGCGGGCTTGCGGCTCTCGATCTGCAACGAGTAGTCCTCCGAGGGGTCGCTGCAGTTGTTCTTCGTCGAGTACGCGGCGCTGTCGTGCAGGAGGGCGTCCGCGTCATCCCGGTTGGCCGCATCGCACTCGGCGACGGTGTAGGTCCCGCCGGCCGCATGGGCGACTGCCGGGGCGACCAGCGCCATCGCCACCGCCAGCCCTGCCAGCCGCTTCACGGGCCGAACTCCGATCCAACGTCTGAGCTCTCCGGGCTCCCGTTCGAGCTTCCGCCAGAAGCGCTCGAGCCTCCGGAGGAGTTGGCCGGCATCGCGGCCGCGGCCGTCCCGAACTCACTCTCGGCGGGAGACGCCGTGGCGACGACCGGAGCGGGCGCTGCGACCTGGTCCGAGGGCTGAGCCGGCTCCCCCTTCGGGTCCGGATCCGTTGATGCATGCTGCGGAGCTGGACTCGAAGGTCATCGCGTGGATCGTCGGCCGCACCAAGGTGACCGGGTCCGGCGGGGGACCGCGGTGGTGGTCGCGCCTTATCGCCGCGTGGGCTGGCTGCTTCGCGGTCGCAGTCTTGTCGTGGATTGGAAGAGGCGCGAGTCCCACCGCAGCGCAGGTCACCGCCGCCGCACCCCCGGCAACGCACACCGCCGCGAGCTTGCCGCCGGCCCCGAGGCCGGCGACCTTCGCGAGCACGCCGGCGCCCGCCGACCCGCCACCTCGCACCGCTCCACTCTGGGTCGAGACGGCCGACGCCGCATCGCTCGCCTCGCCGCGATGGCCCGGGAGCCGAAGCTGATCGAAGAGTGCTGGAAGTCGGCCTCGAGCATCCGCACCGCCGACGGCGAGCGGCAACATGACTCCGCTCCCGATGTCGTGGAGATGCCCGGTCAGCCGGCCGACGAACTCGGCGCAGGTGCGGCAGTTCGCGAGGTGGTGCTGGGCCTGGCGGTCCTGTTCGGCGTCGGCGAGCCCGGATGCATATGCCTTCAACAGCGGCTCGCGGTCCGCGCACCACTCCCCTCGTTCCACCAGGCGCATCCGCTCCGTCAGGTCGTTTATGCCGCGTGTTATCTCCTTCCGATACGCGCGCGGCGACAACCCCTTGACTAGGCCGCAGACCTGACGCGGCTCCAGACCCCAGCCGTAACGAAGCATCATCACCGCGCGACGGCGCGGCGGCAGCGTCACGAGCAGCTCTCGCGCGATGCCGCGTTCCTCGGCAGCCACCGCCTGATCCTCCGGCGCCGGCGCAATCGGATCCAACACTTCCGGAGCTTCGTCGATCGGCGAGGTCGGCCGGCGCCGGCGCCGGCGCAGCTCCTTGCTCGCCTGGTGGGCCACCGCGGTCAGGACGTACTTGCGGATCTCTTCGTCGGCCAGGCCCGCTTCACGCCGCGCCAACGCCCTGAGGGTCCCGAGCCAGGCGCTCGAGTAGATGTCGTCGATCTCCTCGGCGCTGAACGCGCTGCCGAACGCTCTCCGGAGCATTGCCGCGGCGGGGCGGCGCAGCTCCTCGAAGAGCCGCGCCGATCGCGCTTCCCAGCTGTCGGGAGTTAGCCCTCGCGAGGAACGCTCAGGTGTGGAGACAGGGTTCACTCGCGGTCCTCACGGAGTGCAATCCCGCAACTTGGCCGCTCGCCCCCCGCGTAACGCTTACGCCACCAACACGATGCAGACGAACCCTCACCGAACAAAGCGACACCTGCATCGATCCTAGGCCCAGCTCCAGGGGCAGACGCCGGTTGCGTCCGCAAATAGCGACTTTCTGAGTTGCGATTTACCGCGAAATCGGGACGTCCCTGGATCACGAGGCGGTAGACGGCCCTGTTCGATCCGACCGGCGATACTTCGGCGCAGGTTTGCGTCGGGCTGAGCATCGAAACGAAGCGCGGGCACTGAGTGGGCCCGGCCCGCGCAGGAGCCGTTGACTCCGCCCCCGCTGCGGGTCGGGCTCGCCGGCTGCGGCGCAATCGCCCGCCAGTACCACCTGCGAGAGCTTCAGGCCGACCCGCGCATCGAGCTCGTCGCGGTGGCCGACCCCTCCGCGGCGGCGCGCTCGGCGCTGCCGGACCTGCCGGGCGTGGAGGTGGGTGAGGATGTCGGGGAGCTGATCGACTCACCCGGAATCGACGCGATCGTGGTCTGCGCCGCGACGCCGGCGCACGCGGAGATCGCGGCGGCGGTGGCCGCGGGCGACCAGCACCTCTACCTGGAGAAGCCAGTCGCCGTCGACCTCGAGGAGGCGCGCCGGATCGAGGCGGCGCTCGCCACCCGCCGACGCCGTCACCGCTGTCGGCTTTCAGTTCCGGCTGAGCCCGGCGTTCGCCGAGCTGAAGCGGCGGGTCGGCGAGGGCGAGATCGGCGCGGTCCGCCACGTCCGGGCGTGGCACTGCGAGGCCGCGGACCCGGCGACGATGGCCGAGTGGAAGCTCGCGCGGAGCTCCGGGGGCGGGGTGCTGCTGGACGTCGCCTCACACGAAACCGACTTCGCGCGCTGGCTGCTGGGCACCGAGGTCGCGGGCGTGGAGGACGCGAGCCTGGACTCGAAGCGCTTCGAGCACGACGACGCGCGCTTCGTCCTGCGGATGAGCGACGGGGTGCGGGTTGAGGTCGTGGTGTCCTACGTCCAGGGCCGAAAGCACCGCTGGGAGGTGGAGGGCAGCGACGGCGTCCTGAGGGCGGAGCGCTGGCCGGCCCGCGTCACGCGCCGCCGCCGGCCCGCGCCCGCGGGCCCGAGCGTGCTGGCGACGAGGCTGCGCGCCCTGCCCATCCCCCGCCGCGAGCCCTCGTTCGGCCTCGCCCTGCGCGAGTTCGCCCGTGCCTGCCAGGGCGAGCCGCACTCGCTGCCGACGATCACCGACGGCCGGCGCAGCCTGGAGATCGTGCTGGAGGCGGAACGGAGCGCCGCGGGGCGTTGAAGGTCCTGCTGGTCACCGACTGGCCCCTGCGCTGGGCCGGAACCGAGCGCTACGTGCTGGAGCTTCGCGACGGCCTGGAGGCGGCTGGGCACGAGGTGCGCCTGATGACCTCCTCAATCGGGTCCAAGGCCGACGGCAGCGCCACCTACGTCGCGCGCACGACCGAGCGGCCGCGCGCCCAGGCGTTCCTCCAGGTGGCGAACCCGAGCGCCCTGGCGACGATGCGGCGGGCGCTTCGCGACTTCGACCCCGACGTGGTCCACCTGGCGATGTTCCTGCCCTACCTCTCGCCGGCCGTGCTGGCGCCGCTGCGCTCGCGCGCGACGACGATCATGGTCGCCGACTGGAAGGCGGTGTGCCCCGTGGGCACGAAGCTCCTGCCCGGCGGGCGCCAGTGCCGGGTGCCGATGGGCCGGGTATGCCGGCGGGAGGGCTGCCTGGGCACCCTCCGCGCCGCCCGCGAACTGGCCCGCTACAGCGTCTTCCGCGCCGGCCTGGCGAGCGTCGACCGGGTGTTCGCCTGCAGCGCCCACCTCGCCGGCGCGCTGGAGCAGGCCGGGATCGCCGCCCAGCCCGAAGCCCTTCCGATCGCTCCGCCCGAGCCGTCGTTCGAGCGCCGGCCGGCGAGCGCTCCGCACCTCGTCTACGCGGGCCGGCTGGCACCGGTGAAGGGCCTCGACCTGCTCCTCGACACATTTGCCGAGCAGCTGCGCGACCAGCCAGAGGCGCGACTGACGATCTGCGGCGACGGCAGCTCGCGCGAACGGGTGATGGGCGCGGCCGACGCCGTGGGGATCCGCGGCGCGGTCGACTTCGTGCTCGGGATGGCGCGCGACTGGACCCTGCGGCTGCAGGACGCCTGGGCGCTGGTGGCGCCGTCGCTCTACCGCGAGCCGCTGGGGATCGTCGCGATCGAGGCGATCGTGAGAGACGTGCCGGTGATCGCGGCCCGCGAGGGCGGGTTTGCCGAATCGGTCGAGGAGGGCCGCAGCGGCCTGCTCTTCGCGAACGGGAGCCGGGCCGAGCTGCTGGAGCGCATGCGAGCCGTGTGCGAGCGCCGCGCGTTTCCCGAGCACCGGCCGGACGCCGCTGCGCGCGAGCGGCTGGCCCGCCGGCACGATGTAGGCGATCATGTCCGGCGCATGCTGGGCGTCTGGGAGGAGATCGGAGCGTGAGCGAACGGCTGCTCATCGTCGGCTTCGACGCCGTCGACGGCGACCTCGCCATGCGCTGGATGCGGGAGGGCAAGCTGCCCACCCTGGCGCGGCTGGCCGAGCGGGGAGTCGCCGCGCCGCTGCGGTCGCGTGGCGAGCACATGCCCGAGTCCTCGTGGGCCTCGCTGATCACCGGGACCACGGCCGGCGAGCACGGGATCTACAACTGGCGAATCGTGCAGCCGGGAACGGTCGACCAGGCGCGCATGGCGGCCGGCGGCTGGGTGCGCCCGTTCTGGGCGACGCTGCGCGAGCAGTCGCCGGATCCGAAGCCCAAGGTCGTGGTCTTCGACATCCCGTACTCGGGGGGGCTTCACGACGACGAGGTGACCGAGTTCAGCGGCTGGGGCCTGCGGGTCACCCGCCAGGGCGCCTCCTGGCCTCCCGAGCTCTTCGAGGAGCTCAGCGCGCGCCACGGCAGCCACCCAGACTGGATCAACCGCGACTACAAGCGCGGCCCGCTGTCGGAGCGCCGCTACCGCCGGGTTCTCGGAACCCTGGCCAGGCGGCGGACCGACCTGATGCTCGACCTCCTCGGCCGCAGCGACTGGAGCCTCGCCGTCGTCAACTACGTAGAGGGCCACTTCGCCGGGCACGCCTACCACCACCACCTGGAGTCAACGGGGCCGCCGGGCAGATGGGCCCGCTACGCCGTGCCGACCGGCCTGCTCGACACCTACCGGAAGGCGGACCGCAACCTCGCCAGGGTCCTCGAGGCGGCGGGGCCCGACGCGAACGTGATGGTGGTCTCGACGGTCGGGCTGCGGCCGAACGAGACGTCGAAGGACCTGCTGCGCAACGTCATGGTCGCGCTCGGCTACCAGGTGCCGGCGGCGCGCGTGGCCCGCGGTGGCCGGCGGGCCACGGCGATGAAGGTGGCGACGCGCGTGGTCCCCCGCTTCCTGCGCCACCGGCTGCGAAGGCTGATCCCGGTCGGCACGGCGGAGGGCATCGCCGACCGCGCCTGGGGGAAGTCGATCGACTGGTCGCGCAGCCGCGCCGTCTCCGAAGCCGAGCCCGGCTCGTCGTGGATACGGGTCAACCTCCAGGGACGCGAGCCCGAGGGGATCGTCCCGGTCGCCGACCGGCCTGCGCTGCTGGCCGAGATCACGGCCGACCTCGAGGCGCTTGTGGACCTCGACACCGGCGAGCCGGCCATCGCCGAGGTGATCGCGATCGCCGAGATCGCGCCGGGGGCCCGCGTCGACCAGATGCCCGACCTCCTGGTCCGCTGGGCGCCCGGGAGGCACATCCGCAGGGTCCGCCACCCGCGAGCCGGAGCGATCGACGACGGCGGCGGGCCGTACGCGCGCACGGAGCACAACGGGAGCGGGTTCCTGATCGCCGCCGGCCCCGCCATCGCCCCCGGGGAGCTTCCGGAGGGCCAGCCCACCCCGCGCGAGTTCGACGTGGCGCCCACGGCCCTCCACATGTTCGGCTGCCCGACTCCGGCCGCCATGGAGGGCGAGGTCCTCGGCTGGCTCCTCGCCGGGGATCGCGAGCCCGAGCGCGCCGAGATCGACATCTCCGCCGAGCCGGCGTTCTAGCCCATGGCCGGACCGCAGCGGGTGATCGCGATGGCCCCGACGCCGCCGCCCGTGTTCGGGCACAGCGTCCTGACGCTGTCGGTCCTCGACTCCCTGCGGCGGCTCGGCCTGCTCGCCGGCCACGTCGACACCCGCGACGACCGCTCGCTCGACAACCTGAACCGCCTGGACGTGGAGAACGTGCGCCTCGGTCTGCTCGCCGCCTGGCGGCTCGTGGTCCACATGCGAGACCAGCGCGATGCCGGGCTCTACGTCCAGATCTCCCAGGGCCGCTGGGGCTTCATGCGCGATGCCCTCTGGATCTGGCTGGCCATCGCCGCCCGCAGGCCGGTCTACATCCATCTGCTCGGCGGGCGCTTCGGCGAGTTCCACGACGAGTCCGGGGCGCTGATGCGCGCGCTCATCCGCGCGACGATCGGCCGGGCGCGGGCGCTCTGGGTGCTGACGCCGTCGCTCAAGGCCTCGATGAGAGGCATCGCCGAGCCCAGCCGGATCGGCGTGCTCGGCTGCAAGGTGGCGGACCCGCTCGAGGCCTACGAGCCGCAACCGGAGCGAAGCGGGCGGGGCGGCCCGCCGCGCATCCTCTTCCTCTCGAACCTGCGCCCGGGCAAGGGGCACGAGGAGCTCCTCGCCGCCCTTGCCGAGCTCGGCGAGCGCGCGGCGGGCTGGCAGGTGCGTCTGGTCGGCGAGCACGACCGCGAGACGGGCGAGCGCGTCCGCGCCTGGATCCGCTCCCGCCCGCAGCCGGGGCCGGAGGTGGAGCTGATCGGGTCCCGCACCGGCGCGGCGAAAGCCGAGCAGCTCGCCGGGGCGGACGTCTTCGCGTTCCCGACCAGCTACCGAAACGAGGGCCAGCCACTGGTCGTCCTCGAGGCGATGGCGGCCGGGCTGGCGATCGTCGCGACGCGCCACCGCGGCATCCCCGACACCGTCCGCGATGACCGCGAGGCGGTGCTGGTCGACGTGGGCGACGTCAGCGCGCTGGCGGCCGCGCTTGAGAGAGTTGCCACGCAGCCCGCGCTGCGCGAGCGGCTCGGGAGCGCCGCGCGGTCGCGTTACGAGGAGCGGTTCGTTCCCGAGCGACTCGACGGCGAGCTCGCGGCGCTGCTGGGGGCCGCCTCAGCCGCTGAGTCGGGGAGCGAGCGGGAGTCGCTCGCTCAACCCCCGCCCAGGTAGTCCACGTGCCACCACTCGGTGGGTCCGTGGATCTTGCCCCAGCCGAACTGGCTGCCGACCGAGTCGACGACCGAGCGCATCGCGGGGGTCGCGACGTCCACGGCGGTGCCTAGCTCGTGAGATGAGGTGCCGGGCGGATCGGCGGGGGCGCCGGTGCCGTCCAGGTAGGCCTGGTAGAGCTGGGCCTGCTGGTCGTAGGTGCGGTAGCCGCTGAGCGGTCCGCCGGGGTAGATGTCCTGCCCGTAGTAGTCGAGAGAGTCCTGGCGCATCTGATCCCAGGCCGCCGCGGCGTCGGAGCGCAGGTAGACGGTGCCGCAGGGGCAGTAGACCGGCGAGAGCGAGATGCCCGAGGAGTCGACGATGCTGCCCGATGAGCTGGTCGCGGCCGGGATGGAGAGCGTCTGGCCCTCGATGATCGGGTCGTAGATCGAGATGCCGTTGGCGTCGGCGATCGCCTGGGCGGTGGTGGCGTTGGCGGCGGCGATGCTCGAGAGGGTCTCGCCGGCGACGACGGTGTGGCCGCCGGAGGTGGCGGTCGAAGTGGAGGTGCTGGTCGACGGGGCCTCGCCGATCGCGGGGACCTGGATCGTCTGGCCGACGACGACGAGCGAGTCGGCGGAGATGCCGTTCCAGGCGGCGAGGCTCTCCGTGGAGAGCCCGTTGGTGGCGGCGATCCCCGAGAGGGTCTCGCCCGGTTCGACTGTATGCGGTACGGCAGCGGCGGCCCTCGACGCGGCGAGCGCAAGCGCTGCCGCCGTTCCAAGGAGCGTCCCTACCGTCGCGCGGCCTCGGCTGCGCACTGGACTCCTTCCCGCGGTGGACGCTCGACCCTTCGTCCACGACCGGAGTCCTCCTGCGAGCCTCGCGCCCTTATGTCTCCTGAACGGCGCCTTTCAGCTGCCTCCACGCCGCCCCGGCCGTTGCTCAGGCCGCCGCCGGCTCGGGATCCGGCCGGACGTGGACCGTGTCGAGGACCTTGATGACCTCGTCCGCGGGCAGGTCCGCACGGGAGGCGTGCTCGCGAATCGCCTCCGGGCTGGTCGCCTGGTAGATGCAGACGGTTCCGACGCTGGCGCCGCCCTCCTCCAGGACGTAGCTGCGAATCCAGCGGATGTCGTCGGACATCTCCTCGTCGCCAACCTTGGACGATCTTGCCGCTGCCTCCTCGAGCTCGGCGGGCGAGCTCCAGCCGCTGCGGCGAAGAATCACGTAGGTATCCATCTGGGTTCCTTCCTCCCTGCCGTTCTGGCAACGGCGAGCCTACTCCCACCCTTGTGCAGATTTACCTGGTGCCGGACGGAAGCGTGCGATCCTGTGGAACCGTGTCGCTGCCTCCAGGCCCAACCTCGCACCCGGCGATCCAGACGCTCAACTGGCTGTTCCGGCCGATCGACTTCATGGACCGCTGCCGCGAGCGCTACGGCGATGCCTTCAGCGTGACCTTCCTCGGCTTCCAGACGCCGATGGTCATGGTGAGCGACCCCAACGCGGTCCGCGACCTCTACCGCAACCGCGAGAACGGCCTGCCGCCGGGCCGCACGCTCAGCCTCGAGCCGGTGCTCGGCAAGCGATCAATCCTGCTGCTGGAGGGCTCCGAGCACCTGGCGAGGCGGAAGCTGATGCTGCCGCCGTTCCACGGCGAGCGAATGCGCGCCTACGAGACCGTGATCGAGGAGATCGTCACGCGCGAGATCGACTCCTGGCCGCTCAACGAGAGCTTCGCCATCCACCCGCGGATGCAGTCCGTCACGCTCGAGGTGATCCTGCGCGCCGTCTTCGGGGTGAGCGACCCGACGCGCGGGCAACGGCTTCGCGAGCTCCTGCGCGGCCTGCTCTCCGACACCTCGTCACCGTTCCTGCAGCTGCGGTTCATGCTCGCGCGGCGCCTGGGGCGAGGCGATCCCTTCGCGGAGATCCGCGCCCGCAACGAGGAGATCGACCGGCTGCTGTTCCAGGAGGCCGCGGAGCGCCGCGCCGATCCGGACCTGGAGGAGCGCGAGGACATCCTGTCGATGCTCGTTGCCGCGCGCTTCGAGGACGGCGAGCCGATGAGCGACGCCGAGCTTCGCGACCAGCTGATGACCCTGCTCCTTGCCGGCCACGAGACCACGGCGACCGCGCTCGCCTGGACCTTCGACCTCCTGCTCCGCAACCCGGACAAGCTCGCCCGCCTCAGGGCCGAGCTCGAGACCGGCGACGAGTCCTATTTGAAGGCGACGATCACCGAGGCGCTGCGCCTGCGGCCCGTGATCCCGCTCGCCGGCCGGCGGCTCGGCACGGAGCTCCACGTCAACGGCCACACGCTGCCGGTGGGCACCGACGTGACGCCGGCGATCTGGCTGACCCACACCCGCGAGGACCTCTACCCGGCTCCCCACGCGTTCCGGCCGGAGCGCTTCCTGGACGGCGCCCCCGACACCTACGGCTGGATCCCGTTCGGCGGCGGTGTTCGCCGCTGCCTGGGCGCCGCGTTCGCCGAGTTCGAGATGCGCGTCGTCCTCCGGGAGGCGATCGGCCGCTGCGAGCTGCGCGGCGCGCTGCGGCGCCCGGAGCGCATCGCGCGCCGCAACATCACCTTCTCGCCACGCCGCGGCACGCCCGTGATCGTCGAGCGCCGCACCCCGAGGCAGGCGCGCGAGCCCGACAAGGTCCGGCAGGCCGCCTGAGATGGCGCTGCGCTCGGGTTAGTCCGGCTCCTCGAGGAGGGAGTCGGCTTCCGCCCAGACGCCCTGCGGCACACGCAGCGCGATGTCGCCGCGCCCGAACTCGTCGAGCGGCCAGTCGGAGGTGACCGCCGCCTCGAGGCCCGCCTCGGCCAGGTGCCGGCGCCAGGCCAGGGCTGCCGGCAGGTCCTCGAAGTCGCGCACCACGGCCCAGTCGTCGAAGCGCGGGTCCCCCACGTGGAGCTCGGCCTCGTGGTCGACGTGCCGCCCGCCGAGGTAGCTGCCGATCCGGCGCCTGAGGCTCACGGCGGGGATACTGACGCACGGTGTCGGAGGCCGATTCGCAGACGGTGAGGCGGCCGGCTAGGCGCCGGCGATCGCCATCTCGGCGATCAGGACCGGCGGGGTCTTCACGGAGCCGCCGAACGGCACCCAGCGCGCGTCGGCGCCCGTTGCCCTAACAGCCGTGAGCATCGCCGGCAGGTCGGAGGCGATGGTGAACTCGCTGGCCGGGGCGGCCAGCTCGCCGTTCTCGATTAGCCGCCCTGTGGCGCCAACGGAGAACGTCCCCGATACCGGGTTGACGCCGGAGTGCAGGCCCGCGACGTCGGTTACGTACATGCCGTCGCCGGCCTCCTTGAGGAGCGCTTCGAAGCTGAGCTCGCCGGTGGCGACGAGGAGGTTGGAGGTGCCGACCGAGGGCGCGCCGCGGTAGTTGGAGCGCTCGGCGCTCGCCGTCGAGCGCGCGTCTCCCCCCTCCCGGCGCGCCGTGTAGGTGTCGTGGAGGTAGGCCTCGAGGCGGCCGGCAGCGATCAGCGCCAGGGGAGCGTGCGGAACGCCCTCACCGTCGAACGGCGCCGAGGCGAGACCCTCGGGGTCGAGCGCGTCGTCGGTGATCGTCAGGGCCGCGGAGCCGATCTCCTCGCCGAGGCGGCCGGCGAAGGGCGAGCGTCCGCGCTGCACAGCGTCGGCGCAGAGGAGGCCACCGATGAAGCCGATGAAGCTGGCGGCGACCGTCTCGTCGAGCACGACCGGACAAGTGCGGGACTGCGGCTTGGCGGCGCCGAGCAGCGAGCCGGCCCGCTCCGCGGCCTCACGGCCGATCGCCTCCGCGTCGAGGGCGCCGGGCGCGCGGCCCATGCCGAAGCCCAGGCCGGTCTGCTTGTCCTCGCCCGCGGCCGCGATCGCCTGAACGTAGGCGTAACAGGTGGTTGCCTCGGCCTCGCCACGCAGGCCGGTCGAGGAGGCCAGCGCGATACTCGAGGACTCGTCCACGTACACGGCGGTCTCGACGTTGGCGATGCGCTCGTCGGCGTTCGCGGCCGCCTCCACGCCCTTAGCGAGGCCGACCTTCCGGTCGGTCGACCAGTCGGCGAGGGTTGGGTCGAAGAGCTCGGGAATCTCCGGCGGCGCCACGCCGTTGGCCTCGGGCGGCGCCGCGAACTCGTCCGGGTCGGCAACGCGGGCGGCCTCGGCCGAGTCGCGGGCGATGCCGCCAACGCCCTCGTCGCTCAGGTCCGTGCCGTAGGCGTAGCCGACGCGGCCGCCGATCCAGGTGCGCACGCCAACGCCGCGCTCGCCGGAGTCCGTGAGGCTCTCGACGTCGCCGTCGAAGACGCGGATCTGGCGCCCGCGCGAGTCCTGGGCGAATGCCTCGGCAGCCTCGGCCCCGGCGCCCCCGGCGGCCTCGAGCGCGCGGCCTGCGATCTGGTCGAGCTCCACGCCCTCAGCCTAGAGGCCGACGGCGGCGAGGCTCACTTCGAGGTCTTCACCTTGACGCCGTCAACCGCGGCGAAGAGCGGCGCCTGGTTGTCCGTCTGCGCCACGCGCAGGCGAACCTTCTGGCCGGCGAGCTTCCCGAGCCCGACCTCGAGCTTCGTCGGGTTGACCTTCCGCGGGTCCCCGGTCTTCGTGTGGAAGATCTTCTTGACGATGTCTGCCGAGTCGACGCTGCGAAGGTCGGCGCCCGGCTTCATCAGGTCGATCCTGTATTGCTGGTTCGCCTTGAGATCGTCCTCGGCGTCGAGGTCGGAGCGGGTCGTCATCGGCGCTTCGCTCTTGTAATAAGCGAACAGCTTCAGCGTTGCGTGCTTGGGCACGGTGAAGTCCTGGTAGAGGATGGTCGTGCTGGGGCCGGTCTCCGTGGCGATCGCGGCATACTTCCCGCGCGGCGGCTTGTGCACCGCAGTCGCGGTCGTGCCCCGCTTTGCGGGCAGTGGCTGGATCCCGATCGAACTTCCGGAGTAGACGGACCACACGCCCCCCCCGTCCGGAGAGTCGCTCGTTTTCCAGCTCTTCAGCGAACCCGTCTCGAAGCCGCCGTTCTCGATGACAGGAGCCGACGCGGCCGCGGCGCCCGCAAGCATGACCGCGGAAACCGTGAGTGCGGCGAAACAACCCTGGACGAAGACGCGGCGCCTCCCTGCGCTGACCATGCGGCGATCGTACTGCATCGATCTGAGAGCATCGGGAAATGAGCGCGAAGCGCCTCAGCCGCCGTGAGCTCGCGGGCATCTCCGCGGGCGGAGCGGCAGGGCTCGCTCTCGGGCGGATTCCCGGCGCGCGGGCCGCGGGGTCGAAATCCGTGGACGTAGTCGTGGTCGGCGCCGGCCTCGCCGGGCTCTCCGCGGCGCGAAAGATTGCCGCGAAGGGCCACTCGGTCGCGGTGCTCGAGGCGCGCAACCGCGTGGGTGGGCGGACGTTCGACCACCACCTTGGCGGCGGCAGGGTCGTGGAGATGGGCGGCCAGTGGGCGGGGCCCGGGCAGGACAAGGTGCTCGCGCTTGCCAAGGAGCTGGGCATCAAGACGTTCGAGACCTACTCGGGCGGCGACGCGATCTACATCTTCCAGGGGACCAAGAAGACCTACAGCGGGGACATCCCTCCGGCCAACGGCGCCTCGCTCGCCGAGCTCCTGGCGGCCATCACGCTTGCGAACCAGATGGCGACACAGGTTCCGGAGAAGCCGTGGCAGGCGGCCATGGCCGACGAGTGGGACTCGCAGACGATCGAGACCTGGATCCGCGACAACATCCACACCGAGGAGGCGCGCTTCCTGCTGCGGGTGGCGATGGAGGGCGTGTACGGCGCCGAGGCGTCGAACATCGCGCTGCTCGACCTGCTCGCGGCGATCCGCGGGGCCGGCGGCGACGTCCTCACGCTCACCGGTGACGCCCAGACGATCCGTTTCGTCGGCGGTTCGCAGGGCCTCTCGAAGGGCCTCGCCAAGAAGCTCGGCACGCGGGTCGTGCTGGAGGCGGTGGTCTCGGAGGTGCGAACGTCCGGCGGCGCCGCGCGCGTGACCAGCTCGAAGGGCGAGTGGCGCTGCCGCCGGGTCGTCGTCGCGCTGCCCCCGCCGCTCATCTCATCGCTTCGCTACCGGCCGGCGCTCGACCCCGCGAGGGTGCAGCTCGCCCAGCGCCAGCCGATGGGCTCGACGGTGAAGGTCAACGTCGTCTACGACGAGCCCTTCTGGCGGAAGGACGGCCTGTCCGGCTCCGTCGTGGCCGACACCGCGCCGATCAAGGTCACCTACGACAACTCGCCGCCCGGCGGCAGGCCCGGCGTGATCGTCGGGTTCATGGAGGGCTTCGACGGCTCGCGCAACTACGACTCGAGCCGCCGGCGCCGCCGGCAGGAGGTGGTCAACAACCTCGCGCGATTCTTCGGACCGAAGGCGCGCCACCCAAAGCAGTATCTGGAGCTGGTCTGGGCCGCGGAGCGGTTCACCGGCGGCGCCTACGGCTCCTACAACCCGCCGGGGGTGCTGACCTCCCTTGGCCACGTCGCGGGCAGGCCGCACGGCCTGATCCACTTCGCCTGCTCGGACAACTCGCCCGAGTGGCCCGGCTACATGGACGGCGCGATCCGCCAGGGCGAGCGGGCGGCGAAGGAGGTCCTCGCCGAGCTCTGACGCGGGCTGGACGCGACGGCCGGCGCCGCGAATCGCTATCCATCCTCGCTATGGCCACCGCGCTCCTCACCGGCTTTCCCGGCTTCATCGGCAAGCGCCTCGTCGCCAAGCTGCTCGCCGACGACCCCAAGCTTGGCGTTGTCGCGCTCGTCGAGGAGCGGATGCTCGAAGCGTCGAACCAGGCCGCGGCGGAAATCGACGCGAAGCGGATCGAGGTCGTCGCCGGCGACATCGGCGAGCGCGGGCTTGGCCTCTCCGACACGGATCGGGAGGCGCTGGCGAAGAACGTCACGGCCGTCTTCCACCTCGCCGCCATCTACGACCTGGCGGTGCCGCTGGAGATCGCCCAGCGGGTGAACGTCGACGGCACCGGCAACGTCCTCGAGTTCTGCCTGGAGGCCAAGAAGCTCGAGCGCCTCGCCTACGTGAGCACGGCCTACGTCTCGGGGCGGCGGACCGGGCGCGTGTACGAGCACGAGCTGGTGATGGGCCAGCAGTTCAAGAACCACTACGAGTCGACCAAGTTCCAGGCGGAGATCTGGGTGCGCGAGCTGATGGACCGCATCCCGACGACGATCCTGCGGCCGGCGATCGTGGTGGGCGACTCGCGAACCGGCGAGACCCAGAAGTTCGACGGCCCGTACTTCATGCTCCGAGCGATCGCCGAGGCCGAGGCGCGCGGCCAGGCGCTGATGAACTTCGGGCGGGCGGGAGCGCCGTTCAACGTGGTCCCCGTGGACTTCGTGGTCGACGCGATCGCCGCCGCGGCGTTCGATCCCGCGGCCGCCGGCGAGACGCTCCACCTCGTGGATCCGCAGCCGCTGAACGCGAGCGAGCTGGCCGACACCCTCTCCCGCGAGTACGCCGGCCGGCCGCCGAAGGGCCGGATCCCAGCGGCGAGCGTGGAGACGGCCCTGCGATTCAGCGCGATCCGCAAGCGCTTCGGCGGCACCCCGCGCGAGTCGATCGTCTACCTGAACCACCCCGTCTCCTACGACACCCGGCGCGCGGTCGACTTGCTCGAGCCCCACGGCCTGCGCCCGCCGCCGTTCGCGACCTACGCCCCGGCGATGGTCGAGTTCTTCAAGGCCCACGAGACGGACCCGGCCTTCGCCAGGGCCTAACTACAGCTAGACCGCAGTCCCGCCAACCGTCATCCGGTCGACGCGGACGTGACCCTGGCCGGTGCCGACCGGGACGCGCTGGCCGCCCTTGCCGCAGAAGCCGGTCTTCATGTCGAAGTCGTTGGCGACGGCGTCGATCCGCCGCAGCGCGTCGAGGCAGTTGCCGATGAGAGTCGCCCCGCGACACGGCTTCGTGACCTTGCCGTTCTCGATGAGATAGCCCTCGCTGGTGCCGAAGACGAAGTCGCCGGTGGTGGGATCCACCTGGCCGCCGGCAAAGCTCTTGGCGTAGAAGCCGCTGTCGATCTCCGCGATGAGCTCCTCCGGAGTGGCCTCGCCCGGGGCGATGAACGTGTTCGTCATCCGCGGGATCGGCAGGTGCCGGAAGCTCTCGCGACGGCCGTTGCCGGTGCTCTTCGCCCCCTGCTTGCGGGCCGAGTCGAGGTCGTAGAGGAAGGAGGTCAGCTTGCCGTCCTCGATCACGCGGGTGCGCTGGCAGGGCGTGCCCTCGTCGTCGATCGCGTCGGTGCCCCACTCGCCGGGCAGGGTGCCGTCGTCGTAGGCACTCAGGTGATCGCCCGCGATCTGCTCGCCGAGCTTGCCGATGTAGACCGAGGCACCCTTCTGGATGTGGTCGGCCTCCAGCCCGTGGCCGGTCATCTCGTGGAAGAGGACTCCGCCGAAGCCGCCGCCGACAACCACCGGCATCGCCCCGGCCGGCGCCGGGTCGGCGTCGAGCAGCAGGAGGCCCTTCGCCGCGGCCTGGGCGGCGATCTCCTCCGCGGCCCCGTCGTCGACCAGCTCGAAGCCGCGATGGCCGCCCAGTGTCTCGAAGCCGGTCTCGACGCGGTCCGCGCGCTTCGCCACCACCTGGGCGCCGAAGCGCACGCGAGTGCGGTCGTCCGCCGCGAAGGCCCCGTCGGAGTTCGCGACGGTGACCCGCCGGCGGTTCTCCGCGTAGCTCACCTGCACCTGTGCGATCTCGCCCCCGGCCGCGCGGGCGCGCTCGTCGCACGAGCGCAGGAGATCGGCCTTGCGCTCGGCGGGTACGTCCGCCGGTGCCACGCGCACGTCCTGGAGGTCGATTGGCTCGGACGCCGACAGCGCGGTCGGCTCGCGGCGCTCCCCGTCGAGCGCCGCCGCCGCGGCCGCCGCGGCGCGCCGCAGGTCGGCCTCGGCAAGGCCGTCGACGTGCGCAAAGTAGGTCGTCTCGCCCTGGACCACGCGGACCCCGGCGCCGCGCTCGGCGCCGCGCTGCGGCCGCTCCACCCGCGACTCGTCCACGGAGAGGGCGAAGCCGGCGCGCTCCTCGCAGTAGAGCTCGGCGAAGTCCCCGCCGGCGGCCAGCGCGTCGGCAACGACGGACTGCGCCAGCTCGGCGCCGATCAGCGGCTCGGCCGTGCGGCTCATTTCGAGCCCTCCACGGCCTTGGCGGTGTCGATCACGTGCGAGGCGGCGAGGAACAGCGCCCTCCCCTCCGCCGTCTGCGCGTCGAAGGCGGCCCCGCGGTCGCCATCCCACCATACGCGCGCGAAGGGCTTGCGGTTGAGGCGGCGCCGGCGCAGGTAGGCCGACGCCTCGTCGGCGTAGCCGGTGACGCGATCGAGGATGACGCGGTGCGGCTTCATCCCGCCGCCGGCGCGCCGGCCGCGTCACGCAGCACGGAGCGCATGTCGAAGAGCATCAGCGAGGCGAGCGTGAACCGCTCCGCAACCGCGACGATCGCAAGCTCGTCCTCCCGGACGGCGAACGCCTCACCGTCCTCGGTGCCGACGTGGACTCGCCTGGCCCGCTCCGGGGCCGCGGCGTCGGCGGCGCCGAGCAGCTCGCTCCCGGCACGGCCCCACGCCTCGCCCTCGCCGGTGGCGGCGAGCACGGAGCCGTTCGCATCCAGGATCGCGGCGCCCAGGAGGTCCGCCGACATCTCCTGGAAGCGGGCCAGCGCCGCGGCGGCGTCCACGTTGCTTGGCACCCGGCTTGCGGTGGCGTCGGTCATCTGCGCCAACATACATAGACCAATGTCTCTCGGCCGAGCATCGTGGATCGCGATCGTCGCCGCCTGCGCCCTCGGCGCGCTCATCCTTGCCCTCGACGGATACGTGGGCTATCCGATCGTCCTCGGCGCCGTCGGGCTTTCGGCGGCCGTCAACCTGCTCTAGGCCGGTGGCTCTGCCGGTCCTGCGCGGCGAGCGGCTCGCGCTTCGCCCACTCGTGGACGCCGACCTGGACTCGCTGGCGGCGATCCTCGCCGCGCCGAGCGTCGCCGAGTGGTGGGGCCCCGACGAGGGGCGCGAGGCGCTCGACGAGGAGCTTCGCAACGAGGGCCGGGCGTTCGCGGTAGAGGTCGAGGGCTCCGTCGCCGGCTGGCTCGGCTTCGACGAGGAGACGACTCCGGGCTACGAGCACGCGTCGGTCGACATCGTCCTCGGCCCCGACCACCAGAACCGGGGCCTCGGGCCCGAGGCACTACGCCTCGCCATCCGCTGGCTGATCGACGCGCACGGCCATCGCCGCTTCACGATCGATCCCGCGGCGGCGAACGCCCGCGCGATCCGCGCCTACGAGGCGGTTGGCTTCAGGCCCGTCGGCGTCATGCGCTCCTACGAGCGCGGCCGCGACGGCACCTGGCACAACAACCTGCTGATGGACCTGCTGGCGGACGAGCTGCGGGAGGCGGACGGCTAACCCGAACGCAGCGGGCCCGAGCCGTCTGGCCTGAACGAGCCCTCGGGCTCCACGTGGATCAGGACCTCGGAGCCGGCGACGTCCGCCTCGATGGCGTCGCGGAGGTCGTGCGCGATCTCGTGGGCCGACTCGAGCGTGGTGCCCGAGCGGAGCTGGAGGTGGAGGTCGACCAGCGTGCGCGAGCCCGAGCGGCGCGCGCGGAGCTTGTGGTAGCCCACGATCGCCGGCGTGCTCGCCCGCTTCGCGGCGATCGTCGCCTCGATGCGGTCGAGCTCGGCCGCCGGTGCCTGGTCGACCAGCGCGCTTCCCGAGCGCTGGAGGATCCGCACGCCCGCGTAGACGATCGCGACGGCGACGCAGAGCGCGGCAATCGGGTCGAACGCCTCGTTGCCGGTGATCTTCACGAGCAGCAGCCCGACGAGCACCCCGACCGAGGTCAGCGAATCGGTGGCGAGGTGCGCCGCGTCGCCCTCGAGGGCGGGCGAGCCCAGCGTGCGGCCACGGCTGGCCAGGTAGCGAGCCACGAAGGCGTTGGCCACGGCGGAGAACGCGATCACCGCGATGCCGACGCCGAGGTGGTCGACCGCGCCACCCACGACGAGCTTGCGCGTCGCCGCGTAGATGATGATCCCAGCGCCAACCACGATCAGCATCCCCTCGATCGCCGCGCCCAGCTGCTCGAAGCGCTCGTGGCCGTAGGGGTGCTCGGAGTCCGGCGGCTCCTCGGCGGCGCGGATCGAGGCCAGCGCGATGATCGAGGCGACGAGGTCGATCGCGGAGTGCGCAGCCTCGGTGGCGATCGCGATCGAGCCGGTGATCGCGCCGGCCACGAGCTTGATGACCACGAGCGTGGAGTTCGAGGCTATGGAGACCCACGCCGCCCGCGACTTGCTCCGGCTCATCGGCCGACGCCGAGCGCGGCGGCAAGCTCCCGGGCCGCCCGGCCGCGATGGCTGATTGCGTGCTTCTCGTCCGGGTCGAGCTCGGCCATCGTCCTCCGGTCGTCCGTACCCGTCTCGGCGGGCACGAATGCGGGGTCGTAGCCGAAGCCGCCGCTGCCGCGCGGCTCGGTGGCAAGCTCGCCCTCGCAGCGTCCCCAGTAGACGCGCTCGGTACCGGCCTCGTCGATGTGGGCGATCGCGCAGACGTAGGCGACGCGCCGGTCATCGGTTTCCCCCACCTCGCGCAGCAGCAGCTCGAGGTTCTCCTCGTCGCCGGCGTGCTCGCCGGCGTAGCGGGCCGAGCGCACGCCGGGCCGCCCGGCGAGCGCACTCGCCTCGATCCCGGAGTCGTCCGCGATCGCCGCGCCGCCGGTTGCCTCGCGCGCGGCGCGCGCCTTGATCAGGGCGTTCGCGTCGAAGGTCTCCCCCGTCTCCGGCGGGAGCATGACGTCCTCCGGAAGCGGGACGAGCTCGATCCCGGTGAGGATCTCGCCGAGCTCCCGGAGCTTGTGCTCGTTGCGGGTGGCGAGGGTCAGGCGCATGCGCCGGCCTGCGCGTCGCGAAGCTGCGCGATCGCGGGCTCGGCGAGCGCGAGCAGGTCGTCGAGGCTGGCCCGGGACACGGGCGTCTGCTCGGCGGTGGCCTGGACCTCCACGAGACCTCCCTCCCCGGACATGACCACGTTCGCGTCCACCTCCGCCCGGGAGTCCTCGGAGTAGTCGAGATCGCAGAGGGCGGTGCCGTCGACGAGGCCGCAGCTGATCGCCGCGACCGTGCCCGCCAGCGGATCCTTGACGATCGCGCCCTCCTCCAGCAGCTTGTTGACCGCGAGCCGGAGAGCCACGAACCCGCCGGTGATCGACGCGCAGCGGGTGCCGCCGTCGGCCTGCAGCACGTCGCAGTCGATGTAGACGCTGCGCTCGCCGAGCGCGGTGAAGTCGACGATCGCCCGCAGCGAGCGGCCGATCAGGCGCTGGATCTCGACGCCGCGGCCGTCCTGGCGGCCCTTGCGCGAGTCGCGCTCCTTGCGGGACCCGGTGGAGGCGGGCAGCATCGCGTACTCCGCGGTGACCCAGCCCCGCCCCGAGCCCTCCATCCACCGCGGCACCGAGTGCTGGACCGACGCCGTGCAGATGACGCGCGTCTCGCCCTGCGAGTAGAGCGCGGAGCCGTCCGCCGTGCGGACGAAGCCCGGCTGGATGTCGACCGGCCTGATCTCGCCGGCCGCGCGCTCGTAGCTGCGGGTGGAGCTCACGGCGGGCAGTCTCTCAGAGATGACCAAGTCCCAAATTGGCGTGCCCGCGCGGGCGGCGCAGACCACCGGCGCCCGCTCTCCTCCGCGCCCTCCGGACGCGGAACGGGGCGGGCGCCGGAGGACGCCTAGTGGAACGTGAGGGCGCTGACGGCCGACTTGATCTTGGTGACAATCAGGCCGGCGAGGTCCTGGCCCTCGCTGGTGTGAAAGCCCTTCATCGCTGCGACCAGCGCAACCATCAGCATCGAGACGAGCAGAATCAGGCCGACGTACTCGACGGTGCCCTGCCCGCCCTCGGAAAGCAGGCGGTCGAGCAGGCGGCGGATCGCGACGCCGCGGGCCTCGAGGTAGGTGACAAGTGCGTTCATTCGGTCTCCTTCGAACGGTTTGGCGAATCACCGCAATGCTCGAAGGGGCCGGCTGACGCTTCAAGACCGGCGTGTGAAGGAAGCGCGCCTCCTCTAGGCCGGTTCGCGCGCTAGGCGCTCTGAGCTGATCCGGGACCGAAGCCGGCGCCGCTTCGCCCGCAGCTCGCGCTCGAGGTCGGCGATGGCATCGCGGCGGCGGCGCACCATGGTCAGCTGGCGCTCGATGTGGCCGAGCGCCTCCTCGATCACCTCGCGGCGGCGCACCGGGTCGTCGATCCCCTCGTCCCACTCCTGCCGCAGGGAAGCGCGCGCGTCCTCGGCCTCGACGAGCTCGCGCAGCTCCTCGAGGCTCAAGCCAAGGAGCTCCTTGAGGCGCAGCACCTCGTCGAGGCGCTCGACGTCGGCCTCGCGATAGATGCGGTGCGAGCCCCGCGGCCGGCTTCCCGCACCGGGCAGCAGGCCGATCTCCTCGTAGTAGCGGATGGTCCGGGGCGTAGTGCCGGTGCGCTTCGCGACCTCGCCGATGCGGAGTGTCGGGTCGCTCACCGGACCGCCGCCTCCTGGGCTCGCGGCGTGAATTCGACGATCTCGCGCTCCACCGGCTCGTGGCGGGGGCGCAGGAGCGACACCCCGGCGCCGATGAGGGAGGTGATCGCCAGGACCCAGAGCGCGGTGTGCATGTTGTGGATGAACGGGTCGAGCTTGGCCGGCGAGAGGCCGGCGGCGAGGCCCGAGAAGATCTTGAAGAGGACGGGCTTCGGAACCGCGGCGGTCACGACGGCCATCACGAAGGCGATCGAGATCACGGCTCCCGTGTTCTGCAGCATCATCCTGGCGCCGGCGGCGATCCCGCGCCGGTGCTGGGGAACGGTGCCCATCATCGCGGCGGTGTTGGGCGAGTTGAACATCCCCGAGCCGACGCCGACGATCAGCAGCCAGAGCGAGCTCTGCCAGTACGGGCTGTCGGCCTGAAGCGTCGTCATCGCGGCGAGCCCGACCGCGCTCACCACCATTCCCCACGCGGCGAGCGCGCGGGAGCCGCGCTGATCGGCCCACCAGCCGGCGATCGGCGACGAGACCAGCATGCCGATGGCCATCGGCGCGAGCTTCAGGCCGGCGGTGATCGGGTCGTCGCCCTGCGCCCCCTGGAAGTAGAAGACGAACACGAAGAGCAGCGCGAAGCGCGAGAGGCCGTTGATGAACGCGGCAGCGGTCGCCGCGGCGAACATCCTGTTCTGGAAGATCGTGAGATCGAGCATCGGCGCCTTGCCGCGCTTCTCGACCAGGACGAAGAGTGGCAGCAGGACGACCGCGACGACGAGGCTGCCGATGACCAGCGGGTCGTCCCAGCCCGAGAGCCCGCCCTTGGACACGCCGAAGACCAGGCCGGTCAGGCCGACCACGAAGAGCAGCGTCCCGCCGATGTCGAGACCGCGAACCGAGTCGGGCTTGGCAAGCTCGCGCAGGACCAAGCCGCCCCACAGCGCGCCGGCGAGACCGAGCGGGACGTTGAACCAGAAGACCCAGTGCCAGGAGATCGCGACGAGAGCCCCGCCGAGGACGGGACCCAGCACCAGCCCGACCGCCGCGACCATCGTGTTGGTGCCCATCGCCAGGCCGAGCTGCTCGCGAGGGAAGGCGTCGGTGACGAGCGCCGCCGCGTTGGCGAAGAGGAAGGCGGCCCCGATTCCCTGGACGATCCGCCAGAGGATGAGCTGCGTGCCGTCGGCGGCGAATCCCGCGCCGAGCGAGGCTGCGGCGAAGACCACGAAGCCCGCCACGTAGGCGCGCTTTCGGCCAAAGAGGTCTGAGAGCCGCCCCGCCGTCAGGACCAGGACGGTCGACGCGATCATGTAGGCCAGGATCACCCAGACCAGCTGGAGGAGGGTCGTCCCGAGCGAGCGCTCGAGGTCGGGCAGGGCGATGATCAGCGTCCCGGAGTTGACGGTCGCAAGCAGCATCCCGAGGCTGGTGCAGGAGAGGGCCCACCACTTGTAGTGCTCGTGCTCGGCGTGCACTCCGGGGCGAAACCGCCCGAGACGCCCGCTCTCTCTGAAACTGACGTTCACGTAAAGATACGGTAGCAGCCGGCACCGGCGTCCGGAAGCTCCAACCGCAGCTTCGCGCGAACCTGCGGATACGCTCAGCGCGTGCGAGTGCTCGTGGTCACGAACATGACGCCAGATGCCGAAGCCCCGGCCCGGGGCAGCTTCGTTCGCGACCAGGTCGAAGCGCTTCGCGCTCGCGGCGACGAGGTCGAGCTCTTCTCGTTTCCCGTCGGCAGCTCGCAGTACCCGCGCGCGGTGCCGAGGATCCGCAGGATCCTCCGCCGGGGCTCCTTCGACCTCGTCCACGCCCACTACGGGCTCGCCGGCTGGTGCGCGCTGCTCGCCGGCGCCAGGCCCCTGGCCGTCACCTTCCACGGCACGGACGTGCGCCACCCGGTGGTCGGGCCGCTGTCGCGCCGCCTGGCGAAGCGGCTCGACCTGGTCGCGGGGGCCTCCAGGGAGCTCTTCGAGCCGGCGCTCGGCCGGCCCGGGCTGCCGCGCCGCGCCGGCCAGACCGCCGTGCTGCCGTGCGGCGCGGACCTCGAGCGCTTTCGACCACTCAACCGAGGCGCCGCTCGCGCCGAGCTTGGCCTTGAAGCCGGCGGGCGCTACCTCCTGTTCCCCGCCTCGCCGGGCCGGCGGGTCAAGCGCCACGACCGCGCCGAGCAGGTTGCCCGCCTCGCCGGCTCGACGCTCCTGACGGGCGGCGACATCGACGCCGAGCGGATGCCCCTGTGGGTCAACGCGGCGAGCGCTGTGCTGGTGCCGTCCGAGTACGAGGGCTTCGGGCTCGCCGCCGTCGAGGCCCTCGGTTGCGACGTCCCGGCGCTCTGTACGCCGGTGGGGATCGCGCCGACGCTGCTCCACGGAGTCGACGGCGCGCTGGCGGCGCCGTTCGACGCCGAGCGCTGGTCCGAGCTCGCCCGGCGACACCTGGACGGCGAGGGCCGCGTGGCGGGCAGGCGGCGCGCGCTCTGGTTCGGCGCGCGGCAGATGGCGGAGCGCGTCGCCGTCGCGCACCAGGAGCTGATCGGCGGAGCGGCGTGACGCTCTGCCGATCTTCGCAATACTCAGGCGCGACCGATGGCTGAGAAGCGCCGACGAGGCATCTTCCGAAGCAGGGACGGGGTTCCCGACGGCGCGGAGGACGCGACCGCGGAGGGGAGCGTCGCAACCGACGCCGACGAGGGCGAGGAGGCGTTGACCCCGGAGGTGCCCGAGGATCAGACCGACGAGGCGCTCGACGAGCCGGAGTCGGCCGCGTCCGAGACGAAGGGCGCCGGGCGGCGGATGATGAACTGGCTCGGCTACGGCCTGAGCGAGGAGGAGAAGGTCGGCGGCGCCACGGAGGCCGAGGCCGCCCAGGCCGAGCCTGAGGAGCCGCAGACCGAGGTCCAGCCAATCCCGGAACCGGTCGCCGAGGCGGAGCCGGAGCCGGAGGCCGAGCCGGAACCCGAACCAGAACCAGAGACGGAAGCTGAAGCGGAGACCGAGTCAGAGCCGGAAGCACAGGACGAGGCCGAGCCCGAGCCCCTGCAGGACGCGAGCAAGCCCAGACGCCGCGGCCTGCGCGGCCTGCTTGGCCGCCGCGACGAACCGGAGGCGGCGTCGCAGAGCGAGCCCGTGACCGAGGAGGGCGCGGCCGTCGAGCCGCTCGCCGAGCCCGAGCCCGAGGAGGCCGCGGTCGCCGAGGCATCCGTCGAGCCGGAGGCAGAGGAGCCGGAGGCAGAGGAGCCGGAGGCCGATGAGGCCGACGACGTCGACGTCGACGCGGGACTCGCCGCAAGCCTCGCCCGCTGGGAAGACGAGAAGGGCGATGACGCGGAGAAGGACGAGCATCCCGCCCAGGCTTCCCAGGAGACGCAGGAGTGGCCCGCACCGGCCGAGGAGGCCGACTTCGCGCCGCAGCGGGGCGACACGGCGGAGCAGATCAGGGTGGCCGCCGAGACCGCGGCCCAGGAGGCCGAGCAGCGCGCGATCGAGGAGATCTTGGCTCTCGAGGAGGACCTCGATAGCGCGAAGGCGAGCGCTCAGCGCCGCGAGAGCGAGCTCGAGGCGCGGATCGCCGCCGCGGAGGCAGAGCTCGACCGGGTGAAGGGCGAGAGCTCGGAGGCAACCTCGCAGGCGCGGTCTTCGGCCGACGAGAAGCTGACCGCCCTGCGCCGGGACCACGAGGAGGAAATCGCGAAGGTCCGGTCCGACGCGGCCGAGCGCGAGCGGACCGTGGCGGCCGAAGCCCGGGCGGCGGCCCTGGCCGAGGCGCAGAACGCCGCGGCGCGGACCGGCTCGCCCGAGGTCAACAAGGCCGTGCAGGACGCGCTGGCCGAGGTTCGAGCGGCCGAGGAGCGCGCGACCGCCGCCAAGGCCGCCCAGGCGGAGTCCGAGCGGCGCCTCCGCGAGGAGGCCGACGCGCGAGTCGCCGCGGAAACCGAGGACCTCCGCAAGCAGCTGGACGCCGCCAAGGCCGAGGCGGAGGAACGGCTGCAGGCCGCGCAGACGGAGGCGGACCGGCGCGCGGCCGAGGCCACGAAGGCCGAAGTCGAGCGCCAGACCGCCGAGGCTCGCGAGCACATTCGCCGTGAGCTCGAGGACGAGGTCCTGCAGTCATCGGCCACGACCCGCGCGGAGATCGAGAAGAAGGCTCGCGAAGAGGCCGAGGCGGCAGTCCAGGAGGAGATCGACCGGATCCGCAACGAGGCTGCCGCGCGAACCGCGAAGGAGGTCGAGGCCGCACGCAACGCGGCCGAGGACCGCTTCGCGAACGAGCTTCACCTCGCTCAGGAGGAGCTGGCGCAGGAGCGCGAGGACAAGACCCGGATCATCGAGGGCTCCGACCGCCGGCTCTCCGAGATCGAGGAGCGGGCACTCGCCGCCGCCGACCGTGTGTCGGCCGCCGAGGCCGAGCTCGCCGCCCAGGCCGAGCGCCTGCGCGGCGAGGCGGAGCAGCGCATCGCTGAGGAGACGGCGCGCGCCGATGAGGCGGCGAACAAGGACGCGGAGGCGCGCATCGCCGCGCGCCAGGGCGAGCTCGATCGTGCCAAGGAGGAGGCGGAGCAGGCTCGCACGGACTACGAGCGCCGCGCGCAGGAGGCCGAGGGCAAGGCCCGGGCTCACGCAGAGCAGTCCAGGCAGGCCGCCGAGCACCGAGCGGAGTCGGAGATTGCCGCAGTGCGCTCCGAGCTGGAGGCCAAGGCGGCCGGACTCGAGTCCGAGCTGGCCGGCGAGCGGAGCACCCGCTCCAAGGAGATCGCGGATGCCGAGCGCCGGCTCCAGCAGGCCGAGGAGCGAGCCCGCGCCGCGGAGGAGACTTCGGCGAAGTCCGCCGTGGAGGGCCGCGCGTCGGCCTCCGCCTGGCTTCGCTCCCAGGCCGACGCGCTGCGCAAGGAGGGCGAGCGCCAGGGCACCACCGCGGCGCGCCAGGCGGTGGCCGATGCCGAGGAGCGCGCCGCCGCGAACCTTCGCACCCAGCTCGAGGCGCAGGCCAAGCGCCTCAACGAAGAGGCCGACGCGCGGGTCGCCAAGGAGGCATCCGCCGCAAAGCTCGCAGGCGCCCAGGAAGAGCGCGAGTCGTTCCGGGAGCGCGAGGAGCTGCTCGTTCGCGACAAGGCCGCGATCGAAGGCGAGCTCGCCGCCACCCGCCGCCAGCTCGCGGAGGCGCACGATCGCGCCTCGGCCGCCGAGCGGCACGCCACCGAGATGGAGCTCGACGCAAACCGCCAGCGGGCCCGCGAGCGCGAGCTCCGCTTCCAGGAGGCCGAGGGGCGCATCGGCGGCATCGAGGACATGGCGAGCGCCGCCAGCGAGCGCGCCCGCTCGACGCCGCCAGTGGAGATCAAGCGCTCGGAGGCTCCCGCCACGCCGCCGCGGGAGCCCGAGCCAGCGCCCGAACCCGCGGCGCCGAGCTCGCGGGGCATCCTGCGCCGCCGCAGGCGCGCGAAGACGAGTGAGGAGCCGGAGCCCGAGGGCTCCGAGCCGTCACCCGCCGCCCCGGCGCCCGAGCCCGAGCCGGCCCAAAAGCCCGAGGCCGAGAGCGAGGCTACGGCGGACGCCGAGGCCGAGGAGGACAGCCCCCCGCCGCCGCCGCCGGCGATCGACGCCACGCTCAGCCTCGAGTCGGCGACGTTCGAGGACCTTCGCGGCCTCGGGATGACGGTGACTCAGGCGAACCGGGTCATCAGGTTCCGCGACACGCGCGGCCTCGACTCCCCGGACGACCTCGACGAGGTCCCGGGCTTCTCCCAGGACTTCCTCACCGGCATCAAGTCGCGTCTGGTCCGCTGACGAGCTAGCGCGGCGCGGCGCGCTCCAGGTAGGGCTCTGCCGCCTCGCGCGGCGCGGGCTCCGGCTCGCGGGCGCCGCCGAGCGCCTGGACGGTCTGCACCGCGGACCGCCCCAGGGCGCCCGGGTCGTATCCGCCCTCGAGGCAGACGAGCACCGGAGCCTCCAGCTCGGCTCCGAGGTCGCGCACCGTCGCCGCCATGTCGCCGTATGCGTCGTCGTCGAGCTCGCAGTTGGCGAGCGGGTCGTCGCGGTGGGCGTCGTAACCGGCGGAGACGATGAGCAGGCCAGGCCGATGCTCGCGAGCGGCGGGGACGACGACGTGCTGGACGAGCGCGCGGAACTCGACGCCGCCCGTCCCCGCCGGGACCGGCAGGTTCATCGTGTAGCCCTCCGCCCCTGGCTCGCCGGTGTAGCGGGCGGGGCCGGTGCCGGGATAGAGCGGCCACTGGTGGATGCTCGCGTAGAGGACCTCCCTCGACGCCGCGAAGATCGCCTCGGTGCCGTTGCCGTGATGAACGTCCCAGTCGAGGATGAAGACTCGCTCGACGTCGCACTCCGCCATCGCGTGAGCCGCCGCGACCGCGGCGTTGTTGAACAGGCAGAAGCCCATCGCCTGTCCCGGCTCGGCATGGTGGCCCGGCGGGCGCAGCGCGCTGAGCGCGAAGCTCGCGTCGCCGGCGAGGAGGCGCTCGGCGGCCCTGGCCGCGCCGCCGGCGGCGTGCAGGGCCGCGTCGAAGGAGCGCTCGCTGGCGATCGTGTCGGCGTCGATCGTGCCGCCGCCGGCCGCGCAGAACGACTCGATGGCGTCGACGTGGCGCGGGTCGTGCACGCGGTGGAGCTGCTCACGCGTCGCGGCGGGCGCGTCGAAGCGCTCCAGGCCGCACCAGTCCGCGGACTCGAGGGCGGCCTCGAGGGCGAGAATCCGCCCGGCGTTCTCGGGATGCCCGCCGGTGTCGTGCTCCAACGAGGAGGAATGGTGGACGTACAGACCCACTAGCGAGTCACCACTGAGTACCGTAGCGGCGCCTTGTCCACGGCCGCCGGCACATCGGGTCTCGACTTCGACGTCGCCGTCGTCGGCGGCGGCGCCGCGGGGCTTCACGTCTCGCTCTGCGCCGCCGCCGCGGGGGCCCGCGTGGTGCTCGTCTCGCGCAAGCCCCTCGCCGAGAGCTCGAGCTACTGGGCGCAGGGCGGGCTCGCCGCCGCTCTGGCACCCGACGACACGCCGGCGCGCCACGCCGACGACACGCTGAACGCCGGCCGCGGACTCTGCCGCGTGGCGGCCGTTACGGCGCTGGTCGACGAGGCGCCCGGAGCGGTTGCCGAGCTTCGCAAGCGCGGCGTCGAGTTCGACCTCGAGCCCGACGGCTCGCTCGCGCTGGGCCTGGAGGGCGGGCACTCCGCCCGGCGCATCGTGCACGCGGGCGGCGCCGAGACCGGTCGCGCGATCACGCGCCGCCTCGCCGAGCTCGTCGCGGCGGAGCCGGCGATCGACATCCTCGAGGGAGCGTCCGCGGTCGCCCTGCGGAGCGACGGGCGCCACTGCGCGGGCGTCGTGACGGATCGCGGCACGATCGCGGCGCGAGCGACCGTGCTCGCCACCGGCGGCGGGGCCGCCCTCTGGGAGCGCACGACGAATCCCTGGGGGGCGATCGGCGCCGGGTCGGTCCTCGCCCATGCCGCCGGGGCCGACCTGGCCGACCTCGAGCTCTGCCAGTTCCACCCGACGGCGCTGCGGGTGGACGGCCCGCTGGACGGGGCGCTCGTGACCGAGGCGGTGCGCGGCGAGGGCGCCGTTCTCCTGGATGCCGCCGGCCGGCGCTTCACCGACGAGCTGGCGCCGCGCGACCAGGTCTCGGCCGCGATTCTCGGCAGGATGGATGCCGACGGAAGCGACCACGTCCTCCTCGACCTCCGCGGAGTCGACGCCCGCCGCTTCGCGAACGTCTTCGCGACCTGCCGCGAGGCGAGCCTCGACCCCGACTCCGCGCCGGTCCCGGTCGCCCCCGCCGCGCACTACCTCATCGGCGGCGTCGCGACCGACCTGCACGGCCGCACCTCGCTCCCCGGTCTGTTCGCCGTCGGCGAGGCGGCCTGCACCGGCGTCCACGGAGCAAACCGCCTGGCCTCGAACTCGCTGAGCGAGTGCTTCGTGTTCGGCCACCGGGCCGCGGCCGCCGCGGCCGCCGAGCCCCGGCGCGAGCCCCCGAGCTCCGAGACCACGTGGCGCTTCGAGCCGCCGACCCCGGCGACGCGGGAGGCGGTCTGGCGGCTGGCCGGCCCGCGGCGAACCGCCGATCAGCTGGAGGAGCTGTCCGCCGACCCATATCTCCTGGCTCAACTGATCGGACGAGCCGCACTCAATCGATCGGAGTCGCGAGGAGTTCACAGACGCAGCGACTTCGAGACGCGCGACGTGCAACTCGACGGATGCCACATCGTGATCGCACCATCACGCGATCTGCGCCTCGAGCCCTGGTAAACGGCCTGGCCAGCCGGCCAAAGTACTTAACATTCTGTTAATCAGCCCCACTTGACGCGGCGGGTATGTAGGGGCATACTCACATTCGCCCCGAGCTTGGACGCTTGTGCAAGAAGCATGGGGCCTGGGACAGGATGTACAAACGGGACAAAGGGGTTATCAAGGATGTACCGCTTCAGCCGCTCCATCTATCGTGAGCTGGCTCCACTGGTCGTAGAGGACGTCACGGACCCATCCGGGTGCCGCAACAAGCAGCACCTGCTCGACGCGTGCGAGGGGACCATCAGGAGGCTGACCTGCGACGGCCGCTATTTCGCGCGTCCGGCGCGCTCGCTTTTCACGGAGGTGCGGGTGCACTTCTCGATGGGCGATCAGCTCTGGGCCTGGAAGGTGATCGAGATCAACATCGAGCTCGCGCTCGAGCATCTGGCTCGACTGCCCGAAGGGGCCGGCCTGGACGGCGTGCCACGTCAGTGTCACGCTCACACCCGCAAGGGCACCCCCTGTCAGCGCGAGCCGCTGCCGGGACGGGATTACTGCCCCTCGCACAAGCACCTCGAGGACACGTTCGAGGCGGCGGAGCTGCCGCTCGAGATCAGCGAGCCCGCACTCGCTGCAGCCTGAGCTAGGGCCGCACCCACATAGCAAGCCTGAAGCGGGCCGCCAGCGTTTACGTTGCGGCCATGCTTCTTGGCGTCGATGTCGGCGGAACGTTCACCGACGCCGTCGCGTTCGACGGCGAGAGCGTTCACACGGCGAAGGCCGCGACCACCCCGAGCGATCAATCGCTGGGGGTGCTCGCGGCCGTTGACGCGGTGCTCGAGCGCGCCGGTGCGGACGCCCGGGACGTCGAGGCCTTCGCGCATGGAATGACGGTCGGGACCAACGCGCTCCTCACCGAGCGAGGCGCGCGGACCGCGCTGATCGCGACGAACGGGTTCACGGACCTGCTCGAGGTCGGCCGGCAGGCGCGGCCGGAGCTGTACCGCCCGTGCGCGCCGAAGCCCGCCCCCCTCGTCACCCACCGCCTGGGCGCCGCGGAGCGGATCGGCCCGGCGGGGGTCATCGACGCGCTGGGCGAGGGAGAGCCCGGACGCCTGGCGGCGGCGGTTCGCGAGGCGGGCGCCGAGTCCGTCGCCGTCTGCCTGCTCTTCTCCTATCTCGACCCGGCGCACGAGCGAGTGCTTGCCGACCACCTCCGCGAGGCGCTTCCGGGCGTGCACGTCTCGGTGTCCAGCGAGGTGCTGCCGCAGTTCCGCGAGTACGAGCGCTCCTCCACGACGGTCATCGACGCCTACCTCGCGCCGCTGCTCGCCTCCTACCTGGAGAACCTGGCCGCTGCCGCCGGCGAGCGCGGGCTTCCAGCACCCGCGGTGATGCAGTCCTCGGGCGGGCTTGCCCCCGCGGCCGAGGCCGGCCACTCGGGGGCCTGGAGCGTCCTCTCCGGCCCCGCCGGCGGCGCCGTCGGCGCCTCGCTGATCGCCTCGCTGTCGGGCGACGGCAACGCGATCGGGATCGACATGGGCGGCACGTCGTGCGACGTCTGCGTGGTGGAATCCGGCGAGGTGCGCCGTACCGACGGGCGGACCATCGGCGGGCGCCCGATCCAGCTGCCGATGGTGGACGTCCACACCGTCGGCGCGGGTGGCGGCTCGATCGCCTGGGTCGACCACGGCGGCGCGCTCCGCATCGGCCCCCGGTCGGCCGGGGCCGAGCCGGGACCGGCGTGCTACGGCCGCGGCGGGACGGAGGCGACGGTGACCGACGCCAACCTGGTCCTGGGCTACCTCTCCCCCGCCTCCGGCCTCGCCGGCGGCGTCGGCCTCGACCGCGAGGCCGCCGATGCCGCGCTCGCAGCGGTCGGCAAGCGAATCGGGCTGGACCCGCTGGAGACGGCCGAGGGCGTCGTCCGTGTCGCGAACCAGGAGATGCTGCGGGCGCTGCGCGTGGTCAGCGTCGAGCGCGGCGTCGACCCCCGCAGCCACGCGCTGCTGCCGTACGGCGGAGCCGGGCCGCTTCACGCCGCCGCGCTTGCCGAGGAGCTCGGCATGCGGCACATGCTCTGCCCGCGCGCCAGCGGAGTCCTCTGCGCGCTCGGCCTCGTCGCGTCGGAGCGCCGCCGCGACACCGCGCGCACCGTGATGCTGAGCGGCGGGGAGCTCACGAGTGAGCGCGTCGCCGCCGAGGTGAACGCGCTCCGCGAGGCGCTTGAGCCCGGCATGGAGGCCGCACAGGTCGACGCCGCGTACGACCTCCGCTACCAGGGACAGGCATTCGAGCTCACGATCGCCGGCCCGCCGAAACCGGAGCTGTCCCGGCTGGTGGAGGACTTCGAGGCGGAGCACGAGCGCCGCTACGGGTACCGCGACGAGTCGGGCGACGTCGAGCTCGTGAACGTCCGCGTGGCGATGGCGCTTCCCGGGCCCGACGTGGCCCCGCGCGCCGCCGAGGGCGGAGCGCAGCGTGACACGCGCCGTGCGCGCTTCGCCGGAGAGTGGGTGAAGACGGAGGTCGTCCGCGGCGAACCCGAGGCTGGGCTCGAGGCCAGCGGCCCGTGCGTGTTCGAGCTCCCCGAATCGACGCTCGTCCTTCCCGAGGGGTGGCACGCGCGAGTCGACGGGCGGGGGACGATCGTCGCGGAGCGCGGCTCATGAGCCTCGACCCGGTCACCCTTCAGGTTCTGGTCGGAGGGTTCCGCGCGGCCTGTGACGAGATGGGCGCGGTCCTGATCCGCGCCTCGCACTCCCCGAACATCAAGGAGCGTCACGACTGCTCGACGGCCCTCTTCGACCGCACCGGCGAGCTCGTGATGCAGGCCGAGCACATCCCGGTGCACCTCGGCTCGATGCCCGACGCCGTGGCGGCTGTCCGGGATCGCGAGCAGCGCGAGGGCCGCACGTGGATCCTCAACGACCCCTACGAGGGTGGGACGCACCTGCCGGACATCACGCTGATCGCCCCCGTCTTCGCCGCGGGCGAGCTGCTCGCGTTCACGGCAAGCCGCGCCCATCACTCCGACGTTGGCGGCCCGACCCCGGGGAGCATGCCCGCCGCCTCGCGGCGGCTGGAGGACGAGGGCGTCGTGATCGAGCCCACCGCGATCGAGGACGACACGCTCGAGTCCCTGGCCGAGCGGATGCGGAACCCCGCCGAGCGTCTTGCGGACCTGCGCGCCCAGGGCGCGGCGCTCGACGTCGGCTCCAGGCGGCTCGCGGAGCTGGTCGACCGGAACGGGCTGGAGACGATCCGCGCCGCGATGGCGGAGATCCTCGACTACACCGAGCGTCGCACCCGCGCCCGTCTCGCCGGGCTGCCGGACGGCGAGTGGGAGGCAGAGGACGTGCTGGAGGGACCCGACGGAGACATCGCGCTGAGGGTGCGCGCGGCGATCGCCGGCGACGGGCTTCGCCTGGACTTCTCAGACAGCGACGACCAGGTGGACGGCAACCTGAACTGCCCGCTGGCGGTCACCAAGTCCGCGGCGTTCTTCGCCGTCCGCGTCCTCACCGATCCGGACGCCCCTCCCTCGGCGGGCGCGCACCGCCCGATCGAGGTCGTCGCGCGCCGCGGCTGCGTCCTGAACGCGGACCCGCCCGCCGCCGTGGCGGCGGGGAACGTCGAGACCTCGAGCCGTGTCGCAGACCTGGTGACCGCGGTCCTTGCGGGCGCGCTCGACGTCCCCGCGCAGGGCCAGGGGACGATGAACAACCTGACGCTGGCAGGGGAGTCGTTCACCTACTACGAGACCCTCGGCGGCGGGCAGGGGGCGTGCCCGGGCGCGGACGGCCCGAGCGCGATCCACGTGGCGATGTCGAACACGCTGAACACACCGATCGAGGCCCTCGAGACCGAGCTGCCGGTGCGCGTGCGCGAGCTTGGCCTGCGGCGCGACAGCGGCGGCGCGGGCCGCCACCCTGGCGGGGACGGCATGGTCCGCGAGCTCGAGGCCCTGGAGCCGATGCGATACACCCTGATCGCGGAACGGCGCCGGCACGCGCCGCGTGGGCGCGACGGCGGCGAGGACGGCGGGGCGGGGCTGGACTCGGTGAACGGCGAGCCGATCGAGGCAAAGTCCGAGGGCGAGTTGCGCCCCGGGGACCGGCTGCGGATCGAGACGCCCGGCGGCGGGGGCTACGGGACGCCCGGCACCGGCGGCGGCTCGGGCTGACGACGGCGGCGGTAGCGAACGCCGGCCGCGATGCCGGCCAGGAGCGAGATCGCGGCGAAGCCGGCGAGGCCGAGGATCGCGTACTTCAGCTCGGGAGCCGCCTGCCGGATGTAGGTGTGGCTCTGGAGCCGCCGTTGGCGCGCCTCGCTCTGCGCGCCGCCGTGCCTGGGAGGAACCACGCACTCCGCGCCGGGCGGCCAAGCCGAGTAGGGCTGGTCCAGACCCGTTTGAGAGAGGCCGGCGGACCCCGGGCAGCTCCTCGAAGCGGCGATCTCGCCGACCCAGAGCACGGCCGCAACCAGTACGGCCGCGATCGCCAGCGCGAACCCGAGCGCGAATCTCCCTCTGAGCCTGCTTCTCATACCTGGAAAAGAGTACGGATGAAAGCAACAAACAGCACGCATTTGTGACATCGCGGCACAAATGCTTGACAAGTTGCCGCCCTGCCCTAGAATCGGCCTCCCGATCGAGCCCCGGCGCCCCTGCGGCGCTAACAAGAGGCGCCGATCCACATTCACCGAGTTCTTAGATTTTTCGAATGCCTGTCGCTTTTAAAGAGTGGGCCGTTACGGTTCGCGCCCTGTCCGAGGGTGAGCAGCTCGTGACTCTGCGCAAGGGCGGCATTCGCGAGGAGGACAAGCACTTCGAGCTCGAGCACGAGCGGTTCTTCCTCTACCCGACCTTCGACCACCAGCGCAACGACCTGGTGCGCGAGTCGCATCACCCGGAACTGCGCCGCGCTCTCGAAGAGGGCGTCTGGCCGGACGAGGAGCCGCCCCCGCGGGCCCTGCTTCGCGACGGCGGCATCCCGCAGCCCGACCGCGTGCGGATTCGCGCCTGGGCCGAGGTCGTGGACCACTGGACCACCGAGGACCCGCGCATCGTCGAGGGCCTCTCCCCCTTCCACGTCTGGACTCAGGACTACGCGCAGAAGCGGCTCGCCTGGAAGCGGCGTCACCCGCTCCACCTGCTGCTCCTGCGGGTTCACCGCATCCCGCGGCCCGTGACCGTCCGCGTCCGCGACGAGTACCACGGCTGCCGCTCGTGGGTGGAGATCGACCGTGACCTGCCCTTCGAGGGCACTCCGGTGATGGCCGACGAGGAGTTCGACCGCGCCGCGGCCGAGATCCGCTCCATCTGCGGCGAAGCGGAACCGGTTCCCGCCTAGCTACGGCCCGAGCAACGTGACGGGCACGAGCTCGGTTTCGCCAAGCGCGATTCGGCGCATTCGCGATGCCCGCCGGGTGCTCGTGATCGGCATGGGCGGGGGTGGCGACGTGGTCGGCGCGCTTGCCGTGGTCCGGGTCTGCGAGGCGCTCGGGACGCCCGCGCGCCTGGGCGGCGTCGCGTGGGAGCGGTTCCCGATCGACCCTCACCCGGGGCCCCGCGCCCTGGCCGACATCTCCGGCGGCCGAGTGATCGGCGACGCCGCGGTGATGGCCGACGGCGCGACCACGACCCCCGAGGGGGCACGCTTCGCGGAGTCGGGCATGGCGGCGCATACCGGTGAGGAGGTCGTGCTGATCGACGTCGCCGGCGGCGTGGCGAGCGCGACGGCCGGAATCGCGGCGGCGGCGGGCGAGCTCGGCTGCGACCTCGTGATCCTTGCCGACGTGGGCGGCGATGTCCTGGCGCGCGGCGACGAGGCCGGTCTGGCAAGCCCGCTCTGCGACGCCGTGATGGTGGCGGCCGCCGCGCGCCTGCCGCGGGACGTGTACGCGCTGCTCGCCGTGGCGGGCGCCGGTTGCGACGGCGAGCTCACGCCGACCGAGGTGATGTCCCGCCTCGCCGAGCTGGCGGGCGGCGGAGCCTGGATCGGCACGTTCTCGGTAACGGCCGCGGTCGCGGCGGAGATCGACGCCGCGGCCGGTGCCGTCCCGACGGAGGCAAGCCTGCAGATCGCGCGCTGCGCGCAGGGGGAGGTCGGTCCCGCCCCGATCCGCGGCGGGCGCCGCACGGTCGAGCTGACGCCGCTTGGTGCCATGGTCTTCGTCCTCGACCCGCTGCTCGCGCTGGCCGCTGGGCTACCCCTCGCAAACGCGGTGGCCGGCGCACGGAGCATCGCGGAGGGCCGCGACGCGCTGGCGGCGCTCGGCGTCCGCACGGAGCTCGACTACGAGCGCGACCGCGCACGCGGGACAACCTGACGCTCATCCTCGGCGTCGGGAACCGCCACGGTCAACACGCGGACAACTCCGACCTCGACCAGACCATCCTGGTCGGCGCCAACGGCATGACCCTCTACGACTTCGAGAAGGACGACTCCAGCTGACTCCTCGCAGGCCCGGGCCAGGGCCGCGCGGGCGCAATCGGCGCGCCTGCGCGGCCTGGCCCATAGACTCGCGCCCGCGTGGTGGTGAGTCGGTCAATTGGGCGGGCGCTGGCGGCCCTCGGGGCGATGGCGGCCTGTGCGATCGCGCCCGTGGCGGCTCTTGCCGACCCGCCGTCTCCCCAGCCGTACGGGCACAACGATTCCGGCGGCTTCCACAACGTCCTGCCGCCCGGTGAGGGCACCAACGCCAGCACCGCGCAGATCCTCGCCTTCGAGGCCGACCACACCGCCTACCCGCCGCATGACCAGGACCAGCTGGGCATGTACGCGAACCTGCTCTACGCCTACCCCCACCTGAAGAAGTCGCAGATCCCCAAGTACTACAAGGACGCGACCTTCGGGACGAAGCCGGGCAACGTCAAGAGCATGGAGAGCCCGCGGCCCGACGTCACGATCGTCCGTGACCAGTACGGGGTGCCGAAGATCTACGGGAAGACCCGCGCGGGCACGGAGTTCGGCGCCGGCTACGCGGTTGCCGAGGACCGCCTCTTCTTCATCGACGCGCTGCGAAGCGCGGGGCGCGCCCAGCTCTCGACCTTCGCGGGGGGCAGCAACGTCGCCATGGACGAGTCGGTCTGGGCCGACACGCCCTACAACGAGGGCGACCTCGAGCGGCAGTTCAACGACGCCGCGCAGATCTACGGCCGGCAGGGCAAGGAGATCCAGAACGACGTCCGCAACTACGTCGAGGGGATCAACCAGTACATCGACGAGGCCTGCGTCAACCCGATCACCAAGATGCCCGGCGAGTACGCGCTGATCGGCAAGCCGACCTACGTGTGCTCGCATCCGTGGACGCCGGCGGACGTGATCTCGATCGGCTCGCTCGTCGCCGGGATCTTCGGCAAGGGCGGCGGCAACGAGCTCGGCTCGGCCCAGGTGCTGGAGGCGCTGCAGAAGCACTTCGGCGCCAAGCAGGGCGAGAGGGTCTGGGAGGACTTCCGCTCCCAGAACGATCCCGAGGCGCCGACTACGGTGCACGGCCGGCGCTTCCCCTACGAGACCACGCCGAAGCACCCCAAGGGCGTCGCGATGCCCGATCCCGGCACGGTTCGCCCGGCGAACGTCGTCGCGTCCAAGACCGGGACGACCGCGGCGGCGGACGGCGGCAAGATGCCTGAGGAGGATCTCCTCGCGCCGCTTCGCGAGCACACCAGCGACTCCAACGCCCTGATGGTCTCGGCCCGCGAGTCGAAGAGCGGCCACCCGCTTGCCGTCTTCGGGCCGCAGGTCTCCTACTTCATGCCCCAGATCCTGATGGAGGAGGAGCTCCACGCCCCGAAGACCAAGAGCGAGCCCGCGATGGACGCCCGCGGGGCCGCGTTCCCCGGCACCAACCTCTACGTCCAGCTCGGGCACGGTCGAAACTACGCGTGGAGCGCGACCTCGGCGAGCCAGGACATCGTCGACACCTACGCCGTGAAGCTCTGCGAGCCGGGTGGCGGCAGGCCGAGCGAGTCGTCGAACGACTACGTCTACAAGGGGCGTTGCATCCCCTTCCAGACGCTGACGCGCAACATCTCGTGGACGCCCAACCCGGGCGACACGACGCCCGCGGGCTCGGAGACGCTGGTCAGCTATCGCTCGAAGCTCGGGATCGTCATCGCGCGGGCGAAGATCCACGGCAAGCCCTACGCCTACACCCGCCTGCGCGACACCTACAACCACGAGGTCGACCCCTCCGTCACCGGGTTCAAGGACTTCAACGAGGCCAAGCACATGGCGACCCCCAAGAAGTTCATGCGGTCCGCGGCGAACATCGCGCTGACCTTCAACTGGATGTACATCAACAAGAAGCACATCGCCTACTGGAACTCGGGCCAGAACCCGCGCCGCCCCAAGGGCGTCGACGCCAACCTACCGGTGATGGGCAAGCAGCGGTTCCTGTGGAAGGGCTTCAACCCGGACAAACCGCAGTTCCGCATCCGCAACCTGCGAAAGCAGCTCACCAGGGCACACCCGCACGTCGTCGACCAGCGCTACATCACCAGCTGGAACAACAAGCAGGCGCCCGGCTTCAGCGCGGCCGACGGCCAGTACGCCTACGGCCCGCAGTTCCGAAGCCAGGCCCTGGACGACCGGATCAGGGCCGGAATCCGCGGGCGGAGGAAGATGACGCTGCCGAAGCTGGTCTCGGCCATGGAGGACGCGGGCACGGTGGACGACCGGGGGCCCTACGACCTGCCGTACGTGCTCAGGGTGATCGGCAGCCGCGGGACGCCGGCGGAGAAGTCCGCGCTCGCGAAGCTCAGGGCGTGGGTGGCCTCGGGCTCGCACCGGATCGACCGCAACAAGGACGGCCACTACGACTCCGAGGCGGCGATCCGGGTCATCGACGCCTGGTGGCCGCGGCTCGTGACCGCCGAGTTCAAGCCGACGCTGGGCAAGACGGGATTCGACGCCGTCCACTCGATGCTGGCCTTCGACGACCCGAACCGCAACCAGCACCTGGGCTCGGCGTTCGACGGCGGCTGGTACGGCTACGTCTCCAAGGACCTGCGAACGCTGCTGGGCGATCCCGTGCGGGGCCGCTACTCCCGGGTCTACTGCGGCAAGGGCAGCCTGGCGAAGTGCCGGAAGGCGCTGCTGACGTCGCTCGACGCGGCGCTGCATCACGACAGCGACTCCGAGCTCTACCCCGAGGGCAGCTGCACGCTGTACGGCGGAATCGACGGCGACGCACAGGCCTGCTCGGACTTCATCCACTATCGCGCCGTCGGCGCCATCACCCAGCCCGAGGAGCCCTGGGTGAACCGGCCGACGTTCCAGCAGACGGTCGAGATCAAATGAATAACTCCGCCGGTTCCTCCGCTCCCGCCTGAATCAATTGTCCGCGGCTACGCCGCGGACCTTTTTTCGTGCTTCCGCGTCCGGTACCGGCGGGGTGCAATCCAGCCGCGGGGTTAATCTCGGTTCATGGCCTGGGTCGAGACAGAGTCGTTCAGCTTCACCGCGCGGCATGAGACCGATGACGAGGCGACCGCGCAGCGCATCCTCGATCGCCTCGAGGACCTGAAGCTCCAGCTGGAGGATCGCTTCGAGGAGACCCCCGGTCAGGTCACGGTGATCGTCCACCCCTCGCCCGCGTGGCTCGCGGCGGCCCACCCGTTCCTCCCGGCCGCGCGGATGGCGGCCGCCCCCGCCGGACGCCGCTACCTCGCGGGCTGGGCGATGGCCTCCGAGCTCCACGTCCTGAACGACCAGCACGCCGAGCGGCGAGCGGCGGGTGAGGACTCGCTGGCGGCGCTGCTCGGCACGGCCGAGCGCCTCTACGTGCAGATCGTGCTGGGCGCCAACAACTCGAGCCTGCCGCCGCCGTGGGGCGTGCGGCGCTTCGGGCGCTACCTGCGCTGGGCATGGCTCATCGAGGGCGCCTCGCAGTACTTCTCCGGGCAGGTGTCCCTGTTCCGGGCCGCCGTCTCGACGCGGATGCGCGACGGGGACCGCCCGGCCTTTCCGCCGACGGCGCGCGACGCCATCACGCTCGGCGGGACCGTCTTCGACCTCCTGGACGCCGAGCGCGGCCGCGAGGCCTGCGCACTCCTGGTCTCACGCCTGCGCCGCGGCGGCGCCGAGTCCAGCCTGGAGATCGCGTTCGACCAGCCCTTCGCCGACGTCGAGGCGAAGTGGCGGCGCTACCTGCGCGAGCTCCCCGCCCGCCGCGCCGGGCAGCTCGACGACCTCTCCGAGGGCTTCAACTTCGAGCTCGACTGACCGTCAGGCGAAGAGCTGCCAGAGCACCCAGGCGATGCCCGCCGCGCCGCCGAGCGCCAGGGCGAACTTGGCGAGCAGCCGGGACGGTGCCTCGGAGAACGCGATGGGCGTCGAGCCCGTTGGCACCACCGGCGCCTCGACGCCGAGCACCGTCCGCGCGTCGTCGGCCGCGCTCGCCGAGACCAGGATGTCGCGCGGCCCGACGGCCAGCAGGTCGAGGATGTCGAAGGCGCGGGTGGGCCGGTCGATGCTGGGAATCCCGGCGTCGAGGAGCGCGCTCTGCATGAGCCGCGCCTCGGTTGGGTCGCGGGCCTGGACGATCTTCACGAGCCTGACGCCCGATCGGCCGGGGTCGACCCCGAGCGGAGCAGAGTCGGGCTCGGCCTCGGGCACGCTCAGGTGACCTCGAGCTCGACCTCGTCCACCGCGCCGTCGCGGATCGCGAAGGCGCGGACGACGGGCGCGTCGGCGTCCCTCAGCGAGCAGATGAACCACAGTGGATCCGGCCAGCCCTGGGCGAGATTGACGTCTGTCTGCGAGGGATATGCCTCGCTCTTCGTGTGCGAGTGGTAGATGCCGGCGAGCTCCTCGCCGGCTTCCTCGATGGCACGCAGGATCTGGACGGGGTTCTTGACCTCGAAGCGGAGCGGGCTTGCGAAGAGGTTCTCGGCGCGGTGGATGCTCGTCGCCTCGCCGTCGCGCCCGCCGATCAGCCCGCAGCACTCGTTCGGGTCGTCGTCGCGAGCGTGGGCGACGATCTCGTCCACCAGGGCCTGGGTGATCCGCATCGCGCGAGGCTAGCAATGGGATTCCCCGGGCTCGCAGAGCCCCGGGGAGCGAGTGACTGCTAGTGTGATAGCTCTCTGATACAGTTGCCCTTGGGATGAACGCTCTCGGGTCCATGCCGCTCGCGATCGATCGCCAGGACGACATCCCCGTCGGCGTGCAGCTAGCGTGGAAGCTCAGGGCCGCGATCGCCGGCGGCAAGCTCGTGGAGAGGGATCAGCTGCCCAGCGTCCGCGAGCTCGCGGAGCTCTCCGGCGTCAACGTCAACACGGCCCGCGCCGTCTACGCGCGTCTCGAGCGGGACGGGCTCATCGAGACCCGCCACGGCCTCGGCACGTTCGTGGCCCGGGTGCACGGAGCCTCCAGCGAGGTCGAGCGCATCGCGGCGGACACCGTCACCGAGGCGCGGAGGGCCGGCCTGTCGCCGCGCGACGTTGCCCGCGCGATCTACGCCGGCGAGTGGGCCACCGACGCACCGGCGCCCTCTGCGCAACCGGCACCGGACGTCGGACACGACGCCGACGAGGCGGCCGCCCGGCGCGAGCTGCGCCGCCAGATCGCGCGGCTCGAGGCCGAGCTGGCGTTCCACCCCGAGGCGGGATCCGAGGAACCGCCGGTCCGGCCCGCGCTCCGCCGCAGAGGACATGTCGCCGGGCTTGCCGAGCTCGAGGCAACGCGCAACGAGCTCATGACGAGGCTCAAGAACGCCCGCGTAGAGGCTGAGCAGCGCGGCAGGCGCGAGGCCCGGGCGCGCCTGCGGCGCGAGGACATGCTCTCGAGACCGGAGCGGCACCGCTTCGAGCGCCTGAGCCTGGAGGAGTGCGGCGACCCGGGGTGCGGTGAGTTCCGCGTCGTACCGCGATTCGGGCCGGTCGGCGCCCTGGCGGGCTGGTGGCGCGTGAGGGTTTCGTCCGGATGCCCGTAGCGCCGAGGGCGGCAGGCTCATGGTGAGGACGGCTGCGGATCGCGCGCTGCTGCCGGTCAGAGATCTCTTCGAGCAGGTCGGGAGCATGGTGATCCTGACCGCCAAGACGCTGCTGTCCAGCCTCCGGCGTCCCTATCCGTACGGCGGCGAGTTCGTCGCGCAATTCCTCTTCGCGCTGCAGCTCTGCTGGTTTCCGATGGCGATCTCGATGGTCGCCGTGAGCTTCGGGGCCCCCGGCCTCCAGGCGGCCAACTTCCTCACGCTCTTCGGTGCGCTCGACCGGCTCGGTGGCTTCTTCGTCCTCGCATCCGTGCGCGAGTTCGCCCCGTTCGTGACGGCGATCATCGTCGCGGGAGTTGCCGGCACGGCGATCACCGCCGACCTCGGCGCCCGCAAGATCCGCGAGGAGCTCGACGCGCTTCAGGTGCTCGGCGTCGACCCGATCAAGAACGTTGTCGTCCCGCGTTTCCTTGCCCTGATGCTGATCACCGCGCTGCTCGACGTTTACGCCATGTTGTTCGGGATCGCGGGAGGGATCCTGGCGGAGGTGGCATACGGCCAGCCACTCGGTGGCTTCTTCGCAACGCTCTTCACCAACGCGTCGATCACCGATCTCTGGGGATCGCTCCTGAAATGCACGCTGTTCGGCGCGATCGTCGCGATCGTCTGCTGCTACAAGGGCATGAACGCCTCGGGCGGCGCAGAGGGCGTCGGCAGGGCGGTGAACGAGGCCGTCGTCGTCTCACTCCTCGCCGTCTTCGCCTTCAACTACGTCTTCACCCAGACGCTCCTCGCAACCCATCCCGAGATCTCGCAGATCAGGTGAACGCCGCCGCTCCGCCCCACGGGCCCGACGTCCCGCTGCATCCGGCGCAACCGCGCGGGGTGAGCCGGGCCGCAGCCACGTTCCTCTTCGTGCTGATGGCGGTCGGCTCGTTCGCGCTGTGGATTGGCGTGCCCGCCGCAATGCTCTGGCTGGTGGCTCGCTTCGCCGACTCGACTGTCGAGGAGTACCTGATCGGCCTGCCGGTCACCGCCGCGGCGATGGTCGCCTTTGGAGCATTCCTTGCCTGGCTCAACCGGCTCTATCTGCGGGTCACCGGCGTCCTCGCCTACTACCGCGCGGAAGAGGAGGAATACGGGGCCGGCGCGGCGCCTCGCGACCTTGGCGGGCCGCTCGAAGCGCTGCTCGTCGCCTCCCTGGTGATCGCCCCGATCACCCTGGCGGTTTGGATCTTCGGCTTCGATCGGCACCTCGCGCCCAACGTGCCCTAGAGGCGCATTACGCAAACGACTTGCGGAACAGCTAGGCTGCGTGGATGGCGAGGCCGCCCCGCACCCGCGCAGCGCTGACGAAGCTCCTGGAGCGGCGGGAGCGCCACGACTGGTCGATCGAGGAGCTCCACGGGGGCCTGGCCAGGGACGGGGTCGAAGTGGACTTCTCCACCGTCTTCCGGGCCGTCGACGCGATGGTCGGCGACGGCGAGCTGCGGCGGGTCGAGCTGGGCACGGCGGAGGCACGCTTCGAGCGGGCCGGAGCCCACCACGAGCACGTCCGCTGCGGCAAGTGCGGCACGGTCGCGGCCGTCGAGTCCTGCGCGGTCGCCGGCGCCATCGCCGACGTCGAGCGGGCGACCGGGTTCGCGCTCACGGGGCACGACCTCGTCTTCCACGGGCTCTGCCCCCGCTGCCGGGAGACCGCCTAGGTGGTCGTCCTCGCGCTCGCCGCCGCCTCATTGACGTTCGGGTCGACGATGGCCGGCGGGCTCGCCGCGCTGCGCTGGCCCAGACGGGCCGAGCTCCTCATGGCCCTCGCCGGGGGTGTCGTGCTCGGCGCGGCCCTCTTCGACCTCCTGCCGGAGGGCGTCGAGCGCGCAAACGACATCGACGTCTCGTTCCGCGTGCCGATCGGGTGCGTGGCGGTCGGCTTCCTCGTCTTCTACTCGGTGGAGCGGTTCCTGCACCACGAGCATCACGCGGGGCACGAGCACCAGCGTCCCGACCCCGCCGGGGTGGTCGGCGCGGCGGGATTCGTGGTCCACAGCTTCTTCGACGGTCTCGCCATCGGGCTGGGCTTCCAGATCGACACGGGCGTCGGCCTGGTCGTGACCGCCGCCGTCATCGGTCACGACTTCTCCGATGGCCTCAACACCGTCTCGTTCCTGGTCTCGCGAAACCACCCTGAGGCGCGGTCCCGGCAATTCCTGATCGCCGACGCCACCGCCCCGCTCCTGGGGGCGCTCGTCGCGTTCATCGTGCCGACCCCGGACGAGATCTTCCCGATCGCCCTGGGCTTCTTCTCCGGCCTCTTCGTCTACGCGGCGACCACGAGCCTGCTGCCGGCCGCAGAGAGCCTCTCGCCCCGCGTCTCGATCCCCGCCACCGTGGCCGGCGCCGCGATCATGTTCGGGATCGCGCAGTTCGCGTAGCTCAGCCCGGGTTGCGGGCCTTGTAGTGCTGGCTCGACTCCCAGGCGCCCATGTCGGCTGCCCAGCCCGGGCCGTTGCCGAGGGTGTCGGCCGTGTCGAAGCGCCGGCCGGCGACCATCATGAAGACGTGGTTCTTGTTGGCGTAGACGGTGATCCACTTGCCCACGCCCCTGGCTCCCCACTTGGCGAGGTCACCCGAGACCTCCGGGTAGTGCAGGTAGTCACCGGCGTGAAGGGCGAAGCTGACCGCGCCGGAGCAGTCGTAGCAGCGTGAGCGCCAGCTCTGGTGGCCCCCGCCGAGGCAGTACGGGTGGCCCTTGGCGATCTTGTTGGCCGCCGCGATCACGTCCTTCACGCGTCCCGGCGCCGACGCCGGCGCGACGGCCTGGCCGTCCACGAGCTTTGCCTTGGCCCCGTGGTTGGGCGGACGCGGGGGCGGATTGACCGGGGGCACGCCGCCGCCCGCCAGCGCCCGAACGGGCGCGAGCGCGGCGAGCGCCAGGACGGCGATTGCCGCCAGGCGCAGCGTCTTCGACATGCGTCCCTGCATGTGGTCTTGATCGACCGCGTTGCCGCGGGCGGTGCAAGATTCCTTGCGAGGGAAGGACTCCGGGGCCGGGTCAGTACCAGGCCGACGCCGGATCTCGCTCCGGCTCGCGGAGGTCGCCGCGCGGACCGCGTCCAGCGGTCCGGGCTGGACGAGGCCGGAGCGCAGGGCCAAGCGCATCAGCACGTTGTCGGCGCAGACCTCCCAGGAGTCGGGATCAGCCACCTCCAGCCAGCCCCGCCGCTCGCAGATCTTGGCGAGCAGGAAGGCCTTCTTCGCGAGGGGGTCTCCGTAGGCCTCGAAGACGGCGAGCCGCGTGAGAAGGCCTTCCGGCCCCGCGAGCCTGCCTCGCGCGCTCTCCAGGAGGACAAGCGCTGAGCCGCCGTAGCGCTCGCCCACGCCGGCCCCGAGGTCATGCCACAGCGCCGCGCGCCGCTCCGGATCGCCGACCGTCTCTTCGTCCACGGCGAAAATTCGGGCTACCTCGGCGGCGGAGATGCTCCGCATGGCCGCGGCCGTCAGCACGCCGGGGCTGCGGCGCGCCGCAGCGAGCGCTGCCTCCCACATCAGCTCGCTGCCCGCGAACGGCCCGCGGCCGTCCACCTCGTGCGCCCGCGTGTAGCCGGTGCGATGGTCCACCGCGCAGAGGAACAGCGCCGCGTCAGGGTCCGGGACGTGCGCGAAGTCGGGCTGCGTGTAGCCGCCGGCCAGCTCGCGGACGCGCTGGGCCGCGCGCCCCAGCGCCTCGCTACCACCAGAATCACTTGCGGCCGCGATCGCGGCCTTACATGCTGCTTTCGGACCTAAAGGTCCTCACCACCAGAACTCACTTGCGGCCGCGATCGCGGCCTTACATGCTGCTTTCGGACCTAAAGGTCCTCACCACCAGAACGTTGAATCGATGTCCTCGAGCTCGTCGACGGGCGTTGTGTAGACGCCCGAGGACAGGTACTTCCAGCCGCCGTCCGGGACGATGAAGACCACGTTGCCGGAGTCAAGCTCGCCGGCGATCCGGACCGCAATCGCGGCGATCGCGCCCGTGGAGACCCCGGCGAAGAGGCCCTCCTCGTGCAGCAGGCGCTGGGTCCAGACGATCGAGTCACGGTTGGAGACCATCACCTTGCGGTCGAGGATCGAGAGGTCGATGATCGGCGGGATGAAGCCGTCGGCCAGCGACCGCAGCCCCTGCACGAGCTCGCCCTGCATGGGCTCCGCCGCCACGATCTTGGTGTCGGCGCCGGCCTCCTTGAGGCGGCGTCCTACTCCCATGAGCGTTCCGCCGGTTCCGAGGCCGGCGACGAACGCCGCCACGTCGTCGAGCTCGTCGAGGATCTCGACGGCCGTACCGTTGTAGTGGGCCAGCGGGTTCGACTCGTTTCCGTACTGGTAGGGCATGAAGTAGCTGGAGTCGGAGTCCGCCATCTCGAGCGCCAGCTCCACGGCGCCGTTCGAACCCTTCGCTCCCTCCGAGTAGACGATCTCGGCCCCGTACATACTCAGGAGCTGAGTGCGCTCCTCCGTCACGTTGTCGGGCATTACCACCTTCAGCGGGTAGCCGCGCAGGCGGCAGATCATCCCGAGCGAGATCCCGGTGTTCCCGGACGTCGGCTCGAGGATCGTGTGGCCCGCCTCGATCGCCCCGTCGGCCTCGGCTGACTCGATCATCGACTTCGCGACACGGTCCTTCACGGAGCCCGTCGGGTTGCTGCCCTCGAGCTTGGCGAAGATCCGCACGCCCTCGGCTGGCGAGAGGCGCGGCAACTCGACCAACGGCGTGTTGCCAACCGCCTCGATCAGGTTGCCGTAGCGCCCGCCGCAGGGACGGTTGACAGCTGGCTCCAACATGCGCTATCGAAAGTGTAGTGACACCCTGCGAGGGGATCGCTGGAACATCGTAGGATCGTGCCGTGGCGAGAGATCCGGCTGATCACGGCGCGGGGGCCCCAAACGACAGCCGAACGGCGATCCTCGAGGCGGCGGCGCGGACCATCGCGACGCACGGCGTTCGCGGACTGCGCGTCGAGGAGGTCGCCGCCGAGGCGAGCGTCTCTGCTCCGCTCCTCTACTACCACTTCCACAGCCGCTCCGGCCTCGTGAAGGCCGCCCTGGAGGCGGCGAGCGAGCAGGCGCCCTCGACGGCGCTCCGCGGCGGCGAGGTGCCCGAGGGCGTCAGCGGCTACGAGGCGCTCGAGGCCGCGCTGCTTGGCGAGCTCGGCGACGAGGCACACGTCCGTCACAACGCCGTCGTCTGGGGAGAGGTGAGCGCTTCGGCCGTGTTCGACCCCGAGCTTCGAGAGGACGTCGCCCGCGTCACCACGACCTGGCGCGACGAGGTCGCCGAGGGCATCCGCGCCGGCATTGCGGACGGCTCGATCACCGCGCTCGACGCCGACGAGACCGCTGAGGTGCTGATCACGCTCGTCGACGGCTTCTGCGCCCGCTGGCTGGCCGGAACCATCGATCGCCCCCGGGCCCGCGAGCTGCTCGCCGCTGAGCTTCGCGCACGGCTCCGGGCGGGATATGCTGCCACCGAAGGTGGGGGCGCTGGTGGCGCCCGACCAACTTAACCGAGGAGGAACCGAGAGAGCATGAGTGGGACTCGCCTACTGATCGCGGGCGCAATTGCCGCCCTGGCGATCGCGGCCGGAGGCTGCGGTACGAGCAACAACGACACCACGTCGAGCACGACCGGCGGCGGCGGGGGTGGCACCACGGTCGCCAATCCGACCGCGACCCCCGGGATCAACGAAGCGAAGGACTCGACGATCGCGGCCGAGGTCCCATCGTCGATCGCTTCCAAGGGCTCGCTCGTGGTGGCTACCGACGCCACCTACGCGCCGATGGAGTTCGTCGGAACGGACGGCAAGACGATCCAGGGAGCGGACGCCGACCTCGCGAAGGGACTCGGGCAGATCATGGGCGTCTCGAGCCACATGCAGAACGCGGGCTTCGACTCCATCCTCCCGGGCCTCGCGGCCAACAAGTACGACCTCGGGATGTCGTCGTTCACGGTCACGAAGGAGCGCCTGCAGACCGTCGACTTCGTCACCTACTTCATCGCGGGCACCTCCTTCTACGTGCCGGCAGACGGCGGACCTGACGTGAAGTCGCTCGCGGACCTCTGCGGGACCACCGTCGCAGTCGAGCGCGGAACCATCCAGCAGACAGCCTCCGAGGGGCAGTCGAAGAAGTGCACGGCGGCCGGCAAGGACGCGGTGAAGACCACCGTCTACCCGGACCAGAACGGCGCCAACCTCGCGATCTCGAGCGGCCGGGCGAACGTCGGCATGGCCGACTCGCCCGTCGCGGCGTACATAGTCACGAAGTCCAACGGCCAGTTCAAGCTGACCGGCGGCTCGTTCGGCGACGCGCCGTACGGGATCGCGCTCCCGCAGGGGAACGGCATGGCGAAACCGGTCCAGGCGGCCATGCAGAAGATGATGGACGACGGGAGCTACAAGAAGATCCTCGACTACTGGGGTATCTCGCAAGGCGCCATCTCGAAGTCGGAGATCAACCCGACCAACGTTCCGGCGTCATAGCTACGTAGAAGGCCAAGCGGAAAGGAAGCCGCTGCCGTGACCCCTCCGGGCTCCGGGGCAGGCGCGGCGGCGGCGGAGCCGCCTGAAGAGATTCAGGCGGTTCCGGTCCGCCACCCGGGCCGGTGGATCGCGGCGATCATCGTCACCGCGGTCTCGCTGTCGCTCGTCTACTCGGCGGCGACCAACGACCGCTTCCAGTGGGACATCGTCGGCAAGTACCTGTTCGACACGCGGATCCTGGACGGCCTGAAGGTCACGCTCGAGCTCACCGTCCTCGCCATGGTCATCGGGATCGTGCTCGGCGTGATCCTGGCGCTGATGCGCCTGTCGCCGAACGGCCTGCTCTCCACCGTCAGCTGGGTCTACATCTGGCTGTTCCGCGGCACCCCGGTGCTGGTCCAGATCCTGTTCTGGAACTTCATCTCCGCCGTCTACCCCACGATCAACCTCGGGATCCCGTTCGGTCCCGCGCTCGTCCACCTGAACGCCAACACGCTGATCACGCCGTTCGTGGCCGCGACGCTGGGATTGGGGCTGAACGAGGGCGCCTACATGTCGGAGATCGTGCGGGCGGGGATCATCTCGGTCGACGAGGGTCAGACCGAGGCCGCGAGCGCCCTGGGCATGACCCGCCTTCAGACCATGCGCCGCATCGTGCTGCCGCAGGCGATGCGCGTGATCATCCCGCCGACCGGCAACGAGACGATCTCGATGCTCAAGACCAGCTCGCTCGCCAGCGTGATCGCCGTGGTCGAGCTCCTCTACGCGGCGCAGCTCATCTACTCGGTCACCTACCAGCAGATCCCGATGCTGCTCGTGGCGAGCATCTGGTACCTGTTCCTGACGTCGATCCTCTCGATCGGGCAGTTCTACCTGGAGCGCTACTACGGGCGCGGCTCCACGCGCGTGACGGCGCCGACCCTCCTCGAGCGCATCTGGAGGGGGATCATCCCCCGGCACGCGGACTTGCCGAAACCGCCCGGCCCACCGGGCCCGGGTGAGCCGCCGAGCACGGCGAGGCCGCACGGATGAGCGGTCCCATGGTCAAGGCGGAGGCGGTCCAGAAGAGCTTCGGGCGCCTCGAGGTCCTGAAGGGCATCTCGCTCGAGGTCGCGCAGGGCGACGTGATGTGCCTGATCGGGCCCTCCGGATCGGGCAAGTCGACCTTCCTGCGCTGCATCAACCACCTCGAGAAGATCAACGGCGGGCGCCTCAGCGTGGACGGCCAGTTCGTCGGCTACCGCCAGAAGGGCACGAAGCTCTACGAGCAGCGCGAGTCCGAGGTGGCCCAGAGCCGCTCCGAGATCGGCATGGTCTTCCAGCGCTTCAACCTCTTCCCGCACATGACGGCGATCGAGAACGTGATCGAGGCACCGCTGCGCGTCCAGAAGAGGCCAAAGGCCGAGGCAATCCTGCGCGGCCGCGAGCTCCTCGACCGCGTCGGCCTGGCGGACAAGTTCGACGAGTACCCCTCCCGCCTCTCGGGAGGCCAGCAGCAACGCGTGGCGATCGCGCGTGCGCTGGCCATGAACCCGAAGCTCATGCTCTTCGACGAGCCGACCTCCGCGCTCGACCCTGAGCTCGTCAAGGAGGTCCTCGACGTCATGCGGGACCTGGCGCGCATTGGCATGACGATGATCGTCGTGACGCACGAGATCGAGTTCGCGAAGGACGTCGCCAACCGGGTCGTCTTCATGGACGGCGGCGTGGTCGTCGAGGAGGGCCCGCCCAAGGAGGTGCTCGACCATCCCAAGAACGAACGGACCAAGCGCTTCCTCGGGCTGGTGCTCGAGCACTAGGCCTCGCCGACCCTGCGTCCGCCAAAATAGCCCTGCCGATGATCGCTTTCGCCGTCGCCGTGACGAAGGATGAGGAGTACGACGAGTACGCCAAGCCGGGCATCGAGCGCTCGCTGGAGCCCGACTCGGAGCTCATCGTCCTCAGCGCCACGAACTCGCTGTTCCGCAGCTACAACACGCTGCTCGCGGAGGCGCGAAAGCTCGAGGACCTCGAGGCTTTGGTGCTCCTGCACCAGGACACCGAGCTCGTGGACGACGACTTCTGCGGAAAGGTCCGGCGGGCGCTCGAGGACCCTGAGGTTGCGATCGTGGGCTGCGCGGGGGCGATCGACGTTCGCAGCATCGCCTACTGGGAGGGATCGGTGACCTGGGGCTCGTTCGTCCACCGCTACAAGGAGTACGGCGGCGGCGAGATCCAGGCGATCAGCTGGGACCTGACCAAGGCCCCGGACTACGTGCGGACCGGTGAGGTCGACTCGGTCGACGGCTTCGCGATGGCGTTCTCGCCGTGGGCCATCGAGAACCTGGAGTTCGACGAGTCGCTGGGGAAGATCCACGGCTACGACCTCGACATCTGCCTGCAGGCGCGCTCGAAGGGCAAGAAGGTCGTGACCACGGACTTCCGCGCCGTCCACCATCACTCGCTGGAGCTGATCAGGGACACCGAGGACTGGATCCAGGCTCACATGACGCTCAACCGCAAGTGGGAGGGCAAGTTCCCGGGCATCGGCCACGGCTCCGAGGTCGACTGGGAGTACCGGGCCCGGCGCGCGGAGGCGGAGGCCTCGATGGCCCGCAAGCAGGCCGGCGCGGCGGGTCACGTTCGCGACGCGAAGGTCCGCGAGATCCGCCGCGACCTCGACCGTGCCCACACGAGCGTCAGCTGGCGGCTGACGGCGCCGCTAAGGAGCCTGAAGGCCCGCGTGAAGCGGAGCACCAACGGCGGTGTCAGCCATCGCCGTCCCTCAGTGCGTCCCTGATCTCCTCGCGCGAGACCACCGGCGGCCGGCCACGCTGGCCCACTCGCGAGACGACCTCGGCGATTCCGAGCGCGCGCGAGCCGAGCATCCTGCGCAGCAGGCGGCGCAGGCGCTCGAGCTGCTCGTGCTCCACCCCCAGCTCCTGCCCGCGCGCCGTGGCGGTCACGAGCTGCGCGACCCGGTTGGCCTCCACCCTCTCCAGCACCGGGTTGCGATCCAGGGGCGCGACGAGCTCGGCAACGGGGCCCGCCCAGGGCGCGCCCTCGTGCCAGAGCACCCCGAGCCCGAAGAACGCCGGGACGACGGCGAGCCGCAGGCCGTCCCGCTCTTCCATGAAGTCCTCGATCGCGGTCAGCACGCCGTTCCCCGCGCCGCCCTCCCGCGCGGCGGCAAAGTCGAAGTGAAGCCCCGTGGACGCCACCCCGGACTCCCTCGGGCGCAGCCGCGCATCGCGCACGATCGGCTGGCGATCGGCCTCCGGGATCCGCTCAGGCGCGTAGTAGGTGTCGCGGCGGGCATGCGGCCAGCAGACGTCGTGGAAGAAGAGCAGCGGCAGTCGCGACCCTGGAGCGCGCTCGGCGATGATCTCCAGCTCGCGGTGCAGCGTGAAGTAGTTGTGGTCGCCGTCGAGGACGATCGCGTCGGGCAGCTCGACGTCGCGAAGCGCGTCGTGCGAGGTGCTCTCCACAAGCGTGAGGTGCGGGTTGCGCGAAGCGAGCTCGACGAGCTCCGGCCGTGGCAGGGGCTCGACGCCCGTCACCGTCGCCCCGCGCTCGGCCGCCCAGTCGACGAGCACCTCGGTGAGGGTGCCGCGAAACGACCCGACCTCGAGCACCCCGGCCACGCCTGCGGCGCTCAGGCAGTCGACGACGACGTCGGCGACGTTGGCGAGCGAGTACCCGACCAGGTCGGGATCGCCGGTTGGGTCTGGAGCGTTCATCTGGCAGCGTTGCGGGCGCTGTCCCGCGGCCCGGGCGCGCCTGACGTGGGCGGCAGTGTACGCACGTGCTGGGTAGGGTCAGGCCCGAGATGAGAGGCCGATCCGCGGACGACGAGCGCAGCCGGTTCATGGCGTCCCTGCGCGCCAGGTTCCCGGGAGTGCGGGATGCCGTGCTCGCCGATGCCCGGATCACCGCGCGCCATCGCGGCGAGCGTGCCGTGTTCAGCTCGAGCGGTGACGCGATGCGCCAGGTGCTGCGGCTGATGTGGGTGAGCGACGCCTTCCTGGCCCTGGTCCTCTACCGCGCCAAGGCGAGGCTGCAGGCGCGCGGGGTCCCCGTCGTGCCCCGCCTGCTCCACCGCGCGGCGATGATGATCGCGCAGGTCTCGATCGGCGACCCCGTGCTGGTCCGCCCCGGCGTGTACGTGATCCACGGCCAGGTGGTGCTCGACGGGATCGTCGAGATCGGAACCGGCACCGTGATCGGCCCCTGGGTGACGATCGGCCTGCGTGCCGGCAACGTCCAGGGCCCGAGGGTCGGGGCGAACGTGAGCATCGGCACGGGCGCCAAGCTGATCGGCCCGATCCAGATCGGGGACGGCGCCAAGATCGGCGCAAACGCCGTGGTCGTCAGCGACGTCGCGCCGGGGGCGACCGTGGTCGGCGCGCCGGCGCGCGACGTCTCCGTCCAGGAGCGGCGGTGACGCCGGCGATCAGGCCTCCCGAGCCGGCGCAGGGCGCGCTGGAACATCCGCTCAACGAGTTCTTCGCCCCGATCCGCAAGTGGCGGGCGGACCGCTACGCGGACTACCGCCCCGGCGAGCGGCCACGCCCGCGCCGCGCCGCGCTGACCATGGTCCACGACGAGCCCGTGTTCCTGCCCATCTGGCTCGCCTACCACCGGCGCTTCTTCGGGCCCGAGGACATCTACGTGCTCGACAACGACACCACGGACGGATCGACCGAGGCCGGCGGCTTCGTGCGCGTCCCGGTGGCGCACGACCGCGTCGACCACCGGTGGATGGTGGAGACGATCGCCGCCAAGCAGCGCGAGCTGCTCGAGCGCTACGACGTCGTGGTCGTCACGGACGTGGACGAGGTGATCGCGCCGGACCCCGACTGGGGCACCCTCGGCGACTACCTCGACCGTTTCGACGAGGAATGGGTCAACTGCCTCGGGTACGAGGTCGTCCACCTTCCGGATCGCGAGCCGCCGCTGGACCTGGAGCGGCCGCTTCTGGAGCAGCGGCGGTTCTGGTTCGCCAACGACGCCTACGACAAGGTCGCCATCGCCACCGTCCCGGTCGATTGGAAGCCGGGCTTCCACGGCCGCGAGGACGAGCGGTGGAACCTCGACCCGGATTTGCGCCTGATTCACCTGCACCGCGTGGACCTCGAGATCTGCCGCGAGCGCCACCGCACGCGGCGGCGGCGGCGCTGGAACGACGCCGACCTCGACTCCGACTGGGCGGCGCACAACCTGCTGACCGAGGGCGAGGAGTTCGAGCGCTGGTTCCTGGAGTCGAGCTCGTCCTACGGGATCGACGTCCACCTCGAGCCCATCCCCGAGCCGTGGCGGAGGGTGCTGTGAGCGCCGGGCAGAGGCCGGGGCTCGCGCGTCGGCTGGGCGGCGGCGCGCGAATGCTGGCGGGGCGGCTGGGTCAGCCGTTCGGCAGGCTCGCGCTCCCCGCCGCGGCCGGCCCCGCGGACCAGTGGCTGCGCCAGGTGATGGACCGCGAGATCGAGGCGAAGATCGTCAGCCTCGACCCGGCCATGCGGAGAGCGGTGGAGATCAGCGGCGAGGCGCGCTCAGGACACGGGTGGCGCGAGTACGAGGCGCTCATGTTCCCCGAGTTCGACATCTGCGCCCCGCTCGGCGACGAGCGTACCGGCAGCTATGACGTCGTCATCTGCGAGCAGGTGATCGAGCACGTCATCGACCCGCGGGCGGCGGCGGCAAACCTACGCGCGCTCTGCGTCCCCGGCGGCACCGCGATCGTGTCCACGCCGTTCCTCGTGCGGGTTCACGAGCTTCCCGAGTACGGCATGCGGGACTACTGGCGCTTCACGCCGCACGGCCTGGAGGCACTGCTGCAAGAGGCGGGCTTCAGGCAGGTCGCCGTTTCCTCCTGGGGGAATCGCGAGTGCGTGGTCGGCAATTTCGACCGCTGGGCCGCGTTCCGCTCGTGGCAGCCGCTCCGCAACGAGCCCGATCTGCCGGTCCAGGTATGGGCCTTTGCCCAGAACCCCGGATGACCCGTCACGGCCGGCGGCGCCCCAGACACGGTTGCTACCGTTCGCCGCAGTGACGCCCCGCGACCGCAGCCGCCGCCCCACGTGATCTTCCGATCGCGCAGGAAGGCGGCGTCCCAGGACGGACCCGTCGCCGTCGAGGAGTCGCAGGGCTCGGTCCCAAGCCCCGACGAGTACCGGATGGCACCCAAGGCGCTCGAGGCCCTCCCGGCGGACGAGCTCGAGGCCACGTTCGCCGAGATCGACGAGCTGACCGCGAGCAACCGCGAGCAGCGCGCCGCGGACGCAGATCGCCGGCTGCTCTACCTTCGCCATCGCGCCGGGTGCTCCCTGGTCGCGGCCGGCGGCGAGCGCCCGCCGCAGCCCGAGCCGGCTGCCGGGCTCCCGGCCGGCGGCCCGAACGGCAACCACCTTCCCGAGGTGAGCGCGGCGGAGCTGACCCCCGAGCTGCTGCGGGCCGGGATCCTCCAGAACGGCTGCCTGCTCGTGCGCGGGCTGGTCGATCGCGACGCGGCCGCCACGCTGGCCGCCGGGATCGACAGCGCGTTCGAGGAGCGCCTGGCCGGCGCCAACGGAAGCGACCGCCCCTACTACGAGGAGTTCGAGCCCCAGCCACCGTTCACCGGCCTCCCCGAGCGCCCCTGGATCCAGGAGGGCGGCGGCGTCCTGGCCGTCGACTCCCCGCGGGTCATGTTCGACGTCCTGGAGGAGCTCGAGAAGGTGGGCATGCCGGACCTGATCCGGGACTACCTCGGCGAGCGGCCGGCGCTGTCGGCCAACAAGAGCACGCTGCGCAAGGCCGAGCCGTCGGTGCCCGGTGCCTGGCACCAGGACGGGTCGTTCCTCGGCGACGTCCGCGCCCTGAACGTCTGGCTCGCGCTGTCGCGCTGCGGCGACGTGGCGCCGGGACTGGACGTGGTGCCGCGGCGCCTCGACGACTTCGTCCCGACCGGAACGGAGGGCACCGTCCTGGGCTTCCAGGTGTCCGCGGCGGTCGCGGAGGAGGCGGCCGGGGATCTCGGGATCGAACGGCCGATCTTCGAGCCGGGCGACGCTCTCCTCTTCGACGAGCTCTTCCTGCATCAGACAGCGTCGGACCCGTCGATGCCGAACAACCGCTACGCGGTCGAGGCATGGTTCTTCGGGCCGTCGGCGTTCCCGAACGGCTACGTGCCGATCTCGTACTGACGCCGCAAGCGAGGCTCGCATGGCCCCCGTGGAGGTTCGAGCCGGGCAACTGCCGGCCACCGCTCTGCGCGGCGGCCCGGACTCGCTCGTCGCCCGCCTGGACACCCCGCTGCCGCAGGGCCTCTCCGTCGGCGACGGGAACGCGGCGTTCGTCTCCGGGACCTGCTTTCACCCCAGCGCGGAGATCCGAGCTCTCGCGGTTGGCCCGCGAGGGCGCGAGACGCCGGCGCGCGCGTTCGGAATGCCGCGACCTGACCTCTTCGAGGCGCTTCACGGCGACCTCGACCCGCTCGCCTCGCGAACGGGGGCAGTCGACCCGCAGAGCGAGGAGGACCCCGAGCTTCGCAGCTACCGGAGCGGCTTCTGGGCCGTCGTGCCGCTCACGGCCGCGGACGTGGGCGCGGCGCTCGAGATCGGCGTTCGCGCGACGCTTGCCGACGGGAGAGACCTCGAGGCTCCGCTCGGCACGCTCGACCTCGCGCCCGCCTCCCCACCCGCGCCTCCCTGGCCGCCGGGCCAGGTGCCCGGCCCGCGAATCGCGATCTGCATGGCCACGTTCGAGCCGCCCAAGGACCTCTTCGAGCGACAGATCGGGTCGATCCTCGAGCAGAGCCACTCCAACTGGGTCTGCTGCATCTCCGACGACCACAGCTCGCCCGAGCGCTTCGCGGCGATCGAGTCGCTGGTCGGCGGCGACGAGCGATTTCTCGTGTCGCGGGCCGAGCGCCGCCTCGGCCACTACGCCAACTTCGAGCGCGCACTCCGCCTGGCGCCGCCCGACGCGGACCTGGTCGCGCTCTGCGACCAGGACGATCGCTGGGATCCCGACAAGCTCGAGATCCTCGCCGGCGCGATCGGCGACGCAACGCTCGTCTACAGCGACATGCGCATCGTCGACGGGCGGGACAGGCTCCTGTCGGACACCTACTGGTCGCGGCGGCGCAACAACCACGAGAACCTGACCTCCCTGCTGATCGCGAACACCGTCACCGGCGCCGCGTCGCTGATGCGGCGGGACCTGCTCGACGTCGCGCTGCCGTTCCCGCCGGCCGTGGGAAGGCCGTACCACGACCACTGGCTGGGCGTTACCGCGCTCGCGCTCGGCCGCCTCGCCTACGTCGATCGGCCGCTCTACGACTACGTGCAGCACACGTCCGCGCAGATCGGCCACGCGGCAGCCAACGCCGGGGCTCCACGCGGAGCGCGCGCGCACGCCGCACGGGCGCGCAACGTCCTGTCGAACCCGCGGCGTACGTTCGCAAGCTGGCGCGGGATCTACTTCTTCGACGTGTGCCGCATCGCCCTCTTCGCCACCGTCCTCGAGCTGCGCGCGGGCGCGCGGATCGCTCCGGGCAAGCGCCGGGCCCTCCGTCGCGCCAGCCGGTGGGACTCCTCTTCCGCGGCCTTCGCGCAGCTTTCGGTACGGCGCCTGCGATCGCTCGTGGGCCGCAACGAGACCCTGGGCGCCGAGGGCGGCCTCCTGAGGGGGATCGCCTGGCGGCGCGCCGTCGCGGCGATCTCCGGGCGCCGGCGCCCGTTTCCGCGGGTGCGCGGCGAATCGCGGGTTCCCGACCTCGACGCCATGACCGACTCGAAGCTCGCCCACCAGCCAACCCGCACCCTCGCCGCGAAGACCCGGCCGCTCGACCTCGTCGTCAACGAGCGGGCCCCCGCCCGCGTCAACGTCCTCGTGCCGACTATCGACCTGCGGCACTTCTTCGGCGGGTACGTCGCGAAGCTCAACCTGGCTCGCCGCCTCGCCGCGCGCGGCCACCGGGTCAGGGTGATCACGGTCGACCCCACGCCGCCGCTTCCCCGGGCATGGCGTTCGGAGGTCGAGTCCTACGCGGGCCTTCGCGGCGTCTTCGACGACGTCGAGGTCGAGTTCGGCCGGGAGGCGCCGCAGCTGGAGGTGAGCCCCGACGACCGCTTCATCGCCTCGACCTGGTGGACGGCGCACATCGCTGCCGCCGCGGTGCGCCATGTGCGCGCGGAGCGCTTCCTCTACCTGATCCAGGAGTACGAGCCGTTCACATTCCCGATGGGCTCGCTCGCCGCCGCGGCGCGGGAGAGCTACTCGTTCCCCCATCGCGCCCTGTTCTCCTCGGAGCTCCTGCGAGAGTGGTTCCGCGACAACGGCGTCGGCGTCTACGCCGAGGGCACCACGGACGGTGACCGCAACTCGGCCTCCTTCCAGAACGCGATCACGCCGGTCCGGCCTCCGTCCGCGGAGGAGCTCGCGCGCCGCAGCACTCGCCGCCTGCTCTTCTACGCGCGCCCCGAGGAGCACGCCGCCCGCAACATGTTCGAGCTCGGCCTCCTGGCGATCTCGCGCGCCGTCGACGGCGGGGCCATCGGCCCGGAGTGGGAGCTTCGCGGCATCGGCGGCGTCTCCGGCGCCTCGGCGCTCGACCTCGGGCGCGGCGCGGCGCTCGAGCTGCTTCCCCGGAGCGGCCAGGACGCCTACGCTCGGCTCCTGCCCGAGCACGACGTCGGGCTGGCGCTCATGTATACCCCCCACCCCAGCCTCGTTCCGATCGAGATGGCTTCGGCAGGAATGCTCACGGTGACCAACTCCTTCGAGAACAAGACAGCCGACGCGATGTCCCGGATCTCCCCGAACCTGATCACCGTCGAGCCCTCCGTCGACGGCGTCGCCGCGGGAATCGCCGAGGCCGTCGCGGCGGCAGGCGACAGCGAGCGCCGCGCCGCCGGAGCCGCGGTGAACTGGCCGAGCGACTGGGATCGCGCCCTCCCGGACGAGCTGATGACGAAGGTGGAGGCCATGCTCGATGGGAGCTGAGCGCGGCGCGCCGCTTGCGGTCGAGGTGCGAGACCTCCACAAGACCTTCGTCCTCCCCACGCACCGCGTCGACACCCTCAAGGAGAAGGCGATGCATCCGCTCCGGCGCACCGACACGACCCGGCTGGAGGCGCTCCGCGGCATCAGCTTCGACGTGCGCAAGGGCGAGATGAAGGGAATCGTCGGGCGCAACGGCTCGGGGAAGACGACGCTCCTCAAGCTCCTGGCGAGCATCTACCGGGCGGACAGCGGAACGATCCGGGTGGCCGGCACCCTGGCGCCGTTCATCGAGCTCGGCGTCGGCTTCAACCCAAGCCTGACCGCACGCGACAACGTGCTGCTGAACGGCGTGATGATGGGCCTCACGCCAGCCGAGGCCCGGCGGCGCTTCGACGAGGTGATCGAGTTCGCGGAGCTCGAGGACTTCATCGAGCTGAAGCTCAAGAACTACTCGTCCGGCATGGCGATGCGCCTTGCGTTCGCGGTCATGGTCCAGGCCGACGCTGAGGTGATGCTGATCGACGAGGTCCTTGCGGTAGGCGATGCCTCCTTCGCGCAGAAGTGCAACGACACGTTCGAAGGCATGCGCTCCGAGGGCCGCACCATCCTCTTCGTCACCCACGACATGGAGAGCATGCGCTCGCTGTGCGACGAGGCCATCCTCATCCACGACGGGCTGATCCGGCAGGCCGGCGACCCGGACGAGGTGGCCCGCCACTACTTCCAGCTGAACTTCGCGGAGTCGGGCTCCGCGAACGGCTCGGGCAAGATGACTGAGCCTGGGCTGCTCGGCCGCATCGCGGACGTCTGGCTGGAGGACGACGCCGGCCAGCGAAACCCGCAGGGCTTCGAGCACGGCCGGTCCATCCACCTGCACGCGAGGCTGGTCGCAGACAGCGACATCGAGAACCCGGTGTTCTCATTCGAAATCTGCGCGAAGGACGGGACCCGCGTCTTCTCGACACCGCTCGACCCGGTCGCTGGCGAGCGTGAGACGCTGGCACCGGGCGAGGTCGTCGACTACTCGGCGTCGGTCGTCAACACGCTGGCCCCGGGGAGCTACGTCGTCAACTGCTCGTTCTCCCGGAACGAGCAGGTCTTCGACTTCGTGGACCTGCGCCGCCCGGTCGCCGAGATCGTCGTGTGGGGCAACCCGCAGCTCGGCCTCGTCGAGATGGACTGGAGCTCGGAGGTCACCTCCGCCGCGGACGCCGGCGTCCGGGAGCCGAGGCCATGAGCGCCGAACCCGCTGCGAGCTCACTCGTGCCCGTTCGCGGTCCGACCGCGCTTGGGGGCGGCGGACGGCGGTTCTTCTCACTCACGTGGCTGCTGGCCGCCACCGACTTCAAGATGACCTACTTCGGGACCGCGTTCGGCTACGTCTGGTCCCTGCTGCGACCCCTGCTGCTCTTCGTCGTCCTCTACACGGTCTTCGCGAGGGGCCTGCGGATCGGGGCCGGCACTCCCCACCTGCCGCAGATCATCCTGCTCAACATCATGCTCTTCCAGTTCTTCAGCGAGGCGACGGTTGGGGCCGTAGGCTGCGTCCTCAGTCGCGAGAACATCGTCCGCAAGATGCAGTTCCCGCGTCTCGCGATCCCGCTCGCCACCGTCCTCTCGAGCGTCTTCAACCTCGCGCTGAACCTCGTCGCGGTGATGATCTTCTACATCGCAAGCGGGATCGAGCCGCGGTGGTCATGGCTGTGGCTCCCGTTCATCGCCGCCGCGCTCGTCGCGTACGCGACGGGGGTCGCGATGCTCCTCTCCGCCCTCTACGTCCGCTTCCGCGACCTGGCACAGATCTGGGGGCTGCTGATCCTGGTGATCTTCTACACCTCGCCGATCATCTACCTGATCGAGTTCTACCCGAGCCCCCTCAAGTTCGCGCTCTCGATCAACCCACTCGCGCCACTTCTGGAGGCGGCGCGAAACGTGATGACCGGTCCGGGCCCGGTCTCGATCACGGAGGCGGCAGGCGGGGCGATCGGGATCATCGGACCGGCGCTCGTGACGATCCTGCTCTGCGTGGTGGGGTTCAGGGTCTTCGTGCGCGCGGCGCCGCAGATCGCGGAAGAGCTGTGAGCGACGGGGACGCTCTCGAGTCGCGGCTCATCTGGATCTTCGGCGGCCCGCGAACCGGCAGCACCTGGCTCCTGGAGCTCCTCACGCACCCGTTCCGGCGCACGCCCTGGTCCGGGATTGGGGCGACTCCGTTCGAGCGCAAGGGCCTGCGTCGCCTGAGCCCGATCGGGCGCAACCCCGTACCGAGCGTCGTCCCGATCGACGAGCCGTACATCGCCCAGCACCTCCAGCCGCTCGTGCCCTACACGCCGAAGGACGACTCCGACAAGACCCACATGACCCTGAACGAGACGCGCGGCCAGGACCCGAGCTACATCTTCAGCCCGCGCTTCGAGGACGCCTGGCGTCCCGCCCTGCGCGACCTGATCCTCCGGCGCTTCGAGGCGCAGGCCAGCGCCTTCGAGGACGCGTTCGGCGGCCACGACCTGCCGGTGGTGGTCAAGGAGCCGAACGGCTCCTACGGCGCCGAGCTGGTGATGTCCCTGGTGCCCCGCTCGCGCATGATCTTCCTGCTCAGGGACCCGCGCGACGTGATCGACTCCTTCATGGACGCGATGAGCGAGGGGGGCTGGCTCGCGTCGACCGGCTACATGCGCACGCTCGCCACGCCCGAGGACCGGCTGAGCTTCGCGCGCACGGAGGCGCGCTCCTGGCTGGAGCGGACCCAGGCGGTACAGCGGGCCTACGAGTCGCACCCGGAGGAGCGGCGCTACAGGCTGCACTACGAGGAGCTGCGCACGGACACGGAGAGGACGCTCGCGAAGCTGCTCGCGTGGATGGGAGACGACCGCGGCGAGCGCGCGATCAAAGCGGCGGTCAAGGCCACGGCGTTCGAGGCGATCCCGGCCGAGAACCGCGGGCGCGGCAAGCAGCGGCGCACGGCGACCCCCGGCCTCTGGCGCGAGCACCTGAGCGCCGAGGAGCGGGAGGCGATCGAGGCGGTGGCGGGTCCCCTGATCGAAGAGCTCGGATACGGTGCCTGACACCCCCGGGGTCTCCATCGTCGTGGTCAGCTGGCGCTCGGGCGCCACGCTCCCGGCGCTGATCCGCTCCGTCGAGCTCCAGCTGGACTCCCGCCCGGAGCTGGTGATCGTCGCGAACGACCCCGAGGGGCGCGGAGATGAACGCCCCGCCTACGCGGGAGAGCTGCGGCTCGTCGAGCCCGAGCGCTCGCTTGGGTACGGGGCGGCCTGCAACGCCGGGGTCAGCGCGGCCAGCCAGGCGGTGGTGGCCATGCTCAACCCCGACTGCCAGCTGATCGACGCGGGCCTGCCCGCGCTGGCGGACGTCGCCGCCCGCCGCCAGGCGCTGGTGGGGCCCCGGCTTCTGAACCCGGACGGCTCGGTCCAGCCCTCGGCGAGCGGCCCGCCGGTGGGAGCCTGGCCGTGGGCCGGCGCCGTGGCGCCCGGCCGTCTCCAGCCTGCCTTCATGAGGCGCCGCACCGAGCCCTGGCGGCTCGACACGGAGGTCGACGTCGCCTGGCTGACCGGGGCCTGCATCGTCGCGCCGCGCGCGCTGCTGCTGGAGCTTGGGCCGTTCGACCCCGTGATCGAGCTGTACGCCGAGGACATGGACCTCGGCCTGCGGGCCGGCCACCGCGGCGTGCCGTCGGTGTTCCGCCCAGACCTCTGCCGGGTGATCCACCTCGGCGGGGCGTCGACCCGTCAGGCGTTCGGCGACGAGGAGACCGCCCGCCGGATCGCGCGCAACCGGCGCGCGGTGCTGCTGCGCGCCTTCGGGCCCCGGCGCGAGGCGCTTGCCTGGCGCGCCCTGCGCATCAACCTCGCGCTGCGCTGCGCCGCAAAGCGGGCTCTGCGCGTGGACTCCCGGCGCGACCGCCAGGCCCTCGAGGCCACGCGCGCGGCGAGCAGCCCGGCTCCGCTCGGCTCAGGCCTCGAGGACTGACGCGACGACGCGCTTGAACGCGGCGAGGCTCGCGGCCGGGTCGTAGCGGCCCAGGATCTCGTCGCCCCCGCGCGCCGCGAGCTCGCGGGCCTGCGGGTCGCCCATCATCGCGATCAGCGCCGCGCCGAGCGCGCGCGGTGAGCCCGGCTCGACGAGCGTCACGCCGTCGACGTCGGCGAGCGCCTCCGTGACGGCGCCGACGCGGGTCGAGATCGCGGGGGTCCCGGCGACCAGGGACTCGCAGACGACCCTGCCGAACGACTCCGGAAGCACCGCCGGGTTGACGACCACCGCCGCGGCCGCGTAGGCGTCGGCCAGGCTCTGCCGCGAGCCGGCGAGGACCATCTCCACGCCGAGCTCGGGCGCCAGCTCGCGCAACTCGGCCTCGAACTCGCGGTCCTTCGGGCGGTCGAGGCGATCGCCGACCAGCACCAGCGTCATCGGGCCCAGCCGGTGCTGCACGTGGGCGACGGCGCGGACCAGCTGGTCCTGGCCCCGCCCGCGGGCCACGTTCCCAACCGCCAGGACAACCGGGAGGTTGTCGATGCCGAGCTCCGCGCGGAACCGATTCCCGTCGCCGCCGCGGCTGCCGCCGTCGATGGGCGGGTAGACGACGCTGACGCCGTGCCTCGGCACCGCGCGGAACTGCCCGGCGACGGCGCGACTGCAGGCGATCACGGCGTCCGACGTGGCGGCGGTCACCCGCAGCAGGATGCTGCCGGCAAGACGGCGGCGCGCGCCGCGGGCGAGGGAGCCGAGATTGAGCTCGGCGGCATACACCAGCACGTGGGCGCCGCTCATGCGGGCCACCAGGCCGGCTCCCGGGAGCACGGTCGTCACCACCACGACGAGATCCGGCCGCACCCGCCAAAGGAGCCGTGCGAAGCGGACGGTCTGAGCCGTCAGCCGGCCAAGCTCGCGCAGCGCGTCGAGGGGGCCCTCGGGGACGAGCAGAGCCTGCATCCTGACCCGCTCGACCTGCGCGGCCCGCGGGAGCGGCGGCGCGGGGCCGCCGGCCGGCACGACGACCGTGAGCTCGCCCTCGGCCGCCAGCCACTCGAGCTCGCGCTCCAGGGAGCGCAGCGGCCCGCCGACCTCGCTCGTGTGCAGGACGGCCACGAACCGCGGCCGGGTGCCGGGTGCCGGGGTTCGGTGGGAGCGCTCGCGCAGCCGCCGCCGCGCGCGGCGGGCAAGCGCTCCGGGCAGGGTCGAGCCCTGGAGATGAGCATCGATGAGCTGCTTCGGATACGGGCGTGGCTTCACCGGGGTCCTGAGCCCGACGACGCGCCCGCGAATTCCGGTCAGCGAGCGGTCTGCGACCAGCTGGCCCGCGCAGATCGCGGCGTCGGCGACCAGCACGCGCGCCAGCCTGGCCGGGCTGCGAATCACTCCCCACTTGCGGAGCAGGTAGCCGCGGCCGAAGCCGGTGAGGTAGTTGCGCTCGGGCCCCGCTCCCAGCGTGGCGGAGTGCGCATGAACGCCCCAGGCCTCGCGGGCCAGGGCGCACCTGCCCCCGGCCAGGCGCATGCGCAGCGCGAGGTCGACGTCCTCCTGGTAGGCGAACAGGTGCTCGTCGAAGCCCCCCACGGCGAGAAACGCGGCCTTGTCGAAGGCCGCCGCTACCCCGCTCGGCCCCAGCGGGTCGACGGCGGAGGCGAGCGCCTCGATCGTCTCGCCGTTCATGTAGTCGAACGCGAGGAGGCTGCGGTCCACGTCGATGCCCGCGCTGTCGATCACCTCCGGCGCACCGGGGTCGCGCATGATCCCGGCCGCCATCGTCACGCCGTTCGCCGGGTCCAGCGCCGCGGCCATGGCCTCGACGAAGCCGGGATCGCACACGCAGTCGTCGTTGACGAGCACGATGCTCTCGCCCGCGGCTCGCGCGGCGGCGAGGTTGATGGCGTTGCCGAAGCCGAGGTTGGTTCCGGGGCTCAGGACGCTCACCCGTTCGCGGCCGCCGCCCAGGTCCTCGCCGCTCGACCCGGGTCCGTTGTCGACGATGATCACGTCAGCCCACGCCGGCCGCCCCTCGAGCGAGTCGAGGAGGAGCTCCAGGCGCCGGCCGCCAAGGACCGTCGGCACGATCACCGTGGCGCTCATCGCGCCCGAGCGTAGTCAATCGGCACGCTCAATCGGAGGCCCGCGACACGCCGAGCGCCATGCTCAGGGGCACGGGGAGCGTGCGTTCCAGCTCCGCGACGGCCATCCTCACAGCCGGGAAATCCCTCCGCAGTCCGGCCACCTGGGACTCCACGAGCCAGGTCCGCCAATCGTCGGGTGCGAGCCTGATGGCGCGGGACGCAGCCTCCTGCGCGGCGCCGGCGTTCCTGGCCTGTAACTGCACCAGCGCGAGCTGGATCTGGGGCTCCGCGGAGAAGGGCGCGACGCCCGCGGCTCGCCGCGCATCGGCGACCGCCGCGTTCAGGTCACCCCGGCGATCGGCGTCACGGCTGGCCGAGAGCGCCTGCTCCATGACGAGGATAACGGCCCCTGCCCCGATCGCCAGCCAGGCGACCGCGACCGCCGCGGCACGCTGGAGGCCCGAGCGCAGCCCGGCCACGCTCCGCGACGGCCCGGCGGCGGCCATCGCGCCTGCGCCCACCACCACCGGAGCGAATGCGGCGGGAACCTGGAACGACCAGTCGAGCGCGGCCGAAACGGCGCCGGTGGCCACGATCGCAAGCGCCGCGGCGAGCTCGTCGTCCTCCCGGCGGCGAAGGCGGCCGACCATGAGCGCCGGCCCGGCGAAGAGAAAGCCGAGAACGAGCGCGAGCCCCACAGGGCCGAGCTCCGCCAGGGTCTCCAGGTACAGGGAGTGCGCGTTGACGACGACGATCTCGCCGTCCGGATGGGTGTTCCAGTAGAGCTCGTAGTTGCCCGCGCCGATTCCGTGGACCGGGCTGCTCTCCCAGGCGTGGAGCGCGGCGGACCAGAACTGGAACCGCCCCGTCCCGTTCGCGCTGACGATCGATCGCTGGCCCGGGTTGAAGCTCGAGGCGCCAAAGCCCGGCCGCTGGAACTCGTCGTACCTGGACGCGGGATCGATCGCGATCACGGCCAGCAGGCCGGCGACGACGGCCCCCGCAACGACCAGGCGCGCGTTCACTCGCGGGCCGCTGCGCGGCCGCTCGATCCACTCGCCGGCCCGCAGGCGGACGAACGCCAGAACCGCCCCGCAGGCAATGGTTGCCAGCGCCATGAGCACGCCGTAGTCCCGTGCGGATGACGTATCGGCCCCCGCGAGGAATCCGGAGTTGCCGCGTGCGGCGAGGACGAGGACGCCGCCCCCAACGATCCCGAGGGCCACGCCGAAGGCACGCGGAAACCGGCGCTCGCCGAGCGCGACGACCATGATCAGACCGGCGGCCGCGGCGACGAAGCCGCCGCGGGAAGACGTGAGGTACAGGGTCAGCCAGTAGGCGGGCATCAGCCCGACAGCGAGCGCGCGGCCGCGTGGCGACGCCGCGTCCAGCAGCCAGGCGAGGAGAACGAGGCCCAGGGCGGCGCAGGCCCCAAGCCCGTTCCAATAGCCGATCGGGTAGCTCAGCCTGCCCCCGGCGTTCGCGAACTCCCGCACCAGCGAGCGATCCCCGCCCCCGAACAGCGACGGGTCGCAGCGCGTCGCCAGGCCGGCGAGCACCACGATTCCCAGCCCGGCGGCGACGCCGGCAAGCCACGGCCGGGGGCCGGTGCGGGGAACGGCGATGACCACGAGTGCGAGCAGCCCCAGGTAGCCGCCGACGCGCGTGGCGGCGATGAGCGCGCGCCCGGCGTCGTCCGCCCACGCCATCGACGCGATCGAGAGGACGAAGAGCCCCCCCAGGCACGCGACCGTGACCAGGGCCGCCCTCGAGAGCGGCGCGGGACGCACGATCCACGCCACAGCCGCCGCCAGGAGCCAGGCCGCCACGGCGATGATCGCGATGCCCACGCTCGAATTGAGGTACTGGACGAAGCCGACCGCGGCGGTCCCAGTCGCGACGGATGCTGCCACCGCCCCGGGGCGGCTGATGAGGCGCTCGCTCCTATGCACGGCTATCCTGCGGAACCTTGACGGGAATCGCTAGAGCAGGGCGCCCGCCTCTGCGGCGCCACTGGGCGGCAACCGTTGCGGGCGGACTCTGCTCGCTGGTGCTTGCCCTCAGCCTGGCCACACCGGCCCAGGCAAGTCCGCCCGCCCGCGGGCAGTACCACCTGAACGCCCCGAACGCCGGCGGCGGCTCGACGCCGCCCTCCGGCCAGGTCTCGAGCAGTGACGGCGGCTCCAGCTCCACGCTGTGGATCATCGTGGCCGCCGCGGCCGTAGCCGCCGTGGGCACGGGCGTCGTCTACGCACGCGGCCGCAACCAGCCACCGGCCGCACGATGAGCTCTATGCCAACGAGGGGAAGGCGCTTCCGGCGCCTGGTGCTCGCATCGGCGGTGGTCCTAGCCTGCGTCGCCGCGCCGGTGCGAGCGGCCGCTCCGCCGGGCTTCTTCGGCACGGTCACGATCACGTCGCTCGGCAACGACGACTACTTCCGGATGGAGCACGTCGGCTCGACGCGCCTCCGGTTCCTGATGCTCTGGAACGGAATCGACAGGACCCGTCACGGTGCCTACGACTGGAACGGCCCCGACGCGATCGTCTCCAATGCCGCCCAGCACGGGATCCAGCTCCTGCCGATCCTGATCGGCACGCCCTCCTACCTCTCGGGCTGCGCCTCCCGGTCCTGCAGCGTCAGGATCCCGGTCCACTCGAAGGCCAAGCGCAACGCGTGGCAGCGGTTCGTCGAGGCGGCCGTGCGCCGGTACGGGCCGGGCGGCACCTTCTGGGCCGCCAATCCGGACCTCCCCAGCGACCCGATCCGCACCTGGCAGATCTGGAACGAGGAGAACAACGCGAGCCTCCACGCGAAGCCGAAGGACTACGCCAAGCTCCTCCAGATCTCGGACAAGACGATCAAGGCGGTCGATCCGACCGCCAGGGTGGTCCTCGGCGGTCTTGCCGGCAACGTCTCGAGCGGTCACCCCCATGCCACGGCGGAGGACTACCTCGGGGACCTCTACAAGCACGGAGCGAAGTCGTCGTTCGACGACGTGGCCCTCCACCCCTACGCCCAGAAGGTCCACGACGTCGGGCGCGAGATCAAGGCGGTCCGCAAGGTCATGGGCCAACACCACGCCGGCTCGCGGCCGCTCCTGATCACCGAGATCGGCTGGGGCTCGGGAGCTCCCAAGGAGCACCACCAGTTCGTGCTCACCCCGAAGGGGCAGAAGAAGCGGCTCCAGCAGTCCTTCAAGCTCCTGGTCTCCCATCGTCGCAAGTGGCACCTGGGCGGCGTGTACTGGTTCGACTGGCGGGACCCGGCCCGCGGGACGGGCCTGTGCGGCTTCTGCTACTCGTCCGGCCTGCTCAAGCACAACGGCGGGGCGAAGCCGGCGCTCAACGCGTTCAAGCAGTTCACGGGCCATTGACCGGCCGCTACCCGGCGCGGCCTTGAGCGGCCGCGGACGTCGTGCCGCGGGCGCGGCCGTGGTTGCCATCGCGGTTCTGGCAGCGGGCTGTGGCGGCGGCTCGGGCTCGTCCGGCAGCACCACCGTGCCGCGGCCCGTCTCCCCCGCGCCCCACGACTTCTACGGCATCGCGGCGAACATCAACGACGTGCTCACGCCCGCCGACTACGAAAACATGCAGGCGGCGGGCGTCCGAACGCTTCGGCTGGTCTTCTTCTGGCCCGCGATCCAGCACTCGCGCGGCGGCCCCTTCGACTGGTCGCACTTGGATCCGGAGGTCGAGGCCGCCGCCGAGCACGGAATAGCGGTGCGGCCGGTGCTGATCGGAACCCCCTCGTACGTGACCGGGTGCAGCGCGCGCAACTGCCAGGTGCGACTGCCGAACAAGACGCCCGAGGGGGCGGGGCCCTGGCAGGCGTTCCTGGCCGGGGCGGCGCTTCAGTACGGACCGAACGGCCAGTTCTGGCAGCAGCATCCCGAGCTCGATCCGCAGCCGATCCGGCTGTGGGAGATCTGGAACGAGGAGAACAACTTCAATGCGGCCGGACAGCCCCGCGCCACCCCGGAGGAGTTCACGAACCTGCTCAAGATCAGCCGCCACGCGCTCCGCGCGATCGATCCCGGCGCCGAGACGATGGTCGGCGGCATGTTCGGGACACCCCATGGCTCGACGGATCCGCGAGTGACCGCCTGGGGGTTCACGAAGGGCCTCTACGCGGCCGGCGCCGCGCCCTACTTCGACGCCGTAGCCGTCCACCCGTACTCGACCAAGGCCTCCGGGATCGCGTTCCAGATGAACAAGGTCCGCGACGTCATGGTCGCCAACGACGACTCGCGGACGCCGATGTACGTGACCGAGATCGGCTGGGGCTCCGACGCCGCCCACGTCGACCACGAGTTCGTCACCACCGTCGCCGGCCAGGCCCGGAACCTGGGCGCGGCGTTCGACCTGTTCCTCCAGAACCGCGAGCGCTGGAACCTGCAGGCGGTCGACTGGTTCGACTGGCGCGACCCGCCGCCCGGCAGGGGGCAGTGCGCCTTCTGCTACTCGTCGGGCCTCTACTTCAACGACGGCAAGCCCAAGCCGGCCCTGGCCGTGTACCGGCGCTTCGCGCTGGCGGGAAGCTAGCTGCCGCCCGCCATGGCGGGGAGGATGACCACGGTGTCCGCGGGCGAGGCCGTGGTCTCGAGGCCGTCGAGGACCCGGACGTCCTCGTCGTTCAGGTACACGTTGACGTAGCGGTTCAGCTCACCGTCGGCGTCGAAGAGCTGCTGCTCGGTTGCCGGGTGCGCGCTCGCAAGCGAGCGCAGCACCTCGCCGACGGTCGCGCCGGTCGCGTCGACCTCGCTCTCGCCGTCGGTGTGCTGACGCAGGACGGGTGGGATCCGAACAGCCGGCATGAGGCTCGCAGCTTAGTGAGTGGCGCTCAGGCCGTGCCGGCGCAGAAGGCGTCGTAGTCCGGGAACTTGCCGAGCTCGGAGTCGGGAATCTCCGGCGCGTCCGGGCCGCAGATGGGGCAGCCGGGATCGCGCTTGACCTTGAGCTCGGTGAAGCGGGTCCCGAGGGCCTCATAGAGCAGGAGGCGTCCCATCAGCGGCTCGCCGATGCCGGCGACCAGCTTGATCACCTCGTTTGCCTGCAGGAGCCCCATCAGCCCCGCCATCACGCCGAGGACGCCGTTGGCCGAGCAGCTCGGAGCCAGCTCTGGAGGCGGCGGGGTCGGATAGAGGCAGCGGTAGCACGGCCCGTCGAACGGGACGAAGGTCGAGATCTGGCCGTCGAAGGCGAGAATCGACGCCGAGACGACGGGCTTGCGCAGCCGCACCGACGCGTCGTTCAGGAGGTACCGGGTCGGAAAGTTGTCGGCGCCGTCGACGAGGACGTCGTAGTCGCCGATGATGTCGAGGATGTTCTCGGCGTTCAGGCGGGTGCGGTGCTCGACGACCTTCACGTCCGGGTTCAGGGCCTCGATGGCGACCTTCGCGGACTCGGTCTTCGGGACGCCCACGCGGTCGGTCGTGTGGATGACCTGGCGCTGGAGGTTCGACTCGTCGACGACGTCGTCGTCGACCAGGCCGAGGGTGCCGATGCCCGCCGCGGCGAGGTATAGGGCGCTGGGCGAGCCGAGGCCGCCGGCGCCGATCAGGAGGACCTTGGCGTTCAGGAGCTTGAGCTGGCCCTCGACTCCAACCTCGGGAAGCAGCATGTGGCGCGAGTAGCGCTCGCGCTGGTCGTCGGTGAGGCCCGAGTCCGCGGCGACGGGCAGGCCCGCCTTCTCCCAGGCGAGGATTCCGCCCTCGACGTAGGCGACGTTCTCGTATCCCATGCCCGAGAGGACCGCCGCGGCGCGCGCCGAGCGGTTGTCGGTGCGGCACTGGAGGATGAGCCGCTCGGAGGTGTCGGGCGCGAGCTCGCCGATCCGGTCGGCAACGGTCAGCTCGGGCACGAGAGTGGCCTCCTCGATGTGGGACTCGTCCCACTCGTGGCGCTCACGGACGTCGATCAGCCTGGCGCCGTTGGCGATCTCCTCGCGTGCGGTGAAGACGTCGATGGCCTCCAGACGGGCCTTCGCGTCGGCTGTCCTCTGCTCCTTCGTGCCGGCTTCCACGCCTAATACTCCTAATTCGGATCAGCTTTTACTTCAAAAAGTATAGCGCGCGCGACACTACCCTGGGCGGTCATGGGGACGCCCGAGGAACCGGAGGTCGAGCGCCTGCGGAGGGAGCTGTGGGTGGTGAACAGCGAGCGTCTTCGCCTCCGCGCCGAGCTCGACGAGATGCGGAGCTACGGGATGGGCGCCCTGCTCGACATGCTCCGCGTCGCCCGCCGCCTCCTCGCGCGCGCCGAGTCCCGCATCCCCATCCGCCGCGGGCCTCGGGGCGGCCCGTCGGCCGCACCCGCGGGCGGGCGGCTGTCGTCGCGCTGGACGGGCAGCGAGTACGCGGCGCTGGCGAGGCGCCGCGCCGGGATCGGCAGGCGCCGGGCGCGCGGAACCGGGCCGGTACCCGAGGGCGCCTGGCTCGTGCCCGTGCTCGTCGACTACTACGGGCGTGACGGGAGCACCGCGATGATGGCCAGGCTCGCGGCGTCCCCGGCGATCGTCGTCGACGGCAGGTACCCCTTCGAGCGCCGCTACTTCACGTATCTGTGGCGGTGGTCGCGCTTGCTCGAGCGCACCGACTGGCCCGGAGCGCTGTGGAGCAAGGAGGACGTGGTGAGCCTGTCCCAGGAGCCGAGCGTGCCCCTCCTGGGACCGCCGCCGTGGTTTCCGCGCGACCTCCTCCAGGGCGAGGCCGACGGCGATGTCGCCGCTGCCGCGTTCGCCTACGCCTGGCACGAGCTGTCGGGCCGAGCCGTCGCGGAGCGCCCGGTCGTGCCCCGCTTCTACGCGGAGAAGCACTCGAACACCTGGGCGGTAAGCCGCGAGGCCCTCCCGGAGCACCGCCTCGTCGTGATGCTCCGCGACCCGCGCGACGTGCAGGCGTCGATCGAGGCGTTCGAGGACGTACGCAGGGAGGCGAGCTTCGCCACGAACCTGACCCGGGCGGGCCTCGACCGCCTGCCGGCGCTCCTTCGGCGTCACCGCAACCGCCTGCGCTGGATCGCGGGCCTGCTCGACGACGAGTCCGTTCTCGTCGTCCCCTTCGAAGATCTCTCGAGCGACCCGGACGCGGTTGCCGAGCGAGTTGCCGGCTATCTCGACATCGAGGTGCCCGGCCGTCCCGCCGACGAGGAGGGGCTCGTGCGCCGCCACATGACCGCCACCGCGGGGGCCGTGGGGCGCTGGAAGACGGATCTGGACCCGGCCACGGCCGAGAGCTTCACGAAGGAGCTCGGCCCGGAACTCGGTGCGCTGGGGTTCGAGACGGGGTGAGGGCTAGAGCGACGGGCGCATCTGGCGAAGGCGCCGGACGCGCTCCTCGATGGGCGGGTGCGTCGAGAACAGGTTCGACAGCCCGCCGCCGGAGAACGGCTTGACGATGTAGAGGCACTCCATCGCGGAGTTCACCTTCATCGGCGTCGCCTTCGCGCCCTCCTCGAGGCGAAGCAGGGCGCTCGCCAGCGACTCCGGGTTGCCGCAGATCTGCGCTCCCGTGGCGTCGGCCGAGTACTCGCGCTGGCGCGAGATGGCGAGCTGGATGAGGCTTGCGGAGATCGGCGCCAGGATGACGAGCGCGAGCGAGCCGATCAGGCCGAGCGGCGAGTCGTCGTCGCCGCCGAACCACATCAGCATGTAGGCGATGTACGTGATGGCCGTACCGATTGCCGCTGCGACCGACTGCGTGAGGATGTCGCGGTTGCGGACATGGCCGAGCTCGTGGGAGATCACGCCGCGGAGCTCGTCCTCGGAGAGCAGCTTGGTGATGCCGGCCGTGACCGCCACCGCGGAGTGCTCGGGGTTGCGGCCCGTGGCGAACGCGTTGGGCTGTTCGGTCGGGATCACGTAGAGGCGCGGCATCGGCAGCTCGGCGCGGGTCGTGAGCTCGCGGACCATCGCGTAGAGGCCCGGAGCCTGCTCCTCGGAGATCGGCTTGGCCCCGGACGCGGCCAGCGCCATCTTGTCACTGAACCAGTACGTCCCGAGGTTGATGACGAGCGCGATGACCAGGAACCCGGCGGCGCCCTGGGGGCCGCCGACGAGCGCGCCGATGAGGACCAGGAGGCCTCCAAGGGAGGCCATCAGGATGGTCGTTCGCAGCGTCGCGCTGAAGTTGGATCGCTTGGTGGTCGTCACTTTCGGCGGCCTCCTTGAGGGTTTGCGCCTACGGGCGGAGTTTGGCGCGTGGCGGCAGATTCTCGCAGAGGTTGGACGTTTGGCCCATGGGGTCCAGCCCCTATCTGCTCCCAATCCGTCCCTCAGCTACAGGGCGCGCCGGGGCCGCGTCGATAATCACTGGCGATGCGGCGCGCCTCGCTTCTCACCCAGGTCCTGGGCGTCAACCTCCTGATCATCGTGGCGGCGGTCGTGGCCTCCACGATCGCGGCCAACCCGCACCTGAACCTCGGCGACAAGCCGCAGGCGGCGCTCGTCCTCGGCCTCGCCGTCGCCCTGACGATCATGGTCAACGTCCTGATGCTCCAGCGGCGCTTCGTGCCCCTCGAGCGGCTGGTCGACGAGATGGAGCGGGCCGACCTCTCCCAGCCGGGGGCCAATCTCCGGGCGCGGCCCGTGACGACCTCCGGGCCCGAGGAGGTCCAGCGGCTGGACCGCGCCTTTCGCGTGATGCTGGAGCGCCTCGAGGCCGAACGGCGGCGCAGCTCCAGCGCCGCGCTGGAGGCCCAGGAGCGCGAGCGCGCGCGCGTGGCTCGCGACCTGCACGACGAGGTGAACCAGTCGCTCACCGGCCTTCTACTGCGCCTGGAGGCGCTGCGCGCCAAGGCGCCGCCCGAGGTCATCGCCGACCTGATCGAGACCAAGAGCCTTGCCAACCAGGCGATGGCGGACCTGCTCTCGCTCTCACGCCAGCTGCGACCGACGGCGCTCGACGACCTCGGACTGAAGGCGGCGCTTGCCGGCCTCGTCAACGACGTCGAGCGGCGCGGCAGCATCGACGCGAGCTTCCAGGCGGACGGCGACTTCGCCGACGTCTCCACCGAAGTGCAGCTCGTGGTCTACCGCGTCGCGCAGGAGGCGATGTCCAACGCGATCCAGCACGCGGAGTGCCACACCGTGCACGTGGCGCTGAGCCGCGAGGACGACCAGGTCGCGCTTCGCGTCGCCGACGACGGCCAGGGGTTCTCGTTCGACCAGGCCACGTCGGGACTCGGGATCGGCGGCATGCGGGAGCGGGCGCTGCTCGTGGGCGGGGCTCTGCGGGTCGAGTCGAGGCCGGGAATGGGGACCACCGTGCGCCTCGGCGTCCCCGCCGCCGAGGGCCCGTCTCCCTCAGACCTCTAGATTCATCGCGATGAGGTCGATAGACCGGGTATGGAAGCCCTCGCCCAGCTGGTGCGCCCGATGCGGGTCCTGATCGCCGACGATCACGGAATCGTGCGATCGGGCCTGCGCATGCTGCTCGAGGCCCAGCCCGACGTGGAGGTCGTCGCGGAGGCCGGCGACGGCGCCGAGGCGCGCGACGTGGCGATTCGCGAGCGCCCGGACCTCGCGATCCTCGACGTCAAGATGCCGAAGCTCACCGGCCTGCAGGCCACGCGAGAGATCAAGGAGCAGGCGCCGGAGGTGGCGGTCCTGATCCTCTCGATGTACGACGACGAGCGCTACCTGTTCGAGGCCCTCAAGGCCGGGGCGTCGGGCTACGTGCTGAAGGCGCAGGCCGACACCGAGCTGCTCGACGCGATCCACGCGGTGGAGCGCGGCGAGCCCTTCCTCACCCCCGAGGCGCAGCGGGCGCTCATCAAGGACGTTCTCGGCGAGGGCTCGGTCCGCGACGAGGAGCTCACCCCGCGCGAGCAGGAGGTCGTGAAGCTGGTCGCCGAGGCGCACACCAACAAGCAGATCGCCGAGATCCTCCACCTGGCCGAGAAGACGGTGGAGAACCATCGCTCCAACGCGATGCGCAAGCTCGGCATGCGCGACCGCGTCGAGCTCGTGCGGTATGCGATCCGGCGCGGCCTGATCGAACCTTAGTTTCGCCCCCGAGCTACGCTCGGCGTGTGGCCGGCATCGGCGACGACATCGTCAACCCCGCGGCACGGATGCGCATGCGCGTCCTCCAGGACGCGTCGACCACCGACGGCGAGCTCTTCGAGGTCGAGGCCACGTACGAGCCCGGGTCGCAGGCGCCACTGGAGCACCTCCACCCCGCTCAGGACGAGCACTTCGAGATCAGGGCCGGCTCGATGGGGGCGCGAATCGCCGGCGAGGAGAGCGTGTTCGGGCCCTCTGGCAAACCCGCCCCGCGCTCCGCACCAAGGAGTTCTTCGAGGCCGTCGCCGACCTGATGACGAAGGCCGACGCGGACCCGGAGGAGGGCGCCGCGCTGATCCGGGAGTTCGCGGACGTCTTCCGCCCGGCTCCGCCGGCGGATCCCGCCCGCGCATAACCGACCTCTCAGCTAGGATTTAGGTCGAGATGTTGTTCTCGACGAAGGCGGAGTACGGAGTTCGGCTCATGGTCGAGCTCGGCCGGCGCGCCGGCGACGACCCGGCGGCGGCAACCCCCGTCGCGCTCAGCGCCGTGGCCGAGTCCGAGATGCTCCCGCTCTCCTACCTCGAGCACCTCGTCGCCAAGCTCCGCGACGCGGGGCTGGTGGCCTCGGTGCGCGGGGCGCACGGCGGCTACCGGCTGGCGCAGCCCGCGAGCGAGATCTCGATGCTGACCGTGGTGCAGGCCCTCGAGGGGCCGATCGCGCCGATGGAGTGCTTCCACACGGACCGCGAGGGCCGCGTTCAGTGCTCGCACGAGACCGACGAGCGCACCTGCGCTACCAAGCTGCTCTGGACTCGGGTGCAGGGCGGCGTGACGGGAGCGCTGGCGGGCACCACGCTCGCCGAGCTGGTCGCCTTCACCGACCAGGACGCCTCGCTCGTGGCCGCCCCGGCCTGAGCGACACGAACTTCGAGAAACGGAAAGGGCCACATGCCATCACTGGAGATCACGAACCTGCACGTCAGCGCCGAGGACAAGGAGATCCTCAAGGGCCTCGACCTGGCGGTTCCCGCCGGCGAGGTGCACGCCCTCATGGGGCCGAACGGCTCCGGGAAGTCAACGCTTGCCAACGCGATCATGGGCCATCCGGCTTTCGATGTGACCGACGGCAGCATCACCTTCGACGGCGAGGACATCACGGAGGCCTCCCCCGAGGAACGCTCCCTCGCCGGCCTGTTCATGGCGTTCCAGTACCCGGTCGCGATTCCCGGGGTGACCGTCGCCAAGTACCTGCGGATGGCCGTGAACGCCCACCGCGAGGCCAATGGCGAGCCCGAGGTGAAGCTGAAGGACTTCCGCAGGATGACCGAGGAGGCGATGGAGCTCGCCGACATCCCGAAGGACTTCTCCAGCCGCTACCTGAACGACGGCTTCTCCGGCGGTGAGAAGAAGCGGATGGAGATCCTCCAGCTGGCGATGCTGCGCCCGAGGATGGCCGTCCTCGACGAGACCGACTCAGGGCTCGACATCGACGCGCTGCGAACGGTCGCCGAGGGCGTCAACCGCTTCTCGGGCCCCGACATGGGCGTCCTCATCATCACCCACTACCAGCGGATCCTCCACTACGTGAAGCCTGACTTCGTGCACGTGATGTTCGAGGGCCGGATCGTCAAGGAGGGCGGCCCGGAGCTGGTCGCGACCCTCGAGGAGAAGGGCTACGGCTGGATCCGGGAGGAAGTGGCCGCGGCGTGACGCAGACGTTGGCCTCCTATCCGCTCGAGCGCGTCCGCGGGGCGTTCCCCGCCCTCGAGCGCGAGGTCAACGGCGTCCCGGTCGCCTACCTCGACTCCGGCGCGAGCTCGCAGCGCGTCCTCGCCTCCATCCAGGCCGTCGACCGCTACGAGCGGCGCCACCACGCCAACGTCCACCGCGGCTCGCACACGCTCTCGGCCGAGGCCACGGCCGCCTACGAGGGCGCTCGGGCAACCGTCGCCGACCACATCGGCGCCGCCGATCGCCGCGAGGTGGTCTTCGTGCGCAACGCCACCGAGGCCATCAACCTCGTCGCGCGCGCCTGGGGCGACGCCAACGTGCAGGCCGGCGACCGCATCGTCCTCACCGAGATGGAGCACCACTCGAACATCGTGCCCTGGCAGCAGCTCGCCGAGCGCGCGGGGGCGGAGATCGAGTGGGTACCGGTCACCGGCGACGGCTTCCTGGACATGGATGCGATGACCGCGGCCCTCGGGCGGCGCCCGAAGCTGCTCGGCATCACCCACCTCTCCAACGTGCTCGGGACGCAGAACCCGATCGCCGACATCGCCGCGATGGCCCACGAGGCCGGTGCGCTCGTCCTCGTCGACGGCGCGCAGGCCGCGCCGAAGCTGGCCCTCGACATGGCCGAGCTCGGCGTCGACTTCTACGCGATCACCGGCCACAAGCTCTACGGGCCGACGGGCATCGGCGCCCTCTGGGGGCGGCTCGAGCTGCTCCGCGAGATGCCGCCGTTCATGGGCGGCGGCTCGATGATCCGCAAGGTCACGACCACCGGGACCACGTTCGCCGACCCGCCGGCCCGTTTCGAGGCCGGGACGCCGGCGATCGCCCAGGCGATCGGGATGGCCGCCGCGCTGCGCTGGCTCGACGGCCTTGGCATGGACACCGTCGCGGCGCACGAGCGCGAGGTCACCGCGCACGCGCTCGAGCGGCTCGCCGAGGTCCCGGGGCTGCGCGTTTTCGGACCGCCCGCGTCGCCCGAGCGGCTCGGCCCGGTCTCCTTCGAGCTCGAGGGCGTCCACGCTCACGACGTCTCGGAGATCCTCGACCGCCACGGTGTGGCCGTGCGCGCCGGCCACCACTGCGCTCAGCCGCTCATGGACCGGCTCGGCGTGGCCGCCACCGCGCGCGCGAGCTTCGGCGTCTACTCGACGCCCGAGGAGGTCGACAGGATGGTGGACGGCCTCAACGACGCCCGCCGCATCTTCGCCCTCTAGCGGTGTCAGGCACTCTTTACTAAAGGGTGCCTGACACCCTCAGGGCTCGCGAGGTCGCGGCCTTGCAGGCGATGTCGCGGGAGTGGCTCTCCAGTCGCGGCGCCTTCGCGTAGTAGGAGCCCGAGCCCGCTGTGACCTTGACCTTCCAGTGGCCGTTGGCCTTGGCCTCGTCCCTGCCAAGGACCCTGTCGTCGCCGTGGTCCCGCTTCTCCAGGAGCTTCACTGTGCGCCCCTTCACGCAGTGCGGGTCCCGCGAGTCGATCGTCCCGTGAAAGGTCGGGAACGACCGCTGGATGTGGACGAAGGTCAGGACATCCTGGTTGGCGATCGCCGGACTCGCGAGAGCCGTGGCGAGGAGAGCGGTGAACGACGCGAGCGCTGCGAATCGCCTCATCCAAGCGATCCTAGTCGTGCCCCGCGGACCCCGCCTCGGGTCGTCGCTACCGTTCGTGTCGTGGACGACCTCTACCGCGAGCAGATCCTCGAGCACTACAAGCGGCCGCACAACTTCGGCCGTCCGGACGAGTTCGACCTCGAGTTCGAGGACACCAACCCCTTCTGCGGCGACGAGCAGCACGTCTGGCTGCGCCTGGGCGAGGACGGCCGCGTCGCCGAGGCGCGCTTCGCCGGCAAGGGCTGCGCGATCTCGACGGCGGCGACGTCGATGCTCACCGACGAGCTGGAGGGCATGACCCCGGAGGAGGTTCTGCGGCTTCCCAAGGAGTTCGTCCTCGACCTGCTGGGCATCGACATCTCCGCCACACGCATGAAGTGCGCGCTTCTTGGCCTCAAGGTCGTGAAGTCGGCGAGCCTCGGCGAGCTCGCCGACTGGGAGGACGAGGGCGCCGTGGGCGACCCCTCCGAGTTCTCCCGCGACGGGCTGTAGGGCTCACCTCGCGAAGCGAGCGGGGAGGGCGACTTCGCCCTCCCCGCTCGTGTGCGCAACAGTGGCCTCGATCAGCTGTCCGGCGCGCATGAGGTCAATCCATACGGATGGGCGACCTTTGCAAAATCCGCGAACTGGTTGGAATCGCCGATCAGGCTCGGATCGGCCTTGACCTCGTCGAGATCGGCCTGGGCCAGGTCGAGCATGCTCGACACCGTGGACTCGTCGCCGGCGGGTGCTCCGAGTGCCCTGATCCCGTCGATCTCGACCTGGACCGCGGGCACGAACGACTTGTTCACGACGGCGGCGATCTGCGCACCGCTCATGCCATGGTGGAGCTGCGCCCCCGCCGCGTCCGTTGCCTTATTGCCCTTCGAGCAGATCGCGTTCGCCTGGGCGACGAAGTCGGCCTTGCTCAGCGCCGCGGACGTGCTCGTGTCGCTCCCGCTGCTTCCGCAGCCCGCCGCGAGCAGCGCGCCCGCGAGGGTTGCGAGGGTCACGCCGGCAAGTGGCGCGAGTCGTCTGAGGTTCATGAGTGCTCCTTTGGGTTGAGGCTTGCCATTGCGCTCAACCTAGGTCGCCCACCGCGTCCTGTCGTCGGCCGGAGGGCGGAATCCGGCTTGCCTTCCAGAGGATCGGAATGCACCTCCGGTCGTCCGCGAGGATGAGAACGAATCGTCGTCCATGAGGACGCCGGGGCAGGCTTGCGGCGCTACGTTTGCGGCATGCCTCCAGCCACGCGCAGACCACTCGGTTTCCTACGCGGCCTGGATCCGTCTCGCGTCGACGCCCTTGTCGCCCTCGCGCTCCTGATCGCCATCGAACTCGAGGTCTGGCTCGGCCCCGACGTCGGTCAGCAGGGTCCCGCGGCCGCCGCAGGCGCCGTGCTCTGCGCTGCCGTGGCCGTCAGGCGGCGGTGGCCCCTGGGCGCGGTTGTCGGGGGCTTCACGGCTGTTCTGGTGCAGGAGGCTGCCGGAGGGCGCCTGACTCAGAACACGGCCGGCTCGCTTGTCGCAACCCTCCTGATCTTCTACGGCGCGGGCGCCTTCCTCGAAGGGCCCCGGGCCTGGGCGGGACTGGTGGCCGGGCTTGCGGGAATCTGCGCCGACGCCCTGATCACCGACGCAGGCATCTCGACCGTCTTCTTCGGTGGCGCGTTCCTGATCGGACTGCCGTGGCTGATCGGGCGAATGCTTCGCGGGCAGGCTGCCCGCGAGCGCTCCGACCGCGAGCGCTCCGAGCAGCTCGACGCGGAGCGTGAGCTGCACGCGAGCACGGCGGCGTACAGCGAGCGGATTCGAATCGCGCGCGAGCTGCACGACGTGATCGCGCACAGCATCTCGGTCATGGTCATTCAGGCCGGCGGAGCCCGCGCGGTCATGGATTCCGAGCCAGACCGGGCGGAAGCCTCGCTCGACTTCGTCCAGCGCGCCGGCCGCGAAGCGCTGGCTGAGATGCGCCGCCTGCTCGGCATTCTCGACGCCGGTGGCGACCCGAGAGCGCTCGCGCCGCAACCCGGGCTGGCGAACCTCGAGGACCTGATCGTGCGCACCCGCCGGGCGGGCCTTGCGACCGATCTGACGGTCGAGGGAGTCCAGGCGCCGATCTCGCCCGCGCTGGATCTGTGCGCGTACCGGATCGTCCAGGAGGCCCTCACGAACGCGATCAAGCATGCCGGTCCGGCGCATGCAGGGGTTCACGTGCGCTGGGCGCCAGAGGCCCTCGAGCTCGAGGTCGTCGACGACGGGGACGGACCGGCGGACGCGAACGGATCCGAAGGCGGTCACGGCATCGCCGGCATGCGCGAGCGCGCCGGCCTTCACGGCGGAACGATCCAGGCCGGAGCGGGTGGCGATGGCGGTTTCGCCGTGCGTGCCCACCTCCCGCTGGATCCAGCTGGAGCCGGATGACCGCCCTGCGCCGCCGCCTCCCCACGGTGAGCCCCACTCGGCTCGACCTTCTCCTTGCGGTCGCCTTGGGAGCCGAGCTGGTGTTGGAGACGTTCTCTCACAGCGGCGGCACCGCCTACCAGACAGGCGTCACTGTCGCCGCGAGCGCGCTCATAACGGCGCCGGTTGCCGTGCGCCGTCGCTGGCCCGCCGGCGCGCTGATCCTGTCCACCAGCGCCCTCACCGCCCAGCAGCTCCTCGGCGGCTACCTCCGCGCCACGAACGGCCTCAGCGTGATGCTGACCCTCGGCGTCCTCGCGTACGCCGCCGGCGCTTGGCTCGAGCTCCGAGCGAGTCTAGCTTCGGTGGTCGTGTCCGCCACGGTCTTCAGCGGCTTCAACTTCGACCCTGGATCGAGCCCGAACGGCGGGGTCGGCCCCTATCTGTTCTTCGTGGTCGTCGCCCTGGCGGTCCCGTGGCTTGTAGGCCGTATCGCGAGAGCGAGGAGCCGTCGCGCAGCCGCCTTCCGCGAGCTTGCGGCGAGGGCCGAGGAGCGACGCGCCGAGAGCGAGCGCGCCGCCGTCGAGGGCGAGCGACTGCGGATCAGCAGTGAGCTCCACGACGTCATCGCCCACAGCGTCAGCGCAATGGTGATCCAGGCGAGCGGCGCGCGGCGGCTGCTGCGCAGCGATCCGGCGCGCGCCCGGGCATCGATCCTGACGGTCGAGCAGTCCGGCCGGGAGACGCTGGGAGACCTCCGGCGTCTCCTGGGCATCCTGCGAAGCGACGACGACCCGCGTGCACTCGCACCGCAGCCAGGGCTCGGACAGCTCGACGCCCTGGCACAGCGGCTTGGGGACGCCGGGCTCCTGTGCGAGGTTCGCACCGAGGGCACACCTGTCCCGCTGACCCCGGGAATCGACCTGGTGGGCTATCGCGTCGTGGAGGCGGCGCTCATCAGCGCCGCCGACAACGGCAGCGCCCGCGCGAACGTGATCGTCCGCTATGCACCGCGTTGGCTCGAGCTCGAGATCAGCGGCGAGGGCGGCGCGCCCGATCTCGAAGACGAGCTCGGAGGGATCTCGGAGCGCGTCGCCCTGTACGACGGCACCCTGCAAGCCCTGGGCGGGTCCGGCGAAGAGTTCGAGGTGCGGGCGCAACTGCCGCTCGCAGCGGTGGCGGCGTGAGCATCAACGTCCTCATCGCCGACGATCAAGCGCTCGTGCGCGCGGGCTTTCGGATGATCCTCGAGGCCGAGCAGGACCTGCGCGTCGTCGCCGAGGCGAAGGACGGAGCGGACGCCGTCGAAGCTGCGCGCCGCACGCACCCCGACGTGGTCCTGATGGACATCCGCATGCCCGTCCTCGATGGCCTCGAGGCAACGCGACGAATCGTCGCGTCGACGAAGGACCCACCGCGAGTGGTGATGCTGACCACCTTCGACCTCGACGAGTACGTCTTCGACGCTCTGCAGGCCGGCGCCAGCGGATTCCTACTGAAGGACGTTCCGCCGGAGCAGCTGGTCGCGGGAATTCGGGTCGTCGCCAACGGCGATTCGCTCCTTTCGCCCTCGGTGACTCGGCGGCTGATCGAGTCCTTCGTTCGCGACCACGACTACGCCCCCCTCCCGCCCCAGCTCGACGAGCTGACCGCGCGTGAACGCGAGATCTTCGGGCTCATCGCCCGCGGCCTCTCCAACGCCGAGATCGCCGAGCAGCTCGTCGTCTCCACGACCACGGTCAAGACGCACGTCGCTCGGGTGCTCTCCAAGCTCGATCTTCGCGACCGCATTCAGGCGGTCGTCCTGGCCTACGAGACCGGGATCGTCGGGAGAGTGTCGGAGCCGTCCGACGTGGACCGCTAGCGACCCAACGAAGCCCTACGGCGCCGCGATCGGCTGCGAGATGTCGTGCTTGCAGACGTAGATGGTTCCAGCCGCTCCCTGCTTGCGCTTGGCGACGCTGGCGAAGTAGTGGGCGGTGCCCTCGCCCTGGAAGTGGATCTTCCAGTGCCCGTGCCTATCGGTCTTGTCCGTTCCGACCACGTCGTTGTCCTGCTCGACCACGTGCAGCTTGACCTTGCGCTGGTCCTTGCAGCCGGAATTGGGCGACTTCACCTTGCCGGCGAACACCGGCGACGTCTGCGTGATCGTCACGTGCGATGCGATCCGTACGTGATGAGCAGCAAGGGCGAGCCCGACGCCCGCTCCGACGACGAGCGTCGCGGTCGCTGCCATGGCAGTGCGGATCTTCATGGAGCGGGTCATCGGGTTCCTTTGGTCGGGTGCCGGCGCACGCTATCCGCGCGCCCGGCTGTCGTCAACCCTGCTCGGCGAGGGCGATGACCGCGAACGCAGAGCCGTTGGGGTCGGTCATCACCGCGAAGCGGCCGATCGGGATGTCGATCGGCCTAAATGCGAGCGCTCCGCCGCTTTCCTTCGCCTGGGAAACGGTCGCGTCGGCATCGTCGACGGCGAAGTAGACGAGCCAGTGGGCGGGAATCTCGTCGGGAATCTGCGTGCTCCGCATGTCCATCATTCCGGCCACCCCGGTGCCGTCCTCGCGGGAGAAGGTGACGTAGTCCATCCCGCCCTGGTTGTCGACTGCGTCCTTCCAGCCGAAGACAGCCGCGTAGAACGCCTTCGCCGCGTCGGGGTCGCGCGTATTGAGCTCGTTCCAGCACAGCGAGACCGGCTCGTTGACGAGCTCGGCGCCCTTCATGGTCGCGGGCTGCCAGATGCCGAAGGCGGCACCGGTTGGGTCCATGAAGATCGCCATCCGCCCCAGGTCCATGACGTCCATCGGCTCGGCGAGCACAGTGCCCCCTGCCTCCCGGACCTTCGCGGCGGTCGCGTCGGCGTCGGCGACGGCGACGTAGCTCGACCACACCGGCGGCTGGCCCTCCTGCATGAGCGGCATGACGCCGGCGACTGATCTGCCGTTCGACAGCGCCACGCGGTACCCGCCCGTGTGCTCGGCATTCTCCGCCTCGGGGATGTCCCAGCCGAAGAGGCCGCCGTAGAAGGCAACGGTTTTGTCCATGTCGGGGGTTCCGAGGTCGATCCACGACGGGGTCCCTGGCGCGTACTCGCTCATCTCTGGCATTGGGCTCTCCTCAGGCTTGACTGCAGCAGTCCGATCCTTGCACAGGGCTGCAGGCCGGTGATGACGATTCGGGGATACTCGAGGGAATCCCTGCCGGCGAGGACGGCTCGGTAAAATCCGAGTTCGGAAGTAGGAATAGATGACCACGGATACGAGCGAGAACACGATCGAGGTCTGCCCCCTCGCCGAGCTTGCCGAGGGGGAGATGCGCCTCGTCGAGGTCGACGGCCAGAAGGTCGGCGTCTTCCGCTGCGCGGGCGGCGAGCTCTTCGCCATCGAGGACCGCTGCTCGCACGACGACGGGCCGCTCGCCGAGGGCGAGTTCGACGCAGCCACTTGCACCGTCGAGTGCCCGCGCCACGGCTCGCTGTTCGACCTGCGCTCAGGGCGCCCGAAGACACTCCCGGCGTATCGTCCTGTTGAGACGTATGACGTCCTCGTCGAGGACGGCGTCGTGAAGCTCGAGAGCTGAGGAGATTCGACATGGCCACACCGGAAACGATCATCGGCCCATCCGGCAAGCAGCTCACCGAGTCCGAGACGGCTCTGAAGGGCATCAACTCGGACTACAAGGAGAAGTTCGGCTTCCACGACCCGGAGACCGGCTACTCCTACAAGGCGCCCAAGGGCCTCTCCCGCGAGCTCGTCGAGTCGATCTCGGAGTACAAGTCAGAGCCGCAGTGGATGCGCGAGTTCCGGCTGAAGGCGCTCGAGCACTACGAGAGCCGGCCGATCCCGACCTGGGGCGCCAACCTCGCGCAGATCGACTTCGACGACATCCACTACTTCGTCCGCGCCTCCGAGCGCAGCGAGCGCTCCTGGGACGACGTCCCCGACGACATCAAGAACACCTTCGACAAGCTCGGCATCCCCGAGGCGGAGCGCAAGTTCCTCTCCGGAGTCGGCGCCCAGTACGAGTCGGAGTCGATCTACCACCAGATCGCCGAGGACCTCGAAAAGCAGGGCGTGATCTTCATGGACATGGACACCGCGCTCCGCGAGCACGAGGACATCGTCCACGAGTACTGGGCCACGGTGATCCCGCCCAACGACAACAAGCTCGCCGCGCTGAACTCGGCCGTCTGGTCGGGCGGCTCGTTCGTCTACGTCCCCAAGGGCGTCAAGGTCGACATGCCGCTCCAGGCCTACTTCCGGATCAACACGGAGAACATGGGCCAGTTCGAGCGCACCCTGATCATCGCCGAGGAGGGCTCCGACGTGCACTACATCGAGGGCTGCACGGCCCCGGTGTACTCGACCGACTCGCTGCACTCAGCCGTCGTCGAGATCGTCGTCAAGGACGGCGCGAACGTCCGCTACACCACGGTCCAGAACTGGTCGACCAACGTCTACAACCTGGTCACCAAGCGCGCCGTTGCATACGAGGACGCGAAGATGAGCTGGGTCGACGCCAACCTCGGCTCGAAGATCACGATGAAGTTCCCGTCGATCTACCTGCTCGGCGAGCGGGCGCACGGCGAGATCCTCTCGATCGCGTTCGCCGGCGAGGGCCAGCACCAGGACGCGGGCGGCAAGATCATCCACGGCGCGCCGAAGACGACGTCGTCGGTCTTCTCGAAGTCGATCTCGAAGGACGGCGGCCGCGGCTCGTTCCGAGGCCTCCTGGAGGTCGGCAAGGGCGCCACCGAGGCCAGGTCCAAGGTCGTCTGCGACGCGCTTCTGCTCGACGAGCACTCCCGCTCGGACACCTACCCGACGATCCGGATCGACGAGAACGACGCGAGCGTGGGTCACGAGGCCTCGGTCTCGAAGATCGGCGACGAGCAGCTCTTCTACCTCCAGTCGCGCGGCATCAGCGAGGAGGAGGCGTCGAAGATGATCGTCAACGGCTTCATCGAGCCGATCACCAAGGAGCTCCCGATGGAGTACGCGGTTGAGATGAACCGCCTCATCGAGCTCCAGATGGAAGGAAGCATTGGCTAGCGCCACGCAACCCTCCTGGCTCACCGAGAGGCGCCGCAAGGGCGCCTCTCTGTCGCAGGAGCTCTCGCTCCCGGACCAGAAGACGAAGGGCTGGGAGTTCACCGATCTCTCGAAGCTCGACCTCGACGCCTTCGCGCCCGCCCCGCCCGACGTGCAGGGTCTCGGGTCGGACGGCGACCCGGGCGTGGCCGTCGTCGGATCGCTCGCGAGCGCAGCGGAGAACCTCGGCGACGTCGTCGAGGGCACCCTCGGCTCGATCGTCTCCTCCGCCGACCCGTTCGTCGCCCGCAACGACGCCGGCTGGGAGGAGGGCCTGCTCGTCTACGTGCCGCGCGGAGAGCGCCTGGCGGCCCCGGCCCGCATCGAGGTCGGTGCCGGCTCCGGCGGGACCAACTGGCGCACGCTGATCGTCCTCGAGGAGGGCGCCGAGGCAGAGGTCTGGGAGCGGTACGCGTCGAGCAACGGCGGTGGTGGCCTTCTGAACGGCGTCGTCGAGATCGTCGTCGGCCCCGGGGCCTCGCTGCGCTACGTCTGCGAGCAGGAGCTCTCCGAGGACAGCTGGATCTTCGCCACGCAGCGCGCCGAGCTCGCCCGCGACGCCTCCCTCGAGTGGATCGCGCTGGGCTTCGGCTCCGCGCGCGGCAAGGTCCGGATGGAGACCAAGCTCGCCGGCAAGGGCTCATCGGCGCGGGTCACCGGCGCCTACGCGGGACGCGGCCGCCAGCACCTCGACTTCGACACCACGCAGGAGCACGCCGCCGAGCACACCTTCAGCGACCTCGCGTTCCGCGGAGTTCTCGCCGACCGCGCGACCTCGGTGTGGCGCGGGATGATCCGCGTCGACCCGGGCGCCCAGCAGACCGACGCCTTCCAGGAGAACCGCAACCTCCTGCTCTCCGACCGCGCCCACGCCGACGCCATCCCGGGCCTCGAGATCGAGGCGGACGACGTCCGCTGCACGCACGCCGCGGCCGTCGCCCAGGTCGATCCCGAGCAGCTCTACTACCTGCAGTCCCGCGGCCTGCCCGACGCGCTGGCCAAGCGCCTGGTCATCGAGGGCTTCCTTCAGGAGCTCGTCGAGCGCGCGCCCGAGGGCGAGGCCCGCGAATCGCTCGCCGCCGCGCTCGAGCGCCGGCTCGGCGAGATCCTGGGCTAACCCCGGCTACTGCGCCGCCTTCACCTCCGCCTCGAGTTGTGAGGCGTTGGGGATTCCCGGGAGGACCTTCTTGGTGCCCGGGCCGACGATCTGGATCGACGGGGTACCGCTCAGCCCGAGCTGATTTGCCTCGGAGTCGATCGCGGCGAGCATCGGCGGCCACTTGGACGAGCTGCGGTCCGTGTTCCACTTGTCGATGTCCGGGACCTTGGCCCCCTTGGCGATCGACGTCATGAAGTCGTTCGTGACGTAGCCCGAGTTCTCCTCGCCCTGGTTTCGGTAGAAGAGCTCGATGTAGTTGAAGAAGTGGTCCTGCTCGCCGGCGGCCAGCGCGGCCTCGGAGGCGGGCTTGGACTGCGCGCCGATGATCACCCATGGCTTGAACTCGTACTTCGCCTCGCCGCCGCGAACGCTGTTGGCGATGAACTGCGGCACCACCTGCTCGGAGAACTCCTTGCAGATTGGACACTGCGGGTCGCCGAACTCGACGACGGTCACCTTGGCCTTGGGGTCCCCGAGGACGTTGCCGCTCTGCGGGATGCCCTGGAGCTGCTTGGCGACCAGCTCTGTGGACGAAACGGAGCTCGCGTCGCCGCCCGAGTCCGATCCGCCGCCCGACTGGCTGACGACGATCAGCACCACGACGACGATCGCGGCTCCGAAGAAGCCGCCGACGCCGAGCTGGGTCATCCGCTTGCGGCGAGCCTCGGCCGCCGCCCTCTGCTCCTGCTCCTCGCGCGCCCGGCGTGCGGCCTCGCGCTCTTCCTTCCTACTTGCCATCTGAGCTCGCTCCAATCGGGTGGGTTGGCACTTGAGGTTCGCTGCCCGTCAGCTCGGTCCCCGCGTAGCCGAACGCCCGCGTCGCGTTGACCACGAAAAGCAGGGTCATCAGGACCGCGCTTGCGATGCACCACTGGCAGATCGCGTCGATCACGAACAGCTCGAGGTACGTGAGATAGAGGCTGAAGCCGCAACCGACCGCCGCCACCGCAAACGATGCGAAGCGCCCGGCGTCGCCACGGACGAGGGCGGCGATCAGCAGCCCGACGTAGCCGACGATGCCGAACACCGCGACGCTGACCCCGGCCAGGTGGGCGTACCTGCTGCTCGCCACCGTCGCGCACCCGTGGCCGCCGGCGAGGCAGACCGGGGAGCCCGAGGAGGCGTCGGCGATGGCGATGTACGTCGCGACGCCGATGCCGAGCACGGCAAGCACCGCGGCGGTCCGCCGCAGAACGTCCTCGTCCGGCAGGCGAGTGCTCATCGCGGCGGCCGCTCCCTGCGGCGCTCCAGCTCGGCCTCGGGATCCTCCTCGTCCGACTCGCGGCGCTGGCGGATCGTCTCCCTGATCGTCGAGTACAGGACGATCACCATCGGGGCCGCGTAGAGCGGCATGAAGTACCAGTGCAGGAGGTGTGCGAGGGGCAGAACCACGACAGCTGAGTATGGACCGCTCATCCGTTCGACTGGGACAGCAGGAACAGCCCGAGACACGTGAAGGCGACCATCACCAGCAGCATCCATCGCTGCGAGAGTGCCGCCAGGCGGGAGTCCCTGTAGACCGCGATCGCCTTGTCGTGAGCAAGGGTCAACGCCGTCACATGGCCCGCAACCAGCGCCCCGACCTGCACGTACCAGACCGCCGTGCTGCTGATCGCGCTGAAGTTGATCGGGCTCGCAGCCGCGCCGCAGGTCTCCGCGCAGTGCCCGAGCGGGTCGGTCAGCAGGTACGTGAACTGCGCCTGCTCCTGGAAGAAGAACAGGCTGAAGTAGTGGGCGGTCAGGTACGCGAGGCCGATCGGGATCAGGGTGTGGCCAAACGTCAGTCCGAGCTTGCGCGTCGGCGGCGAATTGCGCACGAGGTGCATCCCCTTCACACCCAGCCAGTAGATCCCGGCGACGAACGCCAGCGTCAGCGCCAGGAAGATCGTCTCGTCGACTCGCACCGCCCACGTGGTGCCGAAGCCGATGTCCAGCAATCGGTGCCCGACGCTGTTGATCGGGCTCGCGAGCGTGCCCTCCTGGGCGCCATCGAACGTGGTGCCGCCGATCGTCGCGACGATCAGCGCCACAGAGCCCGGGACCATCGCCCAGCCCGGCGCCCCGCTGAGCGGGCGACGATGGCCGAGGCGGCCGTCGCGTGCCTCGAGCGGCGAGAGCTGGGAGAACATCTTGAAGTACGCCGAGAAGCCCTCACCGCGGTCGAGCCAGGGCTCGATGCCGAAGAGCGCCATCCCGCCGAGCGCGTACACCGAGTAGACGAGGGCCGCGACGGCCGCGGTGCGCGGTTCGACCCCAACCGCCTGGAAGCCCTGAAGCCCGTAGACGAGCTCGAGCCACACGAAGGCGACGATCACGCCGGCGGCGGGCCAGCGCCCGAAGCGCTCGGGGTATGACAGCGGCGGCTTCGGGGTGCGTCCCGCCAGCAGGCGCACGCACGTCGAGAAGCCGCGGGCGATCGCCCGCCACGGGCTGAACGCCCTGAAGACGTCGCCGAAGACGACGCTCAGCAGCACGATCCCGAGCCATGCGGTGACGAAGAAGAACGTGACGGCGAAGTTCAAGTCCGGCGTTCCCACCCCGTGAAGGCCGGCCCAGATCCCGACGCCGAGCAGAACGACGCCGAGGAGACCTGCCAGCACGTCCGTGACCGGGTTCAGAACCAGCCTCGAGAGGCGTTGGGAGAACGGTTGCCACGTGTCACCCTCGAACTTGGCCTCGTGCCAGGCGTAGGAGAGCAGGAAGAACGAGACGATCAGAACGAGCGAGGCACCCCAGGCGAAGAGCCACGCGGGGATCGGCAGGTCCTTCTTCCCGACGAGCGCGTGTGCCTGCGCGGCCGCCGGGACCAGCAGCGCCGAGCCCGCGACCGCGAGCAGGGCGAGGGTGATACGGCGGCGCCTCACGGGTTCACCACCACGCTTGCGACCTGCACGCCCTCCTGCTCCTCGCCGCCCACGAGGTGGTGGACCTCGACCTCGAACTCGCCGTCGATGCTGGCGACGAAGTCGTCGTGGACGGTCTTGCCGGGCTTCGTGTCCTTCTCGATGTCGTAGCCCTCGACGTGGACCTCGGCGGGAACGTCAGGGGTCACGTCGAGCCTGACGCGATCGCCCTTGTTGACCGTGATGGTCTTGACGCCGCCAACGGGCGCCCCGTCCTTGAAATCGATCTTGGTCACGCCCTCCGTCACGTCCGAGACGTTGCCGCTCTTGTGGAGCACGGCGAACAGGACGACGGCGATGACCAGAAGCACGATGCCGAGCACCGGGCCCCTTGGAGAGCTCATCTCCAGATACTCCTTTCTCGCGCCGGCAGGCGCCGGCGCGAAGCCTTGCAGCCGGGGCTCGAGGCCGCGACCGGGGACCTACGGGACGAGCGGCACGGGAGGCGGACGACGCGCCAGCCCGAAGGCGAGCGGGCTCGCCTGTGGCAGGCGGAAGCCTCTGCCGGGACGCCGGCCACGCGCAGGGCTTGGCCGCGGCAGGCCGCGGCGCCCGCGGGCGGCACGCCGGACCAGCGCGTCCTCGGCGCCCGCCAGCGCTCGGTCGGCGAGCGCGGCGAGCAGTCCGCAGAGGAGCGCAAGCGGCACCGCGATCCAGCCGCCGGCGCCGAAGATCGCCGCGAGCCCGCCCGGGTGCCCGGCGTACATGGCGCCCTCGATGAGCTCCTGACCGGCGAAGATTGCCCCGAGGGCGGCTGCGAATGCCGCCGTGGAGCGCAGGACCGGGCGCCGAGCGGCGCTCGCCCCGCGCCCGCCGAGCGCCGCGGCCGCCAGCCGGCCGCAGATCGCGCTCAGCGCGAACACCACGAGCGCCGGAGCCAGCTCGCCGAGATAGCCGTGCCCCTCGCTGGCCATGACGCGCTGCGCCTCGCCTCCGTAGGCCAGGACGTAGCGAAGCTCGTGAACCACAAGGGCGCCGAGGGCGAGCAACGCGGCCGCGCGCGTCGCCGCGGCAGGTCGTGCCGTTGGGCGGATCACCGCGAGGAGTCTAAAGAACCCTCAATCGCGCGGGCCCGCAACGCGGATCTGCGCCACCGCGATGTGCGAGGTGGAGGCGATGAGCGGAAAGTTCCCGGTCTTCGTGGCCCTGAAGGCGATGGTGGTCGGCTTGCCTGCCTCAATCGTCGGGGCGATCCCGTAGCCGAGGAGCTCGACGCCGATCGTCTCGTTCGAGCTGACCTCCAGCTTCACCTTGTCGTCCTGGTGGGCGACCACCTGGGCGGGACCGGACGTCGGCGGCGCCCCGCCGGCGATCGGGACCCTGGCGGTCACGGTCTTCGGCCCGGGCGGCGGCTTGGGCTTCGGCTGCGGCTTGTGGTGCGCGGCGGTGCTGGTCGTTGTGGATGCACGGTCCAGCGGCGGCGCGTCAATCGTGCCCTCGCTGCCGAAGAAGACGAAGACGAAGACGATCGCGATCCCGAGGACGACGCCGGCGAGGACGCCGATCGCGCGGTCTGTTCGGGTCACGCCTTCATCGCCGGGATGCCGCGGTCAGACCCCGTCGAGCAGAGCCCAGTTCGCTCGCATCGCGCCCTCGGCGGCGGCGACGAGCTCGTCGTCGCGACCGTCGCCCCTCAGCTCCTCGAGGAGCGCGCGGCCCTCGGCGGCGTGTTCGCGGTCCAGCGTCTGGTGAACCGTGAAGTAGCGGGTGGCCTGGCCCTCCGGCATGTCGTAGTGGCGGGTGAGGCCGTCCAGCTTCGTGCGCGAGATCTCGGGCTGGCCGCTCTCGATCGCGTACAGGCGCGCGAGCGTGGTCAGCGCGTCCCCCGAGGTCCACTCGGCGACGCAGGCGGCCGTCTCGGGAGTTGGCTCGGCCTCCGGGTCGGCGCCGAGCGCGCCGGCAAACGCGTCCCAAAGTGCGACGTGGTCGCGCTCGGCGGCGGCGTGCGCGGCAAGGTCGGCGCGCGCGGGGAACGCCGCCGCGACCTTCTCGCTCATCGTCGCGATCGCCTCGACCGCGTGCCGGTACTGCCCGGAGTAGCGGGCCAGCTCGTCGCCGGTCAGCTCGCCGGCGGACCACCGCTCGTAGAACGGGTGGTGAAGAACGTTCCAGTTATCGCGAGCGCGCTCCATGCGCTCGAAGACGTTCGCGTCCATCTCAGGGCCTCCTCATTGCGAAGCGGGGCCGCAGGATACCGTTGCCGTCCGATGCGCCCGCCACGCGACGACATCGCCGCGCCCGAGTTCGGGCCGCGAACGGCCTGGGTCGGCGAGGAGCCGAGACAGATGAGCGTGCTCACGGCGCTCGGCCCCGTCCTCGTCCACTTCTTCGACTTCGCCCAGCTGAACAGCGTCCGTGCGCTGCCCTACGTGCTCGCGTGGAACCGTCGCTACGCGCCCGCTGGGCTCGTCACGCTCGGCGTGCACTCGCCGCGCCACCCGTTCACCGCGGAGCGCGGCGCCCTGGCCCCGGCACTGGCGCAACTGGGCGTAGAGCACCCGGTCGCCGACGACTCCGGCTACGACCTGTGGCGCGACTACGGCTGCGAGGGCTGGCCGTCGCTGTTCCTCTGGGGACGCGGTGGAGCGCTGCGCTGGTTCCACTTCGGCGAGGGCGACTATCGGGAAACCGAGCTGGCGATCCAGGCGGAGCTCGGGGAGACCGCCGGATCCGAGCTTCCGGACCCGATGACGCCGATCCGGGCCACCGACGCTCCCGGCGCCGCCGTGGTCGCGCCCACGCCGGAGCTCCTCCCCGGCGGCTCGGTCAGCGAGCCATTCGCTCCTCAGGCCCGCGAGACGCTCGCGCTGGAGTACGCGGCCGGAGCCGCGTACGCGGCGGTCGACGGAGCGGGGCGCATCGCGGTCGAGATCGACGCCGAGCCCGCCCGCGAGGTGACGGTTGGCGAGCCAGGGCTGGTGGAGCTCGCCGCGCACGAGGCCCACGGCGAGCACGCCCTGGAGCTGGTCGTCGATCCCGGCGTCCGTGTCTGGGCGATCAGCTTCGCCGCCGGCGTTCCCGGCTAAGCGCGCGCGAGCGCGGCGGCGGCGAGGGAGGCGAGCTCTGCCCCCAGCTCCTCGGGAGTCCAGTCCGAGCCCGGCTCGAGGAGGGCGCGTACTCCTCCCTGGCCGAGCGACGCGATCAGCTCCGCGTACAGCGGAGCCCTTCGCGTCCGGTCCCGCGCCCCGACGCCCGCAAGCGCCTGGTCGACGAGGGTGGAGATCCTGGCGACGATCAGCTCGCGTCCCCGCAGGAACGTCCGCGCAACCGCCGGCTCGGATCCCCGCTCCGAGTCGAACACGATGCGCCACGAGTCCGGGGCCTCCGCGGCCGCGCGCAACAGCGCGGTGAAGGCTTCGCGGAGCAGCGTCTCCACGTCGGCGGCGCCGAGCTCATCCGGCAGCGCCGCGCCCACCGTGGCGAGGAGGCGCTCCTCCTCGCGCTCGAGGAGCGCCGTGAAGAGCTCCTCCTTGCTCGAGTAGCACTCGTAGACGACGGGCTTCGTGACGCCCGCGGCAGCGGCGATCGCGTCCATGGAGGACCCGGCGTAGCCGCGCTCGACGAAGATCCGCTGGGCCGCGTCGAGGACGAGCGGCCGGCGGCGCTCCGGACCCAGGTGCTCGGCGCGCCTCCTGGCGGGTGCGCTGCTCACGATTTCCTACCGGTTGGTAGCATTTTCCTACGCACGAGTAGGAATAGTCCCATACCCGGGGCCGCGAAGGAGCAGGAACGTGAGCGACGAGACACCGATGGATCTCTCCAGCATCGACCCGGCGAGCACCGACGCCGACACCTTCGACACCGAGACGGTCGCGAATCTCGTCGGCGCCACCCCTGAGGAGAAGCTCGAGGAGGCGATGGCAAGCCCGCTGCGCGACGTCATCGTCGGGGAGGTCTTCCGGCGCATGCCCGAGCGCCTCAACGCCGCCACCGCGGCGGGCGCCAACCTCGTCGTCAACTGGGAGATCACGAGGGCGGGCGGCGAACCGGACCGCTTCGCGGTCCGCGTCGAAAGCGGCCGGTGCACCGTGGAGGAGTGACAGCATCCCAACCCGCGAGTCGGCCTGAGGATGGGACCCGCGACGTTCCTGCAGCTCGTCACCGGCAACCTCAACCCGGTCGCGGCCTTCATGGCTCAGCAGATCAGCGTCGAGGGCGACCTGATGTTCGCCGCCACCGTCCCGAACCTCTTCGAGATCCCACCTAAACGGGGTCAGACCCCCTTGAGGGTTGATTGAGGGTTTTGTGCGTGGACGAGCGCGCGATCGGAGGCGTCGAACCTAAAGAGGGTCAGACCCGGTTGAGGGTTGGTTGAGGGTTCAGCGGCTGCCGGCCGCGTGGAGCGCGGCGAACAGGAGCAACGCAGACGCCGCCGAATCGATCGTGGGCTCAGACGTCACGTAGTCCTCGCGGCGGTCCTCGTAGGCGTACTTGGCGTTGAACCTGGCGAGCGGACCGCGTGGCTTGCCGACGTCCTGGTTCACGATGGTTCGCTTCGGCGCCGGGCCGCCGACCACGGCGCCGTGCGGAAGGCTGTCGCCGAACACGGAGGCCCACGAGTGGATCTTCCGTGGCGCGCTCGGGCCGTATCCGGCGATGAAGCTCGCTCCCCAGGGGTTCAGGCCGAGGAGGTAGTCGCGGCCGGCGGCGCCGATCCGCCGCCCGTGCTCGAAGCCAGCGTACTTGGCGGCCAGCACCGCCTCCGCCCCGCCGGCGGCGTCGGTCTCAGTGGTCCCCCAGGTAATGAAGCCCGCCGCGCCGAACGCTGTGCTCTGCGATTCCCGGCGGATCTGGCCGGCCGACGCGCGCAGCGAGCTGCACCCCTGCCGGCGAGCATCCCTCCCGCCGAGCGGTGGCGCGCCGAGCGCCCCGCAGATGTCCGCCGCGGCGAACGGGCTCATCTCGTAGTAGCCCCAGGCGTCGCCGTTGCCGTACTCGCGCAGGTAGGTGCGGGCGTCGTGCAGGTAGGACGTGGCGCCGGTGACCCTGTACAGCGCGGCGGCTCCGGCCGCCATCGAGTCCTTCCAATTCGTGTCCACGTAGAAGGGGTCGATGACGCGCGGCGTCGCGCGATGGGCCGCCCTGCCCGCCGCGTACCACTGCTTCGCCTCCGCGGTCAGCTGGGCGCGCCGCGCTCCTGAGGCGCGGTCGGCCGCGATCGCCAGGGCAGTCGCAACCTTGCCCCCGATGTCGCCGCCGACCCCGGCGCCCCAGTGATAGGCGAAGCGCTGCCCGATCCCCGGCTTGTTCGAGGCGTCGTCGAGCGCCGGGTCGCTGAAGCCGCGGTCGTGGTCGCGGTGGTCGCCCACCTGGATCACGAACACGTCCGGGTACGGGTGCAGCTTCTCGAGCCAGCGGATCGCGACGTCGGCCTGGGTGCCGATCTCGCTCGAGGCGGCGGGATCGACTCGCGCGGCCGCCTCCAGGGCCGCGGCGCTGAACGCCTCGTTCTGCGCGAACTTGATCATGTCGCCCGCGTCCATCCAGCCACCGGTCAGGTCCAAGTGCTGCCCGTCGTGCGGACCGCCGTTGATGACGGCGTCGTTCAGGTGCGACGGGGCATGGATCGGCGACGGCTCGTTGCCGTCCGAGTTTCCACGGAAGAAGCCGAGGGCGAGGTCGATCAGGGCGTCGCTGCCACGCGCCTTCACCTTCCAGCGGCGAGACGTGACGCCGGCGGCGTGGACGCGGTACCTCCCGATCGCACGGGCGCCTGAGAGGTCCGCCAGGTAGGCGTGACGCCAGGGGGCGGCGGAGCCGGGCGCGGCACTGAGCCTGCCGCGGTCGACCACTCTGCCGCCGCTCGTCACCTCGAACCGCTGGCCGCCAAGCCGGTGGTCCGAGGCGACCACGGCGACCTTCGGCTCGCCCGGCGCACTCGGTCCGCCCGTGCGGATCGTCGTGGGTTGGGCAACCGCGGCGGGCGCGGCCGCCGCGGCGACGACCAGCGCCGTCACGCTGGCCAGCCGCAGGCTCACGCCTTGGCGGAACGAGCCTCGCGGATGTCGCGTGGGAGCATGAACCGCACGCTCTCGTCGACCGTGTGCAGCTCCGAGACCTCCCCCGCCCCCCGCACCTCGAAGAACGCGACCAGCTCAGACACAAGCTCCTCAGGCGCGCTCGCGCCCGAGGTGATGCCGACCGTCTCCACGCCGTCGAGCCAGTCCTCGCGGACCTGGCTGGCGTTGTCGATCAAATGCGAGTCGGACCCGTGCTCGCGGGCAACCTCGACGAGCCGGTTCGAGTTGGAGGAGTTGGTGGAGCCGATCACCAGCACGAGGTCGCACTCGCGGGCGAGCTGCTTGACGGCGATCTGGCGGTTGGTGGTCGCGTAACAGATGTCGTCGGACTTGGGCGCCGTGATCTTCGGAAAACGCTCCCGAAGCCGGGCGATGATCTGCGTCGTCTCGTCCACCGAGAGGGTGGTCTGCGTGATGTAGGCGACCTTCTCCGGGTCGTCGACCTCGAGCGAGTCGACGTCGGCCGCGGTCTGCACCAGGAGGATGTTCTCCGGGGCCTCCCCGGTGGTGCCCTCGACCTCCTCGTGGCCCTCGTGGCCGATGAGGACGATCGTGTAGCCCGCGTCGGCGAACTTCCGCGCCTCGACGTGCACCTTCGTGACGAGCGGACAGGTGGCGTCGATCGTCCGCAGCCGGCGCTCGCGCGCGTTCTCGTGCACGGCGGGCGCGACGCCGTGAGCCGAGAAGACGACGAGCTCGCCCTCGGGAACCTCAGTCTCCTGGTCCACGAAGATCGCGCCGCGCTTGGCGAGCTGCTCCACGACGTGCTTGTTGTGGACGATCTCCTTGCGAACGTACACGGGCGGCCCGTAGTGGTCGAGCGCCTCCTCCACCGTCTGCACGGCACGGTCGACCCCCGCGCAGTAGCCGCGCGGCGAGGCGAGGAGGACGCGCTTGGGAGCGCGCCTTTCGGTGGCGACCGCCATGCCGGAAGGGTACCGAGGGTCCCGCCTCAGGCGGGAATCTCGATCCAGACCTCCGCCCCGCCGCCGGGCGAGTTGGCGGCCCGGGCTCGCCCGCCATGGGCGGCGGCGATCGCGTCGGCGATCGCCAGCCCCAGGCCCGTCCCACCGTCCGAGCGCGCCGCGTCGGCACGGCGAAATCGTTCGAACGCGTGCGGCAGGAAATCCGGTGGGAACCCGGGGCCCGAGTCGCTCACACCAAGCTCCGTGCCCCCATCGGCCGCGCGTGCCCAGAGCCGCAGCGGCGGCTGGCCGTAGCGCATGGCGTTGTCGACGAGGCTGCCGAGCGCCTGCTCCGCACGGGCCCGGTCCACGGATACGGTGCGCGCGACGCCCTGGTCTACCTCGACCTCCGTCTCGACTGGGGCCCGCGCGCGGACGGCGCGCAGGAGCTCGGCCACCTGGACCTCCGAGCGATCGAGCTCGAGCGCGCCCCTGTCCGCCCGGGCGAGCTCCAGCAGGTCCTCGGCGAGCGCGGTCAGGCGGTCGGCGTCCTCGATCGCCGAGCTGATCGCGGCGCGCAGCTTCTCGGGGTCGTCGTCATAGCGAAGCGCCAACTCGAGCTCCGCGCGGTGTGTGGCGAGCGGCGCGCGGAGCTCGTGGCTGGCGTCATCCACGAACGCGCGCTCCCGCTGCCTGGCCGCGTCGATGCGGTCGAGCATGGCGTTGAGGGTTTCGCCAAGGCGCTGGAGCTCGTCGTGCGCGGCGGGGACCGGAAGGCGCTGGCCGGCCTTGGCGTCTGAGACCTCGGCCGCCCGGGCGCGCATCGCCTCGACGGGCCGCAGGGCCGCTGCCACCGTCGCGTACGCGGCAAGCGCCGCGAGAACGAGTGCGACCGGGCCGCCGATCAAGAGCAGCTCGCGGAGCTTGTCGAGCGCATGGTCGCGATCGTCGAGCGAGGTCCCGACCACCGTGATCAGCCGGCTGCCCTCGAAGCGGATCGGCGTGGCGAGCACCCTGCTGGGCGCCGGGCCCGCGCCGGGCAGGGCCAGGTCGAACGTGGTTGGCCCCGCCGCCGCCCCATCCAGCTGGGCGTCGCTGAGTACCGGAGCTCCCCGCTGGACGCCGGCGTCGAAGAGACGGCCGTCCGTCCTCAGCACTTGGGCAAAGCCCTCGCGCGGGTTGCGCAGGAGGCTGCGGGCGGACTCGCCAAGCCCTGCGTCGTTGACGCGAACTGCCGTGGTCAGCGCTCTCGTGCGCGCCTGCAGGTCGCTGTGGATCGAGTTGTCGAGGTCAGTGCGCAGCCGGTCGTAGAGGAACAACCCGGTGGCACCGAGGACCCCGGCCATCACGGCCGTGAAGACGAGGGTGACCCGGATGCGCACCGGGAGCCGGCTCAACCGCCACCGTCCTCGCGCAGGCGGTAACCCGTGCCGCGCACCGTCTCGATGCTTCGCAGCCCGAACGGCTTGTCGATCTTGGCGCGCAGGAAGCGGACGTAGGAGTCGACGACGTTCGAGCGGTTCTCGTAGTCGTAGTCCCAGGCGTGCTCCAGGAGGGCGAGGCGCGAGAGCGCCTCATCCGGCCGGCGCATGAACGTCTCGAGGAGGGAGAACTCCTTCGGCGAGAGCTCGACCTCCGTCCCACCTCGCCAGGCGCGGTGGCGTGCCGGATCCAGGCGGAGGCTGCCAACGCGGAGCTCCACCGGCCGTTCGCCGTGGCCACGGCGGACGAGGGCGCGCAGGCGAGCCAACAGCTCCGCGTAGGAGAAGGGCTTCGTCAGATAGTCGTCGGCGCCCGCATCGAGGCCGGCGACGCGGTCGCGGACCGCGTCCCGCGCCGTGAGCATCAGGATCGGCGACCAGACCCCGTCCGCGCGGAGTCGCCGGCACACCTCGAAGCCGTCCATCCGCGGCAGCATCACGTCGAGGATCACCGCGTCGTAACGGGTCGCGGCCGCCATCCAGACGGCGTCCTCCCCGTCGCCGGAGACGTCCGCGGACATGCCCTCCTTGCGCAACCCCCGCTGGATCAGGGTCGCCATCTTCACCTGGTCCTCGACGATCAGGACCCGCATGGTTCAGCCATCTTCGGGCACGAAGATGAAAGGAGGATGAAAGCCGCGGGGGCCCGCCCAGCCGGCTTTCACGGGCGTTTCACGCGCGCTCCCTAGAACAGCCTTCCGGAACGACCGAAGGAGCACCGATGAACGCCGCACCACATCCACGCACCGCACTCGCAACCCTCGCGACCGGGGTCGTCGCGCTCACGGTTGTCGCCTGCGGCTCATCGGGGGGGACGAGCAGCGCGCCGGCGCCCGGCGCCACGACCGGTGACGCGTCCGCCCGGTCCGCTTCGGAGCTTGCGCCCGTCAGCGGGCCCTATGCGCCGGACATCCGGCCGGCCGACTTCACAACCAAGGTCGACAACCCGCTGTTCCCGCTCAGCCCCGGCAGCACCACCCGGGCGACGGGCGTGGCGGAGAACGGCACGACGGCGCAGCTGGACGTCGCGACCGTCACCAACCGGACGAAGCGGGTCGACGGCGTCGATTGCGTGGTCGTCCGCGACGTCGTCTCACAGCACGGCGCCCCGGTCGAGAAGACCTTCGACTGGTACGCGCAGGACCGCGCCGGCAACGTCTGGTACTTCGGCGAGGACTCCAACGACTACCGCGGCGGGCATTTCGTCCCGTCCGGCGGATCGTTCCAGGCGGGAACGAACGGCGCCGAGCCGGGGATCATCATGCCCGCCGACCCGCAGCCCGGTGACGCCTACCGCCAGGAGTACTACTCGGGCCATGCCCTCGACCAGGCGAAGGTCATCGGCGCCTCGCCCGCGCCGACGCCCTACCGCGACTTCAAGCGGACGCTCACCACGATCGAGACCTCGGCGCTGGAGCCCGGGGTGCGTGAGGAGAAGCACTACGCGCCGGGCCTCGGCGAGGTCGCCAGCCACGACATCTCGGGCGACAGGGAGGCGTTCCGGCTCGTCAGCGTGAAGAGCCCTTAGCCGATCTTCGGAATCGCCTCCACGGCGGCGGCGCCGACGGTGTCCAGGCTCGAGCGACAGACGTGCTGTACGTCGTCCTTGCGGGTGTGAAAGTAGGCGCCGGGCTGCGGGCCGGGCCCGTAAGCGAAGTCGATGAGGTCGACCGCCGGGACGCCCGCCCGCTCGAACGGAGAGTGATCGTCGAGGACTCCCCCGGTCGTTCCGGTGAACGGACCGCCGGGACTCGCCCGGGCGAAGAGCCTGTAGAGGTCGGGGTCCGAGGTCGCCTCGCGCGGGATGTCGAGGTCGCAGTCACCGACCAGGTCGAAGAGGACCATCGCGTCGACGGAGTCGAGCACCGGCGACCCCTGCTCGCCCGTCCGCGCGTAGGCGACGTACTGCCGGCTGCCGCGATCTCCCGTGCGCATGAAGGCGCGGACCGAGCTGCCCCGCCCCGCGGACTCCTCCGCGTCGAAGAACGCGAAATGCATGCTCGGACCACGCCAGTCCGGCGCGAGCGCCCGGGCGATCCCGAGCACGACCGCGACGCCCGAGGCGCTGTCGTTCGCGCCCACGAACCCCGGGATGTCCTTCGTGTCGTGGTGGGCGCCGACCACGATCGAGCCGGGCTCGGTACCGGGCACGTCGCCGACGACGTTCAGGTACGGGCGCTGGATCCGGACGTTCTCGACGCCCGCGGCGCGGAGCCGCCGGGCGATGAACCGCGAGTCGCGCGCGTCGGCTGCGGACCCGGCCGGCCTCGGGCCGATCGCGACCTCGCGCTTCAGGTCGGCGAACGCCTGGCGAGAGTCGAACCGAACCGACGGGTGCTCGGGGACCGTGACGCCCGTCTCCGGGATGCTGGAGGAGCCGGAGGCGCCGCAACCGGTGATCACCAGGAGGGCGGCGAACGAGGCAATGACGCGACGCATTGGCGCGAGGCTACAGGGGTGGTTAGATTCCTCACATGGCGCAGACGCACATGGACAGACTCAGCGCGATCGACGTCTCCTTCCTCACGAACGAGAGCTCGACCAGCCACATGCACGTCGGTGGCATCACCATCTTCGAGGGGCCGCCGCCCAGCTACAACGATCTGCTGGAGCATGTCCGCTCACGGCTTCGCCTGGTCCCCCGCTTTCGGCAGAAGCTCGCCTTCCCGCCGGCGCAGACGGGCCGCCCGTTCTGGATCGACGACCCCAGCTTCAACCTCGAGTACCACGTGCGGCACTCGGCGCTCCCGGCGCCCGGCTCGGAGGAGCAGCTGCGGCTCATGGCCTCGCGGATCTTCTCCCAGCAGCTCGACCGCACCAAGCCGCTGTGGGAGCTCTGGCTCGTCCAGGGGCTCACGCGCAAGCGCTTCGCGCTCCTCACCAAGACGCATCACGCACTGGTCGACGGCGTCTCCGGCGTCGACATCCTGACCGTGCTCTTCGACCTCCAGCCGGTTCCGCAGCCGAGCAAGGAGAACGACGGCTGGGTGCCCGACCCGGAGCCGTCCACCGCGACGATGGTGGCGCGGGGCGTCGAGGACCTGATGACCTTCCCGCTGCGCGCGGCGCGGCGGGCCGAGGCCGCAATCGAACGGCCGCGGACCGAGGTCGGCCGGGTGCGCGAGGCGCTCGAGGGCGTCGGTGAGCTGGGCTGGGCCTTCGCCAACCCCGCGCCCAAGGTGCCGCTCAACGTCGAGATCGGCTCCCACCGCCGCTTCGAGTGGGTGCGTGCGGACCTCGCGCACTTCAAGCAGATCAAGGACGCCCTCGGCGGCACGGTCAACGACGTGGTCCTGGCCGTGGTGGCCGGAGCGCTTCGCGAGTGGCTCCAGGAGCGGGGAATCAAGCCCGACGGCCTGGAGCTCCGCGCGCAGATCCCGGTCTCGATCCGCGCCGGCGACGAGCACGGCAACCTCGGCAACCGGATCACGGCGATGCGGGCGCCGATCCCCGTGTACATCGACGACCCGGTCGCGCGGCTCGAGACGGTCTCGGCGGCGATGAACGGCATCAAGGAGTCAAAGCAGGCCGTCGGCGCCGAGGTCATCTCGCGGCTCAACGACTTCGCCCCGCCGACGCTCCTGGCGCAGGCGGCGCGCATCAACTTCTCGACCCGGCTCTTCAACCTCGTGGTCACGAACGTCCCCGGGCCGCAGGTGCCGCTCTACGTCCTCGGCCGCGAGCTCCAGGACTGCTTCCCGGTGGGGTTCCTGCCGCCTGATCAGGCGCTCTTCATAGCCATCATGAGCTACAACGGCGGCATCAACTTCGGCCTGCTCGCGGACTTCGACGCGATGGACGACGTCGACGTCGTGGCCAAGGGGCTCGAGAGCTCCCTGGCGGAGCTGCTCGAGGCGGCCGCGGCGCAGTCTCCGGAGCCCGCGGCGGCGCCCAGCCGTTCCTGACCGAGTTGTGGACCGCCTGGCCTACCATTCAGCGCGATGACCGATGCCTCGGGCGGCTCCGGACCCTCCATGCCGTTTCGCTACCACCTCGAGCTCACGCCGGCACAGCTGAAGCTCACCCATACCGCGCTGCGCTCGCTGCTCGACGACTTCGGCCACGACGAGGACGAGGTGGTCCAGGTGATCCACGAGATCCTTGCGAAGCTCCCCGACGAGCACGCGATCCGCGCGATCCAGCTCGAGCGCGAGATCGCCACGGAGAAGCCAGAGAAGGCAACGCTCTCCGAAGTCCCGGCACCGCCTCCAGAGGTCGGTGGCGACGACTCCGGGGACGAAGGTCCGCCTGACAGCGCCGCCTGAGGAGGCTCGCCCTTGAGCCTCTCCGTCGTCATCGGGCTTGCGCTCGCGGTCGCCACGGCGCTGAGCTCGATTCTCGGCTTCCTCTACAAGCACCGCGGCGCGGTCGAGTCGCCCCCCGTGCGCCGCGACCGGCCGATCCGGAGCTCGCTGGTGCTCTTCCGCTCGCGTTGGTACACGCTGGGGATCGTCATCGCCACGGCGTCGTGGGGACTCCACGTGGGGGCGCTCTCGCTCGCGCCGATCTCCCTGGTCCAGTCCGTCATCGCCGGCGGGCTCGTGATGCTCACCGTCGTCGCCGACCGCCTCTTCGGCCAGGAGGTCACGCGCCGCGAGTGGGTCGGCGTGGCGCTCGCCGCGGCCGGGCTGGCGTTTCTCGCGGCCACGCTCGGCGACACGGCCAGGAGCGCTCACTCCCACTACGAGGTGGCGCGGCTGGTGCCGTTCATCTCGTTTGCCGCGTTCGCGGGCCTCGCCCTGGCGGCGCTCGCACCATCGGATCACCGGCAGGGCGTCGCGCTCGGCGCGGCGGCGGGCCTTCTGTGGGCGGCATCCGACACGTCGATCAAGGCGCTCTCCAGCCGCCTCGGCGACCCGGTCAGCCAGATCCTGGTCCACCCCCTCGTCCTCGTCATCATCCTCGCGTCGTTCGCGGGGCTGCTCGTCTCGGCGCGCAGCCTGCAGGTGGGCAAGGCAGTGCCGGTGATCGCCGTCACCAGCGTGGCCGCAAACGTCATGACGATCGCCGCGGGCCCCCTCGTCTTCGGCGAGCCGCTACCCGGCAACGCCGTCGGCGTCGCGATGCGCATGCTGGCCTTCCTCCTCGTGATCTCCGCTGCCGCCCTCACCCCGGCTCCCGTCGAGACCTCCGAGTACTCGGAGGCGTGATGGAGGCCGGTTCAGCCGGTGCGCAGGCGGGACCCGCCGAACACCGGCGCAATCTGACCGTGATCGCCCTGGTTGTGCTCCTGCTGGCCGTCCTGGCGTTTCTCGCCTGGCGGCCGGCACGTCTGCTCGGCGTCGAGCCCGGCGCTCGACAGCAAGGTGAACCTCCAGGGCGACGGCGTCCTCATAACCAAGGTGGTCCCGAAGTGCCAGGGCACGCCGCAGTGCCGGTTCGACTGGCCGCCATCCGGGCCTCCGCGGTGTAGTACGTGGCCGGCTTGCCCGGCACCGGGAACCGCGCGATCAGGGCCACGAGCTCCCACGTCTTCTCCTCTCCGACGGCCCTGCTGCGTGGCCTGTTCGGGGCGAGGGTAACGCTATCCGCGGCTCTCGCCCGCGGAGCGCCTGCGACCGCGAACCAGGATCCTCGTCCGCTCCAACAGGCCGTCGCGACCGCGATCGACAGCCGCGGGGCGCGCCACCACGGGACGGCCGCCGGGCGTCGTATTGCCGAGAGCACGGTCCGCCGCTGCGAGCAGGGTATGAGCAGACTCGTCGCCTCCCCATTGCGCGACCCCCGCCGAGACGGCACTGGGAAACCTCGCCGTCTTGGCGATGGACGCGGAGATCCGCGGCTGCAGGCGGTGCGCGGACGAGCGTGCGGAGCGCGCGCTCATCCCCGGGAGAACGACCATGAACGTCGCGCCGTCGAGCCGGCCAACGGCGTCGTAGGACCTGGTGGCGGCCCGAAGCTCTCGCCCGACGGCGGCCAGGACGCGATTCCCCTCCAGAAAGCCAAGCGCGTCGTTGATCGTGCCGAGCTCGTCCACCTCGAGGAGGCAGCACGACAGGCGCCCTCCTTCGCGCCGGGCCCTCTCGACCTCGACGTCCAACGCGGCAAGCGCAGCGTCGCGACTGAGGCAACCGGTGAGCCGGTCGACCCCGGAGGCCAGGAGCGTGTCGGAAAGCCCATCGCCCGCCTCCATGCAGAGCGCCGCGAGGCCGGCATACGAATCGGCCATCCAGCCCAGTCGTTCGGACGGGAGCGGCGGGTCGTCGGAGAAACCCGCGTAGATCGCGCCAAGGCGGCCCGCCGGGCCGATGACGGGCGCCGCGACTGCGGCCTCGGGCAGGGTCACCCCGTTGGCCGAGCGGCTCGAACGCCGCCGGGAGGGCTCCTCGACCACCGCCCCTGGGGCGTCGAAGGCGCGACCGAGCAGGCTGTTGGTGACCCACCGGGTGTACGGCTGGCGCTCGCCGAGGCCCCAGATCGCAAGCACCTGGGTCTTGCTCGCCGGGACGCGGCGCAGCAGCATGCCGGTCTCGGCGCCGATCGCGTAGACGAAGCAGCGCAGAACCACGTCCAGCGCCGAGCGCTCCCGCGTCGGCAACGGACCCGGTACGAGTCGAAGATTCGGAGTTCCTGACAGATCGACCAATGCAGCTTGGGGTCGGGTTCTTGACTCCAAGCCAACGCGTCTGGCCAGTTCTGACCGAGCCGTCTGTCTTGCTTTGCGCCTGCTAGCCGACCCGATCGCGGTGCGCTCGGGTCAGGCCGCATGTCGAGAATACACCCCGGGCGGGCTGCACAGATCAGTCCACGAAGTCCTTGAAGTCATCGATGTTCGCCGCCGTCGCGAGGTAGCGGTTGCGGAGCTCGAGGCTGTCGGCCTCCACCCCGTCCGCGAGCATCCTCAGGTCTCCGGTGAGCGTGACCACGCCGTCACCGGTCTCCCGCGTCGAAACCGAGAGGCGATCCGCGAGCTCTCGCGAGTGCGTCGCGAGCGCGGTCGACGTCTCCACCACAGCCTGCGCGGCGACCGACCAGTCGTTGGCGGCGAGGACCCACGCCTGCATCCCATCGGCCTCCGCGTCACTCAGCAAGAGACTTCATCTCAGCCATCTCGGACTCGACTTTCCTGGCCGCTTCATGATCGGCCGCGACGATGGCTGAGCGGGCAAGGAGATCCGCCGGGCGGCTGCTGAGGCCAGCGTACTCCTCCTCGACACGAATTCGGGGAGTAGGATCGAGTTGACCATGCAGGGCAATAACGAGGGGGCCCGGAGCGGGCCCAACCAGCAGGGCGAAACCCTTTCGGGCGGCGAGCTCCTCTCCGCGATCTCGACGCGGATCGTGGCAATGCTCCGCGAGCACTACGGCAGGGGGCCGATGAAGGCCAAGACCTACGTGCTCGACGACCTCATCGTCTGCGTGCTTCGTAACGGACACACGCCGATCGAGCAGACGATGATGGAGGAGGGGGAGCCGGACAAGGTGCTCGCCATGCGCCGCGACTTCCAGCGCATGATGGGGCTCCGTTACAAGGAGATGATCGAGACCCTCACCGATCGGAAGGTCGTTGCCTTCCTCAGCCAGACGCACGTCGATCCGGACATCACGATGGAGATCTTCTTCGTCGACCGGCCGCTGGCGGGGTTTGGCGCCGCCGAGGTCTTCGATCCCGGTGGGCTCGACCAGCCCGTATAGCGAACCGCCCCACACGGAAGCGTCCAGCGAAACGCCGGTGAGTAAAGGCCCGCCACCGAGCCACCGATAACCCCCACATGGAGCAGGGATCATGGCTGTTCCCGCAGGGCGTGGACCGTGGGCGCATGCTGGAGATGGACGCTTACCTGCGGCCGGTGCGGCGGGCGACGTTCGCCGTGGTCGCGGTGGCCCTCGTCGCCATGGGCCCGTGGCTTGGGTGGTGGACCGTGGTGCCGGTCGTCCTGGCCGCAGTCGCCTTCGGGCTTGCGGAGCGATCGATCGGCCGGCTCGAGCATCCCGAGTACGCGATCTTCGGAGCATGGGTCTGCTCTCAGCTGATCATCGCCGTGGCGGTCGCGATCAGCGGCGGCGCCACGGTACCGACGCTCTCCTGGCTTGCGATCCCGATCGTCACCCTGGGCGCCCGCTTCTCCCAGCGCGGGATCAGCGTGGGGGTTGCGATCTCGATCGTCCTCCTGCTCGCGGTCGCGTTTGCGACCGACGCCGCCGCGGTTCTCGACAACTGGTCGCTCGTCATCGCCCCAATCACCCTGATCATCGCGGTGGCGATGTTTCAGACCGTTCTCATGCGCTCCGACGTCAAGTACCGCGCGGCGGCGGTCGTCGACCCGCTCACGCAGGTCCTCAACCGCAACGCCCTCACACATCGCGTCGCGGAGCTCGAGGAGCAGTCCCGTCTGGCCAGGCTCCCGGTGGGCGTGATCGTCGGCGACCTCGACAGGTTCAAGGACGTCAATGACCGGCTCGGACATGCGGCCGGCGACGCGGCCCTGTCCAGCGTGGCCTACGAGCTTCGCCGTGAGCTCCGCGCATTCGATCTCCTGTACCGGATCGGCGGTGAGGAGTTCCTCGTCCTCGTCCCGGGCGCCGACAATGCTCGCGTGCAGGAGCTGGCCGAGGAGCTGCGTCGCGCGATCGCCGGAACCACCCATGCCGACCAGGCGATGACGATGAGCTTCGGCGTCGCCGTCTCACAGCCGGGCGAGGCGTTCGACTACGCGTCCGTCTTCGAGGCGGCGGACGCCGCCCTCTACGCGGCGAAGCGGGCCGGCCGCGACTGCGTCCGCGTGGGCGCGAGCGAGACCGTGGAATCCGCATCCGCGCCGGCTCCGGTGACCATCGGGGCCTGACCGCCCGGCGAAACCTCAGTGCGCGGGCGTGTGCCCGCGGGTCAGGGCGGGCTAACGGCAGTACGCGTACCCGGTGAGCTTGCCCTTGACGGCCTTCGGCGTCGTCGCCTCCACCTGCCAGTCGCCGAACGAAGTGATCTCGGCGTCACGGGTGAGGACGAACGCGCCCTTCTTGGTCATCGTCGCCTGGAAGCCGCCGAACCCGATGCTCTCGCCGGACGGGCAGCCGTTGGTGTCCCCGCCGGTCCCCGAAGCGGGAACGGTCACGGAGCTCTTCCTCGTGTCAACCCGTTTGACCTTGCCGCAGTAGGCGATCGCCGTCAGGCGCGCCTTCGACTTGCCCCGGTTGAGGCCGGAGACGGTCCAGGCTCGCGGCGACGTGAGCATCATCGCGTTCAGGTAGAGCGCCGGGTGATGGTTGGCGGCGAACTGGCCTTTGAAGCCGCCGAAGGCGACGCGCTTCCCCCGCGGGCAGGTGGCGGTGACCGAGGACGGCTTGGTGCGCGCCCGCGCGGTCGCGACCCGCTTGGTCTTCGTCTTCTCGGTGAGGCGTGGACCCGTGCCGCAGTATGCGATCGCGGTTACGGCTCCGGCCGCGGCGTGATCGTCATTGGTGGCTCCGGCCTTCAGCACGGCCTTGGAGCTCAACGCGAGGCGCGTCATCTGCGTGTCGGGCGAGGCCCCGGGGCCGATCGTATTGCGGAACCCGTCGGCGACAACCGAGGACCCCGACGGGCATGGAGGAGTGGCGGTCGTCGCCTTGCCGCCGGGCGGGACGACAGCCGTGTTCACGTGGGGCGTGAGCGCGGCCCGCGCCACGGCGGCCAGCACGACCGCTCCCAGCAACCCGATCGCAGCGGCGGCGATCCATCGCCCGCGCCCATCGCCAAGTCCCATCTCCCTCACGCGCGCCTCCGATCGACCGACTTCTGGCAGGCGCACTCTATTCGGTCGCCGAGTCAGGCTCGGCCCGGGAAGGTTGCCCGTCGCACCGCGGCGATCTTTAGAAACGCTCGCCGTTCGTGAACTAGGCTCGTCGCGTGTTATCGAGAAGCATTCTCACCGGCCGGCGCTGGCGCAGCTTGCCTGCGCTCGGCACCCTGCTTGCGGTCTCGTCTGCGGTCGCCGTGCAGGTAGCCGCGTCGGCGGCTGCCCCTCACCCTGCCGGGACCCACGACTCGGCTCCCGCGGGCACGTGGCACCTCCTCGATCACATCAACGCCGGCCCGACCATCGACGAGGGAACGTTGAAGATCAGGACGTCGGGACACACTCTCGACGGCGGAGTCAGCAGCCCATCCGGCGCCCACGCGAGCCTCCACGGCTCCTACTGCGGCAACTCCCTTAAGTTCGTAACGCGCGACGGCGATTACACCGTTCACTACTCGGGTGACATCGCCCCCAACGGCAAGTCGATGTCGGGCGGTTGGGTGGACATCGCGCAGGAGGGAGGCAGTTGGAACGCGACGCTCGGGGCGGGCTCGTCGGTGGTCATGTCACGCTCCGCCTCGAAGTGCTGCCTTCTGTCACCGGGACTCAAGGCAGCGACCGCGCGCGCCACTCGCGACGGCAAGGCCGTCGACGTCAAGCTCGTCGCCCGAGGACTCGGCCCCAAGGAAAAGTGCGGCGCGGCCGCCTTCTCCGCGACGCCGGCCGCGGCCCGGCGCATCGACCCCGACCGGTGGTCGGTACTCCAAAGCAAGCACGCGGCGACCGCGACGGCCAGGCTCACCGGCCGCGAGAGCTGCACCACCCTCATCCAACGAGCGGAGGTGAGACAGTCACGCATCGCATCCCGCCCGGTGAATGCGAAGGTCGACAACGGTATCCCCGAGATCACGGTGGCCAAGGCGGTTCGCGGCCAGAGCGGCCAGATCACGCTGACCTTGAAGGTCGACCACGTGCGCGCCGAGAGCGCCTGCGGAAAGCCGACGCTGACCGCGATCGTCGCCGGCGCCCGACGAATTGACGTGCCATTCCAGAAGTTGAAGCTTTCCGGGGATCGAGCCGTTGGAACTGCCCACCTGTCAGCCAAGCACGGCTGCGAAGACACGCTCAAGCTCGACGTCAAGCAGGACGGGGATCTGAACACCAGCACGAACACCCTGATAACCGGCGACCCCGAGCCGCCGACCTGCCCGTCCGGCTAGACGCCCCTGGAGCCCCGGCGCGAAGCCGGTGGGTACACCTACTCCTGCAGCCCGGCGGCTTCGAGGGCTCGTTCGAAGCGCCCGTAGGTATCGACGCGAAGGACCTTGGCGCCTCGCAGGCGCATGACGTGCGCCCACCGCACATCGATTGGAACGCCGCTGCCAGCGCCACGACCCCAGCCGTGGACCTTGACGACGATGATCTCGCCACCGTCGACGATCTCCTCGACCTTCATTGTGTTGTGCCACTCCCCGTTTGGATCAAGTTGCCGGCCGGCGCTTTCGTAATCGCCGTCGCCAATCGATTCGATGAACCGCCGCACGATCTCCGGGTTCTCCTCCGACACCGTCCGCGCAGTATCTCGCCTCCGCTCGAACCCAGCACGAAAGTGACTCGAGGCTTTCTGCCAGACACCTTTTTAGTCTGGAGTAATTCCAATTTGGCATACTCGGCGGATGCCGTCGGTGCTGGAGCTCGAGGAGACGCTGCGTGCGGCCTCGCTCCGCGTCACGCGTCCGAGGGTCGCCGTGCTCGCCGCCGTCCACGCGGCGCCCCACACCGACACCACGTCGATCATCGGTCGCCTGCAACGGGAGGTCGGAGTGGTGTCCCAACAGGCCGTCTACGACGTGCTCCGTGCGCTCACGACCGCGGGCGTCCTACGGCGCATCCACGTGCCAGGCTCGGTCGCCCGCTACGAGGCGCGCGTCGGCGACAACCACCACCACCTCGTCTGCCGATCGTGCGGCGCCATCTCTGACGTCGATTGCGTCGTCGGCGAGGCGCCCTGCCTGACGGCGTCCGATCCCAACGGCTTCGCAGTCGACGAAGCCGAGATCGTCTTCCGGGGCCTGTGCCCACAGTGCACCGAACACGGATTTCCTGATCCCTCAACCACGAAAGGTTCCTGATGCCTGACACCCCTGATGCCAAAGTCGGCGAGATGAACGAAGAGGCGGCCGGCGGCTGTCCCGTCCCCCACGACCATTTCCCGTATCCGACGCAGGGCGGCGGCAACTCCACGTGGTGGCCGAACCGCCTCAACCTGAAGGCCCTCGCCGCGAACCCCTCTGAGCGCAACCCGATGGACGACGGCTTCGACTACGCGGCAGCTTTCAACACGCTCGACCTGGCCGAGGTCAAGCGGGACATCGAGGAGGTCCTCACCACTTCGCAGGACTGGTGGCCGGCCGACTTCGGCCACTACGGGCCGTTCATGATCCGCATGGCCTGGCACAGCGCCGGCACCTACCGCATCAGCGACGGCCGCGGCGGCGCCGGCGGCGGTCAGCAGCGCTTCGCGCCGCTCAACAGCTGGCCCGACAACGCGAACCTCGACAAGGCGCGGCGCCTCTTGTGGCCGGTCAAGCAGAAGCACGGCAGGGCGCTGTCCTGGGCCGATCTCATCGTCCTCACCGGCAACGTCGCGCTTGAGTCGATGGGCCTCGAGACGTTCGGCTTCGCCGGCGGCCGCGAGGACACCTGGGAGTCCGATGAGGACGTCTACTGGGGGCCCGAGACCACGTGGCTCGGCGACGAGCGCTACCGCGGTGACCGCGAGCTCGAGGAGCCCTTCGGAGCCGTGCAGATGGGCCTGATCTACGTGAACCCTGAGGGACCGAATGGCGAGCCTGACCCGGTCCTCGCGGCTCGCGACATCCGCGAGACGTTCAAGCGCATGGCGATGAACGACGAGGAGACCGTTGCGCTGATCGCCGGCGGGCACACGTTCGGCAAGACGCACGGTGCCGCCCCTGACACCGAGAACGTCGGACCGGAGCCGGAGGCCGCGCCGCTCGAGGCGCAGGGCCTCGGCTGGATCTCGAGCTACGGCAGCGGCAAGGGCGCCGACACCATTACGAGCGGCATCGAGGTGACGTGGACCCAGACGCCGACGCAGTGGAGCAGCCGCTTCTTCGAGAACCTCTTCGCGTATGAGTGGGAGCTGACCAAGGGGCCCGGAGACGCGTACCAGTGGCAGCCCAAGGACGGCGCCGGCTCGGGAACGGTTCCCGGCCCGGAGAAGGGCTCGGAGATGCGCCCGCCGACGATGCTCACGACCGACCTGTCGCTGCGCCTCGACCCGGCCTACGAGAAGATCTCGCGCCGCTTCTACGAGAACCCGGACGAGTTCGCCGACGCTTTCGCCCGAGCGTGGTTCAAGCTGACCCACCGCGACATGGGGCCGATCCAGCGCTACCTCGGGCCCGAGGTGCCAAGTGAGGAGCTGATCTGGCAGGACCCGGTCCCCGCCGGCAATCCGGAGCTCCCCAAGGATGGCCTCGACGCCCTGAAGCAACAGATCCTCGACTCGGGGCTCTCGGTCTCGGAGCTCGTGCGCGCGGCATGGGCGTCGGCGTCGACGTTCCGTGGCGGCGACAAGCGCGGCGGCGCCAACGGCGCCCGCGTGCGCCTCGGGCCGCAGAAGGACTGGGAGGTCAACGATCCCGACGAGCTATCGAACGTGCTCTCCGCGCTCGAGGACATCAGGGAGTCGGCCGAGGCGGAGATCTCGCTCGCCGACTTGATCGTGCTCGGCGGATCGGCCGCGGTCGAGAAGGCGGCCGCGGACGGGGGCGTCGAGATCGAGGTCCCGTTCACAGCGGGCCGCGGCGACGCGACCGAAGAGCAGACCGACGCCGAGTCCTTCGAGCCGCTCGAGCCGAGCGCCGACGGGTTCCGCAACTACATTCGTGCCGACCACCCGCTGCCGGCCGAGCACCTGCTCGTGGACCGCGCCAACCTGCTGACCCTGACCGCTCCGGAGATGACGGTCCTCGTCGGCGGCCTGCGCGCGCTCGACGCGAACCAGGGCGGCTCGCAGCTCGGCGTGCTCACCGAGCGATCAGGCGTGCTCACGAACGATTTCTTCGTGAATCTGCTCGACCTCGGCATCACCTGGTCTGAGACGGAGGACGGCGCCTTCGAAGGGCGAGACAGCTCGGGCGACCTGCGCTGGACGGGAAGCCGTGTCGACCTGCTGTTCGGCTCGAACTCCGAGCTGCGGGCGCTCGCCGAGGTCTACGCCAGCGACGACGCCCGCGAGAAGTTCGTCCGCGACTTCGTGGCCGCGTGGGTGAAGGTCATGAACCTCGACCGCTTCGACCTCTAGGCCGGTCATCCACCGCCCGGGCCCATCAGGACCTCAGGGGTGGAAATGAACCCCGCCGCCAACCGCAGATAGAGCAACCTCGCGAAGTAGCCCGCCGTCCGTTCCGACGCTCATCGGTGCTTGTCCGCGAACTTCGCCTTGACGGTGCGCGAGATCTTCATCGCGACCTTGCACTTCGGGTCGTCGCCGGAGCAGCCGCTGCCCGACCAGCCCGCGAACTTGGAGCCCTTGGCGGGATTCGCGATCAGCTTCACGTTGGTGCCCGGCTCGAACGACGCGCGGCACCTCTTCCCGCAGTCGATTCCGGGCGGGTCGCTCTTGACGGCGCCGTCGCCGGAGCCGCTTTCCTCGACCTTGAGCACCACCTTGTTGAGGAACCCGAAGATGTAAGTGGCGCCCTGCAGGGAGTTGTTCCCGACCTTCCTGCGGGGCGACCCGGCAAAGAACTCCTTGCTGGTCATTGCCACGGCACCACCCAGACTCGATTGTGGTGCCGCGTCATCGGCGTACACCTGGATCGGATGGGAGCTGTTGGACCAGCCACCTGGTGGCTTCGTCCACGCATCGATCATCCCCGTGTAGACCGTCGAGTCCAGGGTCGTGTGGCCCTTCGCCAGCTGGACCGGATCACCCTCGATCACGAGATCGCCGTCGGTGGCAACCGACCCGCCATGGTTGGAGCCCTCGTTCTCGAACGCCTTGGGATCGGTCAGCTTCGCCAGCAGCGGCCCGTGCACGGAGTACACGTACGCTGCCTGGCTGTAGTCGCTGGTCGGCGTCGGCACGTAGTGGTCGGAGCCGATGGCCACCGTCTTCCCCGAGATCGCCGCGGAGACCCCGAACGAGAAGTTGGTCTCCGGCGGGTTCAGGGTCGCGGTCTTCTCGAACTTGCCGCCTTGCAAGCCGTAGACGTAGCCGATGTTCTCCAATCATCGTCGGACCGGATCGCGATCTCTAGTTCACCGATGCCGAGGTGGAACCGAACCCCGAAGGCAACGTTCCACGCGCCGATCTCGAAGTTGACGCCGACGGGCGAGGAGACCAGCTTCTACCCGCAGACCGGGAGCGGATCATGAGGACACTGGTGTGTACCCCGCCTACCTCACCGACGGTCCCGACGGCAACGTCTGGTTCCACCGAGCTTGCCGGGCAGGCTAGGAGCACGCGCCGCAACAGACCGTTGCTCCCGACCGGAATCGTGAATGCGGACGGGCCTACAAGGAGCCGTGACCAGACCTCCTCCTCCTAATCGTCGGACGTAGGGCTATCCCGAATATGGGGATCCGATTTTCCTGAGGCGCGCCTCAGCGGCGGCCTCGACGAACGAGAGAGGCCGGGCGAGCCCCGTCGACCAGATCGTCGCCGTACCATCGATGTTTGCGGTGACTAGCGTGGCGCCGTCGGGACTGAACGCAACATCGTGCACCGGGCTCGTACCACCGTTCATCGTCGCCAGCGGCGCTCCGGTTGCCGCGTCCCAAATCCGCGCTGTCCCATCGGTGCTCCCCGTAGCTACGGTCTTGCCGTCCGGACTGAATGCCGCGGCGTGAACGGCCCCACTGTGGCCTCGCAGCACCGCGAGCACCTCACCGCTGCTCGCGTCCCAGATCGTTGCCGTGCCGTCGGCGCTCGCGGTCACCAGCCTGTCGCCGTTGGGGCTGAAGGCTGCGTCCGACGTGGCGATGTCGGCGGGCCCTCGCAGCGTCTTTGTTTCTGCTCCTGTCGTCGCATTCCAGATCCGCGCCGCGCCATCAGCGCTCCCGGTAACCACGTAACGGCCGTCGGGACTGAAGGCCGCACTCTCGACCTGGCCAGTGTGGCCATGAGTACGCAAGACCCGGCGCGGCTCCCGGTTTCTTAGGTTCCAGATCCTGGCGTTGCCGTCGGTGCTCGCCGTCACCAGTTCGTCGCCATCTGGGCTGAACGCGACACCCTTGACCGAGCCGGGGGCCGGGAGCGTTTGCAAGAGCGTGCCCGTGCGCGCCTGCCAGATGTGCGTTACCCCGGCCGCGTTCCCGGTGGCAATCCTGTTGGCGTGCGAGCCGAACGCCGCGCTGTAGACGGCACTTTTGCTTCCCTCCGTGCTCAGCTGCTCCACTAGGTCTCCCGTCGCGGCATTCCATATCCGGGTGACGCCGCCGTCGCTCGCCGTAAGGAGCTGTTCGCCGTCGGGGCTGAATGCGGCGGACCAAGTCGCTTGTCCTACCGGGCTAGCCGCTCTCAGTACCTCGAGCTGGCCGCGTTGGGTGGTGTCCCAGATCCTGACCGTTCCGTCGAGACTGCCCGTCACCACCTCGTGTCCACGCTGCGCAAACGCCGCCTGCCGCAGGGGACCGGTATGGCCACTGAAGGCCTCGAGCTCCCGCCCTGTTGCCGCGTTCCAAATTCGCGCCGTCCGATCGTCCGAAGACGTCAAGATCTCTGCGCCGTCCGGGCTGAACTCGGCGGTGCGGACTGCGCCGTTATGCCCGTTTAGGACCGCGACCCGGCGCCCGCTCTGAGCGCTCCAAACGCGGGCTCCCGAATCGTCGCCCGCGGTCACGACCTTGCGGCCGTCCGGACTAAACGTGGCGTCCCAGACGGGGCGCTCGTTATCGGCTCGGAGCGTCTGCAGTACCTTGCGGCTTGCAACGTCCCAGATACGCACGCTGCCGTCGCTGCCAGCGGTCACCGCCCTCGACCCATCGGGGCTGAGAGCTGCGCTGTCGAGGGCCGGGGTGGACAAGACGGCGACGGGCTCACCATCGGCCGCACGCCACACCCGCGCCTTGGCGTCGCCGCCGGCGGTGATCACCCGCTGGCCGTTCGCGCTGAACCGCGCCCCCAGGACGGGAGCTGAACTCGGCCCGCCAGCCGGGAGTCTTACGATCGCTTTCCGAGTCGCGACGTTCCAGATTCTCGCGACGCCGTGCTGCTCCGCGGTCACGATCCGAGTTCCGTCGGGGCTGAACGAGGCGGCGATCACTTGCCGGGTCGGGAGCATCACCGATGGTCCAGTGGCTGAATCCGAGATCGTGGCGATTCCCCGAGGGTCAACGGTTACGATTCGTTTGCCGTTCGGACTCAGCCCAAGGCTGTAGATGGGCCTGCCGGTCGCCAAGACGCGGCGCACCCGGACACTTGGCAGCGCATCCCTAAGCGCTGCTTCCGCTTCGCCTGAGTAGGTCGTATGAAGCGCCTCGAGCGCAACCTGCACGCTCAGCGCCGGGTCGGTACCGAGCAGCGCTTCAGCATGGGCAGCGAGCCCCTTTGATTGACTCAACTTCTGCTCGTCGTGCGCCCGCAGGGCGAGGTACACGACGAGGACCACGGCGAACAAAAACGCGCCGGCGAGGGCGGCGAAGAAGCGGGCGCGGCGACGCTCCTTGCGCACCTCCTTCGCCGCCTCGCGCTGAGCTCGCTCCAGCTCTCTCTGCTCCTCCTTTTGGCGCCATTCGATGATCGGTCGCGCCAGAGCGTCGTGGTAGATCTCATATGTGGCTTGGCCGAGCCCATCGGGAGGCGCCACACGACGCACGATGTGAAGGCCTTCACTGCTGTCTCCGAGGTCGCGGAGCACCGACTCCACATCGGAGGCCTCGAGCCCAGAGAGCTCCGCAAGATCCTGCGCGGAATACGCATATTTTGTGCCTCCGCGCGTCACGAGGAAGCGGAACACGGACGCCGCTTTACTGCGCTGTTCGTCCGTCAACTGGCCCATGGACGTGTCGAGATAGGTCCCAATGATCTTCTTCACGCCGCCGAGCCCGTTGGCATCGTTCAGCGTGCTGAGTCGGAGCTCGCGATGCCCTTCACCGATCTCCGTGTCCCACAGGCGTTTCATCACGAGCTGCAGAAGGCCCATTTCGATCTGCTCCCCCCGCGTCGCCTTGGCGCCTCCTGTGCCGAACTCATGGCCGCCGGGCGCGGGCACGTCCTCGAGCACCGCGTCGACGAGTCCCGCGTCCAATTGGTACGGCTCGCCGGCCGGGTCGAGCCGACTCAGTCGCTCGTTGATGACCCGGATCGGTTCCTCGATCGTCTCGCGCTCCCCCGCCTGTCGAGATCTCGAGATGGAGATAGTTTCCGTAGACGTTCGGGATCCGGCCGCTCAGGAGGTCGCCGAGTCCGGCGTACGCATCCTCGCGAATCGAGATCAGGAAGTTCGCACGGAGCGCCTGGTTGTCGACGCAGCGCGCGAGTTGATCCCCGAACGACTCGTTGCCGCCGTTCGCCTGCCTGTACATCAGGTACTCCTCGAACTGATCCAGAATCACGAGCAACGTCCCCTGCACGGCATCGGCTGCTGCCTCGCAGGCGTGCTCGAGACCGCCCCCTCCAAGGTCGAGGGACGAGTCTTCGGGGAGAAATGGCTCGATCGCTGAGCCGATTGCCTGGATGAGTTCTGCCTCGGGATCGCCGCTCCATTTGCTGAAGACCACGGGCACGAAGCGCGGCGAACCCCTGGTCTCTCGCTCGCGCTTTGCGACGCGACAGGCGGGCCGCGACGCCGGCCCGAAGCACGGAGCTCTTGCCAACGCCGCTCTGGGCATAGAGGAGCGTGAGGCGGGCACCGCGGAGGTTGCTGATGATGACGCCGATGTCCCTATCGCGGCCAAAGAAGAGGCCGGCCTCGCCCTCCGTGTAGTGCGTGAGCCCAACATAGGGAGAGCCCACGGCCGTCCCGGCCGCCATCGAGTTCCGTTCAATTGCGGCCATTGCTTACTGCGCCGGGTCGGTGACCGCGCGGCGCAGATACTCATCGAACTGAGCCACGTATTCACTGGGCGAAACTGGGAGAAGCTTTCCGTCCCCATCGACGCCCAGAAGCACTGCGTGCACCGCGTGTCCGGGGGGCGCCGCTGGATGGCCCAAGATGGATGCAGGCGTCCCCCCGGAAACAGCCTTCATCAGGAAGATGCGGAGGTTCCAATCGCGCATCGTGTGGCCAATGAAGAGGAAGTGCGCGCTCATCAGCTTCTCTTTGAGCTGAGTCGGAACGATTCCCTCAATCGGCTGGCCGCTCATGTAGCCGATGTAGTCGTCTTCCGTCAGCACGTAGTTGTGATCCAACGGCGAGCGCCCGCTCTCGGTCCCACCGTGGATCTTCACGATGACGGGTCGTGTGAAGCGGTCCCGATCGGCGTCCAAGGGGAACTCCCAATAGTCGTTGGCTGTCGGGATCGGATGGAGCTCGTCGTCGGCGGTCAGGTGCATGAAGCCCTTATTGCGGTCGCCGCCACCAACGTGCATCGCGACGTCGTATCGCTCCCCTTCCTCCTTGAAAGCGCGTTCCAGCGCGTCGTAGATATTCGTAACGATGATCGGGTAGCGGTCGGGGCGCCCGGACTCGGCCATGAGAGCGGGAAGGCGCGCGAGGAACTTGTGGACGGAGGTTGAGCGCGGCTCTTGGCGGGTAGCGCCCGCTCGAGCGCGCTGTACACATCTGCAGGGTTGCCTCGCAGGACAGACAGGTACTGCGACACCTGCGCGAGATCGGCTGCTTCAGGCTTTCAACGGGCGAGGCGCACCCAGGCTTGGTCGCAAGATGGGCGGCGAGCTCCTCCGCGTCCGGGAGGTCACCGGAATTCACGCCCTCCCACGGCGCATCCCCCCGGTCGCTCGAGTTCATGCCGGGGCCCAGGAACGGAATGACGACGCTGTCGTCGTCGATCAGGTCGAGGAGCTCTTCGAAATGCTCATCCAGCAAGCCAGGCTCTACGGAGTCTTCGGCGGGGCGTTTGCGGTCGCCATTCCTGGGTCGGGGCGTGGGCGGTGGTACGTGCGGCTTGGCGGCTGGTGGCGGTACGGGCGGTTCGGCGGCGGCCCTCTTGAGGCCGTTGTGCGATCAGGCTCTCGACATCGTCACCCCATCGCTTTGAGCGGAGCTGTGCCGACTCCCACTCGAGCAGCCTGCGCATGCTGTGCGGCAGCTCGCTGGGGTCCGGGATGGCGGCGTCGTCGACCAGGGTCGGAATGATCTCGTCGACCGCCGAGTCCTTTCGAAGCGCCATCTCGATCTCCATGCGGACGAAGTCCTTTTCAGATCGCAGCGCCCTCTGCCTGGTCTCGTCGGCCCAGTCCCTGCCGATAACGGCGATGAATGCTCCGCACGTCGCCGGGTGCGATCGGATCGTTTCGAGCCAGTTGCCGCCCTGCTCCGGGAGGCTCTCGTCGTCGAGAAAGACATTCTCCCTGCCAAAGTGCTCCGAGAGCTTGTCGTGGAGCCTGGGCGCCCACCCTGGCGTCGTTGTGGCGCCAGTTAATGAAGATCTGGAGCGGCGACGCACCAGCTGTTGCCGGATCCGCGCCTGCGCCAAATTCTTCGCTGCGACCCATTTTCTTGGCGCCGACCGTTTTGGGTTCGATCGAGGCTCCCTGCGACAGGCGACGGCGTGCCGATACTACCCCGCCTGGCCACCGACGGGATAGTCCGGTCAGGCTTCCATGCAATAGCAAGCCAGCTAGAGAGCTGCTTGCGCCAGTTACGCGAAAGCGCAGATAATCGCCTCCGCATGACTCGCTGCCCGGGCTGCGACCGCGAGGTTGCCGAACGAACGCTTCTGCGTGCGTTGCGGTACTCCGCTCGGCGCCCAACACGTCGACGCGTGGCTTCCCCGCCGCGCCGCGCCAGAGGGTCGCGACGCCGGACCCGGTCTCAACTCTCTTCCCCCAGCTCCCCCGCGCCGAGATGCGCGATTACCGGACCGCCCTCGTCGTCGGTGCCACCGTGGTTGTCGTGCTTGCCGCGACCGGCCTCTACCCGGTGGCACTGGCGGCAGCCGCGTGTCTCGTCCCGATCCTCGCGACGATCTACCTCTACGACGTCGACCTCTACGAGGACCAACCCGCGATCGCGACCGGGTTCACGCTGGTCTGGGGCGCGTTGGCAGGGGCGGCGGTCGGCGTGCTGGCCCAGGCTGTCTCGCCGTCAGGTGCCGAGCTCGCACAGACACACGACGCGGCCGCCATCGTCACCGTTGTGGCGCTCCCCTGCCTGGCGCTTGTCGTAGCCCTGGCCGGGCCGACACTTGTCCTGCTTCCGTATCGGCGGTTCAACGACGTCCTCGACGGAGTCGCGTTTGGCGCGTTGTCGGCTGCCGCGTTTTGGGCCGTCGAGGCATGCGTATACGGACTCGGCATTTTCGGGGCGGGACTTGACCCGGTAGGTGCGGGACTGCCGTGGACTCTGCGGCTGGTCTCGATCGCAGTCGGCATCCCGCTGCTCGGCATGGCGGTGACTGGGGCTGCCGGTGGGGCTCTCTGGCTGCGGTTCCGGGCGCCGTCCGCCGAAGGTCGTGCGCTTGGGTTGCTGGGTAGCCCGTTCGTGGCGCTACCCGTGGCCGCCGGGTTCATGGTCGCGGCGGCGGCTGGGCAGCGCTGGCTCCCTGTGGGTGCCTGGCTTGCCGAGCTCGCGCTGCTCACCGGCGCCGCCCTGATCTGGCTGCGCCTCACGATCAGGCTAGGACTACTACAAGAGGCTGGGGAGCGAGCGTAGGCCCAGCGGTGCGCTGCACGAACTGCGGAGCGTCCTCACCCGCTCACACCTTCTGTGCTGAATGCGGCGTGGCTCTCCAGGCCCTCCCGAAGGGCGCACGCGCAACCGGCGCCGAACCGGCCGTTCCTCTCAACGCCCGGCTCGGGCGCATTCCCAGGCTTGCCTCTCTGCTCGTCGCGTTCGCTGCCTTCACGGGCGCCGCGGCGCTGATTGTCGCCGCCATCGCCCCGGGCGGGACGAGAGCGACGTGCCCAGCGCCGGCTTCTCAATGTGGCGCACCTCCCACCTCGCCCCTCCCCGTGCGCGGCCTGACCACGTGGACCAGCGCGCTGAACGGCGGCACGCGGATCAGCCTGAGCTATGCCGCCAACCAATGGACTCCAGCCGATCAAGGAGCTGACACCCTTCGGCTCGACAGCGTGGCGGGAGATCTCCAGCTCGAGCTGAGCGTTGTTCCGGCCGACGACGATAGCGCCCCGGCACTCGTCGACGGGCGAGTGACGGACCTCGGGACCCGACTCCTCGGCCTGACAAAGGCCACGAACCCGGCCGATGTCATTTTGGGACCGTCGATCGGTGGCCGCGCCGGTGCGGGCGATGCCTACGTGGGAGCCCTCGATACCCCCCAGGGCATCTCGGAGCAACAGTTTGTGACCGTCGTCGCGGCCGCCCACGGCGGTACCGGCGTAGTCGCCACGACAACGACCGCCGAGACCGATCCCAACCGGCGGCGGACGCTCTATCAACTCGTCGATGGGGTGCTGAGCTCGGTCCGGTGGGTGGGAACAGCTTGAGAAGCCGCCTCGCAATCTGCGTCGCGGCGGCGGCGATACTGGCGACCGCCACTTCTGTGAGCGTGAACGCTGGGCCGCCGCCAGCTCACAACGGTGGAGCCACAGACCTCGGACCGACGCCGGCGAAACAGCAGTTGGTGGCATCACTGAACCTACGCCTGCGCAATCGCCGAGCGCTGATTCGGTCGGTCTCCTGGGAGCCCTCAGGCGGAGTCCGCGCCCGGGCGAAGCGCACGCTCACTCCGCGCGCATTCGGGGCGAGGTTTGGCTTGCCGTCCTCAAAGCTGTCCGAGACCCGCCGGCGGCTTGCCGCCCATGGCCTTCAGGTGATCGAAAGCTATCCGCAACGAACAGCCTTTCGGATTCGGGGGACCGCAGCCGCTATGGATCGGGTCTTCTCGACCAGAATTCGAGATCGCCTCAACGCCGATGGCGAGCGGTTCCACGTGCCCGTTCCCGCGCCGCGAGTCCCCCCATGGCTCAGATCAGGGGTGGCTTCGGTAACCGGGCTTGACACCCGACTACGGATGACACCAGCAGCGCTCAGCACACGCGGGCGAGGCTACTCGCCGGACCAGCTTGCGTCGGCCTACGACATTGCTCCGCTCTACTCCACACCCTTGGCATCGGCGGTCAGGGACAGACCGTCGCGGTGGTTTCCTACCATACGTTCGACGCTCGCGACACTGGCGCGTTCAGCGGCTATTACGGACTGCCCGGACCAGCGGTGGAGCGTGTGCCGGATCCGCAGGCGGCGGAATTCGCGCCGCAAAGCCGCAAGATGACTTCAACCAGGAGATGGAGGTCGACCTCGACCTCGACATGATCAAGGAGATCGCGCCCGGCGCCCAGGTCATCAGCTACGAGGCCCCCAATTCCGGGAAGGTCTCCCAAGGCGACATCATCAATCGCATCGTCAAGGACCGACGCGCCTCAGTCATCTCGGACTCCTGGGGAAGCTGTGAGGAACGCCTGCTCGATTCCCGGGGCGGCAGAGCCTTGATCCGCTCCGATTTCGCGACCCTGGCTATGGCCGCGCGGACCGGGCACACGATCTTCGTCGTGAGCGGAGACACCGGCGCTTACAGCTGCCACGACCGAGATCCCGAAGACAACCGCCTGTCCGTCGATTGGCCGGCGGCGAGTTCGAGCGTCGTCGCCGTAGGCGGGACCTACCTGCAGCTGACCAGCGCTGGGCGCCGTTTTTTAGAGGCCGCGTGGAGCGGGTCGCAAAGTGGTGCTGGGACTGGCGGGGGCCTTTCGCACGCCGTTGCTCGACCGACCTACCAGTCCGGACCCGGAGTCGCCAATCGCTTCTCGAACGGCTCGCGGCAGCTACCGGACGTGGTGGGTCCAGCCGACCCGCATTGGGGCGGAATACCCGTCCTCGTCCCGAGGGGCTTTCCAGGGTCCGGTCGGCGGGACGAGCGAGGCGACGCCGTTTGGGCGGCCTCCCTCGCGCTCGTCCGCCAATACGCCGCGCAGCGGCGGCGTCCAGGTTCCCGGGGGCGACGTCGGGCCCGCTTCTCTACAGAATCGCCGAGAACCCCGCGTACGGCGCATTCAACGACGTAACCCTTGGCGGCAATCTCGATCACCCCGCGACGCCGGGCTGGGACTTACGCCCACTGGACGAGGGTCACCTGACGTGACCGCACTGGCAACCGCGATGGTCAAGGCTTTGCAGGGAGGCTGATCATGAACAACGGGTGGAGCGAGGCCGGACCGGGGCACGGTGAGGCACGTAACGAACTGCTCGCACGCGCGATGCACGAGAACTACGTTCGTGCCCAGACCGCGAAGGGCGAATCGGCGCGGGACAATCCGTCGCTCGTTCCCTGGGAATCGCTGCCGGAGTCCCTGAAGGCGTCGAATCGACGGTTCGCCGAGGGAATCGACGCCAAGCTCGATGCCGTCGGCTGGATTCTCGTTCCCCTCGGCGCAGCCGAAGTGGGCGCGCCCGAAATTGAGCTCCTGGATGGCGAGATCGAGCGCCTCGCCCAGATCGAGCACGAGCGATGGGCGGCAGACCTCGCGGACCACGGGTGGCACCTCGGCCCGGAGCGCGACCCGGTGCGAAAAGAGCACCCCATGCTTGTGCCGTGGGCTGAACTATCGGAAGCCGAGCGCGCGAGCTACCCGCGACGCGGTGCGGGCGCTACCGGCGATGCTCCGCCGGGCCGGCGGCCGCAATTCGCCGCGCTTAAGCGCCCGCCTCCGCCGGAGCGCCATCCGATGCAGCCCCGCGGATCTCGCCGCCCGCGCTCGTCACGGTTCGCGACCCAGGGCCGTCGCGTCGTCCAACCTGGAACCCAATCGTGGCAAGGACGGCCGGGATGGCACGAATGAAGGCCCGATCCTTGTCCCGCTCCTCCTCGGGGAGATCGTCCCAAAGGACCAGAAGGTGGTGCGTTTTCGGCGTTGCCTTGTCGTCCCGGACCGGCCCGTAGACGTAACCGCGAGCCGTTCGCTCCTTGCACCAGCGCCCGTGCTCAAGCTTGGCCAAGCACTCGACCTCTGCCGGAGTGAAGTCGAGAACCGGCTCCTCCCATTCGGTGAGGGGGTGAATCTCGCAGCCGATTGCCTGGAGCTTCTCGTCGACGTCGTGAGCCTGAGCAAGGTTTGACAGCCGGAAGCTTTCGTCGAGGTCGTCCCATTCGACATCGGCGCCGGATGTTGCCTGACCGCTCTTCTCCACGTGACTGCGGTAGACCTCGTGAAGCGCCCGTGCGAGCCTGTCGAAAACCTGCTTGTAATCACCTCCGCGGAACAGGTTCGATCGACGATGCTGAACAGCTGCACCGACGCGGACCTGTCCTCTGTCTTGAGCAACTTCGCGAAGCCGGCGTTCTCGATGAGAAGCGTCACCACCACCGGGTTGTCGCGATTGGTCATGCGTGCAGCGGCGAAGCCATATTCGAGGCTCTCGGTGTCGCTGGACCCGCAGACGAACACCGCGGTCGCATCGCCGAGCGCCTCGCGCGCGGCTTCGTGTTCGGCCGGCGCGCGCAGGTCTCCCTCGTATGCGATCAGCTCGGCGGCTTCGGCGATCGACGGGTAGCGGGCGAGAAGCCGCTCACGCCAGGCCTTCGCGCCCACGGACGCGAGCGTGACGCGCAGACGCTCGGTATCGGCAACGCGTTCGTGCCGAGCGGCGTCGGCGCCCCACTGACGGGCTGCGTTCACGACGACCGCGCGGGCGAGGTCGCTGGTCCCAAGGACAGCGAGGTGAGGCGCCGCGGGCGCATCGTCAACCCGGGTTGCCGGCAGAGCCGCGTCGGCGAGGCTGCTCACCAACTCCAGGTGGTCTGCCAGATAGGCGCGCCGCACGCCCGGGGACGCTGAACCACTCAAGCGCAAGCCCTTTGTGCGAGCCCCCCAACGCGGCGGCCGTCAGGTCATCCACGAGGTCCATGTCCGTGACGTGGCAAAAGGCCTGGAGTGGATCCGTGCGGGCGCGGCAAACTCGCCTGCGACGCTCGCGACGGCGGCGTTGTGGGCGTCCTCGGGGAGAACGGAAATCAGGGTCGTCGCACGTTGTACACCCGCGGCGTGGACGAGATCGGGTTCCGTCGAGTCGCCGATCAGAACCACGGCGCCGAGTCGTCGAGCGACGTCCACGTTCGGGTTCGAGTGGTCGGCCTCGATGGCCACTACCCGCTTCGGCGGGACGGGGCGAGGCTCCGTACCCCCGCCTGCAACCTTGACAAGTTGAGGCTCCGGCTCTCGGAGGGAGGGCGGGCGCACGAGCCTCATTCCCCGCCGTCCCAGCCCACACACCACGACGTGATCATTAGTGAACCTGGCACGGATCAGGTGCCATTCGTCCTGGAGCACGACAATCAGCGCCGTGAAGGTCGGCGGCAGCCACCGCTGGGACCATGAAACGAGCCACTTCGAGCGCGGGCGGGATCTGCTCCTAGTCCGGCTTGACGAAATTGAGCGCCAGCAGGGAGAGCGTCCCGTAGAGGGAATCGACGACCGATTCCCCGGCGTCTCGAAATCCGTGGTACCGAGTGCCAGGGCGAGCAAGGCGAGCACGGCCAAGAAGACAAGCCTGTGCTGGCGCAGGGGACGTGGAACCTTCCGACCGACGCGCACGGCGGCAGGGTACCGCGCCGCGTGCTCGGCGACTTCCATCGCTGGCTGGGCTGCAACTACGAGCGCCCTCGGCCCGTGGTACCAATCGTGGTACCAATCTGAGCGAAACTGAGCCGACCTCAGATGAGCTCAAACGGCTTTAGCAAGCCGAATCCGATCTCAGCTGACCGCGCTCGTCAACGTTGAGGGCCTTGTGGCCCTAGCGGGCCGTGGAGGTTCGACTCCTCTCAGCCGCACCTACCGCGAACAAGACCTGCCGGCTGCGGCCACGATGTCGTTGGAGGTCGACATCCTCCCGATTGCCGATGACAACGAAGAGACGATCCGCCTCGGCGACCTAATCGAGGGAGCGGCAGGTGAGCTGTCGCAGTTCGAAAGCTCTCACGGATTCAGCATCGACAGCGTGGACCTGGAGACGTCCGCGCTGCCGGACGGCTGGCGTGATCGGCTGCTCAAGGTGCAGAACGCCAACACGGCTGAGCCCTCGGGCGAGGCCCAGTTCATCGGGTGGTGTCTCGAAAAGCATGATCTCTGCGTCGCCAAGCTCTGCGCGTTTCGCGAGAAGGACCGCAACTTCGTCGCTGCCCTCCAGGACGCCGGACTGGTCGACTCCGGGGAGCTCGCTGAGCGCCTGTCGCATCTGCCGGCCCAGTTCTCCGAGGCCATCGACCGGGCCAGCACCTGGCTGGCTGACAAGAAGTAACGGGAAGAGTAACGGGAAGTCAGAACCCAAGAGCGAACTTCGCATCCTCGGACATCATCTCCGGGGACCAGGGCGGGTCGAAGACCATCTTGGGGTGGACCTTGTCGACGCCGTCGAGCTCGCCGACGAACTCGCGCATCTGCTCGGTGACCTGGGGGCCGATCGGGCAGGCGGGCGTCGTCAGGCTGAAGGTGATGTAGACCTCCTCGCCCTCGACCTCGACGTCGTAGACCAGCCCGAGTGAGACGAAATCGAGCCCCAGCTCGGGATCGATTACCTCTTCGAGCGCCTCGTAGACCGCTTCGTCGGTGACCATGGAATGATCGTAGCGATGCTGCTTTTGCTGCTCGTGTTCATCGTCCTGCCGATCGCGGAGATCTACGTGATCGTCAAGGTCGGCGAGGCGATCGGGGTCCTCCCCACGATCGCGCTGCTGATCGTCGACGGCTTCGTCGGCGCGGCCATCGCGCGCCGCCAGGGCGCCGCCACCTGGCAGCGGTTCAACGAGGCGATCGCCGCGGGTCGCACGCCGGCCAAGGAGGTCCTGGACGGCGCGATGGTGATCGCCGGCGGCGCCTTCCTGCTTGCGCCGGGGTTCATCACGGACGTGATCGGCCTGCTGCTCCTGATCCCGCCGACCCGCGCCCTCCTGCGCGGACTCATGACCCGGATGGCGAAACGGCGGCTGGCCTTCCGCGTCCACACGCCGCCGCCGGGGCCGCGACCGGGGCCGCGCCCCGGGCCGGGATTCGGCGCGCCGCCGCCGCGGCGCCAGAGCTACGACTACGAGGGCACGGCGCGCGAGGTCGACGAGTCGGAGCTCCCGCCCGGAGACGAGGATGCCTGAGAAGCCCATCGAGGAGCTGGCGGTCGACCTCGGCGACGGCCTTCGGGTCGAATGGGACACGGAGGCCGTCACGGCGTTCTCGCGGCGCGACGGCGAGGAGCGGGCCGCTCAGCCGTGGCGCCTCGCCGGCGGGCCTCCGGACTGGAAGCGCTGGGACTCGCTGCGCGTCCTCTCGGCAACGTTCGAGGACGGCGCGACGCTCGTTGCGGCGGCGCTGCGCCCGCGCAAGGCCAAGGGCCACAATGCCGACCTCGTCCGCGGCATCCTGGCCCGCCACGGGGCACCCGCCGCGCTCGACGAGCTCCTGGTCTCCATGCAGTTCGACGGCAGCGGGCGCCTGCAACGCGTGAACGCCGAGGTCTACGTGGAGCCCGACTCCGTTCCCGTTCGCGCGTCGGGAGACCTGATCGCCTCGACCGGCGAGGTCACCGGCGACGAGGCGATGGAGATCAACGCTCTCGACATGCGAATGGACGGTCACGCAGGGTTCGGCACCCTCGACGTGCTGAGGCGGGCGTGAGCGGGCAGATCACGACGGTCATCTCGGACTTCGGCGGCGTCCTCACGACGCCGCTCATGCGCTCGTTCGCGGCCGTCCAGGACAGCACCGGCATCCCCTTCGAGGCCCTGGGCAAGGCGATGGCGCGGATCACCGAGCGCGAGGGCGAGCACCCCCTCTTCGAGCTCGAGAAGGGCCGGATCACGGAGGCGGCGTTCCTCGACGGCCTGCGGAAGGAGCTCCACTCCGACCTGGGCCACGAGCCGGAGCTCCACCGGTTCTCGGAGACCTACTTCGACGCGCTCGACCCCAACGAGGAGATGCTCGAGCTGATGACGTCCCTGCGCGACGCCGGCTACCGGATGGCGCTCCTCACCAACAACGTCCGCGAGTGGGAGCCGCTCTGGCGCGTGATGGTGCCAATCGACGAGATCTTCGAGCTCGTGGTCGACTCCGCCTTCGTCGGCATGCGCAAGCCTGAGCCCGGAATCTACGAGCTGACCCTCGAGCGCCTCGGCGCCAACGCCGCGGAGTGCCTGTTCGTCGACGACGTGGACCTGAACTGCGACGCCGCGCGCGGCCTCGGGATGCAGGCGGTGCACTTCCAGTCGAACGAGCAGGCGATCCCGGAGATCCGGGCGCTGACGGTCGCAGCCGCCTGATCCCTGCCCTAGCGAGTGCCCGCGGGCATCGGCTCCGGCGCGGCGTACTCGGGCTCCTCCGCGCACTCGACCAGGGGTGTCCCGGCCACCGCGCAGTGCGAGTGGGGCTCAGGCGCCTCCTCCTCGTCCGCGCCGAGGACGTCGTCGGAGATGAGGAACCAGGCCAGCACGCCACCGGCCGCCGCGAAGGCCGCGGTGATGAGCATGCCCTTGTGGAACCCGGGGACGAGCCCCGCGGGGTCCGCGTAGTCCGTCCCCGAGATCCCGGCCGCGAGCGGGAGCGCTGCGACCGCCATGAGCTGGGCCGTGCGGGAGACGGCGTTGTTGACGCCGGAGGCGATGCCCGAGTGCCTCGACGCGGCCGAGGCCATGGCCGTGGCGGTGATCGGCGCAACCGTGCACGCGAGCCCCAGCCCGAAGACCACCATCGCGGGGAACACGGCACCCAGGTAGGAGTCGCCGCGGTCGATGGTCGACATCATCACCATCCCCAGCGCGATGATCAGCGGGCCCGCGGAGAGCTGGCGCCGCGGGCCGATGCGGCTCGCGAGCGCCCCGGAGCGGGCGGAGAGCGTGAGCATGAGGACGGTGATCGGCAGCGAGGCGGCGCCCGCGGCGGTCGGCGAGTAGCCGAGCGAGGTCTGCAGGAACACGACGAACAGGAAGAAGACGCCGCCGAGCGCCCCGTAGACGACGAATGTCACCAGGTTGGCGGCCGTGAACTGGCGAGAGCGGAAGATGTCGAGCGGCAGCATCGGGGTCGCCTCGTGCCGCTCGGTGCGAACGAACGCGACCATCGAGATGACGCCGATGGCGGCGGCCGCGGCAACGAGCCCGGCGCCGGCGTTGGTGGGCGCCTCGATGAGGGCGAACGTAACCCCGGCCAGCCCGAGCGCGGCCAGCATCGAGCCACGGAAGTCGAGTTGGCCGGTTGCGTGCGGATCCCTGGTCTCGGGAACGTGGCGGCGTCCGGCGAAGACCACGAATACGCCGAGCGGCAGGTTCAGGAAGAAGATCGCCCGCCAGGAGACGGCGCCGATGAGATACCCGCCCACCAGGGGGCCGATGGCCGTCGATACGCCCGTCAGCGCCGACCACGCGCCGATCGCCCGCGCCCGATCCTTCCTGTGGAAGGTCGCCTCGATGATCGCCAGGCTCGCGGGGGTGAGCAGCGCGCCCCCCACGCCCTGAAGGACCCGCGCGAGGATTAGGAACGTGATGCTCGGCGACAGCGCGCAGATCGCGGATGCGATCGTGAACCAGGTGACGCCAAGCGTGAACATCCGGCGGCGTCCAAGCCGGTCGCCGAGCGAGCCGCCGAGCAGGATCAGGGCCGCCAGCGTGACCAGGTAGCCGTTCAGCACCCACTGCAGCCCGCTCACGCTGGCGTCGAGGTCGTTGCCGATCGCCGGGAGGCCGATGTTGACGACCGTGGCGTCGAGGAACGCCATGCCCGAGCCGAGCACGGTCACGGCGAGAACCCAGCGCCCCTTCGTGGAGCTGTAGCTCACGCTGTCCGCGCGGGCTGTGCCTGCAACCTCCATTCGCCCCGGACGCTACAGAGCGCGTCAAGCGGCCCGCGAGTGGGCTTTAAGCGGCTAGTTGTCCGAGCCGCCGCGGTCCCAGATGTAGAGCTCGACGGCCTCGGAGGCCAGCTCCATGAGACGCGGTGGTGAGAGCCAGTCGAGAACCGTCTCGAGGGCGCGCTCCTCGGTGACGCCGGCGTCGACCGCCTCCTCGCCGCGGAAGCCCGCGGCGAGCTTGAGTGCCTCGCGGCGATGCTCGCCGAGCGAGGCGAAGGCGCCCATCAGGAAGTCGCGGTTCGGCAGCGGGTGACCGCAGTCCATCGAGGCGTGCCAGGCGGCGAGCATCGAGATGTCGTGCTCATCGAGCTCGGAGATCGCGCGGGCGTAGTGTGACTCGAGCTCGTCGTCGGGAATCTCGTCCACCCACGCGCGAACGGCCTCGCCGAGCAGCTGGCGGCGCGCCTCGCGCCCGACGGAGTCGGCGATTGCGCGGATCGCGTCGCCTGGATCGATGAAGCAGATGGACATCAGCGGTGCCGAAGATAGGCTCGTCGTCGGACGTCAGAAGCGCCTGCCGGAGGGCGACCTATGCTCAGGCCATGCCCGTCTCGCTGATCGTCGGACCTCCCAACTCGGGCCGCGCCGGAGAGGTGATCGTGCGCCTGCGAGAGGCGGCTGAGAGCGAGCCGGTCCTCGTCGTGCCGACAAGCCAGGACGCCGCGCGCTTCGAGCGTGCGCTGTGCGCGGACGAGCGGGCGTCGGTGGGGATCTCGCTGCGGACCTTTGAGTGGCTCTTCCAGGACCTCGCCGAGCTCTACGGCGTGGCGATAGGCCCGCTCCTCTCGAAGCCGGAGCGGCTTGCCCTGGTCCGCGTCGCGGTCTCGTCGGCCGATCTTCGGGTGCTGGCGCGCTCGGCATCGCGCCCCGGCTTCGCGCCCGCGCTGGACGCGCTCCTCACCGAGCTCGGCGCCGCGTTGATCGGGCCCGAGCAGCTCGCCGCGGCGGCGGCCGAGCTGGCCGACGGCCAAGCCGAGACCGAGCTGGCGATGCTGCAGGAGGCGTATCGCGGGCTTCGCGCCCGGACGGGCCGAAGCGACGAGGCGCTCGTCGCCGAGCGTGTCCTCGCGGCGGTGCGCGCGGATCCGTCGATCTGGGGAGCGCGTCCGCTGTTCGCCTACGGCTTCGACGACCTCACGGTGGCGCAACGCGAGCTCCTCGCGGAGCTCTCACGGGGCAGCGATGTGACGGTCGCCCTGAACTACGCGGACCGCACGGCGCTCGCGGTTCGCGCGAGCCTGGTGGCGGAGCTCCAGGAGGAGCTCGGGATCGACGAGCAGATCGAGCTTCCGTACGGCGGCGGCCACAGCGAAAGCGCCACACTGGTCCACCTCGACCAGAACCTGTTCGAACCGGACGCCGGCGTGGTCGCGCCCGACGACGGCCTGGTCCTGCTGGAGGCCGCCGGGGAGCGCGGCGAAGCCGACGCGATCGCCGTCGAGGCGGCTCGCCTCATCGCCGGTGGCGCCGCGCCGGACGACATCCTGATCGCCACCCGCCACCCGGCGGCGAACGGGCGGCTGCTCGCGTCGGTGCTGGAGGCTCACGGCCTGCCGGCCGCGCTTGAGGCGTCGGTGCCGCTGGACCAGACCGGTACCGGCAGATCGCTGATCGCGCTCTGCAGGGCGGCGTCCGCGGACGGGACGCCGGACGACCTCCTCGCCCACCTGCGCTGCGACCCGACCATGGCGCCCGGAGCGGTCGACCGGCTCGAGCGCAGGGTCCGCAGGGGCGAATGCGAGACGATCGACGAGCTGATCGCGGACTGGGAGACGCCTCCCCGCCACCTCGCCCGGCTGCGTGGCGCGGGCTCACCCGCCGCCCGCCTCGCAGCGCTGGCCGGATCCGCCCGCGGCATCGCGGAGGGCGCCCACCGCAAGGCCGCCCCGCTCGCCGGAACGGCCGCGGCCGAGCCGGGCGCGAGCCCGGTGGTACCGCTCGAGCTGCGCGCCGGCGCCGCGGCGGCGGAGCTGCTCGTCGAGCTTGCCTCGGTTGGCGCTCTCGAGGGCGTGGAGCCGCCGGACCTCGACGACGCGATCGCCGCGATCGAGGGCGCGAGCGTGCCGGCCTGGCGGGGCGCCGCCGACGGCCGGGTGCGGATCGTCAGTCCCTACCGGGTGCGGGGCGCGCGGGCCCGGTACCTGTTCTGCGCGTCGCTTCAGGACGGGGAGTTCCCGGCCCGCGGCGGCGACGACCCGCTGCTCGGCCCGGAGCGCCGCGCGGCGCTCGGGTTCCCCGCCCTGCGGCGGCGCGATCCGGCGCAGGTCGAGCGGTTCCTCTTCCACGCCTGCGTGTCGAGACCGCGCGACCGTCTGTACCTCGGCTGGCGCTCGTGCGACGAGGACGGACGCGCGGTAGCCCGCTCCCCGTTCGTCGACGAGGTGCTGGACCTGCTTGGGCCCAGCCCCGAGGCGGCCGAGGAGCTGCTGAAGCGGGTGCGCGGGCCAGAGCACGTGATCCCAAGCGTCGCCGAGTCGACGACCGAGCGGGCGCTCCTGCGAGCTCGCGCGCTTGCCGACGACCGGCCCGAGGCACGACCGGGCCCGCTTCGCAACGCGGTGGTCCTGGCCGAGCTGCGCGAGCGCGACGCGGTCAGCGCCGGCTCGCTGGAGGGCTGGATCGGCTGCTCGTATCGCTGGTTCGTGGACCACGAGCTGCGTCCGGTGCGCCTGGAGCCCGTCGCGGACCCGCTCTGGCTCGGCAGCATCGTCCACGCGGCTCTCGAGGGCCTCTACCGCGAGCCGCCCGGCGAGGACACGATTCCGCGGCCCGGCGACGTGGAGCGCTGGAAGGAGCGCCTCGGCGAGCTGCTCGAGGAACTGAGCGCGGCGACCGCCAGAGGACCGGAGCGCCACGCCGCGATCGCGCGCGCCCGCGTCCAGGTGGAGTCGTTCCTCGAGGAGGAGGCGCGGAGCGAAACCGCGCTGCGCCCCCGGCAGGATCTCCTGGAGTGGAGCTTCGGCCTGGACGACGACGAGCTGGATCCCCTCCAGGTCGGCGAGCTGCGCGTGCATGGCATCGTCGATCGCGTCGACGTCGCGCCCGACGGCCAGGGCGCGGTGGTCCGGGACTACAAGACCTCGAAGGAGGTCTCCGGCGCGGGCTCGTTCGAGAAGAACGGACTGCTGCAGCTGCCCCTGTACATGCGCGCCGTGAAGGACATCCTCGAGCTCGACCCGATCGCCGGGATCTACCACCCGCTGGCCGCCTACGGCAAGCGCAACCCCCGAGGCATCGCGCGGGGGGAGGACGAGCGTTTGCACGGGTTGGACCTGATGCGCCGCACCAAGGACGTCCTCGACGACGAGGCGTTCGAGGGGCAGCTGGACGCCGCGGTTGGGCGTGCGGTGGCAGCGGCCCGCCGGATGCAGGCCGGCGACATCAAGCGCGATCCGCTGAACCGGCGGTGCCCGAAGTACTGCGTCTACCAGCCGATCTGCCGGTTGGAGCGCTCGCTCGGCCTGGATGCCGAGGAAGGCGAGGAGGAGCCGGGATGAGCGCGGCCGACACGAGCGCCGCGAGCGCTCCGCCGGGAGACCTCACCTCCGAGCAGGCGGCGGCCGTGGCCACCCGCGACCACGACGTCTTCTGCGAGGCGGGGGCGGGCACCGGGAAGACGCGGGTCCTGGTGAACCGCTACTGCCGGGCGGTCGCCGACGACGGCGTCGAGATCGAAGGCATCCTGGCGATCACGTTCACCGAGCGGGCCGGCGCCGAGCTGCGCGGCCGGGTACGGGCGGAGCTGATGAGCCGATCGCGCGCCGCGGACGACCCGGCGCGTCGCCGCGAGCTTGCGACTCTCGCGCGGGCGACCGAGCGCTCCTGGGTGATGACGATCCACGCGTTCTGCCGGCGGCTCCTCGCGACCCACCCGCTGGCCGCGGGCCTCGACCCGCGGTTCCGCGTCCTGGACGAGGCGGAGGCCGCGCGGCTGCGCGCACGCGCGATCGCCGACGCCCTCGCCGCCGTGACCGACCGCGCGGACCCCGGCATCGAGCGAGCGCTCGCCTCCTACCGCCCGTGGCGGATCGGCGACATGGCGGTGAGCCTGCACGAGCGGCTGCGAAGCCAGGGACTGAGCTCGCCCCGCCTGCCCGAGCTCGCGGCCCCGGTGCGCTCTCCCAGGCCGGGCGATGAGGAGACGCCGGCGCTCAGCCCGGCCGAGCTCGACGCCGCCGGCGGCGCGCGAGCCGCCCTCGAAGCGCTCGTCGAGGAGTTCGGCGACCGCTACCGGCGCCTGAAGCGGGAGCGCTCCGCGCTGGACTTCGCCGACCTGGAGCTGGAGGCGCTCGACCTGCTGCGGGTGTCGGAGCCGGTGCGTGCCGAGTGGCAGGGCCGTTTCGCACACGTGATGGTGGACGAGTTCCAGGACACGAACCGGGTCCAGCTCCAGATCGTCGAGTCGCTCCGCGGCCCGGACACGCGGACGTTCGTGGTTGGTGACGAGCAGCAGTCGATCTACCGGTTTCGCAACGCGGACCTGGAGGTCTTCAGGGCCGAGCGCGCTCGCGCCGAGTCCTCCCCGGGCACCGACGTGCTGCCGCTCCGCGGCAACTTCCGCTCGACGCCGTCGATCCTCGAGACCGTGAACGCGATCGGGGCGGCGTTGATCGACTCGTACGTCCCGCTCAACGGCGGGTCCCCCGAGCCGCCGGTCCCGGTCGAGTTGCTCCTGACCAAGGACGGCCAGGGCAAGGGCGCCGTCAAGTGGGCCGAGCTGGCCGAGGATCTCGACCCGCCACCGTCGGAACGCACGGCGTCCTACGTGGCCGAGGCTCGAAACCTTGCCGCACACCTGCGCGACCTCGTCGATCGCAGCGAGATCGAGCGCGGCCGGACGGTCGTGCTGCTGCGCGCCTTCACGCACGTCGACGCCTACCACGAGGCGCTCGAGCGGTTCGGCCTCAACCCGTACGTGGTGGGCGGCCGCGGGTACTGGTCCCAGCAGCAGGTCGAGGATCTGATCCGGCTGCTCGCGGTGATCTCGAACCCGCTGGACGACGAGATGCTCTTCGGCGCGCTCGCCTGTCCGGCGGTGGGAGTGAGCCCCGACGCGCTCTGGCTGCTGCGGCGGGCGGTCGGCCAGAGCCGGCCCGTCTGGCCGCTCGTGGAGTGGCACTACGGGGCCTCGGGGCGTGAGCCGGCAGACCTCGAGCACGAGTGGCTGGACGCGGTGGACGCCGACGACGCCGTCCGGCTCGAGCGCTTCTGCACCCTTCTCGCCTCGCTTCGCGCCGCCGCGCCCGTGACCCCAATCGAAGACCTGATCGAGCGGGCGATGGACGCGTTCGACTACGACCTGGAGCTGCTGGCGCGGCGTGACGGCGCCGGCCGCATGGCCAACGTCCGCAAGCTCATGCGCCTCGCCCGCGAGTTCGAGGGCCATGACGGGCGTGACCTTGCCGGCTTCCTCGCGGCCGCCGAGGCCAGCACGCGGCGCGACGAGCGCGAGGGGATGGCGCCGGTGACCGCCGAGGGGCACGACGGGGTGCGGATCATGACCGTGCACGCGGCAAAGGGGCTCGAGTTCGACGTCGTCGCGGTCCCCGACCTCCAACGCGGCCTGGCGAAGGGCCACCGCGCCGGAGACCTAGCCATCGCCGGCAACGGCAGCGGCCCCGCCCGGTTCGGGATGCGCCTGGCGTTCCCGTCGAGCGAGTCCGTCGGCCTCTGGGAGCTCCATGGCCTCCACGCCGAGGAGAGCACCAAGGAATCCGAGGAGGGCGCGCGACTCGTCTACGTGGCGACGACTCGCGCCAGGCACCGGCTCATCCTCAGCGGGACGTTCAAGGACTCCGACCTCGAGCCGGCTGAGGAGCCCAAGGCGAACGACTCCGCGCTGCGGCGCTTCCTGCCCGCCCTCGTGGCGGCGGGCTGGGACGGCGGTGACCAGACGCTCGCGATCCCGCGCCTCCAGGTCAGCGTCAGCGCCCCCACCGAGGAGCGCGCCCGCGCCCTGTGCGCACGCCCCGGGCCCACGCGGGCCGCGGCGGCTGCGGACTCCGAGGGCGACCCCATGCGCCTCCCGCCCGCGGACGCTCGCGTGGTCCCCGTCGGTCACCTCTCCTACTCGTCCCTCGCCGACTACGAGCGCTGTGGCTACCGCTTCTACGCCGAGCGCGTGCTTGGACTCGCGCCGGGCGCGCTGACGTTCAGCGACGACGAGGCGGCCGACGCCCAGCTCGCCGCGGACGAGGGCGAGATGCCGGACCTGCCCGAGACAGACCGCCGGACGGCCGAGCACCGCTCGCGCTCCCTTGCGTTCGGCAACGCGGTCCACGCCGCCCTGGAGTGGAGCGCCCGGAACGCCTGGGCGGAGCCTCCGGGGGATTGGCTCGAGGCGCTGGTAGCGGGTGCCGAGCCGGGCGCGCTCGAGCGTGCGCGGCGCCTGATCGCGGGCTGGCTCGACTCGCCGCTCTGCCGCGAGCTCGCCGGCGGCGCCGCACGGCCGGAGGTCCCGTTCGCCCTGCCGCTCGGCGGCACCGTCGTACGCGGGAAGATCGACCTGCTGGCCGACACGCCCGGCGGGCCGGTGGTCGTGGACTTCAAGACCGACGCGATCGGCGCCGGCGGCGTGGCGGAGCCTGGCGAGCACTACCGAGTCCAGCGCGAGCTCTACGCGCTCGTCGCCGCCGCCGCCGGGGAGGGTGACGGGCGCCCTGTGCGAGCCGTCCACGTGTTCCTGGAGGCGCCCGGCGAGCCGGTCGAGACGCCGATGGGCCCGCTCGAGATCGAGGGCGCCCGGACGCGGCTGACCGCGCTGGTCGGGCGGATGCGCGCCGGCGACTTCGTGCCCACCGACGAGCCGACCCGCCAGATCTGCTCCGGTTGCCCTGCCGCCTGGAACCTATGTCCGCACCCGAAGTGGCGGCCGCCGGTGTGAGCGAGCTCGCGGTCTTCGGCTACGGCTCGCTCGCAAGCCCGCGGAGCGCGGAGCTGACGCTCGGGCGCGAGATCGAGGTGATCGGCCACGCGCGCCTGACAGGCTGGCGGCGCCGCTGGTCGGTGGCGCGCGACAACCGCGCCACCGAGAAGTGCTTCGCGCGGGCGCACGACGGCTCCATCCCGGCGCACTGCGTCGGGCTGAACCTCGAGCGCACCGCCGGCGGCGGGCCCGGGGCCACCGGAGTGCTCCTTTCAGTGAAGGAGGGCGACCTGGAACGGCTCGATGTCCGCGAGATGCGCTACGAGCGGACCGACGTCAGCGCCGACGTCGAGGTGATGAGGGGGAAAGGGGCCGCGACGGTGATCGCCTACACGGCGCGGCCCGAGAACCACGCGCCGGTGCCGCCGGCGGACGCGATCCTGATCGGGAGCTACGTGCGGGCCGTTGAAGCCGCGTTTGCGGCTCTCGGGCAGCTGGATGAGTTCCGGGCAACGACCGATGAGCCACCGGTCGACGTGGTCGAGGCGGTGCTCGTGGAGGACGCGATCCCCGAGGGCAACCCGCGCGAGTGGTGATTCAGCCGGCAGCGTTCCAGCGCTTGGCCCAGGCGCCGAGCTCCCGAATGGCGGGCTGCAGCGCCTCGCCCTTGGCGGTGAGCGAGTAGGAGACCCGCGGCGGATTGCCCGGCTCGACGCTGCGCTCCACCAGCCCCTCGGCCTCGAGCTCCCGGAGCCGCAGGGACAGGAGACGGTCGGAGAGGCCCGGAACCGACTGCGAGAGCTCGCCGAAGTAGTGAGGCCGTTCCGCAAGCGCCCACAGGATCGCCCCTGCCCAGCGCTTCCCGATCAACTCGACCGCGTGATGGAAGTCGGGGCAGACGTAGGTTGGGGACGAAGAAGTCGCCCCGCTCGATTGAAGCGGCGAAGCTTCCACCCTGAGAGGAGCCTAGCGGAGCGCCTTCGCCGGCCCTGCAGGTTCGCCCCCGGCTCAGCGTACGCAGGGTCCGGTGCTCGTGGGCCTGAGGGGCCCGGCGAGCAGGTGCTCGACCTGCCCGTCCGGAACCGCGAGCCCACCCGCGGGGCCGGACTCGTTCGCGGCGAAGACCGTGCCCGCGACGCGGCCGCCGGCGTCGACCAGCGGGCCGCCGGAATTGCCACTGCGGACCTGACCGCGGAACGGCAGGATGCGGCGCTTGATCGGGCCCCGCCCGTAGGAGTCCTGGGTCTGCACGGTGCCGGTCAGCCCTGTGCGCGCGGCCTCGGCATGGAAAGCTCCGTTCTCGGGGAAGCCGAGCACGGCCGCGGAATCCCCGGCCGCCGGCGCCGCCAGCCGCAGGGCCGGCAGACCGAGGCCCGGGACCCGCAGGACGGCGAGGTCGTCATGCGTGTCATATGCAACCACGTCCGCGGAGGTCTCCGTGTCGGCGCTTGGCACGATCACCGACGTGTCGTTCTCGCCGGCGACGACGTGGGCGTTGGTCACGATCAGGCCTGGGGCGGCAACCCAGCCCGAGCCCTCCAGCCCGAGGCCGCACGCGCTGCCCACGATCTTGACCACCGAGGGCCGCGCCCTGACCACCCCGGGACGGTCGAGCACGGCCTTGCTCGGCGGGCCGACGTCCGCGCTGGGGCCCGTGAAGGCCGGAACGGGATCGACGCGCCGCAGGATGTTCAGCAGGGGACCGGACGGCGGCAGCGCGTCGTTCAGCGCGCTCAGGACCCTGGAGTCCGCGATGGCCTGGCGGATCTCGCGCGATCCGGGCGATGCGGCCTGCAGGACCACGGCGCCGAACGTCCACGCCATCAGGAAGGCGAGGGCCGCGAACAGCATGGCGCCACCCAGCCCGTCAAGCGCCTGCGCGAGGCCGGACGGGCCGAGGCGGGTGGCGACGCGCTCGCTGATCGCCTCCATCAGCGACGCCATCACCGACCCCGCGAACAGGGCAACGACCAGGGTCACGATCGGCGCATAGCGAGAGTCGGAGCCGCCGGTCAGAAGCGCCGGGCCCAGGCGGCTGCCGAGGGTGGCGCCTACGAGGAAGCCGAGCAACGGGAGCGCGCTGCGGATCAGGCCGAGCTCCCAGCCGATGGCGGCCATCGCCACGGCGAAGACGACGATGACGACGTCGACGACGCTCACAGCGGGCCGTGGCTCCTCACGCTCTGCATTCCGCGCAGCATGGCCGGTTCCCGCGAGCAATGGTGCCGCGCCCCGAGGCTCTAGATTTCGGGCTTGAAAGCGAGCCGCCGCTCCCGAACAGGCTCGCTGGAGAGCGCATCGATGAATCCGGTTCTTCAACCGGCGCAGAGCCGGTCTCGCCGCGCGCGTGAGCGCCGCCGCCGGATCTTCACGCGCGCGCTGCCGATCGCGGTGATCGCCGGTGCGGCGTTCCTGACGGGCGCGATCTCCGGGCGGCAGCAGACGGATCTGGACGCGGCGCGCACGTTCATGGCCGCCTGGGAGCGGGGCGACTACGGCACGATGCACGACCAGCTGAGCGACGACGCCGCCGCCAAGTACCCCCTGAGCGCCTTCAGGGAGGCCTACGAGCAGGCGGCCGAGGCGGCGACGATCAAGCAGGTCGGCGAGGACAGCCTTGACTCCGGCGAGACTCCGACGGGAGGCAAGGCCGCCGTCGCCGGGGTCACCCTGACGACGAACGCGTTCGGCAACCTGGGCGGGCAGCTCGTCCTGCCGCTCGCCGGGACCAAGATCGACTGGAACCCAACCCTGGTGTTTCCCGGCCTGGAGAGCGGCGAGAGCGTCGCGCACCGCACGCGCGTTCCGGAGCGGGCGGCGATTCTGGCGTCGAACGGCACCCCGCTCGCCGAGGGCCCGGCCACGGCCCGCACGTCGTCGCTCGGAAGCTCCGCCGAGGCCGTCGCCGGCGTGGTCGGGACCCCAAGCGCGGCGGAGCGCGCGCAGCTGCAGAAGCAGGGCTTTCCGGCAGGCACGCTGACCGGAACGAGCGGGCTCGAGCTGGCGTTCAACGACCGCCTCCTCGGCACGCCCGGCGGTGAGCTCGTCATCAAGGGCCCGAAGGGCTCACGGGTGATCGCCCAGACCAAGCCCGTGCCCGGGAAGCCGGTCCACACGACCATCAACCCTGACCTCCAGCAGGCCGCCGTGTCCACCCTCGGCGGGACGTTCGGCGGCATCGTCGCGATGGACCCGAAGACGGGGAACGTGCTGGCGGTCGCCGGAATCGGCTTCTCCTCTCCCCAGCCTCCGGGCTCGACCTTCAAGCTGATCACCACGACGGCCGCCCTGGAGGCGGGGATCGTCAAGCCGACCGACACGTTCCCGCTCGCCTCCAGCTTCACGGTCGACGGGCGCGAGGTCTCGAACGCGAACGGCGAGGTCTGCGGCGGAACCTTCGTGGAGGCCTTTGCGGAGTCGTGCAATAGCGTCTTCGTGCCCCTGGGGCCGAAGCTGGGATCGGACCGCCTGGTCGGGGGGGCCGAGAAGTTCGGCTTCAACTCCCCGCCCGGCCTGTACGACCAGGCGGCCCTCGACGCCGTGGACCTGCCCTCCAGCACGATTCCGCGGCACATCGACACGGACCTCGACCTTGGCGTCAGCGCCATCGGCCAGGGCGAGGTGCTCGCGACCCCGCTCGAGATGGCCTCCGTGGCTCAGACGATCGCCAACGGCGGCAAGCGCGAGCCGACCAGCATGGTCGAGGACAAGTCGCTCCAGAGCTCGCAGAAGCCGGTGCGGGTCATGCCGAAGGACATCGCTGACGAGATGCGCAGCCTGATGATCGGGGTCGTGCAGAACGGCACCGGGACGGCGGCGGCCATCTCCGGGGTCGACGTGGCGGGGAAGACCGGCACCGCGGAGCTCGGGCCGGTCACGCCGGTCGCTCCCGGAACGAACCCGGGCGACGTGAAGCAGCGCGTCGACGCCTGGTTCACCTGCTTCGCTCCGGCCAGCGACCCGAAGCTCGTGGTCGCCGCCCTCGTCACCGACGCGTCCGGCGCCGGCGGCAGCGTCGCCGCGCCGCTGGCCCGCTCGGTCCTCGCGACTGGCTTGGGAGTCGGGTAGCTGACAGGGTGGACGCGAGAGTAATTCACTCCCCGGGCGGGAAGCCGATCGCGCTGGCGAGGATCACCAGCCCGCCGCCGACCAGGGCGAGGATCCCGCCCAGCGTCGGCGCCGCACCCGCAAGCAGGCCCCCCAGGACCGAGATGCCGAACCCGACGACGAAGATGTCCCACCAGCCGCTGCCCGCCCGCTGGCGCTCGGGCGAGGTGAGCACGGCGACGGCGGCAAGCACCCCGATGCAGCCCCAGCGCACGCCGGCCGAGAAGAGGTCGAGCATGATCACAACGGCGGCGGCCGCAGCGGCGAGCAGGGCGGCGCGCAGGGCGGCGCCGCTGTCCGCGAGCGGTGACGGGCGCCGCACGGCGGCTAGAGGTCGAGCTGGATCTCGCCGGTCGAGCCGTCGGGGCCCGGGATGACCAGCTCGAGCGGCCGGTTCTCGATCGACGCCTCGCTGATCAGATAGAGCATCATCGAACCCTGGACCGGGCCGTTGGCGGCCGCCGATTCAGGGTTGGGAGCCTGGCTGTGGGCGTCGATCGTCGACCCGAGGTCGAGGCTGAAGTCGTTGTGGAGCGGCGCCGGCGAAAACTGGTCGCCCTGGGTGTCGATGACCTTCATGTCCTGCGGAATCACCTCGGAGCGGTCGCCCGTGTTGTGGATCTGCATGAACACCCCGAGGTAGGTCTCGTCGCTGGGGAGCTCCGGCGCGCCCTGGAGGTAGGCGCGGTCCTCGGTGTCGCTCGGGTTGAGGTAGCGCGTGATGACGACGTTGTACTCGAGGTCCCCGAGCTTGAGCGGGGCACCCTCCTGCACGTTCGTGGCGTCGTTCGTGTATCCGCAGCCTGCGACGAGCCCTCCCGCGATGACGGTCAGGGCGACGAGGATCGCGGGCAGGCGACGGGTCCGCATGAGGGGGGCGATTCTATGCGTCTCGCGCGCGGGAGGCATCCCTCAACCGGGTAACGGGCGCGCCTGAGCCCTGCTCGAGTGACTTGACAACAAGTCTTTCGAAAGATAGCTTTCGACTATGAATCCCTCCCCCAAGCGCACCGTCGACCTGCGCGATCCCCGTGCGCTCCGCGGGCTCGCCCACCCCACACGCCTCGCCCTGGTCGGGCTGCTCCGCCGTCTCGGGCCGCTCACGGCCACGCAGGCCGGCGAGCGCCTCGGCGAGAGCCCGGCCAGCTGCTCGTTCCACCTCCGCCAGCTCGCCAAGTACGGCCTCGTCGAGGAGAGCGGCGGCGGCAAAGGCCGGGAGCGCCCCTGGCAGGCCACGGCGCTCTTCACCTCGTGGCCCGACGTCAGCGACGATCCGGAGACCGCGGCCGCCGGGACCCTGTTGAGCGCCGTTACCGCGGACCGCTACTACGAGCAGATGCTCGCCTGGCTGGAGCGGCGCCCCTCCGAGCCGAAGGCCTGGCAGGAGGCCTCGCAGTTCGGCGACAACATCCTCTATCTGACGCCACAGGAGCTCGCCGAGCTCGGCCAGCGGGTCGACGAGCTGCTCGAGCCCTACGTCGGGCGCATCGCAAAGCACGAGGAGCGCCCGGAGGGCGCGCGCGGGGTCAACTTCCTGCGGCTCGTGTTCCCGGGCCCGGAGGAGGAATGAGGGTTCCCGAGCGGGCATTGCCGAGGCTGGCGCGCACGAACGCCGCCTTCAGGAGCTTCTGGGCGGGCCAGGCGGTGTCGCTCGTCGGCGACCAGGTCACGCTGATCGCCCTTCCGCTGACGGCCATCTTCATCCTCGACGCGGGGCCTGCGCAGATGGGGCTGCTCACCGCCGCCGCCCTGGCGCCCAACCTCCTGTTCTCGGTCCACCTCGGCGCGTGGGTCGACCGGCACGCCGAGCCGCGACGGCCGATGGTCGCCGCGGACCTCGCGCGGGCGCTGCTTCTGGCGACCGTGCCAATCGCCGCCGCCCTCGGAGCGCTCTCCCTTCCCCAGCTCTTCGCCGTCGCGTTCGGCGTCGGGTCGCTGGAGGTCCTCTTCGTGGTCGCCACGAACTCGATGTTCGTGTCGCTCGTGCCCCGCCGAAGCTACGTCGAGGCCAGCACCCTGCTGAACGGCAACCGCGCGCTCGCGGGCGTCGCCGGGCCGTCGCTCGGCGGGCTGCTCGTCCAGGCGGTCTCGGCGCCCTTCGCGCTCCTCGTCGACTGCGTCTCGTTCCTCGGCTCGGCGGCCCTGATCCGGCGGACGCCCCGGCCGGCCCCACCCCGGGACCCTCGCGACGAGGACGGGGAGTTAACGGCGGGGCTTCGCTACGTCGCGCGCTCGCCGGCCGTCCGCGCGACGCTCGGCGCGTGCGCGACGGTCAACTTCTTCAACTTCGTGTTCTTCGCGATCTTCGTCCTCTACGCGACTCGGACGCTGGGCGTCGCCCCTGGGCTCCTGGGCTTGATCCTCGGCGCGGGCGCTCTGGGCGGGGTCGCGGCGATGGCCGTCATCGGCCGGATCGTCCACCGCTTCGGCCCCGGGCCGGCGTTCATCGCCGGCACGTTCGCCTTCACGGCGCCGCTCGTCCTCGTGCCGCTGGCCGGCGGCCCGAAGCCGCTCGTCGTCGCCCTGCTCTTCCTGGCGGAGCTGGGCTCGTCGTTCGGCGTCATGCTCCTCGACGTTCCGAGCGCCGCGATCATCGCGGCGATCGTCCCGGACCCGCTGCGGGCCCGCGTCGCCGGCGCCTACATGCTCGTCAACTTCGGCACGCGCCCGCTCGGCGCCCTGGCGGGTGGCGCTCTCGGCGCGACGCTCGGCCTGCGCCCGACGCTTTGGATCGCGACCCTCGGCGGCGTCTTCGGCGTGCTGTGGCTTCTGCCCTCGCCGATCCGGACGATGCGCTCGCTTCCCGACGAGGACGCCCCGGTGCCGTGTAAGGCGGCCCCACACGCGCGCCGGCGAACAGCCGGCGTCGCGCCCACCTAGCTCGGGATCCGGTCCGCTCCGGCGACGACCACGCGCGGCGGCTCTTGCCCTGACTCGGCGATCTGCTTCAGCCGGGAGAGCGCGCGCGACCACTGCCGCCGGTACCAGCGCTCACGGCCGAGCAGGTGCGCGGCGGCATCGTGCAGCTTGTCGGGGAGGATCCGGGGCTGCGTCACGAAGGTGACGCTCACCACGCAGCTCGACGGCGACGGGCCCTCGACGAGCTCCCACACGGTCGATACCGGCACCCGGTCGAGCCGGCCGCCCCGGCCGCGCTCGACGAGACGGTAGGGGGCGTCCGCCTCGGCGACGACGGTCTCCATCCAGAACCCCCGGTCGGCCACGCGGAAGCGAAGGGCGGCGCCGACTCCGGCGGACTCCATTCGCTGGAGGCGAAGCTCGTCGATGAAGTGGTCGGTGAACGCGGCGCGGTTCGCGAGGTCGACGAGGAGCTCGTAGACGCGCTCGCGCGGCACGTCGATCGAGGTCTTTGCGGAAACCGGTCCCACGGCCGCCGGAGTCTATGACCACCAAGGGTTTACGATGATCGGAGGGCGGGGAGACAACTTGCGTGAGGAGAGCCGGATGCTGACATCCCGCAGCCGCCGGGCTGCAAGGGACCGCCACTCTGCGGGCGACCCGATCTCGGGGCTCGAGGGTCCAGGCTCGCTCATCTGCTCGGACTGCGGCTATGGGGTTTCGATGGCGGCTCTCGAGGAGCTCTCCGACAGCTCGACGGTGCCGGAGTGCCCGGCCTGCGGCGGACGCGAGTTCAGGCGCGCCTCGATCTTCGACCAGCCGACCGTGGATGCGAACACGATCGAGCCGGCGCTCTCCAAGCCCGCATGGCTCGCGGAGCTCCGCGTCGACGCGGAGCCCGGGCCCCACGTCGCCTACTACGACGACGAGGGCGAGGGCGCGCTGCTGATCTCCCTGAAGGAGGGCTGGACTCGCGTGGGGCGCACCGCCGCCGCCGATGTCCGGCTCGACGATCCGAGCGTCTCGAGGCGTCACGCGCTCATCGTGCGCACCCACTCCGGCGGCCTGCGCGCGCTCGACGACCGCAGCCTCAACGGCCTGTTCGTCAACGGCCAGCGCGTCGAGTGGACCAAGCTCGCCGACGGCGACGAGCTCGAGATCGGCCGCTTCCGGCTCCACGTGCTCGTCGTCGACTAGGGCGAACGGCTCAGCCGTTGCGCTGAAACCAGGCGGCCAGCGCCCGGACGCCGCGCTGCTGGCTCTCGCCGCCGCCGAGCGCCTTCAGCGCGGAGGAGCCCTCGCCGCGCATCATCATCAGGCGGAGCTTCTCCCCGCCGGACAGCTTCAGCGTCAGCCTGACCGCGGCCTGGTCCAGGATCGCCGCGCCGATCTGGGGCCAGTTACCGCCGGCGCCCTCGGCCTTTGCGGACTCGATGTCCGCGGCACGGATGGACTGGACCCCGCCGTCCGCCTCGCCGCGACGGTCGAGTGGCTGCAGGAGCAGGCGCTGCGCCGTCACGCCGAGCGCAACGGCGCCGCCCTTGAACATCCCCTTCTGCTGCGAGCAGGCGCAGATTCCCTCGAGCGTCTCGCCGGGCTCGAGCAGGCCCTCCATCGCCGGGCGGTGCTTCTGGTCGAAGTCGCCCGTTTGGGACCTACTCCGTCGAGATGTTCGGGTCGGCCTGGACCCTCTCCGGGACGATCATCAGGAAGCTGTCCTTCGCACGCGCCGCCAACGCCAGCACGCGATCCGCCTCGTCGTCCTGGGCGGTGGCCCGCAGCTCGGACGCGTAGTGGCCCACCAGGTCCTCGACGTCGAGGACGCCCTCGGCGTCGAGCTCCACCAGGGCGACCTTCGCCCCCTCGCCGAGCCGGCGCTCGATGGCCTCGCGGTCGAGGTTCCACTCCGGGTTGAGGCGGCAGTAGACGCGGCCACCGGTCATGCCGGCGCATGCCCAGGGGCCGAGGTCGCCGAAGACCACGGCTCGGCCGGAGGTCATGTACTCGAACGCGAACCCCTTGGCGTTGGCGCGGTCCACGACGCACCCGCGCGCGTCGTCGAGCGGCTGCTCGGGCTCGCCGCCGAGGATGACGTCGGCGCCCGAGAGGCGGATGCAGAATCGCGAGTCGGCCGAGCCCTGGACGAAGAGGCGGCCGCGCTGGGCTCCGTAGGCGAACGACTTGCCCACCGACCCGTTCAGGCGCTTGCCGTTGGCGCCGGTGCCCTTGAGGATCGAGACGGTGCCGCCGAGCATGGTCTTGCCGACGCCGTCCTGGGCGCCGCCCTCGACGCGGACGACGACCCCGTATGAGTTGAAGGCGCCGAAGCCCTGGCCGGCGATCGAGCCGCCGTTGAACTGGAACTCCGCGAGGACGTCGTCGGAGCCCTCGGGCGCGTGGTCGAAGATGCGCGCCCGGGACAGGGCGCCCGACAGCTCCGCGCCGAGCACGCGGTCGTTGGCGTCCATCGAGCGCTCGAACTCGCGGCGGATGTGCTCGCCGCCGATGACGTCCGGCGCCATTGCGCCGAGCTCGGCGGAGGTCACCTTCGGCTCCATGCGAATCGGGCGTGCGACGACGAGGCCGGCCTCCGCACGCGCCTCGGCCAGCACCTCCTCCGCCGCCACCGGCGCCGGCAGGTCCGCGGGCTCGAGGTCCAGGTACTCCTCGAGCGGCGTGATCAGCTCGGCGAGGTCGATGCTCTCCTTCGCCGCGATCTGCTCCAGAAGGTCGTAGCGGCCCACCAGGTCCTGGGCCCGCTCAAACCCGAGCTCGCCGACCAGGCTCTTGACCTCCTCGCCCATCGACGAGAAGAAGCGCGCGCAGTTCTCGGCGGCCGTGGAGATCTCCTGCGGCGTGAACTTCTTGAGGCCGTGCTCGGTCGCCTCCTCGATCGTCTCGATCTGCGTGGCGATGCCGACGTGACAGGTGTCCAGCTGGCAGCCGCGGCAGATCGTGCAGCCGAGGGAGACCATTGCGAGCGTTCCGAACGCAACGCGGTTGGCGCCCATGCAGATCAGCTTCACGACGTCGTGGGCGTGGCGATAGCCGCCGTCCGCCCAGATCTCGACGCGATTGCGAAGGCCGGCCTCCATCAGGGCGCGGTGGACGAGCCTGGTTCCGATGTCAGAGGGCAGGCCGACGTGGCGCAGGGCGTGCTGGCGCGCGGCGCCGGTGCCGCCCTCGAACCCGGACAGCGTGATGATGTCCGCGCCCGCCTTCGCGATGCCCAGGCCGATCGTGCCGACGTTCGGCACCACGGGAACCTTCACGGAGACCCGCACGTCCGGGTTGACCGTCTTCAGCTCGTCGATGAGCTCCGCGAGGTCCTCGATCGAGTAGAGGTCGTGGTTGTTGGACGGGGAGATGAGGTCCGTTCCCGGCGCGGCGTTACGCGCGGCGGCAACCTTCTCCGAGACCTTCTTGCCGGGCAGGTGGCCGCCCTCACCGGGCTTCGCGCCCTGGCCGATCTTGATCTCGGCCACGTACGAGGAGTTGATCATCTCGGCGGAGACCCCGAAGCGGCCCGAGGCGACCTGCTGGCCGCGCCACTTGCGGTACTTGCCGTACATGTCGCGAATCTCGCCGCCCTCGCCGTTGATGCAGAGGATGTTGATCTGCTTCGCGGCCTCCGCGTAGGAGCGGAACGCCGGCTCCGACTGCGACCCGAAGCTCATCGAGGAGATCACCAGCGGGTAGGAGTGGTGGCCGATGCCCGCGTCCACCTGGTCCGCGGGAACCGGGTCGCGATCCGAGCGCAGCCCCATGATGTGCCGCATCGAGATCGGGCTGCCGGCCTCGAGCTCGCGAACCTTCTCCGAGTACTCGTCGTAGGTGGCGCTGCCGTTCGCCGCTGCGATCGCGGCCTTGTAGACCTTCGGGTAGAAGCGGAACGTCTTGGCGGGCTTGCCGCCTTCCTCGCGCACCAGCGCCAGGCGGGCGTCGGTGTCCGCGTCGAGGTCAGAGAAGCCCACGCCGCCGCGCTCGGAGGCGGCGAACGCCGGCGTCTGGAAGATCTCGGCGAGCTCGGGCTTCACGCCGATCGAGGAGAACTGGCGGGCGTAGCCGCGCGTCTCGTGGATCCCGATCGTCGAGATGACCTTCTCGATGCCCTTGCGCAGAGCCGAGCAGATGTTGCGGATGTCCCGCTCGTAGTCGTCGACGCAGATCACCTCGAGCAGCACGTACGGGCAGACGCCGTTGGCGCCGAGCCCGAGGGCCAGGACGACGTCATGGACGTTGCGCAGGGCGCCGGACCGCAGCACGATCGAGCACCGGCGGCGCAGGTTGGTCTCGCCGGCGGGAACCTTGAACTGCTTCAGGGCCTGATCGATCGCCGAGAGCGCCAGGTGCGGGTCGAGGAAGCGGCGCTCGCCGTCGTAGACGGTGCGATCGGTGAGGACGAGGAGCTCGGCCCCGTCGCGCACCTTCTTCACCGCCTCCTGGCGGATGCGGCCGATCGCGCCCTCGGTCTTCTCCGACTCGAGCAGGGCCAGGTCGATGGCGGCGGCGCGGTCGCGGAACGCCTCCCAGAGATCCTCGAGGACGTAGGTGTGCTCGTCGCTCGCGATCTTGCGGTACCTGGCATCCGAAAGCGGCGCCAGGTCGTGGTGCCCGCCCAGGATGACCGAGAACGAGGTCTCGATCGTCCCGGTGTCGGTCGCCGGGTCGTGGATGGACGGCCGGCGCCCGAACAGCGCCCGTGTCGAGAAGTGCTCGATCTCGCGCTCGCGGTCGATGGCCGGGTTGGTGACCACCGCGACGGTCTCCTTGAAGTAGTCGGCGAGGTTCTGGCGCTCCGGCGAGAGCGCGGCGAGCGGGCCGTCGTAGCCGAGCGAGCCGATGGGCTCGGCGCCGTTCGAGGCCATCTGCTGGCAGAGCTTCACGTCGTCGCGCTGCCAGCCGAACCCGGCGAGGATGCCCTCGTCGACCTTCACGGGCTCCGCCGGGCCGGCGGAGGTGTAGCCGGGGATCTCCGCGCCCTCCAGCGGGCCGCCGCTGACCAGGGCGCGCTCGTAGGGGCCCGCCTGCTCGGCGCCGGTCCGCTCGAGCCAGCGCCGCGCGACCTCGCGCTGCATCTCGCCGTGCTCCCACAGCCGCGATCGCCGCTTGTCGCGGTCGATGGTGACCATGAACTTCTCGCCGGGCCCCAGCGGCTTCGGCTCGGAGACCATCTCGTGGACGCCGACCACGCCGGGCTCGGAGCTGAAGATGTAGTCGTCGCCCGTCTCGACCTTCCACAGCGGCCGCAGGCCGAGGGCGTCGGCCGAGAAGACGCACTCGTCCCCGGAGCGGGCGATCAGCGCGACCGGGCCCTGCGCGAACGGGCCCATGGTCTCGCGCAGGTACATGTAGAACGCGTGGAGCTCCGGCGGCAGGGTCCGGATCTCGTTGACGATCGGCGGGACCACCATCTCCATGGCCTCGGCCAGGGAGAGGCCGTCGACGCGCATCAGGCTGTCGATCACGCGATTTAGGTCCTGGGAGTCGGAGTTGCCCGGCTCGATCGAGACGCCGAGCATCCGGCCCTCCTGGCGCAGCTGCTCGATCGTGTTGATCTCGCCGTTGTGCCCGAGCACGGTGAACGGCTGGACGCGGCGGAAGGCGGACCAGGTGTTGGTCGAGTAGCGGTTGTGGCCGAAGCAGCCGATCGTCTCGAAGCGCTGGTCACGCAGGTCCGGGTAGTAGGTACCGAGGATCTTCGGAGCGCCCAGGACCTTGTAGACGCAGGTGGTCGCAGAGAACGACGGGACGTGGACGCCGAGCTTCGTCTCGAGCTCGAGCAGCAGCTCGAACAGCACGCCCTCCGTGTTGGCGGAGTCGGCGACGAGGCCGGCGACCTGCCAGAAGTGCGGCTCCTCCTCGCGCGCCGTGGGACCGAGCGCGCTGGAGTCGACCTGGCCGATCCGCTCGGCGAGGATCCGGAACCCCCCGTTGCCGAGGATCTCCCGGGCGTCGTGGCGGACCTTGTCGAGGTCGTCCTTGCGGTCGACGAAGACGTGCGCGACCGCGAACGCCGGGTCGAGCGCGAGCGCGGGGTTGTGGCCCCCGCTGCGGATCTCCTCCGCCCAGATCTTCCGCGGGATGTCGACGAGCATTCCGCACCCGTCGCCCTCGCCGTCGACGTTGCCGGCGCGGTGGAGCATCTTCTCCAGGTTGGCCAGCGCGAGGGCCACCGGCGCGTGGCTCGGGGTCGCGTCCTTGCGAACCGACGCGTAGATGCCGCAGGCGTCCTTGTCCTCCACGCTCGCCGGCGAGACGCGCGGCTTCCAGGAGAGCTCGGGCGAGTAGCGGAACGGCTCGGATGCGCGATGGGCCTCGCCACCGCGACTCTGCGGTGCGGTCGTGGCCGCAGCGCGGCCTACGGGCCCGTGGGACTTGCGGGCATGCTGATGGGACACTTCGACCTCCCGGGTTCCGTGCCTTCTTCGAGCGGACACGCGACGGGGAATTGGACGCCCCGCAGTATAAAACGCCAACCCGACACCCGGTTCCCTCCCAATCCTCCAGGGAAACAAGCGCGTGCGCACCAACACAAGCCCCCACCCCATCCCATCCCCTCCCTCCCCTCCGAGGCCATTGTCGGGTTCGTCGGCCTGAGACCGACTAACCCGACAATGGATCGCCGAACGCGGACTGGATGCGAGTCATGCTTCGCCGTGGCGATCCGACCGCCTGGCTCCACGTGACTCGCAGCACCCTCTCGCCGTGAGCTTCGAGCAGCGCCTGGCGCTCGGCGTCGGCCTCGCGCGCCAGCTTGTTGTCGTGCCAGGTGGCCCCGTCGGCCTCGACGATCAGGTGGCGATCGGGCCAGCGGAAGTCCGGGATGACCCTTCGCCCGCCGAGGATCAGCGGGACGTTCACGTCCGGCCTCGGCAAGCCGGCCTCGTCGATCAACCGCAGGACGACGTCCTCCAAGACGCTCCTCGTCGGAGCCGGCCCTGCCGCCAGGACCCGCCTCATCTTCGCCGACCCTCTTCGCGGCCCGAGGCGGTCCACACACTCGACGAGATCCCGAATCGCCAAGTGCCTGAGCGAGAGACCGCGGGAGACCGCAGCGCGGAGAGCTTCGTAGGGAAGCACCGAGGCAAGGTCTACGAGCGTCCGCGCGGGTGAAGTGACCGGGATCCCGTTTCGTCGCCGCACATCGCGCGGATCGAGGTAGAGCGTCCGGTGGACCCGGATCCCCGGGTGAGCTCGGGGCGTGGTGTCCTTGATCGTCACCTCGGGAAAGCGGCCGTCCCATTCGACGGTCTCCCAGAGCGCGCCGCCTGCGTAGTGGCTGAGGAACGCGCCGGGGCCACAGGCCTTCACCGCCGCAAGGAACTGGCCATTGAGCGGGATGTTCGGATGGCCGATTGCGTAGACACCGTGATGCTTTCGGTGAAGCTGGCCTCGTCGAGCGCGCACGAGGACTGCGTCGCGGCTCAGACCGCATGCCGCCAACTCCCCCATCGAGAGCACGCCCCACTCCTCCGCAGCGAGCTCCGCGACTCGCCAATCCCCGCCGTTGTCGGAAAAGGCGGCTCCTGGTCGACAAACCTGACAGTCGGCGCCTGGGGTGGGCTGTTTCGGGGCGGCTGGAGTCGGTTTCCCCGCTGACCGCTTTCGCATCGAACAAGCGTCGCGGGAGATCCCTCGCCCGTTGTGCGCAGGGTGTGACGCGGCCGCGCTTATAGTTGCCGCGATGTCGACGACGATCGCGGTCTTGAGTCAGAAGGGCGGTACCGGGAAGACGACGATGGTGCGCTCGCTCACGGACGTCTTCGAGCGGCTCGGCCTGGACGTCCTCGCGATCGACGCGGACCCTCAGGGCAACCTCTCCGACTACTTCGACACAGACCCGGCCGCGAGCCCGACCCTCACGGAGGTCCTCCAGGGGCAGGCGCGCGCCGCGGACGCGATCCACGGGCGGGTCATCCCCGCGAACCTGTCGCTGGCCGAGGCCGAGTTGATGCTCGCCGGCAAGATCGGGCGCGAGGTCACGCTGCGCAACGGCCTGCGCGACCTGAAGCGCGAGCGCGACGTCATCCTGATCGACTGCCCCCCCACGCTCGGACTCCTCACGGTCAACGCGCTCTGCGCAGCCACCCACGCGATCCTCTCCACCGAGGCGCAGTACTTCTCGCTGCAGGGCATGGAGCAGGCGATGGAGGTGCTCGACCTCGCGAAGGACTCCCTGAACCCCGATCTCGAGCTCCTTGGGGTCTGCCTCAATATCGCGAACATGCGCACGAAGCACGCACGCCAGACGCAGGAGGTGCTCCAGGAGCGGTTCGGGCAGAAGCTCTTCCGGACCGTCATCCGCCAGTCGATCGCCTACGCGGAGTCGGCGGAGCGGGCCCGGCCGATCCTCGACTACCGGCCCGTGCGGGGCGTCGACTACCTCGACCTCGGCGGCGAGATCCTCCGCCGCCTCGGGCTGCAGGACCTGCTCGACAGGCTGGACGCGGTGAGCGCCGAGATCGTGCCTGCGGGGGCCGCAAGATGACCGAGGCATCCGCAAGTGATTCCCCGGACTCCGCCGCGGCCCTCCAGGCCGCGATCGTCGCCTACAACGACGCTTGGAACGCCCACGACCTGGACGCGATCATGGCCATGCACGCCGCCGACATGGTCTTCGAGAACCACACGGCCCACGAGTCGGCCCAGGGCGAGGCCGTTCGGGGCCACATCGGCTCGATCTTCGAGACCTGGCCCGACATCCGCTTCGAGGGACGGCGAACCTACGCGCGCGACGGGCTCGTCGTCCAGGAATGGAGCGCGACCGCGACCCACGCCAACCGGATGACGCGCGGCGAGACGGTCGCCGAGCCCACAGGCCGCACGATCACCTGGGACGGCCTTGACGTCATCCCGTTCCAGAACGGGCTCGTGAAGCGCAAGGACGTCTACTCGGACTCCGTCGGAATCCTGAAGCAGCTGGGCCTGCTGGACTGACGCGCGGCGCTAGCCGGCGGCGTGGATCTCGTCGTGGACGACGTCCACGAAGTTGCCGAGGGCGATGTTGCCGTCGACCAGGTGCAGGCCCCACTGGGCCGTGGGGATCGCATGCAGTGTGGGCGCGTCGGGCTGGGGCGTGATCTGCAACACGCTCGCGCCGTCGGCCGAGGAGCACTTGCCGGTGTACGCGTCGTCGTACTCCACGAACGGCGTGTTCACGCTGGGCTGCGGGAAGCCGACGGCCTGCGTCGCGATGCCGATGGTCGTACCAGGGGCGAACGGCGCCGAGGGGGAGACCACCTTGAGCGCGGCCGAGCCGCCGCCGAGCGCCGCCGGATTCGTGCAGAGCACCTTGTGCCCAGGCTTCGTGGTGCGGCCGAAGAGCGCGTCGGACGGGACGGGCGCGTTGAAGGTCGAGAAGCCCATCACGCAGTGGAGCTGGCTGTCCGACCGGCACGGCGCGATGTGCTTGAAGTCTCCCGGGGGGACCCGTTTGGAGCTGGTACCGAACGCCTGATCGCCGTTGACGTTGCCGCCGAGGAGGATCGCCGAGAGCATGTGCTTGCGAAGCGACTTGCTGCGGTCGACCTCCTTGGCGATCAGCTGGCGAAGGATGAAGCTGCCCTGGGAGTGGCCGAGCAGGACGAAGTCGCGGCCGTCGTTGAACTTCCTGAGGTACGACTTCCAGCCTGCAAGCGCGCTCTTGTAGGCCACATTGACCGCGTGCTGGGAGACTCCCCCGCTGCCGTTGATCGCCTTCACCGTGAGCTGGCGGTAGACGGGGGTGTAGACCTTGCAGTACTGCGAGTAGCGCGCCGCCTGGTAGAGCGCGATCGAGTTGATCTCGGGGTCCTTCTTGAGGTTGGCGTTCGCCGTCTGCTGATCCGAGACCGTGGGGTAGACGTAGAAGCAGTCGACCTTCCGGTGCGCGGCGGGCTTCAGGTTCTTGACCTTCTCGACGTCGCCGGTGTTCGAGAGGACCGACGTCTTGAGGCCGGGGGCGCACGGATCGGGCTTCACGCCCGGCCGGCAGAGCCAGTCGAACTTCTTCGTGGCCTGGGCGGTGCCCGTCATGGCGAGCCCGGCGCAGGCGGCTGCGAGCGCTGCAACCACGGCTCCCCTGCGGAGGATTGAGACTCTCACTCCCACCGCGCGGGACTCTACTCCTACAGTTCGATGACCTCCGCTCCATCCGGGGTGAACGGGACCCGGACGACCTCCGCCCAGCCCGCGCAACGCTCCTCGAGCGCGGCGACGACCTTGCCGGTGTCCTGCCAGAAGCTCCAGACGAGAACACACGGACCGGCGCCGGAGATCGTCGCGCCGATTGCGCCGAGCCCCGCAGCGGCCTCCGCCAGCTCGAGCGAGCGCGGGTAGAGCTCGCGCCGGGCCGGCTGATGAAGACGGTCGACGAGGCCGCGCGCGATGAGCCCAAGGTCGGAGCGCTCGATGCCGAGCACGAGTTGCGTGGCGGCGGCCACGTTCTCGACGGCGGCGCCCAGCTCGACCTCGGCAGGCAGCGCGGCGCGCGCCGCCGCGGTGGAGACCTCCTCGTCGGGCAGCACGATCAACGCCTCCACGCCCGAGGGCGGGTCCAGCAGGACCGGCCGCGGGCGCTCGCCTGCGGCGGGGCTCTGGCAGGCGACGAAGCCCCCGTAGAGGCAGGCGGCGACGTTGTCCGGGTGTCCCTCGAGCTCGGCCGCGCGCGCGTAGAGCTCGTCGCGCTCGACCCCGAGCTCGTAGAGGTGGTCCGCGGCGAGCAGGCCGGCGACGATCGCCGCCGCGCTCGACCCCAGGCCCCTGGCCAGCGGGATCTCGGTCGCAATCGAGAACCTCAGGCCGTCGGCCGGGTGCAGGAGCTCGAAGGCCCGAACGCAGAGGTTGGAGCGGTCCAGCGGGACGTCGAGGCCGCCGCCGTCGACGGAGAACTCCCCCGCCTCGGCTACCTCGAGCTCCAGGTGGAGCCCCAGCGCGGCCGCGAGGACGTCGAACCCCGGCCCGAGGTTCGCCGAGCTTGCCGGCGCGCGCGCGACGCGCCTACGCGCGGTCACGCCACTTGATCGAGCAGCCCACCGGGTTGGTCTCCGGGTTCTCCACCCGGGCCCCGCGGATCACGCAGTCGAGCGCGTCGCGAAGCCACGCCGCGTCCTCCGACGGGTTCTCGTGATCGGCGTCCGGCGCTCCGCGGTAGCGCAGGTAGAGGTCGGAGTCGAGGATGAAGACGTCGGGCGTGGTCCTCGCGCCGAAGCTCCGCGCGGCCGCCTGGTCCTCGTCGCGCAGATACGGGCAATCGAACTCGCCGGACTCGACGCGCTCGCGCATCGCATCCGGGGAGTCGGCCGGGTAGCGCTCCGCGTCGTTCGAGTTGACCGCGAGGACCCGGACGCCATGCCGGGTCGCGTCACGGGCGACGGCCATCAGCCGGTCGTGCCAGGCGAGCGCGTAGGGGCAGTGGTTGCACGTCCAGAACACGACCGTCGCGGGAGCCTCGCCGACCTCGGGCAGGCCGTGAAAATCGCCCGCGGTGTCCGGCAGCTCGAGGAACGGCGCGGGATCGCCGAGGGCAAATGCTCCGTTTTCGCTCATCGCTCGGTTCCTTCGATCGCTTCCTCCACGGCCTCCCTGATGAGCGCCGCCTCTGGAAGCGCCGTGACCCTACCGTCGCGCGCCCGGTAGATGCGGCACGACAGCCCCACCGGCTCCTCCCCGGGCGGCTGCACGTCGCGGCCATCGATGCGGATCGTGGGGGAACCGACGAAGGCCTCCGCCTGCGCCCCGGCCTGCGTCTCGATCTCCCGCACGTCGACCGCCTGCGGGTCGAGTCCCGCGGCGCGGAGCTCGGTGCGCAGGCGGTCCAGCGCATCGTCCGCGGAGGGGCACCCGCGCCACCAAAGGAACTCCACGTGCGGGGTGTGCGTCCGCATCCTCAGTCGCGTCTCCGCCCCACGATGCCGCCCGCGGCGAGCATCCCGGGGCCGAGGTCGGCGCGGTCCAGCACCACCGCGTGGCGCACCCTCGCGCCCGCCCCGATGCGCGCCCCGGCGCCGATCACCGCGGGCCCGTCGATCCGCGCGCCCGCGGCGATCTCCGCGCCCGCGCCGACGATTGCGTCGCCGGCCAGCTCCCAGCCACCGGGCATCGCGGCCGGCTCGTCCTCACTCGGGCCGCCCTCGAGCCGCTCGCCCGCCGGCTCGACGGTCACCTCGCCGGCAACCACGTCCAGGTTGCCCTGCACGTACTCCGCGATCGAGCCGACGTCGTTCCAGTACTCGCCGATGACGTGGGCGTGGAACGGCACGTCGTGCTCCAGGAGCGCGGGAAAGACGTCGTGCGCGAAGTCGAGAACCGGGTCCTCCGGGAAGTAGTCGAAGACCTCGGGCCGGAAGGCGTAGATCATGCAGTTCGCGATGTCGGAGAGCGCCTCGGCCGGGTCGGGCTTCTCCTGAAAGCCCTGGACCCGTCCGTCGGAGTCGGTGACGACGACGCCGAACTCGCGGGTGTTGTCCACCCGCTTGGTGGCCAGCGTGGCAACGCCGCCGTTGCGCTCGTGCGCGGCGAGCAGCGCGTTCAGGTCGATGTCGGTCAGAGCGTCGCCCGCCATGACGACGAACGACTCGCCGCGGTGAGTCAGGTAGTCCGCCACGTTGCGCACACCGCCGGCGGTCCCGAGCAGCTCCTCCTCGTAGCGGTACGTCAGCTCCACTCCGGAGCTCGAGCCATCGCCGAGAGTCTCACGCACCGCGTCGGCGAACCAGTGCACGTTCGCGATGACCTCGCCGAAGCCGCTGGCGCCAAGCCGGCGAAGGATGTGCTGGATGACCGGGCGGTTGGCCACCGGGACAAGCGGCTTCGGGATCTCGTAGGTCAGCGGGCGCAGCCGCGTTCCCAGCCCTGCGGCCATGACCATCGCTCTCATCGCGGCCTAAGTTAAAGAGATGAAAGACGAGGGGCGCCCCTCAAGCGGAGCGCCCCTCGTTACAAACGGCTGGACTTGGCTCGCATCGCCTCGAGTGCCGGGGGGACAAGCTCCGGCGGCGATGGCGAGGGTGTCCCGGGTTGGATTCGCCAGGCGGATCCAGCCACGTGTCTGGCCTAGCGGCCGGGCACCTCCAGAGTCCCGCAAGTACTGTCAATCAATTAGGACCACCTCCTTTCCCTGGTAGGGAAATCTAAGCAGATCGATCGGAGCCGCTCGCGGGCTAACGTCCGCGACATGGACGACGGCCTACGAGTCACCCCGAGCCTGACCATTCCGCTGAGCGAGGTCGAGGTCCGCGCGAGCCGGTCATCCGGCCCGGGCGGCCAGCATGCGAACGTGACCGCGTCGCGAATCGAGGCGAGCTTCGACGTCGAGGCGTCGCGGGCCCTCGGCCCGGACGAGCGCGAGCGGCTGCGCCGCCGGCACGGCCGGCAGGTCACCGCGATCGCCCAGGACGCGCGCAGCCAGGCCCGCAACCGCGAGCTCGCGCTCGAGCGCCTCACGGAGAAGCTGCGCGCCGCGCTGCACCGCCGGAAGCCTCGCCGCGACACGCGCCCGAGCCGCACGGCGAAGGAGCGGCGCCTCGCTACCAAGCGGCGCCGCAGCGATGTGAAGCGATCACGCCGCCGGCCGGGCGACGACGACACCTAACTCCCGCCGAACGACGGGGGCCCTAGCCGCTCTTCGCCAGCTCCTCCTTGAGCGTGTTCAGCACCGCGATCTCCGACGGGTCGACGCCGCGGCGCGCGGCGAGCTGCAGAGAGACGAGGTCGCCGAGCATCACGGTCCACAGCAGCCGCTCCACGCGGCTCCTGCCCTCGGACTCGACGCTCACAACCGCCTGCGCGGCCGGGCCGATCAGCTCGGCCGTCAGCTCGAAGCGCCGCCGGATGCGGGGATGCTGGTCGCAATCCGTGAGCATCACCGCGGCGAGGGGCACGTCCAGGCCCTCCGACCAGCCGACGATCTCGTTGTGGTCGGCCTCGGGCAGCTCGGCGGCGAACGCGGGCCATTTCGAGTTCTCGTTGAACTGCGACTTCCAGCGCGTCGCCACGGGCGCGGTCAGATCCGCGCCGAAGATCACGGGAATCGCGCCGTCGGTCGCGGCGGCGATCTCTGCTGCGCGGGCCGCGAGGGAGTCGCGGGCGGCGGCGAGATGCGAGGAGGCGCCGTCGATGTCGGTGCGAACCCCGTCGGCGACCCCGACCGCCGCCGCGACCTCCGCGGCGATCACGAACGTGTAGCCCACGGCGGCGCGCGGCTGCATGCCCGAGGGGATGCCGATCACGGGGCTGTCGTCCGCGCGCGCCGCGGCGGCAAGCGCGCCCCCCGTCGTCGCCACGATGCGCCGAGCCCCGAGCGCCTCGGCGGCCGCGAAGCAGGCCAGCGTCTCCTCGGTGTCGCCCGAGTAGCTCGAGCACAGGAAGGCGTTGCCGGGATCGATCCAGGGCGGCGGCGCGTAGCCCCGGACGGTCGTGAACGGGCGGGTCAGCCGCTCGCCGATCGCGGCCTTCGCGAGGTCCGCGCCGATCGCGGAGCCGCCCATCCCGCAGACGACGAGGCCGGACGAGTCCGAGCGCTCGAGCCGGGCCGACTCGACGCGCCAGAGCGCATCCTCGAGGTGGTCGGGAAGGGCGAGCGCATGATCGAGCTCCCCGGCGGGATCTACCTCGCGGATCGCGGCGAGTGGATCGCCCGGCGCGGTCATGTCACCGCCTCCGCGGCGGGGTCCACGCGGGAGCCGGCGGCGATCTCTTCGCCGGCGCCGATGACGGCGCCCTCGCCGACGATCGAGCCGGTGCCGATGCTGGCACCCGGTCCGACCTCGACGTCCTGGGCGACGATCGAACCGGTTACCGACGCGCGCTCGCCCATTCGCACTCCCGACAGCAGGACCGACTCCTCGACGCTCGCCCCCGATGCGACCCGCGCACCGGCACCCACGACTGCCCGGGCGCCGACGGACGCGTCCGCCGCGACCTCGGCGCCGGCGGCCACGAACGGCCCCGAGCCCGGGGTCTCCACGTCCGACTCGACGCGTCCCTCGATGATGTCCCAGCTCGCCTGGAGGTAGCGCTCCGGGGTGCCGATGTCCATCCAGTAGCCCTCGAGCCGGAGTCCGAAGAGGCCCTGGCCGACGAGGCGCGGGAAGACGTCGCGTTCGATCGACACCGCCTGGCCGGCTGGGATCAGGTCGACGATCGCGCGGTCGAGGACGTACGCCCCGGCGTTGATCTGGTCCGTGTCGATCTCGGACGGGTCCGGCTTCTCGAGAAACCCCTCGACGGCGCCCGCGTCGTCGGTGCGCACCAGCCCGTACGAGGTCGGATCGTCGACCGGGTAGAGGGCGAGCGAGGCAACGGCCGCGCGCTCGGCGTGAAATGCCTGCAAAGCCGATAGATCGAGGTCGGTCAGGACGTCTCCGTTCAGCACCATGAAGCGGTCGCCCAGAAGCCCCGAGTCCGCCGCGAGGCGGATCGGCCCGGCGGTCCCGAGCGGCTGGTCCTCGGAGACGTAGCGGATCTCCACGCCCGTCTCGGTGCGCTCGCCGAGCGCGGCCTCCAGCAGCTCCGCCCGGAACCCGCAGGCCATGACGACGTCGTCGACGCCGTGACGCGCCAGCCAGTCGACCATGAAGCGGATGAACGGGCGGTCGACGAGCTGAACCGCCGGCTTGGGCTGGGTCAGGGTCAGTGGACGCAGTCGAGTTCCCTCGCCGCCGACCAGGACCAGCGCCTGCATCAGCCCCGCGCGGGCGCCGGCCGCCCGATCCCCTCGTAGGTGAACCCCGCCCGGCGCAGGACCTCGGAGTCGAGGAAGTTGCGTCCGTCGACGATTAGCGGCGTTGCCATGGTGGCCGCGAGCGCGGCCCAGTCGAGCTCGGCGAACTCGCCCCACTCGGTCACGAGCACGACGGCGTCGGCGCCGGCCAGCGCCGCCTCCGCGGAGTCCTCGAGGGCGACGTTGGGCAGGAGCTCGCGGGCGCGATCCTCGGCGACGGGGTCGAACGCCACCACCTCTGCCCCCTCCCCCTGCAGCCGGGCGGACAGGACCAGGCTCGAGGCCTCGCGCATGTCGTCGGTGTCCGGCTTGAAGGAGAGACCGAGCAGCGCAACGCGCTTGCCGGCGAGCGAGCCGAGGTGCTTGGTCAGCTTGCTGATCACGCGCCGCTTCTGAAGCTCGTTGACCTCGATGACCGAGTTGAGGAGCTGGAAGTGGTACCCCGTGTTGCCGGCCAGCTGCTTGAGGGCGCTCACGTCCTTTGGGAAACAGCTCCCCCCGTAGCCGATTCCCGCCTTCAGGAAGCTCGGGCCGATGCGCTGGTCGAGCCCCATGCCGCGCGCGACCTCGGTGACGTCGGCGCCGACCTCCTCGCAGACGTTGGCGATCTCGTTGATGAACGAGATCTTCGTGGCCAGGAACGCGTTGGCGGCGAGCTTGATCATCTCCGCGGAGGCGACGTCCGTGCGCACGATCTCGCCGCCGAGCGGCGCGTAGAGCTGCGCCACGGCGTCCGCCGACGCCTCGTCACCGGGGTCGGCCCCGATGACGACGCGGTCGGGGTGCATGAAGTCCGCGACGGCCGTCCCCTCCTTCAGGAACTCGGGACACGAGACGTAGGGGAGCGACGGGACCTCGCGCCTGATCGAGGCTCCGGTGCCGGCCGGAACCGTGCTCTTCATGACGAGCGTGTGGCCACCGTCTCCGGACAGGCCGCCGACCACGGCCTGCACCCTGGACAGGTCGGCGTCGCCGGAGTACGTCGGGGGCGTGTCCACGCAGCAGAAGAGAAGCTGCGCCCGCTCCAGCATCGCGGACATGTCCGTGGTGAACGTCAGGCGGTCGCGGTTGCGCTCCAGGAGCTCGGCGATCCCCGGCTCGTGGAACGGCACCTCCCCGCGGTTCAGCGCGTCGATCTTCTCGCTCAGGATGTCGAGGGCGACGACCTCGTTGCCGAGGTCCGCGAAGCAGGTCGCCGTGACCAGGCCCACCCATCCGACGCCGACAACTCCCACGGGGGCGCGCTCAGACATGGCGCGGGAGAGTACGGGTTGAGCGCCTGCTACGGGGTGTACTTGGTCATCGACTCGGCCATGCCCATCATCTGGTCCGCCGTCAGGGTCTCGAGCAGGTCGTTCTCCACCCAGTAGGCGTAGTTGCCCTCCCTGAAGGCCACCTGCCGCAGCCTGCCGTTGTCGTAGTAGAGGTCGTACTCACGCCCGTCGACGGTCTTCGTCTCGGACGGGTTGTCGAGGATCGGAGCGTCCGTCCAGTTGGTGCCGGAGACGCCGAAGTACGACGTGTACCCGTACTGGATGTCGGCCACGATCTTGTAGCCGAAGTACGCATGCCCGTTGCCGCCGTCGATCGTGAGGCCGCGGGTGTTGCTGGTGTCGCCGTCGATCGCGGGCGTCAGGAACTGGGCCCCCGGCGGCAGCTGCGTCGGGTAGTAGACGGGGACGCCCGTGGGCTTGCCGTTGCCGTGCACCGGCGTCGTCTTGAGCGCGTAGGCCGCCGCGTCGTGGCCGGACGAGGAGGCGTCGACCAGCGCGTTCGACGACTGGGGAGTCAGGTTCGACTGCGGCCGCGACGCCTGGTGGCTCTTCTTCCTCGCGTGCTTGCTCGCGCCGCCGGCGGTGGAGGGAGCCGGCGACGGCGTCTCGCCGAGGAACTCCTGGACCGTCTTCTGAACGGCCGAGTGGGAGGCCGTCACGTAGGTGGAGGTCGCGTCGCCGACGTCGCCGGGGAAGTGGATCTCCTTGATCGGGGCGCTGCGGGCGCTGAGGAACAAGTTGGCCAGGCCGATCAGCTGCGAGGTCCCTCGAATCGTGGACGTCGTGTACTTGGTGAAGATGTCGATCAGGCCGTTGTAGTCGTTGAGGAACCGGCTGATCGGCACCTGGGCGCGCGCCTCGCGCAGGAAGGCCTGCTGGCGCGCCGACCGCACCAGGTCGTTGTCGTCGTGGCGGTAGCGCACGTAGGAGAGGGCGTTGAAGCCGCACATCCGCTGGTAGCCCGAGGGGATGTCGATCTCCGAGTACTGCTCCTCGGCGGACAGGCCGACGTTCGAGTGGTAGTAGTGGTGGTCGACGTCCACGTACACGCAGCCGATCTCGTTGACCGCGTCGGCGAAGCCGGTGAAGTTGATGTTGACGACGACGTTGATCGGCAGCCCGGTCAGCTGCTTGACGGTCTCGGTCGTCAGCTTCGGGCCGCCGTAGCTGTACGCCGCGTTGAACTTGTCCGTCCCGTAGCCCGGGATGTCGACCCTGAGATCGCGCGGGATCGAGAGCAGGTTGATGTTGGGATCGTCGCCACCGTCGACCCGCAGGAGGATGGTCGTGTCCGAACGACCGCGGTCGCCCTCGCCGGGGCGCTTGTCGGAGCCGAGGATGAGGATCGTCTGCGGCTGTCCCGGGTCGACGGCCGTCAGCTGGCGCTGGACGCTGTTGAGGCCGGCCAGGCCGTTCGCGAGCTTCGACGCGAGCACCAGCCCGCTCACCGCCGTCGCGCTTGCCATGGAGACGACGATCAGGATGGCGCCGGCCAGGAAGCGAAGCCAGAGTCGCCCCTTCGGCGCCTTCCCCACGTCGACGGCGGCAGGCCGCGCTGGAGGCCGCGGGGGGCCGCTCGCAACCGCCGTGGGCGGAGCCGCTGGCGGGGCCGCCGCCCCGCCAGCTCCGGCCGCGGCGGCGCCGGCTGCCGTGGCCGGGGGCGGCATCGAGGCCTGCTTCGCCTCGTGCGCGGCGGCCCTGGCGCGCACGGCTTCGAGCGCGGCCTCCTGGGCCGCCTCCTGGTCGCTGTGCACGAGCGTGTCCGTCTCGATGGTCTCGCCCGGCTTGGTGGCGGGCGGCGCCGCGGCCTCGGGCTCCGGGTCGGCCGCGGGCTCCGGCTCGGACTCCGCCCACTCGTGCTCGCCGGCCGGGTCCTCGGCCCCCGGAGCCTCGGGCGGCTCCTGCTTGGGCATGTCCGCGAGGCCATCGTCCGCCCGCTCGGCGATGGCCCTCTTGATGGCCTCGATCTCGTCCGTCACGCGCGGACGCGCCTCGTCCCCGCTCCCGTCCTCCGCGGCCTCCTGGGCGCGGCGGCCGGCGAAGGTCGAGGGCGCGGGCGGGCGCGAGTCGGCGCCGTCGTCCTGCCCCGCGACCTCCTCGTGATCGCTCGTCGGGTTCCGGTCGTCGGTCACGCCGGAAGTCCTCCGTCCGCCGCCAGGCGGCCCGGGAGCTCGCCGACGAAGTCGACGATGGTGCGCCGGTACTCCGCGAGGGACTCGACCGAGACCCACTCCTCCGGCCCGTGATGCCCGCCGCCGATCGGGCCGAACTCAACCGCCGGAATCCCCGCCCGCAGGAAGGAGACGGCGTCCGAGGCCCCGTCGCGACCGACGCTCGTCACGCCCTCGGCGTGATGGCGGCCGGCCGCCTCGCAGAGGGCGCGGACGAAGACCAGGTCCGGGTCGACCAGCGCGTGCGGCCGGCGGAAAGTCGAGACCACGTTGGCACCCGGCACGGTGCGGACCTCCTCGAGGATCGCTTCCGGGTCCTGCTCCGGCAGGTGGCGAACGTCAACGTCGATCACAGCCAAGTCGGGCACCTTGTTCAGCGCGTCGCCTCCCCAGATCCGGCCAAGGTTGATCGAGGGGCGGTCGAACAACTCCGAGCCTTGCGACGCAAACGGTAGCGACTCGATCTTCCGAAATATCTCGATCGCCCGCAGAATCGCGTTCTCGCCCAGCCAGGGGGTGGCGCCGTGGGCGGCCCGGCCCGCGACCTCGATGCGCATCGCGAACACGCCCTTCGCCGCCACCCCCACGTGCATGTCGGTGGGCTCGCCGGTGATCGCGAAGTCGCCGCTGAACCCCTCGGCCACCAGCAGGTCCCCGCCGCGGTCGTCCTCCTCCTCGGACTCCTCGTCGGGAACGACCCCCAGGCGCACCCTGACCTGGTCCTGGGAACGGAGGTCGGCCAGGGCCAGCAGCAGCGCCGCGACGGCGCCCTTCATGTCGTAGGCGCCGCGGCCGAAGAGGCGGTCGCCCTCGAGCGTGGGCTCGAACTGCTCTTCCCGCGCCGGGACGACGTCCAGGTGACCGTGCAGCAGGACGGTGAGCGGGGCGTCCTCAGGGCCGACGTCCGCGACCAGCACCGGCAGCCCACGCACCGCGAGCTGGCGCGTCGTGATCTCGCGCGCGTCCAGCCAGCCCTTGACGAAGCCGGCGCAGAGCTTCACCCCGTCCGCGTTCGAGCTGTCGTAGCCGATCAGCCGCTCGGCAAGGAGACGTTCGTCCACCGGGTAAGTATGTCGGGGGTCAGACCCGTAGCGCCCGGAGGCCCGTAGTGTGGTCGTACAAGGGTCTGACCCCCGTCGAACTCAGAACTAGGAGCTCTCGGCGATCTTGATGAACGCCTCGGCCCGCGCGACCTCGCGCTCGGCCTGGTCGCGTGCGGCCGAGCCCGCCTCGGCCTCGTCGCGCTCCTTCTCGGCAGCCGTCAGCCGGTCGCGAAGCGCGGAGACCTCGAGCTCGTCCGGCGGGATCGCCTCCGTGATCAGGACCCTGGCCTCGTTTGCGAACACCTCCAGCCAGCCCTCGCCCTGCGCCCAGCGCTTGGTCTCCCCGTCGACCAGGAGCCGCAGCTCGGCCGGGACGAGTCGCGCGAGCATCGGCACGTGGTGGGCGAGGATCCCGACCTCGCCAACGCCGGTCCGCGTCGTGAGCTGCTCCACCTCGCCCTCGTAGACGTCGCCGTCCGGGGTGAGCACGTGGACTTCGAACGGAGGGTGCGCCATGGGCCCTCAGCTCTTGCTGTCCTCGACGACCTGGTCGATCGTGCCCTTGAGGTAGAAGGCGCTCTCGGACAGCTCGTCGTGGTTGCCGTCGAGGATCTCGCGGAATCCGCGCACGGTCTCCTCGACCGGAACGTAGGTGCCCTCGCGGCCGGTGAACTGCTCCGCCACGAAGAACGGCTGGCTGAGGAACCGCTCGATCTTGCGGGCGCGCCCGACTACCGTGCGGTCCTCGTCGGAGAGCTCGTCGATCCCGAGGATCGCGATGATGTCCTGGAGCTCCTTGTAGCGCTGGAGCACCTCCTGGACCTCGGTCGCCGTGTTGTAGTGGTCGTCGCCCAGGACCTCGGGCTTCAGGATCGTCGACGTCGAGTCGAGCGGGTCGACCGCCGGGTAGATCCCCTTCTCCGAGATCGCCCGCGACAGCGTCGTGGTCGCGTTCAGGTGGGCGAACACCGACGCCGGGGCCGGGTCGGTGAGGTCGTCCGCGGGGACGTAGACCGCCTGGATCGACGTGACCGATCCCTTGTGAGTGGACGTGATCCGCTCCTGCAGGCCACCCATCTCGGTCTCCAGCGTCGGCTGGTAGCCGACGGCCGAGGGCATGCGCCCGAGGAGCGCCGAGACCTCGGAGCCCGCCTGGACGAACCGGAAGATGTTGTCGATGAAGAGCAGCACGTCCTGGCCCGACGTCTCGCGGAAGTACTCCGCCATCGTCAGCCCGGAGAGGGCGACGCGAAGGCGCGCGCCCGGGGGCTCGTTCATCTGGCCGAACACGAGCATCGTCTTGTCGATGACGCCCGACTCCTTCATCTCGAGCCAGAGGTCGTTGCCCTCGCGGGAGCGCTCGCCGACGCCGCAGAACGCCGAGAGGCCCTCGTGCTCCTCCGCGATGTTGCGGATGAGCTCCTGGATCAGGACCGTCTTGCCGACGCCCGCGCCGCCGAACAGGCCGACCTTCCCGCCCTTGGCGTAGGGGGCAAGGAGGTCGATGACCTTGATGCCGGTCTCGAGGATCTCGGCCGTCGGCGCCAGGTCCTCCACGTTCGGGGCCGGCCTGTGGATCGGCCAGCGGTCGTCGCCCTGGACGGGATCGCCCATGTCGATCGGATCGCCCAGCAGGTTGAAGATCCTGCCGAGCGTCTCCTCGCCGACGGGGACCGTGATCGGCGAGCCCGTGTCCCTGACCTCCTGGCCCCGCCGCAGGCCGTCGGTGGCGTCCATGGCCACCGCGCGAACGCGCTCGTCGCCGAGATGCTGCTGGACCTCGAGTACGAGGTTGGTGGGCTCCTCGCCGTCGCCTCGATCGAGATCGATCTCGAGGGCGTGGTAGATCTCGGGCAGTCCCCCCTCGGGGAAGGACGCGTCAACGACCACACCGGTCACCTGCTCGACGGTGCCGGTCTTCCCGCCTCCGCTTCCGTTGCTCGAGTTGCCGTTTTCGTCAGCCATTCGTCTCCTTCAACTCAAAAAACCTCACCCCAGCGCCTCGGCACCGGCCACTACTTCAAGAATCTCCTGCGTGATCTCCGCCTGCCGGACGCGGTTCATCTCCAGCGTCAGGCGGTCGATCATGTCGTCCGCGTTCTCCGCGGCGTTGCGCATCGCGGTCATGCGCGCTCCGTGCTCCGAGGCCGCCGACTCCAGCAGCGCCCGGTAGATGGAGAGGTCAACGTACTCCTCGAAGAGCGGCTGGAGGATCTCCTCCGCCTCCGGCTCGTAAACCCAGAGGGCGCGGCGGTGCGCCTCGACCAACTCCGAGTCCTCGGGCTCCGGCTCCGCGCCGATTCCCTCGCCGAACACCTCAGCCTGGTCGAGGGGCAGCAGGCGCTGGCGGCGCACGTACTGGGTCAGCGGCGACTGGAAGCGGTTGTAGACGATGTCGACCTCGTCGACGTCACCGTCGATGAACGCCGCAATCAGGTCCCGCGAGATCTTCCGAGCGTCGGTAAAGGCTGGCCGGTCCGTGAAGCCGACGTAGGAGTGCTCCACCTCCTCGCCGCGGAACCTCAGCGTGGAGTTGCCGCGACGGCCGACGGCGGAGTAGACGACCTGCGCACCCTCACCCTCGAACTCACGCCGCAGGCGTATCCCCTCGCGAATGATCTGCGTGTTGAACGAGCCGGCCAGGCCGCGGTCGCCGGTGACCAGCAGAAGGGCGACCTTCTTCGGGTTCTCGCGCTTCTCGAGCAGGGGGACGCCCTCCACCTTCTCGGGAGCGGCGTCCGCCACCTGCTGGGTCATCTTGCGGATCGCCTGGGCGTAGGGCCGCAGGGCCTCGATGCGCTGCTCGGCGCGACGCAGCCGCGCGGCCGCGACCATCTCCATGGCCCGCGTGATCTTGTGGATGTTCTTGACCGAGGAGATTCGGTTCTTGACTTCCTTCTGGGTGGCTATGTCTTCGCCTCCTCGGCCTCGGCGGAGGAGTCGGACCCCTCGGTCTCGGTGTCGTCAGTGGGGTCAGACCCCCTGACTCGTCCACGTCATCCCACTCGTCGTCGGCTTCGGGGTCAGACCCCGCGTCCTCGTCGGACTCCGTCCGGGCCGGAGCCTCGCGCTCGCCCTCGTCGCGGACGCGGTCGGACTCGCCCTCCTCGAGCGGGTTGCCCTCCTTGTCGAAGTCGGGGCCGAAGTCGTCGATCGCATCGGCGATCGCCGATTCCAGCTTCTCCTCCTCCTCGTCGGCGAGCTTGCCCTCGTCGGTGATCCCCTGGATCAGCTCCTTGTTCTCGGCGTGCAGGCGCTCGAGCATGCGCTCAAGGAACTCCGGGACGCGCTCCGTCTTGATGCGGTCGAGCAGCCCGGACGTGCCGGCGTAGATCGAGGCGACCTGGTCGCCGACCTCGAGCGGGCGGCGCTCCTTCTGGTTCAGCATCTCCACGAGCCGCTCGCCACGGGCGAGGGAGCGCTGGGTGTCGGGATCGAGCTCGGAGCCGAACTGGGCGAACGCCTCGAGGTCGCGGTACTGCGAGAGGTCGAGGCGCAGCTTGCCGGCCACCTTCTTCATCGCCTTCGTCTGCGCGTTGCCGCCCACGCGCGAAACGGAGATGCCGACGTTGATCGCCGGGCGAACGCCCTTATAGAAGAGGTCCGACTCCAGGAAGATCTGCCCGTCGGTGATCGAGATGACGTTCGTCGGGATGTAGGCCGAGACGTCGTTTGCTTGGGTCTCGATGATCGGCAGCGCCGTCAGCGAGCCGCCGCCCAGGTCGTCGTTCAGCTTCACCGCCCGCTCCAGGAGCCGCGAGTGCAGGTAGAACACGTCACCCGGGTAGGCCTCGCGCCCCGGCGGGCGGCGCAGGAGCAGTGACATCTGCCGGTAGGCGAACGCGTGCTTCGTCAGGTCGTCGTAGACGCAGAGGGCGTGCTTGCCGTTGTAGAGGAAGTGCTCGCCCATCGTGCACCCCGCGTACGGTGCGATGAACTTGATCGGCGCGGCCTCGTCGGCGGGAGCGGCCACGATGATCGTGTTCTCCATCGCGTTGTTCTCCTCGAGCATCTCCTTGACGGCGACGACCGTCGACATCCGCTGGCCGATCGCCACGTAGATGCACGCCAGGTCCTTGTCGCGGTTGTTGATGATCGTGTCGAGCGCGACCGCGGTCTTGCCCGTCTGGCGGTCGCCGATGATCAGCTCGCGCTGGCCACGGCCGATCGGGATCATCCCGTCGATCGCCTTCAGGCCGGTCTGGACCGGCTCGGTCACGGGCTGGCGCTGAACGATGCCCGGCGCCTTGAACTCCGCGGGGCGCCTGTGCGAGGCGTTGATCTCGCCGCGATCGTCGAGCGGGCGGCCGAGCGGGTCGACCATGCGGCCCAGGAGCTCGTCGCCGACCGGGATCTCGAGCAGGCGCCCCGTGCGCTTGACGGTGTCGCCCTCGACGATCTTGTCCCAGTCGCCGAACAGCACGGTGCCGACGTTCTCGCGCTCGAGGTTGAGGGCGAGGCCGGTCACGTCGTGAGGCAGCTCGAGCATCTCGAGCGACATGCAGTTGTCGAGCCCGTGGACGCGCGCGATGCCGTCGGCGACGGAGAGCACCGTTCCGACCTCGGAGAGGTCCGTGGTGCCCTCCTCGAGGCCCTCGATGCGCTCGCGCAGGATCGTCCCGATCTCGTCTGGCCTGATCTCCATCTAGGTGGGCTCCTTTGGGTGCATTCGCTTGTTCAAGATCTCTTGCGGACGCCTTCGGCGTCCTTACATGCTGCTTTCGGATCTAAAGATCCTCAAATCACACACTCGTCAGTTCCTTGCGCAGTCGCTCGAGCTTCGCCCGTACGCTCGCGTCGAGCACTCTGTTGCCAACCTGCAACACGAGGCCGCCGAGGACCTCCTCGTCCACCACCGCCTCGAGGTCGATCTCCTGCCCGGTCTGCTTCTCGATCTCGTCGCCGACCATCTCGACGACCTTCGGGTCGAGCTCGACGGCGCTCGTGACCGTGACGCCGAGGCGCCGGCGCTCCTTCGACCACAGCTCGTCGAACGCCCTTCGGATCGAGAAGAGCGCCGGCATCCGGTGCTTGTCGGCGAGCAGCTCGAGGAAGTTCTCGAACTCGGGCTCGGCGCCCGAGACCGCCTGCTCGAGGCCGTCCCGCTTCTCCTGCGAGGAGAAGTAGGGACTGAAGAAGAACACGCGCATGTCGTGGCTGTCGTTGAGCGCGTCGGCGAACTGGCCGAGCTGCTCGCGCAGCTCGTCCAGGTTGTCCCGCTCCTTGCCGACCTCGAACAGGGCGTCGGCGTAGACACGCGCGATCTCCTCCATCTAAAAGAACTCCCCGCGGTTGCTCCGCTCCCGCAGACAGATCAACTCCCCGCGACTGCTCCGCTCCCGCGGACACACCTTGCATGCGGCTACGCCGCGTGCATTTGATGCTGCTCCCGCGTCCGCGCCGCGGGGGTCTGTCGCAGGTCGGGTCACTCGTCGTTTCCTGCCAATGCTGAGAAGTCGACCTCGGACAGGGCGTCCTGGATCAGCTTCTCGTGGTCTGCCTCGTCGAGGCTCTTGCGGGTGACCTTCTCGGTCGCGAGCACGGTGAGGTCCGCCACCTCGTTGCGGATCTTCTCGAGCGACCGGCGCGTCTCCATCTCGATGTCGGCGCGCGCGGCGGCGACGAGCTCCTCGCGCTTGGCCTTGCCCGACGCGGTCGCGTTCGCCAGGGCGGCCTCCGAGGCCTTTCTCGCCCGCGCGACGATGTCATCGGCCTGCTCGCGCGCCTCCGAGAGGCGCTGCCGGTACTCGGCGAGGATGTCCTCCGCCTCCTTGCGCTGACGCTCGGACGCCTCGATGTTGTCGCGAATCGCGTTGGCCCGCTTGTCGAGCTCCTCGCCGATCCTCGGGAACGCCCAGCGCCCCAGCACGAACATCGTGAGCCCGAAGACGATCAGCGTCCAGATCATCAGCCCCAGGGCGGGCGAGACGAGGAAGCTGCCGCTCGAGTCGGCGACCGGGAGCATCCCGGCGATGTGCGGAACCGGAATCAAGACGGCGTCAGGAAGTACGCGATCAGTCCGAAGATGAACGTGTAGAAGGCGACAGCCTCGGTGAGCGCGAAGCCGAGCCAGCGGATGGACTGGAGCTCGCCCTTCATCTCGGGCTGACGCGCAACGGACTCGATCTCCTTGCCGAAGATGATGCCGATGCCGATTCCGGCTCCGATCGAGCCCAGGCCGGCGCCGACTCCAAGCGCAATCGCCTTGCCGGCATTCGCGATGCCGGTATCCGTGACGCCGCTGGAAGCGGCCAACGTCAGTAGGTGGACCATTCTTGGGGACTCCTTTTCTAGTGAGTGGCGGAAGTTGCCGCGCCCAGGTAGATCGCGGCGAGGATCGAGAAGATGAACGCCTGAAGGGTCGCGATCAGCACGACCTCGAAGATGAAGAACGCAAAGGCCATCGGGAAGGTCAGCGCGCCGAGCGCGGCCACACCGAGCAAGACGGCCAGGCCGCCGGCCATGAACAGGATCAGAAGGTGGCCGGCGAGGATGTTGGCGAAGAGCCGGACCGACAGCGAGATCAACCGCACCATGTGCGAGATCACCTCGATCATGAAGATCGCGGCCTTCCCGATCGGGTTCATGTCCTCGAGGCCCGGCGGCAGCCAGCTCTTGAAGTAGGCGATCGGCCCCTGGACCCTGATTCCCTCGAAGTTGTAGGCAATCCACACCATGATCGTGAGGATCAGCGGGATCGAGATGTTGGCGGTCGCGGCGTAGATCGCAAACGTGGGGACGGCGATGCCGAAGATGTCGACCGTCTCGCCGGTGTTGGTCGGCAGCGGGATGTAGCCGAGCATGTTCGAGAACCAGATGAAGAAGAAGAGCGTCGCGAGGAACGGGAACCACTTGAGCGCCAGGCGCGTCTCCATGTTCTCGCCGGTGATCGTGTTGCGCGTGAGGTCGAAGGCCAGCTCCATCGCGGTCTGAACGCGGTTGGGCTTCTGCTGCATGCTGCGAGCGACGAGCGTGAGCGTGAGGATCGTCAGCCCGCCCGCCAGCACGAGGTAGAGCACGGCCCGGTTGATGCTGAGATCGATGCCGGCGATGTTGATCGGCACCCACGACTCGAGCTTGAACTCGTTCTGCGGCTTGAACTCGTTGTTCTTACCGCTGCTCCCGAATGCGACGCCGAGGATGATCACGATCAGCAGATAGACGCCGATCCCGATGAAGACCTTCTTCTTCGTGCTCACTTTCCGGCCTCCGGCGCGTCGAGGGTCTCGGTGAGCGCGCGGCTGCCCAGCGAGCAGGAAACGAGCACGAAGGCGAGGATCGCGGCGGCGAGACCGTCCTCGCGGGTGCCCAGCAGGCCGACGAGCAGGATGGCGAGGGTGACGATCCAGAGGCGCACGAGGACGGATCCCGCGAGCAGCCCCACCGCGTTCTTGCGAACGCCGTCAGCGAGGGCGCGCTTCGCCTGGCGCTCCGCGGAGACCTGGACCACTCTCTGGAGCAGCCACGCCGCGGCGAGCGCGGCGTAGCCCACCATCGGCAGGCCGGCGACGATGAACGCCGGCAAGGCGATCGCCAGGACGTAGAGGTCGAGGTAGCGCAGCGAGAACACGGCCCGGTTTCCCGACGGCGCGCCGCTGCCGTCTAGAGCGAGCGTCGACACGGGAACGCTCGCCGGCGCCGCCGGCGCTCGGCTCGGCGGCTCAGCCTCGTCTCACAGGACGGACGCGTCCGCCACGCGCCGCTGCGACGCGTCTCCGGCCCGCCGAACGAGGGGCGCCGGACGCCGTCGCGACGCCTGCGGCCTCCCTGTCGCGGGGCCTCGTTGTCGCCGAAGAAGTAGAAGTCTGGATCTGGCACGAAGGTGAGCGGGCGTGGGACGGACATCCGCCCGAGCCGGGAAGAGCTTTCCGGCGCGAGCGGGAGGGCGAATATAGCCGAATCTCGAGGCCTCACGCGGGGGCCGGAGCCGCCGCTCGAGCCGATTGTCTCGAGGTTTTCCGGTCAGTCCGCGGGGCGGCTGAACTCCCCCGTCTCGGGGTTCACGGCCTCGAACGTCCCGGTCTGCGGGTTCACCGTTTCGAACGTCCCGGTTTCCAGCTCGGCGGCAAGGCCGGCGTCGAGCTCGGCCTCCGACGGCGCCTCCCCGCGCAGGCCGAAGAGCTGCCGCGAGCGCACCCCGCGGAGCTTCAGGATCTCCAGCACCACGATGAGGTAGACGCTCGCCGCGAGGGCGGCGAGAAGGCAGCCGAGCATCACGATGGTCCATCCCGTGTGGAAGTGGCCGTGGTCGTCTGAGTAGGGCACGTAGCGCAAGGCCAGGGCTAGCCCGGCCATCACGCCCGCCCAGCCGTAGAGGTAGGCAAGCGTCCGCCGCTGGGAGAAGCCGATGTTGGCCATGCGGTGGTGGAAGTGCCAGCGATCCGCCTCGTAGATCGGCCGCTTGTACTTGATCCGCTTGGCCACGACGAACCCGGTGTCGAGGATCGGCACGGCGAGGATCAGCAGCGGCAGGAAGAGCGCCACGACGGCGTTGGTTTTCAGCGCTCCCTCGATCGCGGTGATGCCCAGGAGGTAACCCAGGAGGTTCGACCCCGTGTCGCCCATGAAGCTCGAGGCCGGCGGGAAGCCGTGGCGGAGGAACCCCAGCGCGGCGCCCGCCGTCAGCGCCGCCTCCACCGCGGCGCCGGTGCGATCGAGCGAGAGCGCGATGATCGTGAGCGTCGCCGCCGAGATCGCGCAGACTCCGGCCGCGAGCCCGTCGACGCCGTCGATCAGGTTGATGACGTTCATCATCGCCACCAGCCCGACCAGCGTCAGAAGCTGTCCCGCCTTGATGTTCCCCAGCCAGGGGGCGGTGTGGATCAGGATGGTGCGGAGATCGACGCTGCCGGCGAACGGGAAGGTGAACTCGCCCACGAATACGCCGTTGAAGACCGGGATGGCCGCCGCCGCGAACTGGCCGGCGAGCTTGACGCCCGCCGGCAGCTCGTGGACGTCGTCGACGACGCCGATGACCGCGATCAGGAGCGCCCCGCCGAGGATCGCGCGGGTGGACTCGACGAACGGCAGGAAGAGCAGGCCCGCCACCAGCGCGCCCACCAGCATCGCGAGGCCGCCGAGGCGCGGAGTCGGCACCGTGTGGAGGCTGCGCTCCTTCGGGATGTCGATCGCCCCGATTCGCCGCGCGATGCGCTCGGTCACGGGCACGAGCAGCCACGCGATGACGAGCGCGACGACAAACGCGTACAGCGAGTAGATCTGTGGCGGCCTGCCGTCGACGAGCATTTGGCGACCTCGGGGCGAGGGTAACGGACCCTCAGGCCGCTCCCAGGACGGCGTCGGCGAGGATTCCGGCGTCGCGCGGGGTGCGCGGGCCGACCGGGGTGGTGCGCTTTTCGAGGCGCAGCTGGTCGGCACGCTCGAGGACCTCGAGCGACCCGGCCTCGATGAGCCGCTCGTCGACCGCCCCCATCTCGCCGCTGAAGATCGTCCAGACCGGGGTGCCGAGCGCCACGGCCTCGCGGTTCATCGTGCCCCCCGCGCTCACCACCACGTCGGCAAGGGCGATGAGCGACTGCGCGTCGATTGCCGCCGTTGGGACGATGAGCGAGTCGGCCCCCCTCGCCCGCGCCCGCTCGCCCTGCGCGGCGGTCCGCGGGATCAGCACGATCTGCATGCCGCCGGTGGCGGTCAGCCGGTCGAGGAGCGTCTCGTAGAGGGAATTCGGGGCGTGATACGCCGACGTCTCCGGCGGCGGGCGGACCACGGCGATCACGCTGCCCTCGTCGAGGCCGAGCTCGGCAAGCACGCCACGGTCCGCCTCGAAGTCGGCGAGGTAGTAGTCCTCCTTCAGGCCCGGGTAGCGGAAGAGCTTGCGCTCGGCGGCCCCGGCCCTGCGCATCGCCTCGACGGGGATCGCGTCCGGAGCCAGGACCCGGCGCGCCGCGCGGAACGCGAGCTGGCGCTGGAGGCCGGCGTGCTCGTAGTCCTGCATCTGGACCAGGGGCATCCGCAGCACGGCGGAGACCGCTGCCGCGTCCACCGAGCCGTGCGCCAGGGCAAGGCCGAAACGCCGCGGCCACGCCCAGCGGGCGAGTGCTGTGCTACGCCGGGCCAGGGCGGCCGCCTTCGCCGCGGTGGACGCCCCGCCGTGGGTGCCGAAGGTCTCGTAGGGGATCCCCAGGCGGTCGAGGATGCCGGTCGTCTGCCCGTACTCGCGAGTCGTGACGTCGACCTCGTGGCCGGCCGCCTCGAGGCGCTCGATGATCGGCCGCAGAACGAGCGGGTGGGCCGCGGCGGTGCAGTCGACCCAGATACGCACGCCAGCAGACTAGAGCCGGCGGGCGTCGCCGCCGGCGGCTAGGCCGGCGCCGGGGCCAGCTGCGCGTAGAGCGGGTGGCGCTCCATGAGCGCCCCGGTGCGCTCGCGCAGCGCGTCGCGCTCCGTCTCGAAGCGGTCGGAGAGCGCGACGCAGACGACGTCGGCGATCTCGCGCAGGTCGTCCTCGACCAGGCCGCGGGTGGTCAGCGCCGGGGTGCCGATGCGCAGACCCGAGGGGTTCATCGGCGGGCGCTCGTCGAACGGGATCGCGTTGCGGTTGACCGTGATGCCGACCTCCTCCAGGCGCGTCTCCGCCGTCTTGCCGTCGAGGCCGGTGGGCGTGAGGTCCACGAGGACGAGGTGGACGTCGGTACCGCCGGTGAGCACGTCGATGCCGCCCGCCACGAGCGCCTCGCCAAACGCTCGGGCGTTCGCGACGGTCTGGCGCTGGCGCGCCCTGAACGGCTCGCTCGCCGCGATCCCGAGGGCCACGGCCTTGGCCGCGATGATGTGCATGAGCGGGCCGCCCTGCTCGCCGGGGAAGACCGAGCGGTCCATGTCCTTCGCAAGCTCCTCGCGGCACAGGATCATCCCGCTGCGGGGGCCGCAAAGCGTCTTGTGGATCGTCGTGGTCACGACGTCCGCGTGCTCGACGGGATTGGGGTGCTCGCCCGCGGCGACGAGCCCGGCGAAGTGCGCCATGTCGACCATCAGCTTCGCGCCGACCGAGTCGGCGATCTCGCGGAAGGCTGCGAAGTCGAGCTGGCGCGGGTAGGCGGACCAGCCGGCCACGATCACCTTCGGCCGGTGCTCCTCGGCGAGGCTCGCCACCTCCTCCATGTCGACGAGCAGGTCCTCGCGGCGCACGTGGTAGGCGACAACGTTGTAGAGGCGCCCCGAGACGTTCAGCTTCATGCCGTGCGTGAGATGGCCTCCGTGATCGAGGGCCATGCCCATGATCGTGTCGCCCGGGTCCAGCATCGCCATGTAGGCCGCGTTGTTGGCCTGCGCACCGGCGTGCGGCTGGACGTTGGCGTGCTCGGCCCCGAAGAGGGCCTTCGCGCGGTCGATCGCCAACTGCTCGGCCACGTCGACCTCCTCGCAGCCGCCGTAGTAGCGACGGCCGGGATATCCCTCCGCGTACTTGTTCGTGAGCACCGAGCCGGCGGCGTCGAGCACGGCCTGCGGCACGAAGTTCTCCGAGGCGATCATCTCGAGCGTGTTCTGCTGGCGATGCAGCTCGCGCTCGAGCACCTCGGCGATGGCCGGGTCGACCTCGGCGAGCGGGGCGGTCTGGAAGTCGGCGGGGAGGTCGTTCATGCGCGCTGAGCTCCTGATCGGTCGAGCAATGAGGGTGACAGAACTTAAGGGGAGACGCCGACGGAGCCGACTTCCCATCGAACGTCCCGGAGTTCGGGCTATAGAGGGTCTTCCGGGACGTTCGGCGACTCCGACCTTGACATTTACTGAACGATCGGTTAAGTATTCGCCGTCCCACCGAGCGAAGGAGAACCCATGGCCACCGTCGACACGACCACGAACGGCAACCCGGAGCTGAAGACCGAGGACGAGGCGCTGTCCGTCCTGATGGACGCCGACATCGACAAGGTCATGGCCGGCCTCGACCGGATCCTCGAGGCCGCACCCTCCTACGAGAAGCTCTTCGCGCGCTGGCAGCGCCAGCAGTGGAACTCCGAGGACTTCGACTTCACCGAGGACGCCAAGCAGTGGGCCGACCCGGACGGCTTCACGGACGACGAGCGCCAGTTCATCAAGTTCGGGTTCTCCGAGTTCTTCGTGGCCGAGAACAGCGTGACGGTGGAGTTGATCCCGTTCGCCCTCGCCGTGCCCCAGAAGGAGGCGCAGCTCTTCCTGACCACGCAGATCGCCGACGAGGCGAAGCACGTGGTCTTCTGGGACCGCTTCTACCGGGAGGTCTTCGGCTCCACGCCCGACGGGATCTCCAAGCAGCTCGACGAGCACCGTGGCGTCGTCAACGACGACTGGAGGACGCTCTTCGATGGGATCCTCCACGAGTGCGCCGAGGATCTGCGCAAGGACCCGACGAACTTCGGCGCCCTCGTTCGGGGGATCACCGTCTACATGATCGTCATCGAGGGGACCCTGGCCCTCAGCGCGGCCCGCTTCATGATCAAGTCGCTGAAGGAACGGGGTCGCTTCCCCGGGTTCCTCGCCGGCTTCACCGCGGTGAACCGCGACGAGTCACGCCACGTCGGCTTCGGCGTGAAGTTCCTCGCCGACGCGATCAAGGCCGACCCGAAGAACGCGCAGATCATCCAGGACACCCTGAAGGAGACCCTGCCGGTCGCGCCGCTCGTCTTCGTCCCGCCGTGGGTGGACGACCCGTACGACTTCGAGACGCCCTTCTACCACTCGTCCGAGATCTTCGCGTACGCCATGAAGGCGCTCTCGAAGAAGCTTGCGGCGATGGGCCTCGACCCGGCGATGCTGGCCGAGGAAGCGCCCGCTTGAGCCAGAAGACCGTTGCCCCGCCCCGCCCCGGCCCCGGGCGGCCGTCCACGGGCGCGCGCGAGCGGATCCTCGCGGCGGGTCTCGAGACGTTGCTGGCCGATGGCTACGCCGGCCTGACCACGGCCAAGGTCGCGGTGCGGGCCGGCGAGTCGAAGGCGCTGATCGCCTACCACTTCGGCTCCAAGCAGGGTCTGGTCTCCGCCGTCGCGCGGGACCTCGGCGACCTGATCACCGCCGAGGTCCTAAACGGCCTGGGCGAGGCCGAGACGGTCGAGGCGATCGTCAAGGGAACCGTGGACGGCGTCTGGACGATCCTCGCGCGCGACGTCCGCCTGGCCCGCAGCTACTTCGACCTGAACGCCGTGTCCGTGGTCGAGGACGACGTCCGCGCGGTCCTGCGCGAGGTCAAGCAGCGCTGGCGCGAGGTGCTCGCCGACTTCTTCGCCAAGGCCGGCGTCCCGAAGCGGCGGATCCCGGCGGCCACGGTCTTTCTGGTGGCCGGGCTCGAAGGCCTCTCCCTGGAGTGGGTCGAGCGCGGCCTGACGCCGGAGATCGAGCAGGCCCGGCGGCTCTTCGAGCGCAGCGCCGTCGCCGCGCTGAGCGCGTAGCGCTACCGCTCGTCTTCGATCTCGGCGATCTGGGCGACGCGGCGGGCGTGCCGCCCGCCCTCGAACTCGGTCGCGAACCAGGTCCTCACGATCTCCTCCGCGAGCCCAGTGCCCACGACGCGGCCGCCCATCGCGAGGACGTTGGCGTCGTTGTGGAGGCGCGCGAAGCGCGCCGTGTAGAGGTCGTTGCAGAGCGAGGCCCGGGCGCCCCTGACCTTGTTGGCGGACAGTTGCTCGCCCTGGCCCGAGCCACCGAGGACGATGCCGCGGTCGGCGCGGCCCTCCACCACCTCGCGGGCGACCCCGGCGCAGATCGGCGGGTAGTCGACCGCCTCCGTCGAGTCCGTGCCCATGTCCACGACCTCGTGCCCGAGCTCGGCCAGGAAGGGCTTCAGGTACTCCTTGAGCTCGAATCCCGCGTGGTCGGATCCGATCGCGACCTTCATATCGCGCGCGACGATATCGGCGCGAGCGCTCGCTCGACGTCCGCCAGCGGCAGCCCGCCCTCGCGGAGCACCTGGAACCCGCCGCCGGCGTCCAGCCCGGTGATGTCGATGACCGTCGACGGCAGGCCCGTGAGCGCGCCGCCGTCGATGGCAAGATCGACCTCGCCGCGGATCTCCGGGTCGACGTCGGCGAAGGAGCAGGGCGCGGGGCCGCCGCTCGGGTTCGCGCTGGTCTGAAAGATCGGGCAGGAGGCGCCCGTGAGCGGGCCGGCGATGAGGCGGATGCCGAGGCGGTCGAGGTCCTCCCGGCAGGCGAGCGGGTAGCGATGCTCCGGGTTGGCGACGACGAGGGTGACCTGGCCAGGAAGCAGGGCCGCGACCGCCGCGGCCGACCGCTCCCCCAGCCCGCCGAGGAGCTCGCGCATGACGAGCCCCGAGAAGTACATGACGGCCGCGGGCTTGCCGTCGTCGCGGCCCTTGATGGCGTGGATGCGCTCGATGGCAGCCGCGTTCAGCGGGTCGCAGGCCAGGCCGTAGAGCCCGTCGGCTGGAAACAGCGCGACGCCGCCGTTCTGGACCGTTCTCTCCAGGGCGGCCACGGTGGCAGAAGAGCCGTCGCGCTCGATCGAGACGACCTCGGTCATCGCCGGCCGACGACGACGCGCTCGATGCCGGCGAGGTCCGGCCGGCGCTCGGTGTCCGGAAAGCCCGCGGCCGTCACCAGGCTCTCAACCTCGGGCGCCTGGTCAATTCCGACCTCGAGTGCGATCGCTCCGCACGGTGGAGGGGCAGCGAGGAGGGCGCGGATGTGGTCCAGGCCGTCGGGACCTCCGAGGAGCGCCTCGCGCGGCTCGTAGTCGCGGATCTCAGGTGGGAGCGTCGGCCAATCCTTGTCCGGGATGTACGGGAGGTTCGCAACCACCAGGTCCTGGCGCTTTGTTTCGCCATACGCGAAAGAAGGCGCCAGGACCTCGAAGGTGATCCCCCCTTCGCCGCCCATACCGAGCCGCTCGGCATTCGCCCGCGCGACGCCGACAGCCGCGGCGCTGGTGTCGACCCCGGACACCTCGACGGCCTCGAGCTCGTCCGCAACCGCCAGCGCGATCGCACCAGAGCCCGTCCCGACGTCCAGCACGCTCGCCGGCCTGAGCTCCAGCGCCACCTCCACCAGCAGCTCCGTCTCCGGCCGCGGAATCAGCACGCGGCGGTCGACCGCGAGCTCGATCCGGCGAAAGCCCCTGCGTCCGACGATGTAGGCGACGGGCTCGCGCCTCACCCGTCGCCGCACCCACTCTCCGAACGTCCGCGCGGCGGCGGGCTCCACCCCCTCCTCACCGCTCGTCACAAGCGCCGCGCGGTCGACACCGAGCACCTGCGCCAGCAGCACCTCGGAGTCCAGCCGCGGCGTCTCGACGCCGGCGGCGCCCAGAGCGTCACGCGCTGCGGACAGCGCCTCGGCCACCGTTCCGGCCGCGACGGGCGTCATTCGGGTGCGGTCTGCGCCTCGAGCCGCGCCCGCTTCTCCTCGGCGGCGAGCGCGTCGGTGAAGTCGCGCAGGTTTCCGCCGAGGACTCCCTCGAGGTCGTGCGAGGTGTGCTTGACGCGGTGGTCGGTCACCCTGCCCTGCGGGTAGTTGTAAGTGCGGACCTTCTCCGAGCGCTCGCCCGTTCCCACCTGGGAGCGGCGGTCTGCGGCAATCTCCGCCTGCTGGCGCGCCATCTCCCGCTCGTAGAGCCGCGCGCGCAGCACGCGCATCGCCTTCTCCCGGTTCTGAAGCTGCGACTTCTCGTCCTGCATCGAGACGACGATGTTGGTCGGTCTGTGCGTGATCCGCACCGCCGAGTCGGTGGTGTTCACCGACTGCCCGCCCGGGCCCGAGGAGCGGTAGACGTCGACCTGCAGGTCGTTCGGATCGATCTCGACGTCGACCTCCTCGGCCTCCGGCAGCACGGCCACGGTCGCCGTCGAGGTGTGAATCCTGCCCTGGGACTCGGTCTTTGGAACGCGCTGTACGCGGTGCGTCCCGCCTTCGTACTTGAAGATCGAGTAGGCGCCGTCGCCGCGCACGCCAAGCGTCACCTCCTTGTAGCCGCCGACCTCCGCGTCGGACTCGGAGAGGACCTCCGTGCTGAACCCGCGCTCGTCCGCGTAGCGGGTCAGCATCTTGAAGAGGTCGCCGGCGAAGAGGGCGGCCTCGTCGCCGCCGGTGCCCGCACGGATCTCGACGATCACGTCCTTGTCGTCGTTGGGGTCCCGCTCGACCATGGCGAGGCGAATCTGCTCCTCGAGCTCGGCAAGCCGTCCCGGGGCCTCCTCGACGACCTTGCGCAGCTCGGGGTCGTCGCCGTCCTCGTCCAGGAGCTCCCTGGCCCCGGCCAGGTCGTCCTGCAGGTGCCGCCACTCCGCGGCGAGCTCGCTTGCCGGCTCGAGCTCGCGGTACTCGCGGCCCACGGCGGCGTAGCGATCACGGTCGCCGATGACGTCCGGGTCGGACATCTGCTCCTGGAGGTCCGCGAACCGCGCCTCCACCTGCTCCACGAGCTGCTCGATCATGGCTCGATTGTGACGGTCGGCGCGGCTCTAGTCACAACCTAAAGAGGGTCAGACCCCCTTGAGGGTTGGTTGAGGGTTCAGGCGACGATCTCGATGTCGGCGCCTGCGGCGACGTCCTCGGGGTTCTCAACCGCGAGGACGGCCTCGAGCGCCGCGATGGCCACCGCGAGCTGCTCGCGGTCGGGCTCGCGCGTCGTCAGGTTCTGGAGCATGAGGCCGGGCCACATCAGCGCCCGGACCCAGCGCTTTCGCCGGTACTTGCCCGCCAGCTTGATGACCTCGTAGGAGAGCCCGGCGATCAGCGGGATCCCGAGGATCCGCGAGGCGACCAGCCAGTACCAGGCGGGCAGGCCGATCGGGGCGAACACGAAGATCGCCAGCACCATCACGATGAGGAGGAAGCTGGTGCCGCAGCGGGGGTGCAGGCGCGAGTAGGTCTCGGCGCGCGCCGGCGTGAGCCGGTCGCCCGCCTCGAAGCAGGAGATCGTCTTGTGCTCGGCCCCGTGGTACTCGAAGACCCGCCGCAGGTCCGCGACCCGGCTGATCAGCCACAGGTAGCCGATGAAGATCGCCGTCCGCAGGACGCCCTCGACGAGCCAGAAGAGGACCGAGGAGCCGAGCTGGTCCTTGATCAGGCTCGTGACGCCGACGGGCACGACGAAGAACAGGCCGATCGCCAGGGCGAGCGACAGGAAGATCGTGAAGCCCCACGTGAAGCCGCCGATCGGCTCGGGGTCCTCTTCCTCGGCCAGCTGGGCGTTGGCGGAGATCGCAAGCGCGCGGAACCCGATCTTCATCGACTCGACGAGCGCGACGACGCCGCGGACGACGGGGATCCGCAGCAGGCGGTGGCGGCTGCCCCAGGCCACGAGCGGCTCGGAGGAGGTCTCGATCTCGCCGTTCGGCTTGCGAACCGCGACGGACCAGGTCGAGACGCCGCGCATCATCACGCCCTCGAGGACTGCCTGGCCGCCCACCGGCGCGTCGCGATCGGCCACGGGCTTGCCGTCCGGCATCGCCTCGGCCTGAATGGATGGACGTCCGTTCGCCGACGGGTCGCCGACGGTGGTCTCCGCCTCCCTCATGGTGCCTGTGAGGCTAGCCGCGACGGCTGCGCGCCGCACGGCGGCGGAAGCGCTCCACCCGGCCGCCGGTGTCGACCAGCTTCTGCTTGCCGGTGTAGAACGGGTGGCACTCCGAGCAGATCTCCACGTGGAGCTCCGGCTCGGTGGAGCGCGTGTAGAACTCGTTGCCGCACGAGCAACGAACGTGCGAGAGCACGTAGTCGGGATGAATTCCTGTCTTCACGTGATCGATAGTAGCTAGGCCGTCAAGCCGTCGAGGAGGCCGTCGAGAACCTCCACCATCTCCTCGCGGGCGGCCTCCGGGTCGCCCGCCCGCGCCACCGCCATCGCCGCCTCGTCGAGCGCGCCCATCAGGAGATGCGCCAGCGGCCTCGCCGGCAGCGGTGCGACCACGCCGGCGTCCATCCCGGCCTGAAGCGTGGCCTCCGTGAGCCCGAGCCCGTAGCGCTCGCCGATCTCGCGCCAGCGCTCCCAGCCGAGGACGGCCGGAGCGTCGAGCAGGGCGATCCGCTGCATCTCCGGGTCGAGGCAGTGGTCCAGGAACGCGCGGGCACCCGCGCGGAGCGCATCGAGCGGGTCCCGCCCGGTCAGGGCCTTGACCGCGATGTCCTCCGTGATCTCCTGCTCCACCAGCTCGAAGACCGCCTCGAACAGGTCGCGCTTGCCGCGGAAGTGGTGGTAGAGGGCGCCGCGCGTGACCCCGGCCGCCGCGACCACCCCCTCCATCGCGACGGCGGCATACCCGCGCTCCGCGAACAGGGTGCGCGCGGCGGCGATGAGGGCCGCTCGGGTCGCCTCCGTGCGCTCGGCTTGGGTGCGCTTCCTGTCGGTCGTCGTCTTTGACATTCAGGCTGTACGTATGTTTATAAACGTACACGCTGTACGTTACTTCGAAGATCGGAAGGCTCGCACGATGACCACCTCCACCCTCGACCTCCCCGCCGGACGAATCGTCTACACGGAACGCGGTAGCGGCCCGCCGCTCGTCTTCGTCCACGGCCTCCTCGCCGACGGCCGGCTGTGGGACCCCGTGGTTGCCTCGCTGAGCGCCGATCATCGCTGCATCGTCCCGGAGCTGCCGCTGGGCTCCCATCGCGAGGCCATGAGGAACGACGCCGACCTCTCGCCGACCGGGCTCGCCGCGATCGTCGCCGGCGTTCTCGACGCCCTCGAGCTCGTGGCGCGGGTGCCCGGCGGGGTCAACTTGATCGCCCAGCCGATGCGCCTCGCCGCGCTGCGCCGCATGCCACTCGCCTACGGGTGGCTCGCCAAGCACGGGCTGAGCGACGAGCTGACGCGCGCCTGGGTGGACCTGGTCCTGCATGACCGCGCGATCCGGCGCGACACCGCCAAGCTCCTGCGCGGGATCTCCAACCGGTACACGCTCGAGGCCGCGCGGCAGCTCGAGCGCTTCGACCGGCCGGCGCTGATCGCCTGGGCTCTCGAGGACCGCTTCTTCAAGCTGGAGTACGGGAAGCGCCTCGCCGATGCGATCCCGCAGGCGCGCCTTGAGACGGTCGAGGACTCCTACACGTTCATGCCTCTCGACCAGCCCGACCGCCTCGCGACGCTCGTCCGCGAATTCGTCCTCGAGACGGCCGGAGCGCCACTAACCGAATCGCCGTAGCCAATCAGGCGTCACGGCTTTAGAACGCGTGCCTACAGGCCGATACAAAGGACATGCAAGTACCCGCGGCGAGGATGTCCGGCGTTCCCGTGCCTGCAGCGGGATTGCGGCACGGCCCGATCCTGCGTGCGTGCTTCGGCGTGCTCGTGGCAGGGCTCGCGATCTTCGGTGCTCACACGATCTTCGGCCTCGGGACCCCGAACAGCAAGCTCTTCGACACCTGGCTCTACGACGGCCTCATGGTCGGCGCCGGGCTTCTGTGCCTTGCCCGTGTCCGGGTCGGGAACGGCGAGCGTGTCGCGTGGGCGCTGATCGGCCTCGGCCTCCTGTCCTCGGCCGGAGGCGACATCTACTGGAACGCGGTGATCGCGAACGCCGCGAACCCGCCGAGCTTCTCCCCGGCCGACGTCCTCTACCTCGCCTACTACCCCCTGGTCTGCGCGGGCCTGGTTCTACTCCTGCGCGCCACCGGGTCCGTCAACCGCAACAGCTGGCTCGACGGGCTCAGCGGCGGCCTCGTCGTCGCAGCGATCGCGACCCAGTTCCTGCTTAGCCCGGTTCTCGAGAAGCTCGGCGGCAGCGCCTGGCACAACGCCATCCCGCTCGCCTACCCGCTTGGCGACACGATCCTCCTCGGCTTCGTGGTCGCCGTCCTCGCGGTCACCTGCTGGCGGGTCAGCCGCGCGTGGGCGCTGCTGGTCGCGGCACTCGCCGTCGCCGCGGTCGCCGACGGCATCTACTCCTACCAGGTGGCCGCGGGCACATACGTCAACGGCGGCACTCTCGACTTCCTCTGGCCCGCGTCCGCGGTCCTCGTCGCGCTCGCCGCCTGGCAGCCGAACCGCGTCGTCGCCCGAGGCGTCCGGCGCGGGTGGTGGCTCGCCTCGGCCCCTGCGCTGTTCGCCGCGGTGGCGTTCGCGCTGCGCGGCTACGAGCGCCTCTTCAACGAGGTCCGTGCCGCCGAGGTCCTGATCTGGAGCTCCATCGTCGTCATCTCGCTGCGGCTCGTCCTCGGCCTCATCGAGAACCAGCGCCTGCTCGAGCGCACCCGCACCGACCCGCTCACCGGGCTCGGCAACCGGCTCAAGCTGGACCGGGACCTGGCGGACGCCAATGGGCTATCGAGCCCGAGGTCCCTGACGCTCTTCGACCTCGACGGGTTCAAGCTCTACAACGACACGTTCGGCCACCCCGCCGGAGACATCCTCCTGGCGCGGCTCGGCCGGCGCCTCGCGGTGAGCGCCCGCAACGCCGGCGGCGAGGCGTACCGCGTCGGCGGCGACGAGTTCTGCGCCCTCCTGCCGTCCGACGGCGACCCGTCGGCGGTGGCCGCGTGCACGATGGCGCTCGGCGAGCGGGGCGAGGGATTCGAGATCGGCAGCTCGTTCGGAACCGTGCAGATTCCGTCGGAGGCGACAACGGTTGCCGATGCGCTGGCGGTCGCCGACCAGCGGATGTACCAGCAGAAGGACTTCAGGCGCGTGTCGGCGGGAGGGCAGGCCAAGGCGGTGCTCCTGCGCACCCTCTTCGAGCGCCAGCCGGCCGTTCGCGAGCACGTCGTCCTGGTCCGGGAGCTCGCGCTGGGCGTTGGCCACGAACTGGGCCTCGATCCTCAGGAGCTCCTGACGCTCGGGCAGGCGGCCGAGCTCCACGACATCGGCAAGGTGGCGATCCCCGACGCGATCCTCAACAAGCCGGGGCCGCTCGACGAGGACGAGTGGGAGATCGTCCGCCAGCAGACAATCCTCGGCGCCAGGATCCTCTCCTCCGCTCCCGCCCTGGTGCCAGTCGCCCGCATCGTCCGCGCCAGCCACGAGCGCTGGGACGGGGAAGGTTATCCAGACGGCATCGCTGCCCACGAGATCCCGCTCGCGGCGCGGATCATCTTCGTCTGCAAGGCCTTCCACGCGATCACGGGGGATCGGCCGTACCGCAAGCCCCAGTCACAGGAGGAGGCGCTGGAAGAGCTGCGGCGCTTCGCGGGCAAGCAGTTCGACCCGGATGTGGTCGAGGCCTTCTGCCGGATGATCGTCGCGAACCCGAAGCTGGCGGCCCACGCGTTCGCCTACCGCGGCGACGCCAGGCAGTACGTCACCGCCGGCAAGAGCTGAGCGCGCGGCTCAGTCCCGCGGTTCCCGCGGAGCGAGCTCGGCCTCGCCCCTCGCCACCGTGCGCAGCACGCCGCGCATGTGCTCGCCCACTCCCCGCGCCGGCAGTCCGACCTCGGCCGTGATCGTCGGCCCGTCGCGGCTCACGACCCGCAACGGGCCCAGCGCGCCGAGCAGGTGGAGGACGCGATCGTTGCCCGCGAGGAGCGTTGCCTCGAAGCGCTCGATGCCCTCCTCCCGAGCGCGATCGGCCAGGAGCCGGCAGAGCGCGGTCCCAAGACCCACGCCCTGCCACTCATCGGCGACCACCACCGCGGCCTCCGCCACCCTCGGGTCGTCCGCGGAACGCACGAAGCGGGCCACGCCCAGCACTCGGCGTCCATCGGCTTCGAAGGCAACGAGGGCCTCGTGCTCGCGATGGTCGATCTCCGTCAGGTAGCGGAGCTGCGCCTCGCTCAGCGTGTCCATCAGGCCGAGGAAGCGACTGTGGCGGGACTCCGAGGTGAGGTGCTCGAACGCATCGCGGATCGCGTCCCTGTCGTCACGGCGCACCGGCCGGACGATCACGTGCGAGCCGTTGCGTAGGTCAACCGTCCGCTCTGCGTCAAGCTCGCCCAGGACGCGAACCATGCCAGGTCTCCGGTTGGACTAGGGTGGAGGCAGCTACCAAACCCGAGCAGGGAGGTGGAGGTACAGATGAAGAGGATCCTCACCGCGGGCGCACTCGCGGCGCTGGTTTCACTGGCGCTGATCGCAACGGCCGGCGCGACGAGCCAGCGGGCGATCTCGCCGCGAACGATCACCGTGTTCGCCAAGACAACGCACGAGAGCCGAGTCGGCCAGAACCGCTTCTCGATCCGAGGCGTGCTCTTGAAGGCCAGCGACCACAGCCAGATCCGCGGCAAGTTCCACGCAGTGTTCAACAAGAACGGCCGCATCCGCGCCGTCGCCATCTTCGCCAACGGCAAGATCAAGGTCGACGGGTTCGGCAATCACGCGGCGATCATCGGCGGCACGCGCAAGTTCGAGGGAGTCACGGGGACCATGCGCGTCCACCCGGTCAAGCACAACAACGCGCGACTCGTCTTCCACATCACGTAGGACGGGCGCTGAGCGCCGTATGCCGCCGGGGCCGAGAGGCTCCGGCGGTGGCGCTCTCAGACCTCCTGGTAGAGGGGGCCGTCGCCGCCCTCGGGCATCGTCAGGCGGCCGCCCTTGGCGTTGATGGCGCCGCACTGCACGCAGTTGGAGGCGGTGACATGGACGTCCACCGCCGGGGACCCGTTCGCGAGCTGGTCCTCGGGGATCTCGTAGACCTGCGCGGGACAGAGGTTGACCCAGGTCTTTGCGAGCTCGCGGGGGACCCGCTGCTGGATCTTCACGTGGTTGGGCGCGTCGTCGCGCGTGGCGTTGCCGGAGAGGAAGACCGAGTCCAGCTTGCCGAAGGTGAGCTTGCCGTCGGGCTTGGGGTAGTCCTCATTCGCTCCCCCGTCGGTCATCTCGACCTCGGTGTCGGGCTCGTACTCCCACTTGCCACCCGGGAAAAGGCCCTTGGTGGCGATCATCGCGGAACCGAGCACACCGGCTACAAAGAAGTTCCTGCCCGAGGGGGCGGCGCGCATGTTGCGCGACTCAAAGAGGTCCGCCTCGATTGCCGACTTCGTGACGCGCTCGTCGTACCCGTCGAGGTTCACGGAGTCGTTCTTCAGCGCTTCGAAGATCGCCTCGGCCGCGTACATGCCCGCGTACAGGGCGTAGTGGACGCCCTTCAGGGTCGAGATGTTGACCATGTTCGCGGCGTCCCCGGCGATCGCCATGCCAGGCACGCTCAGGCTGCGGGGCATCGAGAAGTAGCCGCCGGAGGGGATCGTCTTTGCGCCCCAGGCGACGCGCTCCCCGCCCTCGAGCATGTCCTTGATAAACGGATGCGTCTTGAGCTGCTGGAGAAGGTCGTGGACGGAGAGCGTCGAGTCGGTGTAGTCGAGGCCAACCACGAGGCCGACGCAGAGCTTGTCCTCCCCCATCGGGTAGATGAAGCTGCCCCCGAACTCGCTCAGCTTCGCCCGCTTGCGAAGGGGCCAGCCCAGCGTGTGAATCACCTTGTCGAGGGGCTTCTCGACCTTCCAGACCTCCTTGACTCCCAGCTCCCAGCGCACCGGCAGCGAGCCGTGGAGGTCGAAGTAGTCGAGCGCAGCCTGGGTCAGGTGGGCAAGCGTGCCCTCGGCCAGGACGGTGTGCTTGGCGACCAGGTCCGAGCCGGGCTCGAAGTTGCCGAGCTCCTCGCCGTCCTTGCCGCGCCCGCGGTCGCCGGAGCGGATGCCGCGGACGATCCGGTCGGAAACCAGAAGCTTGTCGGCAACGGTCTCGGTGAGGATGTAGGCCCCCTTCTCCTCGGCCTGCTCGGCGAGGAACCGCGAGAGCTTGGAGACCGAGATCACGTAGTTCCCGTGGTTCCGGAAGTTCGGCGGCTCGGGCTTCAGCGGCAGCGCGGCCCGTTTCGTCAGCAGGTAGACCCCGTCCTTGGTGACCTCCTGGTAGGCGAACGGCCAGTCGGACGGGTCGAGATCCGGAAAGAGCTCCCGCATCGCGTCCGGCTTCATGTTCGCGCCGCTGAGCGCGTGGGCGCCGCAGACCTTCCCCTTCTCGACCACGGCGACCGGCACCTCGCCGAGGCTCTCCATGAGCTCCGGCTCGTCTGCGAGGAGGTCCAGCAGCCGGTTGGCGCAGGCCAGGCCGGCGGGCCCGCCGCCGACGATCGCAACGCCGACCTCGATCCGCTCGTCCTCAGGATCGGTCGGCTCGACAACGAGCGAGCGCTCGTCGAAAGGCGGGGGGAATTCTTCGGGGGTTACTGCCATTTCGAATCAGCAGGTAGCAGGGTGCAGGTAGCAGGTAGAAAGCGACTTGCGAACCGAGGCCTCTCCCTGCTACGTGCTACCTGCTTCATCAGCCCTTCTTCGCCTTGATGGCCTCAGTGAGCTTCGGCATGATCTTGTGGAGGTCACCGACGACGCCGAGGTCACAGAACTCGAAGATCGGCGCGTTCTGGTCCTTGTTGATCGCGAGGATGTTCTCGGAGCTCTGCATGCCGACCTTGTGCTGGATGGCGCCGGAGATGCCCGCGGCGAGGTAGAGCTTCGGCGCGACGGTCTTGCCCGTCTGGCCGATCTGCGCCGCGTACGGGTACCAGCCGGCGTCGACCACCGCGCGGGTGGCCGCGACGGCTCCGCCCATGGCTCCGGCGAGGTCCTCGGCGAGCTTGAAGTTGTCGGCCTCGCCGAGGCCGCGCCCACCGCCGACCAGGATGTCGGCGTCCTCGATGTTGACGTCGGCGCCGCGCTGCTCACCACGGGTGACCATGCGCGCCTTCGACGACCACTCGGACAGCTCGACGTCGACGTCGACCACCTCGGCCGCGCCGTCGCCGGACTCGTTCGTGTCGAACGAGTTCAGGCGCCCGATGATGATGCCGGGCTCGCCGACGTAGCCGACGTCGACGATGGCCGAGTCCTGAAGGACCGGGCGCTCGGCGATCAGCTTGCCGCCGTCGACCTTCACCGCGGTGACCTCCATGGTCACGCCCGCGTTCAGGCGCGCGGTCAGGCCGGCGCCGATCTCGAACCCGAGCAGGCCGCCTCCGAACAGGGCGTAGTCGTAGCCGTTGTCGCCGATGACCTTCGCCATCACGTCGATGATCGGCTGCGCGAGGCCGTCGGAGACCTCCTTGGCCCGGAAGACCTTCTTGGCGCCGTAGGAGCCGAGCGAGGCGCAGGCGTCGTCGGCGACGTCGCCAACGACCACGGCCGCGGCCTCCGAGCCGAGCTCGCCGGCCAGCTTCGCGGCCTCCGAGATCGCGCCCAGGGAGTTCTTGTTGAAGTTGCCCTCGTCGTCGTGCAGGGCGTAGACAAGAATGCCAGGCATCAGAACACCTGCCTTGCCAGGCGGGCAAACATGCTTTCGCGCCTTACGTCGCTCATCATCAGATCAGCTTCCTTTCGTCCAGCCAGGCGACGATCTTCTCGACCGTCTCGTTGGTGTCCTCGTCCTCGATGATCTCGCCGGCCTCCTTGGCGGGCGGTGGGTTGATCGCCAGGACCTTGGTCTTCGAGCCGTTCTCGCCAACCTCGCCGCCGTCGATGCCGACGTCGCGCGTCGCCTTCGAGTCGAGCGGCTTCTTCTTCGCGCCCATGATCGCCTTCAGCGACGGGTAGCGGGGCTCGTTGATCGCGTCGCCAACGGAGATCACGGCGGGCAGGTCGACCTCGACCGTGTCGTAGCCGTACTCCGCCTGGCGCTCGCAGGTGAGCTTGCCCTCGGCGACGTCGATCTTGATCACCTGCGTCAGCGAGGGCATCTTCAGGTGGTCCGCGACGACCGCGCCGATCGTGTAGCACTCGCCGTCGTCCGACTGCTGGCCGAGCAGGACCAGGTCGGGCGACTCGGACTCGAGGACCTTCGCCAGGGCGTAGCCCGTGGCGCAGACGTCGGAGCCCGCGAGGAGGTCGTCGGAGAGGTGCACGGAGCGGTCCGCGCCGAGCGCGACAGCCTTGTGGAGGGCGCGCACCGCGGAGTCGGGCCCCATCGTCACGGCGACGATCTCGTCGACCTCGGCGACACCGCCCTCGCGAATCTGCATCGCGGCCTCGATGCCGTGCGTGTCGAAGGGATTGAGGTTCTTCTCGCCCGAGCGGTCCAGCCGCATCGTCGAGGAGTCGATCCGCTTCTGCACTGCGGCGTCGGGAACCTCCTTCACCAAGCAGCAAATCTTCAAGTCCTAGGCCTCCTTGGAGTGAGTTCGCGGCCGGCGATGAGCGGGTGGTCCGGCCGTAGCGGGCGCGAATCTTAGCGACGATCGTGGAACGTTGACTGACTAGTCAATCGAGGTCTCCTGATACCCCATCGCGAACCGGCCAAAACCCCAGCAGCTACGAAAAAGACCACGTACCGGCACCGCGTTGGCTATAGGATTGCCCAAGCTTCCGATCAAGGACGAGGTAGAGGCGTGGACAGAGTGGTGAGCAGGCGACACGGGGGATTTCTGGCAGCGATGGTGGTCGTGCTCGCGAGCCTGGCCATGGCCGCTGGTGCGGGCGCCAAGACGTTTCGCGTGACCCAGCACGCCGATCCCGCGCCGAACGGCTGCACCAAGCACGACTGCTCGCTGCGCGAGGCGATCAGCGCCGCCAACGCGAACCCGGGCGCCGACATCGTCGGGCTGCGCGGCGGCAACTACAAGCTGTCGCGGGCGAACACCGGCGGGATCGGCGAGAACGGGAACGACCGCGGCGACCTCGACGTGACCGACCCGGTGACGATCGAGCACATCGGCAAGGGCCGCGCGAAGATCGACGCGAACGGCCTTGATCGTGTTCTCGAGATCGTCGGGCCCGGCAACCCGACGAAGCTCCTGAAGCTCAAGATCATCGGCGGCAAGAACCCGCCTCTGGACCCGACGAAGCGGATCATCATCCCCTCGGGCGCAGGAATCTTCTCCACAGCGTCTCACCTGACCCTCGTCAAATGCGCCGTGATCGGCAACAAGGGGAAGGCGGCCGCCGGAATCGAGGCCGATGGGGGCCTGACCCTGAAGCAGGTCATCGTGAGCAACAACACGAGCTCGGGAGGGGCGGGCGGCATCTTCGCGTTCAACGGGACCGTCAACATCGCCCTCAGCACGATCGACCACAACAAGACCACCGGCGCCGGTGGCGGGATCTCCCTTGATGCAGCGGCACTCCACATGCAGAAGACGACCGTCGCGGCCAACACCGCCGGGACCACGGGGGGCGGCGTATACCTGTACAACGCGCCGCCGAGCACGATCGAGGCGAGCACGATCAACAACAACATCGCCAAGGCGGGAACCGGTGGAGGCATGGAGGTCGAGTTCTCGACGGTGGGGCTGACGGACTCCACGTTCGACGCGAACCAGTCGGCCGACGACGCCGGCGGCATCTACTCCTCGAACACCACCGCCACCGCCAACGGCATCACCGTCGCCAAGAACCGTGCGGACCGCGACACCAACGGTTCCGGGGTGGACGGCGGAATCGGCGTTGCGCTGGGCACCTTCAACCTCGAGAACTCGATCATCGGCAAGAACCGGGCCGGGAACGACAACGACGACTGCGGCGGGACGTTCGCCTCCGGGGGCGGCAACGTTGTGCAGACGCCGAGCGCCTGCGGCGGATTCGTCGGGCTCGACGTGCTGAACAAGGATCCGAAGCTCGAGCCGCTGGACACGAACGGCGGCCCGACGCGGACGCTGGGCCTCAAGAAGTCGAGCCCCGCGATCGGCGCCGCGGTCAAGGCAACGGCGACCAAGAACGACCAGCGCGGCGAGAAGCGCGACAAGCACCCCGACAGCGGGGCCTTCGAGCGCTAGCGTCTAGGCCTTCGCCGAGACGGCGTCGCGAACGAAGTCGACGATCGCGTCTGTCGGCGCTCCGGGAGTGAAGACCTCGGCGACGCCGAGCTCCTTCAGCTCCGGCACGTCGTCGGCCGGGATCGTCCCGCCGACGGTGACGATCACGTCGTCGGCGCCCTGCTCGCGCAGTAGCGCCACGACCTTCGGCACCAGGGTCATGTGCGCGCCCGAGAGGATCGAAAGGCCAACCGCGTCCGCATCCTCCTGGACCACGGTTGCGGCGATCTGCTCCGGCGTCTGGTGGAGGCCGGTGTAGATGACCTCCATGCCGGCGTCCCGCAGGGCTCGGGCGATGATCTTCGCGCCGCGATCGTGGCCGTCCAGGCCGGGCTTCGCGACCACCACCCTGATCTTGCGGCCACCTTCGTCGCTCATTGGCCGTGAGCGTAGATGATGCGAGGCCGGCGCCTGTCCACTTCGTGCGCCGAGCGCGCTACGGGCCCTGCGACGCCTCCGGCTGGGTCACGCCAAGAGGCACGGTCATCGTGAACGTCGAGCCCTCACCCTCCGCCGTTTTGACGTCCATCTCCCCCCCGTGCGCCTCCACGATCGCCCGCGCTATCGGCAGGCCCAGACCCACTCCCTGCCCGGGGGCATCCTGCGCGCCGGGGCCGCGGTAGAACCGCTCGAAGAGGTGGGGCACGGCCTGCTCGGGCACGCCATTCCCGTTGTCCCAGACCTCGAACGTGACGTTGTCCTCGTCGCGGCGCACGCGCACTCCAGCCTTGCCGCGGTCGGGAGTGAACTTGATCGCGTTCGACAGCAGGTTGTCAAGCGCCTGGGTGATCCGCCCGGCGTCGCCGCGCGCGGCGGCCGAAGCCGGCACGTCGATGTAGAGGGAGATCCCGGCGCTGGCGGCCGCCGGCTCCGCGGCGTCGACCGCCTGACGGGCGATGACCGACGCGTCGTAGTCGGAGTGCTGAAGGCGCAGCATGTCGGCTCCCACGCGCGCAGCGAACAGCAGGTCGTTGACCAGGCGGAGCAGGCGCCGGGAGTTGCGATCGGTCGTCTCGAGGGCCTCGAGGCGCTCGGCCGGGTCGATCCTCTCGAGGCCTCGGGCGTCGGCGAGGAGGAGATCGCCGTAGCCGACGATCGAGGTGAGCGGCGTGCGCAGCTCGTGCGAGACCTGGGCGAAGAAGGCCTCCCGCCCGCGGGTTTCGTCCGCCGCCTCCGCGACCCGTTCCTCGAGCATCTCGGCCATCCTGTTGAACGCGGCCTCGAGCCGGGCTAGATCTTCGTCGGTCGCCTGCTCGTCCACCCTGACGGAGAGGTCGCCGGCGGCAAAACGGGTCGCCGCAACCGTCAGAGCCCGCACCGAACGCCGTGCCTGCCGCCCCGTCCCGATTCGCCCGAACACGCGCACACCGCGACTCTAAGACCCAGCGTCGCCAGGCGCCGGGCCGGCGAGCCAAGCGCCTCTAGATGTTGAGCGCCGAGGCGACGAGCGAGATGACGACGATCAGGGCGGTCACCGCCAGCAGCAGGCCGACGAGCCCGAAGAAGTACGTCTTGACGCCACGGTCCTCACCGCCGCCGCCCTCCTGAACCGGGGAGCTCTCGTGTTCGACGTGACTGTGCTCCTCGTCGGCGCGCAGCCGCGCCGCCGCCTCCGCCTCATCGCGAGTGCGGTGGTTGGTGAGGGCTGCCTCCTCGCCCTCGCGGACCACGTCCCAGCCATCGACGTCGCTGGGCGCGACGATCAAGTCGTGTTCGGCCATCACCCCGGTGAATACCCTCGCGCGCGGTGGAGAAAACCGCCGCGAGCGCGGGTGTCAGAAGACCGGGTGCTCCGTGAAGGTCCCGAAGACCTCCTGGAGCGCGACGACGATTTCGCCCTCCGAGACCCGCGCTCGCGCCGCCTCGACGAGCGTCGGCATCAGGTTCACTTCGCGGGCCGCAGCCTCCTTAACCGCCGCCAGGCATGCCTCCACGCTGGCGGAGTCGCGGCGGGCGCGGGTTGCGGCGAGCCGCTCGGACTGGCGCCGCTCCACGGCGGGATCGGCCCGGTGGATATCCGGCTCGGACTCGCCCTCGTTCCGGTACGCGTTGACGCCGACGACGATCCGCTTGCCGCTGTCGACCTCCTGCTGGTAGCGGAACGCGGCATCCGCGATCTCGCGCTGCGGGAAGCCGCGCTTGATCGCCTCGACCATGCCGCCCAGCTCGTCGATGCGGGCGAAGTACGAGTAGGCGGCCTTCTCCATCGAGTCGGTCAGCGCCTCGATGAAGTACGCACCGCCGAGCGGGTCGATCGTGTTGGTCACCCCGGTCTCGTGCGCGATCACCTGCTGGGTTCGCAGGGCCACGCGAACCGCCTCCTCGGTGGGCAGGGCGAGCGCCTCGTCGTAGGAGTTCGTATGCAGCGACTGGGTCCCGCCCAGGACCCCGGCGAGCGCCTCGATCGCGGTCCGCACGATGTTGACGAGGGGCTGCTGGGCGGTGAGCGAGACGCCCGCGGTCTGCGTGTGGAAGCGCATCCGCATCGACTCCTCACGCTGAGCGCCGAAGGTCTCGCGGAGCTCCCGCGCCCAGATCCTGCGGGCGGCACGGTACTTGGCGATCTCCTCAAAGAAGTCGATGTGCGCGTTGAAGAAGAACGACAGGCGCGGCGCGAAGTCGTCGACGTCGAGGCCGCGCTCGATGGCGCGCTCGACGTAGGTGAGCCCGTCCTTCAGGGTGAACGCCAGCTCCTGCTGGGCGGTCGATCCCGCCTCGCGGATGTGGTAGCCGGAGATCGAGATCGGGTGCCAGCGCGGCATCTCGGCGCTGCACCACTCGACCATGTCGGTGACCAGGCGAAGCGCCGGGTCGATCGGGAAGCACCACTCCTTCTGAGCGATGTACTCCTTGAGGATGTCCGTCTGGATCGTCCCGCCGAGCGCCCTCGGCGAGATGCCGTTCTCCTCGGCGGCGACCACGTAGAACGCGAGCATGATCGCCGCGGGGGCGTTGATCGTCATCGAGACCGTCACCTCGTCCAGCGGAATGCCGCTGAAGAGCGTTTCCATGTCGTCGACCGTGTCGACGGCCACGCCCTCCACGCCGACCTCGCCGAGGGAGCGCGGGTGGTCCGAGTCGAGGCCCATCAGGCTCGGCATGTCGAACGCGGTCGACAGCCCGGTCTGGCCGTGATCGAGGAGGTAACGGAAGCGCTCGTTGGTCTCCTCCACGGTCCCGAAGCCGGCGAACTGGCGCATCGTCCACAGCCGCCCGCGGTACATCGAGGGGTAGACGCCGCGCGTGAACGGGTACTCGCCCGGCAGGCCGACGTCGCGATCGGGGTCGTTCTCCGCCAGGTCCTCGGGCGTGTAGAGCGGCTCGACGGGCTCACCGGAGAGAGTCTCGAAGAGCGCCTCCCGCTCGGGGGTCTTCGCGTACGCCTCCTCGCGCCACTGGTGGGCCCGACGCGGCGCTTCGGGCTCGACGGCCATGGGCCGGATTCTAGACCCGCCGCCTGGCGTTCAAGCGCAGCGCGACGAGGGCTGCCAGGCCGGTGCCGACCACGCCGGCCGCCACCGCCAGCCGCCGTCCCAGCGTCTCGAAGCGCATCACCCGCCAGCCCTCCGCGCGGGCGACTTCGAGCAGCGCCGCGTCCGGGTTGACGACCACCGGGTTACCGACGGCGCGGAGCATCGGCAGGTCCGAGGCCGAGTCCGAGTAGGCGTAGGACGCGGCGAGGTCGATTCCGAGGTCCGCCGCCAGTCGCTCCATCGCATGCACCTTGCCCTTGCCGTAGATGAACGGCCCGTCGAGCTCTCCCGTGAACGTGCCGTCGCGGACCTCATAGCCCGTGCCGACGCCGCCGTCCATCTCGAGCTCGCGGGCGAGCTCCTCGACGACGTAGCTCCCGGCCGCGCTGACGATGAACGTCGGCCGGCCCGCCTCGCGGTGGCTGCGCACCTCGTCGAGCATCTCCGGATAGACCCTCGGCAGGACGCCCTCGATCACGGCCGGCCCCAGGCCCTCCAGGTCGCTGACCGCCATTCCGGTGACCACGTCGCGGACCTCCGCCATCACCTGGGCGGCGGCGTCGTCGCTGGCGCCGCGCAGCCGGTAGCGCAGGTGGTCCACCGCCCAGCGCGCCATCAGGCGCCGAGGGAAGAGGCCCGCCTGAGCCGAGACCTTCGCCCAGACCATGCCGGACGAGCCTGCCATCAGGGTCTTGTCCAGGTCGAAGAAAGCGCCCGCGCGGCGCTGCTCAGGGGCTTCCGGGCCGGGGTTAGCCGCCGGAGACCTCCAGGAGGATCGCGTCGCCCTGCCCGCCGCCCGAGCAGATGGCCGCGCAGCCGAGGCCGCCGCCGCGCCTGCGCAGCTCGTGGATGAGCGCGCCGACCAGGCGGGCGCCGGAGGCGCCGATGGGGTGTCCCAGCGCGATCGCGCCGCCGTTGACGTTCACCTTCTCCTCGTCGACGCCGAGCATCCGCATGGAGTTCAGCGCCACCGACGCGAACGCCTCGTTGATCTCCCAGAGGTCGACGTCGGCCGCCGACTTGCCGATCTTCGAGAGGGCCTGCTCGGCAGCCTTGGCGGGCGTGCGGGCGAGATAGGGGAAGTCGTCGGCCACGGCCCCGTAGGCCAGGACCCTGGCCAGCGGCTCCTTGCCGTTGGCCTGCGCCCAGTCCTCAGAGGCGATCACCACCGCGGCGCCGCCGTCGTTGACGCCCGGCGAGTTGCCGGCGGTGTGTGTGGCGTCAGGGCCGCCGATTGCCGGCAGCTTCGCGAGCGTCTCGAGGTTCGTGTCGGGGCGGATCGCCTCGTCGACGCTGACCTCGCGCTCCTCCTTCTTCACCTTCACGGTCACCGGGGTGATCTCCTCCGCGAGCAGGCCTTCGTCGGTGGCCTTGGCGGCGAGCTCGTGGGAGCGCACCGCCCAGCGGTCCAGGTCCGGCCGCGTGATCTCGAGCTCGTTGCCGACCTCGCTCGCTTCGTTGATCATCTGCTTGCCGGTGAACGGGTTCGTCAGGCCGTCGTGGGTCATCGAGTCGACGGCGGTGACGTCGCCCATCCGGAAGCCGAACCGAGCGCCGGGAAGGAGGTACGGAGCGCTCGACATGGACTCCATGCCGCCCGCGACGCCGATCTCGACCTCGCCCGCCCGGACGCCGAGGTCCGAGATGCCGACGGCGCGCATTCCCGACGCGCAGACCTTGTTGATCGTCTCCGAGGGAACCTCCTTGGGGATCCCGGCCTTGATCTGAGCCTGGCGCGAGGGGATCTGCCCCTGGCCCGCCTGCAGCACCTGGCCGAAGACGACCTGCTGGACCTGCGCAGGGTCCACGCCCGAGCGCTCCAGGGCGGCCGTGATGGCCGTGCTTCCGAGCTCGGTTGCGTCGAGCGAGCTGAGTGCGCCGCCCATCTTCCCCAGTGGGGTGCGAGCGGTTGCGAGGATCACGGAGTTGGACATCGAAAGCCTTTCTTGTTCGAGACGGCGGCGCTCGGCCGGGGCCGGAACGATAGATAAGGTGAGCCGCGTGCAGGTCGAGGTGACCCAGAAGGCGTTGGCCGAGACCGCGGCGGACGTGCGAGTGGTCGGCCTCTGCGAGGGCCAGGACCTGCCCGTGGAGCTCGCCTCCGCGCCCGGCGCCGCCGACGTGAAGGCAAGCTTCAAGCGAACCACGTTGCTGCGACCCGACGGCGATGCCCGCTGGCTCATCGTCGGCCTCGGCGCCCGCGAACAGCTCGATTCCGAGCGAATGCGTGTCGCCGCGGCGGTCGTCACGAAGGCCGCCGGGCTCTACACCGCGACCTCGGTCTCGTGGGCCGTTCCCGACGGCCGCGCCGATCTGGCCGCGGCGATCGTCGACGGCACGGTGCTGGCCTCCTTTCGGTTCGACGAGTACAAGACCACGGACCGCGACGAACCCGCGCCGGACGCGCTCGGCACCGTCGTCCTCGCGGGAATCGACGCCGGCGCCCGGGAGGACATCGAGGCCGCGCGGATCGCGGCCGAGGCGGAGAACCGGGCACGGGTGCTGCAGAGCCGCCCCGCCAACGACCTGAAGCCGGACGACCTCGCCGAGCGCGCGCGCGAGATCGCAGCCGAGCACGAGGGCGTCGAGGTGACCGTCCTCGGCCGCGGCGAGATCGTCGAGCGCGGGATGGGCGGCCTCGTCGCCGTGTCGAGCGGCTCGGACGCGGAGCCCCACCTCATCGCCCTTCGCTACCGCGGCGGCTCCGGGGAGACCGTCGGCTACGTGGGCAAGGGCGTGACCTTCGACGCCGGTGGCATCTCGATCAAGCCCGCCGCGGGAATGCACGAGATGAAGATGGACATGTCGGGCGCCGCCGCCGTCCTCGAGGCCTTCGCCGCGATCGCCGAGCTCGCGGTCCCGATCAACCTCGTCGCCGTCGTCCCGACCACGGAGAACATGCTGAGCGGCAGCGCAATGCGGCCGGGCGACGTCATCACCCAGCTGAACGGCAAGACGGTGGAGATCAACAACACCGACGCCGAGGGCCGGCTGATCCTCGCCGACGCGCTCACCTACTGCCGCCGGGACCTGGGCGCCGACCGCATCGTCGACATCGCCACGCTCACGGGCGGCGTCGTGGTGGCGCTCGGCTCGACCTACGCGGCGCTCATCTCCAACGACGACGAGTGGGCGGGAGCGGTCGAGGCTGCCGGCAAGGCCACGGGCGAGCTCGCCTGGCGCATGCCCCTGCACCCCGAGTACAAGGAGCTGACCACGGGCAAGGTGGCCGACCTCACCAACCTCGCCTCGAAGCGCAAGGCCAGCACGCTCTACGCCGCGTCGTTCCTCGAGGAGTTCGTCGACGACGTCCCCTGGGCCCACCTCGACATCGCCGGGACCGCCTGGGACACCGGCCGCGAGTACGTCGGCTCCGGGCCGACCGGGTTCGGCGTGCGCCTGCTCGTCGAGCTCGCCCGCTCGCTCGCCGCCTAGAGGGCCAGCAGGCGGATCAGCCGCAGCGCAAGGCCGCGGTCGCCGTCGAGCGACACCTTGCCTCGCGAGAGGCGCAGGATGGCGCCGAGGCCGTCGATGCGGGCCGGGTTCGGGATGCCCAGGACGTTCGGCGCGGTCGCCAGGTGGACGATGTCCGGCAGTCGGCCCGAAACGGCGAGATCCGGGGACTCGACGTCCCCGTCGGAGACCTCGATGAGCCCCTTGCCGAAGTGGATCAGGAGCGGGGAGAGATCCTCCTGGAAGCGGAAGACGACCCGGCCGTGCAACGACCGCGCCACCTGAGGGCGCGCCGCGACGCCGCGCTCGACCCAGATGTAGAGGCTCGGCGCCACTCCGTCGGCGCGGCGGCGGCCCATGCGAACCTCGATCTCGGGCGGTGTCGCCCTGCGCCGCCTTCCGAGACCGCGGCGCGCGCCGTTCGTCGCGGCCTGCGGGTCGTCTGGACCGGACATCGAAAAGGATCGTAGAGCGAGCATGGAGGCGTTAGGATCGCCCCCTGCCCCAGCTTCGACGGCGCGCCGAAGCTGGTCGGCGGAGGGTTCTCCATAAACGCCAACCCGGCGAGCGCATACGCAAACTCGGCCGGCCCGTACAACCAGATCCCGGGCCCGGACACGTATTGTTCGAAGAACGCAAGTGTTCTCGGCGGCGGGGGGCTCGAGAGCAGCACGTTCCCCGGGGTTCAGCGCCCCGTGACCACAATCCCGTTCGACTCCAAGGACAAGGGCAAGGTTCCGGACGACGGCTGGAAGATCTCGGTCGACGACGATGCCCAGGCCGGCCAGAGCGCAACCGCTTGGGCGATCTGCGCGACGGTGAAGGGCCCGCACTACCGGACCCGGCGCTTCGCGACTCCGTTCAGCCAGTCCTACGGGCTGGAGCAGTGCGGCGGGAACGAGTGGGTCGTCGGCGGCGGCCTCGCCCCGAGAGGGCCGGTCGGCGAGAACAACATCGTCGAGAACACCTTTGATCAGACTCGAACGGCGTGGACGGTGAGCACGGGCAACGCGCTCTCGACCAGCCGCCGGCTCGCCGTCACGGCGATCTGCCACGCCTGAGCGCCGCCACACGTACCCAGGGCTGTCCATAACATCGCGCCCGTGGACTTCGGCCTCACCGACGAGCAGCGCCTGATCCGCGACACCGTGCGGGACTTCGCCCGCCAGGAGGTCGCCCCCGTCGCCGAGGAGCTCGACCGCACCAAGGCGTTCCCGTACGAGATCGTCGCCAAGCTCGGCAAGCTCGGGCTGATGGGGATCCCGTTTCCGGAGGAGTACGGGGGCGGCGGCGCGGACACGCTTTCCTACGCGCTCGCCGTGGAGGAGCTGGCCCGGATCGACTCCTCGGTCTGCATCACGCTCGCGGCGCACACCTCGCTCGGCACGATGCCGATCCACCTGTGGGGCACGGACGAGCAGAAGTCCGAGTGGCTGCCCGTCCTCTGCGCCGGCGAGAAGCTCGCCGCCTTCGGGCTGACCGAGCCGGAGGCGGGTTCGGATGCCGGCAACACCAAGACGCGCGCGCAGCTGGAGGACGGCGAGTGGGTGATCGACGGCGCCAAGCAGTTCATCACCAACTCGGGCACCGACATCACCGGCTGCGTGACGATCACCGCGGTCACCGGCGGCGAGAACGGCGGCCGCGAGATCTCGAACATCATCGTCCCGAACGGCACGCCCGGCTACGAGCCCGGCGAGCCCTACCGCAAGATGGGCTGGAACGCCTCCGACACGCGGCCGCTCGCATTCGACGGCTGCCGGGTGCCCGAGGCCAACCTGCTCGGGCGCCGCGGCCAGGGCTTCAAGCAGTTCCTGCACATCCTCGACGGCGGCCGGATCGGGGTGGCGGCGATGGGCGTCGGGCTCGCGCAGGGCGCGCTCGACGAGGCGATCGCCTACGCCAAGGAGCGGCAGGCGTTCGGGAAGGCGATCTCGAAGTACCAGGCAATCCAGGCGAAGATCGCCGACCTGTCGGCGCAGATAGAGGCCGCTCGACTACTGACGTACCGCGCCGCGCTCGAGAAGGACGCCGGGCAGAGCTTCACGTTGACCGCGGCGCAGGCCAAGCTGATCACCGGCCGCCTGGCCGTTCGCGCGACCGAGGAGGCCGTCCAGATCCACGGCGGCTACGGCTTCATCGAGGAGTACCCGGTCTGCCGCTTCTACCGCGACGCGAAGATCCTCACCATCGGCGAGGGCACCGACGAGGTGCAGCAGATGGTGATCGCGCGGCAGCTCGGCTGCTAGCGGCGAGCTAGGCCGGGCGCGCCGTCGGGCTCGAGCCGTCGCGGTCGGCGAGATCGGCCGCGCGGCCCGCGGGGCCGTCGATGCCGTAGTGGCTCAGAAGCGCGAGCTCGTCGTCCTTGCTGAGAGCCTTGCCCGCGGTTGCCTTGGGCGAGGTGCGGATCTGCTCCGCGTCGTAGGGCACCCACACGCGGCCGACGGCACCGACCGCGTCGCGGGCCGGAACCAGGGCGCGCTGGCCGAAGCGGCCGAAGCGCACGAGGAGCCACTCGACGCTGTTCGTCGCGTCGTCGATCAGGGCGCCCTCGATGCGGCCGACCTGCGAGCCGGCGCGATCGTCGAGCTGAAGGCCGGGCCAGGTTCGCTCTTCGACTGGGGCGTTCGCCTCACTCATCGGGGCGCTTTTCTAGCAACTCCCGGGCGGCCGTGGCGGGGTCGATCTCACGCTTCGTCACGCGCTCGAGAAGGCCCGCCCACTCGGGGTCCTCTTCGGCGCGCTCCGTGAGCTCGCGCCGCAGGCGCGACACCGCGATCCCGAGCACCTCGGCGCGCAGGTTGCGAGCGCGGCGCTCGGCCAGCGTGCCCTCCTCCTCCAGGTGCTTGCCGTGGGCGTCGATCGAGTCGAGCAGCTCCTCGATGCCCGTTTCCTTCGCCGCCTCGGTACGCACGACCGGCACGCGCCAGCTGCGCTTCGGGCCGATCGCCAGGACCGAGCGGATCTCGCGGACCATGGTGTCCGCAAGCGGGTGCTCGCACTTGTTGACCACGATCACGTCCGGGATCTCCATCACGCCGGCCTTCAGCGCCTGGATCGAGTCGCCGGAGCCGGGCATCAGCGCCAGCACGATGGTGTCGGCGTGGTCGACGACGTCGACCTCGGCCTGCCCCACGCCGACGGTCTCGACGAGCACGTCGTCCTTGCCGGCCGCGTCCATCAGGAGCGCGGCCTGAAGCGCCGCCTCCGCGAGGCCACCGAGGGAGCCGCGCGTGGCCATCGAGCGGATGAACACGCCGGGGTCCAGGAAGTGGTCGGACAGCCGGATGCGGTCGCCCAGCACGGCGCCCTGGGTGAACGGGCTGGACGGGTCGATCGAGAGCACGCCGATCTCCCGGTCACGGGACCGAAGCTCCTTGGTGAGCGCGCCGATCAGCGTGCTCTTGCCGACGCCCGGCGGGCCGGTCAGGCCGACGACCCTGGCTTTGCCCGTGCGGGGGAAGAGCTCGGCGACGAGCTCGTCACCCTCCGGGTCGCGGTTCTCCACGAGCGTGATCGCGCGCGCCAGCGCGCGGCCCTCTCCGGCGAGCACGCGCTCGGCCAGCGACTTGGACGTCGTTTCCGCCACCGCGGCCGGAGTCTAGAGTCCGGTCCGCCGTGATCGAGACGGTCCGATTCCTGGCCCGCCACCGCATGCTGACGCCGAAGTACGCGCGGCTTCTGTGGCGCTACCTGTGGCGGCGCTTCCTCACCCCCGCCGGCTGGCGCTGGGAGACAGACGGCCCCGTGTTCTTCGGTCGCGGCCTCGAGCTGCAGATCAGCAAGCGGGGGAAGATCAAGTTCGGCCGCTTCGCCTGGATCGGCGACGGCACCAAGCTCCGCTGCCACGAGGGCGTCGTGGAGATCGGCCCCAAGACAGTCATCGGCCAGGAGGTGACGATCTCCGCCTACCAGCGCGTGCGGATCGGCGAGCAATGCGTCATCGCCGACCGCGCGATGTTCATCGACTTCGACCACGGCATGGTCGAGGTGGAGCGGCCGATCCGGGTGCAGGGCATCTACAAGCGCGACGTCGAGGTCGGCTCGAACGTCTGGATCGGCTACGGGGCCAGCGTTCTGCGCGGCTGCCGCGTCGGCGACAACTCGGTGCTCGGGACCTACACCGTCGTCACCCGCAGCGTCCCCGCCAACGCCGTCGTCGCCGGCCAGCCGGCGCGAATCCTCCGCATGCGCGAGGCACCGCGCCGCCTGCGCTGGCCCAACCCGGTCGAGCCGGTCGGGGAAGGGGTGCTGGAGCCAGAGGAGGAGCGTGTCTGACGCGGTCGTCGACCGCGTCCGCCTGGAGGCGCTTCTGGGCGCCGAGCTCGAGCGCTTCGCCGCGGCCCATCCGCGCTCCCGCGAGCTTCACGACCGCACCGCCCCGCACCTCTTCGGCGGGGTGCCAATGCCATGGATGCGCCTCTGGGCCGGCGGCTTCCCGATCTACGGGCGGCGGGCCTCCGGCGCCCGAATCACCGACGTCGACGGCCACGACTACGTGGACCTCTGCCTTGGCGACACCGGGGCGATGACCGGACACGCGCCGGGGGTGGTTCGCAAGGCCGTCGACCGGCAGCTTCAGGCCGGCGGGATCACCACGATGCTGCCAAGTGAGGACGCCGGGTGGGTCGCCGCGGAGCTCGGCCGCCGCTTCGGCGTGGAGCAGTGGATGTTCACGCTGACCGCCACCGACGCGAATCGCATGGCCCTGCGCCTCGCACGCCAGGTCACGAAGCGGCCGCTGGTCCTCGTCTACAGCTACTGCTACCACGGCTCGGTCGACGAGTCGTTCGCCGTCGGCTCCGGCGGGACGACCCGCTCGCGCGAGGGAAACGTCGGCCCCGCGGTGGATCCCGCCGAGACCACGCGCGCCGTCGACTGGAACGACGTCGACGAGCTCAGCGCCGCGCTGGAGCCGAGTGACGTGGCCTGCGTGCTGGCGGAGCCGGCGATGACCAACATGGGAATCGTCCTGCCGGAGCCCGGGTACCACGAGGCGCTTCGCCGGATCACGCGCGACACCGGCACCCTGCTGATCATCGACGAGACGCACACGTTCTCGGCCGGCCCGGGCGGTTGCACGCAGGCATGGGGACTCGAGCCGGACATGGTGACCCTCGGCAAGGCGATGGCCGGCGGCATCCCCTGCGGCGCGCTCGGCCTGCGCGCCGACCTCGGCGACGCCGCCCTCGCCAGCGCGGAGGCCGACTACGAGGACACGGGCGGCATCGGCGGGACGCTCGCCGGCAACGTCCTCTCGCTGGCGGCCGCCCGGGCCGCCCTCTCCGGGGTGCTGACCGAAGCCGCGTTCGAGCGCACGATCCCGCTCGCCGCCCGGTTCGCGGAGGCCGTGCAGGGCGTGATCGACGCCCGCGGCCTGCCGTGGAACGTCGTCCAGCTCGGCTGCCGAGCCGAGTATCGCTTCGAGCCCGAGCCGGCCCGCAACGGCACCGTCGCCCACGAGGCCTCGGATTCCGAGCTCGAGCGCTACATGCACCTCTACGCCCTCAACCGGGGCGTGCTCCTCACGCCCTTCCACAACATGGCGCTGATGTCGCCCGAGACGACCGCGGCGGACGTCGACCGCCACACGGAGGTCTTCGCGGGCGCGGTGGACGAGCTGCTCGCCTAGCGGCGGTTCTGGACCGGGGCGAGCTCCTCGTAGAGCTCGCACGTCGCGGCCGCGACGTCCGCCCAGTCGAAGCGCAGGACGTGCTCGAGGGCCTCGGCGACGAGACGGTCCCGCAGCTCCGCGTCGGTCAGCACGCGGACGGCGACTTCGGCCAGATCGTCGGGGTCGCGCGCCGTGAACCGCAGGCCTGCCTCCTCGTGGGGCACGACCTCGCGCAGGCCGCCGGTGTCGGCCACGATGCACGGGCAGCCGGAGGCCATCGCCTCCAGCGCCACCAGGCCGAAGGGCTCGTAGATCGAGGGCACCACGCACACGTCGGCGATGCGGTAGAGCGAGTGCAGGACGTCGTCGCCGATCCAGCCGAGGAACGTGCCGTGCTCCATCAGGCCCAGGTCCTCCGCCTGGCGGCGGAGCTCCTCCTCGTGCGTGCCGGAGCCGGCGACCAGGAAGCGGGTCCTGGGGGCGCGTTCGATCACGGCGGGCATCGCGTCGAGAGCGAGCTGGAAGCCCTTCTCGTAGACGAGGCGGCCGATCAGCAGGACGAGGCGCTCGTCCTCCCGGGCGAACTCGGCACGCAGGCGCCGCAGCTCGGGCTCGTCGACCGGGCGGAGGTCGCCCGGGTCGATCCCGTTCGGGATGACCGTGACGCGCTCCTCGTCGACTCCGAAGATGTCCGCGATCTGCTCGCGCATGTAGACGGAGCAGGCGATCACGCGGTCCGCGCGGTTCGTGACCCAGCGCTCGACGCCGTGGATGTAGGACTGCGGGTGCTTGTCGACCCAGCCCTGGTGGCGGCCGTGCTCGGTCGCGTGGATCGTCGTGACCAGCGGCGCGTTGAAGCGGCGCGCGAGGTGGTCTCCGGCCATCGCGACGAGCCAGTCGTGACCGTGGACGACGTCGAAGTCGAAGCGGTCCCCCAGGTCCACGCCCGCCGCCAGCATGTCGGAGTTCATGCGCTCGACCCAGGCGACGAACTCGCCGAGGTCGCTGGGGCGCTTGGGCTCCAGCACGCGGTGGATGCGAACGCCCGCAACCTCTTCCTCGGCGGGCGACTCCTCGCCGCCGCGGGTGAGCACGTGAACCTCGATGCCGCACTCCACGAGGCCCTCGGCCACCTTGCGGACGTGGCGCGCCAGGCCACCCTCGATGAGCGGCGGGTACTCCCAGGTGAGGATGAGGGCGCGTGTCAAGGTTCGCGGATCAGGGTTCTAGGAGCGGGGCCAGGCTGAGATCCGGCGCCAGGTTCCTGAGTCGCCCCTCGGTCGGGGCGGCGGAGTGTATGGCCTCGAGCATGGCGCGGGCGTGGTCGGTGGCGCGCTGGTACGGGTAATCGCCGGCCTGCCTGCGCTGGTCGAGGAAGGCCCAGTCGCTCGCCTGGAGGGCGAGCAGCTCGCGGGTCGCGCGCTCGGCCGCGGGCCCTCGCAGCCCGTCGCCCAGGGCCCTGACGAGCCGCAGCTCGAGGCGGCGTGACGCCCGGGCGAGGTCGGCGACCGCCGGCGCGTCCCAGGTGCGCAGGTCCTTCCCCTCGCCCCAGGTGGAGGCGGTGAGCGCGCGCGGCTCCCCCTCGTGCCGCGCCGCCGCCTCCGAGAGCGTCACCAGCTCCACGCCGGACGCGGCGGCGCGCTCGAGCACGCTGGCAAGCCACGTCGGCCCCTCCCACCACCAGTGCCCGAGGAGCTCGGTGTCGATGGCGAACACGACGAGCCCCTGGCGGCCACGCTCGGCACGAAAGCGCTCCAGCCGCTCACCGATGCCGGTGAGGAACTCCGTGGCCTGACGTCTTGCCGCATCGCCCGCGGCCTCCGGGTCGTAGGGGCCGCCGCCGATCGACCACGGCCGAGCGCCCCGCAGCGACTGGCGGTGGAAGTCACGGTGCGCGGGGTCGGACGGGTACCCCTCCAGCGACCAGAGCCACGAGACCGCCTCCCAGTCGACGGGAAAGGCAACCGGGCCCGCCGCGGTCGCAACCGGCGCGAGAGCCGCGAGCGGCTCCTCCGCCGCGCTCTGATCGGTGATGAACCAGCCGATGGCCCGCTCGGCCAGCAGCGCTTCGAGACCCGGCTCGTACGCGCACTCGGGGAGCCAGAAGCCGCGGGAATCCCCGAATCGGCGCCGGTGTGATCGCAGCCCCACGTCGATCTGCGCACGCCGGCCGGGGCGCGTCGCCAGGAGCGGCAGGACGGCGTGCGTGGCGGCCGAGGGCACCAGCTCGACCTCGGCCGCGCGGAACGGCTCGAGGAGGTTGTCGCAACGCTCCACGGCGGCGAGCGAGCGGCGGTAGCGGTCGGCCTCGGACCCGCAGGCCGCCCCGTAGGCGGGGTCCCCCTCGTGGACCTGCATCTCCTCGGCGTCGCGCTCGCAGCTGGCGAGGCGAAACTCGCCGGCCCAGGCCTGGAAGCGCGCGGCGACGTCCGGAGCCTCGAGCTGGTCGGCCAGCACCGGGGTCACCGTCATGGTCAGGCGCGTGGCGACCTCGAGGACCGGGAGGTAGGAACGCACGACGGCGTCGAACAGCCACTCCTCGCCGAACGGGTACGTGCCGAAGCCCTCGACGTAGGGCATGTGGGAATGGAGGACGATCGCGAGATCGCCCTTCGCGCCGGACGGCGCGTCAGGCATGGCAAACCGCGACGAAATCCAGGGCCCGCTCCAGGCCGTCGTCGCGAAGCTGGAAGTCCGACGCCGAGATCGCGGGGCCGAACCGGTCGTAGAAGGGCTTCGTCAGGTGGAGCGTCTCGTGGATGCGGTCCCAGCCGACGCGGAGCGCAAGCTCGTGAGCGCGCAGCTTGCGCGCATGGAAGAGGCCCCGGATCTCCACCCGGGAGAACCGGGGCTCGAGCAGCGCCCGGTACTCCTCCAGGGTGTACTCGCGGAGGTGCCACGGGTTGTCAGATTTCTCGGCCCCCGCCGGCGCCAGCGTCAGCCGGTTGGGCGTGGAGATGTAGGCGGTGGAGGCCGCCGCGGCAATCCGCTCGCAGAGCGCCCCGGGGTCGTGGATGTGCTCGATCGTCTGCAGGAACACAACCGCGTCGACCGGGCCCTCGAACTGCTCGACCAGGCCGCGCTCGAAGCGCAGGTTCGAACGCCGGTAGCGCAGCCGCGCGTGCTCGTGGGCCTCCGGGTTGGCGTCGACGCCGACCACGTCGGCCGCCGCCTCGGCGAGCGCGGCCGACCCGTATCCCTCGCCGCAGGCGAGGTCGGCCACACGCAGCCCGGCCACCTGGGAGGCGATCCACTCGTAGACGGCGAGGTGGCGGCGGTACCAGTAGTTCTCGTCGGGAACGTCGGGAAGCGTTCGCTCGCCGGTCAGCTCGAGCGGTGGCACGCCCTGCGGCTGATCTCGCTGTAGGTGCTGGGACATCGGGCGGCACAGGCTACGATCTGCCGCCTTCATGCCAGCTGCAGCCACGGCCAGTGCCGAGGAGATCAAGGACGCGAACGTCCGCTACCACGACGTCGCGGCCGGCGAATACGACGTCAAGTGGGGCATCGACCTCGGCGAGATCGGCCAATCGCAGGTGCGCGCCAAGTTCACCAAGGCGCTTGGCGGCTGGCCCGAGCGCCCGTTCGGCGACTCGCTCGAGATCGGCGCGGGCACCGGCTACTTCTCGCTCAACCTCCTGAGCCTGGGCGCCATCGAGCGAGCGACCGCAACCGACATCTCACAGGGCATGCTCGACTCCCTCGCCGCCTCCGCCGCCCGCCTCGGCGTGAGCGTCGAGACCGTGCGCGCCGAGGCCGAGGAGCTGCCGTTCGAGGACGAGAGCTTCGACCTCGTGTGCGGCCATGCGATCGTCCACCACATCCCCGATCTCGAGCGGGCCTTCGCGGAGTTCCACCGCGTCCTCCGCCCCGGCGGAACGCTCGCGTTCTGCGGCGAGCCCTCCCGCAACGGCGATCGCCTGGCGGCGATCCCGAAGCGTGCGGGCGTCCTCGTGGCTCCCGCCTGGCGACGTCTGATCGGGGTCCCGGAGCGCCCTCCCCAGCCCGACGACCATCCCGAGGGCCATCTGCTCGAGGGCCACGTCGACGTGCACACCTTCACCCCCGAGGAGCTCCGGAGCCTGCTCGGAGGCGCGGGCTTCGTCGACTCCCACCTGCGGGGCGAGGAGCTCACGTCGAACGCCTACGGATGGCTCCTGCGCTCGCTGGAGGCCACCGCCGACCCGGACGAGCTCCCCATGCGCTGGAAGCTCTTCGCATACCGGACCTGCCTGGCGCTCCAGAGGCTCGACGCCGCCGTGCTCGAGCCGTACCTACCTCCGGGGCTCTTCTACAACCTCGTCCTCTCCGCGCGCAAGGCGGGATAGGCGCAGCCCGGTACTCGCGGCGCTCATTCGCCGCGAGAGCAGTGAGGAAAACGCATCTGGCCGCTGGTGTGGCGCAACAAACCCCGCCACCACGACTCAGGCCTGCGTCGAGGTGGGCGCTCCCGGGAGACGCTTACCCGAACGTGAATGAGTAGCCGTTGACGCCAGGCGCGAAGCGCAGCGTCAGCACGTGGGCCTGGGCGCCCGGAAGGTCGACGAGCCGGTAGAGGCGCTGGCGGTCGATCGTGGCCGTTCCGTGCTTCACGTCGGCCCCGCTCTCCGACGGGGGGATGGGCTTGCCGTCGAGCTCGACCTGGAGCGGTCTGGGGTTCCCTGGCGAGCCTGCCACGAGGAAGACCCGCCGGGCCTTGAAGCTCAGGGAGAGCGTCGCGTCCTTGCCCGCGGTGGCGTCCTCGCCGGTGATCGTCCACTGCCCGCCGTAGGCGAGCTGGTTCGGCCCGAGGGTCTCGGGCGCGACCCTCGGGAACGTGGTCGTCCCGGGCCTCAGCGCCTCCACGAAGCCCTGGGCGCGGTTGCTGCCGAGATACGTCTCCGGCGTCGCCAGGCCCTTCGCGGCCTTCTCCGCCTTCACGCTGCCGTTCACGTCCTTCTGGCCCGGCGCGTGCCCCGCGGCCGCCAGGAGCTCGCGGATGGCCTTCTCCGTGTCGGAGTAGCCGCCCTCGCCGAAATGCACCAGGCGGATGTCGCCGCTGGCGTCGATCAAGTAGTCGGCCGGCCAGTACTGGTTGTGGTACGCGTTCCAGGTCGCCAGGTCGTTGTCCTGGGCGACCGGATACGTGATGCCGAACTGGTTGACGGCGTTCTGGACGTTCGACGCCTCCTTCTCGAACGGGAACTCCGGGCTGTGGACGCCGACGATCTCGAAGCCATCCCTGTGGTAGCGCCGGTACCAGCCCTCCAGGTAGGGCAGCGTGCGGATGCAGTTGATGCAGGTGTAGGTCCAGAAGTCGACCAGCACGACCTTGCCCCGCAGCGCGGAGAGGCTGAGGGGCCGGTCGCCCGGCGTGTTGAACCACATCTGGTTGCCGCTGAACTCGGGCGCGGGGCCCGAGTCGGGAAGCTTCTCCCCCGCGGCTGCCTCGGCGGTCCCGGCCTCCTTGGCCGCCTGCCCGCCGCCGCGGACCGCCTGGAGGCTGCTCGAGATGTCGGAGCTCGACTCGATCCTGCTCGTCGGATCGACGAGGGCCGACGGCAGGTCGCTCGCGATCGAGTTCTCGAACTTCACGTCGAGGTTCGTGGTCATCACCACCGCCACCGCGATCATCACGACGCCCATCGCCATCTGGATCTGCCCCCGGTGCGCGCGCAGCCGGTCCGAGATCCGGCGACCGCCCAGCATCAGCACGTAGAGCACCGCGGCCGAGCCGATCGCGTAGGCGAACGCAACCGCCAGCCGGCCGAAGGTGAAGGTCTGCGAGGCCGACACGGTGATGACCCCCGCGAGGATGGGCCCGGCACAGGGCGCGTAGACGAAGCCGAGGCTGGCGCCGACGACCAGGCCGCCGCCGAACCCCTCGCGGCCCGCTCGCTTCGGCGCCGGGACGACCCGCGAGATCCAGGCCTCCAGGCGGTCGGCGAGCGGCGGCAGGAGGAGCAGGAGGCCGAACCCGAACAGCACGCCGATGGCGAGCTTGCGGGTGAAGTCGTCCGCAAGGCCAAGGGCCTCGATGACGTAGACGAGCGCGACCGTGGCGAAGGTGAACGAGAGGGCGAGCCCGGTGACGATGCCGAGCGGTCGCCGCCGGCCGCCCGTCACGCCGGCGGAGAGGATCGCCGGCAGCACCGGCAGGACGCACGGCGAGAGCGCCGTCCCGGCCCCCGCCACGAAGGCGAAGAGGATCAGGAGGACCATCAGATACCCAGGTGAGGAGCTCTAGCTCCGAAAGCAGCGTGTAAGGACGGCAAAGCCGTCCGCAAGTCATTCACGTCAGTCACAACCGCCACTAAAGTCGCGGCTGGGTCCTCCGCGTTACGCGTCCGCGTCCGCGCCCTCGGCGCGGCGGGCACGAAACAGCTTCGTCTCCCCCTGGACGCCCTTGAGCTTGCGCGCGCCCGCGAACGAGAACGAGACGCCGTTCTTGGTGGCGTCGCGCACGGCCTCGTCGCAGAGCACGCTCCCCGGGAAGGCATAGTCGGTGATCCGGCTTGCGAGGTTGACCGGATGACCGTAGAAGTCGCCGCCGCGGCCGATCACGTCCCCGCGGGCGAGCCCGGCGCGGAGCTCCGGGAATCCCTCCTCCTCGTGCTCGGCGGCGTTGACCAGGGTGAGCGCAGCGTCGAGCAGGGCATCGTTGTCCGGCGAAACGAGCATCACGGCATCGCCGATCATCTTCACGAGCCTCACCGGCGGGCGGGCGACGTCGCGAGCCAGCTCCCCCAGCCTCGTCGTGAGGTCGCCGAGCTGCTCGTGATCCAGCGTCTGTCCGAGGCGCGTGAAGTCAACTAAGTCCGCGAAAGCGGCGGTCAGCACCTGAGAGCCGGCCGGCCGGCCCGATGCCAGCTGCGCGGCGCCGATCGCCGCCTGGCGAATCTGTTCGAGCAGATGCAGATTGAAGGCGTATTGCATCGCGGGCCCCATCATCGGAGCCAGGGCTCGCGCGGCCCCGAGATAGCGATGAGCGGCATCCAGCTCGGTTGCCCCCGGCTCGAGCAGGGCCTCGCCAACCAGCGCGTTGCTTGCCGCGGCGACCTGGGACATCGCAATCCCGACCACGCGGGATGCCTCCACCAGCCCCTCCTCCGGCAGGCCCGCGTCGATCAGCGCCCGCATCCGCTTCGCCGCGTCCACGTCCTCGCGCGTGCCCTCCGGTGAACCTGGATCCGTGGGCGGCAGGCCCTGCGCCGAGCGCAGCCGCTCGAGGAAGGCCTCGTCGATCCCGGCTTCCCGCGCCACCTCGGCCAGCGTGAAATGGTCTCCCCCGCCCTCGAGGAATCGCTCCACGGGCAGCAACGCCAGCCGGTCCTCTGCAATCGCCTGCCGCATCTCGTCCAGGCCCGCGCCGTCGTCCTCGAGCTCGGCGAGCAGCTTCGCGCGGGCCTCGCGCGCCTCGCCCTCGAGCCCGTCGAGCAGGCCCTCGCCTTCGGAGTCGATCGCCATCACCCTGGATTCTCACCTGACAGGCCCAACCCACGCTTCATGCCGATTCGTACAATGCGGTGCATGGCGGGAGAAGGAGCAGAGATACCGATCTTCGAGCTGCCGGCGGTCCTCTTGCCGGGGGAGCTGATGCCGCTCCACATCTTCGAGGATCGCTACAAGCGCATGATCGGTGAGTGCCTGGAGCTGTCGACGCCCTTCGGCATCGTCTTTCGCGACTCCGAAGGGGCGCGAAACGTCGGCTGCGAGGCGCGAGTCACCGAGGTTCTGGAGCGCTTCGACGACGGCCGTCTTGACATCGTCGTGACGGGCGGGCGCCCGTTCAGGGTCCTGGACCGCTACGAGGGGGCCGGCTACCCGGCCGGCGAGGTCGCGCCCGTGCCCGAGCCTCCCTCCGACGCCCCGGACGACGTCGCGGACATGGCGCGCGAGGCGTTCGCGGAGCTCGTCGAGCGAGTGTCCGGCGAGGCACCCGATCCGGACGAGCTTGCCGGCGAGGACGCATACGCGATCGCGGGGCGCGTGGAGCTTCCGCCCGAGACGAAGCAGAGGCTCCTCGAGCTGCGCTCGGAGCATGAGCGAATGCGGATCCTGGGTGACGCCCTCGGCGCCCTCGTCGGGGCTCTCGAGCGCTCCACCGAGATCGCCGAGCGCGCCAAGATGAACGGCAAGGTCGTCGTCAGCTAGGCGAGCGCGACGGCGCCGCCGCGACGCGGGTCGCCACCACCGCCGACCCGGCCCGTCTCCGGGTCACGGGCAACGGCATGCACGCCGCCGAAGAACCAGTCCTTCGCCCGCCAGCGCACGACCTCGTAGCCATCGTCCTCCAGGCGCCCCAGCACCTCCTCGTCCAGACCGGGCTCCGCCTGGACTGCCCCGTTCTCGAAATGAACCCGTGGCGCCGACACGGCGTCCTCCGCCCAGGCGTCCTCGATCACGAGCTGGATGATCGACTGGAGGATCGCCGAGCGGATGCGGTTGGAACCGCCGCTGCCGACGACCATCTCGACCTCGCCGTCCTTCAGGACCAGGGATGGCGACATCATCGACGGCAATCGAGCGCCGGTGGGCAGGACGTGGAAGCCCAGCGGGTTCAGGTCCTCCTCGCCGAGCATGTTGTTCACGTGCACGCCGCTTCCCGGCACGATCAGGCCCGACCCGACGCCGTTCGAGCACGTGACGCTTGCCGCGTTCCCCTCCGCGTCCAGCGCCGAGATGTGCGTGGTCGAGCCCACGTGGTCGACGGGCCCGCTCCCGTGGCCGGGGACCCGCTCGCCCGCCGCCACACGGCGCGCGGCTTCCTCGAGGCGCCGGGGCTCGAGGACCGAAGCGGCGAAGCCCTCCTCGTAGAGCCCCCGGTTGAAGGCCGCCGTTCGTGCGGACTGCGCCTCCTCCATGGCGAGCACGATCCCCTCCAGGTCCGTGCGCCCGGCACGCTCGAGGAGCGCCAGCGACATCGCGATCAGCACCCCGCCTGGCGACGGCGGGGCGTTGGTGAGAATCTCGCGGCCCGCGAGCCGCGCCCGGACCGGCTCGCGCTCGACGGGCACGTAGGCGGCAAGGTCTTCGCGAGCCAGGGTGCCGCCTCGCTCCAGCACCCAGTCGGAGATCGCCGCCGCGACCTCGCCCGCGTAGAACGGCTCCGCCCCCTCGGCCCCGAAGCGCTCGAGGGCGTCGCCGAGGTCGGGGAAGCGGAAGACGTCACCCTCGGCCAGCAGGTCGCCCCCGGGCATGTAGATCGCTCGGCCCTCCGGATACTCGCCGAAGACGCCGCGCAGAAGCTCGTGGAGGTTGGCCTGCTGGGCATTCACTCGAACCCCCTCGCGAGCGAGGCTTGCGGCGGGGGCGGCGAGGTCGGCCATCGGCACGGACCCGAACCGCGTGAGCACGGCCTCGAGGCCGGCGCCGTTCCCGGGCGTCCCGCACGACGCCGCGCCGATGTTGAAGGTCTGCTCGGCGTCGCCGAACCGGACGATGACCGGCACCAGCTCGGACGCACGCTCCACCCCACGGCGCCCCGGCACCTCCACGAAGAAGTCGAGGAGCGTGACCTCCCCGCCCATGTGGACCAGCATGAAGCCGCCGGCGCCGAAGCCGGTCAGCGGGCTCTCGGCGACGAACGACGTGAGCACCGCGGCCACCGCCGCGTCAACGGCGTTGCCGCCCTCCCGCAGCACCCTGGCCCCGGCCTCCGCGGTCAGCTGATGCCCGGCTGCGACTGCTCCCCTCGCCACGGGGCGGATCCTACGAGGGGCCGAGGCGAAGCCGCACGGGATCGGCGCCCGCTCCCCCCGGACGCGGAAGCAGAGGAGGTAGCGAGGTTAATTCGGCAGGAACTCCGGGACCTCGACGTTGAGGTCGCGGGGCTGTGACTCGAGGTTCCTCGCGGTACCGGCGCGCCGGTCGGCGGGACGCCTCGTGGAAATCTGCGACGGGCCCGTCGCACGCCGCTGCGAGCCGCCGTTGCCGTCGCCGCGACGGCCTCGGCCGTCGAAACGCGTGGCGATCACGGTGACCCAGACCTGGTCCGAGAGCGAGTCGTCGACGTTGGCCCCGAAGATGATGTTCGCCTCGGGATGGGCGGCCTCCTGGATCACCTTCGCCGCCTCGCTGACCTCGAGGAGGCTGAGGTCCCTGCCGCCCGTGATCGACAGGAGGATCGAGCGGGCGCCGTCCACGGAGGTCTCGAGGAGGGGGCTCGCAATCGCGCGCTCCGCGGCCGAGATCGCACGGTTCTCGCCGGTGCCCATGCCGATTCCGAGAAGGGCCTGTCCCGCCTCCCGCATCGTGGTCCGGACGTCGGCGAAGTCGAGGTTGATCAGGCCGGGAAGGGTGATCAGCTCGGAGATGCCCTGGACGCCCTGGCGCAGCACGTCGTCGGCGACCTGGAAGGCCTCCATCATCGTGGTCGTCCGCGCGAGCACCGAGAGGAGGCGCTCGTTCGGGACGACGATGAGGGTGTCGACCTCCTCCGCGAGGGCCTCGATTCCCTTATCGGCCTGGCTCGCGCGGCGGGTGCCCTCGAACTTGAAGGGCTTGGTGATGATGCCGACCGTCAGCGCGCCGACGTCGCGGGCGAGACGGGCGATCACGGGGGCTGCCCCGGTGCCCGTGCCACCGCCGACGCCGGCGGTCACGAAGACCATGTCGGAGCCCTTGAGCAGCCGCTTGATCTTGTCCTGCTCCTCGAACGCCGCCTTGTAGCCGAGCTCGGGATCGGACCCGGCGCCCAGCCCGCGCGCGACGCCGCTGCCGAGGTGGACGGTGACGTCCGCGCTCGACTGCTGCAGCGACTGGAGGTCGGTGTTGATCGCCATGAACTCGACGCCGGGGATCTGGGCGTCGACCATGCGGTTGACAGCGTTGACCCCTGCGCCCCCGACGCCGACCACCCGGATGATCGGCTCGTGGGGACCCGGCGGGGCAACGGTTTCGAACGGCCTTGGATCCTCGCGCCCGTAGAGGGGCGGCTCGGAGTCGAGGGGGTCGTCGGAGAAGATCTTCGTAAGCCGGTCCTTCGGCTCCGGGATGACGCGCTCGACCCCAGGCTCCTCGGTCCGGTAAGCGCGGACCGGCTCAGGGGCCGGCTCGCTCGGCTCGGGCGCCACGTCCTCGGTGACCTCGTGGTCGAAGGGCATCCCTCCGGAGGCCTCCTCGGACTCCGAGCTGGGCGGGCTGCTCGGCAACACGCCCGTCTCGTCCTCGGCCGGCTGGTCGGGGCTGACCGCAGGCTGAGTGCGGGTGGGCTGCTCGTCCTCCGGCTCGGTCGTCGAGCGGAAGAGATCCGCGAGGGGACCCTCTCTCATGCTGGCCCGCTTGTTACGCGCCATGGTGGGTAAGAACCTCCTGCGCCAGCTCGCGGTAGTAGCCGGCGGCGTTGCCGCTTGGATCGTACTTCAGCACGCTCGCACCGCGAACGGGTGCCTCGGCGAACTTGATCGCCTTCTTGATTCGCGTGTTGAAGACGAGCTCCCCGAAGTTCTCCTCGAGGATCTCAACGGCCTCCTTCGCGTGCACCGTGCGGGAGTCGAGCATCGTCGGCAGGATGCCCTCGATCCGCACGCGCGGGTTGAGGTTCTCTCTGATCATCTCCAGGGTGTTCTGGAGCTGCACCAGGCCCCGCATCGAGAGGTACTCGCACTGCACGGGCACGATGACCTTGTCCGACGCCGTCAGGGCGTTGATGGTCAGGAGCCCCAGGCTGGGCGGGGTGTCGATGCAGATGAAGTCGTAGTCGTCCTCAATCGCCTTGAACGCCTTTTCGAGCGACCGCTCCCGGCCGATCTGCGCGCTCATCGCGATCTCCGCGCCGGCGAGGTCGATCGAGGACACCGCGACGTCGATCTCGCGCTCGACGATGATGTCGCGGATCGGCATGTGGTTGACGAGCACGTCGTACATCGACCGCTCGACCTTGTCCGGGTCGATCCCCTGGCTCATCGTCAGGTTGCCCTGAGGGTCCAGATCCACCACGAGGACGTCGTGGCCCGACTCCTTGAAGGCGACCGCGAGGTTGAGGGTGGTCGTCGTCTTCGCGACGCCGCCCTTCTGGTTCGCGAAGGAGATGACCTGGGCGCGCCGCTCCGGCGGCTCCGCCGCGTTGGCGGCCAGGTCGGCCGAATTCGGACGGGCCGGGTCACGGAGCGGCGCGAGCGCCTGGGTGACGGTGATCCGCTCGGCGTCGTCCTCGTCCGGGACGACCTGATTGACCGGGGGCGGCGTGGCGGCCTTTGCCTCGGGCGCGGGCTCCTCGGCCTTCGTGGGCTCCTCGGGAGCCTCGGTGGGCTCCTCGAGGGCCGAAGCCTCGTCCGCGGGCTCGGTGGTCACGAGCTCGTCGTCCTCGCCGACGGGCTGATCCTGAGCCTCGACGGCAGCGGGTGCATCCATCTCCTCGGCGGCCGGATCCGCGTCCGCGCTCTCCGAGAAATACCCGTTTGGTTTCCAGTCGAAGTCGGACATGCGCTGCTCGCCTTCTCGACTCTCGTCGTTTGATGTCCGCGACCCGCGGTTGAAGAAGCCCATTTGATCGCGATTATTCGCACGCTCTTGCGGGTTTCCTCTTTCTGCAACGGCGGGAACTTCGCCCTGGGATGATCCGTTCGGTGCGAGACCTGCTGGATAAGCGCCTGGTGATCGTCACCGGCAAGGGCGGCGTGGGCAAGTCAACGGTGGCCCTGGCGCTCGGTATGGCCGCCGCCAGAGCCGGAAAGCGGACGATCGTCTGCGAGGTCGCGGCCCAGGAGGGCGTCTCCCGCGTGTTCCACCACGCCGAGGTCGGCTTCAACGAGGTGCAGATGGACGATGACCTGTGGGCGATCTCCATCGACCCCGACGAGTCGATGCGCGAGTACGTGCTCTTGCAGCTCAAGGTGAAGCCGGCGCGCGATCTCCTGTTTCGCTCGCGGATGTTCACCTATCTGACGGCCGCGACGCCCGGTCTTCGCGAGCTCGTGACGATCGGGAAGATCTGGGAGCTCGCCCAGGGCAAGCGGAAGGTCAAGGGCGCGCGCACCTACGACCTGGTCGTCGTCGACGCGCCGGCGACCGGGCACGGCGTCGGCTTTCTCCAGACCCCACGCACGTTCGCGAACATCGCGCGGGTCGGCCCGATGGCCCACCAGGCGGAGACCCTCGACGCCTTTCTCACCAACCACCGGCGCACCGGCGTGGCCATCGTCGCGCTGCCGGAGGAGATGCCGGTCAACGAGACGGCCATGCTCGAGAGGGACGTCCACGAGAAGGTCGGCGCGGCCGTCGACCGCATCTACATGAACGGCCTTTACCCGGACCGCTTCGACGAGGCCGAGGCCGGCAGGATCGCCGCCGCGGCCGACGGCGCCGACGGGGAAGCCCGGGCGGCGCTCCTGGAGGCGCTCGGAGAGCGGCGCCGGGCGCGCTCCCAGGCCGAGCAGCTCGCCCGCCTCGCCGAGCTGACGGAGGCGCCGATCACGACGCTCCCGTACCTCTTCGAGCCCGAGCTGGGCATCGAGCAGGTGCAAACCCTCGCCGAGGGCGTGGTGGCATGAGCGGCGGGGTGGCCGAGTTGCTGGAGGGCAAGCGCGTCGTCGTCTGCGCCGGCTCCGGAGGCGTTGGCAAGACCACCACCGCCGCCGCCGTGGCGGCGGGCATGGCCGCGCGCGGGAAGAAGGTCGCTGTCCTGACCATCGATCCGGCGAAGCGCCTCGCCGACTCGCTCGGCCTGCCCGAGCTCGGCAACGAGGAGCGCCGGGTGGACCCGTCGCTTCTGGAGGCCGCGGGGATACCGGGCGGAGCCGGCGAGCTCTGGGCGATGATGCTCGACCCCAAGAAGACGTTCGACGAGGTGGTTCGCGAGCACGCGCCGGACGACGAGACCAGGGAACGGATCCTCTCAAACCGCATCTACCAGCAGCTCTCCGCCGCCCTGGCGGGCTCGCAGGAGTACATGGCGATGGAGAAGCTCTACGAGATCTGGGCCGAGGACCGCTTCGACCTGCTCGTCCTCGACACCCCGCCGTCGCGCAACGCGCTCGACTTCCTCGACGCGCCCCGTCGCCTGACGCAGTTCATCGAGGGCCGTGCCCTGCAGGTCTTCCTGCGTCCGACGGGCTTCGCCACGCGGATCCTCAGCTCCGGCACGTCGGCCGTGTTCTCGGTCCTGCGGCGCATCACCGGCGTCGACCTGCTCAACGACCTCGCGGAGTTCTTCCAGGCGTTCAGCGGCATGGTCGGCGGGTTCCAGGAGCGCGCCAATCGCGTCAACGCGCTGCTCGCCGATCCAGCCACCAGCTTCCTCGTCGTCTGCGGCCCGCAGGGCGAGCCGATCTCCGAGGCCGTCCACTTCCATCGCAAGCTCGAGGAGTCCGGCCTGCCGTTCAGCGGCGTGATCGTCAACCGGGTCCACTACGACGTGGCCGGGGCCTCGCCATCGTCCGGCGGTGACGTGGAGGCGGAGCTCACGGCGGCCCTCGGCGACTCCGGATTGGCGTCCAGGGTCGCGGCGAACCACGCCGATTTCCGGGCCCTCGCCGAGCGCGATCGCCGCAACGTCGAGTCTCTGACGGCAGAGCTGAAGACGAGCGCGGTGATCCAGGTGCCGTACCTGGACGAGGACGTCCACGATCTCGCGGGCCTGATGGAGGTCAACCGCTACCTCTTCGCCTCGGGCGCGGAGGAGCGGGTCGCGCTCGCGGCCGGCCGCTGAGCGAGCCGTTGTCCGAGCTACGCCGGCAGCGCCTGTGGCAGTTCGGCGCGGCGACGGTCTTCGCCGTGGTGGTCGTCGCCGTCGTGATCATCGTCAGCCGTTCGGGCTCCGACTCCCTCCAGCACCTCCCGGCGGACCGCAAGGCGGTCGCCGAGCTGTTCGACGGCGTGCCGCAGCACGGGCTCTACCTCGGCGAGCAGGACGCACCGGCGACGCTGGTCACCTACGAGGACCTCCAGTGCCCCTTCTGCCGGGCGTTCACGCTGGACACCCTGCCCACGGTCGTCGACCGCTACGTGAGGACCGGGAAGCTCCGCCTGCGCTTCGAGCCCCAGACCATCCTGGGCGAGGGGTTCTCCGAGAACCAGTCGGAGACGGCGGCGAAGTTCGCGCTCGCGGCATCGCTCCAGAATCGCCTCTGGCAGTTCACCGACCTCTTCTACAGAAACCAGGACGAGGAGAACTCGGGATACGTGACGGACTCGTTCCTGAACACGCTGGCTCGGAATACCAGGGGGCTGGACGTCGAACAGGCAACGAAGGAGGCGGGGTCCGAAGCCGTGAGCAAGCTCCTCGATGCTTCGATGGGGCAGTTTGAGGCGCGCGGCCTCAACGTGACACCGTCCTTCGGTCTCGAGCAGCGAGGGCAGCCGTACGAGCCTCTCGACGTCGGCGACGCCTCCAACGCCGGCAGCTTCACCGACGCCCTGGACTCGGCTCTCGGCAACCCCTGATTCGCCGAGATACGAATTAATCGGCGCTGGGCCGAGCAATTCGTAAGTCGGGCCTGGAAAGGCCGAGGCCGCCGGGGTTAACCGGCGGCCTGACCCGCTCTTTCCTGGGTGATCGGAGGAGGAAGTTGTTGCTCTAGGAGACCTGGTCGCCTGCTCTTCGCGTGCGGTCGTAGCCGACCTCGCGGATGTCCCACTGACAGGTCTCGGGGCGGGGGAACAGGAAGGCGACTCGGTCGGAGACAGGCCGGCGCTCCGACTCGGTCCTCTCGATCAGGTCGGCCACGGGCTGCTGCTCGGGGCCGCCGGCGATCACCGCCACCGGGCGCTCGCGCAAGACCCTGCGGGCGGCGTCGCTGGCGTTCATCGGAAGCACGGTCTCCTCCTCAGGCTCGGCCCCGGGCTCTGGCTCGGGCTCGGGCTCGCTGTCCGGCTCCTCCACGAAGTGGCTCTGCACCTCGAGGTGCCGCTGCACCCGGATTCGACTCCTCTCGTCGGTCACCTGCCGAAGCTCCTCGGCGAGCGTCGGCTCGTCGTGGGGCTCATCGGACCATCCCTCCATGCTGATGTCGTCTGCCCAGGCCTCCGGGCTCCCTGCGTCGGCTTGCTCGAGCTCCGCCTCGTCCTCGAAGCCCTTGTCGGGGGCCTCTTCGCCGGACGTGACCTCGTCCGCGGCGGCCCACTCGTACTCGGCGCCGTCGTCTTCGGACTCCCACTCGGCGGTCTCGCCCCGCTGATCCGAGGCTCCCTCGCCGATCTTCAGACCGTCGGCAAGCAGGATCTCGTCCGCGGTGGCGCGCAGGTCGGTGCCCAGGTGGCCGCAGGCGGCGTCCTTGAAGATCGCGCGGGCGAGGTCCTCGACCTGCTCCGTGACCACTGCCGCGGTCGCGCCCTCGGCGGCGGGCTCGCCGGTCCAGAGCTCACGCTCGAGCGCCAGCGCGCGATCGATGATCGCCTTCGTGGCGGCGCGCTCCCCGGGCTCGGCACAGAGGGCCGCCACGCGCATCGAGAGCCCGAGATCGGCCGGGCCGCCGCCCTCGAGGACGAAGCGCAGCGCAAGCAGATAGTCGTTCAGGGCCTCCAGCGCGGCGCCCCGGTCGAGGCCGAGCTCGAAGCGCGATATCGCCCGCGCCAGCGCGCCGGCAAAGCCGGGACGCACCTTCGCGGGCGCGCCGAACGGGTTGGCCCGCTGCGCCAGTGCCCGCGAGAGCGCCATTACGTCGCCGAGGTCCTCCTCGGTCAGCACATAGCCACCGGGGCGAGGCCGGCCCTCGCCGGTGGAGATGCGGCGCCAGCGGTCGCTGCCGGCGCGGGCCCAAGCGTGCGGGCCAAGGCCCACGCCACCGGTCTTGTAGAGCCGAAGCGTCGAGATCAGCGCCCGGAAGGCCTCGACCGCCCGAGCCCCCGCGTCGGCCGACTCGTCGCCGTCCGGCGCGTCACCGATCCGCGCCACGGCGAGGAACGTGGGCTGCCACCCGGCGGCCCCCGCCCCCTCCGAGGTTCGCGCCTCCGGCGGGACCTCGACGGCGTCCGAGCGGATGATGGAAGCGGTGGCGAGATTCAGGCGCTCGACCGGCATCTGCAGGCCGCGGATCGGGACCACGACCTCGATCTCGTCCTCGGCGGGCTCACCACCCGCCTGGAGCTCGACCAGGCACGACTGCAGGCGCGGCCCGTCGAGCGAGAAGTCCGTCGAGTCCTCCCAGACGCGCGCCAAGAAGACGACGCAGGCGAGCTCGGCGCGCTTGCGCGGGTCGCCCGGCGCGGCGATCCCGGCGCTGTCCAGGTAGGGACCCGCTAGGTTCGCGACCTCCAGGGCGGCGCACGCCGCACCAAAGGAGTCGAGCTCCCGCAGCGCCGGGGCGTTGTCGCGAATGAAGCGCGCCGTCTGCGGCTCGTACTCGCAGAGGGGCGAGCCGTCGCCCGGTTCGCGGACCACGTAGGGAATCTCCTTGCCGCCGGCGAGCAGCTCGTGAAAGCGCTTCGCGGCGTCGCGGGCCATCGTGGTGAGCGCCTCGCGGGCAACCAGGTCGTGCATGCCCTGAGGGTTCGTTTAGGCACGAGTCGTTCCTGCGCTGCAAGCGAGCTTGCAAACCCGAACGCACCGAACGTCCCGGAGCCCCCTGGCCCAGCGCAGGGTGCGGAACGCTCGCGGGGTTAGGCGGTCAGACCGCTACGGGCTCTTGGGCGGTCTCGTCGCCGGTCAGCCAGCGCCGGCCGTAGGCGCGCATGTCCTCGATGAGCGGGACGAGGGCGAGGCCCTTGGCGGTCAGCTGGTACTCCACCCGCGGAGGGACCTCGGGGTAGGTCTTGCGGGCGAGAATGCCCGCCTCCTCGAGGGCGCGGAGCCGCAGCGAGAGAGTTCGCGGGCTGATGCCGTCGAGCGAGCGCTCGAGCTCGCAGAAGCGACACGGCCCGCCCGCCAGGTCGCGGATCACGAGGAGGGTCCACTTGCCGGAGATGATCTCCGCGCAACAACCGACTGGACAGGGAGACTCGGCCATGGCTTCTCGTAACTTCCTAGCTGCGGGAGCCACGCGGCGACTTCTGTAGTGCGGTGCCCCGGCTGCTAAAGCCGAGTATAGCTCAATGCTTTACGAACTGAAGTGGCTTCCGTTGGCCCCGACCGGATCGCCGGTGGAGTCCTCGGAGGGGGAGGCGCCGTCGGCGGACAAGTCTCTGTCCACCTGCTCGATGCCGCTGGCGCGCTGGCCGCGAGCCTGGAGCATCAGCTTGAAGTCGTGCGGGCTGGAGGCGACCTCCATGGCGACCTCCTCGGTGATGTGCCCGGCCGAGACGTGCTTGAGCAGCGACTGGTCGAAGGTCTGCATCCCGTAATACTCGCCCTCGGCGATGACCTCGGTGATCCTGCCCGTCTCCTCCGGGTTGAGGATCAGGTCCTGGACGCGGCCGGTGACGACCATGACCTCGCAGGCGGCGATCCGGTTGCCGCCCTCGGCCCGCGGGACGAGGCGCTGGGAGACGACGCCTCGCAGGGTCGTCGAGAGCATCACGCGGGCCTGGTGCTGGAGGTGCGGCGGGAAGAAGTCGACGATGCGGTTGATGGTCTCCGAGGCGTCGAGGGTGTGAAGCGTCGACAGGACGAGGTGGCCGGTCTCGGCGGCGGACAGCGCGGTCCGGACGGTCTCCTCGTCGCGCATCTCGCCGATCAGGATCACGTCCGGATCCTGGCGAAGGACGCGACGCATCGCGCGACCGAAGCTCTCGGTGTCGCTGCCGACCTCGCGCTGGTTGATGATCGAGAGCTTGTCGCGGTGCAGGTACTCGATCGGGTCCTCGAGCGTCACGATGTGGCGCGCGCGGGTCTCGTTGATGTGATTGATCATCGCGGCCAGCGTCGTCGACTTGCCGGAGCCGGTCGTGCCCGTGAGCAGGATGATCCCGCGCGGCTCCTCGGCAAGCTTCTGGATGACGGGCGGAAGGCCGAGGTCCTCGATCGTTCGCACCTGGTAGGGGATGGTCCGCAGGACGATCGAGACGTAGCCGCGCTGCTTGAAGGCGTTGACCCGGAATCGCGCGAGACCTTCAACCTCGTAGGAGAAGTCCGCCTCGCCGACCTCCTCGAACTCCCGCAGGCGGTCCTCGTTACGGCAGATGTGCTCGAACGCGGCGCGCGTGTCCTCGGCCGTCAGCGGCTCGGTGCCCTCGATCGGGCCGAGGGCGCCGTGAATTCGCGCCATCGGGGGGGCCGGGACCTTCAGGTGCAGGTCCGAGCCCTCCTTGCCGACCATGTAGCGCAGGGCGGGATCGATGCTGAAAGCCATCAGGACCGTTATCGGCCGTTTCCCGCACGGCTTGAGGAAGTCGTGAGGAAGGCAACGTCCGTAGCTTTCCCGGGCATGAGCCACGACGACGAGATGGAACGCGTCATCGCGTTCGAAGCGCGCGTCGCCGAGGGCGCCGCGGAGGAGGTTCGCGACTGGGAGTTCGGCACCGCGGTCATCTCAGCCGGGTTCCCGCAGGTCTGGGACGCCAACTTCGTGAGGGTGGACGCCGGCGCAGACGCCCCCGCCGGAGAGATTGCCGCGGCGGCGACGGTGGTCGCAGCGGACGCCGGCCTCGCGCACGTCTCGATCGTCACGCGCGAGCGGCAGGCCGCGGCGCTCTGGCCAGAGCTCGAGCCGCTTGGCTACGACCGTACGCGCTTTCAGGTCATGGCCCTTCGGCGCCGGCCCGGCCCACCGTCGCACGAGGTCGTCGAGGTCGGCGCCGCGGATGTCGTGGCGAGCCGCGCGGAGGGCACCCTCGAGTTCTTCCCGGGCAACGACGAGCTCGTCGCCCAGCTCGCCGAGCTCGACCGCCGGCTCGCCCGGACGATCGGCGGCCGCTGGTTCGCGGTCCGCGACGCGGGGCAGATCGTCTCGCGCGCCTGGCTCCTCGGGGCCGACGGAGTGGGGCAGGTGGAGGACGTCGCGACGACGCCGGCCAAGCGGGGGCTCGGATACGCGCGAGCCGTGGTGAGCGCCGCGGCGATCGCCTCGCTCGAGGCAGGCGACGAGCTGACCTTCATCGTCGCCGACGCCGAGGACTCCGTGACGGGTCTCTACCGCAGCATCGGCTTCGAGCCGCTCGGCGTCACCGAGCGCTTCGTCCGTCCACTGGACGGCTGACGCTCGAGGATCGGCTTCGAACCGCCCGGCTGCTGCCGAGCGGTTCGTCCGATCCTCGCGGCCTGCCTGTTCGGCTAGCCGGTGACGGGCCGCAGGCCCAGCTGCTTGCGGGCCTTGCGGACGGCGCCGATGGAGGTCCGAGCGGCCTTGGCGATCTCGCCCTCGGTCCGCTGCGGGTCGCGCCTGATCTCGAACTCGACCACCGCTGCGGAGCGGACCTTCGCCCTCGCCTCGATGCCGATGTCGCCGGCCTTGTCGAGCGCCTTCTCCACGGCGCGCTCACGACGGCAGACCAGGCAGTAGTGCAGGCCGCCGTCCTTCACCCAGTTGGGCGGGGCGCTACCTGACTCGAGCCCGTTCGTCCACGTGCTGGTCATCTCGCAGCGCGCGCAGGTCCACTGCTGCGCCTCACGAGTCTTCGTTGCGGTTGCGGTGCTGATGGGGTTTCCTTTCGTCTTCTTCTCTCAAAGCTTTGGTGGGGCGTCATCGCGCCGGGCGGCCAGGCCGCCGGCCCGGCACGCGCTCAGGCGTTACGCGACTTCCCGCAGCTTCTGCGCCTCGGCGAGCGACTGAAGCTTCTTGAGCGACTGGTTCTCGATCTGGCGGATGCGCTCGCGGGTGACGTTGAACGTGCGCCCGACCTCGTCGAGCGTGCGCGGATGCTCGCCACCAAGACCGTATCGGAGCTCCAGGACGCGACGCTCGCGATAGGAGAGGTTTTCCAGAGCCTCACGCAGAGCCTCCTTCGTGAGGAGGTCGGCGGCGCGCTCGAACGGCGACTCCGCCTTCTCGTCGGCGATGAACTGGCCGAACTCCGACTCCTCCTCGTCTCCGACCGGCTTCTCCAGCGAAACCGGTGCCTGCGCCGAGCGCTTGATCTGGTCGACCTCCTCGGGGTCGATGCCGGTGACCTCCGCGATCTCGTCCGGGGTGGGCTCACGGCCGAGCTCGGTGACGAGCTTGCGCTCCGCGCGGCCGATCTTGTTCAGCTTCTCGACGACGTGGACCGGGATACGGATGGTCCGGGCCTTGTCGGCGAGGGCGCGAGCGATGGCCTGACGGATCCACCAGGTCGCGTACGTCGAGAACTTGAAGCCCTTGCGGTAGTCGAACTTCTCCGCGGCGCGGACCAGCCCGAGGGTCCCCTCCTGGATCAGGTCGAGGAAGGGAAGGCCCTGGTTGCGGTAGTTCTTGGCGATCGAGACGACCAGGCGCAGGTTGGACTCGACCATCTTCTGCTTCGCGTCGAGGTCGCCGCGCTCGATGCGCTTGGCGAGATCTACCTCCTCCTGCGCGGTCAGCAGCCGGACCTTGCCGATGTCCTTGAGGAAAAGCTGCAGGGAGTCCGTGGTCATGTCGGGCTTGAGGTCGAGCGCGGTCGCCTTGCGGCGCTTGCCGCGCTTGCCGTCCGACGGCTCGGGCTGGGTCGCGCCGGCCTGGGCCGGGTCGACGTCGTCGACGAGCTCGATCCCCTGGCTCTCGAGGTAGCCGTAGAGCTCCTCGATGTCGGACTCGTCTACGTCCACCTCGTTCAGCGCGGTGGCGACCTCACCGAAGGCGACGACGCCCTCGGCCTGGCCCTTGGTGACGAGGCCCTTGACCTCGTCCAGATCCTGAAGTTCCGCGATTAGCATGCGCTCGCTTTCGTTCTTACGTCTTACGTCCGGTGCGTGATGTGGGTTCGAGGCTGGCTCCGCCGTCCCTGGTGTGGAGTTACGCGGTTTGCGCTCGAGCAGCTCAGTCGCCGCCTAACCTCCGGCGCGGGAAAGCACGTGCTTGGGAACGTGTACCCGCTGCTGCGGATTTCGATCTACTGGCGCGAGGTTGCGTAGTTCCGTCAGGACCTCAAACCTATGTTCGTATAGTACTCGCTATATTTTCTGAAGTCAAGGGTCTGCAGGCGCGCAACCGGCCGATCTCCCGCTGGTTGCGCCGATTCGCGCCTGCGAGCAGCCTTGGCGGGGCACTGAGCCCGTTACAAGAACACGACGGGCCCGCGAAGGTTACGGTCTGGACCATCCCCTTGCGGTCGTCCCCCTTGCGGTCGTCCGCCGAAACGGGTGCAATACAGCCATGACGGAGCGAGAAGAGAGCCCCGAGAGCCCGCCGTCGGAGACCGGCGACTCCGGCCTGTTCTCTCAGCTCCCCCGCACCCGCCCTGGAACCCGCAGCCCCCGCCGCGAGACAACCGGCGGCGCCGGCAAGCCGAAGGCGAAGTCCAGCAAGCCGGCCGCCATGCGTGCTGCGGCGGCACGCCCCGCGGAGAAGCCGAAGACTCGGCCCGCGCCGAAGTCGGCACAGCGCCCCGCCGGCGGCGCAACGCGGCGGCCGCCCGCCCCGCCGCACCCGGAGGGCGGCGAGACACCCAGCGGGATCGAGGAGCTCGCCTGGGCGGGGATCGCGGTCACCGCCGAGGCCGCGACTCTCGGCGTGCGGCTGATCGGCAGGGCATTCGAGGCCGCGCGCAAGGCGACGGATCGAACGGACCGGGAATGAGCGAGTCCGCGGCTCGAGGCGAAAGCCCCAAGCCGCTGACCGCGCCCGTCTCACAGCCGGAGGCTCCGTCCCGTCCGCGGCGGCGCGATCGGTTGCGGGCATGGCTCGTCGCCTTCTGGCGCCGCGCCTATCGCGAGAACATCACCGGGCTGGCCGGCATGGTCGCCTACAACCTCGTCCTGGCCCTCTTCCCCTTCGCCCTGCTGGTCCTGTTCATCTTCGGGCGGATCCTGCAAAGCCAAAGCGTCGAGGACAGCGTGCTTCAGGACCTCACCCACCTGTTCCCGAAGGTGGAGCTCCACACGCTGCGTGACGCCCTGGACCACATCCGAAACAGCTCGACCACCATCGGCCTGGCCGCGGCCCTGGGCGCGGTCTGGATCGGCACGTCGTTCTGGGGGGCGATGGACACGGCGTTCTGCCGGATCTACCACGTCGATTGCCGCGGCTGGATCGAGCAGAAGCGCTTCGCGCTCGTGATGCTGCTCGTGGTCATGGCGTTCCTCGCCGCCAGCGTCGTGATCCCCACCCTCGAGGGCGCGCTCGTCGGTCCCGGCGGCAAGAACCTGCCGTTCGGGCTCGCCAACGCCGAGAGCATCGCCAAGATCCTGCTCCTCGCGGCAGCGCTCCTCACCGTCTTCGTCGTCTGCTGCGTCATCTACTACTTCGTGCCCAAGGGCCACGTACCGTGGCGCGGCGTCTGGCCCGGCGCCCTGGTCGTGACCATGACGACGGGCATCGCCAACGCCGTCTACCCCTTCTACCTCGCCCAGGTCTCCACGGCCGGCGAGATCGGCGGGACGGTCGGCTTCATCCTGATCGCCCTGGTCTGGTTCTACTTCGTGAGCCTGTCGCTCATGGCCGGCGCCGTCGTCAACGCGCTGCGCTTCGAGCTTCACGACACGGGGGAGCTGACCGACGTCCACGGCCAGCCCTCGGTTGCTCAGTCGTAGCGACCGCCGGTGACCTCGCGCAGCTTCGCCTGGTCGTGGCGGGCGGTGACCGTGCGAACGGTGCCGGAGCGCGAGCGCATCACCAGTGACTCGGTCGACGCCTTGCCGCCCCCGGGGTAGCGAACGCCCTGAAGCAGCTCGCCGTCCGTGACGCCGGTGGCCGCGAAGAAGACGTCGTCGCCGGAGACCAGGCGGTCGACGTCGAGGACCTCGTCGAGGTCGTAGCCGGCGTCGATCGCCGCCCGGCGCTCATCGTCGTCGCGCGGCCACAGCTTGCCGATGAGCTGCCCGCCCAGGCACTTGATGGCCGCGGCGGAGAGGACCCCCTCCGGCGTCCCGCCAATGCCCCACAGCAGGTCCACGCCGGTGCCCTCGGTGACCGCGAACAGCGCGGCCGAGACGTCGCCGTCGGTGATGAAGCGGATGCGGGCGCCGGCCTCGCGGATCTCGGCGATCGCCTCCTCGTGGCGGGGCCGGTCGAGGATGATCAGCGTGACGTCGCCGGAGGACTTGCCGCGGCGCTCGGCCACGCGCTGGATGACCTCGGCGAGCGGCACGTCGAGAGAGAGCAGGTCGGCGATGTCAGGGCCGCCGGCGAGCTTCTCCATGTAGACGCAGGGCCCCGGGTCGAACATCGTGCCGCGCTCGGAGAGCGCGATGACCGCCAGCGCCGAGGGCGCGCCCCGCGCGCACAGGCGCGTGCCCTCCAGCGGGTCGACCGCGACGTCGACCTCGGGAGGGCTGCCGTCGCCGATCCGCTCGCCGTTGAAGAGCATCGGGGCCTCGTCCTTCTCGCCCTCGCCGATCACGACGATGCCGTCCATGGGCACCGTGTCGAGCATCAGGCGCATGGCATCCACCGCGGCGCCGTCGGCCGACTCCTTCTGGCCGCGGCCAACCCAGCGTGCGGCCGCAAGCGCGGCGGCCTCGGTGACCCGCACGAGCTCGAGCGCGAGGTTGCGGTCCGGCTTCGAGCCCGACCGCACGTCGTGCGAGATGACTCCCATGCGCCGGAGCGTATCTGCGGACAGCGGAAGAGGCCGGGGCAGCTAGACGGTGCCCGGGGCCTTTCGGACCTTGCGCTGGCCCTCCTGGGAGCGCGAGAGGCCCGTGATCCCGATGCCGAGTGACGCGATCAGCGCCACGAAGTAGCCGTAGTCGAGGCTGACGCCGATCTCGGCGGCGCCGGACCCCGGCTTGTCGATGACGCCGTTGTAGAGGATGAGGACGAACGCGGCAAAGCCGGCCACCATCGTCATCTCGCCAGTCGGGTAGCTCGTCTTGTTGCCGCGCACCAGGATGTAGGCGAGGATCACCGGCGAGATTGCGGCCAGGATCAGCAGCCAGCGCGCGATCGGGAACGTCTCGAAGCCGGTGCACTTGAAGTCGCCGGTGCCGCAGACCCATGAGCTCGCGTAGTTCGGATCCGCCGGGGAGTTCCTCGGGATCCCGTGGGACAGCGAGTACCACGGCATGAACAGGAGGCTGAGGAGCAGGAGAGCCGAACAGATGCCGCCTGCCGCGACCCGGCGCGGGTTCAGCCGCGAGAAGTCCATCGCGGCCGAGCCTATACGAGTTCGGATAACGTCGCGGTTGCTTTGGCCTCTCGATGGGGATTGACGTTGCCGCTGCCCGGCGTGACCCTCGCGGGCCTCCGCGAGCACGTCGAGCGGGCCGAGGCGGCCGGCTACACGGACCTCTGGAGCGGCGAGACGAACGGGCCTGACGGCTTCACGCCGCTGGCTCTGTCCGCGGCGTGGACCGGGTCCGTCCGGCTGGGCACCGGTGTCGTCGGGGTGTTCACCCGGGGGCCCGCGCTCCTCGCGCAGGAGGCCGCGGCGCTGGCCGACGGCAGCGGCGGGCGCTTCGCGCTTGGCATCGGCGCGTCGTCGGACCGGATCGTCGCGGGCTGGAACGGCATCCCGTTCGAACGCCCGCTGTCGAAGGTCGCCGAGACGCTGGACTTCCTGCAGCCGGCGCTCGCCGGCGAGCGCACTTCCACGGGCTTCAAGCTGGAGACGGCGCCCGCCGAGCCGGTGCCGATCATCCTCGCGGCGCTGCGCGGCAAGATGCTGCGACTCGCGGTCGAGCGAGCGCAGGGTGCCTTCACCAACTACCTGCCGCTGTCCGGCCTGCCGCAGGTGGTCGCCGGGCTCGAGGGCGCGCCGGAGGGCTTCGAGCTGCTCTGCCGGTTCTTCTGCATCCCGCGCTCGCGCGAGCAGGCCGAGCCTCTGGCGCGGTTCATGTTCGCCTCCTACGCGACGGTGCCGGTCTACGCCAACTTCTTCCGCTGGCTGGGCTACGGCGAGCGGATCGAGGAGATGTGCACGGCTTGGGCCGCGAAGGACCGCGACGCGGCGATGGCCGCCGCGCCCTGGGACCTGATCGAGGAGACCTTCATCCTCGGCACGCCGGAGGAGATGCGCGCCCGCCTGGACGAGTTCGTCGCCGGCGGGATCACGCTGCCCGTGCTCCTGCCGATCACCACGCCCGACAAGGTTGGCGAGCTGATCGAGGCGCTCGGACCCCGCTAGCCCTTGGCGAGTCGCTTCCAGAACCGGACGTACTCACGCTCGTGGCCGATTCCGGCCTCGAGCGTGAGCCTCGGCCCGGCGGGGGCGTCGCCCGCCGACAAGGCGTCGAGGAGCTGCCGGTACGACGCGAGTCTTGCCTCGTGCGCGCGCAGCTGCTCCGCGGCGAGAAGTGCCGGCTCGGCCCCGAAGAACAGCTTGAGGAGTCCCAGATCGCGGAGCTCGTACAGCTCGTGGGTCGACTCCTCGCGCCATCTGGCGAGCGCCCTGCGCCCCGTGGCCGTCAGCGAGTAGGTCCGCCGCCGGCGCCCGCTGTCCTCACGCTGCTCGTCGAGCAACCCGGCCTTCGCCAGGCGCTCGGTCTCCGTGTAGAGCTGCGCGTGCGGCACCGACCAGAAGTTCCCGAGGCCGCCGGCGACCATGCCCTTCAGCTCGTACGGGGTCGCCCGGCCGCTCAGCTCGAGAAGCCCGAGGACGATGTACGAGGTCGTCGTGAGCTTGACGTCAGCCACCGTTGGCTCCGTGAGCAACGTCACTCAATAGTCCGAAACAGATGGTATGCTGCGATCCGTCCATTTCAGACCAGTGTAGAGGAGCGCCCTGATGGCAATCGCGACGACGACCGGCACCGACTACCGCCTCGGGCTCGAGACGCTGAACGACGAGCGGGTCGTCGATGCGCTCGACGTCGAGGGGGCGCTCCCCACCTGGCTTCAGGGGTCGCTGATCCGAACCGGGCCGGCGAAGTTCGAGGTCGGCGGCAGGAGCCTCAACCACTGGTTCGACGGCTTCGCGATGCTCCACCGCTTCGCCTTCGCGGACGGATCGGTCTCCTACCGCAACCGCTTCCTCGGCTCCAACGCCTACCGGGCCGTCGAGCAGACGGGGAAGATGGCGTACTCGGAGTTCGCGACGGATCCGTGCCGCGGGCTCTTCAAGCGGGTCCAGTCGATCTTCAGCCCGAAGATCTCCGACAACGCAAACGTCAACCTGACGAAGCTCGGCGAGCAGGTCGTGGCGCTGACCGAGACGCCCCTGCCGGTGATCTTCGACCCCGAGACACTGGACGCCGCCGGCGTCGCCGCGCCGGCGCCCGGGCAGCACACCACCGCCCATCCCCACCTCGACCCGAAGACTCGGGAGGGCATCTTCTACGCGACCAAGTTCGGGCCCCGTACGTCGTACCGCCTCTTCGCGCGGCCGGACACGAGCGCCCGGCGTGAGATCGCGCGGCTCGCCGTCAGGCGCCCCGCCTACATGCACTCGTTCGGGATCACGGAGCGCTACGCGGTCCTGACCGCCTGCCCGTTCGTGGTCAACCCGCCGGAGCTCGGGTTCAGCGGCAAGCCGTTCATCGAGAACTTCAAGTGGGAGCCGGAGCGCGGCACCGACGTCATCGTCTGGGACCGCCACTCGGGCGAGCTCGTCAGCCGCTCACAGGCCGAGCCGTTCTTCTGCTTCCACCACGTCAACGCCTACGAGGACGGCGGCAGCCTTGTCGTGGACCTCGTCGCCTACGAGGACGCGGACATCGTGAGCGCGCTGTACCTGGACAGCCTGCGCGCGCGCAAGCGGGTGCCCGACATGGAGCTGCGCCGCTACCGGGTGCCGCTCGACGGCGGCGACGTGAGCCGGGAGACCATCGCCGCGGGCTTCGAGCTGCCGCGGATCAACTACCGCCGCAACAACGGCCTTCCGTACCGCTACGTCTGGGGCAACGCTCCGGCGCCGGCCGAGGAGCCGGAGAACTTCCTGAACCGCATCCAGAAGGGCGACGTCGCCGACGGGGGCGTCCGGGAGTGGTCAGAGGCGAGCTGCTACCCCGGCGAGCCCGTGTTCGTCCCGGCTCCGGACGCCAAGGCTGAGGACGAGGGCGTGCTGCTCTCGGTGGTGCTCGACGCCAAGAGCGGGTCCTCGTTCCTGCTCGTCCTCGACGCCGCCGACCTCGGCGAGATCGCCCGCGCCAGCGTGCCGCACGCGATCCCGTTCGGGTTCCACGGCCAGTACCTGCGGGACTGATCGAGCTCAGGCGGCGCGGGCGAGGCTGAGGGCGAAGAGGCCCTCGGGGTCGGTCCACCACTCGGCCAGTTCGAGGCCTGCCTCGGCGTAGATGCCGGCGAGGCCGTCGCGGGCGAACTTCGTCGAGATCTCGGTCCGCATCTCCTCGCCCCGGTCGAACGGCACGGCCAGGTCCAGCGCACGGAAGTTGACGACCTGGCGCGCGAGGGAGCGCAGGCGGATGTCGATCCAGAGGTTCTCGGGGTCCCAGAAGGCGACGTGCTCGAACGCGTCCAGGTCGAAGTCGGCGCCGAGCCGGGCGTTCAGGACGGCAAGCGCGTTCTTGTTGAACTCCGCCGTGACCCCGGCCGAGTCGTCGTACGCCGCCTCGAGCGTCGCGCCGTCCTTGACGAGATCCGTGCCGAGCAGGAAGTGGTCGTCGGGGCCCAGGAGGTTCGCCACCCGGGCCAGGAAGCTGGCGCGCTGCTGCGGCTCGAAGTTGCCGATCGTCCCGCCGAGGAAGGCGATCACCCGCGGGCCCTCGAGCGGGATCCGCTCCAGGTCGCGCTCGAAGTCGCAGACGAGGCCGTGCACGGTGATCCCGTACTCGCGGGCGATGGCGTCGGCGGTCGAGCGAGTGATCTCCTCGGAGATGTCGACGGGCGCGTAGGCCCCCAGGCAGCCCGCCTCCGCCATCGCGTCGAGCAGGACGCGGGTCTTGGCGGCCGATCCCGAACCAAGCTCGATGAGGGTCGCCGGCTCACCGGCCGCCGCGCAGATGCCGGCCGCGTGCTGGGTGAGGATCGCCCGCTCGCAGCGGCTCGGGTAGTACTCGGGCAGCCCGGTGATCCGCTCGAAGAGCTCCGAGCCCCGCTCGTCGTAGAAGTAGCGGGGCGAGAGCTCCTTGAACGGCTTGGTGAGGCCGGCCCGGACGTCCGCGGCCATGCCGGAGAGCGGCCCACCCGGCGGCAGGTGGACCTCGACCGTGATGTCGCTTGCGGCGGCGCCCGGCATCTCTAACTACTTCGCGTCCCGTGAAGCATCGGTTCGTTTCACGCGTCCTTCGCGCAGCGCAGGCCGGAGAAGATCTGGCGGCGCTCCGGAAGGTCCCAGTTGCGGAAGCTCGTGCGGATCACGTTCCGGCGGGTGGCCCACGCGCCACCGCGCAGGACCCTGTACTTCGGCCCGAAGAAGACCTCCGAGTAATCCGGGTAGGGGAACGGCTCGAAGCCCTCGTAGGCGGTGAAGTCCGACGACGTCCACTCCCAGACGTCGCCGAGCATCTGCACGGCGCCGCAGTCCGAGGCGGCGTCGGCATAGGCGCCGGCGGGCGCGCAGCCGAAGGCGAGGAGATCGAGGTTGGCCCGCTCGCGGTCCGCCCCCGCCGCCGCGGCCTCCCACTCGAGCTCGGTGGGCAAGCGCTTGCCGGCCCAGGCCGCGAACGCCTCGGCCTGCGCGTGGTCGACGTGCACGACCGGGAGCTTCGGGTCCACAGCGTCACTCCTACCCATCGCCGCGCGAACGAACCCGCCGGCGCCGTCCGGCTCCCAGTACAGGGGCGGCTCGGCGCCGGTCTCGCGCACGAACTCCGCGAACGCGGCGTTCGTTACCGGCGTCCGGTCGATCCAGAACGGCGCGAGCTCGGCCTCGTGGCGCGGACGCTCGTTGTCGTAGGCGAAGCCGGCCGCCGCCGCGCCGATCGTCGCCGCGCCCCCGTCGACGCGAACCATCTCAGGCCCCTCCCCCACCGGCTCCGACGCCGGGACGGGGTCGGTGAGCACCGGCTCGTAGCTCTCGACCATCTGCAGGAGCTGAAGCATGGTCTCGTTGTGCTGGTGCTCGTGCGCGATGAGCATCTCGTAGGCGAACCCGTCGCGGACGATCGGGTCCTCCGAGCTCTCCAGGTCGAGGCCGTCCAGCACCTCGAGCGCACGCTCGCGCACCTCGCCCATGTACGAGCGAAGCTCGTCCCCGCGCAGGATCGGCAGCTCGTTCCGTGTCGCGCGCGGATTCTCGATCGCGTCGTAGAAGCGGCCGAGCTCGCCGCGCAGCGGCTCCAGGCCGCCCGCGCGCTGAACCAGCCACAGCTCCTCGAAGTTCGCGATGTGCCCGAGATCCCAGGCGAGGGGGCTCAGGATCGGGGAGTAGACCCGGTTGAGCTGCTCGTCGGTGAGCGGCTCGACGAGAAGAAGAGTTCGCTCCCTGGCCTCGGCGAGCCGCTCTGCAAGTCCTGTCGGATTGAGGAGCGTGGCGTCGGTCTGGATTCGAACAGGCTAGCCCACGGGACCCGGCCGCTTGTAACCCGGTCGCTACGCGGGCGTCGAGCGTGGGTAGAGTCCGCGGCCGTGAAGATCGAGGGAGCAGGCGCTCTTGTAAGCGGCGGCGCGTCCGGGCTGGGCGAGGCCACCGTGCGCAGGCTCCACGCCGCGGGCGCCAACGTCGTCATCTCCGACCTGAACGCGGACCGGGGCACCGCGCTGGCCTCCGAGCTCGGCGAGCGGGCCCACTTCATCGACGCGAACGTGATGGAGCCCGAGGCCGTCCAGGCGGCGGTCGACACGGCCGCCGATGCCGAGGGCGGGCTGCGGATCTCGGTCTGCTGCGCGGGGATCGGCTGGGCCCAGCGCACCACCTCCAAGCACGGCCCCCACGACCTCGAGATCTTCCACAACGTCATCAAGGTGAACCTGATCGGCACGTTCAACGTGCTGCGCCTGGCGGCGACGGCGATGTCCGAGAACGCGGAGGACGACGAGGGCGAGCGCGGCGTCTGCGTCAACACCGCGTCGATCGCCGCCTTCGACGGGCAGATCGGGCAGGTCGCCTACGCGGCTTCGAAGGGCGGGATCGTCGGGCTGACGCTGCCGGCCGCTCGCGACCTGGCGGAACGCGGAATCCGGGTCGTCACGATCGCCCCTGGCCTGTTCGACACGCCGCTGCTCGCCGCGCTTCCCGAGGACCAGCGCCAGGCGCTAGGCGCGGGGATCCCGTTCCCCTCGCGGCTGGGCCAGCCGGCGGAGTACGCCCAGCTCGTCGAGGCGATCGTGCGAAACCCGATGCTGAACGGCGAGACCATCCGTCTCGACGGGGCGCTGCGGATGCCCCCCAAGTAGATGGGTGACGCGAATCCCTCACCGCGGCCCGCCTCCGCGCCCGAGCTGAAGGCGCAGATCGAGACCGAGCGGCTGGGGCGCCCGTTCCTCGTCTACCGCGACGCCGAGGACGAACAGCGGATCCTGGTCATCGAGGACGGCGTGTCCTCGATCTGGGTCGGGCGGAGCCCGTCGGCCGACGTCGAGCTCGGCCACGACGAGCAGGTCTCGAAGCTCCACGCCCAGCTCGAGATCGTCGGCGCCGAGTGCACGCTCCTCGACGACGGCCTCTCCACCAACGGCTCGTTCGTCAACGAGGAAAGGATGTCCGGCCGGCGTCTGCTCCGCGACGGCGACGTGCTCCGCTTCGGGCGCTCGTCGGTGCTCTACCGCGCGCCGCAGGGCGCCGGCGTCGACTCGACGGCCGTCGCGGGCGACATCGGGGCGGCGGCCGGCGTGTCGCCCGCGCAGCGCAAGGTGCTGGTCGAGCTCTGCCGCCCGTTCAAGGACTCCCCTCCATTCGCGACGGCGGCGACCAACCAGGAGATCGCCTCCGCCCTCCACCTCTCGGTGGACGCCGTGAAGACGCACATGCGCGCCCTCTTCGAGAAGTTCGCGGTGGAGGACCTGCCCCAGAACCGCAAGCGCGTCGCCGTGGTCGAGCGCGCGCTCGGAACGGGCATCGTCACCCAGCGCGACCTGTAGCGCCGCCTATTTTCCAGACCCGGACGGGTCGATGCGAGCGATCGTCCCCTGGTCGCCGTTGGCGGTCCAGACGCCGCCTGGCCCGGCAGCGATTCCGTCGGCCTCGTGGACGCCCTTCTGCTTGACGTTCCGGACGTCGAAGGTCGAGGGATTGATCTGCGCCACGCTGCCGTCACCGCCCAGGGCGACCCAGATCGAGCCGTTGTCGAAGACGATCCCGCGCGGCAGGCTGCCCGTTCCGAGGTTGATCTCCTTGACCGAGTCCAGTTTCTTCGGGTCGAGCACGGACACCGAACCCGGACCGCTCCCGTTGTTGGGGCCCGTGTTCGTCACCCAGATGTTGCCGTCCGCGAAGGCGACGCCCTTGGGGTTGTCGCCGACCGCCGCCTCGGCAAGCCTGTTGCCGGTCTGCTCGTCGATCCGCCAGACGGAGGGATCGCTGCGGTTGACGACGTAGATGGAGCCCTTCCGAACCAGCAGACCATGCGGTTCGCTCCCGGTGTCGATCGTCCCGACGCTGACGCCGTTGCGCGGGTTGACCTGGGAGATGTTGTCGCTGCCGCTGTTGGCCACCCAGAAGTAGTCGCCGCCGTAGGCGATGGCGCGGGGATCCGTGCCAACCGCGACGCTCGGGAACTTCGAGCTGTCGTTATCCGGGTTGATCGAGGTGACCGTGTTGCTGCCGGCGTTCGCCACCCAGACGAGCTTCGGGCCGATCGCGATCCCCTCGGGGAGCGATCCGACCGGGATCGTCGTCAGCTCCTTGCCCGTGTTCGGGTCGACCTTGGTCACGCTGCCCGGGTCCACGCGGTTCGTAACCCAGATGTAGCCCAGGCCGTCCGCGACCTCAACCGGCAGGCTCCCGGCGTCGCCGCCCGAAATCTTCGTCGTGGCGACGAACTTGCCGTGCGGCGGCGGCTTCGACGACGTCCCGCTGGGGGTCGAGCCGGAGGTCGACGCCGACTTGGAGTCGCCGCCGCCGGAGCCGAGCCCCGAGATGACGATGACCGCGACGACCAGGGTCGCCAGGCCGAGGACGATCGCCGGAATGCCGGGCAGGCGCGAGAGGCGCGACTCCTTCGGCGGCGACGGCCCGGCGGCGGTCTCCGCCGAGCGCGGCGAGACACCGGGCCCGTTCTCATCGGAAGTGGCACCGGCCTCCGCGCCCTCCATGCCCTCGGCGGTGGCCGGACCCTCGCTCGCGCTCGCCGCCGCCGCCGCCGTGAAGGCATCGACCTTGGTCGCCGCGGTCAGCTGCGACTCCGGCTCCTCCTCGACCGGCGCCGGCGCCGGGTCGCTCGCCGCGGGCTCGCTCGGCGTCTCGGCGGGCTGCGTCGCGCCGAGGTCCGGCGTCTCCTCGCTCTCGGGAGCGGCCGCACCGACGCCCACGGTGTGCTCTTCGACGGTCACCGGGCGGAACTCCAGCGCCGCGCGGGCGGCGCGCGCGAGGTCACCGGCGGAGGGGTAGCGGTCCTCGGGCTCCTTCTCGAGCGCCCTCTGCACCACGGCGTCCAAACCGTCCGGGAGGCCCCTGCCGCGTGCCAGAAGCGGCGGCGGCTCCTCCTGGAGGTGTGCGTAGATCTTCGCGACCTTGTCCTCCTGCGAGGCGAACGGCGGCTGCCCGGTCAGGACCTCGAAGAGGACGCAGCCGAGGGCGTAGACGTCGGTGCGCGCGTCGGTGCGCTGGCCCTTGATCTGCTCGGGCGCCACGTAGTCCAGCGTGCCGACGAACGCGCCGGTGGCCGTCACGCCGCTGGTCGCCTCGATCCGCTTGGTCAGCCCGAAGTCCGTGAGGTAGGCGTGCTCCCCGGTCTCGCGCTCCTCGATGAGGATGTTGCCGGGCTTTACGTCGCGATGGACCAGGCCCTTCTCATGCGCGGCGTCCAGCGCGGCGGCGGCCTGCGAGATGATGTCGATCGCCCGCTCCGGCGCCAGCTTGCCCTCGACGTTGATGAGCTTGCGAAGGTCCGTGCCCTCGATCAGGTCCATCGTCACGAAGATCAGCCCGTCCTCCTCGCCCGCGTGGTGGATGGCCACCACGTTTGGGTGGCGGATCGAGACGGCGATCCGCGACTCGCTGCGGAACCGCTCACGGAAGACCTCGTCGCCGGCAAGCTGCGCCGAGATCACCTTCATCGCGACCACGTGGTCGAGCGCCAGGTGGGTGGCGCGGTAGACGACACCCATCCCGCCGCGCCCGGCGATCCCCTCGATTCGGTGGCCGGCGAACGTCGAGCCGACCTCTAGCTCAGCCATTGCGGCCGATTATCTAGGACTGCCCTCCGACATGTCCGGAATCTCGTCGCGAGCAGCGGGGATCGAGGCCGAGCTCGGTGCCGATAGAGCCTTGCCGTGCCGGCGCGCCCAGTTGACCATTTGGGGCTTGACGCCGAGGAGCTTGCGCCATGTGGCGAGGTCGAGGACGCCCGAACTGGGAATGTTCTGGCGCCGCTGGAACTTCTTGAGCGCCTGCGAGGTCTCGACGTTGAGCTTGCCGCTCACGCGCACCCGCAGGCCCGCGCCGTTCAGGTGCTCCTGGGCCCAGACGACGAGGTCGCCGGCGTACTTGTGGCCGAGCGTCGGGTAGAGCTGACCCCGCCGCACGCCGGAGACGCGCTGGAGGTGCTTGGCGCCGAGCGCGTCCCAGCCCTTCGCCTTGGTCTCCTGCCAGTCCCACCAGGAGTAGCCCTTCAGCTTGTAGGCCTTGGAGTAGCGGCGGAACTGCTTGAGCTCGCGCACCGGCGGGTCGTCGTAGGTCTGGCCGAGCGGCTCGATCGGGCGCCGGTAGATCCTGTTGAACTCGAAGGTGTGGGCGAAGCCGGCGGGCACGGTGGTGCCGATCGCGTGCCAGTAGAGCTGGGGCAGGTTCTGCTGCGCGCCGCCGGGACCGAGGAAGACCGAGTACGGAAGCCCCGGGTGGTAGTCCACGTAGGGAAAGCTCGCCAGGCCGAGCGAAAAGCTGTGCCCGACGCGCTTTCGCAGCTGCCGCATGTAGGTGGACGCCGCCGCGTAGCGGCCCTCGTAGCTCGATTCCGCGTCGATGATCATGCAGTCCGCGCCGGCCTTCTTCGCGCGGGCACCGGCGACCGCCTCGATCGTGGGGTGGGTGCCGTAGACGAACTGCCACCCGCAGACCTTGAGATGGGCCTGATGGAACTTCGAGACCAGGCGCGGGGTGAACTGGCTCCAGACGTTGCCGCCGTCCGCGCTCTTGATGAACAGCGTACGCACGCCGTGGCTCTTGGCCTTGCGGATGATCGAGCCGACCCTGCCGCCGTTCGACTTGCTCACGTACCAGATCCACATGCCCTGGCCGGAGAAGGCGCTGCCGTTCGAGCCGCCGCCCCCGCCACCGCCGCCCGGCAGGCCGATCCCGCCGCCACGGGCGGACGCCCCGGCGCCGAACGACGCGCCGGCGATGGCGATCGCGGCGACCGCCAGCGCGGCGATGAGCGCGCGGCGACGCGAGCGGTGGTTGTCGCAGTCCCTCGACATTCCCCTGCAGCCACGCATGACCATACGGCCTTTAGCGTTTGCTTGCAAACCAGGCCCTGCCGGTGCAAGGGACGCCGCCGAACCATGGGGCCCGCGGGGCTCCAGCCGCTACGTGCCCTCACTCTCCGGATCGCGGTAGACCTCCTTGCGCCACGGCGGGACGATCGCGAAGCGCGTGCGGCGGTCCGCTCGCGAGAGCGCCTCGATCGGGATCAGCTCGAGGGCGCCGGGCGGAGTCCAGCGGCTCGGAACCTCCGGATCGTCGTCGTGGACGTGCCCCGCGTGGCTACCGCCGGAGACGTACTCGAGACCGGTCGCCGCTCCCCAGCCCTCCCGGTGGACCAGCCCTGCGTCCGAGAGCCAGCTGCCGACGCCGCCGTCGTAGTTGTAGCCGTGGTGCGAGCTGGCCCGGTCCTGGACGCTCGTGGGCGTGATCCGGACCTGGAAGCTCTCCCAGTCGTCCTGGTGGTAGCCCACGTCGCCCGGCAGGTCGCGCAGGCTCGTCGAGTCCTCGTAGTAGAGCCAGTACTGGATGTAGAGGTTGCCGGCGCGCTCTCCCGAGCAGTCGAAGCCCGCGCGCTTGGTTGCCAGGATCGCGTCGGGCCGGCAGTCGACCGCATGGACGAACGTGGCCGCGGGCTCGCCGGTGTCCGACCGGGTCACCGCGCCCGCGCGCGGCCCGTTGCCGCACACCGGGCCCCGGCAGCTGCGGAAGTCGACCGGCAGCGCGCTGGAGCCCGGCTCGTAGATCAGCCTCGGAGCCTTCTCGCGGACGACCGCGGCGAGGTTGGGCCCGTACGCGGTCGCCAGCTCGTCGGCCGCGGCGCAGCGATCCGTCGAGCGGATCGCGCAAACGATCGACGAGGCAACAGCCCGCGCCAGGCCGGCACCGGGCAGCTCCAGGCCGCCGAGCGCGAGCAGCGCCAGGAAGAGAGCCGCGAGGAGCGTGATCAGCCCGACCCACTCGACTGAAGCCTGGCCCCTGGTGCTCGCAAGCCGCATCGGGCGAACCTAGGAGCGCGCGCTGCACAGGTGGTGCGCGGAATCGAGAGAAATTAACTTCGACCGTGGGTGGGCCCGAGTAGTGTTGCGGCCGAGGTGAGAAGCACCGGCGCAGGCCGGGCCAGAGAGTTGGAAGGAGCGCGGGGATGTGATCGGAAGGCCTGAGGACCACTCGTCGAAGCTGGGGCGTGGCGAGGGCGCCGATCCCGCCGATCTGGAGCGCTTCGAGATCGAGGATCGCGACGGCTACATGCGCCGCCGCGAGTTCGTAGCGCGGACCGCCGCGCTTGCGGGCGCCGCCGGCCTCGGCTCCGTCGTGCCGATCGACAACCTGGTCGCCGCGGCGGCCCAGCGCGCGCGCAAGCCGCTGCCGAACCCGCGGAACGTCCCGATCGACACCTTCGTCGTGCTGATGATGGAGAACCGCTCGTTCGACCACTACTTCGGCTGGCACCCGCACGCCGACGCTCGCAACACGGGGCTCTCGTACCCGGACGGGCATGGACACAAGGTGAAGACGCACCGCCTCGGCCAGGAGTACCAGGGCTGCGCCTTCCGCGACCCCGACCACTCCTGGACCGGCGGTCGCTACCAGTACAACCACGGCAAGATGAACGGCTTCGTCAAGGGGAACCAGGAGGGGACCGGAAGCGACTCTTTCGCGGCGGGCTACTACCTCAAGAAGGACCTCCCGTTCATCCCCCACGTCGCCGACGCCTACACGCTCTACGACCAGTGGCACTGCTCGATCATGGACTCGACCTACCCCAACCGCCACTACCAGTGGGGGGCGCAGGACGGCGGCACCATGGGCAACCAGCTGCCGCCAAACTTCACGGCGGGCTACCAGTGGGAGACGATCTTCGACCGCGCCATCTCCCGCGGCCTCACGGCCAGGTACTACTCCTCCGACATCCCGTTCTCGGCGCTCTACGGGACGCGGGGCATCGGCTGGAACCACCCCGTGTCCCAGTTCTACGCGGACGCGTCGGCCGGCAACCTGCCCAACATCGCGTTCGTCGACCCGGCGTTCGCCGGCGAGGACCAGGGGACCTCCGGTGACGAGCACCCCCACGGCGACGTCCGCGTGGGCCAGGCTTTCATGTCCGAGGTGGTCCACGCGTTCATGGAGTCCCCGCAGTACCGGCGCGGCGCCCTGTTCATCGACTACGACGAGTGGGGCGGGTTCTTCGAGCACGTGCGGCCGATGCGCGTCAAGGACAACCGTGCCGACCACCAGCACCCGAAACGCGACTGGGGGCTGACGGGCTTCCGGGTCCCCGGCATCGCGGTCTCGCCGTTCACTCTCCACAAGGGCGTGAACCACATGAAGCTCACGCACGAGTCGATCCTGAAGTTCATCTCGTACCGGTTCGGCCTCGGCAGCCTCAACAGGCGCCACCGCTACGCGACCAACATCGGGCACAGCTTCCACTTCAAGAAGCCGCACTACGAGCCGCCGAACCTCCCGAGCCCGTCGCAGATCGTGGCCACGCCGTGCACCGGCAAGACCGTCGGCGAGGCGGGCGCGACGCGCGCCAAGCCGCACGACCTCGAGCGGCTCGAGAGCTCGGGCCTGCTCGACGCCCTCGGCTACAAGGTCCCGAAGCCGACGTTCGACCGCGTCTTCCGCTCGCCGGGGTCGATCACCGAGGGGCTCAAGAAGGGCAACCAGGCGCGGTGAGGCTGCCGCGCGCGCTGCACATCGGCCGCACGGCCGCGATCTTCGCGGCCGGCGTCGTCCTGGGCGCGGCGGGGCTCGCGTTCGCCGCCGGGGGCATCCGGCTGACCGGGAACACCGGGCACCGGCCCACGCCGGTCTTCTCCACGCGCCCCACTGGAGTCGGGCTGCCCCGGATCGGCGCGGACGGCACGGTCGGCGCCGGCGACTACGCGCAGGCGCTGAAGAGCTACCACGACGGCGGCGGCTACCAGCGCGACCTGAAGACCGTCGACGGGCGCGCGGAGGACTACCTGGCGAGGCGCCTGCGCGAGATGAAGCGCGACCCAAGCGCGAAGCAGAAGCCGCCGGCGATGGTCCTCGACATCGACGAGACCTCGCTGTCCAACTACCAGTACCTCGCGGCGACCAACTTCACCGGAGCGGTTGGCGCGCTTGCCGCAGCGGTAGCGGCCGCGAACGACCCGCCGATCAAGCCCACGCTGAATCTCTTCAAGTACGCGAAGGGCCACGGCGTCGCGGTGTTCTTCATCACCGGCAGGCCGGGAACCATCCCGTTCGTCGAGACCAACACGGTCGCGAACCTGAAGAGCGCCGGATACAGCGGCTGGAAGGGCCTGACGCTGAACTCGACCGGCCTCAGCACCGTGCCCTACAAGAGCAACACGCGGGCGCAGATCCAGCAGAAGTACGACGTCGTCGTCAACGTGGGCGACCAGGAGAGCGACCTCCAGGGCGGGCACGCCGACCGCGCCTTCAAGCTGCCCAACCCGTTCTACTTCATCGGCCGCTGAGCGGCTGAACAGCCGGGGGCTGCCGCTGGCGGTACAGTCGCGTCATGGAGGCTTCGAAGCAGGCCAAGCGGCCACAAATGCCCGCCCAGCCGGTCAAGAGCGGGGAGACCAACTGGAAGCACTGGGTGATCGGGACCGTCGTCCTGCTCCTGCTGATCTTCGTGGGTCAGAACGCGCAGAAGGTGGAGGTTCACTTCTTCTTCGCCAGCGCCAACATGCCGCTGATCTTCGCGCTGCTGATCGCCGCGGTGCTAGGGGTTCTGGTGGGCTGGCTGGTGCCGCGCCTGCGCCGCTCGCGATCCGGCGAGATCGTCTCCGACAAGTAGCCGCACGGTCGCGAAACCCAAAGAGGGCCCGTCCCTCCTCCACCTTGGGGTGAAGCGGACCACCCCCGGAGGTGTCGCCGTTCCTCCGCAGGGCCCCTGGGCACGGGGAACGCGGAGGGCGATGCTCTCGCCATCGGATAGCCACCCAACGAAAGGAACCCCGATGACGAACCAGAACACCCCCGCCCGCAGGCTTCGCCTCAGGTCCCGCGGCCTGGTTGCGGCCGCTGTCCTCGCCCTCGGCGCAGGCTCGGCGGTCCCCGCCCTGGCCTCCGCGAGCGGCCCCGCTCCGACCCAGGTCCAGATCATCCCGCAGAGCGACGGCTTCTACGGCTACGTCTCCAGCCCGAAGACGCAGAAGTGCGCGAACAACCGGAAGGTGATCCTGTTCAAGCAGCTCGGCGCGGTGCAGGACCGGCACAACGACCAGAAGGTCGGGATGGACATCGCGCAGCCGAACGGCGACGGCGTCATGTGGAACACGGGCAACACCGGTCACATGAAGGGCAAGTTCTACGCCCACGTGAATCGCACCCCCAGCTGCCAGGCCGCCTCGAGTCCCAGCGTCAAGATGACGAACTAGGGATCATTGACCTCAGCCGCTAGTCGTTTGCAGACGCGGTGAGACGTCGGGCCCCGGGATTCGTCCCGGGGCCCGCGTCGTTCCTGCACGGCCTATGCTCCCCTCACCGCGTTCAACGACAGCACTGGAGGTGCTGGCCTCACATGCCAATCGCAGATTTCACGTTCGGCCAAGCACTGCTGACCGTTATCGAGATCTTTTTCTTCGTCGCCTACCTGTGGATCCTGATCACGATCATCGGCGACCTGTTCCGCGATCACCAGATGTCCGGCTGGGGGAAGGCCGGCTGGATCCTCGTGCTTCTCGTCATCCCGCTACTCGGGTCGCTGATCTACCTGATCGCGCGTGGCGACGGTATGCGCGAGCGCGCGATCAAGGAACAGGCGGACATGCAGAAGCACATGGACGAGTACATCCGCCAGACCGCCGGCGGGTCGTCATCCGTCGACGAGCTCGCGAAGCTCTCCGCGCTGAAGGACAAGGGCCACCTGAGCGACGCCGAGTTCGAGCAGGCGAAGGCCAAGCTCCTGAGCTGACAAACCTAAACGGTGCCTGACACCGTTTAGGTCTTAGAGCTCGTCGATCTCGCCGGCGATGTCCGCCGCCGCCTGCTTGGCGTCGGAGAAGAGCATCGAGGTGTTGGGCGCGTAGAACAGGTCGTTGTCGATCCCCGCGAACCCGGGGCTGAGCGACCGCTTGATCACGATGACCTCGTGGGCCTCGTTGACCTCGATGATCGGCATGCCGGCGATCGGGCTCGACGGGTCGTCCTTGGCGGCGGGGTTGGTGACGTCGTTGGCGCCGATGACGACGGCGACGTCGGTCTGCGGCATCTCCGGGTTGATGTCGTCCATCTCGCGGAGCTGCTCGTAGGGGACATCGGCCTCCGCCAGCAGGACGTTCATGTGCCCCGGCATCCGCCCCGCGACCGGGTGGATCGCGTAGTTGACGGTGATGCCGCGCTTCTCCAGGGCGTTGGCCATCTCCTTGACGGCGTGCTGGGCCTGTGCCACGGCCATGCCGTAGCCGGGAACGATCACCACGCTGTCCGCGTAGGCGAGCTTGATCGCCGCGTCCTGGGCGCCGATCGAGGTGTGCGGCCGCTCCTCGCCGCCTCGCCGCGGCGCCGCCCTCTGGCGCCGCGCCGAAGCCCGCGAAGAGGACGTTCGCCACCGAGCGGTTCATGGCGGTGGCCATCTCGAGCGTGAGGATCGTTCCCGAGGAGCCGACGAGCGTCCCCGCGACGATGAGCGCGACGTTGTCGAGCGCGATGCCCGCCGCGGCCGCCGACAGCCCCGTGAAGGCGTTCAGCAGCGAGATCACCACCGGCATGTCGGCACCGCCGATCGGCAGGACGAAGAGGTTGCCGAGGATGCCCGCCGCGATCAGGACGGCGATGAACAGGGCCTGCGACGGCCCGGAGTCGTGGTCGATGCCGAGCACGATGCAGGCGGCGAGGATTCCGACAAGGAGCAGGGCGTTCACGACCTGCTGGCCCGGGACCTTGATCGGCTGCCCCGAGACGATCCCCTGGAGCTTGCCGAACGCGATGTTCGACCCCCAGAAGGAGATCGAGCCGACGACCATCGAGAACAGCGTCGGCACGAAGGTGTCGAGCGGGATCGTCCCGCCGATCGAGAGGTCGTGGCGGAACTCCGACCATGCGATCAGCGCGACCGCTCCGCCGCCGACGCCGTTGTAGAGGGCGACCATCTGGGGCATCTCCGTCATCTGGACCCGCTGCGAGGCAACGACGCCGACCGTCGTGCCGATCAGCAGTCCGGTGACGATCAGCCCCCAGTTGCCGATGCCGTCGAGGAGCAGGGTCGTGACGACGGCGACCACCATCCCCGCCGCGGCGATCTGGTTGCCCTGCTTGGCCGTGGTCGGATGCGTGCCGCGGCGAATCCCGATGATGAACATCGAGAACGAGATGATGTAGAGGACCTGGGTCCCCGCGGCGGTCGGCGCGAGGAGGGCGAGCGGCGTCACTTCGGCGGCTCCTCGTCCTTGGCCGGCCGCTCCTTCCGCACGAACATCCCGAGCATGCGGTCGGTGACCATGAAGCCGCCGACGATGTTGATCGTTCCGAAGGCGATGGCGATGACGCCGATCACGTCCTCGAGCGCGTCGTTGGCGAAGCCGACGACGATCAGCCCGCCGAGCAGCACGATGCCGTGGATCGCGTTGGTCTGCGACATCAGCGGCGTGTGGAGCATGGTCGGCACCTTCGAGATGACCTCGAAGCCGACGAACGCCGCGAGCACGAAGATCGTGATCTCGGTGATCAGGGTCATGAGCTGCCACCTTCTCTTGCGGCGGCTATGCCGCCTGACCTGCTGCTTTCGGCGCTAAAGCACCTCATCACACACCTGCCGCCTCGCGGGCGCGCTCGTTGCGGATCTCGCCCTGGTGCGTGATGCAGGCGCCGGCGACGATCTCGTCGTCGAAGTTCAGGTTGATCGAGCCGTCCTCGCCCACCAGAAGCCCCAGGAGGTTCTCGATGTTCTTCGCGTAGAGCTGCGAGGCATGGAAGGACATCTCGCTCGCCAGGTTGGACGGGCCGATGATCTTGACGCCGCCCTCGACGACGGTCTCCCCCGGCTTCGAGAGCTCGCAGTTGCCGCCGGAGTCGGCGGCCATGTCGATGATCACCGAGCCGGGCGCCATGTTGCGGACGGCGTCGGCCGTGATCAGGAGCGGCGCCGGTCGCCCGGGGATCTGGGCGGTGGTCACGATCACGTCCTGCTTGGCGGCGTTCTCGGCGAGCGCCACGCGAACCTGCTCGTTCTCCTCTTCGGTGAGCGGCCGGGCATAGCCGCCCTCGTCCTCCGCGTCCGGGATGAAGTCGAGCTCCAGCGGGCGGCCGCCGAGGCTCTTGATCTGCTCCCAGGCCGCGCGGCGGATGTCGAAGCCCGAGACGACGGCGCCGAGCCGCTTCGCCGTGGCGATCGCCTGGAGCCCCGCGACCCCGGCGCCGAGGACCAGGACCTTGGCGGGCGCGACGGTGCCTGCAGCCGTGGTCATCATCGGAAAGAGTCGCCCGGCCTCGCGAGCGGCCATGAGCATCGCGGCGTAGCCCGCGATGTTGGCCTGCGAGGACAGCGCGTCCATCGACTGGGCGCGGGTGATGCGCGGCACGGTCTCCATGGCGAAGCTGGTGACGCCGGCCTGCGCCAGCGCGCGGGTCGTCTCGCCCGAGGTCAGCGGGGCGAGGTGGCCGATGTAGACCTGCCCCGAGTGCAGCCGCCCGATCTCCTCCTGCGTAGGCACGGCAACCTTGGCGATCACGTCCGCACTCCAGGGCTCGCCGGTGCTGCCACCGGCCTCGACGTAGGTGTCGTCCGGATGCCCGGCCTCCACGCCCGCGCCCGCCTCGACCACGACGTCGATCTCCTTGCCGGCGAGCGTCTTGACGACGTCGGGAACGAGCGCCACGCGGCGCTCGCCCTCTGCTGACTCTTTCGGAACCCCGACCTTCATGGACCAGATGATCGAGTGTTAATCGACGTGCCCGCGGGGGCGGCGCAGGACGAGCAGGGCGCCGCACGGACGCGCAGCAGGTAGCCGTGCTACCTGCAAGCCGCTGGGTGGTGATCCTGCGACGGCATGCGCAGTCATCCGTGGGTGCGTGGATTGGCAGTCGGTCATCTAGGAAGGTCGCGGAATCTAGATGAAGCAGTTAACTCGGTGCCGCACGACCAGCTGAGCTTCGTTCAGCGAATGCGGGGCAACTCGATCAGCTCGCCGTCGAAATTGACCGCGTAGAGGTTGCGGAACGAGAACCCCTGCTTGCTGTGGCCCAGAGCCACGGCACTTGTCATCCCGGTATCTGTGGCCAGGGTGCAGATCGAGCGGTCCGTGTCCACACGGCCCACCCAGTTGCCCCCGTTCGCGGCGACGAAGAGGTCGCCGTGGCCGTCCCGGGTCATCCCGTCCAGGCCTGCGGCGACGTCGGCCGTGTCCAACTTGACGTAGGTCTGGACGTTCGAGGGGTCGGCGATCTCGATCCGCGAGATCTGGGCCGGGTAGAAGGTCTGGTTTGAGTAGAGCCACTTCCCGTTCGGGCTCACCGCGAGGCCGTTCGGCGAGGGGAGGCTCGCCCAGTCGATCTCGACCTTGCCGCCGAGGACGCGGTCGATCCCTGTCCCGACGTCCGAGGACGCGTAGATGGCGCCGTCGTGGCTCCGGGCGAGCCCGTTGGACATCTGGGTGCCGGAGATCAGCCGGTGCGACTTGCCGTTCTTCGGGTTGTAGGAGATGAGCCCCGCGACCGGGTTGACCGACGACGCCGTGGCGATGGCGTCGCCGTAGCCGACGATCAGCTTGCCGTGGTCCCAAACGAGCCCACCGGGGGAGTCGATGCCCTTCACCACGGGCTTCGGGGTCGCGCCCGGCCGCGCGACCCGCAGGAGCTCGCCCGCGGTGACGTCGGTGAAGTAGAGGTGACCCTGGCGGTCGACGATCACCGACTCGAGCGTGCCGCGGGCCGCGATCAGCGTCTTCGGCGTGGCGGTGTGACCGGGACACGCGGCCGGAGCGGCGGCGGCCGGGGCGGCAGCCACGAGCGCAGCCCCGATCATCAGGAGGATGGCCAGGCGCCGCATCGATCCGAAAGTTCAGGCGGGCGCGGCAGCCGTGGTGAGGGCCGCCAGGCGCTGAATGGTGTGGAGCCGCTCGCCGACGTCCGGCTGCACCGGCGTGACGATCAGCCGGTCCACGCCGATTGCCGTGAAGCGCTCCAGGCGCTCGGCGACCTCAACCTCGGAGCCGATCAGCGAGGTCGCCGCGACCAGCTCGTCCGGAATCGCCGCGAAGGCCTCCTCGCGCTTGCCGTCCTGGTAGAGCGACTGGACCTCGTCGGCGACCTCGCCGTATCCGAAGCGGTGCGTGAGGTCGACGTAGAAGTTGGTCTTGCGGCTGCCCATGCCGCCGAGGTACAGCAGCAACCCTGCCCGGACGATCGCCCGCGCCGCCTCGAGATCGCCATCGATGCCGACCTGGATCGAGGGCGAGACCTCGAGATCGGAGCGAGCGCGACCGCCCTTCGCGAAGCCGGCCTCCAGGTGCTCGCCCCAGGTGGCCTCGAATCCGTCGGGGTCGAAGAAGATCGGGATCCACCCGTCGGCGATCTCCGCCGCGAGCTCCACCGACTTGCGGCCGATCGCCCCGAGGAACACCGGAATCTCGTTGCGCAGGGGGTGGAAGTTGAGCTTGAGCGCCTTGGCCTGACCGGAGCTTCCGTCGCGCATCGGGAGGTCGTAGTGGTCGCCGTGATGCTCGACCGGGCCCTCGCGGGCGATGATCTCGCGCACCACCTCGACGTACTCGCGCGTCCGCCCCCATGGCTTCGCGTAGTCCACGCCGTACCAGCCCTCCGAGACCTGTGGCCCGCTCGGCCCGAATCCGAAGAGGAAGCGGCCTCCGGAGAGCGCGTCGATCGTCGCCCCCGCCATCGCCGCGGCCGCAGGCGGGCGCGCCGGGACCTGCATGATCGCGGCGCCCAGCTTGATCGTCTCGGTCTGCGGCGCGAGCCAGGCCAGAACGCTGACCGCGTCTGAGCCGTAGGACTCGGCAACCCACACGGAGTCGTAGCCAGCCTTCTCCGCGGCGCGCACGATCTCGAGCGCCTCGTCGCCGCGCGGGCCGATGCCCCAGTAGCCGAGATAGATGCCGAGCTTGGGCGCCACCAGGCTGTGGAGCCTATTCGACGCTAGTTCTGGAGGTCGCCAGTCGAGCGCGGCGAGAGGACGACCTGGCTCGTATCGGTGTCGGCAATGCCGATCACCGTCCCGTACATGCTGTTTTCGGCCACGATCGGAAGCGTCCCGATCAGAAGATCGTCAACACCGAACTCCGTCGTCTGCGGGTCCTTCATCGTCCACCGGTGGTCGTCCGGCGACTCGCTGAGCTTCGTCGGATCGAAGACCTCGGCCAGGACCGCGTCCATCTCCGCCGGGGGATTCTGCAGATCGCTGTCGGTGAGGACCTGCGGAACGTTGTTGATCTGGTTCGTGTCCGTCACGTCGACGCGGGTGGCGCCGAGCTCCGGCAGTTCGAACCCGCCGGCCTCGACCTTGCCCACGACGTCGACCCGATCAGCGACGTGGAGGTCTTCGGGGGGTGAGAAGCGCTGAGCCGCCTCCAGCGCCGAGTTCGGGTAATCGACGAAGTCGGGGCTGTCCGTCGGCACCTCGACCCAGAACAATCCGCCCGAGCCCACGGCGGTGACCTCGAGGCCGTCGAGCTCGACGCTCGTCCCGACGGGGAAGTCGCCTGCGTTGACCGCGTAGGGCGTGGTGACCGCGGGGGCCTTCGGCTCGACCGCGACCTTCGTGGCGGAGCTCTTGCAGTTGTCCTTCTCGTCCGCCTCGTGGACGGCCCTGGCGACGTCCGCGCAGCCGATCAGGAAGTAGTGGCCGTCAGCCACGGAGTTCGGGATGCCGAAGCTCCCGTTGGCCTTCGCCTTCAGGCCCGGCTGGAGCCTGCCGATGTCCTCCGTGCCCACGAGACGGGCGTCGTTCGCCCCTCTCTGCTTGTCCGTCGAGAGGTAGAAGCGCGCCTTGCTGGGCTTGGCGGCCTTGGCGCCGGAGTTCTTGACGGTGTTCGTCACGGCGAGCTGGTCGCCGGGATGGGCGGACGGCTTCGGGTTCGAGATCTTGGTGATCTCGAGGTTCGGCAGCTTCTTCGCCGCGGCCGCTCCGGCCGTCCCGAGGGACAGTGCCAGAGAGGCCGCGGCGAGAAGCGCCAGAGCTGGAAGCGACGTCCGCACTGGGCTACTTGATGTAGCCGCTCGACTTCAGGTAGTGGGTCGCGACTGCCGCCGGGGTCTTCTTGTCGATGTCGACCTCGGAGTTCAGCTCCTGGATCACCGGAAGGGTCAGGTTGCCCTGGACCTGCTCGATCGTCGACTTGAAGTCCGGCCCGGCCTCCTTCTCCACCTTCTGCGAGGTGATGAAGATGAGGTTGCCGGCCGGGATCAGGCCCTTGTCGTCCTTCAGGATCGTGTACTTGTCGCTGTTCGCCAGCTGCGCGTCACTGGTGAACAGGATCGACAGGTCCGCGTCGCCCTTGTCCAGGACCGTGTAGCGGAGGCTGATGTCGATTGGCGTGAACTTCTTGAACTGCAGCCCGTAGTTCTTCTCCAGGCCGGCCAGGCAGTCGATCCTCTCCCGGCACTCGGGAGAACCGGCGAGGACCATGTTCTGAGACTTCCCCTTCAGGTCGGAGATCGTCTTCAGGCCGTCCTTCTGTGCCGTGGATGTCAGCGTCCCCACCGCGTTCGAGTCCGCGAACGGCGTGGGCGCGAAGGACGTCAGCCCCTCCTTCTCGAGGTCCGAGTTGGCCATCGCGGCAGCCTGGTCAGCATCCGACGGCATCTTCTGCGGGGGCACCTTGAAGAACGAGCCGAGGGCTGTGGAGGTGTACTCCGGGTAGCCGCTGATCTCACCGTTCTTCAGCGCGGCGAGGGCGATCGTCTCCGAGCCGAGATTGAGCTTGGTGTCGACCTTGTACCCGGCGGCCTCCAGCGCCTGCGCGTAGATGTTGCCGAGGATGTACTCCTCGGTGAAGTTCTTGGATCCAACGGTCAGGCTCACCTTGCCGTTGGCCGGGTTCTTCTGGATCAGGTTGCCGGAGCTCGATCCGTTGCCGGTCGAGGTCGACGTGCTCGAGCTGCTCGACCCGCAGGCCGAGACGCCGAGCGCCAGCGCAACGATAAGTGCCAATGCGAAGAGCCCCTGCTTGCGGGCGGATGTCATCTGGAGTTCCCCTCTCGTTGAATGTGGTCGCGGTAGCCGCGACGCGAGAATCCTATGCGCGCGACGCCGCGCGCTGCAACCTCAGCCCCCTCGGCGTCAGGAGGCGCTGTGTACCGGCGAGGACGCCTTCGAAGGTCAGCGCGACGACGGTCACGAGGATCCCGCCCGCGAGGACCCCGTCTGCGCCGAACACGTTGCGCCCCAGCAGTAGGTCGCCGAGGTCGGAGAGCCCGGCGATCGAGGCGATCGTCGCCGTTGCGATGATGTTGATCGACGAGATACGGACGCCGGTCATGATCGTCGGCACCGCGAGTGGAAGCTCGACGCGGAGGAGCACTCCGAGGGGCGTCATGCCCATTCCCTTCGCCGCCTCCACCGCGGTTCGGTCCACCTGCCGAATCCCGACGAAGGTGTTGGTGAGGATCGGGGGGATGCCCAGGATCATGAGCGCCGGAATCACGTTCTTCGCGCCGATTCCGATGGCAGTTGCGAAGAGCACTATCAGGACCAGCTCGGGTATGGCGCGGGCGGCGTTGCCAAGGCCAACCGCCAGAAACTCGCCCTTCCCGCGGTGGCCGGAGACGAGTCCGATCGGCAACGCGATCGCGATCGAGGCAGCCAACGCCACCAGGCTGACCCACACCTGCGTCCAAATCAGCTGCCCGACGAATGACGGTCCGCCAACCATTACGCCGCCCTTCAACACGGACTCGCGCTCGTGGAGCATGAAGTCGAATGCTCCGGAGATCGAGCTCAGGAACCCAAGCGGCAACGCGAGATGGATCACGTTGGCCTGGTGCGCTGCCACGGCGTGACGACGCGGTTGAGGAGCAGCAGGAGGAGATCGAAGACGATTGCCATCCCAATCACGAGCCCGGCGACCATGAAGATGTTCGTATAGAAGTTGGGCTGCTGGACCAGAGGGTCACCCAGTCCCCCCGCAGTCACGTAGGTCGCCAGCGTTGCGATCGCAATCGTCGACACGGTCGCAATTCGCAATCCGGCGATGATCTCTGGCACCGCGAGCGGCAGCTCCACGCGCCACAGGAGCTGGCGGTCCGTCATTCCCATCCCCCGCCCGGCGTCCTTGGCCGCGGGCGGCACGTTGGCGAGGCCGGCATTGATGTTGCGATAGATGATCTGCAGGTCGTAGGCGGTCAGCGCAATCAGGGCGGTGAGCGTGCCGAGGCCGCTGATCGGGAGCAGCAGCGCGAAGAACGCCAGGCTCGGAACCGTGTAGAGGACGCCCGTGGCCACGCTCAACGGCGCAACCAGCCACCGGCGCCGGTGCGAGAGAATCGCGAGCGCGAAGGCGATCACGAAACCAGCCGAGACGGAAACCGAGACGAGCAGCAGGTGCTTCAGGAGGGGAGCGGTGTAGCGGTCGAAGTTGTCGTAGGCCCATGCAGGGCAGAAGGCCCTGTTGCTCGCAACGCAGCTGGTGGTCGCGTGGTGGTGGCAGAAGCTCGCCGAGAGGCCGGGCGCGCACCCGTTGCCCGCGGCGACCACGGTTGGGATCTTGGTTACGAGCCAGCCGGCCATCAGCCCGCCAGTGGTCGCTCGGCCGCCGCGTGGTCCTCCTCGAGCGCCTCCTTGGACGCGAGGAAGTCCGAGATGATCTCCACGGAGAGGACACCGGCGATCTTGCCCTGGCGGTCGACGACTGCGCCGTAGAGAGTCTCGGCCCGCAGCAGGTCGGATAGCGCGTCGCGCATGATGTCGTCGAGGTCGAGGAGCGGGTCGGCCGGCGTATCCGGCTTTGCCTGGACGACATCGCTTCGAAGATCGGCTTCGGACAGCCAGCCGAGCGGCCTGCGGTCCGAGTCCACGAGCAGCGCGTGCGGGACCTCGGCGCCCTCCAGCTTGGCCCGAACCTCGGCGGTGGCCTGCCCGACGAACGCCAGCGGCGCCTCCCAGAGGTCGATGTCCGAGACGCGCATGAGCGCCAGGCGCTTCAGGGCGCGATCGGCGCCGACGAAGTCCTCGACGAAGCCGTCCGCCGGCGCCATCAGGAGCTCGGCGGGCGTCGCGTACTGGGCGATGCGCCCGCCCTCGCGCAGAATGGCGATCCGGTCGCCCATCTTGATGGCCTCGTCGATGTCGTGGGTGACGAAGAGGATCGTCTTGCGCACCTCGGCCTGCAGGCGCAGGAACTCGTTCTGCAGGCGCTCGCGGTTGATCGGGTCCACGGCGCCGAACGGCTCGTCCATCAGCATCACGCCGGGGTCCGCGGCGAGCGCCCGGGCGACCCCCGCGCGCTGCTGCTGACCCCCGGAGAGCTGGGCCGGGTAGCGGTCGCGGAGGTCGGGGTCGAGCGAGATCAGCTCCATGAGCTCGTCGACACGGGCGCTGATCCGGGCGTGGTCCCACCCGAGGAGCTTCGGAACAGTGGCGATGTTGTCGGCGATGGTGCGATGCGGGAAGAGGCCGGTCTGCTGGATCACGTAGCCCATCTCACGCCGCAGCTCCGACGGCGAGCGCTTGCGCACCGATTGTTCGCCCACGATGATGTCGCCCTCGGTGATCTCGGTCATCCGGTTGACCATCCGCATCGCCGTGGTCTTGCCGCATCCGGAGGGGCCAACGAGCACGCAGATCTCCCCCGGCTCGACCTCCAGGCTCAGCGAGTCGACGGCCGCCCGGTCGGCGCCCGGGTAGCGCTTGGTGGCGTCCCGGAACTCGACCGAGAGCGCATCGGCCCTGCCGGTATGGCCACTCTCTCCATCCCGTGTCACGGCGGCCGATCCTAATGGTCCCTGCGCTCCGCTATGAATGAGGAGGTGAACGCCGGGACGCATTCGATTGGGCTTTCCAGCGCGGAGGCGGCCGGCCGGCTTCAGCGTCTCGGCCCGGTCGAGCCGACCTCCAGCCGGTCGATGTCGTCAATCGTCGCGGCGAACGTCTTCACGCTCTTCAACGCGATCCTGGGCGTCTTCTTCATCCTCCTGCTCTCGCTCGGTCTCTTCGCGGACTCGCTCTTCGGCCTGATCGCGGTCATCAACTCGGTGATCGGGATCCGCCAGGAGGTGAAGGCGAAGGAGACCCTGGACGAGCTCGCGCTGCTGGTCGCGCCCCACGCGAAGACGGTTCGCGACGGGCGCGAGATCGAGCTCACCGCCGACGAGGTCGTCCCTGGGGACCTGATCCACGTGGAGCCGGGCGACCAGCTTGTCGCCGACGGCACGGTCGTCGACGCCCGGGGCCTCACGCTCGACGAGTCGATGCTGACCGGCGAGGCCGACGGCGTCCGCAAGCGGCCGGGCGACGAGATGCTGTCGGGCGGGTTCTGCCTCTCCGGCTCCGGCCACTACGAGGTGGACGCGGTTCGGGAGCAGAGCTACGCGGGCAAGCTCGCCGGCGAGGCCCAGGCCTTCCGCCACCCGCTCTCGCCGCTGCAGGTGGAGGTCAACAGCGTGCTCACGGCGACCACCGTCGTGATGATTCCGCTCGGCGTGATCCTGCTGCTGGCGCTGAACGCACGGAGCGTCGGCATCACGACCGCGGCGCAGACGGCCGCGGCAGGCCTGGTGACGATGGTGCCGGAGGGCCTCGTGCTGCTGATGTCCGTGACCCTCGCGGTCGCGGCGGTGCGGCTCGCGAAGATGCAGACGCTGGTCCAGCAGATCAGCGCGACCGAGGCGCTCGCCGCCGTCGACACGATCTGCGTCGACAAGACCGGAACGCTCACCGACGGCACCCTCGAGCTGGTCGCCATCGAGTTCGCGGACCCGAACAACCCGGAGGCCGCCCAGCAGGCCCTGGGCCGCTTCGCCAACTCCGCCGGCGAGCGCAACCGGACGCTCCAGGCGATTGCCGAGCGCTTCGTCGCCTCGCCCGTGCCGGTGACCGCCGAGGTGCCGTTCTCGTCGGCGTGGAAGTGGAGCGGCGCCACGCTGAACGGCGGCTCGTCGACGCGCAGCTACGTCATGGGGGCGCCCGACATCCTCCGCCGCGCGGGAGCGATGGAGCTGTCCCCCGGCTTGGCCGAGAAGCTCAGCGAGCACACCAGCGCCGGGCGCCGGGTCGTCGCGTTCGGCGAGGCGCGCGCGGCGCTGCCGGACGACCCGGCCCACGAGCCGCCGCCGCCGCTCGAGACGCGGGCGCTGATCGTGCTCGAGGAGCAGCTGCGCTCCGACGCCGAGGAGACGGTGGCGTTCATGCGCGACCAGCAGGTTGACCTGAAGCTCATCTCCGGCGACGCGCGCGAGACGGTGACCGCCGTTGCCCAGGCCGTGGGAGTGCCCGCCGACGCCGGCGTCGTCGAGGGGCCGGACCTTCCGGACGACAAGTCCGGCCTGGCGCTCGCCGCGGAGGAGAACACCGTCTTCTGCAGGATCACGCCCGAGCAGAAGCAGGCGCTCGTCGCGGCGCTCGCCGACCGGGGACGGTTCACGGCGATGATCGGCGACGGGGTCAACGACGTGCCGGCGCTGAAGCGCTCGCGGCTGGCGGTGGCGATGGGCTCCGGAAGCCAGGTCACGAAGGGCGTCGCCGACATCGTCCTCCTGAGCGACCAGTTCTCGATGCTGCCGCGGGCCGTTGCCGAGGGCCGTCGGATCGCCCGCAACATCCACCGCCTCGGTCGCCTCTACCTGACCAAGTCCGTCTACGCCGGCGTCCTGATCCTCTTTGCGGCGATCACCGGCTTCGTCTTCCCGTTCCTCCCGCGCCAGCTGACGGTGGCCGCGACGATCACCATCGGCATCCCGTCCTTCGTCCTGGCCCTCGCGCCGAGCGAGGGGCCGCTCTACCGCGGGCGGCTGCTGCGCGCGCTCTCCGCCTTCGCCGTGCCCGCGGGCGTCGCGATCGGCGTGGCGTCGCTGCTGTCGCAGTTTCTCGTCGACACGGTCTTCTCCGGCACGCTCGACCAGGGACGCACCGCCGCGACGACGACGCTCATCGTGCTCGGCCTCTCGTTCATCCTGCTGCTCGAGCGCGGCCCGGGGCGCGAGCACATCACCATCCAGAGCTACATGCTCGCTCTCGTCGCCGGCCTCGGCGCCCTCTACGCCCTCGTGCTCGCCGCGGCGCCGCTCCGCGAGTTCTTCGACCTCGAGCTGCTCTCCGCCGGGCAGTGGTTCCTCTCGCTCCTCTCGGTCGCCGTGGGCCTGCTGATCGCGGCCGCTGCCTGGCGTATCCCCTGGGTGCAGCGCCTCGAGGCACCCGACGCTCCCCCACCAGCCGACGTGCCGCAGCCAACCCACAAGCCAAAGACCAGCGAGGTGCCGGCTGTCACACCACCGCCGGCGGTGACGCCGGCGCCTCCCGCGGAGAGGGAGACGGAGTATTGAGCCCGGTCGAGGGAAGACGACGGACGAAGATCGTCACGACGATCGGGCCGGCCACGCGCTCGGTCGAGCTCATGCAGCAGCTCCTTGAGGCCGGCGCCGACGTCTTCCGCCTCAACTTCTCCCACGGGACGGAGTCCGAGCACCGGCAGAACGTCGCGATGGCGCGTGAGGCGTCGCGCCTGGCCAAGCGCGAGGTCGGCCTGCTGGGCGACCTCCCCGGGCCCAAGCTGCGGCTTGGCTCGATCGAGGGCGACTCGGTGGACCTGGTGCGCGGCGCAGAGGTGACCCTGGCGGTCGGCGACACCGCCACGCAATCAGGACAGATCCCTGTCACCTGGGCCGGGCTGCCCGGCGCGGTCGCTCCCGGCGGTGACGTCTACCTGGCGGACGGGCGCATCCGCCTGCGGGTCGACTCCAAGTCCGAGTCGCACGTGGACTGCACGGTCGAGGTCGGCGGCCGGGTCTCCTCGCACCAGGGACTGAACCTTCCGGGGGCCGACGTCGCCCTGCCCTCCGCGGGCCAGGCGGACCTGGAGTGGGTGGACTTCGCCGTCGAGAACGGCATCGACCTGCTTGCGGTCTCCTTCGTTCGCCGCGCGGAGGACCTGATGCCGGTCGAGCGGCGACTGCGCGTCGCCGGCTCGGACATCCCGCTGATCGCCAAGATCGAGAAGCCGCAGGCGGCGGAGAACGCCGAGTCGATCATCGACGCGGCGCTCAGCGGGATCATGGTCGCCCGCGGCGACCTGGGCATCGAGCTGCCGCTGGCCCGCGTGCCGGTCGTCCAGAAGCGCCTGCACGAGCTCGCCGGGCGCCACTCCAAGCCGTCGATCACCGCTACGCAGATGCTCGCCTCGATGGTTGCCTCCCCGCGCCCCACGCGCGCGGAGGTCTCGGACGTGGCGAACGCGATCTGGCAGGGCACCGACGCCGTGATGCTGTCGGAGGAGACGGCTGTGGGCGAGAACCCGGTCGAGGCCGTGCGCGTCATGGATCGAATCGCACGCGAGGTCGAGCCGGACCTTCCACACGGCGACTGGCTCTTCAACCGGGTGGAGACCGACTCCGAGGACGTCGCCAGCTCCGTGGCCAGAGCGGCCGTGGGCTCCACCTACACACTCGGCCTGGCCGCGCTCGTCGTCCCCACTCGCAGCGGTCGCACCGCCCGTCTGCTCTCCGCGCACCGCCCGCAGGTCCCGGTGCTTGCGGTCTCTCCCCGCGTCGAGACGGTGCGACGCCTGAACCTCCTGTTCGGCGTCCAGACCGCGCTCGCCGAGGACTGGACGAGCCTGCGCGACCTGCTCGGCGACTGCGCCCGGCTCGCGCGCGAGGCCGGGATCGCCAAGACCGGTGAGCTGATCGCGATCACCGCCGGCCTGCCGGAGCAGCAGCTCGGCACCAACCTGTTCGAGATCCACCGCGTCCCCTGACGCGGCGCCGAGCCTCTACTCGTCCGGGGGCAGGACGAACTGGGTGACGATGAGGTTGGCGGCGAGCTTGCCCGGCTCGCGCTCGATGCCCACCTCGATCACGTGAGTCGAGCGGCCCTCGTGCAGGTGCCGAGCCGTGGCGATGAGCTCGTCGCCGACGCGCCCGGCCGCGAACGCGTTGAGCTTCAGCTCGATCGTCGTGAAGTCCCAGCCCGGCGGCAGGTGCCGGAAGGTCTGCCAGGCGGCGATCGTGTCGCCGAACCCCACCCAGACGCCGCCGTGAACGAGCTTGCCGGGGTGCAGGTGGCGCTGGTCGACGACCAGACGCCCCCTGGTGAGCTCGTCGTCCATCTCGATGGGCTCGATCCCGAGGTCGGTCGGGAATGTCTGCCCGATCCTCGCGAACCAGGAGCGCAGGCCCTCGACCGTGAACTCGCGGTTGAGCGGCGGCACGTCAGTCCCTGAAGGCGGAGAGCCCGTGGTCGCCGAAGGGCTCGTCACGCTCGCGCACCGCCTCGCGGAAGCCGGCCTGCGCTGCCCGCTGCTGGAAGGCGAAGCCCTCGCGCGTGTGGCGGGCGATGCCGTCGAAGACGGTGCCAAGCACCTGGGTGGCGTGGAGCCCCTGGGCGTAGAGCGCCTGGTTGACGAGGAGCTTGTGCATGACGAGCTGGTTGACGGGGAGGCGGGCGACCCGCTCCACCAGCGCCTCGAAGCGGGCGTCGAGCTCAGCGGCCGGCGCCGCCTCGACCGCCAGGCCCCACTCCACGGCCTCGGTCCCGGAGATCGAGTCGCCGGTGAGGAGGAGGCGCTTTGCGCGCGCGGGCCCGATGCGGGACGCCCACAGGGCCGTGGTCGGCACGCCCCAGACGCGCGCCGGGGGGTAGCCGATCTTCGCGACGTCCTCGGCCACGAGGAGGTCCGAGCAGAGCGCCATGTCCGTGCCCCCGGCGACGCAATAGCCGTGGACCTTGCAGAGCACCGGCTTCTCCGAGTGGAAGAGGCTCATGAAGCCGCGGACGTTGCGCGACATCATCTGGTAGTCGACGACCGGGTCCCACGTGCCCGAGGGGTCGTGGTTGCGCGCGACGGTCAACGGGTCGATCGGGTCCCCCTGAGCCCGTGCCTCATCGGGCCCTGACACCCCCGGACGCGAAGCGGAGGAGGTGGCGGGCGCATGTGCTTCGCTCATGCCCTCCGCGGAAGCCGCCAGGTCGTACCCGCCGCAGAATCCGGAGCCGTTGCCGGCGAGGGCGATGACGTGGACCTCGGGATCGAGATTTGCCTCCTCGACGCACGCCGCCAGCTCCCGCGGCATCTCGAGGGTGATGCCGTTGCCTCGCTCCGGGCGGTCGAGGGTGATCCGGGCGACCCTCCCGTCGCGGGCGTAGGTCATGGTCGTCGGCTCAGGCACGACCGGCAGGCTATTGGCTGGGCTGCCGATGAGTCCCGGCCGCGGCGGAGGTCTCAGTGACAACATGGCGACGATGGCCAAGGAGTACGCGACGATCGACGCCGCGGGCCGCGAGGTCCGCGTCTCGAGCGCCGACCGCGTCATCTTCCCCGCGACCGAGCACACGGGCGAGGTCACGAAGCTGCAGATCGCCGAGTACTACGTGGCCGTCGGCGACGGCATCATGCGGGCGTTGCGCGAGCGACCGACGACGCTCGAGCGGTGGCCGAAGGGCGTCCACGAGGGGATGACCATCTCGACGCGCGAGGGCCACAAGGGCGAGGCCTTCTACCAGAAGCGTGTGCCGAAGGGAACGCCCGACTACGTCGAGACGGCACGGATCGAGTTCCCGTCAGGGCGCCACGCCGACGAGGTTTGCCCGACCGAGCTCGCCGTCGTCGCCTGGTGCGCCCACATGGGCACGCTCACCTTCCACCCTTGGCCGGTGCGACGGGCCGACGTCGATCATCCCGACGAGCTGCGGATCGACCTCGACCCCCAGCCCGGCACGGACTTCGCCGACGCCGTCGAGGTCGCCGGCGAGGCCAGGTCGCTCCTGGAGGAGCTCGAAATCGCCGGGTTCCCGAAGACCTCGGGAGGGCGCGGCATCCACATCTACGTGCGGATCGAGCCCCGCTGGACGTTCACGGACGTTCGGCATGCGGCGATCGCGTTCGGCCGCGAGCTCGAGCGTCGAATGCCTGGCCGGGTCACGACGAAGTGGTGGAAGGAGGAGCGGGGCGAGCGCGTCTTCATCGACTACAACCAGAACGCGCGCGACCGCACCATCGCCTCGCCGTACAGCGTCCGGGCGAAGCCGGGGGCTCCGGTATCGGCGCCGCTCGACTGGGATGAGCTCGGCGACGTGGAGCCCGACGATTTCAACGTCGAGACGATGCCGGCCCGGTTCGCCGAGGTGGGTGACCGCTTCGAGGGCATCGACGAGACCCATCACTCGCTCGAGCCGCTGCTCGAGATGTACGAGCGCGACGAGGGCGAGGGCGAGGGCGACATGCCGTACCCGCCGGACTATCCGAAGATGCCCGGCGAGCCGAAGCGGGTTCAGCCCAGCCGGGCCAGGCAATCGGGTGAGGACCTCTAGGTCCAAGAGCAGCATGTGAGGACGCCGGAGGCGTCCGCGTGTGACTCACGCGTCTCAGACGACCGAGGCCTCGCGCGACTCGGCCGGCGCGCGGTGGGAGCCGATCCAGTCGTCGACCTCCTGCCAGCGCTCGTAGAGCCACGCGGTCCGGGCCTCCTCGCCGGCCGGAATGCTCGCGGCGGCGTGGCGCCAGAAGCGGACGCGGATGCTCCCGCCGACCAGCCGGCCGGCCCAGATGTCGCTGACCTTTGCGAACCCGTCGAAGCCCACGTGGGCGCAGAAGACGACGTCGACGCCCGGTGCCGCCTCGAGCAGGGCAAGCGGCCCGCCGAGACGGGGCGGAAGGACGTGCCGGAGGCGCGACGCATAGGGCGCCAGCTCCGGCTGGCGCTCGGCGATGACCTGCTGCGCGCGAGCGAGCTTTGCGTCCGTCTTCCTGGTCCCCTCCGGGTAGATCAGGATCCCCTCCTGACCGAGGTTCTTCGCAAGGGTCGCGACGGAGGCGATCTCCTTTCCGGAGTCCGCCGAGGCGCGCCGCACGAAGTAGGTCGGAACCCAGCGGCCGCCGATGTCGATCACCGGCAGCGCGTTCAGCTCGCGCTTGAGGACGAAGCGCAGGCCCATCCCGTGCGCCCGGCCGACGGTTGCGTCCGGGAGGGCGTTGTCGATGATGCTCGCGTGGCGCATCATGATGAGGACCGGGCCGGGCCCCGCCTGCTCGATTCCCTCGACGTCGAACCCAAGGCCGAAGAGCCTCCGAACGCCGCCGAGGTGGCTGCGCGCCCAGTGGATGCGCAGGTCATAGATCCAGCGTCGCCGCTGCAGCGAGCCGCCCCCGAACGGCCCACCGGTCAGAGCCCAGATGACGAGCATGCCCAGCAGTGCCTGCATCTCGCCGAATAGGAACCACCAGGCCATCGCGACCAGGCGCATGCCGACCCATGGCTTTCGGCGCCGAGCCCAGAGGACGACGTCGACGAGCGCGGCGGCAACGAGCGCGAGGGGCAGCAAGAGCGTCAGGACCACGAAGAGCCCGACCTCGAGGACGAGTCCCTTGAGGCGCCGGCCTACGCGCGCGCCACGGCTGCTGTCGTCGGCGAACAGCGGCCCCGCCGCGACGTTTTCGACCCGCATGCTCAGGCCTCGAGCTGCGCGTACTTGCAGTCCTTCGGGTCCTTGTCGTCGCGCCAGCGCAGGATCTTCGAGCCGTGGCGGATCCGCCCGCCGCTGACGTGGTCGAAGGTGACCTCGACCACGAGCTCGGGCCGCAGCGAGATCCACTCGAGCTCGCGGTCGGCGGCCCAGCGGCTCGGGTCCGCCGAGCCCCGCTCCCCCGTCTCGTAGGGGGCGAGCTCCTTGACGAGCTCGCGCTTTCGCTTCGCGGAGAGGCCCGAGGTGTGGCCGACCACGCGAAGCTTCCCCCTGTAGTAGACGCCGAGGATCAGCGAGCCGACGGTGCCCTCCTCCTTGCCCGGCCTCCAGCCGACCACGACGCAGTCCGCGGTTCGCAGGCGCTTCACCTTGACCATGCCCTTCCGCTCGCCTGGGCGGTACGGCGCGGCGGCCTCCTTCGCGATGACGCCCTCGCCGGTCTGGAGCCACCCCTCCGCCTCCGCGTGAGACTGAGACCAGCGGCGTGACCTCCACCGAGCCCGGGTCGTCCGACTCGCCGACCAGCTTCTCCAGCGCCTCCCGGCGAGCCTCGAACGGGTCCCCGAGGGCCTTGTGCGCGCCGACTGCGAGCAGGTCGAACGCGCGATAGACGACGGGCGTCTCCTCGGCCAGCATGTTGATGCGCGACTCCGCGGGATGGATGCGGTTCTGAAGGGCGTCGAAGACCTCGGCGCCGTCGTCGCCGAGGATCACGAGCTCGCCGTCCATCACGTAGCTGCCCTTGGGCACGCGGAGCTCCGGGAAGTAGCGGTGGAGCGGCTTGCCGTTCCTGGACTGGAGGAAGAGATCGTCGCCGTCGACGAACGCCAGCGCGCGAAAGCCGTCGTACTTGGGCTCGTAAACCCACTCCTCGCCCTCCGGGAGCTGCTTTCGCGAGAGGGCGAGCTGAGGCTTGACGGGCGGTTTGAGGGGCAGTGCCATCCGCTTGCGAGTTTGTCACTACCTGCCGATATCCGTGGGGATGGCCGCGCAAGCGACGGGAACCGGGGAGCTCAGACGTAGCATCGGGGGATGCACGCCCCAACCCAGCCTCCGGCCGAGTGCGACGTCGTGGTCGTGGGCGGCGGGATCGTGGGCCTCGCAACCGCCCGCGAGCTCGCCCTGCGCCATGACGGGATCAGCATCGTGGTGCTCGAGCGTGAGCCTGGCCTGGGACGTCACCAGACCAGCCACTCCTCGGGGGTCATCCACGCCGGGATCTACTACGCCCCGGGGTCCCTGAAGGCGAGGCTGTGCGTGGAGGGGGCCCGCGATCTCTACGCGTACTGCGACGAGCGCGGCATCCCCGCCGAGCGCTCGGGGAAGGTGATCGTCGCCACGCGCGAGGACGAGCTCCAGCGCCTGGCCGAGCTGGAACGGCGTGGCCGCGAGAACGCGGTGCCGGGGCTCGAGCGGATCGGCCCGGACAAGATCCGCGAGCTCGAGCCGCACGCCGCCGGCGTCGCCGGTCTCCACTCCCCGAACACCGGGGTCGTCGACTTCGCGCGGGTGGCGGAGTCCTACGCCGGCGACGTTCGCGATCGCGGCGGCGTGATCGTCGCCGGGTGCGGAGTCGACCGGGTCGAGGTGGCCGGGCCGAAGATCGCCGCGGTGCACGAGCGCGGCCGCACGCTCGCGCGCGCCGCCGTCCTCTGCGCCGGGGCCTGGTCAGACCGCCTCGCGGTCCGTGCGGGCGCCGACCCCGAGCCGCGGATAGTGCCCTTTCGCGGCGGCTACCTGAAGCTGCGTCCCGAGCGCGCGGACCTCGTCCGCTCGGCGATCTATCCCGTCCCCGATCCCGATCTGCCGTTTCTCGGGACCCACTTCACGCGGACGATCGGCGGGGACGTCCTGCTGGGCCCCTCGGCGCTGATGGTCGCGGCCCGCGACGCCTACAGCATCGGCAGGGTTCGCCCTCGAGACCTGGCCCAGACCCTGGGGTGGCCGGGCACCTGGCGCCTGATGGCCAAGCACTGGCGCTACGGGCTGTCCGAGATGCGCGCCGCCGCCAGCGCGCGCGCCTTCGTGGCCGAGCTTCGCCGTTTCGTGCCCGAGCTCACCGCCGCCGACGTGGTGCCTGGGCCCGCCGGCATCCGCGCCCAGGCCCTGGCGCGCGACGGCAAGCTCGTCGACGACTTCGCCGTCTCGCGAACCGAGCGGGCGCTGCACGTGCGCAACGCTCCGTCGCCGGCGGCGACCTCGTCGCTCGCGCTCGGACGCCTGATTGCCGATCGGGCAGAGGCGGAGTTGGAGATCGCCTGATACCTACGGGAGGTGGCGTGGCACGGGCTTCACGCGCCGGCTCTTGCCCACCACTCCGACCGTCCGCCGGTAGGAGGCGCGAAGCGTGGACGCATCGCCCTCGCGGCGCTTGAGGGCGCGGCCCACCGGCAGCACTCGGAAGTCCGGGTGCCTGACGTAGGTGGGCACGTAGCGCACCTTCGTTGCCTTGATGGCGCCGCCCCGCACGACGAAGCGGAGCAGCGCGATCAGGCCGTCCTGCGTCGCGGCGGGCAGGCCCACCGCCGTGCCCTGGTTCGAAACGAGGTTGCCCTCGGAGAACACGACCGGCTTCCCGGCGACCCACCGGATTGGCTGGACGACGTGCGGGCCCTGGGCGACCACGGCGACCACGCCGCGGGTCCGGGCGATGCTCCGCGCCCAGCGGCGCTCCTCCGCATCTGGGCCGGCGACGTACTCGGGGGCCACGCTGCCGCCCCAGTGGACGTTGACCACGACGCCGTCGGCGCCGGCGCGGAGGTCGCGCCGCACGTCGCGCCGGATGCGCTTCAGCTTCGTGATGTTCACCGACCAGCTGTGCGGTCGCGGGAGGCCGTTGGTGTCCGTCGTGTAGGCGAGAAACCCGAGCCGCACGTGACCCGCGCCGAGCAACAGCGGGGTTCTGCGCGCCTTCGGCGACCGAAACGAGCCGGTGTGCCTCACGCCGGCTCGATTGAGGGCCCGCTCGGTGCGATCGATCCCGTGCTGGCCCTGGTCCACCGAGTGATTCGAGGCGGTATCGCAGACGCTCCATCCCGTCCTGGCGATTCCCCGGGCAAGGGCGGGTGGCGTGTTGAAGACGGGATAGCTGGTTGGCGGCGCACCGGTCATCGGGGTCTCGACGTGGCAGAGGGGCAGCGCGGCGTCCCGGACGTAGGGCCGGAGCTCCCGGAACATCGGGGCGAAGTCATAGCCGTCGCCGCCCGCGTTGGCGGCCGCCGCCTCCCAGACCGGCGAGTGGATCAGCAGATCGCCGCTCGCCTCCACGGTGAAGCGCTCGACCGGTGCCGGCCGCGCGGGCGTGGAGCTCAGGAGACCGGCGATGGAAGCAACGAGAGCCAGGAGGGGCATCGCCCCAATTCTCCGTCATGACGGGCGCGGAAGGCCACGGCGCGGTCCGGGTAGGCTGCACCGCCAAGACGCGAAGGAGGACCGTGGAGGCCACCACCACAGAGCAGGGCGCCGAGGAGCTCCGGCAGGACCCCGTTTCGTCGTTCGCAAAGTCGCTCTTCCTCGGCGAGATCCACGAGGAGATGGTCTTTCCGTGGCCGCAGCCGAAGGCGGAGGAGCAGGACCGGATTCGCGGCCTCATCGACGCGGCGCACGAGATCGCGGGCTCGCTCGACCACCGCAAGCTCGAGGAGGAACGCTGGATCGGCGACGACGTGATCCGCAAGCTCGGGGAGGCCGGCCTCTGCGGCCTCTACGTGCCCGAGGAGTACGGCGGCCAGGGGCTCTCGCAGACGGGATATGCCCGCGTCTTCGAGACGTTCGCGCAGATCGACTCGACGCTGTCCATCATCATGGGCGTCCACCAGTCGATCGGCTTCAAGGCGATCGTCATGTTCGGCAGCGACGAGCAGAAGGAGCGGTTCCTGCCGGACCTCGCCTCCGGAAGGAAGCTCGCCGGATACGCGCTGACCGAGCCGAACGCGGGCTCCGACGCTTATGGAATCGAGTCGCGCGCCGTGCAGCAGCCCGACGGGTCATGGGTGCTGAACGGCGAGAAGCGCTACATCGGCAACGGCTCGAAGGGCGAGGTGTTCACCACGTTCGCCCGGTGCGAGGTGGACGGCAAGGACCGCCACATCGCCCTGATCCTCGAGAAGGGCATGAAGGGCTTCGAGGTTGGCGAGCGGTTCGACACCATGGGGCTGCGTGCCAACGACCTGCGCCGGCTCTACTTCAAGGACGTCAGGGTCCCGGCGGAGAACGTCATCGGCGAGCCGGGCGACGGCTTCCGCATCGCGATGGAGGTCCTGAACAACGGCCGGATCGGCCTCGGCACCGGCTCGGTCGGCGGCGCCAAGAAGCTCCTCGACCTCGCGATCGGCCACGTGACGGAGCGCCGGCAGTTCGGCCGCACCCTGTCCGAGTTCCAGCTGGTCGAGGAGAAGGTGGGCTGGATGGTCTCCTACCTGTTCGGGCTCGAGTCGATGGCGTACCTGACCTGCGGCCTCGTCGACGCGGGCGTCCGCGACTACAGCCTGGAGTCGGCGATGTGCAAGATCTCCGGGACCGAGTTCCTCTGGTACGCGGCGAACCGGGCCCTTCAGCTAGCGGGCGGCTCCGGCTACATGAAGGACGAGCCCTACGAGAAGATCCTGCGCGACATCCGGATCTTTCCGATCTTCGAGGGGGCGAACGACGTCCTGAGGGCGTTCGTCGCGCTCACCGGCCTGAAGCCGGTCGGCGAGCGGCTGTCCGAGCTCGGCGAGATCGGGCTCACCGACCCGATCCGCTCGATCGGCGTGCTGGCGGACTACGTCGGCAGCCGGATCCAGCGCGAGGTGCGGCCCAACCGCATCGGCCTCGCCCACCCGGATCTCAAGGAACATGCGGACGCCGTCGCCGAGCAGGTGAAGGAGCTCCAGGGGATCTCCGAGAGCCTGCTGCGGGAGCACCGCAAGGGGATCATCGACCAGCAGCTCGACCAGAAGCGGATCGCGGACTCGCTTGCCGACATCTACGCGCAGATCGCCGTGCTGTCCCGAGTCACGGCGATCTTCGAGGACCAGGGCATCGAACTGTCCGGCCAGGAGCGCTACATCGCCGACACGTTCTGCAGCCGCGCCGCGGACCGGGTGCACGGTCGGTTCCGGCAGATCGAATCCAACGACGACGAGCGCATGACCGCGATCGCCAAGCTCGCCTACAGGCGCGGCGAGTACGGGTACTCGCTGTTCGAGGACTGACGCCGGACCCCGTGGGGCCTCGCCGGCGCTAGTGCTTCATGCAGATCGCGTAGATCGAAAGCGTCTGGCTGGAGCCTGAGTGGTTCGTGGCGTAGCCGATCCAGCCCTTCTTCGGATCCGCGGTGCCGCCGGCTGGCTCCGGCGAGGAGCTCGAGAGCACGATGTCTCCGTTGTTGGGGCCGCTCGCGAACGCGCCGCCACCGGCCACCGACGTGCCCTTCGGGCACTTTGCGATCCCGGCCGCTCCCTGGTTGCTGGAGGGGAGCGTCTCTGTATCAGAGACGTACTTGAGCTTCGCCGCCTGCGAGCTGCAGATGGCATAGATCGAGAGCGTTTGGTCCGCGCCGGACTTGTTGTACGCGTAGGCGATCCAGCCCTTGGTCGGATCTGCGGACCCGCCGGCCGGCTCCGGCGAGGAGCTCGTGACCTCGATGTCCCCGTTGTTGGGGCCGCTCACGAACACGCCGCCGCCGATCACCGACGTGCCCTTCGGGCACTTCGCGATTCCCGATGCGCCCTGAGCGCCCTGGCCGAGCGTCAGCGTCTTCGACACGTACTCGAGCTTCGACTTCTGCTTGCTGCAGATCGCGTAGATGTCCAGCGTCTGGGCGGCTCCTGACTGGTTGTTGGCGTAGCCGATCCAGCCCTTCTTCGGATCCGGGGCGCCGCCGGCCGGCTCCGGCGAGGAGCTCGAGAGCACGACGGAGCCGTCGTTCGGCCCGGACGCGAACGTGCCGCCGCCGGTCACCGAGGTGCCCTTCGGGCACTTCGCGATTCCGGCCGCTCCCCCAAAGCCGTCTGGGAGCGGCAGTGACTTCGAGACGTACTTCAGCGAATTCCCGTGGTGGTGATGATGGCCCGCGCTCGCGGCCGATACGCCGACAGCCGCGCACAGACAGACGGCGAGCACGGCAAAGAGGTGGAAACGAGACTTGGACACGAGACTCCGATCGGCGAGAGCTGGACGGGACGGTCCCACCCTAACCGACATCGGTGGCCGCAACGAGCCAATTGGAGGAAGGCGCGATGATTACCGGATGAGCGAGACGACCCTTCCTGACGACACGGCAATCGGCGTTGTCCACCTCGTGGTCCGCGATCTCGAGCGGTCGGTCGGCTTCTACCGACGTCTGATCGGACTCGAGGAGATCGAGAGGCGCGGCGGCGTCGCCCGCCTTGGGGCCGATGGCCACGCGCTCCTGGAGCTCCGCGGCGAGCCCGAGGCCTCGCCGCGGCCGGCGCGCACGACCGGCCTCTTCCACTTCGCGATCCTGGTGCCGTCACGCGGTGAGCTCGCCTGCTCGCTGGCCCGTCTGGCGGCCGGAGGCGGGCGGTTGACCGGTGCTTCCGACCATCTTGTCAGCGAGGCCCTCTACCTCAACGACCCCGACGGCATCGGCATCGAGATCTACCGCGACCGTCCCCGCGAAGAGTGGGAATACGACGGCGACGCGATCCGGATGGCCACCCTCCCTCTCGACCTCGAAGCGATCCTCGCCGAGCTTCCCGAGAGCTTCGACCCCGGCCAGCCGATCGCAGCGGGCACGCGGATCGGCCATGTTCACCTCAACGTCGCGAGCATCGCGGACTCCGAGAGCTTCTACGCCGACGGCCTGGGGTTCGACGTGACGGTGCGCACCTACCCGGGCGCGCTCTTCGTCTCCGCCGGCGGCTATCACCACCACCTGGGCCTGAACACCTGGGGCGGTGAGGGCGTGCCGCCGCCGCCCGAAGGCGCGATCGGCCTGGAGCGGTTCGAGCTCGTCGTTCCGAACGCGGAGGCGGTCGAGGCGGTCGACCCGGCGGGCATTTGCCTGAGCGTCATACCGAGCTAAGCGTCCGCTCACCTTGACGTTGGGCCAAAGTCTGATCTGATTCCACCATCGCCTCGAGCAGGGGAAAAACCGCACCGGGCTCGGCAACGCTGGGCGATCGGCTTGCAGAGCGCGACGCGCGGCGCTTTGTCGGCCGCGAGCGCGAACTGGCCCTCGCCGAACGATTCCTGGCCGAGGACACCGGCGCAAGCGTCCTTCTGATCCACGGCGACGGCGGGATCGGCAAGAGCGCTCTCCTGCGCGAACTGGGGCGCCGGGCGGAGGGTGTTGGGTTCACGGCGCACTGGGTGGAAGGGCGCGACATCCCCCCGGAGCCCGACGCGCTGGAGCCGCTGCTCGCTGCGGCTCAGGAGGAGGACCGGCCGCTTGTCGTCTTTGACACGTTCGAGCGCATCACGTCGCTCGGCGGCTACCTGCGGCGCACGCTCCTGCCGGGCCTCCCTGAGGGCGCCCGGGTGGTCATCGCGAGCCGGGACCGGCCCGAGGACGCCTGGCATCGCGACGGCTGGGAGTCGATCACGGCCGAGCTCGAGGTCGGCGAGATCACGACCGAGGACGCGGGCGAGATCCTGCGCCTGCGCGGCGTCGCAAGCCCCGAGTCCGCGGAGGACATCATCCGCTGGGCAGGCGGCTCACCACTGGCTCTCAGTCTCGCCGCGACGGCCGCCGAGGCCGACCCGGGCTGGGAGCCCAGCCGCGGCCTCGAGCGCCCGGAGTTCGTCGAGGAGCTGATGCGCAGGCTCACGGATGAGGACGTCTTTGGCCCACACCTCGCCACGATGGGGGCGGCGGCAATCGCCCGCGTCACGACGCCGGAGCTTCTCGCACAGGCCGTTCCCGGCTGCGACCCGCAGGCCGAGTTCGAGTGGCTCGCCACCCGCTACACGACGGAGCCGGTCGGTGCCGGCATCGCCTACCACGACCTGGTGGCGCGAGCGCTCCGCGGGATCATCGACCGGCGCAATCCCGAGCTCGAGCGCGATCTGCGCAGGCGCATCGCCGACCACCTCTACGAGCGGGCGGTCGCCACCGGGCAGCTGCTGCTCTCGATCGACCTGGCCCACCTCGCGGAGGACCCGACGATCCGCTGGGGGTACTCGTGGGAGGCGAGCGCCCGGCTGCGGCTGGACGAGGCCACGCCGGCGGACGCCCCGCTGATCGGCGAGCTCGTCAAGGGCACGCCTCACGAGACGGAGTTCGCACTGACGGAGCGACTCCTGAAGGAGGCCCCGGCCCACGTCGCCACAGTGCGGGACTCCGAGGACCGGATCGTGGGATACACGGTCGCGATGAGCCCGCAGAACGCGCCCGCCTTCGTCGACGACGACCCGGTTCTCGGGCCGCGCCTCGCGCACGCCCGCGAGCGGGCGATCCACATGGAATCGGTGATCTGGCGCGACGTCTACGACGGCAGCGGCGACCTCGAGCTCGGCGTGATCGGCATGCTCGGCATGGCGGGCGTCCTGCGCGCCGCGCAGCGCAACCCGCGGTTCGCCTACCTGCCGATCGACCCCGAGTTCCCCGGAGCCAAGCTCTTCGCAGAGGCGCTCGGGTCGGAGCACGTCTCAGAGCTCGATGCGAAGTTCGGCAGCCGCGTGATCGAGTGCCATCTCGTCGACTACGGCCACGGTGGGCTCCTCGCCGCACAGCGCGAGCTCGTCTACCGCGAGCTCGGCCTCGAGCCGCCGGTCACCGAGGCGAGCCCGGAGCCGGTCCGCACCGCGGTTCGCGACGCGCTTCGCAACCTGGACCTCCCCCACAAGCTCGCGCAGTCCTCGCTTGCCAGCGGCGACGGCATGGAGGAGCGTGCGGCGTCGGTGCGCGCGCGCATCGAGGACGCCGTCGAGAACGCGTTCGGGCGAGCCGAGGGCGAGCGCCAGCTCAAGCAGGTGCTGGTGCGCGGCTACCTCGACCCGGCGCCCAGCCACGAGCTCGCCGCGGACGAGCTGTCGCTGAGCCGCGCGGCGTACTTCCGCCGCCTGCGCACGGCGACCGAGCGGGTCGCGGACTACCTCGCGACGGGGCAACGTGAGTAGCTGGGTTCTGGTTACCGGTACCTCGACCGGCATCGGCCGAGCGGTCGCGCTGCGGCTCGACCGCGAGGGTTTCGACGTGCTCGCCGGGGTGCGCCGCGAGGCCGACGGCGAGGCCCTGGCGGCGGAGGGCACCGGGCGCATCGCGCCCCTGATCCTGGACGTGACGAGCGCGGAGTCGATCGCGCAGGCGACGGAGCTTTCGCGCTCCGCCTGCGAGGGCGAGCTCGCCGGGCTGGTGAACAACGCCGGGATTGCCGTCGCCGGCCCCCTCGAGGCGGTGCCGATCGACGACTTCCGCCACCAGCTCGAGGTCAACCTCGTCGGCCAGGTGGCGGTGACGCAGAGCCTGCTGCCGATGTTGCGCCCCGCCAGGGGCCGGGTGGTCTTCGTGAGCTCCGTCGGGGGCCGGACTGCCAATCCCTACCTGGCCGCGTACCACGCGTCGAAGTTCGGCCTCGAGGCCGTCGGCGACTCACTCCGCCAGGAGCTGCGGAAGTTCGGGATGCACGTCGCGATCGTCGAGCCGGGCGCGGTGGCCACCCCGATCTGGGAGAAGGGCAAGAACGCCGGCGAGGAGGCGCGAACGCGCTACCCGGAAGGGGCCGAGGAGCTCTACGGCGCGGATCTGGACAGGCTCTCCGCGCTGACGGTCCGGAGCATGGAACGGGGCATCCCGCCCGAGCAGGTCGCCGACGCGGTCTTCATGGCGCTGACGGCGCCGCGTCCCAAGACCCGCTACCTGGTCGGTCGCGACGCGCGCCTCCAGGCAACGCTGCAGACCCTCCTGCCCGACCGGGTGCGCGACCGCCTCGTCGCGCGGTTCATGGGGATCTGATCAGCAGCGGCGCTTGCTGTGCGTGAACCCGGTGTCCGGCGCGCGGTCGAAGATCGTGCAGGCGCCGACGTCCGCGTACCACTGATATTTGGACGGGCTCCCGATCGCCTTCGGCTTGAACGTGGCGGCGACCGTGTGCGAGTTGGGCTTCGTCATAGACACGGAGCCGGACCGGTGACCAGAGGTGAAGTCGTCGACGACCCGGTCGACCGGGAAGATCCCGAAGTAGTCGCTCCCGACCTTCACGAAGAACTCGGGCGGCGTCTTCTTGTTGCCGATCGCCTTGCCGACCGAGCCGACGACGGTCAGCTTCATCGTGATCTTGCCGTTCGCCCTGCCGACCGAGGCCTTGGTGATGTCGACGTCGTCCTTCTTGACCCCCGACGGGAGCATCGTTGAAAGCAGGTCGTGCTTGGGATCGCTGATCGAGGTACTCGATCCGGCCACCGCGATGGCCGCGGTCACCAGCGCGGCGCCGGCGACGAGGACGCCTGCTACTCGAAGACGGGTCATCCGTGACTTCCTCCCTGTAGCGGGCCGGAGGTCCCGACCCTATGCGGTGATCCTATCCTGAGCTCGGGACCCTCAGACTCTTTCGACGATCATTGCCTCGCCCTGGCCGCCGGCGACGCACATCGTCTCCAGGCCGACCGCGTGATCGTCGGTCTCCATGACGTTCAGGAGCGTGGTCATGATCCGCGCACCGGTCATGCCAAACGGGTGGCCCAGCGCGATCGCCCCGCCGTGGGTGTTCATCTTCTCCAGCGGGATGTTGCACTCGGCCATGATCGGGATGACCTGGGCGGCGAATGCCTCGTTGAGCTCCACGACGCCGACGTCGTCGATCGTCATGCCGGCGCGGTCCAGGACCTTCTTGATCGCGCCGATCGGGGCGACGCCCATGTACTCGGGCTCGTTGCCGATCGTCGCGGCGGTGACGATGCGGGCCTTCGCCTCGAGACCGAGCTCCTTGGCCTTGGTGTCGGACATGATCAGCACGGCCGCCGCGCCGTCGTTCAGGGGGCACGAGTTGCCGGCCGTGACCCCGCCGCCCCCGAACGCCTCGGGGAGCTCGGCGAGCTTCTCGAGCGTCGAGCTCGCTCGCGGGCCGTCGTCCTTCGCGACCTCGTTGCCCTCGTGGTCGGGGACCGCGACGATCTCGCGGTCGAAGAAGCCGGACTCCTGGGAGCCGACGGCGAGCTCCTGCGAGCGCTGCGCGTACTTGTCCATGTCCGCGCGGCTCACCTCGTACCGCTTGGCGACGTTGACCGCCGTGAGACCCATCTCGATGTAGGCGTTCGGCTGCCCGTCGTTGCCCTGGAGGTTGGTGTTCTGGTCGGCGACGCCGGCGGGCTCGGTGCGCTCGTTGTAGCGGCTCACCCACTCGACGCCGGCGGCGATGTATGCGTCGCCCTGGCCGGCCTTCACGGCGTTGGCCGCGTGGCGGATCGAGTCGAGGCTCGAGGCGCAGTAGCGCGACATCGTGACGCCGTTCGTCTCCTGGGAGAGCTTCTCGGAGAGCAGCACGATGATGCGGGCGATGTTGAAGGCCTGCAGGCCCTGGGGCATGCCGCAGCCACAGAAGACGTCCTCGATCAGCTTCGGGTCGACGTCGGGGTTGCGGTCCAGCAGCTGGTCGACGACGTACGCGCCGGTCTCGTCGGGACGCAGCTGGGCGAGCGACCCCTTGAAGGCGCGGCCGATCGGGCTGCGGACGGCGTCGACGATCACTGCTTCGGGCATGCGTGTATCTCCTTGAGGCTCGGTGCGGCCTGGACGGCCGGGGGACGAAGCGGGGTCGGGACGATAGAGAAGGGCAGGCGCGAGCGCCCCGTACACTCACGCGCCGATGGCCGAGACCGAGACGGAGATCCACCTCTCGCCCGGGCGCGCCGCCGAGCTGATCGAGGCCGGCGCGGAGCTCATCGACGTGCGCCGCGACTACGAGTGGGACGGCGGGCGGATCGCGGGGGCCAGGCGCGTGGAGGTCAACGACCTCACCGCCGAGGCGGACTCGCTGCCTCATGACCGGCCGGTGCTCTTCTACTGCCGTAGCGGCAGTCGCTCGGGAATGGCCGCCGAGGCCTTTCGCCAGGCGGGCTTCGACGCCTACAACATCGACGGCGGACTGACCGCCTGGGTGGATGCCGGCCAGGCGCTCGACCCGCCCGACGGCGTGGTCGAGCCGACTCGGCCAACGTGAGGTGGTGAGGGGCTTTAGCCCCGAAAGCAGCATGTAAGGACGGCGAAGCCGTCCGCAAGGTATTCACGTGCACCACCAGCGTTTGTGCTGATTCGCACGTTTATCCGTCACGTGTGTCCGCCGTAGCGGCTACGGTCGCCAGCAGGTCACGAGAGAAAGCGCACTAAGTCGCGCGATTCTCGTGACTGGACCGAGGTAGAGAGAGCAGCTCGAAAGGAGCGCGCATGGCGACCGGATACTGCGTCAAAGAGCGCAAGAAGGTCGAGATCAAGGATCCGCAGCAGGTGACCATGAAGAACGGTCGCCCGGCAATTCAGGGCACCTGCCCCGACTGCGGGACCAAGATCTTCAAGATCGGCAAGCTGGAGGATCAGGCGTAGGGCGGCAGATCCGGCCGGCCGCCCGGCCGCGTGCCGGGCGGCCCCGGCGCTCCCCGGGAGCGCCACCCCCGTGCGAGTGAGCGTTCTCGCGAGCGCTCGGGCTTGAACCGCACGGGCTTCGCGGCAGTATTCATGGGTGCCGTGGCACTCATGCAGCTGACGATGGATCGATGAGCGTCGCGACGCTTCGCGGCGAGGAAGGCATTCGCGAGGCCTACGCGGCGCACGGGCGTGAGCTCTTCGGCTTCGCGATGCGCTCGCTGAGCGATCGCGGCATGGCCGAGGAGGCGGTGCAGGAGACCTTCGTGCGCGCCTGGCGCGCGGGGGCGCGCTTCGACCCCGAGCTCGGCTCGCTGCGCACGTGGCTCTTCGCCATCCTGCGCAACGTCGTGATCGACATGTCGAGGGCCCGCGCCTCGCGGCGCGAGGTTGGCGTTGAGGCGCCCGAGGGTGTCGACGAGCCTTTTGAGAGGGCGCTGGTGGCATGGCAGGTCGAGGAGGCACTTCGGCGGATCGGCGAGGCTCACCGTCAGGTGATCGTCGAGACGTACCTTCGCGGTCGACCGTACGCCGAGCTCGCCGCCGAGCTCGGCGTACCCGAGGGGACGATCAAGAGCCGCGTCTACTACGGGCTGCGGGCGCTTCGCAACGCGCTGGAGGAGATGGGCTATGACGGCTGACGGCTGCCGCGAGTGGCGGGAGCTCCTGGGCTCCTACGCGCTGGGCGCCCTCGACCCGGACGAGCGCGCCGCGGTCGCCGCTCACCTCGAGGGCTGCGCCGCCTGCCGCGCGGAGCAGGCTGAGCTTGCGCAGATGCGCGAGCTGCTGATGCTGGCGGAGCCCGACGCGCTCGAGCAGGTACCGGCTCCACCGGCCTCGCTCGGCCGCAGGATCACCCGGCGGGTGAGGAGCGAGCGGCGGGCCGAGCGGCGGCGGCGTCTCGGCTTCGGGCTCGCCCTCGGCGGGGCAACCGCGGCCGTCGCGGCAACCCTGGCCGTGGTGGTCCTCTCCGGAGGATCCTCCGGACCCGCGCGCCCGGGAACGGAGGTCAGGTTCGCCCACCTGCCGAACGGCGTGCAGATCGCCGCTCACCTCTCACCACAGCCTTACGGTAGCCAGGTCGACGTCTACGTCCACGGCATGCGTCGCGACACGCGCTGCGAGGTGTTCCTGCGCGGTCCGGACGGGCGGCGCGTGACCGCGGGGTCGTTCCTCTACAGCTACAGAGGGGACGCCGGGGCGGGGCTCAGCGCCGCCATCCCGCTCCGTAACGTGCGCGCAATCGGCATCCACGCGGGCAAGCGCACGTTCGTGGCGCCGGTCAGCTCCGCGTCCACCTGACGCTCACTGAGTGCGAATTACCGCAACCGGCGGCCATGGGGTGGAAGAATCCCCTTGTGGAAGCGGATAGCGCTCAACGACCGCTGGAGCTCATTCTCGCCCGCAACCTGCTGACGAGCCTCTCGACTCCCGCGTTCCTCGTGGACGGCGACGCGCGCCTGCTGTTCTACAACGAGGCCGCGGGCGCCCTGCTCGGGCGCTCCTTCGAAGACACCGGCCGGCTCGAGTCCGCCGAGTGGCGAAGCACCTTCGGCCCGTTCTCCAACGGCGACAAGCCGCTTGCGGACGACGACGACCCGCTGGCCGGAATGCTCCGCGAGGGCCGGCCCGGGCACGCGCGCTTCTGCATCCACTCGGCCGGCGGGGAGGAGCACGAGATCGAGGCCAGTGGCGTGCCGCTGATCGGCCCGAACGACGCCGAGAGCGGCGCGATGATCCTGTTCTGGCCCGTCGGGGACGGCTCGTGAAGGTCAAGGTCTGGGGAGCCCGCGGCTCGGTCCCGGCTCCGGGGCCGCTCATGAACCGCTATGGCGGCAACACCTCGTGCGTTCAGGTGACGCTTGCCGACGGCACGGAGCTCATCCTGGACGCCGGGACCGGGATCAGGACGCTGGGCGTCGGGCTCACGGCATCGCCGAGCGTCAACCTGCTTCTCACCCACCTCCACCTCGACCACATCCAGGGGCTCATGTTCTTCCCGCCGTGCTTCCGTTCGGACGCGGAGATCACGATCTGGGGCCCGGCGTCTCCCGAGGCCTCGCTGGAAAACCGGATCGCCCGCTACATCTCGGCGCCCCTCTCCCCCGTCGAGATCCGCGAGCTCCCGTGCTCCGTCTCGTTCCTCGACACGCCGGCGACGGAGTGGCAGCTGGGCAGCGCGACAATCCGCACGGCCCCAGTGACGCACCGCGGCCCGACGCTCGGCTACCGCATCACAGACGGCGACACCTCCCTCTGCTACATCCCCGACCACGAGCCCGCCCTCGGCGAGCCGCTCAGTCACCTGGAACGCGAGTGGATCTCCGGGTTCGACCTGGCGTGCGAGGCGGATCTCCTCATCCACGACTGCCAGTACACGGACACCGAGTACCCCGAGCACGTCGGCTGGGGGCACTCGGCGGTCAGCGACACGCTGGCGTTCTCGCATCGCGTCGAGGCCCAGCGGCTCATGCTCTTCCATCACGACCCGCTCCACGCAGACGACTTCCTCGACCGTCTGCACGCAGCCGCCACCGAGGGATGGGCCGCGCTCGGCCACGACCCCGCGACGCTCGCAATCGCGATGGAGGGCGGCGAGCTGACGGTGGAGCCCGGCGCCCCCGGCGACGGCGAGCCCGTGGCCGCCGGCTATACCGCCGGTACAACGGCGCCTTCGGAAATCTCGACAAAGGGCTAAGGACCCGCGGCCGCTCCCGGCCTACGGTTCGCCTCGATGAAGAAGGTGGAGGCGTTCATCCGTCACGAGGCTTTCGAGCCGATCCGGGCCGACCTGCTCGACCGCGGGTTTCCGTCGATGTCGATCAGCGAGGTCAAGGGGTCGGGGCGTCAGAAGGGATTCGTGGAGCACTACCGGGGGTCGACGCTGGCCATCAACGTGCGGCCGAAGCTGAAGCTCGAGGTCGTGATCGACGACCACGACAAGTCGATGGTCGTCGAGACGATCCTGAAGCACGCCCGCACCGGCGACGTCGGCGACGGCAAGATCTTCGTCTCGACGATCGACGAGGCGATCCGGATCCGCACGGGCGAGGAGGGCGAGGACGTCCTCCAGGCTCACACGCCCGAGGAGATCCCCAGCTCGATACTCGGCACCGGCCCTTGACACCCGCCGCGGCGCGGCGGATCATCGGGTCATGAGGGGAGCGCGAGCAGGGCTCGCCGTGGTGCTCGTGGCCTGCGCAGTCGGGCTGGGAGCCGCTACGGGACCCGCGGCGGGCAGCGCGCCGGGTAAGGCGCTCATCGTGTTCTCGAGCGGGGGCCGGATCTTCACCCTCCGCGCCGACGGGTCGGATCGGGCGGCGCTGACCTCGCACTCACACCGACATCACTTCATGTACGACGAACAGCCGGCGTGGTCTCCGGACGGCTCGCGGATCGCGTTCGACCGGGAGGGGAGCGGGCTCCACGTCTACGTGATGCGTGCCGACGGCTCTCACCAGCATCCCTTTGTGGGAACCCAAAACAGCCGCGAGGACTATGCGCCAACCTGGTCGCCTGATGGAGCAAACCTCGCGTTCATTCGGCAGATCGACCGGCCCCACGCGTGGGTCTTCGAGATCGTGGTAGCCAAACGCGACGGCTCATCCCCCACCGTCGTCCATCGCGTCCGCCTGACGGACCAGTCCGGCGCGGCGGTGGCCCGCATACCGGGCGAGATCACCTTCTCCCCTGATGCCTCGGCGCTCCTGTTGACCGAGTACAGGTTCGTGGACAGACCCTCCGGCCAGACGCTCGTCCGGCGCTCGCTGTACTCGATCCCGGCGACAGGAGGCGACGAGACCCTGGTCGACAGGCACGCCTACCAACCCAGCTTCTCTCCGAGCGGAAACCGCATGACGTACGTCAGCGAGGCGGACAAGAACGGCGTCGACTGTTACGAGGAGTGCTCCATCAACGGCGAGATCTATGTGGCACACGCCGACGGCAGCAACCCTCACCGGATGACCCACACCAAGCTCGACGAGGAATCGCCGGACTGGTCGGCCGACGGCCGCTACATCGTGTTCAGCGCGGCGCACAGGCACGAGGGCGCCAAGCAGCTCGAGTCGATCCCCGTCCACGGCGACTGCAGCCCGGTCGAGCTCACGAACATGAAGCGCGGCGCCTACGAAGCCGACTGGCAGCCCGACCCGGCCCGATCCTCGGACCCCGGCGTCTGCGGGGTCTCGGCCCGGCGAACCCCGCGCGCCCCTAACCGAAGATCGGCTTCACGCAGCCGCTGAGGAAGAGCTGCGAGTAGAGGCGGTCGGCGGCCATGCTCGGGGCTGGAGGCCCGGGCTGGCCCTCCCGCAGGAAGTCGAACGCGTGGCCGTGGCGGTGCACCGCGGCGGTCAGCCACTCGTCGTTCACCAGGCGAAGCGTGAGGCGCGCACGCGTTTTGCGCGCGCGGGCTTCGGCGACGAAGACGGCCGTTGCCCGATCGCCGTCGACGCTCACCCGCTTCACCTGCTCGCGCGCCGTGCGCGCCTGGACGTGCGGCGGGGGGTCTCCCGGTCCCTGCGCCGGACAGGCGTACGCGATCGCGCTCAGGCCGCGGCAACTCCGCCCAGCCGGCACGATCCGCGTCGACACGCCGCAGGCCTTCGGCACATCGCCCCGCTGGAGCGCGCGCACCCAGTAGACCGCCACGGAATCCGCCGAGGCGCCATCGGCTTCGCGGGCGCCGGCCGGCACGGCGACAGCGGCTGCCACGGCGGCCGCAAGCGCCACCACCAAGAGATTGACGCCCAGTCTCACGCTCCCACTACGGCGAGGAGCGCGAGCCGTCACAGCGCTACTTGACGAACAGCATCTCCGAGTACTTCGGTAGCGGCCAGAGGTCGTCGGCGACGAACTTCTCCAGGTCGTCCGCAGCCTCGCGGACCGCCGCCATCGCCGTGATCTGGTTGTCGCGGGCATACTCGGCGAGCTCGAGCCCCTCGATGCCATCCGGATAGGAGTTGGCCTTGTCGAGGCCATCGAGCGTCTCCTCGAGCTTCGTGGCGAGCGTGCGAACACCGCCCGAGAGCTCGGGTGCGCCGGACTCCTGGGCAAGCGCCAGGTGGCGAAGCGCCGCCGGCAGGATCATCGTCCTGCCGATCGCCGCCGTCGTCTCGGCCTCGATGTTCGCGCGGGTCGAGTACTGCTCGACCCAGACCTCGAACCGCGACTCGAGCTCGCGCCTGGAGAGCACGTTGTAGTGCTCGAACGCCTCGACGGTCTGGTCGCTGACGACCTCGGGGAGCGCCTCGGGCGACGTGCGCAGGTTCTTCAGCCCGCGACCAACCGCCTCGGCGTGCCACGCCTCGTCGTAGTTGTCGCCGCCGAAGCAGACCTGCTTGTTGGCCTCGTAGGCCTCCTTGGCGACCTCGGCAAGGGCGTCACCGAGCTCCTTACCGGAGCCCATCGCGGTCTCGAGCTTGTCGGAGAGCTCGTCGACGGCCTCGGCGACGATCGTGTTCAGCACCGTGTTCGGGAACGCGAGCGACGCGCTCGAGCCGACGGCGCGGAACTCGAACTTGTTGCCGGTGAAGGCGAACGGCGACGTGCGGTTGCGGTCGCCGCCGTGCAGCGGCAGCTGCGGCAGGACCGGAGTGCCGAGCGCGAGCGTGCCGCCGCCCTCGAAGCCCCCCTCGCCCGTGCCGATCTTCTCGAACGCGTCCTCGAGCTCCGCCCCGAGGAAGATCGAGATGATCGCCGGGGGCGCCTCGTTGGCGCCGAGCCGGTGGTCCTGGCCAATCGACGCGACGGCGGCGCGCAGCAGCCCCTGGTGCTTGTTGACCGCCGCGACGACCGCCGCGCAGAAGAACAGGAACTGGGCGTTCTCCTCGGCGGTGTCACCCGGGTCCATCAGGTTGTGGCCCTTGTCGGTGCCCATCGACCAGTTGTTGTGCTTGCCCGATCCGTTGACGCCGGCGAAGGGCTTCTCGTGGAGCAGGCAGACCAGGCCATAGCGGCGGGCCACGTTCTGGAGCATCTGCATCGTGAGCTGCTGGTGGTCGGAGCCGACGTTCGAGTTCTCGAAGATCGGGGCGATCTCGTACTGGTTGGGCGCGACCTCGTTGTGGCGCGTCTTGACCGGCACGCCGAGCTTCGCCAGCTCCAGCTCGGTCTCGAGCATGCAGGCGAGGATCCGCTCCGGGATCGAGCCGAAGTAGTGGTCGTCCAGCTCGTGACCCTTCGGCGGCTTGGCGCCGAACAGCGTGCGGCCGGTGGTGACCAGGTCGGGCCGCGCGTAGTAGTAGTTCTCGTCGATCAGGAAGTACTCCTGCTCCGGGCCCACGGTGGTGAACACCCGGGTCGACTCCTCGTCGCCGAGCAGCCGCAGCGCGCGGATCGCGGCCGTCGACAGCGCGTCCATCGAGCGCAGCAGCGGGATCTTGGCGTCGAGCGCCTCGCCCGTCCATGACGTGAACGCCGTCGGGATGCAGAGCAGCGCGCCGTTGGGGTTCTCGAGGATGAAGGCGGGGCTAGTCGGGTCCCAGGCGGTGTAGCCACGGGCCTCGAAGGTGGCGCGGATGCCGCCCGTGGGGAACGAGGAGGCGTCGGGCTCGCCCTGGATCAGCTCCTTGCCGGAGAAGTCGGCGAGGGCGCCGCCCTTGCCGTCGGGAGCGAAGAACGAGTCATGCTTCTCCGCGGTGAGCCCCGTCAGCGGCTGGAACATGTGCGTGTAGTGGGTCGCGCCCCGCTCGAGCGCCCATTCCTTCATCGCCTCGGCGATCTCGTCCGCCGTGGAGGTGTCGATGGCGTCGCCTGACTCCAGGGTGCGCTGGAGCTTCTGGTAGGCGTCCTTGGACAGGCGGTCCTTCTGGACGGCCGTGGAGAAGACGTTGGCGCCGAACGGGTAGCTCCCGTCGCCGGAGAGGTCGATTGGACCTCCGGTGCCACCCCCGTTGGGGCTCCACTTGGCGGCCTTCACGTGCTGCTGGCGGATCTGGGTCACGGTTGCCTTGTGCCTCCTAGCGCTGCGTGAAGCGCGCGATGCTGCTCATCGCACGCTCCGGGGACTGGATCTCGAGTTTCGTGTGGGTGGCGAGAGTAATGGCCCGGCGAGGATCGCGACTTGTCCACGTGGCGAAGCTTCGCCGCACCGCTTGCGCCACGTGGACACCCGCACCCCGGCGACCGTGACGATCGCCCGCGCTCAGTCGAGCACGGCACGCCGCGCGCGCTCTGCGGCGGACTGGATGTCGGCCTCGGCCTTCTTGCGAAGCTCCTCGGCGGCCTTCGCGCGCTTGGCGGCAGCCTCGCGCTCAGCCGTCTGAAGCGCAACTCGCGTCTCGCGCTGCGCGTCGCGGCGGATCTGCGCCGTGAGAGCCTCGACGCGCTGCTCGGCCTCCTCGCGGGCCCGTTCCTCGGCCTCGCGGCGAAGTCGCGCGTCCTGCTCGCGAACCCGCGCCTCGACCTCGGAGGCCATGCGCCGCTCGGCATCCTGGCGGACGCGCTCCGTCGCGGCAGCCGACTCCTTCTCCAGGGCCTCGGTCTCGGCCGCCAGGCGGGCCTCCGCCTGCTCCCGTGCCCGCTCCCCGGCCTCCTTGGCAACGCGATCGGCCATTGCGTTCAGCTTGCGGCGGCTGGCCTCGAGCGCCGCCTCGGCGCGGTCACGGGCCTCGAGCGCGTTCTCCGCCTCTTCCTTCGTGGCGGCAACCTGCTTCTCGGCCTCCGCCTTGACCTCGTCGGCCTGCTTCTTTGCCTCGACGATCGCCTTGGTCGAACGTGCCTCCGCGGCGCGAATCCGCGCGTCGGCATCGGCGACGGCTGCGTTGCGCGACTTCGCGACGGCCTCCATCGCGAGCTCGCGGGCCCGCTCCTCCGCCTGCTCCTTCAGCCGGGCGGCGGCGTCTCGGAGCTTCTCCTCGGCCCGTGCCCGCAACCGCTCCCTGAGCTCGGCCAGGTGGCGCTGGGCGCGTGCCTCCACGCTTCTCGCCGCCGCTCGCGCCTCGCTCGCGGCCTGCTCGGCGATCTCCGTGGCGCGGTCCGCCTCGGCGAGGTCGCTCGCCAGGTCCGCCGCATAGCCCTGGGCGTCCTCGAGCTCCGCACGAAGCCGCCTGACCTCCTCCGCGAGCTTCGAGACGGCGCTCACCCGCGCCTCCGACACCGCGCTCGTCACGTCATCGACCGCGCGGCGGGCGTCCGCCGCGGCGTCACTCGGATCCTCGGCGTCCGGCGGGTCGACGGCGCGAAGCCTCGGCGGTGCGCCGGGCTCCTCAGCCGGCTCGCCTCTCAGATCGGGTGCGTCGGGCATCTTGATTCGGGCAGCGGAGCTGCGCCGGGTGGAGACATGGCGAGCCTAGCGCAGTTCGCAGGGCCCAGCCGCAGGTGGCACCGGATGAGGCTAGAAGCCGGGCGGTACGGGCGCTCCGCCCGAGCTGCCGACCTCGAAGGTGATGGCCGCGACGATGATCATCAGGATGCCCGCGAACGTCACCAGTGGAAGCCGGGCCGACTGCCCGTAGGCGCCGACCAGGAAGCCGAGGGCGAGGAGCCCGATGTACGGGCCGCTCTGGTGCGGCAGGAACGAAGCGATCAGCATCCTCTGTACATCTATCATCGGCCGATGGCCGAGCCCCAGGTTCACCCGGAGACCGTCGAGGAAGTGAAGTCCGCGCTGATGGACGCCGGCTACCTCGCCGACGAGCCCGCGGCCCTCGTTTCCTACCTGGCACAGCGTCTCGGCAAGCCCATTCTCGTCGAGGGGCCGGCGGGAGTCGGCAAGACCGAGCTCGCCAAGGCGATCTCCCGCTCGACCGGCCGCCGGCTGGTGCGGCTGCAGTGCTACGAGGGGCTCGACGAGGCGAAGGCCCTTTACGAGTGGAACTACCGCAAGCAGCTGCTCCACATCCAAGCCCGCGCGGTCTCGGATGACCGAGCTGCCGCGGACCCCGCCGGCGGCGGACGCGAAGCGGAGCAGCCGACGGGTGGTGGTGATGACATCTTCACGGAGGATTACCTCCTCACCCGTCCGTTGCTCGAGGCGATCGCGGCCGAGGACCCGGTGGTCCTCCTGATCGACGAGATCGACAAGACCGACCAGGAGTTCGAGGCGATGCTGCTCGAGGTCCTCTCGGACTTCCAGATCTCCATTCCCGAGCTCGGCGCCATCGAGGCGCGGACCCACCCGATCGTGGTCCTCACCTCCAACAACTCACGTGAGCTGACCGAGGCGCTCAAGCGGCGCTGCCTGTACCTCTGGCTGGACTACCCCGAGGTGGAGCGCGAGATGGAGATCGTGCGCCTGCACTCGCCGGAGCTCGACGAGCGCCTGGCTCGCCGCCTCGTCGAGATCGTCCAGATGGTGCGCCAGCTCGACCTGAAGAAGCCGCCCTCGATCGCGGAGTCGATCGACTGGGCACGCGCGCTCCTGCTGCTCGGCGCCGACGACATCGACGAGTCCCTGTTCCGCAAGACGATGAGCATCATCGTCAAGCACCGCACCGACCTCGACCTCGTGGCCGAGCGGGTGGGCGTGAAGCTGGGCCCGCCAAGCCTCGGGGCGGCCGAAACCGGATGACCTCGCTCCCGCCCGGCCTCGCGCCGCGGCTGGTGGCGTTCTGCGAGGCGCTCCGCGAGGAGGGCGTCGCCGTCGGCACGTCCGAGTTGCTGGACGCGTTCGCCGCCCTCGAGGCCGTGCCGTGGACCAACCAGGACGACTTCCGCGAGGCGCTGGCATCGACCATCGCCAAGTCCCAGGAGGACCGCCGGGTCTTCGAGCTCGTCTTCGACCGGTTCTTCTTCCGCGCCGCCGAGGCTGAGGCGCTCGAGCGCGGCGTCGGCGAGCAGCACCGCTTCGACGCTGACGGCGAGGGCGAGATCGACCTCGAGGCGCTCCGCGAGGCCGTGCGCCAGGCAATCGCCGACGGCAACGACGGCGAGATGAGCGACCTCGCGAGGCTCGCCATCGCCGCGTTCGGCAGGCGAGGCGAGGGCTCCGGGGTGGTCGGCGTCGACGTTCAGCGAATCCGTCGCGCGCTGGGGCTCCAGACGCGCCCGCCAGAGACCGCGGGCGAGGGGCCGCCGATCGACCGCGAGGGGATCGGCCGCTTCGAGCGCCACCTGCGCCGCGAGCTGGAGCGGGCCGCGATCGAGCGCGCGGAGCGCCTGCCCCCCGCCCGGCCGCTTGCCGAGCTCGACCGCACGCTGCCAACCAGCCCCGCCCAGGACCTCGCCGCGGTCCACCGCGCCGTCGCGCAGTTGAAGCGCCGCCTCGCCACGCTCGGCCACGAGCACCGCGGCCGGCGCAAGGCGACCACGGTGGACGTGCGCCGGACGATGCGCACCTCCCTGGAGACGGGCGGCGTGCCGCTGCGGCTGAAGTACCGGCCGCGCCGGCCGCGCCGGCCTGAGATCTACGTCCTCTGCGACGTCTCCACTTCGGTCACCTCGGCGAGCGTCTTCTTCCTCTCGGTCCTCCACGCGCTCCACGACTCGTTTCGCAAGCTGCGGAGCTTCGTGTTCATCGAGCGCGTCTCAGAGATCACGGAGGTGTTCGAGCGCGAGCGGGACTTCCGCACGATCGCGGAGAAGATCAGCCGGGAGGGCGGCGTGGCCGACGTCTCCGGCTACACGGACTACGGCCGCGTGTGGCTGGAGCTCGGGGAGCTCATCGGCGACGACCTCGGCCCGCGCTCGACGATCATCGTCCTCGGCGACGCACGCACCAACGGACGCGAGCCGCAGGCGGACGTCTTCGGGCGGATCACGGCCCGCGCCGGACGGACCTTCTGGCTCAACCCCGAGCCGCGTCTCTACTGGAACTACGGCGACTCGGTCATGTCGGCCTACGAGAAGCGGTGCACGGCCGCGTTCGAATGCTGGACCACGCAGCACCTGGAGGGGTTCGTCAACGTGATCGCGGGCGGCACGCCGCTCGAGCAGCCCACGACGAGCTGAGCTCAGCCGTCCTCGACACCCTCGCCGTCGCCCTCGCGAGCGCGAAGCGCCGGGAACACGAACCAGAAGCAGGCGAAGCAGCTCGCCGCCACGACTCCGGAGATGATCGGCATCGGGCCCTTGTAGAGGTAGTCGGCGATCAGGACCACCGCGCACACCATCGCTACCGAGAGCGCGGCGAGCCCGGCGATCGCCCAGCGGTTGGAGGCCCGCAGGAGCCGCTCCTTGTCGTGCAAGCGGAAGTTGAGGCGGTGGTAGGCGCTGGGCGCGATGAGCAGGATCGCCGAGAGCGTGGTCATCCCCAGCGTGGCGAAGAAGAGGTCCTTCTGGAATCCGGTGGCGGTCTGGAAGCCCTTGCTGAAGGGCACCGCCAGCAGGAAGGCGAAGAGCACCTGGACGCCGGGAAGCGCCACCCGAAGCTCGGTCAGGAGCTCGATGAGCTCGCGGCTGACCCTCTCCTTGTGGCTCTCCTTGCCACCCTCGGCCATGTCAACCTCGTTCCCCTGCGCAGGGACGGCGAAACCTGGCGCGGCTAGACTCCGTGGACCACAGGGGTGCTCGCGGGTAGCGGGCTGAGATAGCGCCCCCGGACGATCCGCCCGGCGCTGACCCTCAGAACCTGTCGCGGTAATTCGCGCGGAGGGAGTCATGCGGACAGCACAGGAGGCTCCATCGGTGGAGCCTCAACCGTCTTCAACGGGCCCCGGCCCGGCCGTCGCCGCCCGCGGAGTGAGCTTCGCGTTCAGCGAGCTTGCCGTGCTCGCGGGGCTCGACCTCGACGTCGGCCGCAGCGAGGTGGTGGGGCTCGTCGGCCCCTCGGGCTGCGGGAAGTCGACGTTCCTGGAGCTCGTCGCCGGGCTGCGCCCGCCCGCGGGCGGGACACTCGCAGTCCATGGAGAGAACGCTGACGAGGAGCGGCTTCGCCGCTGCGCCTACATGCCCCAGAGCGACCTGCTCCTGCCCTGGCTCTCTGCGGTCGACAACGCCGCGCTGGCACTGCGCAACCGCGGCCTCCGGCGAGCTGCAGCGCGCGAGGCCGCGGCGCCGCTGCTCCAGGAGTTCGGCCTCGCCGGCTTCGAGGCCGCGAAGCCGCACGAGCTCTCCGGCGGCATGCGCCAGCGTGTCGCCTTTGCCCGTACCGTCTTGGGCGGCAAGCCCGTCCTGCTCCTCGACGAGCCGTTCGGCGGCCTCGACGCGATCACCCGCGCCGAGATGCAGGAGTGGCTGGCGGGCGAGCTCGCCGAAGGCGCCCGCGCCACGCTCCTCGTAACCCACGACGTCGAGGAGGCCCTCTACCTCTGTGACCGGGTCGCCATCCTCGCGCCCCGTCCCAGCCGCGTCGTCGCCGAGCTGGCCGGCCCGAGCCCCCGCTCGCGACCCCGCAACGAGAGCGTGACCTCGCCCGAGTTCGTCAGCGCGCGCGAGCGCGCCCTGTCCGCCCTGACCTCCGCCACCCGATGAAGCGCTGGCTCGCACCCGCGATTCTCATCGTGATCCTGCTCGGCGCCTGGGAGATCGCAGCGCGGGTGGGAGCTCTGGCCGACGCCCTGAATCTCCAGTCCTACCTGGTGCCGGCTCCGGACCAGATCGCGTCGACCCTGTGGAACGACCGGTCCCTGCTCGCCTCCAACGCCTGGGTGACGCTGCGCGAGATCCTCGGCGGCCTGGCTGTCGCCGTCGCCATCGGGTGGGCCTTCGCACTGGTTCTCCACGCCTCGGGCCTCCTTCGCCGTGCCTTCTACCCGCTCCTCGTCACCTCGCAGGCGGTACCGACGATCGCGCTCGCGCCGATCCTGGTCGTGTGGTTAGGCTTCGGGATCGGCCCGAAGATCGTGATCGTGGCGCTCGTCTGCTTCTTCCCGGTCACCGTGAACACGCTCGACGGCCTGGGTTCCGTCGACGCCGAGCTGCCCAAGCTCATGCGCACGCTCAGCGCCAGCCGGTCCCAGATTCTCACGCGCGTCGAAATCCCATCGGCCCTCCCGTTCACGTTCAGCGGCATCAAGATCGCGGCCGCGGTTGCGGCCATCGGGGCCGTGTTCGGGGAGTGGAGCGGCAGCTCCTCCGGGCTCGGCCACCTGATCCTGGTCGCGCAGGGGACCCTGGACACCAGTCTCGTGTTCGCGGCCGTGGTGGTGCTGGCGGCGTTCGCGATCCTGCTCTTCGCTGCGCTCGGCCTCCTCGAGCGGCGGATCGCCTGGTGGGGGAGGTCCCGGTGAGACGCCTCGCGCTGGCCGCCCTGCTGGCCGCGGCGGCCTGCGTCGCCGGCTGCGGCGGAAGCGGGTCCGGCTCCGGAGATCATCTGACCCTCGCGCTCGACTTCTACGTCAACCCGGACCACGCCGGCATCTACGAGGCCCTGGACCGGGGCTACTTCCGCCAGGCGGGGCTTGACGTCACGCCTCAGGTCCCGTCCGACCCCTCCGCGCCGATCAAGGAGGTGGCCGCGGGTACGGCCGACCTCGCGATCTCCTACGAGCCGGAGGTGCTGCTCGCCCACCAGCAGGGGCTGCCCGTGAAGGCGGTTGCCGCGATCGTCCAGCGACCGCTGACGTCGCTGATCTCGTTGCGCTCCGCCGCGATCGGGAGCGTAGGCGACCTCGACGGCAAGACGATCGTGACCGCCGGGATCCCCTATCAGGACGCCTACCTGCAGACGATCCTCGCTCGCGCCGGGCTCACGAAGGCCGATGTCCACGAGGTCGACGTCCAGCAGAGCCTGCTTCCCGCGGTGACCTCCGGTCGAGCGGACGCGATGCTCGGCGGCTTCTCGAACGTGGAGGGCGTCGACCTGCGGCTGAAGGGCCTGCACCCGCGCGTGGTGCCGGTCGACCGGCTGGGCATTCCCACATACGACGAGCTCGTGCTGGTCGCGTCGGACGACGAGATCGCGCACGACCCCGGGCGGATTCGGCGATTCGTCGCCGCGCTCGACCACGGCACGCAGGCCGCAGCGGCAAACCCGCTGCAGGCCACCCAGGCCATCCTCGACGCCGGCAACTCGCTGGACCCGCAGGTCACCGCCGCCGAGGTGCGCAGGACGCTTCCGCTGCTGGCGCAGCACGGCAGCGGCCAGCGCTACGGCTACATGGACCCGGCGCAGTGGCTGGCCTTCGCTCGCTTCTTCGCCAGGAACGGCCTGATCAAGACCGTGCCATCCGCCGGCGACCTGCTGACGGACGACCTGCTGCCGGCCAGGGGCTCCTAACGAGCGCCCTTCGCGGCGAGGTGGGCCGCCGCGTGCGCCGCGTGGCGCACCTCGGTGCGCGAAAGCGAGCCACCGTGGAACTCGACGACGAAGGCGTGCCCGCCGAGCTTCTTGTTCTCCCAGTCGACGGCGGTCCCGGGCAGGTGGTTGCCGCGGCACTCGGTCCGCATCCTGGCGATGTGCGCGAAACGGCTCTCGAAGCGGTGATGGCGGCCACAGGCAAGCACCGCGTCCCATGGCTGGTGGAACCAGATCGAGATGTTCGGCTTGATGAGCCGCGCCAGGCGCCTGACCGCCCGCGTCTCCGGCTCGGAGAACGGATGCGGCCCAGGGTAGTAGCCGCTCGAGGGTGGCTGGGATCGCGACCATCCCACCGAGAAGTTGCGGTTGAGGTCGACGCCGTGTGCGTTCTTGCGCGCGTCGAGCCGGTTGCCGTCGGGATTGACGCTCAGCACAGTCCAGAGCGCGACGTTCGCGAAGGGCCGGTTGAGCCTGCGGAGCGCCTGGACAACCCGGCGCCCCGCCGGCTCGTCGCCGTGGATCTGCCCGACGACGAGTGCCGTGCGCTTCGCGGCGGGGTTGCCGAGGCGGACCGCCACCAGGCGGCGGCCCTCGACGCTGTGGCCAAAGGTCTTGTGGAGGCGGCTGTTCGAGGGCTCGTGGTGCTTCGAGGCAGCGAGGAGGGTGGTGCCGCCGAGCGCCGAGGCGGCGCCCAAGACCGCGAGAATCGTCGAAACCGCAACGAGTGAGGGGTTGATGGGGCTATAGCCCCGGTAACGCTTCACTTGTTGCTTCATGCGGCCGCCAGGCGGAGGGGCGGGCCGGTCTGGACCGCCGGGTGGTAGTGCATCGACGCGAACGTGCCGGCGAGGCCGCGGTATGGCTCATACGGCCTGAAGAACTCCTCGACCTCCGGGACCGTCGCCCTCCTACCCAGCCCCGCCAGCCTCCCGACGAGCTTCACGTAGATGAGGTCGCCCGCGGGCAGGGTGTCGGGCTCGCCGCGTCCATTGAGCCCCAGGCACTGCACGGTCCACGGGCCGATCTCGCGAATCGCCAGAAGGCGGCGGTCGCCGTCCGCGTCGGCGGGATCGACCCGCCCGGACGCCACCTCCTTCGCTGCCTTGATCATCGCGAGCGAGCGGCCCGCGGAGAGGTCGCGCGCCGCCAGCTCGGCCGGAGCGCAGCGTGCGATCACGCCGGCCTCGGGCACGTCGCGAAGCGGGCCGCGCAGCGACTCGAAGGCCGCCCCGGCGACTTCCACAGGCGGAGCCACGCGTCCGTAGCGCCGCACGAGCCGCCGCTGGATCTCGCCCGCCCGCGAGGCCTCGATCAGCTGCGAGGTGATGGCCCAGGCCAGCGCCTCCCACGCGAAGGGGCGTCGCCGAGGGCGAAGCCAGGGCCGCCTGCGGATCGCCGGGCCCAGGAGCGGGTCGCGGCGAAACCGCGCGTAGAAATCGGAGAGGTCCTCGTCGACGCCGAGCGCGAACCGCATGCGGCGGATCGCCTCGGCCAGCGCCTCGCGGTCCCCCTCCCCGCCGGCGCGGAACGCGACCTCGCCCGAGCTGCGCTGCCAGGCCGCGACCACGACCGGCCGCTCCCTGACGTGGAGGAGCCTGGCGACGACACCGCCTGTGATCCGCATCGTCCCGTCGCCCCCCGAGCGCCGCGGCAAGCGAACCGGCCAGGGGCTCGTGACGTCGACGTCGAGCGTGCGGAAGCTCACCCGTCCACGGTACGAAGCGAGCTGGACGGTCAGCTCAGCGGTCCAGGAGGTGGACGTCGATCAGGAACGAGCGACTGGCCAGGACTCCCGGCGTGGCGTCCTTGGAGCGCCGCCGCGGTGAGCGCTTGCGCGGGCTCGACACCGCCTTCGCGACGCGGACGGCGGCAACCGTGGCCATGCCGGCCACGAGCCCGCCGGCGGCGGCCACCGCAACGGTGCCCACCTCGCCGCGGAACGCCGAGACGTCGCGGCCGCTGGTCGTCGCCGGCAACGGCCGGACGTCTGCCGCCGAGTCACCGGGATCGGCCACCTGCTCCTCGACCGCCTCTGCTTCCAACAGCTCCTCTCGCACTTCGCCTGAGTCTATGCGCTCGGCTCGAGCGCGGCCTCGTACAGGCGGTAGCGCTCGGCGATCGTCCCGCCCATGCCCTCCATGGCGCGGTTCATGGCCTCGTTGGTCTCGAGGATCCAGCCCGTCTCGCCGCCCTTCTGCGGCATGCGCTCGGCGGTCTCCCGATGCCGGACGTACAGGGCGGCCGCGACGCCCAGGTGCTGGTACTCCGTCTTGACCCCCAGGGCGAAGACCCGGACGCGGTCGATCTTCTTGCGGCCGGTGAGGAAGTGCCACCAGCCGAACGGGAACAGACGGCCGTTCATCTTCTTCAGCACCTGGTTGAAGTCGGGAAGCGTGAGCGCCGCGCCGACGACCTCACCGTCCCGCTCGGCGATCATCGCCCACTCCTCGGAGAGGATCGGCTTGAGGTTCTTCGCCTGGAAGGCGACCTCCTCGGCCGTGATCGGCACGAAGCCCCAGTTCGGTCCCCAGGCCTCGTTGTAGACCTCCATGAACCGCGCGATCTCGTTCGTCAGGTCGGACTTGCGCATCCCACGGATCACGACGCCCTCCTCATCGGACTTCTTCGCCGCAGCCTCGATCAGGGGGTGAAACGTGTTGCCCTCCTGGAGCTTGCCCAGCCAGAGGTCCCACATCAGGAGGTCCATCGACTTCGTCAGGCCGAGCGCCTCGAGCCGGTGCCGGTAGTACGGCGGGTGCCAGGGCTGGAGGATGATCGGGTCGCGCTCGAAGCCGTCCACGAGCAGGCCGCACTCGTCGTTGGTGGTGAAGTCCATCGGGCCGATCATGCGCGTGCGCCCGCGCGCCTCGAGCCAGCCCTTCGCCGCGTCGATCAGGGCCTTCGCCGTCTCCGCGCTGTCCTCCATCTCGATGAATCCGAACATCCCGTCGTTGCCGCCCTGGAACTCGTCCCAGCGCCGGTCGACGTGCGCGGTGACGCGGCCCACCACTTGGCCGTCCCGCTCCGCCAGGAAGTACTCGGCCTCGGCGTGCTCGAAGAACGGGTTCTTCGAGCGGTCGAGAAACGCCTTGCGGTCGAAGATCAGCGGGGGGACCCAGCGAGGATGGTCGCGGTGGATGCGGAAGGGAAGCTTGATGAACGCGTCCAGATCCCGCCTGCCGTCGACTGGGCGCACCGTCACGTCTGAGTCGTTCCGCACGGCGACGCAACCTACACTCTCCCCGATGACCGAGACCGCCACCGGGCCGATCGACGTCTTCGCGAAGGCCCGCACGCACGACCGCGCGGAGCAGCTCGAGATGGCCAAGGAGGCCGACCTCCTCCCCTACTTCCGCGTCATGGACTCGGAGGCCGGACCGGTGGTCGAGATGGAGGGCCGCGAGACGATCATGCTCGGGTCCAACAACTACCTCGGCCTCACGGGCGACCCGCGCGTGAAGCAGGCGGCCCGCGATGCGCTCGAGCGCTACGGGACGGGCCTGACCGGATCGCGACTTCTGAACGGGACCACCCCGCTCCATGTCGACCTCGAGCGTGAGCTCGCCGAGTGGATGCAAACCGAGGACGCGATCGTGTTCACCACGGGCTACCAGGCGAACCTCGGTGCGATCGGCACGATCCTCGCTCCCGGGGACACGGTGATCTGCGACTCGGCCGACCACGCCTCGATCCTCGACGGCTGCCGGCTGTCCGGAGCGAAGCTCCGCCCGTTTCGCCACAACCAGATGGACAAGCTGGAGAAGATGCTCGACCGCGCGGCCGGCGACGGCGGCGGCGTGCTGGTCGTCGTCGACGGAGTCTTCTCGATGGAGGGCGACGTCTGCGACCTGCCCCCGATCGTCGAGCTCTGCGGCCGCTACGGCGCCCGGCTGATGGTCGACGAGGCGCACGGTGTCGGCGTCCTCGGCGCGCGCGGAGCGGGGGCCGCCGAGCTCTTCGGCCTGGAGGACCGGGTCGACCTGCGCATGGGGACCTTCTCGAAGAGCCTCGCCTCCTGCGGCGGGTTCATCGCCGGCCCGGCCGACGTCGTCGAGTTCCTGCGGGTGACGACCCGCGCCTTCATCTTCACGGCGTCCGCGGTCCCGGCCGCGGTGGGCGCGGCGCTCGGGGCGCTGCGGATCATCCGCTCGGAGGGCCCTGAGCTGATGGCGAAGCTCCTGTCCAACGCGGCCTACCTACGTCAGGGCTTCCGCGACCTCGGCCTTCGGGTTGTCGAGCCGGGGAGGCTTCCGGACGGCACCGAGGCGACGACTCCGGTCGTCCCGGTTCTCGTCGGCGAGGACTGGCAGGCCGTCGTGCTGTGGAAGGCCCTCTACGAGGCCGGCGTCTACACCAACGTCGCCCTCCATCCGGCCGTGCCCCCCGGCGGCGCGCTCCTGCGAACCAGCCTGATGGCGACCCATGAGCGCGAGCACCTCGATCGAGCGCTCGCGATCGTCGAGAAGGTGGCCGCGGACTTCCCGGACCTCCCCCGCGCGGGCTAGTTTCGGCTTGTCCGATCGCGAACAAGAGCCGTTTCGCGAGAAAAAGTGTGCTCTTAGCGAACGACCGGGGGGGCGCTGATGCCTTCTCAGTTGACGCTTGCTCGCCCGCTCGCTTAGCCTGCGGCCCGCGCCTTGGGCACCCTGGGGCAGGGAGCCGAAGGGTTTGGAACCCATCGATTCGGCTCTCTTACGCGGCCTCCGGGCCGCAGGGTCAACAAGGCGAATAGCTACAACCGTCCCGCGTTCGCTCGAAGGAGGAGTGAGTATGGAAGCTGCTTCGGCAGTCGGCGTCCCGATGCCTCAACACATGGAAGCACTTGCCCACGCAAACAAGGTCAGGCTTGCCCGAGCCGCACTGAAGCGTTCGATTCAGGCAGGCGACAGGACGGCCTCAGACGTCGTGCTCCAGTGCCCGTGGCAGGTCGAGTCGATGACGGTTGGCGAGCTTCTTCGCAGCCAGCGCCGCTGGGGTCGCGCGCGCGCCCGCAAGTTCTTGGTCTCGCTCGCCCTCAACGAGAACCGCCCGCTCGGCCGGCTGACCGAGCGCCAGCGGGTCATCCTCTCCAAGGAGCTGGCCGCAAAGCAGAAGCTGCCGGTCGCTCGAGCGTAGGCCCGAGCCCGGGCTGAGATGCGGCTTGTCGACCGCAGGGGTGGACAAGTCGCAATCTCGCGCCGCGGCGGCTAGCGGAACTTGAAGCTCAGACCCGAGCGCCGCTGGAAGATCCGCACCAGGAAGCGGGCCGCGGCCCCGAAGGCCAGGATCGAGAGCAGCAGGCGGACGATTGCCGGAATGCCCGGCAGGATCAGGCTGGTGCCGACCAGCACCGCGAGCGCCGCGGCGCCGGCCAACAGCGCGGTGTGCGAGCGATAGCCGCCGAAGTGCTCGCGGACCGACAGCTCGAGGCCGCTGACCGCCCCAAGCACGAGGCCGACGCCGATCATCACCGTCCCGCGGTGCCCGCGGATGACGAAGCCCGCCACCAGGAGGCCGAGCGCCAGCAGCACCAGCAGCTCGATGAGCGGGAACGGCTCCCAGGGCGCCGGCGGGCGAACGTCGGGGTCAGCCGAGCGGCGGCGGGCTACCCGGCGCGCCGCGACGCGCTCGGCGGCCTCCGTCGAGATCGCCCGGTCGGTGGCTGCCCCGTCGGCGGCCTCGGTCTCGGGAGCCGCCGGAGCATCCGGCTTCGGTCGCCGACGGCGCTTTCGCGATTTTCGTGCCAAACGGCTGAGTGGTTGAAGAGTCGAGTGAGCGCGGCCGGTTCAGCCGCGCCCGCAGGCTAACGGACAGCCCGATGAAACCTTGACTCTCCACCAGCCCATGAGCATCCCGAGGATCCCGAAGCGGGGCTCCGAGCTCCAGGTCCGGCAGCTCGGCTCGCCGATGTCGTGCGCCGAGATCACCATGCCGCGGTAACGCTCGGGCGCGGCGAGCATCTCTTCGAGGAGCTGCCGGTTGTGCTCCTCACAGCGACCGCGCTCGGCGAGCTCGCCCTCCGCCTCGCGAAGCCTCACGACCAGCCGGTCGCGAACCTCCTCGAGCTCCGCGACGCCCAGGACCCGGGGCCCGCCGGGGCCCGCGACGCCGAACTCGATTCCCTTGCGCGGGAAGGACACGGCGAAGAGCTCGCCGAGGCGGCGCTCGAGCAGGCCGATCTGGTGGCGGAGGGAGTCCCGGAGGCCGCGCTCGGTAAGCGCATCGGTTTCAAGGGACGGCAACGCCGCGTCCGGCAGGGTGCTGATCGGTACGAGCGTTTCCTCGGGCATCGGGCTCCTCTCAAAAACCCGTGGCTCAGCGGCCATTCTAACGGCCGGGGCGGCCTCCGAGGCATAGTCTGTCCGGCGATGGAGGAGGAGAGCTACGACTACATCGTGGTCGGTGCGGGCTCGGCCGGATGCGCCGTGGCCGGCCGCCTGAGCGAGGACCAGGGCACGCGAGTGCTGCTCCTCGAGGCGGGCGGAAAGGACCGCTCACCGAACATCAAGATCCCCGCTGCCTTCTCCAAGCAGTTCAAGACGAAGCTCGACTGGGATTACGAGACGGGGCCCGAGCCCCACCTCGGCAACCGCACCCTCTACGTGCCGCGCGGGCGGTCGCTCGGCGGGTCGAGCTCGATGAACGCGATGATGTACGTCCGCGGGCGTCCCTTCGACTACGACGGCTGGAGCGAAGCCGGCTGCGACGGCTGGTCGTACGAGGAGGTGCTGCCGCTGTTCAAGCGGTCGGAGACCAACGAGCGCGGCGGCTCCGAAGTGCACGGCGCGAGCGGGCCGCTGAACGTCTCCGACCTGCGAACGCCGAGGCCGCTCACGAAGCGCTTCCTCGACGCCGCGTCCGAAGCCGGCATCCCGCGCAATCCGGACGTCAACGCCCCCGAGCAGGACGGCGTGTCCATGTGCCAGGTCACGATCAAGAACGGGCGTCGCTGGAGCGCCGCCGATGCCTACCTGCGTCCGGCGCGGGGCCGCTCCAACCTCGCGATCACGACGGGGGCCCAGGTGCTCGGACTCGAGCTGGACGGCTCGCGGGCCACGGGCGTGCGAGCGCGCGACCGGCGCGGGCGCGAGGTCGTGGTCCGCGCCGCACGGGAGGTGGTTCTGTCCGCGGGCGCGATCGGCAGCCCGCAGCTCCTCATGCTGTCCGGGATAGGACCCGCCGAGCACCTGCGCGAGGTCGGCGTCGAGCCGCGCGTCGACCTCCCGGTTGGCGAAAACCTCCAGGACCATCCCTACGTCATCTCGTGCTTCCAGTCGACGGTGCCCGAGGACCTTGCCGACGCCGAGGGCCCGAGGTCGCTCGCCGAGTACCTGCTGCGCCGCACGGGTCCCCTCAGCTCCAACATCGGCGAGGCGACCGCCTTCGTCCGGACGCGTCCCGGCCTGCCCGCCGCCGACGTCCAGATCCTCTTCGGCCCCGTCTACTACCACGACAACGGCTTCGACACGATCGACGGCCACGCCTTCTCGCTCGCCGCCTGCGTCATCGCCCCCAAGAGCCGCGGCCGCGTGCGGCTGCGGTCGGCGGACCCTGACGCAAAGCCCGTCCTGGTCGGCAACCACCTCGCCGAGCCCGACGACGTCGCCTCCCTCGTGGCCGGCATCAAGCTCACGCACCGGATTGCGCAGACGGAGCCGCTCGCCTCGGTCCTCGGCCGCTGGCTCGTGCCGTCGGCCCCGGTGGAGACCGACGAGGAGATCGAGGCGTTCGCGCGTGAGGAGGCGGAGCTCCTCTACCACCCCGTGGGCACCTGCAGGATGGGCGCCGGCGACGAAGCCGTGGTCGATCCCGAGCTGCGGGTCCGAGGCGTCGAGGGACTGCGAGTCGCCGACGCCTCGATCATGCCGACGATCACGGGCGGCAACACGAACGCCCCGACGATCATGATCGGCGAGAAGGCCGCCGACCTGATCCGCGGGGGCTGAGGTCGACCCCACGCGAGCAACCTGCCGCCTCTGTCGCGCCACGAGCCCTACGAGCGCATCACTCCGGCCGCGAGCCACATGGCCTCCTCGACGGAGATGTCCGGGACGCCCTGGACCTGGACCGCCACGAGCGCGGTCCGCCTGGTCCGCTTGCCGACGACGTGATCCGTGGACGCCGCGCCGAAGAGGAAGGCGATGGGCCGCGATTCGTCGGCCAGGACGAGGGTGCCCGGCTCGAGCGGCGTGACGCGGCCGGGCAGCTGCTCGCCGGGCGCCGCGCTGCGGATGCCGACGCGGCCCTCCAGGCGGTCCGCGTCGAACGCCTGGAGGGAGACTCCCGACTCGGCGACGGCGATCGTCACCGCGTCGTCCACCACGTTGTGGGAGACGAACCCGCCCTGCTTCATCCGCTCCAGGGCGACGGCCTCGACCGGCGTCCGCTCGGTGTCCGGGTCGAGGCCGACGTGACGGAAGAACACGCGGTAGGCCCACGGGATGGGCTGATGGCGGAGGTTGACCACCGTCGCGCCGGTGAAGCGGTTGGAGAGCTCGGCCAGGCGTGCGCGGACGGGACGCGGGCTGGAACGCGCGCCGCCGTCGATCACCAGCACCCGGACGGCGAGGCCCGGGAACTCGTCGCTCAGCGCCGGGGCAACCCAGCCGACGTCCGGGATCGCGGCGTCGTCGTCCTCGAGGCCGGAAAGATTCATCGCGACGTGGCAGCCTGCTCGTTCGACCGGGCGATGAGCTCGGTCATGTCGTCCCGCAGCTTCGCCTCGGTCACCTGGTCGCCCGCCTTCGCGAACGCGAAGATCCCGCCCGGATAGACGAACGCCACCGTCGGGCAGCCGCCCACGCGGTAGACGTCCGAGACGGCCCCGTCCCGATCCCAGCCGACGGGAATCGACCAGCCATGGTCGATTGCCGTCTGCCGCACCGAGTCGCGGTCGTCGCGGATGTCGATCGAGAGGAAGTTGGCGCGGCCGCGAAGGTCCTGCGCGACCTGGTTGAAGGCGTCCTGGGCCGGCAGGCAGTCGGCGGCGCGCATGAACCAGAACGAGATCGCCAGGGGCTTGTCGAAGTAGTCGCAGACGCGAATGGCGCCGGCCGGCTTGATCTCGCACGCGGATGGGCGCCGGTCGTCCGCCGGACACGGGTTCTCCGAGCTCGAGCAGTCGTCCTGGAAGACGTTCGCGTCCGCGTCGATCGAGCCGCGGACGTTCGGCACCGCGAACTCCGGCAGCGCCCTGCCCACGATGTCCGCATTCAGGCCGAGCACGCCGCCTGCGTTGTTGTTGAGGGTGTTGATCGTGGCGACGACGATCAGCGTGGCGAAGGCGATGCCGACGAAAAGGACGTAGCGACCGCCGGGCTTCGGCACCCGGCGCTCGCCGCTCCCCCCGCCGGCCATCAGCGCCGGGAGAGCCGGGCGACGAGGCGGCCCGCCAAGGCGTCTTCAGCGGGCGGCGCGTCCTTGGCCCGGCGGACGCGGAGAAGGGAGCCGAGGCCGTCCTCCGCCGCCACCAGCGTGGCCGGAAGCACCACCATGACGCCGATCAGCGCAACCGCGAGGTCAAGGACGGTGACCAGGCCGAAGTCGCGCAGCATCCGCACGTCGGACACGGCGAGCACCGCGAAGCCGGCGATCGCCGTGACGCCCGAGGCGGCGACCGCGGCGCCGGTGCGCGCGTAGCAGCGCCGCAGCGCCTCGCCGAGGCTGTGCCCCGCCGCCCGCTCCTCGAAGTAGCGCGAGGAGAGGATCACGCTGAACTCGGTGGCGATCGCGATCACGAGCGCGCCAAGCGTCGCCGACATCGGGTTCAGCGGCAGGCCCACGATCCACAGCCCCAGCGAGGCCCAGCCGGTGGCCAGCACGATCGGGACGAGCGGGACAAGCGCACGCCGCACCGAGCGGTAGATGGCGAGCAGGGCCAGCGTGACGGCCAGCAGCCCGACGATCGTCATCAGGTAACGATTGGACTCGAGCTCAGAGTTGGCGTCCGCGGCGAGCACCGGGAGGCCGACCACGTTGGCGGTGACGCCCGGGGGTGGCCCGTTGTCCGTTCCCGGCGGGTCGATCTGGGAGCGGATGTCGTCGATCAGCTCCTTCTGCTGGTCGAACGGCATGACCTTGATCCCGAACGCGATCACGGCCGTGTTGCCCGGCGCGCCGGTCTTCGGGTTGACGTCGATGACGGCCTGCGAGAAGTAGGCGGGCAGGAGCTTCAGGACCTCCTTGATGCGGGCCTGCGACGGGACCGCCTGGGATGTCGCGAAGAGGTCGGGGAGCGAGATCGCCGGGCAGATCTGGGTCTGCTCCTTGCGGCACGACGGGAAGAGCCCGCCGAAGCCGTGGGCGGCGAGGACCCGCGCCTCGAAGTCCTTCATCCACGAGATCACGGCGGGCCGTGTCAGGTCCGCCGAGTTGACGGTCACGTCGACCTCGCCGGAGACGCCGGTCGCCCGTTCGAGCTGGTCGACGTCCTGGAGGGCCGGGAGGTTGCGCGGAACCAGCTGACGGAGGTCCGAGATGATTCCCACCTGGGTTCCCGCTGCCCAGCCGGCGACCGCGACGACCAGGCCGACGAGGAGGACGCGACGGGGCGCGGCGATCGCGACGGCCAGGGTGGAGCGGCCGATGCTGCCAAGGCGATCGCCGATCCTCCCGAAGGCCTCGGGCCGCTGCCAAGAGGGTCGCGGGAACGCGCGCCTGGAGCCGCGGTTCCTCCCCACGAGCGAGAGCGCCGCGATCCCGAGCGTCGCGGCGAGAACGAAGGCGATCGCGATTCCGAGCACCAGGAGCAGGCCGAAGCCGCGGACCATCGGGATCGGCGAGAGGAGCAGGACGAGGAAGCCCGCGCCCGTGGCCAGCGCCGCCGTGCCGATCACGGGGCCGCCGGCCGACGCCGCCTCGACGGCGGCGCGCACCGGGCTCGAGCCGTCGTCGAGGCGCTCGGTGAAACGCGCCTGGAACTGGATCGCGTAGTCCACCCCCAGCCCGATCAGCACGGGCAGCACCGCGATCGAGGCCATCGTCAGCGAGCCGCCGAGCGCCGAGAGCACGCCGAACGTCACCGCGGCCGCCCCGAGCGCGATGCCAAGCGGCAGGAGCCTGAAGGGTGGCTTGAAGACGACGGCCAGCGTCATCGCCATGACGGCGAGGGCAACCGCGAGCAGGATGAAGATCTGGCTGGAGAGCTCCTTCGACAGCCCGTCGATCACGACCGGCACGCCGCTGACCACGTAGCTGCCGTGCTTCAGCTTGAACGCCGGGTCCGCGATCGCCTGGCGGATGAGCCCGATCGCCCTGTTCGTGTCCGCCTGGCTGAGGTCGGAGCGCAGGCGGACCGAGATCAGCGCCGAGTCGGCGCTCGGGAAGAGGTAGGAGAACCGCGCCTTCGGCACCTGTCCCGGGAGCCGGCTGTCGAAGACCACCGCGCTGACGAAGCTGGGGTCCGTGATGTCCGGCAGCCCGGTCAGCCCGTAGCGCGTGCCGATGTTGACGATCTCCTGCTGGAACTGCCCCTCGATGGCCTGCGCGGCCTTGTTCGCCGCGTGCTGCTGAGCCTGCGGCGGGAGGCCCTGCCGCTTCGCCCGGGCGGCCGCGGCCAACCCGGCCGCCCTCGCCTGGCGCTTCACCTCGAGCGCCTGCTGGCTGAGCAGGTTCTTCGACTGCGTCGCGAACTGGTTGAGGAACGTCCCCGGTCCGTAGACGACGTGGGCCGGGTGAAGCTCGGCGAGCTGCTGGCAGGGCGCCGGCGGGGCCTGGTCCTTGAAGACCTGCCCCTGCGGGGCCGAGCCGGCCAGGCAAGCTTCCAGGCCGGTGAGCCGGGCAAGGTCGGGTGACAGCAGGAGCTTCCCGAGGTCGCCCTTGACCAGCACCACAACCGGATCGCTGCCGAACTTCTGGTCGAAGTCCTTGGTGGCCTGATAGGTCCCGGAGCCCCGGTCGACGAGCGTGCTGACGCCGGCGTCGGTATCCAGGCGAAGGGCCGCGACGGCCCCGATCAGCGCGATCAGGATCGCAATGACGACCACCTGGGTGGGCCTCTCCACGGCCCAGCCCGCCAAGCGCGCAAACCGCTGCCTCACGCCAAGAGAGTATGCGGCTCTCTGCATGAAGGAGCCGTTAACGCCCTGAGGGCGCGAGAGGCGCTACCGCGCCTCAGTCCATCGCGAGCGGGCCCGTTACCTCGGCGTTCAGGAACTGCGAGACGAACTCGTTGTCGGAGTTGAAGAGCTCCTCGGAGGGGCCCGACTCGACGATGCGGCCCTTCCAGAGAACCGCGATGAAGTCCGCGATGCGGCGCGCGGTGCCGAGGTCGTGGCTGATCACCATGTAGCAGCCCTGATTCTCCTCGTGGATCTCGCGGATCAGCTCGCAGAGCAGCGCCGTGCGCACCGGGTCGAGGCCCGAGTCGGGCTCGTCGAAGAACACGATCGCCGGGTCCAGCACGAGCGCCCGGGCGAACCCGGCGCGCTTGCGCATCCCGCCCGACAGCTCGTTGGGCATCTTCTCGGTGGCCTCCGCAAGGCCGACCTCGCTGAGCCTGCGGTTGACGATCTCGCCGATCTCGTCCTCGGACTTGTCGGTGTGCTGGCGGAGCGGGAACGCGGTGTTGTCCCAGATGTTCATCGAGCCGAACAGGGCGCCGTCCTGGAAGAGCAGGCCGAACTTCTTGCGCATCTCGAACAGCTCGTCGTCCGACATGTTCGGGACGGACTCGCCGTGGACGAGGATGTCTCCCGAGTCGGGGTAGAGCAGCCCGACGATCAGCTTGATGAGGACGCTCTTGCCCGTGCCGGACGGGCCGAGGACCATCGAGATCTGGTCGTCGGGGATGCCGAGGTTGAGGCCGTTCTGGATCCGCGTCTTGCCGAACTGCTTGACGACGTCGATGACCTCGATGGCGTCCTCGCCGCCGTGATCGCGCTTGGTTCCGGTGTGCCAGCGGTAGGGGTTGGTCTCGGAGCGCTCGACGCCCGGGATCGTGTAGTCCTGGTTCAGCTTGCCGAGCTCGGGCGCGGGCTCAACGTAGCTCTCCACGTCGTGAGGGTCGGGCGCGTCGTAGCCGGGCTCGTCGGGAGCCGCGTACTGCGCGGTCTCGTCCTGGTTGGCGTCGTAATCGGGGTGGGTCGGGGCGTCAGCCATTGTCGTTCGAATCCTCCTCGGGGTCTCTCAGCCGCCGATCGGCGCCCTTGGATTGGCCCCCCAGAAGACCAGGGTGCCGAGCATGCCGATGATGTGGACTAAGACGATGTTCAACACCATCGACTTGGCGGTCGCGGTGCCGACGCCGACCGGGCCTCCGGAGGCGTTGTATCCGTAGTAGCAGCCGACCGTGACGATCACGGTCGCCATGACCATTCCCTTGATCAGGCTGAAGATCAGGTCGGGTGGGTTCTGGAACTCCCAGAAGATGAGGAAGTAACCCCCCGAGCTCACGTCGCCGATCTGCTTGACGACCGCGATCCAGCTGGCGACGTAGCCGACGCCGATCCCGATCAGGTACAGGAACGGAAGCACGATCCAGGCGCCGAGCAGGCGGGTCGCGCAGAGGAAGATCATCGGGTTCACGCCCATGACCTCGAGCGCGTCGATCTCGTCGGAGATCCGCATCGCGCCGAGCTCGGCCACGATGCCCGTACCCACCTTCGCGGCCATCATGTACCCGAATGCGTAGGGGATGACCTCGCGGAGGTCGCACCACGCGGCGAACGTGCCGGCGTTGGACGGGGCGCCCACGGAGCGTGAGAAGTACGCGCCCTCGATCCCGCATTGCAGGCCGAGGATGAAGGTGAGGCCCCAGATGACGATCGCCGACCCCGTGATGAGGATGCCGGCCTGGCGCAGCGCCTCGCCGAAGAACCTGAAGACCCGGCCCGTGTAGACGAGCGCCATGACCCGCCCGCAGAATCGGGCGATCTCGCCGAGCGAGTCGAGCCACATCTTCGGCAGCGCCAGCACTCAGGTCACCTGATCTGTGAGATTTCCGGGTGGGTCGCCAGCAGCGTCTGGGTGAAGACGTAGTTGAACGCGAAGACGCCGAGGAAGGCGATCACCACCGCCTCGTTGACGGCCCGGCCCACGCCCTCGGCGCCTCCGGACGCATTCATCCCCTTGTAACAGCAGACGATCGCGATGATCGCGCCGAACAGTGTGCACTTGAGTAACGAGCCCCAGAGGTCCGTGATCGACGCGTTGGTGAAGAGCGTCGCGAAGAAGCCTCCGAGCGGCTGGCCGTAGGCGAGCTCGGCGAAGATCCCGCCGCTGATGCCGAAGAGCAGGGCGTAGATGTCCATCAGCCCCGTGATCAGCATGAGGCTGAGGAACCGCGGCACGACGAGGTTCTTGATCGGGTCGACGCCGAGGACCTGGAGCGCGTCGAGCTCCTCGCGGATCTTGCGGGCGCCGAGATCCGCCGTGATCGCGGTGCCCGCCACGCCGGCGACGACGACAGCCGTCACGAACGGGGCGAACTCGCGAACCGAGGCGAGGATGAAGAAGCCGCCGAGGCGGTCCAGGGCGCCGAACAGCGTGAGGAAGTTGGCGGCCTGCAGGCCTGGAGCCCCGAACCCGAAGGCGATCGTGGAGATCATCATCGGGAACCAGCAGAGCTGGAGCGCGAAGAGGAACTGGCCGATGAACTCGCCGCCGTACGGATACGGGGGTCTCACGGTCGCGACCAGCGTCTTACCGGTCAGGATGACCATGTTCCCGACCTGCTCGAAGAGCCCCTTGACGGGCAGGAACGCCCTATCCGATACGGCTCTGACCATTCAATCCTCCACGGCGTTGCCCACGCTTGCCGCAGGACGAAATGTATTCCATCGCGGAGCGCTCCGCCACAGGGAACCGTCGTTTCGTGCGTGATTGCCGATGTGCGGTACCCGTCGCGAGACCATGGGCATGGGTGGTATGTTCCTCGCTCCTTGGGGGAGACCGGCAACAGGGCGGCGATGCCGCGACTTCACGGACGGTCCACGAGGACGCTGGGCGGGGTGATGGTGCTCCTGACGGCTGCTCTCCTCGCCTCCTGCGGTGGCGGAACCCGTCAGGACCAGACCGAGCCCGTCGGCAACTTCCAGGTCGCCGTCACGAAGGCCAGCTTCCCGACGAAGCAGCAGCTCTCCGAGACGACCGACCTCCAGCTCGCGGTCAAGAACACCGGCGACAAGCAGCTTCCCGATCTCGCGATCACCATCTACACGGGCACCGGGCCCCACCCCACCGCGGACGGCTCGTTCTCGACGCGAATCGACGACCCGAGCCTGGCAAATCCGAACCGGCCGGTGTGGATCCTCGAGAACGAGTACCCCAAGCTGCTCGGTAACGGAGCCACCCTCCAGAACCTGGATTCCAAGCCGACGGCGGGCGCCGCCGCGGCCCAGACCGACACCTACCAGTTCGGGCCGCTCGAACCCGGCAAGAGCAAGGACATCGTCTGGCGGGTCACGCCCGCCAAGCCGGGCACCTACACGGTCCACTACCAGGTCGCCGCGGGGCTCCAGGGCAACGCCGAGGCCGTGACCGCCGATGGCTCTCCGGCCCAGGGCCAGTTCGTGGTGACCGTGAGCGCCAAGCCTCCTCAGACCTGCGTCACCGGATCCGGAAAGGTGATCCAGGGCCGCTGCCAGCTCGGCGGCTCCAACAAGTAGCGGCCCTCGCGGCCATCGCCGCCACCGGCCTCGCCGGCTGCGGCGGGTCGAGCGGCGAGCCGACCACGGCGCCGCCCTCGAGCTCCACCGGGGCCGCGACCTCCACCGAGGCGACGTCGACGGCGGCGAGCGCCCCGAGGAACACCGGCAGCGGCGAGGCCGGAACGGTGAAGCTGCGCAAGATCGGCGACTTCGACCAGCCCGTGTACGTCACGGCGCCGCCCATCACCGGAGGCGGCAGCGATACCGGCGACCTGTTCGTCGTCGAGCAGCCGGGCAAGGTCGTGGTGGTCCGCGACGGGAAGATCCTCCCGAAGCTGTTCCTCGACATCTCCGACCAGGTGTCCTGCTGCGGCGAGCAGGGGCTGCTCTCGATCGCGTTCGACCCGGCCTACAACGCCAACCCACCGTCTCCGTACGTCTACGCCGACTTCATCAACACCGCCGGAGACACGCGGGTGGTCCGGTACACCGTGCCCAACCGCAGTTCCCCGCAAGCTGATCCTTCGAGCGCCCGCACCCTGCTGGCGGTGAACCAGCCGTTCCCCAACCACAACGGCGGCCAGCTTCAGTTCGGGCCGGACGGAAAGCTCTACATCGGGCTGGGCGACGGCGGCTCGGAGGAGGATCCGGACCGCGTCGGCCAGGACCTCTCCTCGCCGCTCGCGAAGATCCTGCGGATCTCTCGAGCCGGCGGGCCGGCGCCGGGGAACCCGTTCCTCGGCGAGGACAACGTCTACCCGGCGACGTTCGCCTACGGGCTGCGCAACCCGTGGCGCTTCTCCTTCGACGGCGAGGACCTCTGGATCGGCGACGTCGGCCAGAACCGCTTCGAGGAGATCGACTCGCTGCCCGTGAGGCAGGCCGCGGGCGCCAACTTCGGCTGGTCGGCTTTCGAAGGTGACGCCCACTTCAACACGGACCAGCACGCGAAGAACCCGGTTCCGCCCGTGCTCACCTACTCGCACGCGAACGGCTGCTCTGTGACCGGCGGCTATGTCGTCCGCGACCGCTCGCTTCCCACCCTCTTCGGCCGCTACGTCTACGGCGACTTCTGCAGCGGCGACCTGCGGAGCTTCCCTGCGGTCGCGGGCAAGCCGGCCACCGATGACCGGCCGCTGGGATTGCAGGTTCCATCGCTCAGCTCCTTCGGGGTGGACGCCGACGGTCACGTCTACGCCGCCTCGCTCGAGGGGCCGGTATACGAGCTGGTGCCTGCCGCGGGCTAGCCGCGACGCGGACGCTACGCTGCCGGCATGGCGGGATCGAGTGGGACGCGGCGGGCGCCGGGCGCCGCGATCAGCCTGGCGGCTCTGGTGGCGGGCATTGCCCTGCTGGCCGGCGCCACGCCGAGCTCCGGGGCCGGGACCCTGAAGCTGAAGAAGGTCGGTGGGACGTTCAACGAGCCCGTCGACACGGCCCAGTTCCCGGGAAGCCCGCACATGATCGCCGTCGTGCAGAAGTCGGGGCAGATCATCGCCGTGCGGCGTGGACAGCAGCTCGCCAAGCCGTTCCTCGACATCTCCGACCGAGTCGTCGACAACGGCGAGCAGGGGCTGCTCTCGATTGCGTTCGATCCCAAGTACGCGAAGAACCGGCGGTTCTACGTCTACTACGTGAACCACCACTGCGAGAACGGCGGCGCCTGCAACATCGAGATCGACAGCTTCAAGGCGTCGAAGGACTCGCCGGTCAAGGCCAACCCGAGCTCGCGCCACAGGATCATCGAGGTCACCCACCACCAGGCGGGCAACCACAACGGCGGGACCGTCGCCTTCGGTCCGGACGGCGACATGTACTTCGCGGTGGGCGACGGCGGGACGCAGCCCGACCCGGAGAACGACGCGCAGAACACGCACAACCTGCTCGGCAAGATCGGGCGGATCAAGCCGAAGGCGAAGGGCGGCTACACCGTCCCGAGGTCCAACCCCTACGTCGGCAAGCCCGGGATGGACGAGATCTACTCGATCGGCCTGCGCAACCCGTTCCGGTTCTCGTTCGACCCGAAGACCGGCGACCTCTGGGTCGCGGACGTGGGCTTCAACACCTGGGAGGAGATCGACCATGCGACGCTCGCGCGGGCGAACGGCGCGAACTTCGGCTGGCGTGTCTTCGAGGGCCCGAACCCGTGCGGCCAGTGCGGCTTTCCCCCCGAGACCCACCCGCCGCCGCTCTACATCGCTCCGGTCCACTCTTACCCGCACAACGCTCCAAGCGGACAGGAGCAGGGAAACGTGATCGTCGGCGGCGTCGTGGTGCGGTCGAGGAAGCTGCCGGCCCTGAACGGCAAGTACATCTACTCCGACAACGAGGCGAACGACCTGCGCAGCTACGACCCGTCCACGGGCAAGGAGCACGAGCTGGGCCTCGACGTCGGCGGGCCGAGCTCGTTCATGCAAGCGGCAAGCGGGATCGTCTACGTCACCGGGGTCGGCGACAACCACGTCTACAAGCTGGTGGAGCCGCACGCCAAGCACGCAGCCCCTAAGCACCCGGGGCCCTCACATGCCGGCCGCGGCGGCGGCGTGCGCCTCGCGCACGTCGGAAACTTCAACTCCCCCGACTACGTGACCTCCGCACCCGGCGTGCACAAGACGCTCTACGTCGTTCAGCGCGGCGGACGCGTGGTCGCCGATAGGCACGGCCGCAAGCACACGTTCCTCGACATCAGCAAGCGGACGACCATGGAGGGGGAGCGCGGGCTGCTCTCGATGGCCTTCGACCCGCACTTTCAGAAGAACCACCTCGTCTACACCTACTCCACCAACCGCGACGGCAACATCGAGGTGGACGAGTTTCACGCCTCGGCTCGCCGGGCCCGGAGGAAGACGCGCCGGACGGTCATCAAGATTCCCCACCCGGGCGAGTCGAACCACAACGGCGGCACGCTCCAGTTCGGCCCGGGCGGACTCCTCTACTTCGGCACGGGCGACGGCGGCTCGGGCGGCGATCCGCCCGAGAACGCACAGAACAAGCACGTGCTCCTGGGCAAGCTGATCCGGATCAACCCGCACAAGCACGGGCACAAGCGGTACTCGATCCCCCGGTCCAACCCGTTCGTCGGCCGCCCCGGACGCAACGAGATCTACGCGCTCGGGCTTCGCAACCCGTTCCGGTTCTCGTTCGACCCAAAGACGAAGCACATCCTCATCGGCGACGTGGGCCAGGACCACTGGGAGGAAGTCGACTACGAGAGCCCCAAGCGCCTGCGCGGCGCCAACTTCGGCTGGGACCACTTCGAGGGGCGCCACCGCCTGCATTACCCCGGTGACAACGAGGCGCCGCGGCCGAAGCACAAGTACCGCCCGCCGATCCACGAGTACTCGCACAAGGACGGGCGCTGCGCGATCGTCGGCGGCTACCAGATCCGCGAACCGAAGCTGAAGAGCCTGAACGGCCGCTACGTCTACGCCGACCTCTGCACGAACCAGATCCGCAGTCTCGTCCCGCACAGGACCCACGCCTCGGGCGATCGGTCAACCGGACTGGCGGTGCCGTTCCCGTCGGGCTTCGGCCGCGCGCACGGGAAGTATTACGTGATCTCGCTGGACGGCCCGATCTACAGGCTCGCGCCCAGCCATTAGCGGCCGGGTCGCCATCGGAGTTCTCGGCGCCGCCGCGATCGCCGTGGTGACTGCGACGGGCGGGCAGCGTGACGCCAGTGCCACAACGCCTCATGCCGCGGGGGCCGAGCTACGGCTGGCAAAGGTCGGTGCGTTCGCCAGCCCGGACTACGTGGCGTCGGCTCCGGGCGTCCGGAAGACCCTCTATGTCGTCCAGCGCGCCGGCAAAGTCATCGCTTACCGCGCCGGGAAGAAGCACACCTTCATCAACGTGACGAAGCGGACCACCACCAACGGGGAACGCGGTCTCCTCTCGATCGCCTTTGACCCGAACTACCAGCGAAACCATTTCGTCTACACGTTTTCGACGAACAACCGGGGGGATCCTGAGGTCGACCGGTTCCGGGCTGCGTCAGACCTTCACGTGCGTTCGAGATCCCGCCGGACGGTGATCGTCATCCCCCACCCCGACGTTCCGTATCACAACGGAGGGACCATCAGGTTCGGCCCGGATGGCTTTCTCTACGTCGGCACGGGGGACGGCACCGACGACCCGGCCGCAGGGCACACGGACAACCTGCTCGGCAAGCTCCTCCGTATCGATCCGCACCCAAAGGACGGCTCGCCGTACACGATCCCAGCCTCCAACCCGTACGTCGCCAAGCCGGGCATGGACGAGATCTATGCCATCGGCTTGCGGAATCCGTTCCGGTTCACGTTCGATGGGCCGACGAGGCACCTGCTGCTCGCGGATGTCGGAAGCAACTCCTGGGAGGAGGTCGACTTCGAGAGCCCGAAGCGGCTGCGCGGCGCGGACTTTGGCTGGCCCTACTACGAGGGCGCTCATCGCACCAACCTCGGATTTCCCAAGCCGACTGACCGTTATCGGCCGCCGATCTTCGACTATCCCCACACCAGGGGCCGCTGCGCCATCGTCGGCGGGACCGCCGTCCACGACCACACGCTGAACGCCCTGCGCGGGCGCTTCGTCTACGCCGACCTCTGCACGGGCAAGCTTCGCAGCCTCGTGCCACACCGCAAGCGGGCGACCGGGGATCGGCCACTCGGCCTCACAGTGCCCGATCCCGCCGGCCTGGTCACGGCGAACGGCCACGTCTACGTGGCCTCGCTCGACGGTCCCGTCTACCGGCTCGCGCCCAAGCGGTAGATCAGCCCGCTTGCTTTCCGCGGCGAGTAGAGTCCTTTCGATGGAGGCAAAGACCGCACCGCAGGCCGATACCACCGCTACCGAAGCCGAGGCGCCTCCCGAGTCGAACGGGGCGTCATCCGCCCCCGAAACCATCGAGGTCCGCAAGCCGACCGACGGCTCCCTGCTCGCGACCGTTCCGGTCGATTCCCCGGCGAAGGTCCACGAGGTCGTCGCCCGGGTTCGCGCGGCGCAGCCGGCCTGGGAGGCGATGGGCTTCGCGGGGCGCAAGCACTGGCTCGGCAAGCTCCGCGACTGGCTGATCGACAACGACGAGCGGCTCGCCGACCTGATGCAGGCCGAGACCGGCAAGGTTCGGGCCGACGCGAAGCTCGAAGCGCCGTTCATCGCCGGCGCCATCAACTTCTACTCCGAGAACGCCGAGCGATTCCTGGCCGACGAGACCCCCAGCGCTTCTCTGCCGCTGATGCGCGTCAAGAAGCTGCGCACCGTCCACCGGCCCTACCAGGTGGTGGGAAACATCAGCCCCTGGAACTTCCCGCTGATCCTCGCGTTCGACGACTCGATCGCGGCGCTCATGGCCGCTTCGGCGGTGGTGATCAAGCCATCGGAGTTCACGCCGCTGATCGCGATGGAGATCGTGCGTGGCTGGAAGGAGGACATCGGTGGCCCGGACGTGCTCGAGTGCGTCAACGGGGCCGGCGACACGGGTGGGGCCCTGGTCGACGCGGTGGACTACGTGCAGTTCACGGGCTCGGACCGCACCGGCCGAATCGTCCTGAAGCGGGCGGCGGACACGCTGACGCCGGTCAGCCTCGAGCTCGGCGGCAAGGACCCGATGATCGTCCTGCGCGACGCCAACATCGATCGCGCCGCGAACGCAGCCGCGTACGGCGGGCTCCTCAACAGCGGCCAGATCTGCATGTCGATCGAGCGCGTCTATGTGGAGGAGCCCGTCTATGACGAGTTCGTCTCGAAGCTCACCGAGAAGGTCCTCGAGCTGCGCCAGGGCGAGGACGGTCGCGCGTTCGATAAGGACATCGGCGCGATGGCAACCCCGGCGCAGGTCGAGATCGTCTCCGACCACGTGGAGGACGCTCGCGCCAAGGGAGCCCGGATCCTCACCGGCGGCAACAAGCCCGCACGCTCGGGCTACTGGTACGAGCCGACGGTCATCGCCGACGCCGATCACACGATGAAGTGCATGACCGACGAGACCTTCGGCCCCACGCTCCCGGTGATGAAGGTCGAGGATGCGGACGAGGCCCTGCGCCTGGCCAACGACAGCCGGTACGGCCTATCGGGCTCGGTCATGACGAAGGACTTCGACCGCGGCGTCGAGATCGCCCGGAAGATGGACATGGGCGCCGTCAACGTCGACGACGTGCTCACCAACTACCTGACGATGGACGTCCCCATGGGCGGCTGGAAGACGTCGGGCATCGGCTCCCGCCACGGCGCGTACGGCATCAGGAAGTTCTGCCGGACCGAGTCGATCCTGGCTCCGCGCTTCGCGCAGGGCAAGGCCGACCCGATGTGGTTTCCCCGATCGAGGCGCAAGGTCGCCGTGATCAACCGTGTGCTGCGCTTCTTCAACGCCCGCGGCCTGCGCAACCGCCTGGGCATCTAGCCCGGCGGCCCCGGGCTGTGACATCCGGGGCACTGACTAAACATCAGGCATGGCAGCCCTCCGTGAGCAGCGGCTGGAGCTGGGCGGTTTCAAGTCCCGCGCTCTAGAGGTCGCACCGGATGGCGAAGCGACCGGGATGCCGGTCCTCCTCCTCCACGGCTGGTCGGACTCCGCGGACACCTGGCGTCCGCTGCTCGCCGAGCTCGCGCGCCGGGGACGCGCGGCGATCGCGCTCGACATGCCCGGGTTCGGGACCGCGCAGCGCCTCTCGCCCACCGACCCAGTCCTCGAGCAGCTGGACGTGTTCGCCGCCGCCGCCACCCGGCACTGGGCGGCCGCGCGCGGCAGCGAGATCGTGCTGGCCGGCAACTCGCTCGGCGGTTGCGCCGCCATGCGGGCGGCGGAGAACCCGGAGCTGCCGATCGCCGGGATCGTCCCGGTGGCCCCCGCCGGCCTCGCGATGGCTCGCTGGTTTCGGATCGTCGAGGGCGAGCGACTCGTTCGCCTGCTCCTGTCCTCTCCGATCCCGCTTCCGGAGTTCCTCGTCCGCGACGCGGTGGGCCGCGTCTACCGGGTGCTCGCGTTCGCCGACCCGCGAGCCGCCGACCCCGCCGTCGTCGCGTCGTTCACGCGCCACCTGCGCACCCAGCGCGACCTCGCCGCCGTGCTCGAAATCGGCCGCCGTCTCTTCGGCGAGCTCAGCGAGCCGTTCCGGCTCGGCCGCGTTCGCTGCCCGGTGCTCCTCGTCTGGGGCGACCGCGACCGCATGGTCTTCTCCACCGGCGCCGACCGCGTCCTGCGCGAGGTTCCCGGCTCGCAGATCGAGATCATCGAGCGCTGCGGCCACTGCCCCCAGCTCGAGGCGACCGAGCGCCTGGCCGACCTGTTGCACAGCTTCGACGCCGAGGTCCGCGCCGGCTCCGGCGCCGCGGCGGTCTAAGCGCTACGCGGCGGTTGGGTCGGCGGCCGGCTCGCCGGCCTCGGCGTCGACGGTGCCGTCGCCCTCCGGGTCGCTCTCCGGCGGCAGCGCCCCGCCGCGGTCGGTGCCCGCGATCAGCTCGTCGCCCTTCTTCTCGGCCGGGATGAAACCGGACTTCATGCCGAAGTAGACGGCCTGGGGGTGGTGGGCGACGATCGCCACCGTCGACTGCTCGGGCTCGACCGCGTAGCCGCCCGAGAGCGACATGCCGATCTCCTCGAGTCCCAGCAGGCGCCAGACCTTCTCGTGCTCCGACTGGTCCGGGCAGGCGGGATAGCCCCAGGAGTAGCGGCGGCCCTGGTCGAGCTCGATCTTGAGCCCGCTGCGCACATCCGAGTGCATCCACTCGGCGAGGCCCTCCGCGGCCTGCACGCCCAGCCCGTGCACGAAGAGCTGCTCGGCGAACTCGCCGTCGGCCTCGAGCTGCTTGATGCGCTTCGTGACCTCGGGCCCGACCGTCACCCCCTGGAGGGCTACCACGTCCCTGGTGCCGCTCTCGAGGGGCCGGTAGAAGTCAGCCAGGCAGATGCGGTCGTGCTTGGGCTGGCGCGGGAAGACGAGCCGCTCGATCTCGCGGTCGTGGTCCTCCGGGTCGAAGATCACCAGCTCGTTCCCGTCCGCGTTGCACGGGAAGTAGCCGAGCCTGGCCCTCGGCTGCAGGTAGTCCTGCTCCCGCCACATGCGCTCGAGCTTCGGCGCGAAGCCCTCCTCGCCCTCGTGGCCCTCCACGATCTGGCGCCACTCCTCGCCCTTCTTGCCACGCCCGCCCCAGTGGAGCTTGAAGAGCACGTGACGGTCCAGGTAGGGGAAGACCTGGTCGAGGTCGACGTCGGCGTCCCGCACGCCCCAGTACGGCGGCTCGGGCACGGGCGCCTCGGTGCTGACCGGGGAGCGCACCGAGTCGTCGGTGGTGGGCGGGCTGTTGTCGACGACCACGGGACGCTCGCGCAGCTCGCGGGCCTCCTCGCGAATCTTCGCGACGATGGCATCGCGGGCACCGTCGTCGGCGAGAGCGTCCATCGTGTCGAGGCCCGAGAAGGCGTCCTTGCAGTAGAAGACCCCCGGCGCGTAGACGTCGTCGGAGTCCTTGCCGCCCGGGTACAGGGCCCGGCGCCCGAAGTCGCGGTTGATCGCCGCGCCGCCGATCAGCACGGGGAACTCGAGCCCGCGCTCGTGCAGCTCGCCGATGCACAGCGGCATCTGCTTGGAGGTCGAGACCAGCAGGGCCGAGAGGCCGATCGCGTCGGCCTCGTGCTCCACCGCCGCGCCGATGATCGCGTCCACCGGGACCTGCTTGCCGAGGTCGATGACCGTGTAGCCGTTGTTGGTGAGGATCGTGTTCACCAGCGACTTGCCGATGTCGTGGACGTCGCCGAAGACCGTGGCGATCACGACCTTGCCCTTGGTGTGCCCCTCGATCCTGTCGAGGTAGTTCTCGAGCCGGGCGACCGCGCGCTTCATGACCTCGGCCGACTGCAGGACGAAGGGCAGGATCAGCTCGCCGGCGCCGAACTTGTCGCCCACCTCCTTCATCGCCGGCAGCAGCACCTCGTTCAGCGTCGGGACCGCGCCGATCTTCTCGACGGACCGGTCGATCCAGTCCTCCACGCCCTCCTTCCGGCGGCGCAGGATGTGCCAATGGAGGGCCTCCTCAGGCTCCATCCCCTCGGTCGGGTCGACCGCGTCGTCCTCCGCCTCGTCCCCCTTCGACTCGAAATGGGCGATGAAGCGCTCGAGCGCGTCCTCACGCCGGTTGAACACCAGGTCGTCGGCGAGCTCGCGCTCCTCCCCCCCGATCTCGGGGTAGGGGGTGATGTGGTTGGGGTTGACCATCGCGAGGTCCAGCCCCGCGTCCACGCAGTGGTGGAGGAAGACCGAGTTGAGCACCGCGCGCGCGGGCTGCGAGACGCCGAACGAGACGTTCGACACGCCAAGCGAGGTCTTCACGCCCGGCAGCTCCGCCTTGATCCGCCTGATGCCCGCGATCGTCTCGACGGCGGAGGGCCGCCACTCCTCGTCACCCGTGGTGAGAGTGAAGGTGAGGGCGTCGAAGATCAGGACCTCGGGGTCCAGGCCGTGCTCCTCGCAGGCGATGTCGCGAATGCGCTTGGCGACCTCGACCTTGCGATCGGCCGTCTTCGCCATCCCCTCCTCGTCGATGGTGAGCGCGATCAGCGCCGCGCCGTGCGCGCGCGCGAGCGGGATCACGCGATCCGCCTTGTCGCGGCCAGCCTCGAGGTTGATCGAGTTGACGATCGCGCGCCCGGGGATCTGCTCGAGCGCCGCCTCGATCACGTCGGGCTCGGTCGAGTCCACCTGGATCGGCGCGGGCTGCGTCAGCGAGACCCGCTTGACGACCTCCCGCATCTGGTCCGCCTCGTCGGCGCGCTCGGTCAGCGCCACGCAGACGTCCAGCACGTGGGCGCCGCCGGTCACCTGGTCCTCGGCCACCTGCACCAGGCCGTCGTAGTCGTCGGCGAGCAGAAGCTCCTTGGCCTTCCGCGAGCCCTGGGAGTTGACCCGCTCGCCGACGAGCGTCGGCGCCGGCTCCTGGGCCAGGTCCGTGGCGGTCATCATCGACGACACGAGCGGGGTGGCGCGCTGGGGCCGCTCGCCAGGCTTGATGCCGGCGACGCGCTCGGCGATCGCGCGGATGTGGTCCGGCGTGGTGCCGCAGCAGCCACCGACGATGCCGACCCCGTGGCGCTCGACGAACTCCCCGAGCACGGGAGCGATGTCATCGGGCGTCGCCGGGAAGATCGTCTCGCCGTCGGGGCCCTGGTGCGGGATCCCCGCGTTGGGGATGCAGTGGACGGGCAGCGGGGAGTGCTCGCCGAGGTAGCGGATGGCGTCGCGCATGTCGTCCGGGCCCGTCGAGCAGTTCAGGCCGACCACGTCGACCTCTAGCGCCTGCAGCGTCGTCAGCACCGCCGCGATATCGGTACCGAGGAGCATCTTGCCGCCCTGCGGGAGCAGCGACACGCTCGCCTGGATCGGCACCTCGCGTCCCGTGAGCTTGAACGCCTCGCGCGCCCCGAAGATCGAGGCCTTCACCTCGAGGATGTCCTGCGCGGTCTCGACGATGATCAGGTCAGCGCCGCCCTCGAGCAGTCCCTGGGCCTGCTCCGTGAACACCTCGACGAGCTCGCGGAACGTGATCTGCCCGAGCGTGGGGTCGTCGGACGCGGGAAGCTGGCCGGTGGGGCCGATCGACCCCGCGACGAAGCGGTGATCGCCGGCCGCCCGGCGCGCGATCTCCGCCGCTCCGCGGTTGATCTCCAGCGTGTGCTCGGCCAGCCCCCACTCCTCGAGCTTGAGCCGGCTGCCCTGGAACGTGTCGGTCTCCACGACCTCCGCTCCTGCGTCGAGCATGGACGCATGGACGCCCTCGATCACGTCGGGGCGGTTCAGGACGAGGGCCTCGTGGCACTTGCCGGCGAGGCCGCCGTAGTCCTCCGCGGTCAGGTCGAACTGCTCGAGCGTCGCGCCCATGCCGCCGTCGAAGACGACGATGTGGTCGCGGATCGCGGCTAGGTAGTTACGTTCGGAGTCGGTCATGTACGCCTTTCAAGAAAGCACACGGCGGGGGTCGGCGAGGCGGTCGGGCGTCAGCTGGAGACGGTTTCGCGCGCGTCGCGCGAGCGTGGCTGCAGCCGAGCGGGCGCCGCTGAGAGCGCCCGCATTCGCATGTCGGACCACGAGACCCCCTCGCGGACGAGCGCCGGGACGCCGAGCGCGACGGCCGTCGCGATCTCGACGGCCTGCAGGATCACGCCGTAGGCAAGGGCATCGGCCGCGCCGATGCCGAACCCGGTCGTGAGCACGCTGATCACGGCAAGCTGGAAGACGCCGATGTTGGACGGCGTGGCCGGGACGACCGCGGTCACGTTCACCGCGAACAGCACGGCCGCCGCGGCCCCGATCCCGGCGTGATGCTCGAGCCCGAGCGCGAAGCTGAGCGCGTAGCAGGCCAGGAGCTGAACGGCCCAGGCAGCGAGCTGGGCGGTGCCCGCCCACGCGCCGAGGCGCGGGCTGCGGAAGACCTGAAGTCCCTCGCGCACGCGCAGGAGCGCGCCGCGCGCCGCGCTCAGCGCCCGCGAGAAGCGCCCGTTGCCGGTGCCGCGCACGACCGTCGGGGCAAGCACCACGGCAACCAGCGCCACGAGCGGTACGAGGCTGACGATGAACAGCTTGGTCGACGACGAGTGGAAGAGGTCGGTACTGGAGACGATGATCACGCCCAGGAGAACCAGGGCGAGGATGTTGAACACGGTCTGCGAGACGAGCGTGCCGAGCAGCACCGGAAAGGTCTCCCGCATGCGACCGGTGCGGCGCGAGAGGACCATGGCGCGCGCCGGCTCGCCGAGGCGGGCCGGCAGCGTCGCTGACATCAGAACGCCGATCATCGTCGCGGACGTGACGTCGCGGCGGCGCAGCGGGCGCTTCGGCAGCGCCGCCTTCGCGATCGAGTACCACGAGGCGGCGCGCAGCAGCATGGACGCCATCATCAGCGCGGTTGCGATGATCACCCACTTGGCGTCCGAGCGCACGATGCTTGAGACCACCTTGTCGAGGCCGATCCGGTTGGCGGCGATGACGCTCAGGCCGACGCCGAGCGCACCGGCGACGGCGAGCCCGGCCCGCCTCGCGACCTTGCCGCGGCTGGCGCGCGCCGGAGCGGGGTCAAGCGAGGGGAGACGCTGAGCCGGCCGGCGAACGCTGCCGTCGATCGGCACGATCCCGGCACGCCGGACGAAGCGCTCGCGCGCAGTCGCCGGCTCGTCGGCCTCCGCGAGCACCCGCTCGTAGACGGCCTCGACGCGCGCGGCCACCGACGGCCATGCGTAGCGCTTCGCGCTCTCGACGGCGGCGGCGCCCATCTCCTCGCGGCGCAGGGGCTCCACGTACATGCTCTGTAGCTCCTCGGCGAGCCGCTGCGGGTCGGCGGGCGGAACCAGCACCCCGTCGACACCGTGACTGACCACGTCCGCGTAGCCGGCGATGTCGGATGCGATGACCGGCGTGCCTGCCGCGAACGCCTCCGTGAGGATCATTCCGAAGCTCTCGCCGGCCAGCGAGGGGGCGACCAGGACATCCGCCTCGCCGAGCGCCCGCCAGAGCTCGTCGTCGCCGACGTGCCCGCGGGCGTCGATGTGGCGGGCGACGCCGGGATCGCCGACGTAGCGCATGACGTCCTGCTCGTCGACGCCGATCGCCGTCAGCGAGGACGGAACGTGCTCGACGAGCGCCTCGAACGCGCTCAGCAGGACCGGCAGCCCCTTGCGCTCCTCGGCGCGGCCAACGAACAGCACGCGGAGCTCCTCGCCGGGCTCGCGCTCCGTGCTCGCAGGCCCGGTGATGTCGACGCCGTTCGGGATGATCTCGTACTCGCCCCCGAACCACCGGCGCCCGGTCCAGGCGGCCGCCTTCGAGACGGCGATGCGGGCGTGCAGCTGGTTGAACTTGCGCTGGGCGCCGAGCAGGTTGGCGATGTGGTTGGGAACCGGCTTGCTCGAGTAGGCGTGGAAGGTCCCGATCACCGGCGCCCCGGGGAACGAGCACGCGTCCCAGCCGAGTACCGGTGCGGGGGGCTCGTGGACGTGGACCACGTCGAACTTGCCGGCCCGCAGCTCACGCCGCATCGAGGTGACGGCGTCCGGGAAGATGGACAGGTTGGAGACCGCCCCGTTGGCGCCCAAGCCGACCGTCCGGCCAAGCGGGATCAGGAAGTCGGGATGCGGGCGCTCCGTGGGAGGCTGGCGGTGCAGCCTGCGGCTGAGGCGGCCCGCGGGGTCGCTGGGCGCGAGGACCCGCACGTGGTGGTCGCCGCGCAGAAGCTCGTTCGCGAGCGCCTCGACGTGGCGGTTGACTCCACCGCCGTAGGTCCAGGAGTATGGGCTGACGATCGCGATTCGCATGATGGTGTTGTTCGGCCGCGGTTTGCCGACGCCTGCAAGTACGACAAAACCGCCCCGCCACGCCCGTGCGTGCGGGGACTTTTGGACGTGTGTTCAGGTTATCGAAGCGAGCGGCCGGTCGCCGGGGATTTCTCGCTATTTGCGGATGTCTGGCACGCCCAGGCCACGCCTGCGGCGCCAGCGATGAACATCGCCCCGATCATCAGCAGGAGCGCTCCGGAGTCGTTCGCGAGCGTGCCGACGACCGTCGCGCCGACCGCGCCCACCACGCCCGCCCAAGCAAGCAGCGCGTTTGCAAACCAGCTTGCCACCACGTCGCGCTTGGCGACGGCGCCGACGACGAGCGCGACGGCAATCCAGAAGTCGATGCGCACCGCATAGCGCGAGAAGCTCATCGCCGACAGCTCCAGGCGCCGCTCGGCCACGTCGCCGAGGTTGTGCAGCCCGCCGGCGTCGAGCACCGAGCGAGTCAGGTGCGAGTCGCCCCCGGTCACGAGATCGACGAGGGCGAGCAGGCCAACCGTCACGAACGGGATCAGGACGATCAGCCAGGCCCGGCTGCGCCGGACGCCGAGACAGACGGCGGCCGCCAGTGCCGCGCCGACCGGGAGGTCGATGGCGGCGCCCACGTCGGCGCCGAAGCGCCCGGGGGCGAACGCGACGACTGTGGCAAGGCCCACGGCTCCGAAGACCAGCGCGGCCTGCCGGGCGCTGAGCCCGCGGCCCCACCGCTGCAGGCCCGCGCCGGTGCCGGTGAACACGAGGGCCGCGGCCATCGCCTCGAGCTCGTTGCCGATGCCGTAGAAGCGCACGCCGAGCGACGGGTTCGGCCCCATCAGCGAACGCGTGGTCAGGTAGGAGCCGGCGACCACGTCGACCGCATAGCCGCCAACGCTCGCCGCCGCGGCAATCGCGAGCGCTCCCCATGGCCCCGCGAGGAGCATCGCGATCAGCGCGAGCGCCGGCGCCCCGGCGCCGACGATGAGCCGCTCCACAAGCTCGCTCGGCTGCAGGGCCGGCGCGATCAGCATCAGGAAGGGCGCAAACGCCAGCGTCGTGGCGAGCAGCGGAATGACGACCCGCAGGCCCCGCCGGCGCCAGATCAACGCCGCCGCAATCGCCGCGGCCACCCAGATCATGAGGTTGACGCCGATCACGGTGTGGCGGCGGGGCGCGATGTCGGCAAGCCTCGTGTCGAGGTCCCTAAGGTCCTCCACGTCCGGCGCGCCGTCCGTTGTGATCGGCTGCCCCGACATCGCCGACGGGACGGTCAGGCCGAAGCGGTCGAGGATCGTCGGCGCGAGGTCCGTCGAAAGGACGAGGCCTGGCGTGTGGGTCGACTCCGACGTGAGCCGGCCGTCGAAGCCCGCTCCGGCGATGCCGGCCACGAGCTCGTGGTTCTTCACCTCGGGCGGCCGCGAGAGCACGACGAGGAGGTCGTTGCCGTGCACGCGCCGGGCGAGGGCAGGGAGGTCGGCGCGACTTGCCCTGATCACGGTGACGCCGGGGCAGCGCCGCACGACGCAGGCGCGGGCCCAGTCCCAGTGCCCTCGCTCATCGGCGCCCATGAGCGCCTCCGGACCCGTCACGGCGCGCACGGGGATGCCCGCCCGCTCGAGCGTGCTCGCGAGGAGCCCCGGCGTCAGGTCCGAGGGCGCGGAGGCCGCCCGAGCGCGGATGATCCGCCAGCTCCGGGGGCTGACGCGACCGCCCCCGTCAGGGGCGGTCCCGAACCGGATCCGCGGCAGCCCCCGGGGGTAGAGCGAACGGCCGAGGCGGTTGCCCTGGCTCACGTCGAGGTACGTCTGCGATTGCGGGGCGATCCCGATCGCACCGCTCATCAGGCCGAGCCCCATGCCGGGGACCCGGCCGAGCCGGGCGAGCCTGGTGTCCTTGGGAAGGACCGCGATCGTCACGCTTGGCGTCGAACCCGCCGCGCTTGCAGGGGCGGCGAGGAGGGCGGGCAGCAGTACGCCTCCCACTACTATCGAGGCGATGGCAGACCGCACGTATGCCAAGTTCTCCTTCTTCAAGCTCGACCCGGCCTGGCAGCGTCGCGACGGCGAGGCGCGGGCGGAGGATAAACGCGAGTTCCTCGCCGCCTGCGAGGACTTCGCCACGGATCGCTCGCTCCGCGCGTACTCCACGGTGGGTACGCGAGGCGACGTCGACCTCCTGCTTTTGGCGCAGAGCCCGACTCTCGAGGACATCCACACCTTCCACGTGGTTCTCGCGCAGAGCGGGCTTGCCCGCTGGGCAACGATCCCCCACTCCTACCTGGCGATGACCAAGAGCTCCCCGTACTCCGAGTCGGCGGCGCGAGCGGAGATCTGCACCTCGGAGCGCAAGTACCTGATCGTCTACCCGCTCGACAAGAAGCGCGAGTGGTACAGGCTGCCGCTCGACGAGCGCCGCCGGATCATGGAGGAGCACATCGAGGTCGGCCGGCGCTATCCCGAGATCACGATCAACACCGCCTACTCGTTCGGCCTCGACGACCAGGAGTTCGTCGTGTCGTTCGAGGCGGACGACGTCGGCCGGTTCCTCGACCTTGTCCAGGAGCTCCGCGGCTCCGAGTCGAGCGCCTACACGCTGCGGGACGTCCCGATCTTCACGTGCGTCTCGATGTCGGTCGCGAAGGCGCTCGACGCCCTCGACGGGGCCGCCACGGCCCGCGGGCTGCCCTCGCTGGCCTAGTCGCGCGTTTCTCTACCCTTCCGCGTCCGATGAGCGCCCCCGGGACCCCAGACAACCCGCTTCGCGTCGCCATCGTGGGGTCCGGCCCCGCCGGGTTCTACTCCGCGGAGCGCCTTCACAAGCGGGACGACGTGGACGTCGCGGTGGACATGTTCGACAAGCTGCCGACGCCGTTCGGGCTCGTCCGCGCGGGCGTCGCGCCGGACCACCCGAAGATCAAGTCCGTCACCCGCGTCTACGAGAAGACGGCCTCGCGCGACACGTTCCGCTTCTTCGGCGGTGTCGAGATCGGACCCGACATCACGCCCGCCGAGCTCGCCGAGCGCTACCACGCGGTGATCTACGCGTACGGCACGGCCACCGACCGCCAGCTCGGGATCCCCGGCGAAGGTCTGCCGGGTGTGCATGCCGCCACCGAGTTCGTCGCCTGGTACAACGCCCACCCCGACTTCGCCGACCACCACTTCGACCTCTCAGGGGAACGCGCAATCGTGATCGGCAACGGCAACGTGGCCGCCGACGTGGCCCGGATGCTCGCTCTCACGCGCGAGGAGCTCGAGGCCACCGACACCGCCGAGCACGCAATCGACGCGCTGGCGGATTCGGGCGTGCGCGAGATCGTCGTCGTCGGCCGGCGCGGCCCTGCGCAGGCGGCCTTCACCAACCCGGAGGTCCGTGAGCTCGGCGAGATGACCGACGCCGACGTCATCGTCGACCCGGCGGACTGCGAGCTCGACGAGGTCAGCCGCGGGTACGTGGATTCCGACGACTGCGACCCCACGAATCGCCGCAACGTCGAGATCTTCACGGACTTCTCGACGCGCGAGCCCGAGGGGAAGAGCAAGCGGATCGTGCTGCGGTTCCTCAGCTCCCCGGTGGAGATCCAGGGCGACGGCAAGGTCGAGCGCATCGTCCTCGGCCGCAACGAGCTGTACCTGGACGACTCCGGCACGATCCGCGCCCGCGACACCGGCGAGCGCGAGACGCTCGACTGCGGTGTCGTCTTTCGCTCGATCGGTTACGCCGGGATCGGGCTGGAGGGCATTCCGTTCGACGACGGGCGGGCGACGATTTCCAACGAGGGCGGGCGGGTGGTCGACCCGGCGAGCGGCGAGCAGGTACCCGGCCTCTACGCGGTCGGCTGGATCAAGCGCGGCCCGAGCGGCGTCATCGGGACCAACAAGAAGGACGCGCAGGAGACGGTGGACAACCTCTTCGCCGACGTCGACGCCGGCAAGGTCCCGGACAAGACCGGCGCGAGCGCGATCGAGGCGATGGTCAACGAGCGCGATCCCCGGCACGTCACCTGGGAGGGCTGGGAGGTCATCGACCAGGCCGAGCAGGAGCGCGGCGAGCCGCACGGCCGGCCGCGCGTGAAGTTCGCGCGCGTCGAGGAGATGCGCGAGAAGGTCCACGGGCCGGATTTGGGAGGGGAGTGAAGTGCCGGCGGATCTCGAGGAGATCAGGCGCCTGATCGCCGAGGCCCTGCCCGGCGCCGACGTCGAGGTCGTCGACGAGGGCGGCGGCGACCACCTGCGGGCGATCGTGGCGGCACCGCAGTTCGCGGGCCGCTCGCGCATCGACCAGCACCGGATGGTGAAGTCGGCCGTTCAGCACCGCATGAACGACGGCTCCATCCACGCGCTCTCGATTACCGCACGCGTTATCTGAGGCGCCGGGAAGGCCACCCGCTAAGGTGAAGCCATGGCAGATCCTGAGTTGAAGTCCAAGGTCGAAGAGCTGATCCGCGACAACCAGGTGCTCCTCTTCATGAAGGGGGTGCCGGAGGCGCCGCGATGCGGCTTCTCGATGCGGGTCGTGGGGGTGCTCGAGCAGCTCGGCGTGGAATACGGCGCGGTCGACGTCCTCCCCGCCCTTCAGCCCCTGCGCGAGGTGACCGCCGAGCTCTCGGACTGGCAGACCTTCCCCCAGCTCTACGTCAAGGGCGAGCTCGTCGGCGGCTGCGACATCGTCGAGGAGATGTTCGACTCGGGCGAGCTGGCCGAGCTGGTCGGCGTCGCGCACCCGGACGACGCAGCGCTCCCAGAGCCGGAACGCATCCTTCCCGGCGGGTCTCAGCAGAGCCCGCCGATGCAGATCAGCTAGCAGGCCGCCTAGGCGGAAGCTGTTGCCGCGGCCGCGGCGTCTTCCTTGACCTGGAAGGAAGAACCGCAGCCGCAGGCGGCGACGACGTTCGGGTTGTTGACCACGAAGCCGGCGCCCTGGAGGCCGTCGACGTAATCGACCTCGGAGCCGAAGACGAACTGCATGCTGACCTTGTCGACGACGACGGAGACCCCGTTGTGCTCGAAGACGTTGTCGTCGTCCTTCGCCTTGTCGAGCGCGAGCGCGTACTGAAAGCCGGAGCACCCGCCGCCCCGCACGGCGATCCGCAGGGCGGACTCGTCGGAGTTCTCGCGGCTCGCGACGAGATCGTTGATCTTCGCGGCGGCGCCGTCCGTGAGGCTGACTGCGGCTTGCGGCGTTTCCATCGCTTCAAATTCTAAAGCATCGATCACCGGCGTCCGGGCGCAGCGTGCTCCGTTGAATGCCTTGCGGACGGCTACGCCGTCCCTACATGCTGCTTTCGGACCTAAAGGTCCTCACTGGAATATCTCCAATCGAGGTATTCCAAGATGCGCTTGGAATCCGAGATCACCTCGTCCCCGTCCACGAGCACGGGGATCCGGCGCTGGCCCGTCAGCTCCTCGATCTCGGGCCGGTTCGCGCGACGATACGGAAGGCGCTCGACCTCGTGGGCGATTCCCAGCTTGCGAAGCCGCCGCTCGACCGCGCCGCACGGACATAGGTAGTTCGTCCGCGTCGGACACCTGAAGAGCAGCACCGCACGGGGGCTGTCGGCCGGCCTCTTCATCGGAGGTTCGCCAGCCACTCGCCGGCGCCGAGAGCCCGCTCGAGGATGCCGAGCGCGACCGTCTCGGCGCGACCCCGTTGATGCCTGACGCGGTCGCCCAGCTCGTCAAGCTGCCACTGGACCGCCGCCTCAAGGGTCTCCTCGTGCGGGCGCGGCGCGAACCCGAGCTCCCGCTTCGCCTTGGCGTTCCTGTAGGTCCACCACAGGCCGCCCGAGCGAACCTCGTCCCGCGACGCGGCAACCGGCAGATGCAGGCGCGCGGCCGCCTCCACCCCCGCGACGGCGGCGGACGTGGGCAGGCGAGTGGCCGGCGCCGCAACGCCGGAGATCCTCGCGAGGTCGGCGAACAGCCGGTCCAGCGTGAAGTTGCGCCCGCCAAGGATGTATCGCTCCCCGGCCTCTCCCTTCTCGTCGGCGAGCAGGTGCCCCGTCGCAACGTCACGGACGTCGACGATGTTCAGCCCGCCGTCGACGTACACGGGAATGCGCCCGAGCAGGAAGCGGCGGACGAGAGCCATCGACGTCCGGCTCGGGTCGTCGGGGCCGAGGACGAACGTGGGGTTGACGAAGACCACGCGCAGCCCGTGGGTGGCGACGCGGAGAGCCTCGTGCTCGGCCTCGTGCTTGGAGTTGACGTACGCAATGCCCAGATGGCCGATGGTGAAGGGCGTCGACTCGTCCGCCGCCCCGCCTGGCTTCGCGACGCCGATCGCCGAGACCGACGAGGTGTGGACGACGTTCTCGACGCCGGCCGCGAGGGCCTCCTCCATGACGATGCGCGTCCCGCCGACGTTGGTGGCGAAGACCGCGTCCCTGTCGCGCTCCCGCATCGACGTCCGGCCCGCCACGTGGAAGACGCGGTCGACGTCCGCCATCGCGCGCCGCACGGCCCGCCGATCGGTCACGTCGCCGGTGGTGCGCTCGAAATCGAGGTCGTCCAGGTGGCCCGCTCGCGTGCTTCGCCGCAGCAGCAGGCGCAGCTCGTCGCCACGCTCGGCAAGCGCCCGCACGAGATGCGTGCCGACGAACCCCGCCCCGCCGGTGACCAGGGTCTTCCCCACGCCGCCATCGTAGTTGCTCGCCGTAGTGATAGAACCGCGGAATGGCCCAGACCGCGATCGTCACGGACTCGACGTCATACCTGCCATCCGAGCTGCTCGCCGAGAACTCGATCGAGCGGGTGAGCCTCTACGTGACGCTTGACGGCACGGAGGAGCGCGAGCTGGACATCGAGGACTACGGCGGCTTCTACGAGCGCCTGCAGGCGAGCGAGGCCGGCGCCACCACTTCGCAGCCCTCGGTGGGCGACTTCACGGCGGTCTACGAGCCGCTCCTTGCCGACGGGCGCGAGATCGCCTCCATCCACATCGCCGCCGGAATCTCAGGCACCTACCAGGCCGCCACCCAGGCGCGCCAACAGCTGATCGACGAGGGCAAGGGCGGCGAGCGGGTCCACGTCCACGACAGCCGCTCCGGTGCCGGCGGCCAGGGGATCATCGTGCTGGCCGCCGCCGCGGCCGCCCGCTCGGGTGCGGACGGACCCGCAATCGTCGACGTGGCATCGCGTACCCGCGACTCCCTGAAGATGTGGTTCGCGGTGGACACGCTCGAGTACCTGCGCAAGGGCGGCCGGATCGGCGCGGCCCAGGCGTTCCTCGGCTCGGCGCTGCAGATCAAGCCGATCCTGACCCTCGAGGAGGAGATCACGCCCGTCGAGCGGGTCCGCACACGGCGCCGTGCCTTCGAGCGCATGGTCGACTTCGCGCGCGAGCTCCACCAGGAAGGCGCCGACGCATGGGTCGTCCAGCACATCCAGGACCACGAGACCGCGCGGCGACTGGTCGACGAGTGCCGCCAGGTGTTCGGCTGCGACCCGCTCTTCGTCTCGGAGATCGGGCCCGTCCTCGGCGCCCACACCGGCCCGGGGCTGATCGGCGTCGGCGGCGTGCCCCGCGACCTCCTCGGGACTGCCCAACCCGGCTAGCCGGGGGCCGGGTCGGGCTCCTGGCCCGCCGGGCCGGCCGCCCGCGACTCCTGCCGGATCCGCCAGAGGTCACGGACCACGGCCTGCACGGCAGCCGCCGCCGGAATGGCCATGAGCGCTCCGAGCACGCCGAGCAGCGACCCTCCCACGAGGATCGCCAGGATCACGATGAGCGGGTGGAGCTGGACCGCGCGCCCGTAGACGTAGGGCTGGACCATGTTGTTCTCGACCTGCTGGTAGAGGATCAGCACGATCGCCCAGACGATCACGCCGACCGGAAAGTCGTTGAAGGCCACGACGATCCCGACGAGGATCCCGCCAAGCGTGGCGCCTACCAGCGGCACGAGGTCGAAGAACCCGAAGAGGATGGCGAGCGGCACGGCAAACGGGATGCCGAGGATGACCAGGGTCAGGTACGTGACCAGCCCCGCGAGGACGCTGATCACGAAGTTGCCGAATACGTAGCCGACGACGGCGTCGGAGATGTCCGAGGCGATGCTGCGCACCCGGCGCTCCCGCTCGGGCCTGAGTTGTCGGAACACGAACTCGAGCAGGCGGTCCCCGTCGCGAACGAGGAAGAACGCGATCACCAGGATGGAGAACAGCTGGATGAAGCTGGAGAACACGCCAACGGTGACGTCCCGCAGGGTGCCCGCGGCATCGCCGAGCTTGCTCGGAAGCTCGCCCGCCTGCTTCTTCAGGTTCTTGGTGATGTCGTACTTGTTGTCGTACTTGCGGAAGGTGTCGTTGTGGCGAAGGTCATCGACATACCCGGGCAGGTTCGCGGAGAGGTCCTCGACGCCGTTCACGAGGGGCGGGACGATCAGCAGGCCGATGCCGAAGATCGCGGCGAAGATCGAGAGGTAGACGAGCAGGATCGCAAGCCACCGCGGCACCCGCCGGCGGTTCAGGAAGTTGACGGCGGGCGAGATCGCGACGGCGAGGAACGCGGCGACGAGCAGGAGCCCGACCACGCCGCGAACCAGGTACAGGAGGTAGAGCCCCGCGAACACCGCGGCGGCGACCCAGACGACCCGCACCACGGTCGCGACCGACACCTGCGATTGCCCCATCCCGGTTGAGACTAGGGACGGGCTCGGCGGTAACCCCCCGCCGCGCTAGCGGCGGCGAAGTGCGAGCCAGCCGCCGACGGCGAAGCCCACGACGGCGGCGCCGATGGCGAGCTCGCGGCGATGCTCGGAGACCTGGCGGCGCCAGTTGGTGAGCTCGCCGACGCGCCCGCGTAGGGCCTCGACCGATCCCGCAAGCTCCTCGCGCTGCTGCTGGACGTCCTGGCGGATCTGGGCGGCCGACCGCGTCCCTGGGGCAGCCGTGCGAGCCCGCTCGAGCGCAGACGGCTCGGGGCGAGAGACCTCCCCCCCGGTGCTCACCTGACCGCGTCCTCGCTCTGGAGCGGCTGGTCCTCTTCGCCGGACAGCACGTCGCGGGTCAGCTTCGCCTCCTCGATGGCCATCTCCGGGACGGGCGGCGCTCCGGCCTTGACCGAGCGATAGGCCACCAGTCCCGCGACGCCGGCGATCACGAACCAGAGCAGCGCCTCGATCGCGAACCCGATCCAGATGTGATCGGAGAAGAAGAGATCGTCGAGGAGCCAGGCGAAGGCGTGCATGGCCATTGCCAGGCCCCCCAGCGCGAAGATTCCGGCGGCGATGCCCGCGGCGGAGCCGCGCAGGAGCTTGGTGACCTTCTCGGTGACCTCTGCCTTGGCGAGCTCGACCTCCTCCCGCACCAGGATGGAGACGCGCTCGGAGACGTCGAGCACCATCTCGCCAACCGATCGATCGTCGGCGCGATCTCCTCGCGGCGGTACCCCGTTCGGACTCACTCGGGCGGCTCTTCCTTGAAGATGCGGACCCAAAGCGCCGCGGCGACGCGGTTCGCGGCGACGGAGGCCAACGCGCCGCAGGCGGCGAGCATCCCCGCCCAGAGCAGCCGTCTCGTGACGTCGTTGTCCATCAGGAGTGAACCCTACCCACCTGGACGAAGGTCAAGCCGGGCGAGCGTCGAGCCCGCCGCAGATCGTCTCGACCACCATGTGACGGGCACGGTCGAAGTCCGCAGCCCCGTCCGGGATCAGCTCGAGCACCCACGCGGTCAGGAGCTGCTCGATTGCTCCGTAGAACCACATCGACGCGAAGGCCGGGTCGATGTCTGGGCGCAGATCGCCCTTGGCCTGACCGTCGCGCACGATCTTCGCGATCGAGTCGTAGGCCTTGCGGATCTCCGGCAGGTGGGTGCGTCCGAACGTGTTGGCCGCGCGCGTGACCTCGACGACGATGACCTTCATCAGCTCGGGGTCGTGGCGGTAGGAGTCGATGATGAACCCCGCGCACGCGTCGAGCTTCTGCCGCGCCGGGATGTCCTGCTCGTCGACCTCGTCGATCGCCGCGAGCAGCAGCGACCAGCGCTCCGTGAAGAGCTCGTCGAGGACCTGCTCCTTCGACGTGAAGTAGTGGTAGACGAGGCCGTAGGCGACCCCCGCCTCGTCGGCGATGTCCGACACGCGGCAGGCGTGGAACCCGGTGCGGGCGAAGACCCGGATCGCCGCGTCGAGGATCTGGCGGCGCTTGTCGACCGTGGTGGCGTTCGCCATCAGCGCGTCCCCACGGCCTGGGGCCAGCGGTAGGCGTCCGGCTGGCGGTTGGCGAGCGACGGGAGGTCGGTGCGGACGCGCTCGAGCTCCTCGAAGTCGAGGTCGGCGATCGCCATCCCGGTGCCCTCGGGCGCCTCGGCCAGCACCTCGCCCCAGGGGCCGACGATGAGCGAGTGGCCATAGCTGCGGTAGTGCGGCGGAGCCTCGCCCACCTGGCCGGCGGCGACGACGAAGGCCTGGTTCTCGATCGCCCGTGCCCGGACCAGGACGTGCCAGTGCCCGCGTCCGGTGGGCTCGGTGAACGCGGAGGGCACGGTCATCACCGTCGCCCCGCGAAGGGCGAGGATCCGGTAGAGCTCGGGGAAGCGCAGGTCGTAACAGACGGTCATGCCGAGCCGGACGGGGCCCGCGTCGCTCGTGACGATCTCCTCGCCGGGCGCCTCGCGCTCCGACTCGCGGTAGGCGACGCCGCCCACGTCGACGTCGAAGAGGTGGATCTTCCGGTAGCTCGCCGCGATCTCGCCGTCCGGCGTGAGGTGAAGCGAGGTGTTGTAGAGCCGCGCGGCCCCGTCGACGCGCTCGGCGAAGCTGCCGGCGATCAGGTGGATTCCGAGCTCCCGCGCCCACGAGCGGGCCGCCTCCACGGAGGGCCCGTCCACCGGCTCGGCGCCGGCCTCGAGCACGTCCCCCGCGGCCAGCAGGTTCCACTTCTCCGGCAGCACCACGAGCTCCGCTCCGGCCGCACGGGCCTCGCGCACCAGCCGTTCGGCCTCGGCGAGGTTGCGGGGCAACTCGCCCGTGGAGTTCAGCTGGATGGCTGCGGCGCGGATCTCGTCCTCCTGACCGGATTGACTGACCAGTCAATCGGGAGTATAGGCGCCGCCACGAGCGGATTCCGCGCCTCCCTCGCGCGCGCCCCGCTCAGTTCGAGAGCATCCAGGCGACGAGCGTCCCGCCGATCAGCAGGCCGTCGAGCAGGACGACGATGGCGATCGACCCGCCGAGCGTGGAGCCATGCAGCCCGAAGGCGAGCGCCAGCAGCACGCCGGCGGCGACGACCGCCGCCGCCACGACCGACCAGACGATCAGCGCGCGCTCCCAGCGCTGGTCGCGGTCCTCGACGGTGCCCCGAAGCCTCCGCTCGATTGCGAAGGGTGCGGCGAAGAGCGCCGCGAACAGGCCGATGCCGAGCAGCAGGACGCCCGCGTTGAGACCACTCGCAGCGAGGTACGGGCCATCGCTCAGCGCGGCGATCGCGAGGCCGACGAGCGCCACCGCGGCCCCGGCGGCGATTGCGACTCGCGGCGCGCGCTCCTCCACGTGCGGATCGTAACCAGCGTGCGTTGCGACCGAATCCAGCGTGTGTAGATCGGCGGGTGATCGGGAACGCACGCATGGATGTCCCTCTTCAGGCGCGACAAGCCGATCTTCAAGCGGGAAGGCCCGATCTTCGAATCGAGGACCGAGCAGTGGCGCCAGGTCGGACTGGGCAGCCAGGTCGACCGTGCGCAGGCCTCGCGCGCACGGGGCGGCGTGCTGCTCTTCGGGCTGCTGATCGCCGGCGTCCTCATCCTCTTCGCGCACCGCCACACGCTCTTCCCCGGGCTCGGGACGCCGGCGCGAATCGCCACCGTGATCGCCCTCATGGTCTTCGGCTGGGGCATGGCTCGCTCCCTGGGCCGCGGGGTCGCGCCGGCCCTGTTCGGGCGCATGGAGCCGGGGACGGCGGGAACGGTGGGCTTCATGATCCGTTTCGTCACGGTGATCGTCAGCGCGATCGTCGCGCTGCGCATCGCCGGGCTGGACGCCGGCACGCTTGCCGTGGGTGGGGCGTTCACCGCGGTGGTCCTCGGTCTCGCCTCCCAGCAGACGCTCGGCAACATCCTCGCCGGCCTTGTCCTCCTCTCCACTCACCCGTTTCGGGTGGGTGAGCGCGTCCGCTTTCGCGGCGGCCCCATGGCCGGCAACGTCGAGGGCATCGTCAGCTCGCTCGGCCTCTACTACACGACCCTCATCGACGGAGCCGACCGGGTCCTGGTGCCGAACAGCGTGGTCCTCAACCTCGCGGTGATCCCGCTGCGCGAGCCCGACCGCGTCGACATCCGCGCCCGTTTCAGCTCGCGCATCACTCCGGCGAACGTCCAGGAGCGCCTGGCGGAGCGGCTGACGGTCCCGACCAGCCACCCGCCGCACATCGTGCTCGAGGAGCTCGACCGCGACGAGGCGGTTGTGAGGATCACGGCCGCTCCGCTTCGCCCAAGCGAGGGCGCAGCGCTTGCCGCCGAGGTCCAGGAGGCCACGCGCCGCCTGGCCGAGCTCGACCGGCGTGACGGGACGCCGGTTCCCGCGTAATCCTCTCGACGTGCGCGTGCTTCGATTCGGCCTGCCCCTGGTTGCGCTGCTCGCCCTCGCGGCGGGCTGCGGCTCGAAGGACTCCTCGACCTCGACCACGAAGCCGGGCGCTCAGCCGGCGCTCGTCACCTACGTGAAGAGCGGCGGCATCGCGGGCATCTACGAGAAGGTCGTGGTGGACGAGTCGGGCAAGGCGACGGTCTCGCAGGGGCTTCCGTCGACCGCCAAGGTCAAGAGCTTCTCGCTGTCGGACGCGGAGCTCTCCGCGCTTCGCCGAAGCCTCGACGCCGCCGAGCTGGCCTCGCAGAAGAACGCCTCGCCCCAGGGCTGCGCCGACTGCTTCGTCTACGACATCACCTACAACGGCACGCACTTCCGCGGCGACGAAGCAACGCTGCCCGCCCAGGTCAAGCTCGCGGTGACGCAGCTCAACGCGCTCATCGCGCGCGCCGGCATCGAGGAGCCGCTGGCGACCGGTAAGTAGGTCAGCCGGCGCCGCGACGCTCGAGCTCGGAGATCAGGAGCTTGGTGTGCATCGCGGCGATCAGGTCCTTGAGCGGCTCGGCGCCGGCGCGCAGCAGCGTCATGACCTCCTCGGGCTCGAGCTTGCCGGCGAGGCGGTCCATGACGACGTCGACTTCCTCCTTGACGAGCGCCTGGAGCGCACGCCTGTAGCGGAGGGTGTCGTAGACCGTGAAGCCGATCTCCTCCTCGTACCCGCCGGCGCGGAAGCGGCTGATCGCCTCGATGATCCGCACGTCCGAGGGCCCGTAGCCACGCGAGTTGGGCGAGAGGACGCCGATCTTCTCGAGGCGGTCGAGGACCTCCTTCGGCATGTCGTAGCGCTCGCGGACCTCGGCGGCGCCCGTTCGCGTGCGCTCCCCCTCGATCGCGCCGGCGAGGATCCGGTCCTCCACCTCCACCATGGCCCGCAGGCGCTCCGGGTCCTCCTCCTCGCGGTCCAAGAGCTCGCGGATGAGGCGCAGCGGCATGAACCGTTCCTCCTGGAGCTGCTTGATGAGCCTGATCCGCTCGACGAACTCGGGCGGGTAGTACGCCATGTTCCGCGAGGTCTTGACGGGCGCCGGAAGGAGGCCCTCGCGCAGGTAGTGGTGGACGGTCGCGACCGGCACGCCGGCGCGCTCCGCCAGCTCGGAGACGCGCAGGAGGGCGTCGGCCCGGGGCTCGGCCGCCATCAGTCCGCGGCCATGAAGCGCCCGGCGGCGGCTTCCTCGGCCGGCCCGGCAACCGCCCCGGACTCGATCAGCAAGGCGATCTCGTCGGTCCCGAAGCCGGCTTCGCTGAGCACCGCTTCGCTGTGCTCGCCAAGCGCGGGCGCCGGGCGGATCGGTTCGGCGGGCGTGCGTGAGAGCTTCACGGGGGCGCCCAGCAGCCGCACCGGGCCCAGCTCCGGCTGCTCCACCTCCACAACCATCTCGCGCTCGCGCACCAGCTCGGAGTCGAGAGCCTCGTCGAGGTCCAGCACGGGCTCGAGCATCGCGTCGTGCTCGTCGTTGAAGGCTCGCCACTCGTCCTTCGTCTTCGACTTGAAGATCGCGGCGATCGTCTCCCACGCCTCCGACCCCGGGCTCTCGAACTGCTTCTCCACGAGCTCCGGGTGGCCGGTGTTGTGGCAGAAGTTGGCCCAGAACTTCGGCTCGAGGGCGCCCATCGTGACCCAGCCGTCGGCGGCCTCGTAGGGGTAGTAACAGACGAACTTCCCGGTCAGCTGCTCGCTGCCGCGCTCCGGCACCCTGCCATCACAGAGGTACGCGGCGGCAACCATCGCAAGCCACGAGAGCGCGCCGTCGGCCATCGAGACGTCCACGAACTGGCCCTCGCGGGAGCCCTCGCGCTCACGCAGGGCGGCCATGATCCCGAAGGCGGCCATCAACGCGCCGCCGCCGAGGTCGGCGATCTGGCCGGCCGACTGCACCGGCCTGCCGCCCGGCTCGCCGGTGAGGCCGAGCAGGCCGATGAGCCCGAGGTAGTTCATGTCGTGTCCGGCCCGGGCCGTGTTCGGACCCGTCTGGCCGTAGCCGGTGATCGAGCAGTAGACGATGCCCGGGTTGACCGCGCGCATCGCCGCGTATCCGCAGCCGAGCTTGTCGAGGACCCCGGGCCGATAGCTCTCGAGGACCACGTCGTAGTCCTTGACCAGGCGCAGCACGGCGTCCCGGCCCGCCTCGTTCTTCAGGTCGATCCGGATCGAGCGCTTGCCGCGGTTGAGCGCGAGGTAGAGAGCCGAGCGCGTGCCGAGCGCCTGCTGCTCTTCCGAGCCGTAGTAGGGCGGCGCCCAGCGGACGTAGTCCCCCATGCCCGTGTCCTCGACCTTCACCACGTCGGCGCCGAGGTCGGCGAGCAGGAGCGAGCAGAACCCTCCGGGCAGGAGCCGCGAGAGGTCCAGCACCCGGACGTCGCCGAGCGCTCCCGTCATCGCTTCGGGACGCCGAGGAGCTCGCGGGCCTCGGCGACCGTCGCGACGCGCCGGCCGACGTCCTCGGCCATCTGGCGCGCCTTCCCGATCAGGTCGCCGTTGGAGCGCGCCATTTCGCCGTCCGGCAGGTAGAGGTTGTCCTCGAGGCCGGCGCGGACGTTGCCGCCGAGCACGAGCGAGGCGCCGAGCAGCCTCCACTGGTCGCGGGAGATCCCGATCACCTGCCAGTTGTTCGGGCCCGCCGGGCCGCCGGGAACCTGGTCGGACATGAGCTGGACGTTGCGCGTGTCCGGGCGGATGCCGCCGTTGACGCCGATCACGAGCGAGACGTTGAGCGGTTCGGCGAGCAGGCCCATGTCGATCAGGGGGTCGAGGTTGGCGATGTGGCCCGCGTCGAAGCACTCGTGCTCGGGCTTGATCCCGAGCTCGCGCATCGGCTTCAGGAAGCCGATGATCGTGTCGAACGAGTTCTCGAACACGGCGTTGAAGACGAAGTCCTTGCGCCGCTTCGAGTACTTGGCGTAGTTCATCGAGCTCATGTTCAGCGCCGCCACGTCTGGCTTGAGCTCGCGCAGGTACTCGAGGCGCTTCTCGATCGGGATCCCGATCGCGCCCGTCGAGTAGTTGATGATCACGTCGTCCACCGCGCCCTTGATCGCCTCCGTGATCGCCCGGAAGTCCTCGACCTCGAAGCTCGGCGTCCCGTCCGGCGTGCGCGCGTGGATGTGGATCTGCGACGCGCCCTCGTCGACCGCGCGCTTCGCCTCCGCCGCGTACTCCTCGGGCGTGTAGGGGATGGCCGGGCACTGGTCGCGGTTCGCGATCGCCCCGCTGATCGAGCAGGAGAGGACGACGGGGTCTTCGAAACGGCTCAACGCGACCTCCAACCCCGTCGGCAGCAGACGCGGAGCGGAGCAGCCGACGGGCGGTTGTTCTTCATACCGGCATCACTCCGTGCTTCCTCCAGGGTCGCTCGACCTTCTTCGTGGCCGCCATGCGCAGGCCGTTGATGATCGTCGGGCGGGTCTCCCGCGGGTCGATGATGTCGTCGATCGTCGCGTTCTTCGCCGCGATGTACGGGTCGATCTGCTGGCGGACCGCCTCGAGCATCGTCTCGCGCATGGCGTCCGGGTCCTCGGCCGCCTCGATGCCCGAGCGGCCGATGATGTTGACCGCGCCCTCGGCGCCCATCACCGAGATCTCGGCGCCGGGCCAGGCAACGATCAGGTCGGGCTCGTAGGCCTTGCCGTTCATCACGTAGTAGCCGGCGCCGTAGGCCTTGCGGACGACCACCGTGATCTTCGGGACAGTCGCGCGCGAGACCGCGTAGAGCATCTTCGCGCCGTGGCGGATGATGCCGGCGTGCTCGACCTTCGAGCCGACCATGAAGCCGGGCACGTCCTGCAGGAAGACGAGCGGGATGCTGAACGCATCGCAGAGGTTGACGAAGCGGGCGGCCTTGTCGGCCGAGTCGTTCTCGAGGATCCCCCCGAGCTGCTTGGGCTGGTTCGCGACGATGCCCACGGGCTGGCCGCCGAAGCGGGCGAGGCAGGTGATGATCGTCCGGGCGAACTTCGGCTTGATGTCGAACCATTCCCCGTCGTCGACGATCTCGCGGATCACGTCGTACATGTCGTAGGGCTGGCGCGGCGACTCCGGGACGATCTCCATGAGCTTCTCGGAGCGCCGGTCGTCGGGGTCCGACGTCTCGCGCAGCGGCGGCTTCTCCTCGCAGTTCGACGGGAAGTAGGAGAGGTAGGTCTTGATCGCCTGGATGCACTCCTCGTCGTCGGCGACCTCGAGGTCGCCGACGCCCGACTTGCGGCAATGGACCTTCGCGCCGCCCAGGTCCTCCATCGAGATGTCCTCGCCGGTCACGGCCTTGGTGAGGTGCGGCCCGGCGAGCGCCATCGCGCCCTGGCCGGACACCATGGGCACGAAATCCGAGAGCCCCGGGATGTAGGCGGTGCCCGCCGCGCACGGGCCGAGCATGCCGGCGACGAGCGGGACGACCCCGGACATCGTCACCTCCTCGCGGAAGAGGTGGCCCGAGCCCGCGAACAGCGAGCCCGCCGCCTCCTGGATCCGCGCGCCGGCCGAGTCCAGCAGCCAGACGAGCGGGATCCGCTTCTGGAGCGCAAGCTCGCGCAGGCGGCCCACCTTGATCTCGCCGGTCATCCCCATGGAGCCCGCCATGACGGTGAAGTCGTAGGCGGCGATCGCGCAGCGGCGACCGTCGATGTCGCCCCATCCGGTGATCACGCCGTCAGCCGGGGCATCCCTGCCCTCCATCGAGCGCTGCGAGAAGTGCGGGCCGCCGTGGATGCCGAGCTCCACGAAACTCCCCTCGTCGACCAGGAGGTCGATTCGCTCGCGCGCGGTCAGCTTGCCGGCGTCGTGCTGCTTTTGGATCTTCTCCTCGCCGCCGCCGAGCCTGGCGTGCTCGCGCGCGTCGTGGAGCTGCTCCGTCAGCTCGGTGAGCGGCGCGGTACCCGGAAGCTTGTGGTCGGCCATCAGCGCCCCTTCCAGTTCGGCTCGCGCTTCTCGAAGAACGCAGTCACGCCCTCGATCGCGTCCTCCGTGGACAGCTCGATCGTCAGCTGCGAGCACAGGTAGTCGAGCGCCTCGTACAGCGGCATGTCCAGCTGGCGGGACATGGCGTCCTTGCCCAGCTTCATGACCACCGGCGACTTCGATGCGAGCTTCGCCGCCCAGTCCGCGACCGCGGCGTGGAACTCCTCGGCGGGCACGACCCTGTTGACGATGCCGGCCTCCAGCGCTTCCTCGGCCGTGAGCCGCTCGCCGAGCAGGAGCATCTCGTTCGTCTTCTTCCGCGGAACGTTGCGGTAGATGAGCGCCATGATCATGAACGGGAAGAGGCCGACGTTGATCTCGGGCGTCCCGAACCCCGCGCCCTCCTTCGCGACGATCAGGTCGCACGCCAGCGCGATCCCCAGCGAGCCGGCGAGCACGTGCCCGTTCGCGGCGACGATCGAGGGCTTGCCCAGCTCGCCGAACGCCTTGAAGATCTCAACGAACCGCTGCGACCCGGCGTGGCGCTCGATCAGCGGCGCGTCGGCGCCGAACGCGCCGAGGTTGGCCCCGGAGGAGAACACCTTCTCGTGAGAGGAGGTGAGGACCACGCACCGCACCGCGTCGTCGGTGCGCGCGGAGCGCAACGCCTCGAGCAGCTCGCCGAGCAGCTGCGGAGACAGCGAGTTGCGGGTGTCCGGGTCGTCGAGCGTGATGGTGCCGACGCCGTCGCTCACCTCGTATCGGATCTTCTCGAAGCCCACGTGTGAAGTATTACTCTACACTTTACGCAGACGCCACGAAACCTAAACGGTGCCTGACACCCTTTAGGAAAGGAGCCCGCCCATGGCAGCGACCGAGACCGTCATCAAGCCTCAGCACGAGGGCACGCGGGGCCACCTGCTCTTCAACGACGAGCACGAGGACTTGCGCGCGTCGATGCAGGCGTGGGTGAAGGCCGAGCTCTACCCCCACCGCAACGAGTGGGAGGAGACCCTCTGGCCGGACTCGGCGCTCCAGCGCGCCGGCGAGCTCGGGTACATCGGGCTCTGCTTCCCGGAGGAGTACGGCGGCCAGGGCGGCGACTACTACTACTCGCTGGTCCGCGCCGAGTGCATGAGCTACTCGGGCTCGGGCGGCACCAACATGGGATTCGCCGTGCAGAGCGACATGGTCCTGCCCCCGATCCACCTGCTCGGCACCGAGGAGCAGAAGCAGCGCTATCTCGTGCCGGGGATCAAGGGCGAGAAGATCGCCTGCCTCGGCATCACGGAGCCGGGCGCCGGCTCCGACGTCGCCGGCATTCGCACCAAGGCGGTCAAGGACGGCGACGACTACCTGATCAGCGGCTCGAAGACGTTCATCACGAACGGACCGCGGGCGGACTTCATCCTCCTCGTCGCCAAGACCGACCCAGAGAAGCGCCACGACGGCATCACTCTCTTCCTCGTCGACCTCAAGGACGACGACGGCAACCACGTGGAGGGCTTCGAGGTCTCCCGCCGACTCGAGAAGATGGGAATGCACGCCTCGGACACCGGTGAGCTGGCGTTCAACGAGGTCCGGGTTCCCGCGGAGAACATCCTCGGCGAGCTCGGCAAGGGCTTCTACCACATCAGCTGGGAGCTCCAGTCGGAGCGGATGGTGGCCGCGGCGGGCTGCGTGGCGGGCGCCGAGCGGATGTTCGAGAAGACCCTCGAGTACGCGAAGGAGCGCGAGGCCTTCGGCCGCCCGATCGGCAAGTTCCAGGCGATCCGCCACAAGTTCGCGGACATGGCCACGAAGATCGAGGCCGCCAAGCAGTTCAACTACGTGACGGCCTGGCGCTACGCCAACGGCGAGTACCCCGTGCGCGAGATCTCGATGGTCAAGCTCATGACCTCGAAGATGTGCTGCGAGGTCGCCGACGAGTGCGTCCAGATCCTCGGCGGCTACGGCTACATGAAGGAGTACGAGATCGAGCGCTCCTACCGCGACGTGCGCCTCAACCGCATCGGGGCGGGCACGGACGAGGTCATGCTGGAGGTCATAGGCCGCAGTTACGGCCTATGACCTGTGATGAGGGGCTTTAGCCCCGAAAGCAGCATGTAAGGACGGCGAAGCCGTCCGCATGAGATTCATCGGCCGCAGCTACGGGCTCTAGGCTCTTGGCCGTGCCACGCACGGCCACCCACGAGGTCACCAACCAGCCGCCGCCGCTCGGCGACCACAACGCCTTCCGTACCGACCGCATCCTCGTCGCGGCGGTGAAGCGGGAGGGCGCCGGCTGGGCCGAGGAACGGCTCGACGTGGTGGGCGAGCTCACCGGCCGGGCCGACGTCCGCATGCTCGGGGCCCTCGCGAACGAGCACCCGCCCCGGCTTCGCAGCCACGACCGCTACGGCCACCGGGTCAACGAGATCGAGTTCCACCCCGCCTGGCACCACCTGCTCGGCCTCGCCGTCCAGCACGAGGTCCACTCCGCGCCCTGGAGCTCGCCCGGCCCCGGCGCGCATGTGGCCCGCGCCGGCGCCTTCTACTGCTTCGCCCAGGCCGAGGCCGGGATCGGGTGCCCGCTTTCGGCGACCTACTCGGTGATCCCGGCGCTGCGCCACCAGCCCGACGTCGCGGCGGAGTGGGAACCGCGCTTCCTCTCCGCCGAGTACGATCCGCAGTTCGCCCCGGCCACGTCGAAGACGGGCGCCCTGTGCGGTATGGGGATGACCGAGAAGCAGGGCGGCTCGGACGTGCGCGCCAACACCACCGTGGCGCGGGCCCTGAACGGCGGCGGCCCGGGGGCTGAGTACGAGATCACCGGACACAAGTGGTTCTTCTCCATTCCCATGTGCGACGCGTTCCTGGTCCTGGCCCAGGCGGAGGGCGGCATCTCGTGCTTCCTCTTCCCGCGCTGGACTCCCGACGGCGAGCGCAACCGCTTCCGCCTCGTGCGCCTGAAGGACAAGCTCGGCAACCGCTCGAACGCGTCGTCGGAGGTGGAGTTCGCGGGCGCCTGGGCTCGCCTGGTCGGCGAGGAGGGCGCCGGCGTGCGGACGATCATCGAGATGGTCAACCACACACGACTCGACTGCGCGGTGGGCAGCGCGGCCGGCATGCGCGCGGCGCTCGTCCAGGCGCTCCACCACACCGCGCACCGCTCGGCCTTCGGCGGGTTGCTTGCCGAACAGCCGCTCATGCAGAACGTCCTCGCCGACCTCGCCATCGAGTCCGAGGCCGCCACGATCGCCGCCCTTCGCCTCGCGCGCTCCTACGACGAGGCGCTGGCCGGCGACGAGCAGGCGGAGGCCTTCAAGCGGATCGCCAACCCGGTTCTCAAGTACTGGGTCTGCAAGCGCACGCCACCCCATGCCGTCGAGTGCCTCGAGTGCCTGGGCGGCAACGGCTACGTGGAGGAGTCGGGCATGCCCCGCCTCGTCCGCGAGAGTCCGCTGAACTCGATCTGGGAGGGCGCCGGGAACGTCCAGTGCTTGGACCTGCTCCGCACCATGGCGAGGAGCCCGCGGTCGCTCGACGCGTTCTTCGCGGAGGTCGGCGAGGCCGCCGGGGCCGAGCCGCGCCTCGACGCGGCCGCCCGCCGGCTGCGCGACGAGTTGGCGAGCATGGCTGAGATCGAGACGCGCGCCCGCCGCCTGGTCGAGCGGATGGCCCTGGTGCTGCAGGGGTCGCTCCTGGTTCGCCACGGCGATGCGGCGGTCGCCGACGCGTTCTGCGCATCGCGGCTTGGCGAGGACTGGGGCGGCGCCTTCGGGACGCTGCCGGCGGGCAGCGACTTCGCGCGAATCATCGCGCGCCACCATGCGGCGCTCTGAAGCTCAGCCGCCGTCGGTTCGCCGCGCGCTCATCAGCCGCTCGAGATCGGCGAGCCGTCCATCCCACTCTCCGCCGACCCGCGCGATCCACTCCGCGGCGGCGGTCAGCGGCGCCGGGTCAAGGCTGTAGCGCGTCTCCCTGCCCACCCGCTTCGAGCGCACGAGCCGGGCGCGCCCGAGCGCGGCCAGGTGCTTCGCGACGGCCTGCCGGCTGATCGGCAGCTCGCCGGCAAGAGCGCTCGCGGTCGCCGTGCCGCCGCCTGCGAGCCTCTCGACCAGGCTGCGCCGGGTCGGGTCCGCGAGCGCGGTGAAGACCGCGTCGGCGGCCGCCGCCACGTCAGGCCGCGACCAGGGTCAACGCGGTCGCCAGCGCCGTGAGCTTCGTGCGCCACGTCGCTCCGGCCAGAGCAACGGACCCGGCAACGGCGCGCTCGACGACCACGAGGCGGCTGCCGCCGGCGACCGCGTCGACGATCAGCTCGACCTCGGAGACACCGCTGCCCCGCCGCTCCCACTCGAAGCTGAGCACGCGTTCCTCCTCGACGCGGGTGACGATGCCCGCACGCTCCTCGTCTCCGTCGCGGACACGGAGGGGCGCCCCCTCGACAGGCTCGAGCTCCACCTCATCGGCCAGCCACTCCGAGAGCAAGCGCTCGTCGGTGAGCGCCTCCCAGAGCTCGCCGGGGCTCGCCTCGAATTCCGCCTCGCGCCTCACCTCTCGGATGTCGTCAGTCATCTTTGGCCTCCTCGACACGCAACCCAATAGTTGCGCTTTGGTATCGTCGCGAATACGCAACCGCTTGGTTGCAGACTACCAGCGAGAGGAGCCCGCAATGTCCCTGGTCCCAATGGTCGTCGAGCAGACGTCGCGCGGCGAGCGCGCCTTCGACATCTACTCGCGCCTCCTCGGCGAGCGGATCGTCTTCATCGGCCAGCCCGTCGACGACGACATCGCGAACCTCGTCGTCGCCCAGCTCATCCACCTCGAGGCCGAGGACCCCGACAAGGAGGTCTCGATCTACATCAACTCGCCTGGGGGCTCAGTCGACGCCGGCCTCGCAATCTACGACTCGATGCAGTACATCCGGCCCGACGTGAGGACGATCTGCTTCGGCATCGCGATGTCGATGGGCTCATTGCTCCTCGCAGGCGGCACGAAGGGCAAGCGCCTCTCGCTCCCCAGCGCGAGGATCCTGATCCACCAGCCCTCGGGCGGCTACCAGGGGCAGGTGTCCGACGTGGCGATCCACGCGGAGGCCGCGCTGGCGCTTCGCGCCCGCGTCGACGAGATCTACGCCAAGCACACGGGCCGCGACACCGAGGAGGTCCACGACGACATGGATCGCGACCGCTTCTTCTCTGCGGAGGAGGCGATCGAGTACGGCCTCATCGACGCGATCGTCGAGCGGCACGAGCTCCAGCGCACACCGACGGGCTTCGCATCGGGCTGAGCGCAACCGGCGCGGGTTCCCTGCCTTCGGGAAAGCCGCAGCAGACAGCGGGGGATCTACCAATGACCGCGGCGCTCGGCGCGCCTACGCTCCATGCGCAATGGGATTCACTGCGACGGCAACCAGAGTCGGCAACTCCCTCGAGCAGGAGGTCGACGTGAACGGGCGCCACACGCTCGTCACCGACGAGCCCGTTGCTCTGGGCGGGACGGACCTGGGCCCGGCGCCACACGAGCTCCTCCCGGCCGCACTCGCCTCCTGTGTGACGACCACGGTCGCGATGTACGCCGAGCGCAAGGGCTGGGACGTCGATGGCGTCTCGGCGGATGTCCGCTACGACAACGAGTCGACACCGAGGCGCGTCGAGATCGTCCTGCGGCTGCCGGCAAGCCTCTCCGAGGAGCAGCGCCGGCGCCTCGAAGGCGTCGCCACGACCTGCCCCCTGCGGCGCTCCCTGGAGGCCGGCTTCACCTTCACGGAGAACGTCGAGTAGCGCCTCAAATCGGCGATGATGGGCGGCCGTGGCGCACCTCGACCACATCCGCTCCTATTACGAGTCGCTGAACACGGGCGACGTCGACCTCGTCGCCTCACACTTCACCGACGACGCGACCCACTACTACACGCGCCTCGGCCCGCACCACGGGCGCGAGATCGCGGAGAACGCCAAGTGGGGCATCGACAACCTCGACGCCAAGTGGCACTACGACCACGGGATCGAGCAGGGCGACGAGGCCGTGATCGAGTGGGCGATGACCTGGCGCGACCTGCGGTCGGGCGAGGAGCGCATCAACCGCGGGACGGAGTGGTTCCGCCTCGAGGACGGCAGGATCGCCGAGGTCCGCGCCTACCACCACGGCGACCGCAAGAACCCCAGCGGCGACCTGCTCGGCTTCGACGCCGCCGGCCGCGGCTATACGACGCTCGGCTGAGCCCTACGGCTTGCCGAGAAGAACCAGCACGTTGTCCGGCTCGCCCTGAGGAAGGACAAGATCCGGGCGCTTGTCGGCGTTCAGCCTCGCCACCGTGATCGAGCGGACGTCCGACCCCGCCGGGAGGCCGATGACCCGGGGCTTTCCGAACCTGCCGTTGCCCCGTCCACGGAGGATGTCGAGCCTGCCGTTGAAGCGGCCGACAATCAGGTCGAGCTTGCCGTCGCGGTCGAGGTCGCCAAGCGCGCCGCCAAAGGTCCCCGCGCTTCCCGGCAGCTCTTTCACGCCGCGGGCACTGAAGCCGCCGGGGCGGCCGAGCAGCACTTCGTAGCCTCCCAGGCTCGTCCCCTTGGTCGCGGCGCCGCCAACGGCGACAACATCCGTACGCCGGTCCCCGTTGAGGTCTCCGGTGCTGACCGTTTCGGCGAACGGCGGGCCCGGGTAGCGTCGGGCGTGGCCGAAGCTCCGTTTGCCCTTCCTGCCCAGGAAGACGTCCACGCTCTTCGGGCCGGCCCCCGCGGCAACCAGATCGATGCGCTTGTCGCCGTTGACCCGGCTCGCGACAAGATCACCGGACAGGCCCTTGGGGAGCCTGTACTGCTTCTGCTTGCCGAAGGTCCCGTCCCCGTGCCCGAGATAGGCGAGGACATACCCGCCGTCCTCATCGACCGCCACGTCGTTCTTGCCATCCCTGTTGAAGTCGGCGACGACCGTTCCTCGTGCCTGGTTCAGCTCGTAGCTGCCGAAGAAGGAAACGGGCGCGAAGGACGAACCGGGCAGGCCGAAGAACGTGGAGACCTTGCCGTTGGTGCCGCTCACGAGATCGAGGTCGGGCCCCTTGTCCAGCCTGCCGGCGGCAAGCGTCTCCGGATTTACGCCGCCGGCGAGCAGCGTGGGGGCGCCGAACGCTCCGTTGCCGTCCCCGGTGAGCACGGCAAGCGAGGAGCCGTTGAAGTCGGAGACCGCCAGGTCCGGCTTACCGTCGCGGTTGAAGTCGCCGGCCAGGGCCGCGCTCGGATCGTCGCCCGCGGCGAACGGGTGGGGCGCCCCGAAGCGCACCGCTGCTCCCGCCGACGCCTGCCAGAGGACGACGGTGAGGCTCGCCGCCAAGAGCCCAAGCCTGAGACGAACACTCGCCGACACGCGCCCAATCTAGCGCGGGCAGCCGCCCGGAACTATGCCCGTGTGACCGGTCCGGAACGCAATGCCGCCCGCATCTCCTCGAGGTCCCACTCATACGGCTCGGTCTCCTCGAGGAAGGCGCCGAGCTCGCGGGCAACACGGTAGGGCTCGTCCAGCTGCGGGAAGTGCCCTGCGCCCTCGAGCTCCACGAGCTTGGCGCTCGGGACGAGGTCGAGGACGCCGCGGCCGTGGCTCGATGGGATCACCGGGTCGGCAGCGCCCCAGATGACGAGGAGCGGGATCTGCTCGGCCAGGTACAGCCGGTCGAGGGCGCTGACACGCTGCCCGCCGAGGTCGATGACCGCGCGGAGTGTGTGCAGGAACGCGTGGCGGGCGCTGGAGTCGGCGAGCGACGCGTAGCCGCGCGCGAACTCGGCAACGTCGTGGCCGAACTGCAGGCCAAGCCGGCCGGCGGCGGCGGAGACCGCCTCGCCGGCACGTAGCGCGTAGGAGTTGGTGAGCACCGGGAGCACGAGCTCCGACCCGGGCAGCGTCGCCGCGCGCAGCAGCGGGTTGACCTCGCGGCCCAGGCCGCCACTGGACATCAAGACGAGCCGCTCGCAGTACTCGGGGAACTGGTAGGCGAACTGCATTGCGATCCCACCGCCAAGCGAGTGCCCGACGGCCGTGCCGCGCTCGAACCCGAGCACGCCCAAGAGGTCGCGAATGCCGCTTGCGTACGCGCCGAGCGAGTAATCGCCCCTGGGCTTCGCCGAGCGTCCGTGTCCGAGCAGGTCGGGGGCGATGACGGTGTGCGTCTCGGCGAGCTGGAGCATGACCTCGCGCCACACCTCAGAGCTCGAGGTGATGCCGTGGACGAGCACCACGAGCGGTCCGTCGCCGGCCCGCAGGTACCCGACCCGATGGCCGTGGAGCTCGACCTCCTCGTAGCGGGGCTCGCGGCTGACGCGCCTGGAAGTCGTGGAGGCCGCCATCAGCGAATCCTCATGCCGGAGATCGCGCGGGAGATCACCAGGCGCTGGATCTCCGAGGTGCCTTCGAAGATCGTGTAGATCTTGGCGTCGCGGTGCATCCGCTCGACGGGGAACTCCCTGGTGTAGCCGTTCCCGCCGAGGATCTGGATCGCCCGCTCCGTGGCCCAAACCGCCACCTCACCCGCCTTGAGCTTCGACATCGAGCCCTCGGCGTTGTTGAAGGGCTTGTTGTTGCGCCCCATCCACGCGGCACGCCAGACCAGGAGGCGAGCGGCGTCGATCTCCATCTTCATGTCGGCGAGCGTGAACGCGATCGACTGGTTGTCGATGATCGGGCGGCCGAACTGCTCGCGCTCCTTCGCGTAGCCGAGGGCGTATTCGTAGGCGGCGCGCGCGATGCCGATCGCCATCGCACCAACCGTGGGGCGTGAGACCTCGAAGGTCTTCATGGCCGCCTGCTCCTTGGAGCCGCCGCCCTCGCGGGCGCGCGCGAGACGCTCGTCCAGCTTCTCCTTCCCGCCGAGGAGGCAACTGCCCGGCACGCGGCAGTCGTCCAGGTGGACGTCGGCCGTGTGCGAGGCGCGGATGCCGTGCTTCTTCACCTTCGCGCCCATCTCGAGGCCCTTGGTGCCGGGCGGGATCACGAAGCCGGCATGGCCGCGAGCGCCCAGCTCGCGGTCGACGGAGGCGATGACGACGTGGACGTTGGCGATGCCGCCGTTGGTCGCCCAGGCCTTCTGGCCGTTCAACACCCACTCGTCCTTCGCCTCGTCGTACTTGGCAGTGGTGCGCATCGCGGAGACGTCGGAACCGGCGTCCGGCTCCGAGGAGCAGAACGCCGCCACCTGCGGGTCGTCGGCGGTGCCAAAGCACTGCGGGATCCACTCGGCCATCTGCTCGGGCTGGCCGGAGGAGTAGATGCCGGCGACGGCGAGGCTCGTGCCCATGATCGCCATGCCGATCCCGGCGTCGCCCCAGAAGAGCTCCTCGTTGACCACCGGCATCGTGAGCCCGGTGGGCTCCAGGTAGAACTGCGCCAGGCCCTCGAACCCGTAGAGCCCGATCTTCGCCGCCTCCTTGACGACCGGCCACGGGAACTCCTCACGCTCGTCCCACTCGGCGGCGGCCGGCCGCACGACGCCCTCGGCAAAGCCGTGGACCCACTCCTGGATCTCCTTCTGGTCGTCGTTCAGCTCGAGCGAGAACCCGCCGGGTTCCGCGCTGCCCGTCTCGATCCCGGCGGCGGCAGCCGCCTCGGCCGCGGCGTCCTTGCCGTCGTTTCCCTGGGTGCTGTCAGCGGTGGCTGCTTCCACGTCTCGTCGATACCTCGCCACGTCGTTTATTACACGTAATGATGATACATAGACCCGCGTCAAGCGTTACGCACAGCAATCCTACCGGAGAGTAGGAAGTCGCCCGCCGGGTTTCACCGAGGGCCCTCCTCCCCCGCCCTGGGAGAATCGCGCTCGTGAGCGAAGCGCCGGTCATCAAGGACAGCGGCGAGCGGGCCACGCTCCCGCCGTTCGGCCCGGAGCACGAGGAGCTCCGCGAGACGATCAACCGCTGGGTACGCGAGGAGATCGCCCCGAACGTCGACGCGTGGGAGGAGGCCCGCGAGTTTCCGCGCCAGCTCTACCCGCGGGCGGGCGAGCTCGGCTTCCTCGGCCTCAAGTACCCGGTCGAGCTCGGAGGCCAGGGCGGCGACTCGGTCCACGACGCGGTCTGGGCGGAGGAGCTGGCCTACGCCGGAGCCTCGGGCGGAGTCGGCGCGGGCCTCGGAGCCCACACCGGCATCGCCACGCCGCCGATCTTCCGGTTCGGGACCGCGGAGCAGCACGACCGCTGGCTGCGACCCGCGATCAGCGGCGAGAAGATCGCGGCCCTCGGCATCACCGAGCCCGGCGCCGGCTCCGACGTCGCGTCGATCCGGACCTTCGCGAAGAAGGTCCCGGGGGGCTACGTCGTCAACGGCGCGAAGACCTTCATCACCAACGGCGTCCGCGCCGACATGCTCGTCTGCGCGGTCAAGACGACCGAGGAGGGCGGTCATCACGGCATCAGCTTCCTGGTGCTCGAGCGCGAGATGCCCGGCTACGAGGTGGCGCGCAAGCTGGAGAAGATGGGCTGGCACTCATCCGACACCGGCGAGCTGAGCTTCACCGACGTCGAGGTCCCCGAGGAGAACCTGCTCGGAGACGAGAACCGCGGCTTCCAGCTGATCATGGCCAACTTCGCCTGGGAGCGACTGTTGATGGCGCTGGGCGCTGTCGGCGGCATGCGCCGGCTGGTCGAGACGGCGGTCGCCTACGCACTCGAGCGCGAGGCCTTCGGCCGGCCGATCGGCCACTTTCAGGTCATCCGCCACAAGGTCGCAGCCATGGCCACCAAGATGGAGGCCTGCCGGGCGCTCACCTACCACGCCCTGCGGGAGTACGTGGAGGGTCGCGACGCGATCAAGGTCGTGACCATGGCGAAGCTCGCCAGCCAGCGCGCCTGCCTGGAGGTCGCCGACGAGTGCCTGCAGATCCACGGCGGCTATGGCTACATGCGCGAGTACGGCATCGAGCGCGCCGTGCGGGATGCCCGGCTCGGACCGATCGGCGGCGGCACCGACGAGGTCATGAAGGAGATCCTCGGCAAGCAGCTCGGCCTCTGACCGACGATCTCACAGAGTGAGACCAAAGTGAGACCAAAGCGACACTGACAGGGTCGCGGGTGAGGCTTAGTGTCGCTCGTGTCGGGGTCGGGGCCCCGGCTAAGGGAGACCCAAAGACCCGTAAGGGGGTAGGTATGTTCAAGCGGATGAGCCGGCTGCCGAAGCCGGCCCTCGTGATCTCGGTGATCGCGCTGATCGTCGCCGTCGGCGGCGGGACCTTCGCGATTGCCGGCGGCGGCGACAACCACATCAAGAAGATCGCCGACAAGGAGATCAAGAAGAAGGCGCCGAAGCTGTCTGTCAAGAAGGCGAAGACAGCCAAGGAGGCCGACCACGCCACCGCTGCCGACTCGGCCACGAATGCCGACTCGGCCACGAAGGCCGACTCGGCAACCACGGCCGGGACGGCGAACGCCGCGTTCAACGGGTTCCACAACAGCGGGATCGCCATGCCGAACTCGCTGGGCGCGGGGGCGAACCCGATCGCGACGCTCGCGGTGACCAAGCCGGGGACGTACATCATCCTGGCGACCCTCCAGGGAAATCAGCAGGGGACCGTCGGCGACCTCGCGCAGTGCGTGCTGGCCGCGGGCGGCAACTCGGACGAGTCCGACGTCAACGTTCCGGCGACCGGCTCTCACGAGGCGCAGATGGCGATGCAGACGACGCACACGTTCAGCGCCGCCGGGAACGCGACGCTGTCCTGCACGGACCTGGGGAACACCAACAGCAACATCCAGGCCCAGAACATCCGGATCACGGCGATCCAGGTCGCCACGCTGACGAGCAGCGGGATCTAGTTCCTAAGCGTCGAGGGTGCGCAAACGCGGGTCCGCTCACGGGCGGGCCCGCGCTCTCGGCGTTCCTCGAGCACGTCGCGGCGCGTTCAGCCGCAGACGGCCAAGACCTTGACTCGAGTCTTGGCGCCCCGGTTCAAAAAGCCTGCCTCCCAGAACCTGGGCGCGTCCCCGTCGGTCGTCCCCGCGACGGTGCCGCCGGGACACGCGGCCGTGTCCTCCACATGCTGATTGGGGTCAACGGTCGTCGTCGCCACAGTGATCTTCGGGTGTATCCGTGCCGAGCAGATCGCTATCGCCCGGTAGGTGCGCGTCACGGGGTAGCCGTTGTAGACCGCCGCCATCCAGCGTTTCGGCGAGTCGCCCGTCTTCACCGAGCTTGGAAGCGAACAAGAACCACAGCCGCGATTCGCTTCACCCTGACGTCCTGCGCTTGCGGCGCTCGCGCGCGATCCTGGCGTAACGGCGGGCCTTCGAGAAGTTGCGCCGCAGGCCCGCGATCCGGCTCTCCTTCGGCAGTTCGAACCCGCCGACCATCTTCCGGGGCACGAGCATCAGGGCGCCCCCGTCGCGAACGAGGTCGCCGCGAACCTGGAAGTTCTCCTGCCAGAGGAACTCAGGCGAGTGGCTGTGCGCGGTGACGCACGCGGGCCCGAGCCGCACCGCAACGCCCGCGGGCGGGTTCGGGAAGAGGATGCGTCGCGCGTCGCGATCGATCGCGACCGGCAGGCGGACGGCGAACGGGTGGTCGTCGGGGTCCTCCCAGGCGAGCACCGCCGAGTCGTAGCGGCTGCCGAGCTCGTCGATGCGGTCGTCCCAGACCGGAGGGCTGACCCCGGTGTCCGCCGCCGGCTCGCCGGTGGCGGCCGGTGGGTCCAGCGGAGCTCCGTACACGGCCGGCTCCTTCGTGCAGTCTCCGTTTGGCCAGACCAGGACCCGATCGGGGGTCATCTTCACGTAGATCCGGTCGAAGTACCAGCCGAGGATGGGCTCGATGAACTTCGGCGGGTAGAGCTCCTTGGTCGCGGGGAGCTTCCTCAGCGACTCGCGCCGATAGCGCTCACGGTTGGCGGGGAAGTTCGAGTCGTGGATCGTCGCCGTGCCCTGCGCGAGCACGGTGGGAGCGGCCTCGATCCCGCACCCGGTCGGATCGGAGAAGAGCTGGGCGACCTTGGGGTGGCGCGCCGCGTCGTCCGCCTTCTTCGGGTAGCCGACGCCGGTGCTGATGTCGAGGGTGGTGGCGTCGGTTCCCAGATACGGAGTCACCGGCCAGGCGATCGCCTGGCCGCGCGCGTCGACCGTCACGTACTCGCACGTGATGAACTTCGCGAAGACATCCCGGGCTCCCTGCGGGAGCTCTCCCAGCACCATCGCTCAGTATTCCGGATCGCCCGGGAGGACCACTCGCCAGTTCTCCTCGGTGCCGAGGACGCGCGGGAGGATCGGCTCGACGACCCGCTCGCGGGCGGCCGCGATCAGCTCGTCGGCGGAGGAGTACGGCTCGAGCCCCTCGAGATGCTTGATCGTGGGGAACACGAGCTTCAACTCGCCCTCCCGATGGCCGGCCAGGGCATCGGCCGGGCTGATCCACCGCACCTCGACGACCTCCTCGAGGTCCGGCTCGGGCTTCGCGTGGGGCGGTCCGGCGGCCACGTAGAAGCGGGTGTCGAAGCGGATCGGCGCCGGCTCCGGAGTGATCCAGCGGGACCAGGCGTGGAGCTCCGCGTCGCCGGCGAGCTCGACGCCGACCTCCTCGGTGAGCTCGCGAGCGGCGCAGAGCCTGTGGGCGGACTCGCCGTTGTCCGCGGCGTCGGCGCAGGCCGCCAGGTCCTCCTCGCTCACCGCGCCGCCCGGGAAGACCCAGACGTCCGGCATGAAGCGGACCTCGGGGCTGCGGCGGGCCATCAGCAGCTCGAGCCCGCGCTCGGAGTGGCGCCCGCCGTGTCGCGCGACGATCACGGTCGCTGCCGGGCGAGGCTCTCCGCCACTCATGCACCCACCTTAATGGTGTCAGGCACGCTTAATGAAGCGTGCCTGACACCGGTGATCCCTGGCCCGCATCCAGTCGGTACCCTCGCGGCGATGGAGGCCGGAACCGAGACCAAACAGCTCTGGATCTGCGAGTCCTGCGGGTTCATCTACGACCCCGACGAGGGCGACCCCGACGGCGGCATCGCGCCAGGGACCTCGTTCGACGACATCCCGGACGACTGGTTCTGCCCGGTCTGCGGCGCCCGCAAGGCGGACTTCACGCCCTACGACGGCTAGTCGAGGGCGCGCTCGCGGCGGCTCCGCCGCGTCCGTGAGACCGCGAACCAGACGATCGCCGCGATCAGCCCGAGCGGCACGACCACCGCGAGGGTGACGAGGAGCACGCCGGCGCCGACGACGAGGACGCGGCCGGCGTCGTGAGTCGCGTCGCCGAGGTCGAACCCGCCGCCGTTCCCGCCGCCCGCACCCTTGGCCACGACGGAGACGTGCACCGGCACGATCGCGGCGCGCTGCTGGAGGTGGCCGAGGTTCGCGTGCGCGTGGTCGATCTCGGTGCGGACCACCTTCAGGCGCGCGTTGATCGCGTCGATGGCCTCCTGCGTGACCGCCTGGCTGAGCTGTGAGATCAGCTGGTCGCGCTCGTCCTCCAGGTCCTTGATCTGCTTCCGCGTGTCGACGAAGCGGCTCGTGATGTCCTGCGTCCCCTGCTCACGCGAGACGACGAGGCCGAGCTTGGAGAGGTCGTCGAGCGCCGCGTTGAGCTTGTTTGCCGGGATCCGCAGCTGGAACTCCGCGCCGAGCGCGCCCGTCGAGAACGGCAGCGGCTCGGGCGAGCCGGGAGGCGGCGGCGAGCCTCTACCCGAGGTGATCGACGAGGAGATCACCAGGCCGTGGTAGCGCGCCACGATCGCGGTTACCGACGAGGAGATGGAACGGACCTTGTCGGGATCGGTCGAGATCGTCAGCGTCGCCTTCTGGGCGACCTTGCGGTTGGCGGTTAGGGACGGCTCGGCGGCGTCCCGCTGCACGCGGGTGAATTGGTCCGGCGACCCGGCCACGGTCGGCGTTGCCGGCGCGGAGAGGGGCTTCAGCTCGTCCTGGACCCGGGCACTGTCACCTACGGCGGCTCCGCCAGCCGATCCTCCCGCTGCCTCGCCGCCCGCAGACGCTGCCTGACCCGCCGAGGCCGCAGGAGCGGAGCTCGTCGTACCGGTGAGGACCTGGGAGCTCGAGCTCGACGACCCGCCTGTGCTCTTCAGCGCCGAGATCGAGACGCCCACGACGATCAGCAGCGTGGCCGCCGCGCCGGCGACGGTGAGCAGCCGGCGCGGACGCACGGCCGTGAGCCGCTCGCCCAGCTTCGACATCGCCGCCGGCGCGCGCATGTCGCGCTCGGGCCGGGAGAACCCGGCGGCGGCGCGCTCGTCGAGAAGCGCCGCGAACTCGTCATCGACCGTGGGACGCTCGTCACGAATCGCGACGGCAAGGGCCGCGATCTCGTCGAAGTCGGGGTGCATCTCGAGGCCGGCGAGCGCGCCGTCGACGGCCTGGAGCTCGCGCTCGACCTCGGCGGCAAGCCGCTCGTCGGACTCGCGGCGGCGGAACGGGTCAGGCAGCCTCATCGCAGGCCCTCCTCAGCTTTTCGATGACACGGTGAAGGCGGGTCCCTGCGTTGGTCTCGCTGGTGCCGATCACGTCGGCGATCTCGCGGTTCGCGAGACCCGCAAAGAACTTCAACGAGATGAGCTCGCGCTCGCGGGCGGTGAGCTTCACCATCGCCTTCCGAAGAGCGGCCCTGCGCAGTGCGACCTCGGCGCCCTCGTCGGGGCCCGGCATGTCGTCGACCGGCTCGCTGACGAGCTCGGCAAGGCGCGAGCGCCGGCGCAACTCGTCGAGGGCGGCGTTTCTTGCGATGCCGAACAGCCACCCCCGGTGGGTGCCGCGGCGCGGGTCGAAGCTCTTGCGCTTGCGATAGGCGCGCTCGAAGGCGAGCGCCGTCACGTCCTCGGCGGCGGAGCGATCCCGCAGCAGTCCGGCGACATAGCCGAACACGTCGTCCCGGCTCGATCGGTAGAGCGCCTCGAACGCGACGTCGGCCTCCGTCGGCATCGCCTGCGCGGGAGCAGTCATCGCTTCCTCCACGCCCCCACTACGGCGCCCGAGCACCTTCATCACACTCGAATTATTCGCCCCGGTACCGCCAAGATGCATATTTGTCGGCCCAGGGCCGACCAACTTGCATGTCGGCCGCGGCGCGGACGCCGGCGGGCTACGCGGCCTCGCGGAGCTCCGCTGGCGCCGGCGGCGCCACCGCTCCACCCAGCCCCTGCGACTCGTCTAGAGCCGCCACGGCCGCGCGAATCGATTGGCCCGTGATCTCCACCAGCCGCCGCAGGTCCGCCTTCGAGATCGCGAGCGGCGGCATCAGCACGATCGTGTCGCCGAGCGGGCGGATGATCGCGCCGCGCCTGCGGGCCTCGAGGGCAACGCGGTGGCCAAGCCGCAGCTGCGGGTCGTGCTCGCCCAGGTCCACGCCAACCATGAACCCGCGGCCCCGCACCTCCGCGACCTCGTCCATGGCCGCGACGTCGCCGAGCAGATCCGCCAGCAGCCGGATCTTGGGCTGCAGCCGCAGCAGCGTCGCCTCGGCCTCGAACGCCTCGAGGCTGGCGATCGCCGCCGCGCAGCCCAGCGGGTTGCCGGTGAAGGTGTGGCCGTGAAAGAAGGTGCGCGACTCCTCCGCCGCGCCGAGGAAGCCCTCGTAGACCTCGGCCGTCGTCAGCGTCGCGGCCAGCGGCAGGTAGCCGCCGGTGAGGCCTTTGCCGAGGCAGAGCAGATCCGGCGCGACGCGCTCCTGCTCGCAGGCGAACATCGTCCCGGTGCGGCCGAAGCCGGTCGCCACCTCGTCGCAGATCAGCAGGATTCCGTGGGCATCGCAGAGCTCACGCACGCGCCGCAGGAAGCCGGGTGGCTGCACGAGGATTCCGGCGGCGCCCTGAACCAGCGGCTCGACGATCACCGCGCAGATCTCCTGCCCCTGCTCCTCGAGCATGGCCTCCAGCGCGGCGTCGTCGCCCGGGCGGACCCTGTGCGACTCGAATAGCAACGGCCCGTAGGCGCCGTGGAAGAGGTCGATGCCGCCCACCGAGACGGAGCCGATCGTGTCGCCGTGGTAGGCGTTCTCGAGCGTGACGAACGACGTCCGCGCGCCCGCTCCCGCCTGCTGGTGGAACTGGAACGCCATCTTCAGGGCGATCTCCACAGCGGTCGAGCCGGACTCCGAGTAGAAGACCCGCTCGAGGCCCGGCGGGGTGACCGCGACCAGCCGCGCGGCCAGCTCGGCGGCGCCGGGATGAGTCAGGCCGAGCATCGTCGAGTGCGCCACGCGGCCGAGCTGCGCGCGGATCGCGGCGTCGATCCCGGCATGACGATGCCCGTGCACGTTGCACCAGAGCGACGAGACGCCGTCGATGTAGCGCCGGCCCTCGGCGTCGATCAGGTCTGTCCCGTCGCCGCTCTCGATGACGACCGGGTCCTCGTCGCACCAGCCCCGCTGCTGGGTGAACGGGTGCCAGACGCTGCGCTTGTCGAGCTCGCCGATCGACTCGTTCATCGACGCCGGCGACCCTAGCCCGCTCCGCGGCGGCAATGTCACCGCGGCGCCGCCACGTCCGCACGCGGACATCCGACACGCTCGCCTGCGCACGGAACACCGCGTTGCAATATCTTTGTGCCCAGCAAGTTGGCGGTTTCGCAGCGTTCACGCTGCACTCGAGAGGAGTTCGGTTTGAGGCGGAGTCTTGGTGCTCTGGTTGTTGTTGTCCTGGCGGTCCTTGCGGTGCCCGCGCTCGCGAGCGCGCACGGCGGCAAGAAGACCTACGAGGTCTGCAAGCACGGCTGCAAGTACTCGAAGATCCAGAAGGCGGTCGACGCCGTCAATAAGGGATCGAAGTCGGTCGTCGCGATCGACCCGGGCACCTACGCAGAGGGCGTCATCCTCAAGGGCCACAAGTACGACGGCCTGACGATCAAGGGAACCGGCAAGAATCCCGGCAAGGTCGTCCTGAACGGCAAGCATGCCGTGGTCAGCGGGCCCGGCGGCTCAGGCGCCGCCCAGAACGGCGTCGAGGGGGAGAACGTCAACCGCCTCACCGTCAAGAACCTCTGGGTGAAGAACTACGCGGCCAACGGCGTCTTCATCCATGCCGCGGACGAGTCGTCGGAGACCTGCCACGGATTCACGATGGACCATGACTGGGCGTCGTTCAACAAGAGCTACGGCCTCTTCGCCAAGCACTGCATCGGCGGCTCGATCACCAACGGCAAGGAGTGGGGCCACGGCGACTCCGGCATCTACATCGGCGAGACGCCCCCGCAGGGCAACCCGGTCAAGGCCGGCGCCAAGCCCAAGTGGACCGACATCAGCGGCAACAAGATGTTCAAGAACGTCCTCGGCTACTCCGGGACGAACTCGAAGTACGTCGACATCCACAACAACGTCGTCTACAACAACGGCGCGGGCATCGTCCCCAACACCCTGGACTCGGAGGACTTCGAGCCGGCCAGCACCGGGAAGATCCACAACAACCAGATCTTCTGGAACAACTTCGACTACTACAAGCCGAACTCGCCGGTGAAGTCGGTTGGGCCCACGGGCAAGGGCGACGTCCACTACCCGACCGGAATCGGCGTCCTCCTCGACGGGACGACCCGCTGGAAGGTCTACAACAACCAGGTCTTCGGCCACTTCTTCTGGGGAGCCGCGGAGTTCTCCGACGTCACGAACACGGGTGGGGACGCACTCAACCAGTACAACCAGATGTACGACAACAAGATGAGCCGCGGCGGCAAGGACAAGAACCGCTACGACTTCTACAACGACGGCTCCGGCAGCCACAACTGCTTCGACAACAACTCGACCAACACGCAGGATGTCCAGGCCGGGGCCACGCAGACGCAGCTCCAGCTCTACCCGAGCCCGTGCCCCAGCAGCCTGCCGGCTCCGCCGTTCGGCACCGGGAGCTCGGCCGGTGCCGGAGGCCAGTTCGGGGAGCTGTTCAGCTACGTGACGGTGTACCCCGGCTGCAGGCAGGAGGAGTCGTGGGACGTCCACAGCCACCCGAAGTACAAGCACTACAAGCAGTTCCTCGTGAAGGGCCCGTGCTCCGCATGAGGCGCGGAATCAGGGCGACGGCGGCGGGTCTCGTCGCCGTCGCGGCAATCGTGCTGCCGCTCGGCGGGGGGGCGTCTGCGAAGCCGAAGCCGAAGCCACCAAAGCCCGTGCACGTCGCGGTCAAGGACAACTTCTACTCGCCGAGCAAGATCAACCAGAAGAAGGGCGGCAAGGTCGTCTGGAGGTGGTCGAACGCGAACACCCAGTCGCACAACGTCACCCTTCAGAAGGCGCCGAAGGGCGTCAAGAAGAGGCAGTTTCGGTCCAATACCGCGAGTTCGGACTTCACGTTCAAGAAGAAGTTCACGAAGCCCGGCAAGTACCACTTCGTGTGCACGATCCATCCCGAGACCATGGTGATGGACCTGACCGTCAAGCGGTGAGGGCCGGGTCCGTGGCGCGAGGCTAGGGGCGCATCGAGTGGGCTTCGGGGAATTCGACAGGCGGCAGCTCCTCTCCGCGGGCGGGGCGGCGTTCGTCTGCACGCTCGCCGGGCATCGAGTTGCCCTGAACAGCCACACGGACGTCGGCAAGCTCGCGAACGAGCTACCCGTGCCGCCCAAGGTCGCGGCGGCCGAGGACGGCGAGGGCGCCACGACTGTCCTGGCCGCGGATCGCACGGCGGCGAAGGCGGCTCCCGGGCCCGTGTACTGGATCCGCGCCGAGGAGGTCAAGTGGGACATCGTCCCGACCGGGCGCGACCAGATGATGGGGAAGCCGGTCAAGGGGAAGACGAAGTTCAAGGCATATGCCTACCGGGCCTACACGCCGCATTTCAAGGAGCCGCTCGGTCCGGCAACCATTCCCGGGCCCCTGATCGAGGCCAACGTCGGCGACACCGTCACGGTCCACTTCCAGAACATGCTCGATGCACCGACGACGATCCACCCTCACGGGATCTTCTACAGCGAGGAGATGGACGGCGCCTACAAGGGCAAGTTCACGGACCCGGGCGGCTTCGTCCAGCACAAGCGGAAGTTCACCTACGTCTGGGAGGCGCACGCCGACTCGGTCGGCACCTGGCTCTACCACGATCACGGGCCGATGGATCCGCTGCCGGTCTTCAAGGGGATGTTCGGCCCACTGATCATCCGCGATCCGAACGCGCCGAATCCGCCCGACGAGGAGTTCTTCCTCTTCTTCCACGCCTTCCAACCGGTCGCGACCGGCCTTCGTAACCAGTTCTCCTGCATCAACGGCCGTGCCTACGCCGGCAACACGCCAACCTTGCGCGCCAAGGTCGGCGATCGAGTCGCCTTCCACATGGTCGCTCTCGACGACGACTTCCACACCTTCCACCTGCACGGGCACCGCTGGACGGACCAGAGCGGGTCGGGCACGGCCGGGACCTCGGCGTCGGGCCCCGTCATCGACACGAAGACGATGGGGCCGGCGGAGTCGCTGACCTTCGAGTTCGTCGAGGACAACCCCGGGCGCTGGTTCTACCACTGCCACGTGTTCACCCACCTGCACATGGGGATGAACGGTTGGTACATCGTCAGCTGAACGCCGGCACTCGCCGGTCCGCCTTCCTCGCCCTCGCCCTTCTCCTCGCCCTCGCCCTGGCAACCGCACCGGCCCTGGCCGCAAACCGCCGGATCTCCTTGAGCCACTACAAGTGGTCCGATCCGGACGTTCACGTCAACCTCGGCGAGCACGTGACCTGGTACTGGATCGGCCCCGACACCATGCATTCGATCACCGGGCCTGGCCCGGGAGGCCAGCAGGTCGACTCAGACCCGGGAACGGACACCCCGCGCCACGACATCGGGGACTCCTTCCAGGTGAGCTTCGACCAGCCCGGCACCTACGAGTTCCACTGCAAGCTCCACCCGTTCGTCAAGGGCACCGTGACGGTGTCAGCCACTCCGGGGGATCCGTCTACCGAGCCCGACCCGGTTCCGAAGTCCAACGTCGACCTGAAGCCACCCCATGTGGACGAGGTCCGACTCGCTAAGACCGCGTTCGGCAAGGGCGGCACTACCCTCAGCTACGGGATCGACGAGCAGGCGAAGCTCGACGCCGAGATCTACCGCCGCGGGAAGAAGCATTTGCACTTCGCCGGCTGGCGCGCCTGGAAGGGCGGCGGCCACGTTGGCTTCAACCGCGTTCACTTCGGCGAGCATACGAAGCACTTCCCGGCCGCGCCCGGCAGGTATCGGGTGTTCCTGCGAGCGACCGACGCCGGGAACAACGAGAGCCGAGCGCGCAAGGTCAACTTCCGGATCCGCTGAGCCAGCCGCGACAGCCCCTCCGGCCCCTCTTTCACCCCGCGCCCCCCGCAAGTGGGCTCCCTCACGGTCGCTGTAGAGCCTTGAGAGTCCACAGGGGGTGGACGGCCGTGTGAGCGACGTCACATAACGTTTGCTTGCACAATGCTTTCGCGTGTGCAACTATTGTTCGCGTGGAAGCAGCCTCCAAGCAGCCCAGGGCATCCGAGATCAGGCCCGCCGAGCGCGAGCTCGCGCTGCGCCTTGGCTCGTTCATGCTCTGCTCCTTCGGCTCCGACGGCGGCGCGGTCATCCGCGCGATCGACGACAGCGGGCTGAACTTCCCCCAGATGAAGGTGCTCGTGGCCCTCGCCGGTGAAAGCCACGCGACGGGAGCCACGGTCAAGGACGTCTCGGAGCACGTCGGCCTCTCTCTCCCCTCCGCCAGCCGCACCGTCGACGACCTCGTGAAGCGCGCGCTCGCGACGCGCGAGGAGGATCCCGACGATCGGCGCGTTCGCCGAGTCTCGCTGACCGCCGAGGGGCAGGAGATCGCCGACCAGCTGATGTCGGCCCGGCTGGCGGGCCTCGAGCAGTTCGTCGGGACGCTCAACGACCTCGAGCGGCGCAAGCTCGATGCCGCCCTCGACGTCCTCATGCGCCGCGAGGACATCTCCAAGGCCTACCGCAATCACCGAAAGAGGATCGCCCGATGACGAGCTACCGGCACAGACTGATCAACGAAGCCAACGCGAAGTGGTGGACGCTCGGCGCCATGTGCTTCGCGCTCTTCATGATGATGCTCGACAACACGGTCGTGAACGTGGCGCTGCCGTCGATCCAGCGCGACCTCGGTTCGAGCCTTTCGAGCCTCGAGTGGACGATCAACGGCTACACCCTCAGCTTCGCCGTGCTGCTCGCAACCGGTGGGCGCCTCGGCGACATCTTCGGCCGCAGAAGGATGTTCCTGCTCGGGGTCATTCTCTTCGCGGTCTCCTCGGCCTTCGCGGGCTTGGCGCAGAGCACCGCCGAGCTGGTGGTCAGCCGCGTCACCCAGGGAGTTGGCGGCGCGCTGATGATGCCCGCCACGCTCTCCATCGTGACCAACGCCTTCGAGCCGCATGAGCGCGGCAAGGCAATCGGCACCTGGGCCGGCGTCTCCGCGCTCGCGCTCGCCATCGGCCCGGTGCTGGGCGGCCTGCTGACCGAGCACGTCACCTGGCGGGCGATCTTCTACATCAACATCCCGGTCGCCGCGGGCGCCGTTGTCGCCACCCTGTTCGCGGTCAAGGAGTCCCGCGACGAGACCGTCGGCCGCGAGGTCGACTACCTCGGCGTCGGCGCCCTGACCGCCGGGCTCACCGCGCTGGTCCTGGCTCTGATCCAGGGCAACCAGTGGGGATGGGGCTCGCCGCAGATCGTCGCCCTCCTCGCCGGCTCCGTGGTGGCGCTCGTCGCATGGGTCCTCATCGAGCAGCGCGTGAAGGCGCCGATCGTCGAGTTCCACCTGTTCGGGAGCCGCAACTTCGTCGGCACGAACATCATCGCGCTGATCGTGACCTTCGCGATGATGTCCCAGTTCTTCTTCATCGCCCTCTACTTGCAGGACATCCTGGGGCTCTCGCCGCTCGAGGCCGGCGTCCGGTTCCTGCCGGCGACGCTGATGATCGTCACGGTCGCGCCGGTCGCGGGGCGCCTGACCGACAAGGTCGGGCCACGCTGGCTGATCGCCGCGGGCCTGACCCTGGTCTCCGGCGCTCTGTACTGGCTGACGACGATCCACGTCGGCACGACGTACGGGGACATCTGGCCCTCGTTCGTCCTGATGGGGCTCGGCATGGCGCTCGTGATGTCGCCGATGTCGACGGCGGCCATGAACGCGGTCTCGGTGTCAAAGGCCGGCGTCGCCTCCGGCATCCTCTCGATGAACCGCATGATCGGCGGAACGCTCGGCATCGCGGTGATCGGCGCCGTCTTCCAGGCGATCGCCCCGGCCGGAACCCGCGACCCGGCCAAGTTCATCGATGCCTTCTCGTCGGCCATGTGGGTGGCAACGGGCGTCACGCTCGCCGGAGCCATCACCGCGGTTGTCCTGCTGCGCGGTAGGGCCGCTAACGCTCCGACCCCTGCGGTGACAGAGGCCGAGGCGTTCGCGGCACCCGAGGGCGAGGCGGCCGCCGAGCTCGTCGGCGCCCGCTAGGCCAGACCCGGCACCCGCAGCCGCGGCCAGGAGCCCGGCCCCGCCAGATCGAGGCGCGCGAGCGTCCCAACCTCGGCCCCGCACAGTCGCCGCAGGGATTCGAGGTTCGAGCGCTCGATCTCGGCAGGTTCCTCGGGCCAGGGGTTGATCACGACGAGCGCGACGTCCAGGCCGACGGCCCGCACCGCCTCGACCGTCAGCAGCGTGTGGTTGATCGTGCCGAGACCCGGCGACGCGACCACCACAACCGCCAGCCCCGCGTCGCGTGCGAAGTCGCGCACCAGGTAGCCGAGGGTGAGTGGCACGAGCAGGCCGCCGACGCCCTCACAGACCACCGCGTCGGCGCCCTCGCGAGCCGTCGCCAGCCCAGCGCGGAGGCGCGCCGGGTCGATTGGCTCGCCGGCGAGCTCCGCGGCCAGATGCGGCGACACGGGCGGCCCGTAGCGGTAGGGAGCGATCTCGTCGTCGCTCTGAGCTGACCCGCTCGCGCGGCGCAGGAGCTCGTGGTCCGCCTCTCCCCCCTCGTCCAAGCCGCTGACCGCCGGCTTGAAGACGGCGACACGCTCACCGCGGGCGGCAAGCGAGCTAGCGATGACGGCGGCGACCACGGTCTTGCCGACCTCCGTGCCCGTACCGGTGACGAAGCACCCGCGGGCCGCGCCGGACACGGTCTACGCGGCGCGGTCGAGGCGCTGAGCCGCGGGACGATCGGTGGCGCCCGCGATCCCGAGCTCATGCGCTACTCGGGCGATCACCCTGGCGGCCGCGCGAAGATCGTCCTCGCGGTGATTGGCCATCACCGCCAGCCGCAGTCGCGAAGTGCCCGGGGGGACGGTCGGCGGGCGGATCGCCTGCGCGAACACGCCCTGGTCCAGGCAACGCTCGCAGAGCGACATGGCGAGACGCGGATCGCCGACGATGAGGGGCACGATCTGCGTGCGCGAGCCAGCCGTGTCCAGGCCGTAGGCGTCCAGCGACTCGCGCAGCACGGCGCCGTTTCGCCGCAGGTGCTCTGTGGCGCCGGGTCGCGAGCGCAGAAGGTCGAGCGCCGCCAGGGCGGCCCCCACCGCGGGCGGCGGCGGCGCGGTCGAGAAGATGAAGCTGCGGGCGGTGTTGAGGAGGAGCCTCCGGACCTCCTCGGTGACCCCGACGAACGCCCCGTAGCTGCCGAGAGACTTGCCGAGCGTTCCCGTCACCACGTCGACCTTGCCCGCGAGGCCGGCCGCGGCAACGGACCCGCGGCCGCCCGGGCCGAGCGCGCCGAGGCCGTGGGCGTCGTCGACCATGAGCCGCACCTTGTGGCGGCGTGACAGCTCGTAGAGCTCCACGAGGGGCGCGACATCGCCGTCCATGGAGAAGACGCCGTCCGTGACGATCATCGCGCCCCTCGCCCCGGCCTCCTCGAGAGCCCACTCCAGGTGCTCCAGGTCGCGATGCCGGTAGACGAAGGTCTTCGCGCGGGAAAGGCGGCAGCCGTCGATGATGCTCGCATGGTTGAGCTCGTCCGAGAAGATCATGTGCCGCTCGTCGGCGAGCGCCGCGATCGTTCCGACGTTGGCGAGGTACCCCGAGCCGAACAGCAGGGAGGACTCCGTCCCGATGAACTCCGCGAGGCGGCGCTCCAGCGTCTCGTGGAGGGCCATGTTCCCGGAGATCAGCCGCGACGCGCCGGACCCGGTGCCGAACCGCTCGGCGGCGTCCGCTGCCGCCTGGCGGACGCGCGGGTGGTCGGCGAGCCCGAGGTAGTTGTTCGAGCAGAGCAGGAGAACCTGGCTGGACCCGAGCATGACGCGCGGCCCCTGGGGGCCCTCGACCAGCCGAAGCTTCCGCTCGAGGCCCGCACGTTGGAGCTCGTCGAGCCGCTTCGCGACGTCGTTCACCCGAGCGTCAATCTCCCCAGCCAGCCGGTTCCGCCTCGCGCTCGGGGTAGGGCGGCGGCTTGCGCTTCTTGCGGATCACGCGGAGCTGCGTGGAGGGGTCCCAGAAGTTCGCATCCGCCTGGCTGTCGATCAGGTCGTCGACCGGCGTCCGCGGCGCCTCGCCGTCCAGCCAGCCGTCGCGGTTGTCGGGTCGCGGGTTCGCGCCGTTGTCGGGCTGGCGCGCGACGTTCAGCCCCAGCTCTTCGAACATCGCGCGGTCGTCGGCGGGCTCGGCCCCGAGCGTGGTGAGGAAGTTGCCCATCATGACCCCGTTCAACCCGGCCTTCACGGCCAGGGGCTGCAGGTCGCCCAGGTTTTCGACGCGGCCGCCGCAGAGGCGGAACAGGGCGCCGGGGATGATCAGGCGGAAGATCGCAACCCACTTGACGACCTCCCAGGCGTCCATCAGCTCGCGGTCGCCGAACTTGGTCCCGGCACGCGGGTTCAGCAGGTTGATCGGCACCGAGGTCGGGTTGATCTCCGAGAGCTCGAACGCCATCTCCACGCGCTGTCGCGGTGACTCGCCGAGATTCAGGATCCCGCCGACACAGCTCTCCAGGCCGGCGTCCTTGACGGCGTCGATCGTGCGTATGCGCCCCTCGTAGCGGACGGTCGTCGAGACCTCTGGGTAGTAGGAACGGGCGCTCTCGACGTTGTGGTGGACGCGCTGGACCCCGGCGTCCTTCAGGCGCCTGGCACGATCCGCAGAGAGGTGGCCGATCGAGACGCAGCGCTTGAGGTTCGTGTTCTCGGAAACCAGCTTCGCGCCCTCGACGATCTTCTCGAAGTCGCGCTTCGAGAGTCCCTGGCCCTGCGTGACCATGCAGAAGCGGTGCGCGCCGGCGGCCTCGGCGGCCCTGGCGTGCTCGAGAATCTGGTCCGGCTCCATCATCGCGTGCATCGGGGTGTCGGCCTCCGCGTAGCGCGACTGGGCGCAGAACCCGCAGTCCTCCGAGCAACCGCCCGACTTGGCGTTGACCAGCGAGCACATATCGGTCGAGTCGCCGAAGCGCTCCGTGCGCACCGCCCAGGCGCGCTCGACGAGCGCGATGATCCCTGCGTGATCGGAGATCTCGCCGAGGGCGAGGGCCTCGTCGAAGCTGATGAGCGACGTCACCGCCCGGCAGGCTACGAGCGGGTTCGGACGGTCCCTCAGGCCTGGACAGGCGTTGCCGCGGCGGCCTCCCAGAGGTAGAGGCAGGCGAGGGTGCGGTGCGGGCGCCATGCGTCGGCCCGCTCGACCACCTCGTCCGGCGTCGGCATCTCCTCGAGCCCGTAGGCCAGCATCACTCCTCTGCGGATCCCGAGGTCGCCGCCGGAGACGACGTCCTTGCGGCCGAGGTGGAACATGAGGAACATCTCCGCCGTCCACCGGCCAAGGCCGCGAACCGCGGTGACCTCGGCGATGACCTCCTCGTCGGAGAGCTCGTCGAGGCGATCGAGCTCGAGCTCGCCGCTCATGACGTGCGCCGCCAGGTCGCGGAGGTACTCGACCTTGCGGCCCGAGAGGCCGGCGCCGCGCAGGGTCTGCTCGTCCACGTCGAGCAGCGCCTGCGGGCTGGGCTCGTCACCGTCGAAGAGCGCCACGACCCGCTCGTAGATGGTTCGCGCCGCCTTCGTCGAGAGCTGCTGGCCCACCACCGCGCGAAGCAGCGCGCCGTACGCGTCGTCCGGGGTCTGGCCGCGGCGCCGGCGTCGCTCCGCGACCGACATGGAGCCGATCCGCTCCATCAGCCCGGCCATGACCGGATCCGAGGCGGCGAGCTCGCGGTGAGCCTTCGTGAGACGTGGCATGTAGACGCCCAGCCTAAAGCGGCCGGGGACGCACGCCCACTCGAGACCTGCTGTCCTTGGGGTCGATGGGCCGGGAATTCGCGTGGTCGCAGGGGCGGCGCCGGTGGCTGCCGGCCGGCGCGCTGGTGCTCGCCTGCCTTCTCGTCGCCAACGCCGCCTTGGCCGGCGGCAGCGCCGCCCCGCCTCGGGCGGCGCCGCCGCAGCGCCCCAACGTCGTCGTCGTGATGTCCGACGACCAGACGCTCGAGCAGACGCGCGTCATGCCCCACGTGCTCGGCGAGATCGGCGACCGGGGAGCCACCTTCGACAACTTCTTCGTCAACTTCTCGCAGTGCTGCCCGTCGCGGGCCACGTTCCTCACGGGCGACTACGCCCACAACCACCACGTCCTCGGCAACGTCCCGCCGCGCGGTGGCTTCGACCGCTTCGAGGAGTTCAACGGGCACAACGACCTGCCCCTGTGGATGCAGGAGAACGGCTACTACACGAGCCAGGTGGGCAAGTACCTGAACGGATACGGGGACAAGCACCGCCCAACCTTCATCCCACCAGGCTGGAACGACTTCCATGCCGTCTCGGGGTCGATCAAGTACTACAACTACCAGCTGAACGACAACGGCGTCCTCGACCAGTTCGGCGCCGACCCGCAGGACTACGTCGACCGGGTCCTCACCACGAGGGCGACCGACGTCATCGACAGGCGATCACGGGCTGCGAAGCCGTTCTTCCTCTACGTCGCCTACAAGTCGCCGCATGTTGGCGGTCCCCACCCGTCGGGACAACGGTGCGCAGACGGGCCGGAGCCCGCGCCGCGGTTCGCCGGCGCATTTGCCGATGAGCCGCTGCCGGAGCCGCCCGGCTTCAACGAGGCCGACGTCTCGGACAAGCCTGCTTCGATCCAGAAGCTGCCGCTGCTGGACGACCAGCAGATCGCCGACATCAGAACCCGGTACCAGTGCGAGCTCGCCTCGCTCCAGGGCGTCGACCATGGGGTCTCGAAGATCGTTGCCGCCCTCCAGCGCAACGGCGAGCTTCACAACACGCTCCTGATCTACATGTCCGACAACGGGCTGATGCACGGCGAGCACCGCATCGACGGTGGCAAGGTCAGGCTGTACGAGCCTTCGATTCACGTGCCTCTCCTGATGCGGGGCCCCGGGATCCCAGCCGGCGTCCACGTCGAGGACCTGGCGATCAACGCGGACATCGCGCCCACCATCCTCGACGCGACGGGCGGAACAGCGCGCCGCCGGATCGACGGCGAGTCGCTGCTGCCGGCGACCGCCGACCCGCATGCGCTCAGCGGCAGGCGCCTGCTGATCGAGTCGAAGTCATACGACGCGATCCGGACCAACCGCTTCATGTACGCCCTCCACCGCAGCGGCGACGAGGAGCTCTACGACCTTGCCGTGGATCCGGGCGAGCTCCAGAACCTCGCCGACGTGAGCGAGTACGCCGGTGTGAAGGCGGCCCTGGCATCCGACCTCGCCGACCTCCGCCACTGCTCCGGGAGCGACTGCCGCCAGCCGCCGGCACTGAAGCTCCGCCTGCACTACACGCGCGGGCGCGTCAGGCGGGGCGATCCAAGCAGCGCCAGGTGCGCAGAGCAGCCGGTGAACGCCGAGGTCGTCGGCGACGACGTGCCGGTGCTGCGCCTGGCGACGTTCAAGCTGCGCCACGGGACGGCCCTGCCCGCCGGCTACCCCTACGAGGTGACCCTGCCGGCGGGGGACATGAGCACGACGCACGAGAACAGGGTCCGCGTAACCAACGACCTCGCCGACGGCCGCCTGCAGACGCTCAGCGGCGCCTTCCTGCGCGCCTGCTGACCGCGGGCGTCAGCGCCCTTGCCACTTGGGCTTGCGCTTCTCGGCGAACGCGCGGATGCCCTCGCGAAAGTCCTCGGAGGCGAAGCACGAGCGGCGGAGCTCGATGAGCTCCTCCTCCTGTTCCGCGCTCAGCGCGGCGTTGCCGGCGATCACCTCGATCGCGTGCTTGTTGCCCCGCATCGCGAGCGGCGCGTTCTCCGCCAGCTCGGCGGCCAGCGCCACGGCGGCGTCGGGCAACGAGTCGTCGTCCGTGACCTCGTTGACGAGGCCGATCTCGCGCGCGTGCGCGGCGTCGACGTTACGGCCCAGCAGGAACAGCTCGCGGGTGCGGGCAACGCCGACGACGTCGACGAAGCGCTGCAGCCCGGTGTGCCCGTAGATCAGCCCCAGCTTTGCCGGGGGCATGCCCAGCTTGGCCCCCGCCGCGGCGATCCGCAGGTCACAGCGCACCGCCAGCTCGAGCGCCCCGCCCAGGCAGTGGCCGTTGATGGCGGCTACGACCGGATAGGGGTGTGCGCTGATCGCCTCCATCGCCGCCGCGAACGGGTGCGCCACCAGGGCCTCGGCGTCGCGCTCGAAGGTCGAGTCGGGGATCCCGCCGATGTCGTAGCCGGCCGAGAAGATGTCGCCGGCGCCGGTGATGAGGACGCAACGCGTGTCGATCCCCTCGGCGAGCTCTGGCAGCTTGGCGGTGATCGCGTCGAGGATCTCGTGGTCGAGCGCGTTGCGGCGGTCCGGGTTGGACAGCGTCAGCCGCGCAACGGCTTGGGCCGGACGATCAACGAGGACCTCGCCCACTAGTCGAGCACGACCAGCACATCGCCCTCCTGAACCGACTGCCCCTCCTCGCAGCGGATCTCGGCGACGGTGCCGTCGTCCTCGGCCTCGACCGGCATCTCCATCTTCATGGACTCGAGGATCACGACGGTGTCGCCGTCGGACACCGTGTCGCCGACGGCGATCTCGATCTTCCACACGGTCCCGGTGATGTGTGCCTCGATATCGGCCATGCGCGCGGCACAATAACCGCCCATGGCACCGGAAGAGCCAGCCACGATCGCCATCGTGGCCGCACACGACGAGGCCGACAGGATCGGCGCGACGATCGCCTCCCTTCGCGCCGGAATCCCCGGCGTCCAGGTCTGGGTGGCCGACGACGCGTCCACCGACGGCACGGCCGACGTGGCTCTTGCGGCGGGCGCCAGGCTCGTCCGCCGCGGCCGCTCACACGGGAAGGGCGGCAACATGACGGCAGCTGCCGAGGCCGTCCTCGGGGATCCGGCCGCCGCCGGCGCGATCGTCCTCCTCTGCGATGGTGACCTCGGCGAGACCGCCGGCGAGCTCGCGAAGCTCGCCGCCACGGTCCGCGACGGTGACGACGCGCTGGCCATCGCCACCTTCCGGGAGAGGGTGGGCGGCGGCTTCGGGATCGTCGTGCGCTTCTCGCGCTGGGCGATCGAGCGGCGATGCGGCTTCGAGGCAACCGACCCGATCTCGGGCCAGCGGGCGATGCGGATGGACGTCCTCCGCAGCGTCCTGCCGTTCGCACCCGGCTACGGGATGGAAACCGGGATGACAATCGACGCGGTCCGCGCCGGGTTCGCGGTCACCGAGGTCGAACTGGACCTCGCCCATCGCGCCACCGGGCGCACGCTCGGCGGGTTCCTCCATCGCGGACACCAGCTTGCGGACATCGCCCGTGCGTACGGGGTGCGCAGATAGTCTCGCCCCGTGATCCTCGCCATCGATCAGGGAACGACCGGGTCCACCGGCCTCGTCTTCGACGCGGAGGGCCTGATCGCCGGGCGCTCCTACAGCGAGTTCACTCAGCACTTCCCGCAGCCGGGCTGGGTGGAGCACGACGCGAACGAGATCTGGGAGGTCACTCGGCGGGTCGCGGTTGAGGCAATCGTCGACGCCGGAATCCAGGGCGCCGAGCTCGACGGCATCGGGATCACGAACCAGCGCGAGACGGTGGTCGCCTGGGACCCCAGGACCGGCGAGCCCGTCCACAACGCGCTGGTCTGGCAGGACCGCCGCACGGCGGCGCGCTGCGACGAGCTGCGCGAGGCCGGCCACGAGGAACTCGTCCGCGAGCGAACCGGGCTGGTGCTCGACCCCTACTTCTCGGGGACGAAGATCGAGTGGCTCCGCGAGAACGTCGAGGCGGCCCGCGACGGGGCCGTGTTCGGCACGATCGACTCGTGGCTGACCTTCAAGCTGACCGGCCGCCACCTGACCGACTACTCGAACGCCTCCCGGACCCTGCTCTTCGACATCCGCCGGCTCGCCTGGGACGGCGAGCTGTGCGAGCTGCTGGGCGTTGACCCGGCGACGCTGCCCGAGCCCGTGCCCTCGGCCCAGGTCTACGGGACCACGACGGAGTTCGGCGGCGAGGTTCCCGTGGCCGGAATCGCCGGCGACCAGCAGGCCGCCCTGTTCGGACAGGCCTGCCTGCGCGAGGGTATGGCGAAGAACACCTACGGCACGGGCAGCTTCGTCCTCCTCAACACGGGAACCAGCGCGCCCGAGCCCGGGGAGGGCCTGCTGACAACGGTCGCGTGGGGCCTCGAGTCGGGCACGAGCTACGCCCTGGAGGCGGCCGTCTTCGTCACCGGCGCGGCCGTCCAATGGCTTCGCGATGGCCTCGGCATCATCGGCGCCGCGGGTGAGACTCGCGAGCTCGCCGGGTCCCTGGAGTCGAATGACGGGGTGTACTTCGTTCCCGCGCTCACGGGGCTCGGCTCGCCCTGGTGGGATCCGTACGCCCGCGGCACGATCGTCGGGCTCACGCGCGGGACCGGGCGCGCGCACCTCGCTCGCGCCGCCCTGGAGGCCATCGCATACCAGACGGTGGACGCGGTGCGGGCCCAGGAGGCCGCCGCCGGCACCGCCCTCTCGGAGCTTCGCGCCGATGGGGGCGCGGTGGCGAACGACTGGCTCATGCAGTTCCAGGCGGACGTCCTCGGGGCGCCGGTCATCATCCCGGAGATCTCCGAGACGACCGCCCTGGGCGCCGCCTACCTTGCCGGCGTCGCCGTGGGACGCTGGACGCTCGACGAGGTCGCCGAGAAGTGGCGCGAGGCGGCGCGCTACGAGCCATCGATGTCGGCGGACGAGCGCGAGACGCTCGTGGCCGGCTGGCGCCGCGCCGTGGAACGTTCGCGCGGCTGGGCCTCCGCGGAGACGTAACTCCGAGCGAGCCCGAGGGTAGGCTCGGAAAGAGCGCCGAGCCGCTCGCTTGCCCATGGCCGAGATCAAGCCCCAGGTCTACAAGGACGCCCGCCCGGAGGAGTACTTCCAGCACTTCCACGAGTGGATCCGCACCCACAGGCCCGGATGGGCCTACGAGCTCGTGCGGGTCATCCTCACGCCCTGGATCCTGGTCGTCTACCGCTGCCGGGCGATCGCGACCGAGAACGTGCCGGCCGACGGCGCCTTCCTCCTCACCCCCAACCACTTCTCGAACCTCGACCACTTCATGGTGGCCGTCTTCCTGCGCCGCAAGGTGCAGTTCATGGCGAAGTCGCAGCTCTACGGCAACCCGATCCTCAACACGATCTTCCGGGTCGGCGGCGTCTTCCCGGTCCGCCGCGGGCACCATGACCAGGAGGCATTCAAGACCGCCTACACCGTGCTCGGCCGCGGCGGCTGCGTTGGGATGTACGCGGAGGGCGGGCGATCGCGGACCGGCAAGCTGGGCGAGCCGAAGGCGGGAGCCGGCAGGCTCGCGCTCCAGTCCGGGGTCCCCGTGATTCCGGTCGCCATCCACGGCTCGGCCGGGATCAGGCGCTGGAAGAAGCTTCGCTTCCCGAAGGTGACGGTCCAGTACGGCGAGCCCCTGCAGTTCGACGTCGTCGAGGACCCCACGCACGAGCAGGCGCTCGAGGCCTCGCGGGAGATCTTCGCGCGGGTGCGCGACATGTACACGGTGCTCGACGAGCGCGGCCGGCGGGCGGTGATTCGGTCGCGCCGGGAGCGCACCGCCGGCTCCGCCGGCACCGGCACGGCGCACCCCGCGTAGCGTCGAACCGAAGCCGCGACGAGACGCCAGCCGTGAAATCGGCGACGAGACAAGCGGCGCGGGCGCGGGCCGCGGCGGCGTTGCACTCAGGCCTCGCTGCGATCAACCCCACCACCGTGGCCGAACAGGGGCTCGTGGCGCGGTTTGTTGCGCATAGCGCCACAAAGCCCACCGCCGCGACGGGAACCCCGGCGATGGCGGGGTTTGTTGCGCTCGCTCCAAATCCCCCTCCCACCCAGCACCAGGCCATCGGCACCGCGGCCACGCAGTGAGCGAACCGCAGCCGAGAGGGGCCGTTTCGCGCTACTCGTAGCGCTTGTCGAGCGTCTGCCAGTGGTCCGGGTCGTGGCCCGGAACGATCACGGCCTGCGGATAGTGGCCGTGGAACATGCGGAGCTCATTTGCCGAGCGCCGCCACATGTGGCGGTCGACCGGCCGCGGAGGCTCAGGCGCATCGGCGAGCTGGCCAAAGGTGTAGATCGCGTCGCCGGCAATCACCAGGTCGCGCTCGGCGAGCCGGCAGATCACGCTCTGGTGCCCCGCCGAGTGACCTGGCGTGAACGCGAGACGCACGCTGCCGTCGCCGAAGAGATCGAAGGTGCGCCCGAACGTGGAATAGGACGTGATGCCCCGGCCCTCGTAGCTGAGCGTGCGGTAGTCGAAGACGTAGTCGTAGTGCTCTGGCCGGTAGCCGCGCAGCAGCGGCCGCATGTCCGTGGTTGCCGCCTCCCATTCCGGCGCCGTGACGATGAAGGTCGAGCTCGGGAACTCGGACATGCCAGACGTGTGGTCGAAGTGCAGGTGGGTCATGACGATCGTCTTGATGTCCTTGGGCTCGAGCCCGCGCGTTCGCAGCTGCGCGGGAAGGTCGTCGCCCTGCTCCATTCGCGGCTTGGCGAACGTGCTCACGAGGCGGCCCAGGTTGGCCGCGGGCTGAGTCGCGACCGACTGGTGCAGCCCCGTGTCGACCAGAAACGGGCCCGCCTTCGGGTGGTGGATCAGGAAAGCGGGGCAGGGCGCCCACAGCCAGCGTGACCGCGGCGTGCCGATGCCCAGGAAACGCAGATCGGCGAAGCGGCCGCCCGACGTCTCGAACATCGCGCGCGGGCATTGGAGCTCGCCGACGAGCAGGGGCTCCACGACCACGGTCGCGCCCTCCTGCCCCTCCGCGAGCGGCGCGGTCAGCGGCTTTGGCTCGGCGTGAACCTTCACGAGGCCAGCCAGCGTAGCGGCGCTCAAACGCCGTTCGGACCCTTCAGATGCGCCGCGACAGATATCTTCCGCCGGCTGATGACCGACGCCGCGCCGGGCCACTCAAGCATCTTCGCCCCCGACCTTCTGAAGGGAATGGTCTGCGCGGTGTCGGGAGCCGGGACCGGGCTCGGGCGCGCAACGGCCATCGAGCTGGCGGCGCTCGGCGCCACCGTCGCCGGCTGCGGCCGGCGGGCCGAGCCGCTCTCCGAGACCGTCGCCGCGATCCGCGACGCCGGCGGCTCCGCCGATTCGACGGCGCTCGACATCCGCGACGAGGAGGCCGTGGACGCGTTCGTCGACGGCATCCTCGAGCGCCACGGCCGGCTCGACGTCGTCGTCAACAACGCCGGCGGCCAGTTCCTGAGCCCGGCCGAGGCGATCACGCCCAAGGGCTTTCGCACCGTCATCGAGCTGAACATCCAGGGGACCTGGCACATGACCCACGCCGCGGCGACGAAGGCGTTCATCCCCCAGGGCGGCGGCAAGGTCCTGAGCGTCACGCTATCCCCCCACAACGGCATGCCGGGCATGGTCCACTCGGGCGCCGCCCGCGCCGCCGTGGAGAACATGATGAAGACGCTCTCGATCGAGTGGTCGCGCTTCAACATCAAGCTCTGCGCGCTGGCGGCGGGCCAGTTCGACACCGAGGTCTTCCGGACGAAGTACCCGGAGGTGATGGTCAAGGGCGCGGCGCGCTCGGTGCCCGTTCAGCGCCTCGGACGTCCCGAGGAGATGGCCTGGCTGGTGGCGTTTCTGGCGTCGCCCGCCGGCGACTTCGTCTCGGGAACCACGATCACGATCGACGGCGCGCGCGACAACTGGTTCGGGCCCTGGCCGCCCGAGGCCCTCGGCGGGACCTCGGGCGAGCCGCTCGCGGAGGAGCGGCGGCCGTCTCAGGGGGAGTAGGCCCGGGACTGACTCGCCCAGATCAGGTCGTCATTCCGACGAACTGGCCGCCGGTGACGTTGATGACCTGGCCGTGGATGTAGTTGGCCAGGGGCGAGCAGAGGAAGAGGACGGGCCCGGCGGCCTCCTCCGGCTGCGCCGGGCGGCCGAGCGGGATCATCATCGAGGCCATCGCCCGCATCTGCTCCGGAATGCCGAGGTCGACCTCCTGGCCATGGGTCTCGAGCTTCTCGCCCTTCTCCTTGGCCTGGGTGAGGCGCGTCTCGACGAACCCAAACGCAACGGCGTTCACGTTGATCTTGAACTGGCCCCACTCCTTGGCGAGGGTCTTCGTCAGCCCGGTCACGCCCGCCTTGGCCGACGAGTAGTTGGCCTGGCCGGCGTTCCCCATCGTGCCGGAGATCGACGTGATGTTGACGAGCTTGCGGAAGTTCTCCTTGCCCTCGCCGGCCTCGGCCTTCGCCGCCTCACGCCAGTGCGGCGCAAGCGCGCGGGCCATCCGGAACGGCACGATCGTGTGGATGTCGAGCATCGCCTGGAACTGCTCGTCGGTCATCTTGTGGACGACGCCGTCCCACGTGTAGCCGGCGTTGTTGACGAGGATGTCGACGCTGCCGAAGGCGTCAAGCGCCGTCTTCACGGCCTCGTCCGGAACTCCGTCTGCGGTCAGGTCGCCGGAGAAGACCGCGGTCTCGCCGTCGATCTCGCCGGCCGCCTGCTCGGCGACGTCACCGTCGATGTCGTTGATGAGGACCTTTGCGCCCTCGCTGACGAAGAGCTCCGCCGTGGCGCGGCCGATCCCGCGGGCCGAGCCCGTGATGATCGCCGCCTTGCCGTCAAGCAAACCCATGTTTCTTTCAGTTCTCCTTGTCGTCTCTCAGGAACTTTGCGCGGCGGAGCATATGGGGCGGCCCTCGAAGGGGCGCCATCGGCGAAGATGGCGAGGGAGCGCTGGAGAAGGAGGAGAACCTTGAAGGGCCTGATGACCGATTACCCGCTGACGCTCACGCACGCGTTCGAGCGCTGCGAGCGGCTGTTCGCCGAGAAGACGGTCGTAACCGCCAGCCCGGGGGGCCGCGAGCGCATCGACTACGGCGAGTGGGCCGAGCGCACGCGGCGGCTCGGTGGGGCGCTTGCCGGGCTCGGTCTCTCCGAGGACGCCCGCGTCGGCACGTTCGCCTGGAACACCTCTCGCCACCTGGAGCTCTACTTCGCCGCGCCCTGCACCGGCCGGGTGCTGCACACGCTCAACATCCGCCTCTTTCCCGAGCAGCTCATCTACATCGCCAACCACGCCGCGGACGAGGCGATCTTCGTCGACCGCTCGCTGATCCCGCTGCTCTGGCCGAACGTGGCCGAGCTGGAGACCGTGAAGCACTTCGTCGTCATGGACGACGGCGCCGACGCCGAGATCCCGGACGATGAGCGCATCGTCGACTACGAGGAGCTGATCGCGGACGCCGCGCCCGCCGACATGCGGGTCGACGACGAGAGCCGTGCCGCGGCGATGTGCTACACGAGCGGCACCACCGGCAACCCGAAGGGCGTTCTCTACTCGCACCGCTCGGCGCTGCTGCACTGCATCGGCACGATGTTCGCGGACTCGCTCGGCGTCTCCGAGCGGGACGTGATCCTGCCGGTCGTCCCGATGTTCCACGCCAACGCCTGGGGCCTCGCGTACTCCGCCGTCCTCGCGGGCTCCTCCCTCGTCATGCCAGGCCCGGACCTCTCCCCCGTCGCCATCGCCGACCTCATCGAGTCCGAAAAGGTGACGCTCGCGGCCGGCGTGCCGACGATCTGGAACGGAGTGCTCGGCGAGCTGGACGGCCGCGACCTCTCGAGCCTGGACCGCATCGTCTGTGGCGGCTCCGCGGTGCCGCGAGCGCTATCCGAGGCCTACCGGGAGAAGATCGGCATGCCGATCCTCCAGGCCTGGGGGATGACCGAGACCAGCCCGCTCGGCTCGGTCTGCCGAATCAAGTCGACGCTTGCGGACGGCTCGAACGACGAGCTGGCGGAGCTGCGCGCGTCGATCGGGATCCCCGTGGCGCTCGTCGACGCCAGGATCGTCGAGCCCGGCGGCGACGCGGAGCTGCCCCGCGACGGCGAGGCCAGCGGCGAGCTCCAGGTCACCGGCCCGTGGATCGCCGCCGGCTACTACGAGGACGAGCGCTCTTCGGGCTCGTTCACCGAGGACGGCTGGCTGCGCACCGGCGACGTCGCGACCATCGACGGGCACGGGTACATGCGCCTCGTCGACCGCACCAAGGACCTCGTGAAGTCGGGCGGCGAGTGGATCAGCTCGGTGGAGCTCGAGAACGAGATCATGGCCCACCCGCAGGTTCGCGAGGCGTGCGTCATCGGCGTCCCCGACGAGAAGTGGGGCGAGCGCCCGCTCGCATGCGTCGTGCCCGAGGAGGGGTGCGAGGAGCTGTGCGCCGACGACATCAAGGATCACCTCGGCGGCCGCGTCGCCAAGTGGTGGATCCCCGAGAACGTCGAGTTCATCGACGAGGTCCCGAAGACCTCGGTTGGCAAGTTCTCGAAGAAGGACCTGCGCGAGCGCTTCGCGAAGGCCTGAGCGCTAGGCGGCGCCCACGTCGGCCGGGAAGGGCTCGAGGCCGGCGTGCCACGGGCCCGCCGGGTAGGTGTGGATCCCTGATTCGTCCATTTCCTTCCGTACGCGGCGGAAGAGCTCGGCCCCCGCCTTGAGGGCCTGGTCGTAGTCCTCGGCGGTGCGCTCGCGGAGTGTCCAGTGGAAGTAGATCTGCTTCTCGAGGACGCCGAAGTCGACCTCGTGGTCGATGCTCGCGGCCCAGTCGAGAAAGCCGGGCGAGAAGAGCTCGCGGAGCGCCACGGGGTCGTACTGCTTCGGCACGGTGGCTAGGAAGCGCTTGTTGAAGTTGATGGACTCGAACTCGACCTTGCGTGCGACCTTCTGCATGACGAGCTCGTCGGGCCGCTTCTCGATCGACTCGACGTCGAAGGCCGGCATGACCTGCGCGAGGTCGGGCATGTGTGCCTTGACCATGACCGCACCGGGGAGCACCGCCTTCGAGAACAGCCCGCCCTCCTCGCGCTCGTCGGCGTCGCACGCGGCCCCCCAGGACTCGGGCTCGATCTGGCCGACCACGCGGTTGGTGCCGCCGGGGCAGAGCGCAACCGGGCCGTCCACCGGGTTGAGCCCGCCGACCGCGTTGTAGGCCAGCTCGCGCTTGGCGGCGATCCTCTGGACGGTCTCGGCCCAGGCGGCGGCGTCTTCCTTCGAGGACACGGGCGCGATGCTAATGCGCCTAGGGCTCGGGCGTGATCTGCGGGTAGTCCTTGCCGCCGAACTTCGAGGGGAACTTCTTCTCGACGAAGCACGGCGCGAACCCGTTGTTCGTCTTCTGGCCGGCGTTGACGCTGGAGCCATAGGGGTTCGGCTGGCCGGCGACGAGCGGGTTCTCGTCCGTGTTCTGGCCCGAGGGCGGCGTCCCGACCGAGTAGTCGAGGTTCTTGCAGTCCCAGTTGGGGAAGATGCCCTTGTGCGCGGCACCCTGCGCGATGATGCCGTTCGGCGGGAAGTAGGCGGCCCCGCGGTTTGTGTTGAGGCGGCTCGCGAAGGTCGAGAGCGTCTCCGGGCTGAAGTAGCTGAGGACGCGCAGGGAGAAGCGCGGCGCCGGCTGCCCCGGGACCCGCTTCAGGACCGAGAAGCCCGTCTCGGGGTTGGAGATGAAGTTGGTGATGTCCTTCTTGTAGGCGTCGAGGAAGTTGACGACGGGGTTGAGGTTCGCGAGGAACGGGTCGAGGGCGTTGAGGGTCGGGCGGAGCTTGGTGAGGAAGCTCGACGTCGCCGGCAGGCCCCGCTTGGCGGCGTCGATCAGCGGGTTCAGGTCGACGAACAGGTGCTTCAGCGGCGGCGAGAGCTGGCGCACGGAGTGCAGCGTCGGCGAGATGTCGTTGGCAACCGGGAGGAGCTTCTTGACCAGCGGATCCGTGTTCGCCCGGAAGCGGTCGAGCCGCTGCAGGGTCAGGAGGCTCTCGTGCTGGAACGTCGGCAGGATCTGGAACGTCTGGCGCAGCGCCGCGTCCTGCGACTGGATCGCGTTGAAGACGTCGTTCGAGCCGGTGATCGCCCCCGCCAGCTCGTGGTCGCGTGCCGAAAGCGCGTTGAAGACCGTCCCGGTGTCGCGCACGAGCCCGGTCACGGCCTGCTGCTGGCGGTGCAGGACTTCGAGGATGTTCGAGGTGTCCGACGCGAACGGCCCGAGGTTGCCGAGGGCGTCGTTCAGGTCGAGCCCGCGGCCCTTGATGGCGACCGCCGAGTTCTGCAACCAGTCCTGGAACGCCGTGCGCGTCTGCTCGTCCAGGGCGTTGAAGATCTCGTCGATCTGGGTTGCCTGCTGGGTTCGCTGGACGCCGAGGGTTCCGCCCTCCGGGATCGCCTCGAGGTTCTTGGCCTGCGTGTCGGAAGCGTTCGAGGCGGCGCCGAGCGACACCGGGGCCGGGTTGCCGTTCGGGTTGGTGCCCGAGGTCAGCTCGATGTAGGTCTCGCCGAGCAGGGTCTTCTGGCGCAGGATCGCCCGGGCGTCATTCGAGATCGGCGCGTACTGCGGGTCGATCTCGATCTCGGCCTGGGTGGTGTCCTTGCCGTCGACCCGATCCTCGGTCGGCGCCAGCGAGACCGACTTGACCTTGCCGACGGAGACGCCGCCGATCCGCACGTCGGACTCCTGCGCGAGGTTGGTCGCCTCGGGGAAGTACGCCGTGAACTTGTAGCCCTCCGGCTGCAGCGGGATCGGGCCGCCGAAGGCGACCCACAGGAAGAGGATCAGGCCGAAGCACGACAGCGTGAAGCCGATGGCGATGAGGATCCGGCCGAGTGAGGGTGCCTGCTTCTGCATCAGTCGATCACAGGTGACACGGGTCGCCGAGACCGGTCAGCCGGTCGAGCCCGCTGATGGCGCCCGCAAGGGGGTTGCTTGACAGGAGGTTCTGGATGTCGGCGCAGCTCGCCGTGAGGTAGATGCGCCGGAAGAGGCCGTTCGCGTCCTGGGAGTCGAACACCAGGTTGCCGTTGTGCCCGAGCCAGGCGACCCAGTAGAGGTAGCCCTCGTCGCGCCCCGGGCTGCCCGGAGGGTTCGCACCCTTCGGGTTGTAGGCCGCCATGTTCCCGAGACGGTTGATCTCGTGGGCGACGCCGGTCAGCTTGGGCGTGGCGCTGGAGAGCTTGTTGGCGGCGCCGCGCAGCGGCGGGATGTCGGGACGCGCGGCGCGCACCAGCGGGCGGATCCTGTTCTTGATGATCGGGGTGGCGGTGTTCGAGAGCTCGGTGAGCGAGGAGTTAAGGCCCGGCAGGTTGCGCGCGAACGGCCGCAGGTCGTTGAACGAGGACCCGAGCGCGTTGGCGAACGGCGTCGTCGCGTCGAGGGCGTTGTGGAGCTTGGAGACCGCGCCCGGAAGGTCGGCTACGGCGCGCTGGACGTCCGGGTCCTGGACGGCGATTGCGGAGAGCGCCGAGTTCGACTCGGTGACCAGCTGGTTGACGTCGCCCGAGTGCTTGCCGACCTCCTTCGTGAGGTCGCCGAGGTTGTGCACGAGGTCGGCGAGGTTCTGACGGCGCTGGGCGACGAGCTTGGAGACGCGCGCGACGTCGTGATTCAGCGGGCCGACGCTGCCGAGGAGCTTGCCGAGAGCCTTCGACTGCCCCTTGAGCCCCTGACCGCCGCCGACGAGCAGGATCCGCAGGTACGCGCGCGTGTCACCGTCGAGCTCGGAGAGGACCTCGTCGAGGTTGACGTCGGGCGCGGTGTTGGCCACCGGGATCGTCCCGCCCTCGGGCATCTCGCCGGCGCTCTTGGTCCCCGGGTCGAGCTGGAAGAACATGTCGTCCAGGCCGGTCCGGGGGCGCAGGAGGAGCGTCGCGTTCTTGTAGACCGGCAGGTACTTGGTCTCGATGCCGAACGTCACCTGCGCCGTCCCGTTGACGAGCTGGACGTCCTCGACATCGCCGATCGGCACGCCGGCCACCTGAATCGTCTGCCCCTGGCCGGGCACGACCGCCTGCGCAGTCTGGAAGTCCGCCTTCAGCTCGAACGGCTTGGACTCCAGGATCGGGATCCGCAGGCGCTGGTGCTGCAGGATGACGTAGCTCGTCAGGATCGCGACGATCAGGAGCACCACGATCGCCACGAAGTTGCGGAGGTTCTTGCGAATCGCGACCGCCATCAGCCGCCCGCCTTCTTCGTCTGCTTCTCCCAGGAGGAGAACGCGTTGGCGACGAGCTTGTTGACCGCGCCGTTCTTGCCGTCCTTCTGGAGGCTCGCGGCCTTGGAGGCCATCGACATCAGCTGCTTGTCGGCCGCGGTCGCCGTCGGCGTGCTCGACTTCGCGGGATTGGGTCCGGAGGAGATCCCGCCCGAGTTGAGGTTGGGCGGCTCCTGCGTCTCGCACGGGACGTCCGGCCGGTACGGGGGCTTCTCGGACGAGGAGACCGCGGGCCGGCCGCCGTTCAGGCCCAGCGGGGTGTCCAGCCCGAAGAGCGCGTTGCCCGTCTCGGAGTCCGTCGTCTGCACGGCGTCGGGGCCGCTCGCGCCCTCGACCCGGACGTACTGGCCGTTGGCGTCCCCGGTGCGGCTCTCGCCGGCGATCCCCTCGAGTCCGTAGGCGGTCTCCTGGTAGATCTTCGGCGTCGGGAAGTCGGGATCGGTGACGTGGGAGTTCGACCACGGGATGATCACCTGGTTGAAGCAGCTCGAGAGCGCCCGGGTCTGGTGGAGGAACGGGATGGTCCGCCTCGTGAGCTGCGTCAGGTCCGGAATCGCCGGGCGCAGGTCGTGCGTGAGGCCGCGGAGCTCGGACTTCGACATCAGCTCGCGGAGCTGGTGGAGCAGCGGCGTTGCGGCGTCGAGCGTGGACGGAGTGGAGCGCACGCCCGGCAGCGCCTCCACGGCGAACGCGCGCACGGGCGGGAAGGAGCGGTTCAGCGCGGTGAGCGCGGGCTTCGCCGCGTCAAGCAAGCCGGGCAGCTCCGAGACACCCTTGGCGAGGGCGGTGTCCTGAGCGGCGAACGAGCCGGTGACGACCCGGAAGTTGGTGACGAGGCCCTTGAGGGCGGCCTCGTTGTGATCGAGCGCGGCGACCGTCGAGTCGAGGTCCTTGACGAGGTTCGAGAGGTCGTGCGTCTGCGTGCCGAGCAGCGCGGCGTTGACCAGGGAGGCGTTCTTGAACGCGGGGCCAGAGCTTGCGTACAGCTCGCGGAACCCCTCTGCACCGTGGTACTTGATGAACGCGTCGCCGAGCTGGTGGAGGAAGATCTGCAGGTTCGCCCGCACGTCCGACTGCAGGGTGGTCAGCACCTGGTCGAGCTGGACCGAGACGGAGGTCTGGCTCTCGGGGAACGTGTAGCCGTCGCTGACGTCCGCGGACTCCGGCGTTCCCGGGTGGAGGTCGATGAAGAGGTTGCCCTCGAGGAAGAGGCGCGGGCGAAGGCTCATCGTCGCGTCGGAATGGAGCGGCAGGCCGTCGTCCTGGATCTCCATGTCCACGACGGTCGCCTGCTGGCCATTGGGCTTGCCGCTGGCATCGCTTGTCGCCGCCGCGTATCCCGGGTCGCTCGAGGTGAGGTGCTCGATGCCGGTGACCTTGCCGACGTTGACGCCGGCGATGCGCACCGGCGAGTTCTTGTTGACGTTCTGGGAGGTCGTGAAGACCGCGTGGACCGTGAACGTGTGGGACCACGGAAGCTTCTTCGTGTAGGCGAGGAACGACGCGGCGGCGACGACCACCACGAGGACGAGGCCGACCGCCCAGTTCGGGAGCTTCTTGCGTGCGCGTCGCGTTCTCATGGCAGGTGGGAGGGGATTCGGGTGTCCTTCTGGATCCGCTTGCCGTTCTGCAGCCAGAACGCGTTGGTGACCCCCCGGCTGCCCGGGATGTCCGGGTTGCCCTCGGCCGGGTTGTTCTTGGCCTGGCCCGGGAGCGGGTCCTGGCCGTAGAAGTAGCCCGACTGGCCGGGCTGGCAGTCCGGCGTGGCGCCGCCGCGGGCGTCGCGGCTGAACGGCTGGCCGGTCGGTCCGTACGGGTGGCCCTGGAGGATCGGCGAGGAGAAGGGCGCGAACTTGCCGGGGTCCGACGAGGCGGTGCCGAGGATGCCGTTTGACTGGATCCCGGAGTAGCCGGCGAGACCCGACTGCGCCTGGCCCGGCTGCGGGAGCTCAGAGGACCCCAGGATGACCTTGCCCTCGCCAAGCGGCGCGCCCAGGGCGCTCTGGCGGAAGCTGAAGCCCGTGTGGTCGCGGTCGGACAACCCGTTGGGCAGCAGCGTGAAGAAGTAGTTCCAGTAGTTGCACTCGGTCTGCGACGGCACGACCCAGTTGGCGAGCGGCTTCGCCGTGTCGAACGTCTCCTTCAGCCGCTGCAGCGAGATCTTCGTGGAGGGCTGCTGGACCAGCTCCTTGAGCGCCGTGAAGACGTTGCCGAGCTTGGCGTTGATGGGCGGCGTGCGCTTGAGGGTGGGCGTGCCGACGTGGATCGCGCCGAGCAGATCCGGCAGCGCGACCCGCAGCTGCTGGACCCCCGGGCGCAGCCGGGTCGCGAGCTCGGCGAAGTCCGCGAGGAAGGGCCGCTGACGGGCGAGGATGGCGGGTCCCTGCTCGAGGAGCGGTCGGGCCGTGGAGATCGAGTCCTCGAGCGCCTGCGGGTCGGCGGAGATCGCCGCGAAGACGTTGGCGCCGTTCGTGAACAGCTGCGACTGCTGCACGGCGACCGGGGCGACGATCGACGAGATCTGGCCGGAGGCCGAGATGAACCGCGCGAGCTGCGTGCCCGGCGCTGCCAGGTTCTCCGCGACGGGCTTCAGGTTGCGGAACAGCGGGGCGAGCCGGTCGATCGCCTCGTTCAGCGACGCGCCGCGCGCGGCGAAGGCTGTGCCGAAGCCGACGAGGTCCTGCTGCCCGGCCCTGCGGGTCTTCTGGTCGAAGGTGTCGGAGATCGCGTCGAACTCCGTCTGCGGCTGGAAGCAGCCGTTCTTCGACGTCGCCGGCTCGCTGGCGTAGAAGGTCTGCTGGTCGACGGGAAGCGGACAGGCGTTGCTGCCCGTGCCGTCGTCGAGACCGTCGAACGTGTAGCCGTCCGGAGCCGTCTTGGGGCTCTCCCCACGGACGATCTCGATGTACTTGAGGCCGAAGGCCGACTTGTAGCGGACCCTGAAGATCGAGTCCTCGGGCAGGGGCTCCACGGTCTTGTCGAGCTTGAGGTTGAGCTTGGCGGCGACGCAGCAAGTGTTGCCGCTGCCCGAGCCGGACGTGTCGCTCACGTCGGTCTGCGCCAGCTGGCCGGCCGGGGTCGTGCGGATCGGGTCGATGGACTCGACCACGCCGACCCGCGTTCCGCCGACGCGCACCTCGTTCGCGTCGTGAACGCGCGCCCCGTTGGGGATGTCGACCGACACGCGGTAGACGGGGACGAAGGGGAGGCCGTTGTTGGCGTTGTAGGCGAGGAACACGGCGACCACGACCACCAGCGTCGTGATCGCGCCAACCATGGTCGGCGAGGATGCGAAGGCTTGTAGCGGGGACTGACGGCGCATGGCTATGGCCCGAAGATGAAGTTGAGGAGGTCGTTCGCCGCCTGGTTCTGGTTCCGCACCGCGCCCGAGGCGGCCCGCTGGGCCTGCTGGCGCAGGTGCTTCACGCCCTCGCCGGCGCCGCGCAGCGGAGCGCCGGCGGGCAGGCCGAGGATGTCGCGGAGGTGCTGGAGCGTGCTGCCGGTGTCCGGGAGGGTGCCGCTGCCGGCCGAGCCCGATCCGGAGCCGGAGCCGGAGCCGGCTTCAGGCTGCGAGCCCGAGGGCCGGCCGCCGCCGCCCTGCGTGGCAGGGGAGGAGCCCGGTGCCGAGCTGCCGCGCGCCCCAGCGCCGGCGGGGGCCTTGTTGCCCACCGAGGGCGTGGTGGCCTTGGTCTTGCCGTTGGGGTCGCAGATCGCGCGGACGGCTGCGTTGTTCGGGCTGATCCCGTCCGCGCAGACGGACTTGTCGTAGGGCGCGAGGCCGAGGTTCTGGTTGATCCCGGGCTGGTTCGGGCCGAGCCACGACACGCAGGGGGCGGTGTTGTTGAAGTTGGTGGTGGTCCCGCCCCCCTTCTTCGGCACGCCCGGGGCGCCCGTGGTCGCGTCGTGGCCGGTTGAGAAGTTCCCGCACGGGCCCGTCTGGACGTCGTAGAGGGTGAAGTGCAGGAGGTGGCCGACGTCGTCGAAGGAGTTGAGCGCGCCCGCCTGGTAGTAGGCGTAGTTGAGGAGGCCCTCCATGCCGGTGAAGCCGGTCGGCGCCTTGCGCCCGGTCGCGTAGCAGGACTTCGACTTGTTGTTGCAGGTCTTCGCGGCGCGCTGGTCGACGTCAACGGAGCGCTTGGGGGAGTCGATGTCGAGCAGGAACTTGTTCAGCGTGTCGGCCACGGGCCGCGCGTTCTGGGAGGCGGCGCGGAGCGCCTGGATCTCGTCGCGACCCTGCGTGAGCGCCTGGCGGCCGGTGATCGCCGCCTTGCCGAGGCCGACGAGCGACGTCTGCGTGGCGCTGTCGAACGCGGGGAGCCTCAGCGCGAGCCTGTTGAGCTGCGGCGCCGCCGCGCCGAGGTCACGCAGGAGCGGCGTCGAGGCGCGCGCGGTCGCGGCCAGCTGGTCGGAGGTGGGACCGAGCTCGTGGAGGAAGTTGTCAAGGCGGTCGAAGTCCGCGGACAGGTCGTCGCGCCGCGCCGCCGATGCCGCCGCGGTGTCCCGCGCCTCCTGGATGAACCGCACCACGTTCGCCTTGTTGCGGTCCAGCTGCGTGAAGATGCGGTCCGCGTTGACGTTGATGTCCCGCAGCGTCGTGTTCTGCTTGGCGAGGATGTCCAGGACCCTGCGGAGCTGGAGGAGCGCGGGCGACCCGAGGCGGATCGCCTGGTTCAGTTCGTTGGCGTTGCCCGCCAGCGCGGTTCCGAACTCGTCGATGATCATGCCCAGGCGGTCGCGATAGGACGTGCGCAGCGAGTTGAGGACGAGGTCGGGCTGGACGGTCTGCGTGACGTGGCTTGCCGGGATCTCCCCGCCGTCCGCGAGCGGCGGACCCTTGGGCGCGCAGTCGATGAAGTACTCGGCGATGAGCGACTGCGGCTCCGAGGAGCAGGTCGTGCCCTTGCCCAGGACGGCCAGCGGGCCGGTCAGCTCCACGGTCACGACCGCGCGCTTCTTCGCGTCGATGTTGAGGTCGGTCACCGAGCCGGCGTTGACCCCGCCGACCCGGACGTCCGAGCCGTTGACCAGCCCGAACGCGTTGTACATCTCGATGTCGTAGGTGTGGGAGTCGTCGGCGCCGGCGAGGCTCGTGAGCCACCACGTGAGGGCGGCCAGCAGGACTCCGAGTGTCAGCACGATGCGCCTCATGGCCCTGTCGGCACCTCGCTCGGATCGCAGCCGGTCGGGCCGGCGGTCAGGTTGCCGTTGTCGGTGAACGGGAGCGAGCCGTCGCCGCGGTCACGCTCCAGGCCACCGGGGCAGCGCGCGACCTGGCCGGTCGTGAGCGCCGCCGGGGCGACCGATCCCGCCGGGCCCGGGGCGCACACCGGCAGGCTCGGGAGGATGTTGCACGGGTCCGTGGAGAGGAGGCTCGGGACGATCGGGATGCCGGAGTCGGAGAGCGAGAAGGTGTTGATCGTGGTGCCGATGCGACCGATGCCGCCGTTGGCGTCGACGACGCCGGAGGTGCCGAAGTCGTTGAACCAGCCGACCAGCTCGGGTGTGTACGGGCGGAAGAACGAGAGCGCCGGCAGGCCGTTCTGCAGGGCGCAGGTGGACTCCCCGAGCGCGCCCTGCTTGAAGTTGCCGTCGGCCGCCTGCGTGAAGTCGGTCGAGGGGTTCGAGCCGCAGTTGGGCGAGCCGCTGCCGACACCGGCCTTCGCCAGCGGCACGGCGTCGCGAGTGAGCTCGGTCAGGTCGTTCTGGGCGCCCGGCCGGTTGATGATCGCGTCGAGGTCCTTCAGCGTCGGCACGGAGCCGCGCGCGGCGGCACGGAAGTTCTTGAAGAAGGGGCCGAGCCGGTCGGCCACGGGCTTCGACGCGTTGACGAGCGGGTCGAGGTCGTCGAGCGCGGCGCGCAGGTTGACGAACGTGGTGTTCGCCCGGCGCATGAACGGCGGGAGCTTCTCGATGGTCGCGGCGAGCGCCGTCTTCTGGCTGGCGAGCGCGCTCATCATCACGTCGAGGTTGTGGGTCAGCGCGGTGAGGTCCGGTGCGCGGTCGGCGAGCGCGCCGGAGAGGTGCGACGTGTCCACGAGGAGCCGCTCGAACGCCGGGGTGTCGAGGGTGAGCTCGCCGAAGACGCGCCTGGAGGTCGAAAGGAACGGGTTGGCGTACTTGAACCCCGCGTTCGCCTGCTTGGCGACGCCGGAATAGGAGATGTCGAAGCCCTGGACGACGTGCTTGAAGTCGTTGATGGTCTTGGGCGAGAGGGTGTTGAAGAGCTGGTCGAGGTCGACCTCTGAGGTCGTTCCCGAGAGGCTGATGGTGCCGCCGTCGGGAATGGCCGGCGCCTTCGTGTTGGACGGGGGCAGGGTGAGGCTGACCTGGCGGCCCGCCACGGACGAGAGCGAGGTCGAGCGGATCGTCGCGGTCGTCCCCTCCTTGAGAGGCGCGTAGCTCGAGTCAACGCTGAACTTGACCAGGGCGTCGCCGTGGTCGCCGAGGGAGATCTCCTCGATCGAGCCGACGGGGCTGCCGCCGATCACGACCTGGTTGCCCTTGACCAGCTGGGAAGCGTTCTGGAAGTCGGCGGTGACGGTGTAGTCGCTGCCGCTCGAGAGGAGCACGAAGCCGAGGGCGACGACGCCGGCCGCCAGCGCGACGATGGCCAGGACCCTGCCCAGCCCGCTTCGTGTCTTCACTGTGCTCCGTCCCCGGACATCCGCACCCCGTGTACCCGTACCCGCGCGTCGTTCCCTACGCACGCGCTGTGGCCGAAACTACCAGCGGCGTCGAAGCGCTGTCAACGGACAACCGGGCACGAAAACCCCTCTTCCATGCCCTTTTCCGGGTTCCCGCGTTGAGTTGGTGTTAAGCGTGGCGCCGCGGGCGGCGCCGGCGCTCACTTCAGGGTCTTCTTGACCGAATCCGTCTTGCCGAAGTCGACGATTCCGGTGAGCTTGACCTTGGCCTTGCTGAGGCCCTTGAGCGCCCGCTTGCCCTCGTGCGTGAGCTTCAGGGAGACTTTCTGCGAGTCGCCGCCGGCCACCCGGATGTTGGCCTTGTGGCCGAGATTCTTCTTGCCGAGCGTCGCGGTCAGCTCCACGACGCCGTCCGTCGTCGAGTCGCTCACCTTCGTCTTCAGCACGCCGGACTTCCGGACGGCGTGGAGCTTGGAGTCCTTGAGCGCCACGGCGATCTTCGGCCGGGTCACCGGCGTGCCCGGCGTCACCGTGAGCGTGCCCGTCATGTCAGGGTGCAGGGTGCAGTGGAAGGGGTAGGTCCCCGGCTTCAGGTACTCGACGCCCTGGACCGGCTTGGTCTTCGGCCCCGTGAAGGTCGCGAGGTCGAAGAGCGGCCCGCCGCCGATGCCGTCGTTCGAGTACACGTTGTGGTGGTTGGTCGCCTCGTTGTCGTAGTCCAGGGTGCCACCCGCCGGGATCGTCGGGGTCTTCGGCTGGAACGTGTTATCCGGCGACTGCCCGGGCGGCACGGCGAGCGTGACCATGGTCGCGTCCGCCGCCAGCGCCGGAGCGCAGAGCCCGGCGAACGCGAGCACGCCGGTGAGTGTGGCTACTCGCCGAAGCGACTCGCCACCTCGTCCCAGTTCACGACGTTCCAGAAGGCGTCCAGGTAGTCGGGGCGCTTGTTCTGGTACTTGAGGTAGTAGGCGTGCTCCCAGACGTCGACGCCGAGCAGCGGGGTCTTGCCCTCGGAGATCGGCGAGTCCTGATTCGCAGTCGACATGACGTCGACCTCGGAGCCGTCCTTCACGAGCCACGCCCAGCCCGAGCCGAAGCGGTTGACCCCCGCGTTCTTGAACTCCTCCTTGAAGGCGTCGAAGCTGCCGAACTTCGCGGCGATCGCCTCGGCGAGGGCGCCCTCGGGCTCGCCACCGCCGTCCGGGCTCATGATCTGCCAGAAGAAGCTGTGGTTCGAGTGGCCGCCGGCGTTGTTGCGGACGGGGCCGCGCTTGTCGTCGGGGAGGGAGTCGAAATTGCGCAGGACGTCGTCGACGTCCGCGTCGGCGAGGTCGGTGCCCTCCAGCGCGGCGTTCGCCTTGTCCACGTAGGCCTGGTGGTGCTTGTCGTGGTGGATGCGCATCGTCTCCTCATCGATATGAGGCTCGAGCGCGTTGTAATCGTAAGGAAGGTCGGGTACCTCGAAGGCCATCGCAAGTTCTCCTCTCGTGAGGTCGGTGCTTTCCCGCTCAGCCATAAATGTAGAGAGCGAGCCCGTCCGGCGAGGGCCTCGTCCACTCAGCCGAGAGCGGTCCGGAAGCCCTCGCGCCAGCTCGGGTGTATCGGCTGCCAGGCGAGCTCCCGCTTCGCCTTGGCGTTCGACGCGCCGCGCAGCGCCGTCGCCATCCCAACGATCTCCCTGCCGGCGACGAGGCGGGCGATGAACGCCGGGATGCGAAACGGCTTGGGGGCGCCGAGCGCGGCGGCGTATTCCGGCAGCCAGTCGCGGAGCGGGGCCGGCTCGTCGTCGGTGACGTTGTAGATCCCCGGGGCGCCTCGCTCGGCCGCGACGACGGTTGCCACAGCCGCGTCGTCGACGTGCACGAACGAGAAGGTCCCCCTGCCCCCGCCGACGATCGGGAAGCGGCGGCGGCGAACCTCCTGCGCCTGGAACCCCTCGCCCGCGTAGGAGCTGCCGGGCCCGTAGAAGAAGCCGTAGCGAAGGACCAGGCCGTCGACGCCCGCCGCGTTCAGAACCTGGCGCTCGAGATCCATCGCGGCGTCGATCGCCCCGGCGAAGGCCCCGCCGGTGTCCGGCATGGTCGGGGCCTCCTCGTCCTTGACCCAGTCGCCGGCGGCCGCGTAGACGAAGGCGATGCTCTGAGCCACCATGCGGCTCGCCCCCGCTGCCTGCGCGGCGGCGACGAGGTTCGCGGTGCCCTCGCGCCGGATGCGGTTGTTGGCTTCGTAGATCTCCGGGTCCCGGGGGTCGAGCCTCTCGGGCAGCGCCGTCAGCTCGTGGATGACCACCTCCGGGGCCGCCGTCACCACCTCCTGGCGGAGCGCCTCGGCGTCGAGCGCGTCGCAGAGCACGGGCGTCGCGCCCGCCGCGCGGATCTCCGACGCCCGCTCCTCGCGACGAGTCGTTCCGGTGACGTTGTGCCCGGCGGCAACCAGGGCCCGCACCAGGGGCCGTCCGATCACCCCGCTTGCACCGGCGACGAAGACGCGCATCGGCCTATCCAATCACCACGCGGTTCTGACCAGCATCTCCACGAACGCCGCGAAGAGGGCTGCGCCCGCCAGCCAGGCCCGGGTGGAGCGCCGGTCGCCGGGCAGCCCGGCGGCGGCGAGCATCACGAACGGCGCGAACGGGAGCCAGATCCGCTCGACCTCGCCCTTCGAGAGGCCGGTCAGGTCGGCGAGCAGGACCGTCGTGAGGGCGGCTCCGACGAGCAGCCCCTCCACTCGCCAGCGCAGTCCCGCCAGACCGGCGCACACCGCCGGCCCGAGCGCGACCGCGAACGCGGCGAGGTCGTCGACGAAGAAGAACGGGTAGGGCCGGGTGGAGGCGATGCCCGCGTCGTGGGCGTTGCGCGACGCGGTGAAGCCGTCGAGCCACCAGAACCCGGCGAGGGCGAACCCGCAGAGGACGGCGAGGGGGCCGATCAGGGCAACCGCCAATGTCCGGAGCCGTCCGCGCGCGACGGCGACGATCGCCGGGATCACCCACATGAGGGCGAGGCCGTAGGAGAGCATCAGCGCAAGCCCGAGCAGGAGCCCGCCGGCCAGCGCAAGCCGGTCGGCGCGCCTCCCCTCCCTGCCGGTCGCGAGGATCACGAGCGCCACGCCCCAGCACGACACGCCGGCGAAGAACGCGTCCGCGGAGGTGGCGATCCAGATGGCGGCGGGCGCCAGGACCATGAACGGGGCCGCGAGCCGCGCGCGCTCCTCCCCCATCACCTCGCGGCCGGCCACGAGCGCCGCGGGTACCGAGGCCGCGCCCCCGGTGACCATCAGGAGTGCGGCCGGCCATTCCCCTCCGGCGCCGATCCTGTCCATTCCCCAGAGCGTGAGGAGCATCCCCGGCGGGTGGGTCTGGGCGTGGTTGACGTATGTGTTGGGATGGTTGAGGAGCCCGGAGAACAGCTCTCCGGGGGAGCCGATGAGCGGGACGTCGCGCAGATACTCGTCGGGCTTCAGGACCGGAACGGTCAGCCAGTAGCCGCCGTCGAGCAGGTCGAGGGCTCCGGCCCACATCCAGGCGCCCGCGAAGGAGGCGAACAGCAGCCCGCCCCAGCCGAGGTTCACACGGAGCCACGGGGCGGAGGCGATGATCGTCGCGGCGACGGCCAGTGTCACCAGCGCCTGCGGCTGCAGCCCGGGGTTGAAGCGTCCCGCGAGCGGGGGCGCGCCGAGCAGGATGTCGGCGCCCTGGTCGTTCAGGACCTGGCCCCAGATCACCGCGACGGCGATCAGGCCGGCCCAGATCAGGACAGCGAACGACGCACGCCGGCTCCAGCCAGGCCACGTTTCGCGATCCATCGCGAGAGCGCGCGCCTCCATGACCGCGGAACGTTAGGTGATGGTCTTCAGCGGATGGTTACGGGAGGGCGAAGGTGGCCTTGCCCCGTTCTGTCCGCGAGCGCTCCGTGTCGGCCACGTCGTCGAAGAAGCGCGTGTTGCGTCCGCGCCGCATGGATTCCGGCGCGAACGCCCGCGGGGCGCGCAGCGTCGCGACTGCCCCGCGGTACGCCGCCGCGTCGAGCGCCGAGTAGCGCAGGCCGTAGAGGCTCCGCACCCGGGAGGGCAGGGCGCCGCGCATGACCACGTTGTGGACGCGCATGGCCGGGGCGCTCAGGGCGGGAACGGGGATCTCGAACATGATCACGAGCCCGGTCGAGCGCGCCTCGTCGGTCAGGTGGGCGTCGGGCGAGGCGAGGCGACCATCGAAGTACTCGGCGAACTCGGCCCACGAACCCGGCGCGACCGAGCGGGGCATCCCGAAGAGCTCGCCGAAGGTGACGTAGTCCGCCCACAGGGCGTCGAGCTCCTCGCGCTCCAGCCTGCGCACGAACAGCTCGTAGAACCTCTTGGCCGAGTCGGCCACGACCGCGACCGTCCAGAGCATCTGGTCCGGGTCGAACGCCGAGTACGGGGTACCGGCCGGGAAGTTCCCGACCGTCTCGGGAAGCCCGCCGCGGACGTCCTGGTGCATGGAGTCCACGAGCCTCAGAACGCGGTCAGCCTCCTCGCGGGAGCCGAAGAAGATCGCCTCGAACATCTTGGCCGTCTGGACCAGCCGGCGGAACGGCCGCTCGGGGTCGCGCGTGTGAAGCCGCGTGCCGACGAAGTTGAGGGGGGCGATGGCCCCGATCGCCAGCGCCCGCTGGCCGTAGAGGAGCCCGACCGCGCGTTCGGAGTGCACACGGCGTAGGACCGAGCCCTGCGGGAAGTAGCCGTCGGAAGCGCGGGCCACACGGGAATCCTAAAGGCGCCAAACCTAAAGAGGGTCAGACCCCCTTGAGGGTTGCTTGAGGGTTAGCGTTGGCGTGATGGCACACGCTGCCGAGAAGTTCGCGGTCGAACGCGCCGCGGTGCGCGACGGGCTCGAGCTCGCCTACGTCCGGGCCGGCGAGGGCGGCTACCCGCTGCTCCTGGTACATGGCTGGCCCGAGACGATGCGCATCTGGTGGCGCAACATCGAGCCGCTCGCGGACGCGGGCTTCGAGGTGATCGTGCCCGACCTGCGCGGCTTCGGGCAATCGGGGCTGGCGCCCGACGGCTTCTACGACCTCGCGGCCCATGCCCGCGACCTCCACTCGCTGGTTGCCGGCGCGCTCGGCCACGAGCGCTGCGCGGCGGCGGGCGGCGACCTGGGCGGCGGAGTCATCCAGGACCTCGGCCTGCGCTTCGAGGGCTTCGTCGAGCGCCAGGTCCTCTTCAACTCGGTCCTGCCGCTTCTGCACGAGGCCTACACGGAGGCCGGCATCGAGGCCGGGCCACCCCGCGAGGTCCGCATGGCGGCGGACTACTTCGTCCGCCAGGGCCGCGATGCGGACGCGCTGGCCGCCGAGCTCGACACGCCGGACAAGCGCCGCCGCTACGTCGCGGAGTTCTACGGCCATCGCTTCTGGGCCTCGCCTGGGACGTTCGCGCCCGACGACGTGGACTTCATGACCGAGCCGTTCGCCGGCGCGGAGAAGCTCCGCGCCGGGTGGGGCAACTACGAGAGCGCCCTCGGCAGCCGCGAGCTGTCAGAGGCGCCGCGCTTCTTCGAGGTCAGCGACGTCCCCACCCTCGCCCTCTACGGGCCGGACGACCACGTCATCTGGCGCGAGTTCCCGGAGATGTGCCGGGTGGCGTTCAGCGAGCTGGTCGGCCCGTTCGTCGTTCCCGGCGCAGGCCACTTCCTCCAATGGGAGCGCGCCGACCTCCTCAACAAGGCGATCGAGTACTTCCTGGCCGACCTGCGTGGCTGAAGTCACGGCCGGCGAGAGATATCGGGGCGACTGGATTTGAACCAGCGACCTCACCGACCCGAACGGTGCGCGCTACCAGGCTGCGCCACGCCCCGAGGTGGCGAATTGTCTCAGGAGACGGCGTCGATTGCCGCTTGGATGTCGTCCTGTGACGGCGACTCCGTGAGGACCTTCTGCCCGGCCGGCCCGGCGACGACGACCGACGGTCCGTCCAGGGGCAGGTGAAGCGAGTCGCCGAGGGTCCCGTCCTGGTCGAGGATCTCGGTGGTGGCCGACGAGTCGAGCTCGTCCCGCCAGCCGGCGAAGTCGAACTCCGGCAGGGAGTTGGCGATGTTGTTCAGGAAGTCCTGGGTGACCCGGCTCGAGGCGATCTGATCCTGGTTTCGGAAGAAGAGGTCCAGGAACTGCCACTCGCGGTCCTGCGCGGACGCGGCCGCCGCGGCCCGCGCCGCGAGCGTGGTCTCCGCCCCCCCGAACGACCGGTGGCGGAACTCGAAGCGGACGCTGTCGCCGCGCGCGTACTGCTCGATCAGCGGGTCGATCGTGTCGACCTCGTAGTCGGCGCACGGCGCGCACTGCAGGTCGCTGAAGACCGTGACGGAGACCGGCGCGTCGGGGTTGCCGAGGCCACGGCCGTCCTGCCGGACGCCACCGAGGAGCTGCTGGACGGCGTCGTCGCCGTTGATGAAGATCACCTTGGGGCCGCCCTCGCCGATCGACAGCGAGACGATCGCCCAGATGATGGCCGCGGCGAGCAGGCCAAGGCCCACCCGCGGGAACCATGGCGACCTCACCCTGCGACGGCCTTGTAGTAACGGACCGCGAGCCCGGTCAGGAGGGTCTCGAACCCCTCCTCGATCGGGACGCCGGCCTCGGTCGAGTACGCCTCGAGGCCCTGCTGCTCGATGTCGGCGCTCCGCGCCTCGAGCTCGTCGACGAGGTCGGGGTGCTCGTCGCAGAAGAACGCGCCGATCGAGTACAGCTCGGTGTCCATGAGCGACGCGAGGAACGGGCTGGGCTCGGCCACGCAGGGGATCGTAGAGGCGCGGCGAGTGTCGACCGCCCACCGAGAACCGGCGTCATGCGCTCGGGTCCGCCCGGTCCGCCGATCAGGCCCGCCGGGCGTCGGAGCGAATGTCCAGGTTTCCCGGGCGGAACCTCGGTATTTGCGGCGATTGCCGTTGACATGTCCGCTATTTGAGGTAAGACTCATGGATCGACATCCACCAGGAGGCTTACTGAGTGCCGATCCATCTGACCCCCACCGAGCTGGCCGACGAAGTCAACATGAAGCGTCGGGAAGTCATCACCAAGTGCATGGAGTGGGGAGTGCCGATCTTCAACGGCAGGATCGACAAGACGCTCTTCATCTCCAACCTCCAGAGCATCACCTCGAGCGCGACCAAGCGCCCCCAGGCGCTGGCCTAGCTCCACAGCCGGCTCAGGCGCCGGCCAGGTAGCCTTCGCCGTCCAGCGGCGGCGCGTGCCGCCGCGCCACGACGCGAGGAGACCAGGCATGGAGACCGCGACCGCCCAAGCCCCGGCCGGGGCCGAGAACATGGGCGTGCGCTCCGCGACCGTCGCCGATCTCTTGCCCGGCGCCGTCGCCGCCTACGGCCCCCGCGCCGCCGTCAAGTTCAAGGACGGATCCGGCACCTGGGTCGACCAGAGCTACGCGGAGCTGGGCTCCGTGGTCCGTCGGTACGCGCTCGGGCTCATCGACCTCGGCATCGAGCGCGGCGATCGCGTCGCAATCCTCGCCAACACGCGGGTCGAGTGGACGTGGGTGGACTTCGCCGCACTGACGGCCGGCGCGACCGTCGTGCCGATCTACCAGACCAACTCGCCCGACGAGTGCCAGTACGTGCTCGAGAACTCCGACTCCGTGGCGGTCATCGTCGAGGACTCGGAGCAGCTGGAGAAGATCCGCGCGGTGCGCGACCGCTGCCCCAAGCTCCAGCACATCGTCGTGATGACGGGCAGCGCCGAGGACGCGATCTCGCTGGAGGACCTTGCGGCGCGCGGCGACGAGCGCGCGGCCACGGATTGGAAGGAGCGCTACGAGTCGATCGAGCCCGAGGACGTGTGCACGTTCATCTACACGTCGGGCACGACCGGGCCGCCCAAGGGCTGCGTCATCTCCCACGGCAACTACCGGTCGATGCTCGACATGGTGCTCGACGCCGGGTCGCTCGGCGAGGACGAGCTGACCTACCTCTACCTGCCCCTCGCCCACTCGTTCGCCCTCCTGATCCAGTTCGGGACGTTCGCGCTCGGCGCGACCATCGCCTACTGGGAGCGCGACCCGCTGAAGATCATCCCCAACCTCGCAGAGGTCCGGCCCACCTACTTCCCGTCGGTGCCCCGGATCTTCGAGAAGATCTACACCGCCGCAACGGCCGCGGTGGAGAAGGACGGCGGTTTCAAGAAGGTCGTCTTCGACTGGGCGATCCGCACCGGCGCGAAGGTGCGCGAACTGGAGCGCCAGGGCCGCGAGCCCGGCTTCCTCCTGAAGCGCGAGCACGCGATCGCCGACAAGCAGGTCCTGGCCAAGATCCGCGGCCTCTTCGGCGGGCGCATCGAGCTGGCGGTGACCGGGGCCGCGCCGATCAACCCGGACATCCTGCGCTTCTTCGACGCCGCGGGCGTCCTCATCCTCGAGGGCTGGGGGATGACGGAGACCTCGACCGCCGCGACGATCGCCACCGCGGAGGACTTCAAGTTCGGCACCGTCGGCCGGCCGTTCCCCGGCGTCGAGCTCAAGATCGCCGAGGATGGCGAGATCCTCGTCAGGGGCCCCAACATCTTCCAGGGCTACCACAAGAACCCCGAGGCCACGGCGGAGACGCTCGTCGACGGCTGGCTTCACACCGGCGACATCGGCGAGCTCGACGCCGACGGCTACCTGAAGATCACCGGCCGCAAGAAGGACATCATCATCACCGCTGGGGGCAAGAACATCACCCCCGCCAACCTCGAGGCCGAGATCAAGCAGTCGCCGCTGGTCTCCCAGTGCGTCGTGATCGGCGACCGCCGGCCTTATCTGGTGGCGCTGGTCACCCTCGACCCGGAGGAGGCCGAGAAGTTCGCGGCCGAACGCGGTGAGCCGACCGACGCCGAGGCCGTGGCCGCCAACCCGGCGATCCGCGAGGCGATCGAGTCCCACGTCGAGAAGATCAACGAGAAGTTCGCCCGCGTCGAGCAGGTCAAGAAGGTCAAGATCCTGACGCACGACCTCTCCCAGGAGGGCGGCGAGCTGACCCCGACGCTGAAGGTGAAGCGGAGCGTCGTGGCCGAGAAGTATTCGGCCGACATCGACTCGCTCTACGCCAAGTAGGCCGGGCTCAGCGGTGGTCGACCGCGAGAGTCCAGGTATCGAGGTAGGCCTCGGCTGACCGGAAGAAGAGCCGCAGCGCCTGCGGGCCGTCCGGCACGTTCTGCTGCATGTCGCCGAGGACGTCGGCGAAAAGACCGTAATGGGCAACGCCGTCGGTGTTCAGGTCGAACGTGCGAGCGCCCGTTTGCTCGGGCTGGAACGTCACGCCGTTGAGGGTGAACGGGTAGGTGAGCGGGTTCGTGCCGGCATCCGGGCGGGGCCCGGGCAGCGACGAGAAGCCGCCGGTGTCGGACCCGAGCCCGACACCGAAGTAGTGGCCCGAACTGCGGAAGCGCCGCATCCTCAGGATGGCCTTCGCGAAGTCCGGCGCGGTGGCGGGCGTGACGGACGCGTAACCGCCGTTGGCGTAGAGGCTGCGGAGCTCCTTGCCGGTCCACAGGCCGCCGGTCCCGTTGTGGCTCGAGACGAGCGGGTAGTGACGCTTGGCCGCCATCTCGAGGACGGTTTCGCGCGCCTTCTCGCTCATGTGGTCCACCTCGATCAGCATGTGGTTGGCGATCAGCCGCTTGACCAGGTAGCGGCCGAGCTTCGTCAGGCCACGTGCGTTGCACTGGCGGCCCGCCGGGTAGACCGGAATGGGCACGTTCAGCACCGGCGCGGCCTTGGGGAAGAAGTGGGCGAGGACCTGCTGCTCGGTGTGGTTCAGCGGCACCACCGTCTCGCCCTGCTTCGGGCTCGGGCACTTGCCGGTCTTGAAGTACTCCCCGGTCTCGAGGACGTTGAAGATGCCGATGAACCCGCCCTTGGCGCCCCCCTCGAGCGCGGCCCCCGCGAACGCGTTGTTGACCCAGTGGGCGATGAACATGCCGCGAATGCCGAGCCGGCGGTAGAGCCTGATGCCCCGGTCGACATCCGCGCGGGTGCAGCTCGACTTGCCCTCGAAATCACTGCAGCCGAACGGGTCGGAGGACTCCACGCCGATGACGACGGCGAGCTTGCCGCGCTCGATGACGCGCCGCGCCTCCTGCGGCGTGTAGACGAGACGGAACCAGCCCTTCCCGGGCCCGCCGCTCTGCGCGTCGACGTAGCCCTCCAGGTCGCGCAGCTCGTGGACCTCCCGGGTGATCGTGTCGGTCTCGTCGCAGTTGTGGCGCTTCATCGGCTCGATCCGGCAGAGCGGCTGGTCCTCCACGGTCTGGGCCACCACCAGGCGCTCGCCCGCCATCCAGGCGCGCTGCAACCACACGTAGTAGGTCTGCTCGTGGGTGTTCGTGTCGCGGACCGGCCAGCCGGCGAACGTCGGCCAGCCGTGGATGTCGTGCGTGCCGAAGGGGACGCCGCTGCGCAGGAGGTTTCCGGTGACGTCGAGGCTGCCGTCCGGCCCGTGGTTCTTCGCGTCGCGACCGAGCGCGCGCGTAATTCCGAACCTGGCGAACGGGCGCCCGTCGATCACGCGCCCGCCGGCACGCTCGTCGGCGGTGATGTGCAGATGCGAGTCGACGAAGCCGCGCACCGTCCCGTTCGGCCGGGTCCCGCTGAAGGGGGTCCCGCTCGCCCCGGACTTGGCCTCCGGGTAGGGCGTGCAGCCGGTGGCCGGAATGAACCGGAAGACCGAGCCGGCGCGCGAGCCCGGCTGCTGCAGGGCGAGGTCGCCGCCGCTCGCGGCCAGATGCGACGCATCGGCCGTGGAGCGGATCCTGAAGCCCCCGCCGGGCAGCGCTCGCGGCGCCCACTCCTCTGCCGGGAATGGGTGGAGCTGGCGCTCGACGTCGCCGGAGCCTCCGGCCGCCGGCATCCCCCGCTCCGAGTCGTACATCAGGTAGGAGCCGAGCCGGGTGGGCTTCATGTAGAAGCGCGCCGCATCCGCCTGGCCACCCGAGGCGTCGTACGCCGAACCGGCTGCCTCGAGGTAGCCGCCGTCGCCCGCCTTCAGGGTGAAGCAACGGTTGGCGAGCGAGTAGCGGTCGAGCACACGCGCCGCGTGCGATACGCCGAGTGAGCTGGCGACCGCGACGAGGCCGCCGGCGAGCACGCCTGCGACGGCGAGCGCCACGAGGCGCCGGTGCTCAGCTCTCGGCGGCCGCACTCTCGTCGTTTGATCCCCGCCCGCGCAAGAGCGTCGACGTCGTCTGCTCCAGAACTCGGCGCCATGCCGACGTCTTCGAGCGCTCCCGCTCGACGCCCTCCAGCACGTGGCGCACCCGCCGCGCCGAGATCTCGATGCCGTGGCGCTCGGCAATCGCCCGGTAGCGGTCGTAGTCGCGCGCGAGCTTCATCGTCACGGACTCGAAGCCGTGCCTGGCGATCTCCAGGCGGGCGCTGTAGTCGAGGATCGAGGTGCCGAACATGAGCTCGTCGTCAAGCTCCGGCTCGATCAGGATGATGTCCACCCCGGGATAGCGCTCGGACCAGATCTCCACCGAGCGGTGGAGGCGGTCGTGGGAGAGCATGCGGAACACCTGGTTGCCGATGCCGGAGAGGCCCATGTCGGAGACGCGGCGGGCCCGCTCGCCGCTGACGGTCGGGATGTTCCGGCGGAAGTCGTTGACGTAGGGAACCAGCGGGTTGATGACGACGATGAACTTGGCGCCGCGCTCCACGGCGACGTCGACGTTGGTGGTGGACTTGATGCCGCCGTCGATGAAGTCGCGGCCGTTGATCTCCACCGGCTCATAGACCATGGGCAGGGCTCCGGAGGCGGCGACCGCCTGGGAGATCGGCACGTCGGCAAACTCGCCCTCGCCGAGGACCACACGCTCCGTCGTGTCGAGGTCGGTGGCCGTGAGGTAGAGCTCGGCGTCGAGCATTCGGAAGTCGTCGCTGCGATCCGGGTCCGAGAGGACCTCGTGGACGTAATCCTGGATTCCGACGCCGCTGTAGATGCCGGGCGGCAGCCCGCTGGCGAGCCCCATGGCAAGGTCCATCACCGAGACATCGCGCGCGTTGCTGACCAGCTGGCGCGCGAGCCCGGCGAGCTTGAGGGGGAGCGTGACCGACTTGCCGAGGAAGCCTTTGTAATTGGGCCTCAGGAGCACCGAGAGGCTGATGTCGCGGATCGGCGAGGGCAGCTGCGGGTTGAGGACCCGCATCATCTCCTCGGGCGTGACGCCGTTCGCGACGAGGCTGGCGACGAACGCTCCGGCGCTCGTGCCGACGTAGACGTCGAACTGGTTGATGGTGCGGTTGACGGCGAGGAGGTCGAGCGCCCGCAGCGCGCCGATCTCGTAGACGCCGCCGGTGAAGCCGCCGCCGCCGAGAACGAGGGCAGTCTTCGAGCTCCGCCGACGCGACTTCCTGGCGCGGGTTGCTCGAGCTTCGGGGCTGCCGGGCTCAAGCTGGACGACCTTACCCATGGGCGTGGAAATTATGGCAGGGGCTAACGACCCCGACTCTCGCTACCGTGCCTGCCGTGAGGCAGGCGGGCCTTCGGATGGTGGTGACGGGAGCCGCCCTGGCGTGTGCGCTGGGCGGCGCCTCGAACGCTGCCGGCGCGCCGTTCGCCGGCCCGGACCGGCCGTTCGCGACCCCCGCGGCCAAGCCGGGTACGCCCTACGCCGCCAAGTCGGGGCTGAATAGGCACCAGCTGCGGCGCAAGCTCGCGGCGCAGGTGCGTGCGCAGGGAGGCGTGAAGGGCGTCGAGGTGGTGGACCTCGACGCGCGCAAGCGTCGCCAGCTCTTCGCGGCAAACGCCTCCAAGCGCCTGCTGCTCGCCTCCAACTCCAAGCTCTTCACGACGGCCGCGGTGCTCGATCACTTCGGCTCGCGCGAGCGCTTCGCGACCCGGCTCTACGCCCGCGGGCGGCGCGTCGGCTCCTCGCGAGCCCGCCTCAAGGGCTCGCTGGTGCTCGTCGGCGCGGGCGATCCGGCGCTTGCGTCGGGGTCGTTCGCCCGCGCCCACAACCTGCCGCAGACCCGGATCGGCCCACTCGCAGCGGCGGTGAAGAAGGCCGGCATCCGGCGAATCGACGGCAACATCAAGGCGGACCCGACGATCTTCGACTCGCGCGCGCTGCCGCCCGAGAGCGGCATCACGCCCGAGGGGGAGCTGGGGACCCTCGCTGGCCTCGAGTACAACTCCGGGTTCGCCGACTCGGGTCCGCTGCCGAATCCCCCCAAGGAGGCCGCCCAGGCGCTCGTCAAGGTCCTCGAGAAGAAGGGCGTGAAGCTCAAGGGGCGGGTCAAGGTGGGCGGCACACCGTCGCGCCTGCTCGCCGGGAAGCCGCTCGGCAAGGTGAAGTCCCCCACGACCGCGGAGCTCGTGGCAGAGGTCAACACGCCCAGCAACGACATGTGGGCGGAGATGCTCACCAAGCGCCTCGTCGCTACCGGCAAGCGACGGGGCACGACCGCCGGCGGCGTCAAGCGCATTGAGCACTTCTCGCGGCGCATCGGCGTCCACGTCCACCTCCAGAACGGCTCGGGGCTCTCACGTCGTAACAAGGCCTCGGCCGGCAACGTGGTGAAGCTCCTGCGGGTGATGAACGGCACGTCCAACGGCGCCGCCTACCGCCACTCGCTCGCCAAGCCATGCCAGACGGGCACGGTCTCGCAGCGAATGTGCGGGACGGCGGCTGAGCACCGCTGCCGCACCAAGACCGGGACGCTTCGCGACGTCTCGGCGCTCTCGGGGTACTGCAAGGCCGGCCGCCACCTCCTCGCCTTCTCGGTTCTGATGAACAACGTCACGGACTTCGACGCAGCTCACAAGCACCAGGACCGGATCGCCGCCCTCATCGCCCGCTACCACCCCTAACCCCTAACCCTCAACCAACCCTCAAGGGGGTCTGACCCTCTTTAGGTTGTGAGCTTCCGCAGGCCGTCCTCGTCGAGCACCTCGGTGCCCAGCTCCTGCGCCTTGTCGAGCTTCGAGCCGGGGCTGTCGCCCGCGATCACGTAATCGGTCTTCTTGGAGACGGATCCGGTGACCTTGCCTCCGGCACGCTTGATGAGCTCGCTGGCCTCGTCGCGGGTGAGGCTCTCGAGCGTCCCGGTCAGGACGAACGTCTTGCCGTCGAGCGGCCCGCCCTCGACGCGCCGCTCGGCCTCGTCGAGCTCGAAGCGCAAACCGCACTCGCGGAGGCGCTCCACCAGGCGCTTTGAGGAGTCGTCCGCCAGCTCCTCCTGGATTTGCGCGGCGGTGATCGGCCCGACGCCCTCGACCTGCTCGATCGCCTCGGCGTCGGCTCTCATCAGGGCGTCCATGGTTCCGAAATGCTCCGCGAGGGCCTGCGCGGTGACGTAGCCGATGCCGGGCAGCCCGAGGGCGAAGAGCACCATCGAGAACGGCTGCCTTCGCGATTCCTCGATCGCGGCGACCAGGTTGTTCGCGGAGGTCTCGCCGAAGCCTTCGAGGCCCTCGAGGCGCTCGGCCGTCAGGTCGTAGACATCGGCCTGGTCGGCGATCAGGCCCTCGTCGAGGAAGCGGTAGGCCAGCTTCTCGCCGAAGCCCTCGATGTCCATGACGCCCACGAAGTGCTTCATGAGCTGGAAGTTCTGGCCGGGACAGCCACGCCGGTTCGGGCAGATGGTGAAGACCGCTCCCTCGGGCTTGACGGTCGGGGTACCGCAGGCCGGGCACTGCTTCGGAGGCCTGACCTTCCGCAGGCGCTTGCCCTTGCGCTTTTGCACGAGCGGCGAGATCACCTGGGGGATCACGTCACCGGCCCGCGTCACCACGACCTCGTCTCCCTCGCGGACGTCCTTGCGGGCGAGGTCCTCCTCGTTGTGGAGCGTGGCCTGGCTCACCGTGACGCCGCTGACTCGCACGGGCTCGAGCTGCGCGAACGGCACCATGTTGCCGACTCGGCCGACGTTCCAGACCACCTTCTTCAGCTTGGTCGTGGCCGTCATCGGTGGGAACTTCCAGGCGATGGCCCAGCGCGGCTCACGGCCCACCGCCCCGAGCTCGCGCCAGAGCGGGCGCTCGTTGATCTTCACGACGACGCCGTCGATCTCGTAATCGAGGCCCTCACGGCGCTCGTGCCACCACATACAGCGCTCGACGACGCCCTCGACTCCCTCATGCGTGGCGATCTCTGGCTCGACGGGAAATCCGCGCTCGCGCAGCCAGCCGAGCTCGTCCATGTGGGTGCGGTGCTCGACGCCCCGCCGCGAGCCGATCGAGTACGCCCACAGCGCGAGCGGCCGCGACGCGGTGACGGAGGGATCGAGCATCCGCAGCGTTCCGGCCGCCGCGTTGCGCGGGTTCGCAAACGCCGCTTCGCCCGCCGCGGCGCGCTCCTCGTTGAACTCCTCGAAGGCTTTGCGCGGCCAGTAGATCTCGCCGCGGACCTCGATCAGCTCGGGCGCGTCGTCGATCCGCAGCGGCACGGACCTGACCGTGCGCAGGTTGGGGGTCACGTTCTCGCCCACGCGCCCGTCCCCCCGGGTCGCGCCGCGCACGAACACGCCGTCCTCGTAGACGAGCGAGATCGCGAGGCCGTCGATCTTCGGCTCGGTGACGTACGAGACCTGCGATGCCTTGATGTCGAACCGCTTCAGGAGGTTGGAGACCCGGTTCTCCCAGGCCCTGAGCTCCTCCTCGTTGCGGGCGTTGCCCAGCGAGAGCATCGGCTCCAGGTGCTCGATCTCCTCGAACTTCTCGAGCGGCGGGGCGCCGATGCGCTGGGTGGGCGAGTCGGGAGTGAGGAGCTCGGGGTTCTCGCGCTCGATGTCGCGCAGCTCGTTCAGCAGCTCGTCGTAGACGTCGTCGCCGATGGTCGGCTCGTCGTGGACGTAGTAGGCGCGGTTGTGCTTCTCGATCTCCGCGCGAAGCTCCGCGGCGCGCCTGGCGGGCGACGGGCTCAACGGCGCGCTCCCTCGCCGGCGACGCTCTGGTCCTCGTCGGGCAGCGTGGCGGCGAGGTGCGCCGCGAGCTCCTTCTCCTCCAGGTGCCCGATCCCGTCGCGGTCGGTGAGGTCGAAGTGGACCGGCGTAATCGACACCCTGCCGCCGGCGACTGCGGTGAGGTCCGTGCCCTCCTCCGGCTCGTAGCTCGGGGCGAAGCCGTAGATCCGGTAGCGCCTGCGGCCGTCGTCGTCGGTGCCGACCGGGCGCAGCTCGTCCTGGTAGACGCGCTTTCCAAGCCGCGTGATCTCCACGCCGCTCGGCATGCCCCCGGGGCAGTTCACGTTCAGGAGCGTTCCCGGGCGAAGGGGCGCCTCGGCCACGTGGCGCACGAGCTCGGCCGTCAGCTGGGCGGCGACCTCGAACTCGAACCGCCTTCCCGGCATGAACCCCATCTCGAGCTCGCTGGACTGCTGGGAGACGGCGATCGCGGGGACGCCGAGGACGATTCCCTCGAGCGCCGCGGCGACCGTGCCGGAGTAGGTGATGTCGTCGCCCATGTTCGAACCGTGGTTGATCCCCGAGACGATCAGGTCGGGGCGTGCCCCACCGAGTCCGAGATCGGCGAACCGCACGCAGTCGACGGGCGTGCCGTCGGTTGCGTATCCCACCGAGCCGTCGTCCATCTCGACCTCCTCGACCGTGAGCGGGACGCGTGTCGTGATGCTCCGCGCGGTCGCGCTGCGGTTCGAATCGGGCGCGATGACCGTGGGCTCGACCTCGTCGAGGGCCGCGACGGCGCGGTGAAGCGCGCGCAGGCCCTCGGCCTCGATTCCGTCGTCGTTGGTGATCAGGACCCGTGTTGCCATCACTGTCAATGATGGCGGTACTCATCTAACTTGGCGGCGTGGATCAGGTGGCCGGAACCCAGCCCGAGGAGCCCTGGCGCGAGGAGGTGCGGGGCGGCTACCCGGATGCGCGGCTGCTCGGCCTGAGTGGCCTGGAGCGCATGGAGGCCTTCCGCAAGCGCACGGCGCCCGCCCCTCCCCTGCACCACCTCACCGGAGCGACTCCGAGCAAGTTCGGCGCCGGGACCGCCGAGGCAACCATGCCGGCAACCGGGTGGCTCCTGAACTCGGCAGGCGTCATCGGCGGGGGAACTCTCGCGATCGTGGCCGACATCGCCTTCGGGCTCGCCGTGCAGACGGAGATCGGGCCGGCAACCTCCTACACCACCGCCGAGCTCTCGCTGACCTTCCTGCGCCCCGCGCACGCGGGCTCGGACATCGTCGCGTCCGGCCAGGCGATCCATGTCGGGCGCAGCGTCGGGCTCTCGGAGGTGTTCCTGCTCGCCTCCGATCCCGAGCGGCTGCTCGCTCACGGGACCTCGAGGCTGTCGGTTCAGCCGCCTCGCGACGGCATGACGCCGGTTCCCGACGACCTGCCCGTCCTCGAGCCGCCCACCTTCGGGACCCCGGACCCCTACCTTCGCGAACCGCCCACGAGCGTGTTGCCGCAGGTCCAGTGGGACCGGCTCAGCGGCCTCGAGATCGTGCGCGGCCAGGTGGAGGGTGATCTGGAGCCACCCCCGGTCTCCCGGCTCACCGGGCTCCGGGCGGTCGAGGCGGGCGAGGGAAGCGTGACCATGGCCCTGCCGCTGTCCGCGTGGCTGACCAGCCCCGCCGGAACGGTCCAAGGAGGTGCCACGGCGATGCTGGCGGACGCGGCGATGATGTCCGCGGCGCTCACGACCGCGCCGCGCGGTACCTCGATCGCGGGGCTCGACCTGAAGGTCAACTACCTGCGGCCGGTCTTCGCCGACGGGACCGAGCTCGTCGCCCGCGCCCACGTCGAGCACGCGGGACGGACGATCGTGATCGTGCGCGCGGAGCTCACCAACGCCGAGGGCAAGCGCACGGCCCTGGCCACGGGATCGGCGATGTACCTGCCGGGGCGCCCGGCGAGCCTCGGTGAGGTCGAGCTGGGCTAGGGGATCAGGTCTTCGGCGGCAGCTCGGGCGGCTCGTCGCGCTCTTCGTCCGGATCGGCGTTCCGCACCCCGTCGATGAAGTTGCGGATGCCGCCGCCGAGCGAGCGTCCCGCCTCGGGCAGGCGGTTGCGGCCGACGACCAGGAGGATGATGATCGCCAGGACGACGAGCTCGAGGGGGCCAATCACGCCGCCGATCGTAGCGGCGACCGGCCGGCGACTCACCGAATCGGCAGCGCCGCCCGCAGGTTGCGCACGCCGATGGTGAAGGCGCTGTTGGAGGGGCGGGCGAAGGGCGGGTCGTCGCCGAGCAGCTCGAGCACCGCCGAGTGCCCGTGCTCGAACCGCCACGCGCCGGGATGGAGCTGCCAGCGGTTGAGGCCATTTCGCGGCCGGTAGGTGCCGCGGGCGACGAGCGTCTGCGACTTCCCGCCGGGGGCGACGTCCCACAGCCGCGCGTCGAGCTGGGCCGTGCTGGGCTTGGCGCCCTGGACGTCCAGCTTCGCCCGCAGGCGCGGCGCGCCGATCAGGGTGAAGGCGTGGTCCTTGGCCCTGCGCAGCACGTAGCGGGCCGTCCCGGGCTCCTTCGCCGGGTCCGTCGGCTTGCAGCTGTCGCCCCCGCCGGTCACGGGGTCGATGGCCGCCCCCACGGCGGGGTCGCCACCGTCCGAGGTGACCGTCTGCGCGGGCCGGGAGCGGAAGCGGAGGACGCGGCGCGAGAGGCCGGCGAAGCTCCGCGCGTGGAACGGCCCGATCGACGGCCGCGAGTGGGGACAGGTCTCGGCGTACGCGGTGGCGCCGTCGCGCGGGCGCGATCCCGTGCCGCGCAGGTAGTAGTCGAACCAGTGGTGGATCGCGGTGATCAGGCGCCTGCGCTCCGCGGGCTTGTTGGCGGCGCGCTGGTGGCCGAGATCGCCGTAGAGCAGCGAGACCGGCACGTTCGGGTGGAGCTTGCGGGTGCGGTTTGCGAACCGGAGCGTCTCATCGGCCGGGAACAGGTCGTCCGTGAATCCAGAGGACATGAAGAGCGGCGGGGGCGGGTGCGAGGGGTCGATGTAGTAGGCGGAGTGGTAGTCGGCAAGCGTGGCGACGGTCGCGCGAGCGGTCTGGTCCGTGTACGGCTCTCCCTCGCCGGTGCGCGCAACCCATGCCGCGACGTCCGCGTCGGGGTCGGTGCCTGTCGGCGCTATGAAGCCCATCGGCCGGCCCGGAACGAACGGCTCGCCGATTGGCTGGCCCGGGCCCGTCGCGAACTGGGCGGCGGCGAAGATCGCGTTCACGAAGGTCTCCTTCTCCACGCCGACCGGGAGGGTGGCGCGCCGCCGGGAGGTGACCGCGGTGGCCGACACCCGTCCGTTCGGCGCCGCGGCGGAGACCAGATCGCTCCAGGGGATCACCGGCGCCGCCGCCGCGATGCCGAGGCGCCTGCCGTCCGGGCTTCGCCACGGGACGAGCCGGCCGCCGGGCAGCATCGTCCGGTCGCGAAGGGCGGCCAGCATCAGCGACTGACCTCCCCCGTAGGAGTCGCCCGTCACGCCGATCCGGCCGGCCGCGGCATACCCGGAGTCGACCAGGCTCCCGATCAGGTACTGCGAGTCGCGCACCTCGTAGCGCACGTCGGCGAGGTGGATGTAGCCGTCCGCGCAGGCGATCAGGTTCGCTGCCCGGGAGTCCGGGGTGCCGCACGAGCCCCAGAGCCCCCGCGCCGTGTAGTCGAGGACGGCGTAGCCGTCGCGGGCCCAGTCGTAGGCGTTGTCCGTGTACGCCGTGGAGCCGGGGTCCAGGTACTCGTACTTGCTGTTGCCGAACCCGTGGATCTCGTCGACCAGCGGGAGGTGGCGGGCGTGCTTCGAGGGCAGCACGACGGTCGCGTCCAGCGGCACCCCGTCCCAGGTCTTGACCAGCCCCGAGCACGCGTAGACGCCATGCGTCCGACCGCAGTCCGTCAGCCCGAGCGGCGCGGCCGGCGCGGCCGGTGCGCTCGCCGGGAAGAGCAGCGTCGCAACCACCGCGGCGGCCGCGAGCGAGAGGCGCTTCATGCGGCGATTATCGCCGCCGCCCCACGCCCGGGGCGCCAGTCAAAACCAAAACCCTCAACCACCCTCAAGGGGGTCTGACCCCGTTTAGGTTGGTTGAGGTTGGTCGAGGGTTCAGTAGGCGACCGAGGCGAGGTAGAGGCCGTGTGCCGGCGCCGTGTCGCCCGCGCGGCTGCGGGGTGCGCCATCGAGGAGCGAGGTGAAGTCGTCGACCGTGCGCCGGCCTGAGCCGACCTCCAGCATCGTGCCGACGAGGGCGCGGACCATGCTGCGCATGAACGCGTCGGCGGTGACCCAGAACTCGAGGAGCTCGCCGCTTCGCGAGTCCGAGAGGCCGAACGCGCGCCACTCGGCGGCGAGCACGTCGCGCTCGAACCGCACGTGCTCGGTCTCGGTGGGAGTGAAGGCCGTGAAGTCGTGGGTGCCGACGAGCGCCGCGGCACAGGCCGCCAGGGCCTCGCGATCCAGCTCGCGCGTCACGTACAGGGCACGGCCGCGCTCGAACGGGCTCAGCACGGGCGCGTTCACCACCCAGTAGCAGTAGGTCCGGGAGCGGGCGTCGCGGCGGGCGTCGAACCCGTCGGGTGCCCGCTCGGCTCCGAGCACGGCGATCTCCGGCGGCAGATTGGCGTTGAGCGCCTGGCGTAGGGTCTCAGGGACGGGGCGCGTGGTCGCGAAGCTCGCCACCTGGCCCCATGCGTGAACCCCGGCGTCCGTTCGCCCGGCGACGGTGAGCGAGATCGGCTCGCCCAGCACCAGCTCAAGCGCTGCCTCGAGCTCGCCCTGCACCGTCCGCAGACCCGGCTGGGCGGCCCACCCGGAGAGCAGGCCGCCGTCATAGGCGATCGTCAGCTTGCAGGCGCCCACCGGCGCTCCGCGCTAAACGAGCTCCAGATAGACCATCTCGGTGGAGTCCGAGCGGCGGGGGCCGAGCTTCACGATCCGCGTGTAGCCGCCCGGGCGCTCCGCGTAGCGGGGCGCCACCTCCTCGAACAGCTTGTGCACGAGGAAGCGGTCCTGACCGAGCTTCGAGAGCGCCTGGCGGCGCGCGTGCAGGTCGCCGCGCTTCGCGAGAGTGATGAGCTTCTCGACGTCGCCCTTGACGGCCTTTGCCTTCGGCTGGCTCGTCTTGATGCGCTCGTGCTCGATCAGGTCACGGCACAGGTTGCGCTTGAGCGACCTGCGGTGCGCGGCGTCCCGAGAGAGCTTGTGGCGTGTCTTGCCGTGGCGCATGGGCCGTGGATGCTACTCGGGCCGCAGCGAGAGACCGAGCGCGGCGAGGGAGTCGATGACCTCCTCGGTCGAGCGCTTGCCGAAGTTCGGGATCGCGTTGAGCTCGGACTCCGAGCGCATCACGAGGTCGCCGATCGTCTGGATGCCCGCGCGCTTCAGGCAGTTGTAGGCGCGGACGCCGACGTCGAGCTCCTCGATCAGGCGGTCGTCGCCGTCGGTCGCCGGGCCGGGCTCGAAGCCGGCGCCGTTGACCTCCCCGATCGCGTCCCTGGCGGTCAGCTCGTCGACACGGTCCGCGTCGGTGAAGATCGCCAGGTTCTTGATCAGGATCTCGGCGGCCTCGCGCAGCGCGGTCGCCGGCTCGATGGAGCCGTCGGTCTCGATCTCGAGCGTCAGCTTGTCGAAGTCCGTCCGCTGGCCGACGCGGGCGGAGTCGACGGAGTACGCGGCGCGGCGGATGGGCGAGAAGATCGAGTCGATCGGAATCACGCCGATCGGCTGGTCCTCGGACTTGTTCTCCTCCGCCGGCGAGTAGCCGCGGCCACGGCCGAGCGAGAGGTAGAGCTCGAACTTGGTGCGCTTCTCGAGCGTCGCGATCGGTGCGTCGGGGTTGAGGATCTCGACGCCCGCGGGAAGGTCGATGTCCTTGGCGGTGACCTCACCGGGGCCGGACGCGACCAGCGGCGCCTCGACCTCGTCGGCGTCGGTGTGCATGCGCACGACGACGTCCTTGAGGTTGAGGACCAGATCGGTCACGTCCTCGGCGACGCCGGGGATCGTGGAGAACTCGTGAGCCACGCCCTCGATGCGGACGCTCTTGATGGCGGCACCGCCCAGCGAGGAGAGCAGGACGCGGCGGAGGGAGTTGCCGAACGTGTAGCCGAAGCCCTTGTCGATGGGCTCGATCACGAACGTTCCCTTGTTGTCGTCGACGTTCTCGCTGGAGATCTTCGGGATTTGAAACTCGGGCAGGGTGGTCATCGATTCCTCTTCCTGGTGGTGGTTTGCTCGCGAGCGTCTACTTGGAGTAGAGCTCGACGATGAGCTGCTCCGAGACCGGAGTGGTGATCTCCGAGCGCTCTGGCAGGCGCAGGACCTTCGCGGTGAGCGAGTCGTGGTCTGCCTGCAGCCACGGCGGCACCGCGGCGGTCAGCTCCGTCGCCGACCGCACGACGTCGGCGGCCTTCGAGGACGCCTTGATCGTGATCACGTCGTCGGGACGGACCTGAAAGCTTGGGACGTTCACGCGCTTGCCGTTGACCTGCCAGTGGCCGTGGCTGACCAGCTGGCGGGCCTGGCGCCGCGAGGCGGCGAAGCCCAGGCGCACGAGCACGTTGTCGAGCCGGCGCTCGAGCAGGCGGAGCAGGTTCTCTCCCGTCACGCCCGGCTGGCGGGCGGCCTTGTCGTAGTAGCCGCGGAACTGCTTCTCGAGCAGCTGGTAGTAGCGCCGCGTCTTCTGCTTCTCGCGCAGCTGCGTGCGGTACTCGGACTGGCGCATGCGGCCGCGGCCGTGCTCGCCCGGCGGGTAGCTGCGGCGCTCGACGCCGCACTTCTCCGTGAAGCAGCGCTGGCCCTTCAGGAACAGCTTCTGCCCCTCGCGGCGGCACTGCTTGCACTGCGGTGAGGTATCGCGAGCCATTAGACGCGCCTGCGCTTCCGCGGGCGGCAGCCGTTGTGGGCCTGCGGGGTGACGTCCTTGACCGTCGTGACCTGGAGGCCGGCGGCCTGCAGCGAGCGGATCGCGGTGTCGCGGCCGGAGCCGGCGCCCTTGGCGTGAACCTCCACCCGCTCGAGGCCGTGCTCCATGCCCTTGCGGGCGGCGGCGTCGGCGGTCACCTGGGCGGCGAACGGGGTCGACTTGCGCGAGCCCTTGAACCCGGCCGAGCCGGCGGATTCCCAGCAGATCACGTTGCCGTCGGTGTCGGTGATGGTCACGATCGTGTTGTTGAAGCTCGTCTTCACGTGAGCGACCCCATAGGGGATGTTCTTCTTGACGCGGCGGCGCGTGCGCCCCGCGGCCTTCCTCGGCTGCGGCATCAGAAAACCTGCCTTGCCAGGCGGGCAGACATGCTTTCGCGCAGAGCGCTCACCATCAAGATCTCCCTCACTTCGGTGTCGGGGCCTTGCGCTTGCCCGCGATGCTCATTCGCTTCGGACCCTTGCGCGTCCGCGCGTTCGTCTTGGTGCGCTGCCCCCTGGTCGGCATGCCGCGGCGGTGGCGCATGCCGCGGTAGGCGCCGATCTCCGAGAGGCGCTTGATGTTCTGCGAGCGCTCGCGGCGCAGGTCGCCCTCGACCTCCAGCGCCTCGACGGCCTCGCGAAGCTTGATCGTCTCGTCCTCCGTGAGGTCCTTGACGTACGTGTTCGGGTCGACCTTGACCTTCTTGAGGAGCTCGCCCGCCGTGGAGCGCCCCACGCCGTGCACGTAGGTGAGCCCGACCTCGACCCGCTTGTTGAGCGGCAGGTTGACTCCTGCGATCCGCGCCATGTCAGCCCTGCCTCTGCTTGTGGCGGGGGTTTGAACAGATCACATGGACCACGCCGCGACGCCGGATCACCCGGCAGCGGTCACACATTGGTTTTACGGACGCTCGAACCTTCATCGCCTCTCGCTGGCAACGTATCCAATAAGTCGAAAGAAAGGCCCCCAAGCCCCATGAATCGGGCGAGCGGGCGCACAAAGACGGCCCGAAGACCGTGCCGGAAGTATAGCGAGGGGCCTCGAAACCACCAAACGCCGCGTGGGCGCTCAGGCGTGGCCGACGGCCACGCCCACGACGGCCACGAGGAACCCCGCGAGGGTTACCTGGATCAGTGACTGTGCAAGGGGGACGTCCAGGAAGCGCCTGCGAACCCAGGCAATGGTGACGAGCTCCGCGCCGACCACCGGATAGGCGACGGCGAGAGCCGTCGAGACGTCGGAGATCAGGAACGGCAGGGCGTGGGCCGTGCCGCCGACGAACGTCGCGATGCCGGTGATGACGCCGCGGTTCAGCGAGGTCCCCCGCCCCGTAAGCTCGCCGTCGTCGGAGAGCGCTTCGGAGATCCCCATGCTGATTGCCGCGCCGAGGCCGGCCGCCAGGCCGACGAGAAGCGCAGCGCGGGAGCCTGAGATGTAGGCGGCGGCGAAGATCGGGGCGAGCGTGGAGACGGTGCCGTCGATCAGGCCGATCAGCCCGGGCTGGATCACCTGCAACAGGCGCTGCTGCTCCGAGGCCCCCTTCCAGCTGCCGATTACGGACTCGACCATCGAGCCATTATTGCAAATCAGTTAAACTTAGGATAGCCTTATAACAAGTTAGGCAACCCGAACTCATGGCTCAGGCAACCTCCGAGAAGACCGCGAAGACCGGGCGCGAAGGCGTCGCGGCGGCGCTGCGTGCCTCCGGCTACCGGGTCACGTCGCAGCGGATCGTGATCCACGACGCGCTGGCCGGCCTGGGACGGCACGCGACGGCCGAGGAGATCCGTTCGGCGGTCGCGGACCGGCTGCCGAACGTCTCGCTGCCCACGGTCTACGCCGGGCTCGAGGCCCTGGAGGACTCGGGGCTCGTGCGCCGGGTCGCCACCGGCCAGGGCCCCACCCTCTACGACGCCGGCTCGGTCCAGCACCATCACCTCGTCTGCCGCCGATGCGGGGCCGTCGAGGACCTGATGGCCCCGGTCGAGCTCGACCCGGCACTCGCCGGAGCGCGGGCCCAGGGCTTCAGCGCCGAGTCCGCCGAGGTGGTCATCCGCGGTCTCTGCTCAAGCTGCCAAACCTAAAGGGTGCCTGACACCGTTTAGGTTTCGGGCTGCACGTTCAGGGAGTTCAGGGTCATCGCCAGCATCTCGTAGTGGCCGACGAGCATGCAGAGCTCGATCAGCTCGACATCGGTGAGCATGGCGCTCAGCCCCTCCCAGGTCGGATCGCCGAGAACCCGGTCGGCGTGCAGTTCGTCCGCTGCGCTCAGGAGCAGGCGCTGGCGCCCGGTCCACTCGAGCGCCTCCGGCCCCGAGCGAACGCGCTCGATTGCGGCGTCGTCGAGGCCCGCGCGCTTTCCGAGACGGACGTGGTGGCCCCACTCGTAGCCGCTGCCGCAGTTGTGCGCGACGCGCAGGATCACGAGCTCGGTCTCGGCGCGGGGCAGGCGCCCGCCGGGCATGAGGGCGCCGGCGAACCACAGCCAGCGCCGGAAGAGGCGCCGGTTGCGCGCCAGCGTCGTGAAGACGTTGGGCGGCTTCCCGCGCGTGGCGAGGCCGATCGCGCGGGTGATCAATGAGTTGACCGTGCCGATCTCCCGGCGTGTTCCTGGCGGGATTCGCGGTGCGGCGGCGCTCACGTCGCGCCCCCGTCCGCGAACAGGCGGTCCGCGAGGCGGGTGAGCGGGACGCGCAGCTTGACGAGGTCCTCGGCGCGCCCGGCCGCGAGCCGCTGGGTCACCATCGCGCTGGTGGCCGCGACGAGCACCTCGCACGCGAATCTCGTCTCCGGATCGCTTGCGGCGACCGCATCGACGAGGAGCTCGACGAAGCCATCCGTCACCGCGACGCGACGGCGGAGGGCCGCCGGCCCCACCGCGTAGACCTCGATCAGCATTGTCCGCGCGAGCTCCGGCTCCGACGCGAGCGACTGGAGGTAGACGCCAAGCGAGGCCTCGAAGCGGGCGGCCGGCGAGCGCTCGTCATGCGGTCGTGGCGGGGCCGCGACGCGCGCCGTCAGCTCGGCCACCGCGGCGTCGAACGTCGCCAGGAAGCACTCCTCCTTGTTGGCGAACTGCTCGTAGAAGGTCTCCCGGGACACCTCGGCGCCACGGACCACGTCGGCAACCGTCGTCCCGGCGTACCCGTTCTCGGCCAGCGCCTGGGCCATCGCGGCGACCATCCGCTGCCGTTGAGCGTCGCGAACGGCCTCCGGCGGCAGGCCATGCCGTCCCGGAGGGAGCTGTGTCGCCGACCTCACGAGATGATTGATTCCGAGTTCGCGTGCGACCGCGTCATCCGGGCGTGCGCGAGTTTGGGATCAGTCATCTGGGCTGGACCGTGGTGAGGTCGGGATGCTCGTCGCGGGCGATCTCGAGCGCCTTGGCCGTTCGCCGGCGCACCCCGAGCTCGACGACCCTCTGCACCGCGGCCCGTGCCGGGAGCAGGGCGCCGACCCAGCGCGGCGCGTAGACCTTCCGCGAGCGGCGGGCGATCCCGCGCTCCACGGCGTCGACGGCGGCGGAGAGCGGCGCAACGCGGCTGAGCGCGCCCCCGCGGGTCACGTACTTGGCCGCCGAGGTCGCGAAGCCGCGGCTCGTCATGTCGGTGTCGATCTCCGCGAAGTAGGCAACGCCGACCCTGGCGCCGCTGGAGCGCAGCTCGATGCGCAGCGCGTCGCCGAGCGCTTCCACCGCGGACTTCGACGCGCAGTACGGCGCCATCAGCGGGAGGTGGACGGCGGCCGCAAGCGAGGCGACCGCAAGCGCATACCCGTCCGGATGCGAGACGTGCGGCGCCGCCGCGCGCAGCGTGTTGAAGACGCCGCCGAGATTGACAGCGATGGTCTGGTCCCAGACGCCCTCGTCGCCGCCGACAATCGGCATCTGCGCGGCCACGCCGGCGTTGGCTATGACGACGTCCAGCCCGCCCAGCGCGCCGACGGCCTCCTCGACCACCTCGCCGACCCGGCCGCGGTCGGTGACGTCGCACTCGAACCAGGGGGCGCCGCCGCACTCCGCGGCGGTCGCCTCGAGCTGCTCGGACTCGAGCCCGGCGAGCGCAACCAGCGCGCCGCGGGAGTGGAGGCGCTGCGCCACCGCAGCGCCGATTCCGCGCGCCGCGCCGGTGATCAGCACGCGCCGTCCGGCAAGGGATTCCAGATCACGACTCATGCGGCGATCCTATACGAACGCTTGCGTTCGTGAAGCGGTTGCGCGGCCGGCTACCAGAACCCCGGCACCAGGCGCTTCCGGGCCGCGGCGTAGGCCTCGTAGGGCGCGCCGAGCTCGCGGCGCAGCATCCGCTCCTCGACGCCGATTCGCCACACGAAGGCGATGGCCGGAGCGCCGAAGCAGATCGCCAGGGCCAGGTAGTTCCCGAGCATGATTCCGATCCCCAGGAAGACGGCCAGCAGGCCCGTGTAGCTCGGGTGGCGCACGAACCGGTACGGCCCCGACTCGACCACCGGCTGGTCTCGAACCACGACGAGGTCCTTCGTGAAGTAGCGCCCCAGGCTCCTGACGGCCCAGATCCTCAGCGCGAACCCCGCGATCGCCACCCCCAGGCCGAGCGCGACCGGCCACCACGACGGGCCCGGCATGTCGAGCGCGGACACCCGCGTCGCAATGAGCCCGCCGATCAGGCCGCCCGCCACCGCCAGGGTCAACGGAACCTGGCTGTGGTCCGGAGCGTCGTTCCGATCGACCCGGTGGCTCACCGAGATCACGAGGTCGTAGACGCCGGTGGCCCCAACGGTTGCCCAGAAGACGATCGTCGCCCAGGTCTCGTTCAGGACGGCCGGCTTCACGCCGGTGACGCTACTTCAGGCCGTGCGTGATCGACACGGTTTGCTGGAAGGTCGGCCGGTTCTGGAAGATCATCTCGGGGATCGAGATCCCCGAGGTATGTGTCGCCCGGTCCTGGTCCCAGCAGGCCGGGTTTGGATCGGAGACGCAGTCGCCGAATCCGTACTCCTTCTGCGGGGTGACCTTGGTGGCCGCGAGGAGGGACTTGCGCAGAGCGGCGCGGCACTTCCGCTTCGATCCGCCGCCGCAGTAGTCGCGGCTGTACGCCCCGCGCGGCCCCGGTCCGTAGACGTCGCGCAGGTCCTTCGAGACGTAGCCGTACCAGCCGTCCGAGAACGAGGGGTACTCGCTGGGCGCGGTGCCGCCGGGAGCGCCGAAGCCGATCATCCCCTGAGTCTGCTTGAAGAGCCTCTTGCCGAGCGTGGGCCTGAACTCGGCCGCGAGCAGGCGCGGGTACCAGGCGTCCATCAGGGTGATCGCAGGCGTGAACTCGTCCGAGCCGTCCTTGTTCAGGTCGCGCCGGTGCGCGCCGGCCCGCCGCCAGGCGCGCAGCTCGGCGATCGCCGCCCTGAGCTTCGGGTCGCTCGGGTTGCCGAGCGCGCGGAACAGGATCGGCAGTAGCTTCACGCCGCGGATGTCCTCGGTCGCCGGCTCCTCCATCGCCTGCACGAGCCGCGGCAGGGTCATCTTCCGGCCGCCTCGCAGGGCGTGCTTGATGCGGTCGGCGATCATCTGCTGGCGGTAGATCGGGCCAAACCCGTATTGGTCGTCGGCCGCCGACCAGCCGCGAGCCTGCTTGTTGTTCCAGCTGACCATGTAGGGCTGGTCGACGACGTGCGGGATGTGCCTCTGCGGCAGCCAGTCGGCCTCGTGCGTCTTCGGGTCATAGCCCTTCCAGTCGTACCTGCCGGTGCCGAGGACCGGGAAGTCGGGCGACGTCCGCTTGGCGCGCTGCGGGTACCAGCCGGTGAGCTGGTAGGCGGTGTGCTTGGTGTCGATGTAGGACCAGTTGAAGGCGAAGTTCATGACTTTCGCCGCCTTGCGGAACGATTTCACCCCGTGCCGCATGAACCGCGGGTCGTTCATGTCGCGGAAGAAGATCGCCGAGTCCGCCTCGTGCCCGTACGTGGAGCGCGAGCTGACAAACGCGACCTTCTTGCCGTGGACCTTGCCGCGGGCGAAGACGATGCCGTGGACCGTGCGGTACGCGGTGAGCGTCTCGGAGCCGGGCGGAGTCGTGTCGACGCCGTTCGGCGTCCAGGTGTTGGTGCGCACCAGCGCATGCATCGGCAGGCACTTGCCCCTGTACCGGTAGTGGAACTTGTCCTTGCAGAGGACCTCCGCGAACGTGTCGACGTTGTCCGAGGTCGCCGTCGTGGCGCTCCACGCGTAGTCGCGCCCGTGGCCGAGCAGCACGTAAAGGCCAACCCCTGGGAAGGTGGCGCCGCGCGCGTCGATGCCGGGGCCGTGGAGGTCCTCCTCCATCAGGATCTGGGGCTGGTAGTAGCCCACCTGCGGTCCGAGCACGCCGATCGGGTGGCCGGTCTTCGACTCCGAAGCGGCCACGAGCTCCCAGTTGGAGGCGTGACCCGGGCCCGAGAGCGCCTCCCGCAGCGCGGCGCCCAGTCCGGAGAAGTCGTACGGGCTCTTGAAGTTCGATGTCTCCGCCTCTGACGCCGGGATCTTCGCCGCGACCGGCGCGGCCTTCACGGAGCCCAGGTCGGGCATTGCGAGGCCGCGCTTGGAGAAGGCGCCACCCGTCTCGTAGGGGAAGCGCCGGCCAGTGATCGTGTTCGGGGCCTCGGGGTCGTCCGACTCGCGGAAGTCCGCCCAGGCCCGCCTGCCGGCCCGCTTGCCGAAGCGCTTGACGAACGCCTGCTCGAGCTCCGCCGAGCGCAGCTCCTGGCCGCCGCCGCGCCCGAAGATCCCGCCGATCAGCGAGGCCTCGCCGATGACGTCGGTGACCGTCCACGGCTGCGGCGACTTGGCGAGCGCCGCGTACTCCGCGGGCAGGAGCGTCGGGTTGACGAGGGCGTCGTCGATGTACGCGTTGATCCCTGCCACGTAGTTGGTGACGTCGTGCTGGAGGAGGACGCCCTGGTGGCCGTAGAACTTCGGCGCCTGGTCGTACTGCCTCTGGAGGTCGGCCTCCGAGTACGGGGCCGCGGCCCACTGGCCCTCGTCCATCGCGCGATTCGAGGGTGAGCCGCCGACGAAGCTCGAGAGCTCGGCCTTGCCGGTGTGGCGCAGGACGTCCATCAGGAAGAGGCGGTCCTGGGCGTTGGCGTACCCGGCGCCGAACATCGTGTCGGCCCTGGTCTTCCCGTAGACGTGCGGCACACCGAAGCGGCTGTCGCGCACGATCCTCACGCCGGGCCGGGGGGTGGTGGTCGACTCGACCTGGCTCGGCTTGACGCCGAACGTCGCGTCCTTGAAGTAGCGGTTCACCTGCTTCGCGCCGAAGTGCTTCCTGGCGCTCGCGTAGACCAGTCCCTCGTAGAGCTTCTGCTGGTCGTCCCAGTGCGGCGGCAGCGAGCCATCCAGTTGGTTCTCGGCGAGCTGAACCGCGTTGTCGGTCCCTGCCTCACCGGGCGGCAGGACGCTGCGGAAGCCCCCCGCGTCGTGCCTTCCATAGGGCGCAGGGTCGGCCGCGAGCGCCGGCACGGCCGCGAGCGCCAGCAGGGCGAGCGCGCCGGCAAGCGCGCGAAGCGTCAGTCGTGTCGGAGAGAACCCGGCCATCCCGAGCCGCCGGTCTGAGGCGGCGAGCCGCGATTCTCCCAGGGCGGCGCGGCGAGCGCGCCGGTTCAACCCGACCCGAGGCCCACCTTCACCCGGGGCGAACTTGCAGTCGCCATGCGACTACAACTCGCCCGGGTCGCCGGCTCAGTCCTCGTGCCAGGGGGTAAGGATGCGGGGGCCGTCCTCGGTGATGGCGACCGTGAACTCGAAGTGGGCCGCCAGGGAGTTGTCGGCCGAGTAGACGGCCCAGCCGTCCTCGCCGACGCGAACGCTCGGTCCGCCCGCGTTGACCATCGGCTCGATCGCGAGCACCATGCCCGCCTCCAGCTCCGGGCCGTGGCCGGGCTCGCCGAAGTTCGGGATCTGCGGGTCCTCGTGCATGTCCCGCCCGACGCCATGCCCCACCAGGGTGCGGATGATCGAGAGGCCGGCGTCCTCGGCCGGGACCTGGATCGCGTGTGAGATGTCGCCGAGCCGGTTGCCGGGCCTGGCCTTCTCGACGCCGGCGAAGAGGGCCGCCCTGGTGACGTCGAGGAGCTTCTCCGCGGAGCGGCCGACGCGCCCGATGGGCACGGTCACGGCGCCGTCGGCGACCCACCCGTCCTTGGTGACCCCAACGTCGAGGGAGATCAGGTCGCCGCGCTTCAGCGCGTAGGAGCCCGGGATCCCGTGCACCACCATCGAGTTGGGGGACGCGCAGATCGAGCCCGGGAAGCCCCGGTAGCCGAGGAAGGTCGGCTCGGCTCCCTGCGAGACGATGAACCGCTCCGCGGCCAGGTCGAGCTCTTCCGTCGTGACCCCGGGCCGGCACTTCGAGATCAGCATCTTCATGCAGCGCGCATGGATGCGGCCCGCCGCGGCCATCTTCTCGATCTGCTCGGGGGTCTTGAGGATGATCCCGCCGCGATACATCAGCGGTGCCTCCTTTCGCGGCAGTGCGTCTCAGCCGGCGAAAACCTGGGAGGAGTCACCACTACGCCTCCTCCTCCATGCGCAGGGTTGCGAGGATCGCGCGGATGCGCTCGCCGACCGCATCGGGGTCCTCCGCGCCGTCGATGCGCTGGAGGATGCCGTGGTCCTCGTAATAGGCGATCAGGGGCTCCGTCTTGGAGTGATAGGTGTCGAGCCGCTTGCCGATGACCTCGGGCTTGTCGTCGTCGCGGACGATCAGCTCGCCGCCGCAGATGTCGCACACGCCCTCCTCCTTGGGCGGGTCGAACTCGACGTGGAAGACATGGCCGTTCTTCGCGCAGGTGCGCCGGCCGCCGAGCCGCCTCAGCACCTCCTCGTCTGAGACGTCGATGAGGAGGACGGCGGTGAGCGTCCGGCCGAGCTCCGAAACCCGCCGGTCGAGGGCCTCCGCCTGCGCCGTGGTGCGGGGGAAGCCGTCGAGGATGAAGCCGTCCGACGCCTCGGCTTCGTCGAGCCGCTCGGCGATCACGCCGACGATCACGCCGTCCGGCACGAGGTCGCCGCGGTCCATGTACTCCTTGGCCTGCGTGCCGATGTCGGTCGCGTCGCGGACGGCGGCGCGCAGGATGTCGCCCGTCGCGTAGTAGGGAAGATCGAGGTCCTCCTGCAGCCGCTCGCCCTGGGTTCCCTTGCCGGAACCCGGAGGACCGAGGAGGACGAGATTCAGTTCAGCCAACTGGAACCGGCCCTTCGCCTACTTCATGAAGCCTTCGTAGTTGCGCATCATCAGCTGCGCCTCGAGCTGCTTCACGGTATCGAGTGCGACGCCGATCACGATCAGGATCGACGTCCCGCCGAAGAAGAAGTTGGCCGAGGTCTGCGAGATCAGGATCGTCGGCAGGGCAGCGACAGCTCCGAGGTACAGCGCCCCCGGGAAGGTGAGTCTCGACAGGATCCGGTCGAGATATTCGGCGGTAGGTCGCCCGGGTCTCACCCCGGGTATGAACCCGCCGTATTTCTTCAGGTTGTCGGCCTGGTCCACCGGGTTGAAGGTGACCGCCGTGTAGAAGTAGGTGAAGATGATGATGAAGAACACCTCGCCCACCACGTAGGCCCAGTTCCCCGGGCTGAAGAACGCGGCGAAGTCGAGCGCCGCCGGCGTGTTCAGCATCTGGCCGATCGTCGGCGGGAACGCCATGATCGAGGCGGCGAAGATCACCGGGATGACCCCGGCCATGTTCACGCGCAGCGGCAGGTAGGTGTTGCCGCCGGTGGTCATGCGGCGGCCGACCACGCGCTTCGCGTACTGCACGGGTATTCGCCGCTGGCCCTCCTGGACGAAGACGATGCCGACGATCACCGCCAGCGCGATGAACGGCATCATCACGACGAAGACCTGGTCGGGGTTGGTCCACCAGGCCTGCAGGCCGCTCGGGATGCGCGAGGCGATCGAGGCGAAGATCATCAGGGAGATGCCGTTGCCGATGCCGCGCTGGGTGATGAGCTCGCCGAACCACATCAGCAGCACCGTTCCGGCGGTGAGCGAGATGACGATCAGGAAGACCTTGCCGAAGGTCAGCGTCCCCACCACGCTGGTGCCGGCGCTGTCCTGGAAGGACCGGAACAGGAAGACGTAGCCAAGCGACTGCGCGAACGCCAGGATGACCGTGAGGTACCGCGTGTACTGCGTGATCTTCTGCTGGCCGACCTCGCCCTCCTTCTGCAGGCGCTCCAGCGACGGGACCACGACCGTCATCAGCTGCAGGATGATCGAGGCCGTGATGTAGGGCATGATCCCCAGCGCAAACAGGGAGAGGCGCGAGAGGCTGCCGCCGGAGAACAGGTTGAGGAAGCCGAGGATGTTGTTGCCGGAGAAGTTGGACTCGATGTTCTTGACGGTGTTCACGTCGATCCCCGGCGAGGGGATGTAGGCGCCGAGCCGGTAGAGGAGCAGCATCGCCGCCGTGAAGAGGAGCTTCGAGCGGATCTCGGGAACTCGGAGCGAGTTCGCGAGGGTCTCCCACATCGTCACTTAGATCACCTCGCAGGTGCCACCCGCAGCCTCGATCTTCTCGCGGGCCGTCGCGCTGAACGCGCTTGCGCGGACCGTCAGCTTCTTCGTGAGCTCGCCGCGTCCGAGGACCTTAACCGGGTGCCGGCGCGTTGCCAGGCCCGCGGCGCGAAGCGTCTCGGGAGTGACCTCGCCGCCGGCCTCGAAGCGGGCCTCGAGGTCGGCGAGGTTCACCGGCTGGGTGTGCGTGCGGAAGGGCTCGAAGGGCATCGACGTCTTCTTGTTCGGCCCGCGGAGCTTGCGCGTGCGCATGTGGATCGGGTTCTGCCCGCCCTCGTAGCCTGCCTTCCGCTTCGAGCCTGAGCGCGAGCCCGCGCCCTTGTGGCCCCGGCCCGAGGTCTTGCCGTGCCCGGTGCCCTTGCCGCGCCCGAGCCGCTTGCGGGCGTGCCGGGAGCCCGGCTTGGGGCCGAGCGTGTGAAACCCGACGTCCTCGGGATCCAGCGGGCTCACGAGGCCTTCCCGTCGGAGACCTCGACGAGGTGCTCGACGACGCGGATCATGCCGCGGAGGTTCGGGCTGTCGGCCATCGTCGCCTCGCGGCCGATCTTGCCGAGCCGAAGCGAGCGCAGCGTGTCGCGCTGGCGCCCGTTCGAGTGCACGGCGGAGCGCACCTGCTTGATGACGACATCAGCCACCGGTCACACCTCCGCCGACATCCTCGGCTTCGCGTCCGGTGTCGGCGGGTTCGGGCTCCGGCGGGGCGGCAGGCATGGCCGCCTCGACCGCGACTTCGTCGCTGGCCCCGGCGGATTCACCCTCAGCCGCGACGGTCTCGGGGGTGGCGGGCTCGCCGTCCTCCAGCGCGGTCGCGGCCTTGCCGTTCTGGATGCCGAGGACCTGGTTGACGGAGAGGCCGCGAAGCTTGGCGACCTCCTCGGGCCGCCTGAGGTGGACGAGGCCGTTCATCGTCGCCTTGACGAGGTTGATCGGGTTCTGCGTGCCGATGCTCTTCGAGAGCACGTCGCGGATTCCGGCGAGCTCGAGCACGGCGCGAACTCCGCCGCCGGCGATCACCCCGGTACCGGGGCTTGCCGGGCGCAGGACGACGTGACCCGCGCCGTAGCGCCCGATGATCCGGTGCGGGATCGTCTGGCCGTACTTCGGGATCTTGACGAGGCTCTTGCGCGCGTCCTCGACCGCCTTCTGGATGGCGAGCGGGACCTCGCGCGCCTTGCCGTAGCCGACGCCGACGACCGAGCTCTCGTCGCCCACCGCCACCAGAGCCGTGAACGAGAAGCGGCGGCCGCCCTTGACGACCTTCGCGACGCGGTTGATCTCGATCACGCGCTCCTGGAGGTCGAGCCCCTGCGGGCTGACGGTCTTCTTGTCGGTAAGCCTCATAAGCCTTGTCTCTCAGTCGTGAAGGTAGCGGGTGCGAGCCGTGCGCTAGAAGCGCAGGCCGCCCTCTCTGGCGCCGTCGGCGAGCGCCCGCACGCGGCCGTGGTAACGGTAGCCGCCGCGATCGAAGACGACCTCCTCGACGCCGGCCTTCTTCGCGCGGTCGGCGAGGAGCTCGCCGGCCTTCTTCGCCTGCTCGAGCGGGCCGAGCTTGCGGAGCTCCGCCTCGGTCCAGGACACCCCGGCGAGGGTGACGGCGGCGTCGTCGTCGATGAGCTGGGCGAAGATCCCGCGGTTCGAGCGGAAGACGGACAGGCGGGGACGGGCGGCGGAGCCGCGGATGCGCGCGCGCACGCGCCGCCGGCGGCGCAGGCGCTGCTGGGGCTTGGTCACGACCGTCATCGCTACGCCCTCTTTCCGACCTTGCGGCGGACCTGCTCGCCCGCGTAGCGGATTCCCTTGCCCTTGTAGGGCTCCGGCGGGCGGACCCGGCGGATGCGCGCCGCCATCTCGCCGACCAGCTGCTTGTCGATGCCGCGCACGATGATCTGGGTGGGCTGCGGGACCTCGAACTCGATCCCGTCCGGTGCCGGCATCGAGACCGGATGCGAGTACCCGACGCTGAGCTCGAGCGCGCTGCCCTGGAGCCTGGCGCGGTAGCCGACGCCCTGGATCTCGAGCGCCTTCTCGTAGCCGTTGGTGACGCCTTCCACCATGTTCGCCACCAGCGAGCGGGTGAGGCCGTGGAGCGCGCGGTGCGGCCCGCGATCGGTCGGGCGCGAGACGGTGACCACGCCGTCGGCCTGGTCGATCGCCATCTCGCGGCTCACCACCTGCGAGAGCTCGCCCTTCGGGCCCTTGACCAGCACGGCGCCGGGCGAGACGTCGACCGTCACGCCCTCGGGCACCTCGATTGGCTTGCGTCCGATCCGGCTCATCGCGAAATCACCACACGTAGGCGACGACCTCGCCGCCGACGCCCTTCGCCTTCGCGTCGTGGCCGGTCATCACGCCGGACGACGTCGAGAGGATCGCCGTGCCCATGCCGCCCATGACGCGCGGCACCGCGCCGTGGTCGACGTAGCGGCGACGCCCGGGACGGGACACGCGCTCGATGCCGGTGATCACCGGCTGGCGGGCCTCCGTGTAGCGCAGCTTGACCTTGATGACCTGGCCCACCGCGGTCGGCTCGACGCTGAAGTCCGTGATGTAACCCTGCTCCTTGAGGATGCGCGAGAGCTCCACCTTGAGCTTCGAGGCGGGGATCTCGACCTCGGTGCGGTCGGCGGCGAGGCCGTTGCGCACGCGGGTCAGGTAATCGGCGATGGGGTCGGTCAGCATGCTCGTCTCCCGGTCACCAGCTCGACTTGGTCATTCCTGGGACGTAGCCGTTGTGAGCGGCCTCGCGCAGGCACAGACGGCACAGGCCGAACTTGCGGTAGTACGCCCGGGGCCTCCCACACTGGCGGCAACGGTTGTAGCCGCGGCTCTTGTACTTCGGCTTGCGCTGCTGTCTGACTCGTTGTGATGTCTTTGCCATAGGTCCTTTCGCTGCCTAAGAGTTGTCGTCGCCCTCGGCGGCGGGCTCCTCGGCACCGCCGTCGTCGCCGCCCTCGCCCTCTTCGCCCTCTTCCTCGCGGACGGGCTTGGCGTAGGCCTCGGGGTTCTCCGCCTTGAGCTGCTCGAGAGCCGCCTGCTCGGCCTCGGCCCGGGCGCGGGCCTCCTCCTTGCGCCGCTCCTCCTCCTCGTCGGCCTCCGGCTCGGCTGCGCCCGGACGGCCCTCCTGCGAGAACGGCATGCCGAGTGCGAGCAGGAGCTCGAAGGCCTCCTCGTCGGAGGCGGCGGAGGTGGTGATCGTCACGTCGAGGCCGCGCACCTCGTCGATCGAGTCGTAGTCCACCTCGGGGAAGATCAGCTGCTCGCGGATGCCGAGCGTGTAGTTGCCGCGGCCGTCGAACGAGCGGGGGCTGAGACCGCGGAAGTCGCGGATCCTCGGGATCGCGATCGCGATGAGCCGGTCGAGGAACTCCCACATGCGGGCGCCCCGCAGCGTCACCGCCACGCCCACCGGCATGCCGTCGCGCACCTTGAAGTTCGCCACCGACTTGCGGGCGCGGCGCACGTTGGGGCGCTGCCCCGAGATCACGCCCAGCTGCTCCGTGGCGGCCTCGAGGATCGGCGTCGACTGCTTCGCGTCGCCCACCCCCATGTTCAGGGTGATCTTCTGCGGCTCGGGGACCTCCATCCGGCTCGTGTATCCGAACTTCGTGGTGAGCCGGCCGGCGATCTCGTTCTGGAAGAGCTCGCGCAGGCGAGGCGGCGGAGCCGCCTTCTGTGCATCTGTGACCGTGGCTTCCATCAGCTGTCCACCGTGTTCCCGGTCCGCTTCGCGTAGCGGACGCGCTTGCCGCCCTCCGTGCGCACGCCGACGCGGGTGGGCTTGTTGTCGCCCGGGTCGAGCAGCATCACGTTGGAGACGTGGATCGGCCCCTCCTTCTCGATGATCCCGGCGACCTCGGTGGCCTTCTGCGTGTCCTTGACGGAACGCGGGCGCTGGTGGCGCTTGACCATGTTGAGGCCCTCGACGAAGAGGCGCCCCTTGCCGGGGTCGGAGCGCAGAACGCGTCCCGTCTTGCCCTTCTCCTTGCCGGCGATGACCAGGACGCTGTCGCCCTCGCGGATTCGCATCGACTTGCCCATCTCAGAAGACCTCTCCACCCGGAGGGGCAATGTTCGTTTCGCGCAGAGCGCTCATCACAACACCTCCGGAGCGAGCGAGATGATCCGCATGAAGTTGCGCTCGCGCAGCTCGCGGGCGACGGGGCCGAAGATTCGGGTGCCGCGCGGGGCGCCGGTGGGGTCGATCAAGACCGCGGCGTTCTCGTCGAAGGAGATGTAGGTGCCGTCGGCGCGGCCAAGCTGCTTGCGGGTGCGGACCACGACGGCCTCGACGACCTCGCCCTTGCGCACGCCGCCGCGCGGCGTGGCCTGCTTGACGGTCGCGGTGATCACGTCGCCGACGCCGGCGTAGCGACGGTGGTGGCCGCCCTTGACCCGGATGCAGAGGATCTCTCGCGCACCCGAGTTGTCGGCGACCTTGAGGCGTGACTCCTGCTGGATCACCGGGCCTTCTCCACGATCTCGACGAGCCGCCAGCGCTTCAGGCGCGACATCGGCCGCGACTCGACGACGCGCACGATGTCGCCCTCGCCGGCCTCGTTGCGCTCGTCGTGGGCGTGAACCGTGTTGGAGCGGCGGACGACCTTCTCGTAGGTCGGGTGACGGTGGGCGATCTCGACGCGAACGGTGATCGTCTTGTCGGGCTTCGCCGAGACCACCGTGCCCTGGCGGACCTTGCGGCTGCCGGGCTCGCGCTCCACCGGCGGCGTGCCCTCGCCGCGCTCGGCTCCCCGGCGCTGGCGGGCGCCGGCACGAGCCCTGGTGCGCGCGGCGGCCTTGCGCTTGCGCGTGGCGGCGCGATCGGTGGCACGCTGCTCGCCGGAGCGAGGGTCGCGAGCCTCGCCGCTGTGCGCGGAGCGGGCAAGCTTGCGCTTCTGCTTGGGGCCGAGCTCGGCCTCGGGCTCCTCGTCGCCGGCGGGCGGCGGCTCGGGAGGGGCGTCGCCGGCCGGGGCCGCGGGCTCAGCTGCGTCCGTGGGGTCAGACCCCTCGTCGGCTGCCGGGGTCTCCGCCTCGTCTGCGGTTGAGGGGTCAGACCCCGCGCTCGGCTCCTCCTGCGGAGCCTCTTCTTCGGTTGTCTCTTCCTGCTTTTCTTCCTCGGCCATCCTCAGCCTCGCAATTCCTTGTTGAGGTCGATCCCGCGCTGGCGCGCAACGGTCAGCAGCCGGGCCACGTCGCGGCGCGCGTCGCGCATACCGGACGTGTTCTCGAGCTCGCCTGTCGCGTTGCGGAATCGCAGGTTGAACGCTTCGATGCGCGCCTCCTTGAGGCGCTCGACCAGGTCGTGGTCGCCCAGGGCGTGCACTTCCGACGCCTTCACGAGCCCACCCCCTCACGGCTCACGAACTTGGTCTTGATGGGCAGCTTGTGGCCGGCGAGGGCGATCGCCTCCTTGGCCAGGTCCTCCGGGATGCCGGCCAGCTCGAACATCACCTTGCCGGGCTTCACCACTGCCACCCAGCCCTCGGGATTGCCCTTGCCGGAGCCCATGCGGGTCTCGGCGGGCTTCTTGGTGTAGGGCTTGTCGGGGAAGACGTTGATCCACACCTTGCCGCCACGCTTGATCTTGCGGGTCATCGCCACGCGCGCGGCCTCGATCTGGCGGTTGGTGATCCAGCCGCGCTCGAGCGCCTTCAGCCCGTACTCGCCGAAGGCGATCGTGCTGCCGCCCTTCGTATAACCGCGACGGCGGCCGCGGTGCACCTTGCGGTGCTTGACGCGCTTGGGCATGAGCATCAGCTCTCACCTCCGGGGTCAGACCCCTCGGCAGCGGCCGGGGGCTCCGTGGTGTCGGTGGTTGAGGGGTCAGACCCCTCGCTCGGCGCTTCGGGCTGAGGCTCCGCTGCGGGTGCTTCGGGCTCGGGCGCGGCGGGCTCGGGAGCGGGCGGCGCGGGCTGCTCGGTGGCGGGCTGCGCGGGCTGCTCGGTGGCGGGCGGCGCGGGCTGCTCGGCCGGCGGGGCCGGGGGCTCCGGCGCAGGCTGCTCGGTGGCGACAGGCGGGGGCGGGGGTGCCTTCGGTGCCGAAGCCTTCGGTGCCGGCGGCTGCTGCGGCGCCGGAGCCCGCTGGCCCTGGCCGCCCTGGCCGCGCTCCCGGCGGCGCGCGCGGGCGGCGCGGCCGCGCGGGGCCATGGCCTCGTCCAGGTCCTCGACCTGCTCGGAGCGGTAGCCCTCGGGCATGACCTCGCCCTTGTTGATCCAGCACTTGACCCCGATGCGGCCGGTGGTGGTCCGCGCCTCGACGAAGCCGTAGTCGATGTCGGCGCGCAGCGTGTGAAGCGGTACGCGCCCGTCGGAGTAGCCCTCGGTACGGGCCATCTCCGCGCCGCCGAGGCGGCCCGAGACCTGGACCTTGACGCCCTTGGCCCCGGAGCGCATCGCCGACGTGAGCGCCCGCTTCATCGCGCGCCGGAAGGCGACGCGGTTCTGGAGCTGCTCCGCGATCGACTGCGCGACGAGCTTCGCGTCGAGCTCCGGCCGCTTGATCTCGCGGATGTTGACCTTGACCGGCTTGGAGGTGAGCTTGTGGAGGTCGCGCCGCAGCGCGTCGACCTCGGCGCCGGACTTGCCGATCACGATGCCCGGGCGGGCGGTGTGGATGTCAACCGTGACCTCGCCGCGCTGCTTGACGATGCGGATGTCCGACAGGCCCGCGTGCGCGAGCTTGTTCTCGATGTGGGTGCGGATCTGGAGGTCCTCGAGCAGGTAGTCGGCGTACTCGCGCTGGGTGAACCAGGTCGCCTTCCAGTCGTGGATGTAGCCGACGCGGAAGCCCTCGGGGTGGATCTTTTGTCCCATTGCTCTGAGTGCTCCTACTCGTCGGGGGTCAGCGCGAGGCTGATGTGGCAGGTCTTCTTGTCGATGCGGGTGGCCCGGCCGCGGGCACGCGGGCGCCAGCGCTTCAGGGTCGGGCCCTCGTCGACCGTGATGGTCTGGATGCGCAGGTCGTCGGCGACGAGGTCGTGGTTGTTCTCGGCGTTGGCGGAGGCGGAGTCGAGCAGGCGCGAGATGTCGCGGGCGGGTCCGCGCGAGGAGAAGCGCAGGAGCGTCTGGGCCTCGGGAACGGCCATACCGCGCACCTGGTTCGCGACCAGCCGCGCCTTGCGGGGCGCAACGCGCACGTACCGCGCCTTGGCGCGCACGGTGGGCGGAGTCGGGTCGGCGGCCATCAGCGGTGCCTCCTTCCGCGGCAGTGCGTCTCAGCCGCCGAAAACCGAGGCGGACAAGGACGCAGCGAGCGTGGCGCACTCGCAGAGTGCGCGAGCGAGCGAGGACGCAGACCGCCGACGGTTTGCAGGTGGGTGAGGCGTGCTGTCGTGGGAGGAGTCACCGCTAACGCTCCTTGCCGCCGTGGGCGCGGAACGTCCGCGTCGGCGCGAACTCGCCGAGCTTGTGGCCGACCATGGACTCCGAGACGAAGACCGGAACGTGCTTGCGCCCGTCGTGGACGGCGATCGTGTGGCCCACCATCTCCGGGAAGATCACGGAGGTCCGCGACCAGGTCTTGATCATCTGCTTCTGGTTCGCCTCGTTCATGCGCTCGATGCGCTGCATCAGGCGCTGCTCGACGAACGGGCCCTTCTTCGTGGATCTGCCCATCAGCCCCTACCTCTTCTTCTTTCCGCGCCTGCGGGCGCGCACGATCATCGCGTCGGAGGCCTTGCCCTTCTTGCGGGTGCGGTAGCCGAGCGTGGGCTTGCCCCAGGGCGTCACGGGATGCCCGCCCGGCGTCTTGTGGGCCTCGCCGCCGCCGTGCGGGTGGTCGACCGGGTTCATCGCGATGCCGCGCGTCTGCGGGCGCACGCCCTTGTGGCGCTTGCGGCCGGCCTTGCCGATGGTCAGGTTCTGGTGCTCCGCGTTGGAGAGCGGGCCCACGGTTGCGCGGCAATCGGCACGGACCATCCGCATCTCGCTCGAGGGGAGGCGCAGCGTGACCATGGCGCCCTCCTTCGCCACCACCTGGATGGCGGCGCCGGCCGAACGGCCCAGGCGGCCGCCCTGCTGCGGAACGAGCTCGACGTTGTGGACCACGGTGCCGGTTGGGATCGCGCGCAGCGGCAGGGCGTTGCCCGGGCGGATATCCGCCCGCTCGCCCGACTCCACGCGAGCGCCGACGCCCAGGCCGGCCGGGGCGAGGATGTAGCTCTTCGCGCCGTCGGCGTAGTGGAGCAGCGCGATGTAGCAGGTGCGGTTGGGGTCGTACTCGATGCTCGCCACGCGCGCCTCGATGCCGTCCTTGGCCCGCTTGAAGTCGATCTGCCGGTAACGGCGCTTGGCGCCCCCGCCCCGATGGCGCGACGTGACGCGCCCGTGCGTGTTCCGCCCGCCGCTCTTGCCGGCGCCCTTGGTGAGGGGCTTGTGCGGCTTGGAGGTCGTGACCTCGTCGCGGGTCTGGTAGGTGGCGAAGCGCCGCCCGGGGCTGGTTGGCTTTGTCTTCCGGAACGCCATCAGCGGTGCCTCCTTCCGCGGCAGTGCGACTCAGCCGCCGAAAACCGAGGCGGGCAAGGACGCAGGGAGCGTGGCGCACTTGAAGAGTGCGCGAGCGAGCGAGGACGCCGCCCGGCGAAGGTTTGCAGGGGGGTGAGGCGTGCTGTCGTGGGAGGAGTCACCGCTATCACTCCACCGCCGCGCCTTCGAACAGCTCGATGCGATCGCCCGGGGCGAGCTGGACCACGGCCTTCTTCCAGGCGCGGGTCTTGCCGCCGTGGACGCCGCGCCGCTTGGGCTTGGAGCGCACCTGCGCGGTCCGCACCGCGGTCACGGTGACGCCGAAGATCTCCTCGACGGCCTCGGAGATCTGCGTCTTGTGCGCCCGGGCGTCGACCCGGAACGTGTACTTGCCGTCGGTCATGAGCGCGTAGCTCTTCTCGGAGACCACCGGCTCGAGGATCACGCTGCGGACGTCCATCAGGAATCACCACTGGGGTCAGACCCCTCGGTAGCTGCGGACTTCCTCGAAGCCTTTGTGGTTGAGGGGTCAGACCCCGCGTCGGGCGCTTCGGAGGGGTCAGACCCCGCGCGAGTTACTTCGGCGGCGCGGGTCTCGAGCACCTCGAGCGCGGCGGGGGTGAGGACGAGCGAGGCGTGGCCGACGACGTCGCTCACGCCCACCGCGGTGGCCGAGGTCACGTCGACACCGGGGATGTTGCGAAAGCTCATCGCCGGACCGAACTCCTCGGCGCCGACCACGACGAGCGTGGGACGACGCGCGCCCCACTTCGCGAGGAAGCCGGCGGCCGTCTTCGTGGAGGGCTCGGCGAGCTTCCCCGCGTCCAGCACGGCCACGCTGTCGCGACCGGCGTGCACCGAGAGGGCGGCGCGCAGCGCGCGCCGGCGCGCCTTGCGGTTGACCTTGAAGGTGTGCTTGCGGGGCTTCGGCCCGAAGGCGACGCCGCCGCCGCGGCGATGGGGGACGCTGAGCGCGCCGACGCGAGCGCGGCCCGTGCCCTTCTGACGCCACGCCTTGGCGCCGGTCATCGAGACCTCGCCGCGGCCAAGCGTCGATGCCGTCCCGCGGCGCCGCGCGGCGGCCTCGGCACGGGCAACCTCGAAGACGAGCGAGCGGTGGAGCGTCTCGCCGAAAAGCGCCTCGGGCAGGTCCGACTTGGCCTGCTTGCCCAGGCTGGTGGCCTTGACGCTAGGCATCGGAGCGAACCTCCACTGTGCCGTTCTTCGGCCCTGGGACCGCGCCCCGGACCAGCAACAGGTTGCGCTCGGCGTCGATCTCGACGACCTCGAGGCGACGCTGGGTGCTGCGCCCCCCGCCCATCTGGCCGGGAAGCTTCATGCCCTTGAAGACGCGGGCGGGGTCGGCGCTGGCGCCGACGGAGCCGGGCGCGCGCACGTTGTGGGAGCCGTGGGAGACCGGGCCGCGGCTGAAGTTGTGCCGCTTCACGGTGCCCTGGAAGCCCTTGCCGACCGCGACGCCGGAGACCTTCACGCGCTGGCCGGGCTCGAACTGGTCGACCTTCGCGGAGTCGCCAACCTTCGGGCCCTCCTCGGCGCCAAGATCCTCGTCGCGGAACTCGACCACGGTGCGCATCGGCGGCGCGCCGGCCTTCTTGAGGTGACCGAGCTCGGGCTTCGTGAGCTTGCGCTCCGGAACCTCATCGAAAGCCAGCTGGACGGCGACGTAGCCGTCGCGCTCGTCGTTGCGCACGGCGGTAACCGGGCACGGGCCGGCCTCGATGACCGTGACGGGCACGCGGCTGCCGTCCTCGGTGAAGACCTGCGTCATGCCGAGCTTCTTGCCGATGATCGCCGCCATGTCAGCAGGTAGCACGCAGCACGCAGCAGGTAGAGCGAATCGCAGCCTCTACCTGCTCCCTGCTACCTGCTTGTGGTTCAGGTCCTGATCTCAATGTCAACTCCGGCTGGGAGAGCGTCCAAACGCTGCAATGAATCAATGGTCTTCGGGGTGGGCTGGTGGATGTCGATCAGCCGCTTGTGGGTGCGGATCTCGAAGTGCTCGCGCGAGTCCTTGTCCTTGAAGGGAGAGCGGATCACGCAGTAGACGTTCTTCTCGGTCGGCAGCGGGACGGGGCCGGCCACGCGGGCGCCGGTGCGCTGCGCCGTCTCCACGATCTCGCGCGCCGCGCGATCGATCGCGTCGTGGTCATACGCCTTGAGGCGGATCCTGATTCGTGTTGCTGCCAGTGAGGCCAATTTCGTTCTTGCTACTTGCTTTCTAGGCGCGAATAGGGCGCCACCCCAATCGGCGGGGCCGCGCCCCAGTCGTATCTTTCAGTTTCCTCGCGGCCACTCGGGGCCGCAAAAAGGGGGCGGCTCTGCCGCCCCCTCGGGCGTTACTCGACGATCTCGGTAACGACCCCCGAGCCGACGGTGCGGCCACCCTCGCGGATGGCGAACCGAAGGCCCTTGTCCATGGCGATCGGCTGAATCAGCTCGATCGACATCTGGACGTTGTCTCCCGGCATCGTCATCTCCGCCTGGCTGCCATCCGAGCCGGTGAACTCGTTGGCTACCCCGGTGACGTCGGTGGTCCGGAAGTAGAACTGCGGGCGGTAGCCCGGGAAGAAAGGCGTGTGACGGCCGCCCTCCTCCTTCTTCAGACAGTAGACCTCTGCCTTGAACTTCGTGTGCGGGGTGATCGAGCCGGGCTTGCAGAGCACCTGGCCGCGCTCGATCTCCTCGCGCTTGGTGCCGCGCAGGAGGCAGCCGGCGTTGTCGCCGGCCTCGCCCTGGTCGAGGATCTTGCGGAACATCTCGATCCCCGTGACGACCGTCTTCGTCGTGTCGTTGATGCCGACGATCTCGACCTCGTCGCCGGTCTTGACGACGCCCTGCTCGATGCGGCCCGTGGCGACGGTGCCGCGCCCGGTGATCGAGAAGATGTCCTCCACCGGCATCAGGAACGGCTTGTCGAGGTCGCGCTCGGGCTCCGGGATGTAGGTGTCGAGGGCCGCGGCGAGCTCGATGATGGCCTCCTTGGAGGCCTCGTCGCCCTCCAGCGCCTTCAGCGCGGAGCCCCGGATGATCGGGGTGTCGTCGCCGGGGAAGTCGTACTCGTTGAGCAGGTCCTTGACCTCCTCCTCGACGAGCTCGACCAGCTCGGCGTCGTCGACCATGTCCACCTTGTTCAGGAAGACGACCACGTAGGGCACGTTCACCTGGCGGGCGAGCAGGATGTGCTCACGCGTCTGCGGCATCGGGCCGTCGGCCGCCGAGACGACGAGGATCGCCCCGTCCATCTGCGCCGCGCCGGTGATCATGTTCTTGACGTAGTCCGCGTGGCCCGGGCAGTCGACGTGGGCGTAGTGGCGGTTCTCCGTCTCGTACTCGACGTGCGAGGTGGCGATCGTGATCCCGCGCTCCTTCTCCTCGGGCGCGTTGTCGATCGATTCGAAGGAGCGGACCTCGGTGTCGCCGCCGTACTTCTCCGCGAGCACGCTCGTGATCGCCGCGGTCAGCGTCGTCTTGCCGTGGTCGATGTGACCGATCGTGCCGACGTTGACGTGCGGCTTATCGCGCTCGAACTTCTCCTTGGCCATTTCGCTCCTCGTTGGTCCTTTTTCAGTCTGGTGTGGTTTCTAAGCTCGTTCAGTCGTCCCGCTATGCGGGCGCGCTGCTGCGCGCTCGCTCAGGACGAACCTCGGGAATATATCTGTCATGCGCCCGCACCAACGGGCTCGGCGCTGCGTCCTTCGATGATGTCCTGGGCGATATTCGCCGGAACCTCTTCGTAGCGGTCGAACTGCATCGTGAAGTTGGCGCGTCCCTGGGTCGAGCTGCGGACGTCGGTTGCGTAGCCGAACATCTCGCCAAGCGGCACGAAAGCGGCCACCGCGACCGCGTTTCCGCGCGGCTCTTGGCCCTGCACCTTGCCGCGGCGGCGGGAGAGGTCGCCGATCACGTCGCCGAGGAACTCCTCGGGCGTCACGACCTCGACCGCCATCACGGGCTCGAGCAGCACAGGGTCCGCCCTGCGCGCGGCCTCCTGGATTGCGATCGAGCCGGCGATCTTGAACGCCATCTCCGAGGAGTCGACGTCGTGGTAGGAGCCGTCGACCAACTCGACGCGAACGTCGACCATCGGGTAGCCGGCGTAGATGCCGCTGGCGAGCGCCTCCTCGATCCCCTGCTCCACGGCGGGGATGAACTCGCTCGGGATCGAGCCGCCCTTGATCTTGTTGATGAAGTCGAAGTTCTCCTCGGGAGCGGGCTCGAGGTTGATGACGACGTGGCCGAACTGACCGCGGCCGCCGGTCTGCCGGACGAAGCGCCCGACGACCTTCTCAACACGCTCACGCACGGTCTCGCGATAGGCGACCTGCGGGCGGCCGACGCTGGCGTCGACCTTGAACTCCCGCAGGAGGCGATCGACGATGACCTCGAGGTGGAGCTCACCCATGCCGTGGATGAGCGTCTGCCCCGTCTCGTCGTTGGTCTGGATGCGGAAGGTCGGGTCCTCCTCGGCCAGCCGCGCGAGGCTCTCGGAGAGCTTCTCCTGGTCGGCCTTCGTCTTCGGCTCGATCGCCACGGCGATGACCGGGTCCGGGAACACGATGTTCTCGAGGACGATCGGCGCGTCCGGCGCGCAGAGGGTGTCGCCGGTGGAGGTCTGCTTGAGGCCGACGCCCGCGACGATGTCGCCCGCGAAGGCCTCCTCGATCTCCTCGCGATGGTTGGCGTGCATCATCAGGATCCGGCCGACCCGCTCGGTGCGGCCCGTGGTCGCGTTCAGCACGCGGCCGCCCGCGCTGAGCTTGCCGGAGTAGATGCGGAAGTACGTGAGCTTGCCGACGTAGGGGTCGGCCATGACCTTGAAGGCGAGGGCCGCGAACGGGGCGTCGTCGGATGCGGGACGCTCGGCCTCGACGTCGTCGCCGTCCTTGACGGGCTCCAGCCCGTGCATTGCCGGAACCTCGAGGGGCGACGGCAGGAGCTCGACGATCGCGTCGAGCAGCGGCTGGACGCCCTTGTTCTTGAAGGAGGAGCCGCAGAGGACGGGAGTGACGGAGATGTCGAGGGTGGCGCTGTGGAGCGACTTCGCGATCCGCTCGTGCGGGATCTCCTCTTCGTTCAGGTAGGCCTCCATGAGCTCGTCGTCGTACTCGGCGCAGGCCTCGATGAGGTGCGTTCGCGCATCGTGGGCGGCATCGGCGAGGTCCTCGGGGATCTCCGTGTACTCGAACTCGGTGCCGAGCTCGTCCTTCCAGACGAGGGCCTTGTTCTCGATCAGGTCGACGACGCCCTCGAAGCCGTCCTCCGCGCCGATGGGCAGCTGGATGGGAAGCGGGTTGGCGCCGAGCCGGTCGCGCATGGTCTGGACCGCCTTCTCGAAGTCCGCGCCGATGCGGTCCATCTTGTTGACGTAGGCGATCCGCGGAACCTTGTACTTGTCGGCCTGGCGCCAGACGGTCTCCGACTGCGGCTCGACGCCGGCGACGGAGTCGAACAGCGCGATCGCGCCGTCGAGGACGCGCAGCGAGCGCTCGACCTCGACGGTGAAGTCCACGTGGCCGGGCGTGTCGAGGATGTTGATGCGGTGGCTATTCCACTCGCAGGCGGTGGCTGCCGATGTGATGGTGATGCCCCGCTCCTGCTCCTGCTCCATCCAGTCCATGACGGCAGCGCCCTCGTGGACCTCGCCCATCTTGTGCGTACGGCCCGTGTAATAGAGAATTCGCTCGGTGGTCGTGGTCTTACCGGCGTCGATGTGCGCCATGATCCCGATGTTGCGAGTCTTGGCGAGTGGAAAGCTGCGTGCCATGTGTTTCTCGGAGTTGGAGCTGTGGAAGGTTCTCGTGCGTGAGCGCCGATCCGGCGCCCGATCCATGGAGCGCGGCCGGCGTATTCCCGGAGTCTGCGCAAAAAAAAGGCCCCACAGGGCCAGAGCAACTGCGTCTGCCTCAGCCCGAAACGCCTATATCTTGCGGCTCTCCATGGGTGAAAAATTCGCCCGCGAACCGACTGCGGCCAGCCGCCGAGCGACGCGTGACTATAGCAGAGGCCAGGCGTGGCCCAGAGGCGCCGGATGCCGGATTTGAGGCGTCCGCGGCGGCGCCGCGGCGGCGCCGCGGCAAGCGCCGAAGGCAGGGACCGCAGTTCCCCGAAGCGATCCGCGCCGAGCCCGCTGCGCAGGGTCGGCTACGACGTCGCAGGGATCCTCCGCGAGCTCGTCGGGATCCCCGCCCGGGCGTGGATGAAGGCCGCCGAGGCGGCGGGCCGGGGGGTGCTTGCGGGCGCGCGGCTCGCCTGGCCGCCGCTCCTGGCCCTCTGGCGGCTCTTCCTCAGGGCCGTCGAGCTCGGCGCGCGCGTGGTGACCCCCGCGCGGATGACCGCGGTGGTCGCGCTGTGCGCCGCCGCGGGGCTGATCGGCTCGCAGTTCGTCGACTACCGCGCGGTCGAGGTCGGCCAGGCGCAGTACCAGGCGGTCGAGAACATCGCCCCGCCGCCATCGGTCGCGCAACGTGACCCCCGCGACGCGCACGGCAACTGGCTCGTCGGGATCGGCGTGGCGTCAATCGTCGTCCTCGCGCTCTCCTACGGACGGCGCCGGCGCCTCGCGCGCCTGCTCCTCGTGCTGGGTGGAGCGGCGGTGGCCGTGGCGGTGATCCACGACCACGACGTGGGCCTCCAGACAGGGCAGGTGGGGTTCGACTACGAGGGCGCCAAGGCCGTCCTGCTCGGCGGTTACTGGGCCGAGATCGTCTGCGGCGCCGTCCTGGCCGTCTGCGGTCCGCTCCTTGCCTACCACCTCGGCCGCGAGCAGCGGCGCGCGCCGGCGCGGCGCCGGCGCCCCCGGATGGCCCCCCTGGGGGCAGCCGGATGAGCTCGCCGGCCAACGGCGACCCGAAGGCGTCGCGCATCCGCGGCCCCGAGCGGCTCCTGCCGTTCACATGCATCGCCGCCGCCGCCGTCCTGGCCGCATCGGAGTTCATGACGACCTTCCAGCTCGTGCAGGCGGGGGGCGACCCGGTCGCGAACCTCGAGGCCCACGACCGCCACCACTACGCGATGCTGGTGGTCGCGCTCTTCGCCATCGGCGCGACGATCGTTGCGGTGGTCGCCGGCTCGAAGCCGGCCGCCATCGCCGTCGCGGTCGCCGGCGGAGTCGGGCTGCTCCTCTTCCTCCTCGTCGACCTTCCCGACGCGAACAAGGTCGGCTCCTTCACCGACGTGAGCGGGGGGCTCCCGAACGCGAAGAGCCAGCCACAGGCCGGGTTCTGGCTCGAGCTGATCGGCTCCCTCGCGCTGACCCTCGCCGGCACCGCGATGGCGACGCTCAACCCGGCGCAGCTCCACTCCCTGCGCCCGCGCTGGCTGATCGGCTCCGGCACGCCTCCGGGCGACGACGCCGAGCCCTTCGACCAGGCCGGGCACCGCGACGAGCTGGCCCGCCGGCGCGAGGAGCGCCGCGAGGCTCGGCGCAAGAGCAGCTAGGACACGGCCAGGCGCAGCTTTGCAGGCGCCTGACGCCCGGCTACCAGCGGTAGTGGGCGAAGGCCTTGTTGGCCTGCGCCATGCGGAAGATGTCGTCCTTGCGCTTGAAGGCGCCGCCCTGCTGCTGGGTGGCGTCGAGGATCTCGCGGGCGAGCCGGTCGGCCATCGACTTCTCGCGACGCTGGCGCGCGAACGTCACGAGCCAGCGGACGGCGAGGGTGCGGGCGCGGCGAGCCGGGACCTCGACCGGGACCTGGTAGGTGGCGCCACCGACGCGGCGGGAGCGAACCTCGAGCGTGGGCGTCAGCTCCTTGATCGCCTCCTCCAGCACCTCCACCGGGGGCCGGTTGGAGCGCTCGCCGACGATCGCCAGGGCGTCGTAGGTGATCCGCTCGGCGAGGGACTTCTTCCCGTCCAGCATCACCTTGTTGATGACCTGCTGGACGAGGCGGCTCCGCTCGCGGGAGTCGGGCTCGACGGTGCGAATCGCTGCTCTGGCGCGGCGGGGCATTACTTCTTGACGCCGTAGCGCGAGCGCGACTGCTTGCGGTCGGATACGCCTGAGGCGTCGAGCGTGCCGCGGACGACCTTGTAGCGGACGCCCGGAAGGTCCTTCACGCGGCCGCCGCGGATCAGCACCACGGAGTGCTCCTGGAGGTTGTGGCCCTCGCCGGGGATGTAGGTCGTGACCTCCATCCCGTTCGTGAGGCGCACGCGCGCGATCTTGCGAAGGGCGGAGTTCGGCTTCTTCGGCGTGACGGTGGCCACGCGCGTGCAGACCCCGCGCCGCTGCGGAGCAGCGACACGCTTCTTGGCACCGCTGCCGGACTTGAGTCCGGGCGTGGTGACCTTCTTCTGCGGGCGCGTGCGGCCCTTGCGAATGAGCTGGTTGGTGCTGGGCACTGGGCGGGCATGGTAGCGACGGTCGTTACCCTCCGTCGCCGTGCCTGACGAGACGAAACCAATCGTCGCGCTCGACGTGGACGGCGTCATCAGCCTTTTCGGTTTCGACGGACCTCTCGCGGACGCGCCGGGCAAGTTCCACCTGATCGACGGAATGGCGCATTGCATCGATCCGGACGTCGGCGGGCGGGTCGCGCGGCTGGCCGAGGTCTTCGAGATCGTCTGGGCCACCGGCTGGGAGGAGCGGGCCAACGACTCGCTGCCGACCATCCTCTCGCTTCCCGGCGAACTGCCCTTCCTGACGTTCGACGGGCGCGCCCGCTTCGGCACGGCCCACTGGAAGGTGGAGGCGATCGACGAGTACGCCGGCCCGCGCCCGGTCGCGTGGGTCGACGACTGCCTGGACGAGACCTGCTGGGACTGGGCGTCGACGCGCGCAGCCCCCACCATGCTCGTCCCCACCGAGCCCGACCTCGGCCTGATGGACCGGCACGTCGAATCGATGCTGGGCTGGGCGACCGCTGGGTACACTGAGAGCGGTGAGGGTTTCAGGGCCCACTAGAGCCTGCGGGCGCGGGAGCGCCTGAGTGCACGGCCTCTGGCCGATCGTCTTCCTTGCCGTGGTCTTGAAGATCCCGGTGGGGTTCCTCCTGTACACGGTCTACTGGGCGATCAAGGCCACGCCCGAGGTCGAGGAGGCCCCGGAGAACGGCGGCGAGAGCCACGAGTTCCGGCGCTTCGACCCCTCGCCCAAGCCCCGCGGCCCGCGCCGCGGCCCCCATGCCCCGGACGCCCTGCCGCTTCCCCACTGCCCGCCGGGAGGCCGCCGCCGCGTGCTCGGCCCACCCGCGACGGTGCGCGCGGGCGTCGCCCACGCCCGCGGCACGGCGGAGCCCGAGCGCTAGACGACTGCGAGCGCCGCCGCGAGGTTGGCGACCACGGCTGTGGGCGTCCGCGTCAGCTGGCGCCAGGTGATCCGCATGACGCGCCAGCCGGCGGCCTCCAGCCTGGCGTCGCGGGCGCGGTCCGCCTCGAATGACTGGCGAGAGCCATGGAACTCGAAGCCGTCGATCTCGGCGATGAGGCGCCCCTCGCGCCAGAGGAAGTCGACCTCGTAGCCGCCGAGCAGGACGTTGGCCTCCGGCTGGTCCAAGCAGGCGGCACGGACCAGGCGCAGGAAGCGGCGCTCTGCTTCAGAGCGGGTGCGCGCGGGGCCGCCGCTCGACTCGAGCAAGCGGCGAAGGAGGGGTGAGCCCGGACGGCCGCTCCGTCCAAGGAGCGCGGCCCTGAGCTCCGAACGGCGGACGAGATGGCGATGGAAGGCTTCGGCCACCGCGGCCTCGACCGTGTCCGGCGAGATCAGACGCCGGGATCTGGCGGCGAGGCCGGCGAGATCCAGGAGCGTGCGGAGAGGGCTCGTGGCCGGGATGCCCTCGATGGAGGTGGTGTGCGCACGGGGCACGTCCGTCGGTCGGTGGACGCGAATGCCGCGATGGGTGGGCGTTCGAGGATGCGGGACCATGACGTCGACCTCGGGCGGGCGCGGGACCGGGAGGCGCAGTGCCCAGGCCACGCTGCGATGGCTGAGCAGGGCGCCGTCGCCGGAGGCGAGAACCGCCGCGTGCTCGTCGCCCAGGCGTGGACTATCGGAGCGGCCGAGGAGGTAGACGCCGCGGTGCGTGGGATGGAGGCGACCGGCGCGGACGCGACGTCGGACGCCGTACCGGTCGATGCCGAGCCCTTCGAGCTGGGCGCTCGTGACGTACGCATGTTGCGAATCAGCGAGGCGGACCAGGGCCTGCTCGCGGGCCGAAGCTCCGCTGCTCTCACCACTTGCTGCGCCACCAACCCCACCATCGCGCTCGATTTGCTGGCGCTGGGGTGGTTTGTGGCGCATAGAGCCACAAACCCCACGCTCGCCGACTGTGCCCCGCGTGAGTGTGGGGTTCGTCGCGGCGGTGGGCGGGACCGCCGCCCCACCCGGCATCGAGGCGGCCTGCAGCTCGATCACTCCGGAAGCAAAACGGGGGCCCGCAGGCCCCCGTTTCCCAGTGCTTGTGCGCTGCGCTCAGTCGCCGCCGGCTTCCGGCGTGCCGGACTCGATCTCCTGGGCCAGCTCCTCGAGCTCCTCGGCGAACGAGGGGCCGAAGCCCTCAAGCTCCGTGGCGCCCTCGCCGTCCTCGGAGAGGCCGAGCTCGGCGGCGAGGTCCTCGGAGTCGAGGAGCTCCTCGTCGGGGCGCTCGGCCGGCTCGACCGGCTCGATCTCGAGCGAGCGGTAGTGCTTGAGGCCGGTGGCGGCCGGGATCAGCTTGCCGATGATCACGTTCTCCTTGAGGCCGCGCAGCGTGTCGCGCTTGCCCTCGAGGGCCGCGTCGGTCAGGACCTTGGTGGTCTCCTGGAAGGAGGCCGCCGAGAGGAACGACTCCGTGGCCAGCGAGGCCTTCGTGATCCCGAGGATCACCTCTTCGGCCCGCGCGGGAGTGCCGCCCTCGTCCTTGACGGACTTGTTCCGCCGCTTGAGCTTGTGGCGATCCTCCAGCGCGCCCGGGAGCAGGGTCGTCGAGCCCTTCGACTCGATGCGCACCTTCTTCATCATCTGGCGGACGATGAGCTCGATGTGCTTGTCGTTGATGTCGACGCCCTGGGCCTTGTAGACCCTCTGGACCTCGGCCACGATGTAGACCTCGGTCGCGGTGCGCCCGCGGATCTCGAGGATCTCGACCGGGTAGAGGGAGCCCTCGGCCAGCTGCTTGCCGGCCTCGATCCGCTCGCCGTTCTTGACGTGCAGGCGGGTGCGGGGCGGCAGGCTGTACGCGTGCTCCTCGCCCTTTGAGTCGGTGACCGTGATCTTGGTCGCCTTGTCGGTCTCCTCCACGGCCACCTTGCCGTCGACCGCGGCGATCTGCGCGAGGCCCTTCGGCTTGCGCGCCTCGAACAGCTCCACGACGCGCGGCAGACCCTGCGTGATGTCCTGGCCGGCGATACCGCCGGTGTGGAACGTCCGCATGGTGAGCTGCGTGCCCGGCTCGCCGATGGACTGCGCGGCGATGATGCCGACCGCGTCGCCGAGCTCGACCATCGCGCCGGTGGCGAGGGAGCGCCCGTAGCAGGCCTGGCACACGCCAGTCTCCAGGTCGCACTTCAGCGCCGAGCGGACCGGGACGGTGACGTCCTCCTCGCCGCTGAACGCCTCGCGGATCTCCTCGATCTCCGGCAGGTCGATCACCTGGTTTCGCTTCAGGAGCTCGCGGCCGCGCTTGGTCGCGAACTTCTTCGCCGCCAGGCGGCCGATGAGGTTTTCGTTCAGCTCGCCGTCGTTGTTCAGGAGCGCCAGCTCGACGAAGTCCTTCGTCTTGCAGTCCTCCGAGCGGACGATCACGTCCTGCGCGACGTCCACCAGGCGCCGGGTCAGGTACCCGGAGTCCGCCGTGCGGAGCGCCGTGTCCGCGAGCCCCTTCCGCGCGCCGTGCGTGGAGATGAAGTACTCGGACACCGACAGGCCCTCCATGAAGTTGGCCTTGATCGGACGCTCGATGATCTCGCCCTTCGGGTTGGCCATCAGGCCTCGCATCCCGGCGAGCTGGCGGATCTGCTTGAACGATCCGCGCGCCCCGGAGTTGGCCATCATGTAGATCGGGTTCAGCTCGTGGAGGTTGTCCTCCATGGCCTGCGCGACCTCGTCCGTGGCCTGGTTCCACTGCGCCGTGACGCGCTCCTTGCGCTCCTCGGCCGTGATGTAGCCCTCTTCGTACTCGCTCTGGATGTCGCTGACCCGCGCCTCGTAGCCGTCGAGGATCTCTTCCTTCGAGGGCGGCGAGACGATGTTGTTCTTGGAGATCGTCATCCCCGCCTGGGTGGCGTAGTGGAAGCCGAGCTCCTTGAACGCGTCGAGCGCCTGCGAGATCGCGCCGGCCCCGTAGCTCTCGACGAGCTCGAGGACCATGTTGTTGACGTCCTTCTTCTTCAGCGAGTGGTTCACGAACGTGTAGCGCTCCGGGTCCCACTCGTCCTCGAGGGCCTCCGCAAGCGCCCGCTCCACGCGGTCGTTGAAGATGATCCGCCCGACGGTGGTCAGGAAGTGCTCGTGGCCCGGGCGCCGGTACTCGGCGTACTCCTGCAGGCCGACGATGCCGTTCTCGTAGGCGAGCTCGGCCTCCTGGGCGGTCCGGAACGGGTGCGGCGTGCGCTTGAGCTTGGTCGGATCGAGCTTGGTCACGTCCTCCGGCGTGTAGGTCAGGTAGTAGATGCCGAGCACCATGTCCTGGCTCGGCGTCGCGAGCGGGAGCCCGCTGGCCGGCGACAGGATGTTGTTGGACGACAGCATCAGGATCCGCGCCTCGGCCTGAGCCTCGGCGGACAGCGGCACGTGGACCGCCATCTGGTCGCCGTCGAAGTCAGCGTTGAACGCGTGACAGACGAGCGGGTGGACCTGAATGGCCTTGCCCTCGACCAGGACCGGCTCGAACGCCTGGATGCCCAGGCGGTGGAGCGTCGGCGCGCGGTTGAGCAGCACGGGGTGCTCGCGGATGACCTCCTCGAGCACGTCCCAGACCTCCGGGATCATCGAGTCGACCATCTTCTTGGCCGCCTTGATGTTCTGGACGGCCTTGCGCTCGACGAGGCGGGCCATGATGAACGGCTTGAAGAGCTCCAGCGCCATGAGCTTCGGCAGCCCGCACTGGTGCAGCTTCAGGCTCGGGCCGGAAACGATGACCGAGCGGCCCGAGTAGTCGACGCGCTTGCCGAGCAGGTTCTGGCGGAAGCGCCCCTGCTTGCCCTTGAGCATGTCGGACAGCGACTTCAGCGCCCGGTTGCCGGGGCCCGTGACCGGGCGCCCGCGGCGGCCGTTGTCGAACAGGGCGTCGACGGCCTCCTGAAGCATGCGCTTCTCGTTGTTGACGATGATCTCGGGCGCGCCGAGGTCGAGCAGCCGCTTCAGGCGGTTGTTGCGGTTGATGACGCGCCGGTAGAGGTCGTTGAGGTCGGACGTCGCGAACCGGCCGCCGTCGAGCTGGACCATCGGGCGCAGCTCCGGCGGGATCACCGGCACGCAGTCGAGGACCATCCACTCGGGCTTGTTCGGCGAGTTCAGGAACGACGAGGCGACCTTGAGGCGCTTCACCGCGCGGGCCTGCTTCTGGCCCTTCGACGTGTTGATCGTCTGCTCGAGCTCCTCGCACTCCGCCTCGAGGTCGACCTGGTCGAGCAGGTCGCGCACGGACTCGGCGCCCATGCCGCCGCGGAAGTACTCGCCCCAGCCGAACTGGGAGCCGAAGCGGTCCTTCAGCTCACGGAAGACGGACTCGTCGTTGATGACGTCCTTGACCTTCATCTCCTGGAAGGTCTTCCAGACCTCTTCCATGCGCTCGATGGCGTCGTCGAGGTAGGCCTGGGTGTCGCCGATCTCCGACTCCATCGCCTTCTTGGTGTCCTTCAGCAGCTTCGCGCGCTCGGCGTTGTCGAGCTTCTTGGGAGGCGTCTCCATCCCCTCCGCCCAGAGGAAGTCATCGTCGTCGAACTTGTCCTGGTCGCCCTCGCCCTCGATCCAGGCGATGCGGCGCTCCATGGACTCGGTGAGCTGCTGGGTGCGCTGCTCGCGCTCGGCGGTGTAGCCGTCGAGGACCTTCTGGACCTCCTTCTCGAGCTTCTTCAGGTCCTTCGTGCGGGCCTCCTCGTCGATCCACGTGACGATCGAGGCGGCGAAGTAGAGGACCTTCTCCAGCTCCTTCGGAGCCATGTCGATCAGGTAGCCGATCCGGCTGGGCACGCCCTTGAAGAACCAGATGTGCGACACGGGTGCCGCCAGGTCGACATGGCCCATGCGCTCGCGCCGGACCTTCGAGCGGGTGACCTCCACGCCGCAGCGCTCGCAGACGATGCCCTTGTAGCGGACGCGCTTGTACTTGCCGCAGTAGCACTCCCAGTCCTTGGTGGGGCCGAAGATGCGCTCGCAGAAGAGCCCGTCCTTCTCGGGCTTCAGCGTGCGGTAGTTGATGGTCTCCGGCTTCGTGACCTCGCCGGAGCTCCAGCCTCGGATCTTCTTGGAAGACGCGAGACCGATCTCGATTGCGTCGAAGTTGTTGATGTCCATGTGTTTGCTGGTTCCTCGCTCTTTCTAAGTCGGGTCGGTCTCGCTCAGTCCTCGACGGCCGCCTTGTCGGCCTCCTTGGCTTTCGCGCCATCGGTGCCGCCCTCGCCCTCGGCGACCACCTGCTCCTCCTGCTCGTCGGCGGCGCTGTCGCCCTCCGCTCGCACCCCGGAGAGGTCGATGCCGAGCTCCTCGGCCGCACGGAGCAGCTCGTCGTCCTCCTCGCCCATGTCGACCGTGCCCTCGTTCGCGACGAGGTTGACGTCGAGACCGAGGCTCTGGATCTCCTTGAGGAGCACCTTGAACGACTCGGGGATCGAGGGCTCGGGGATGTTCTCCGACTTCACGATCGACTCGTAGGCCTTGACCCGGCCAACGGTGTCGTCGGACTTCACGGTGAGCATCTCCTGCAGCGTGTAGGCCGCCCCGTACGCCTCCAGGGCCCAGACCTCCATCTCGCCGAAGCGCTGGCCGCCGAACTGCGCCTTGCCGCCCAGCGGCTGCTGGGTGACGAGCGAGTAGGGGCCGGTGGAGCGGGCGTGGATCTTGTCGTCGACCAGGTGGTTCAGCTTCAGGATGTACATGCTGCCCACGGTGACCTTGCCCTCGTACGGCTCGCCGGTGCGCCCGTTGTAGAGCTGCGCCGTGCCGGACGCCTGCTGGCCTGCCGGTGCCGACTTGTCGACGCCGATGTCGATGCCGCGATCGGCGTTCTCGTCCTGCCAGCGGACGAGCGCCTCGTCCACCTCGTCGACGTGGGCGCCGTCGAACACCGAGGTGGCGACGTAGACGCGGTTGTCGTGATCGCCGCGCTCCTTGTAGGCCTGCGTGCCGTCGTCGTACCAGCCGTTTGCCGCGACCCACCCCAGGTGGGTCTCGAGGATCTGGCCGATGTTCATCCGGCTCGGCACGCCGAGCGGGTTGAGGATCACGTCGACGGGCGTGCCGTCCTCCAGGAACGGCATGTCCTCCTCGGGCACGATCTTCGAGATCACGCCCTTGTTGCCGTGACGCCCGGCGAGCTTGTCGCCCTCGGCGATCTTGCGCTTGGTCGCGACGTACACGCGGACCAGGCTGTTGACACCGGGCGGCAGGTCGTCGCCGGCGTCGCGGTCGAAGGTGAGGACGTCGATGACGACGCCGCCCTCGCCGTGGGGCACCTTGAGCGACGTGTCGCGGACCTCGCGCGCCTTCTCCTTGAAGATCGCGCGGATCAGCTTCTCCTCCGCGGTCAGCTCGGTCTCGCCCTTCGGCGTGACCTTGCCCACCAGGAGGTCGCCCGACGCGACCTCGGCGCCGACGCGGACGATGCCGCGCTCGTCGAGGTTGCGCAGGGACTCCTCGGAGCGGTTCGGGATGTCGCGCGAGATCTCCTCGTCGCCGAGCTTCGTGGTGCGGGCGTCGATCTCGTACTCCTCGATGTGGATCGAGGTGAGCTCGTCGTCCTTCACGAGGCGCTGCGAGAGGATGATCGCGTCCTCGAAGTTGTAGCCCTCCCAGGACATGAAGGCCACGGTGCAGTTCTTGCCGAGGGCGATCTCGCCGCCGGCCGTCGCCGACCCGTCCGCCAGCACGTCGCCCTTCGCGACCTTCTGGCCGAGGGAGACGATTGGCGTCTGGTGGATGATCGTGCCCTGGTTCGAGCGCATGAACTTGTCGAGCGAGTACTCGTCCTTCTTCGAGCCGTGGCTGATCACGACCTTCTCGGCGTCGACGTAGGAGACCTCGCCGCCGTCGATCGCGACGACCACGTCGCCCGTGTCCACCGCCGCACGGCGCTCCATGCCGGTGCCGATGAGCGGCGCCTCCGGCTTGAGCAGCGGCACTGCCTGGCGCTGCATGTTGGAGCCCATGAGGGCGCGGTTGGCGTCGTCGTGCTCGAGGAACGGGATGAGCGCCGTGGCGACTGACCAGATCTGGGTCGGTGAGACGTCCATCAGGTCCACCTGCTTCGGCGGCACGGCCTCGAGGTCGCGCTCGGCGGAGCGGCAGATCACCTGCGGGCCCTTGAGCTTCTTGGTCTTGGGATCGACCTCGGCGTTCGCCTGGGCGATCCACTTGTCCTCCTCCTGCGTGGCGTCGAGCTGGACGATCTTGTCCGTGACGACGCCGTCCTTGACGATCCGGTACGGCGTCGTGACGAAGCCGTGCTCGGAGATCTGCGCGTAGGAGGAGAGCGAGCCCATGAGGCCGATGTTCGGGCCCTCCGGCGTCTCGATCGGGCACATCCGCCCGTAGTGGGTGGGGTGCACGTCGCGGACCTCGATCGGCGCGCGCTCGCGCGTCAGCCCGCCGGCACCGAGCGCCGAGAGCCGCCGCCGGTGCGTAAGCCCCGCCAGCGAGTTGGTCTGGTCCATGAACTGCGAGAGCTGCGAGGAGCCGAAGAACTCCTTCAGCGCCGCGACCACGGGCCGGATGTTGATGATCGTCTGCGGGGTGATCGCGTCGGCGTCCTCGGTGGTGAGGCGCTCGCGGACCACGCGCTCCATCCGGTACAGGCCGACCCGGAACGCGTCCTGGATCAGCTCGCCCACGGTGCGCAGCCGGCGGTTGCCGAAGTGCTCGTACTCGTCGAGGTGGTCGGCGATGGCGTCACGCGGGTAGGTGACGGCCTCGGCGGCGTAGTCCTTGATCGGGTTCTCCTCGTCGATCTCCTCGGGGACGCCGAGGAGCTTCGGCAGCGAGACGAGCTCCTTGATCAGGGACACGATGTCGTCCGTGGTGAGGACGCGCGTGTCGAGATCGACGTCGAGGTCGAGGCGCGCGTTCAGCTTGTAGCGGCCGACCCTCGTCAGGTCGTAGCGCTTCGGGTCGAAGAAGAGCTGCTGGAGCAGGTTCTTGGCCGCGTCGACCGACGGCGGCTCGCCCGGGCGCTGCTTCTTGAACAGCTCGACCAGGGCGCCCTCCTCGGTCCGCGTCGGCTCGGTGTCCGCCTCGATCGTGTGGCGGATGTAGACCGAGTTGTCGAACATCTCGAGGAGCTCCTCGTCGGTGACGAAGCCCATCGCGCGCAGGAGGACCGTGACCGGCAGCTTGCGCTTGCGATCGATGCGGGCGTAGACGCGCCCCTTCTTGTCGATCTCGAGCTCGAGCCAGGAGCCACGGGCCGGCATCAGGTTCGCGATGAAGACCTGCTTCTCGCGATCCTTCGGCTCCATGACGTAGGCGCCGGGCGAGCGGACGAGCTGCGTGACGACCACGCGCTCCGTCCCGTTGATGATGAACGTGCCACGCTCGGTCATCCACGGGAAGTCGCCCATGAACACCGTCTGCTCGCGGATCTCACCCGTGTCGCGGTTCTGGAACGACACCGTCACGTTCAGCGGCCGCGAGTAGGTGATGTCCTTCTCGCGGCACTCGTGGATCGAGTGATTCGGCTCGTCGAAGCGAAAATCGCCGAAGACGATCGCGAGGTTGCCCGTGTAGTCCTCGATCGGGGAGACGTCGTCGATCGTCTCCCGAAGCATTCCCTTCTTGGTATCTGTCAGCGCCTCGAACGAGCGGCGCTGGATCCCGATGAGATGTGGAACCTCGATCGGGGTTTCAAGGCGTGAAAAAGACCTCCGCGTGACGGGGGCAGCGTGAACTCTGGCCAACTGGGCGACTCCTCAGCGGTTGCGGGATGGTCGGCATATGTGCGCGCGAACTTGAACGAGCAGGCATGGGGCGAGCCGGCGCGCGACCGCTGAATATAACACAGCGGCCTGCTCGCCCACAAGGGCGCGCTATTTGCGGTTACTTGAGCTCGACGGCGCCGCCGGCTTCCTCGATGTCTGCCTTCAGCTTGTCGGCCTCGTCGCGCTCGATGCCCTCCTTGATGGCACCGGGTGCGGCGTCCACGAGCGCCTTGGCCTCCTTGAGGCCGAGGCCGGTGGCGGCCTTGACGACCTTGATCACCTGGATCTTCTTCTCACCCGCCTCGGTGAGGTGCAGGTCCACCGTGGTCGACTCCTCGGCAGCGCCGTCGTCGCCACCGCCGCCCCCGGCGGCCGGTGCCGCCGCGGCGACCGCGGTCGCCGACACCCCGAACTCCTCCTCGAGCGCCTTGATGCGCTCGGAGAGCTCGAGCACGGAGATCTCCTTGAGCTCCGCGATCCAGTCCTCTGTGCTCAGCTTGCTAGCCATTTAGTTCGTTTCCTCCTCGTTGTTCTCAGCTTCGTCACTGGGGTCAGACCCCTCGTCGGCTGCCGGGGTCTCCGCCTCGTCTGTGGTTGAGGGGTCAGACCCCGCGCTCGGCTCCTCGGCCGGGGCCTCCTCCGCCTGTGGCTCCTCGGCCTCGGGCGCGGGCTCCTCGCCGGTCACCAGGCCCTGCTCGGCCATCTGGGCGAGCTGGCGGCCGAGGCCGGAGATCAGGTTGTTCATGCCGGCGGCGAGGCCGGTCAGCGGGCTCGCCGCGAGCCCGACGAGCTGGCCGCGCAGCACATCGACGCCGGGCAGGCGGGCGATGGCGAGGAACTGGTCGGGAGCGAGCGGCTCGCCGTCCATGAGCCCGCCCTTGAAGACGAGGACGTCGTGGTCCCGGGTGAAGTTCGAGATCGTCTTCGCGGCCACCACCGGGTCCCCCTTGATGAGGGTCAGGGCGGTCGGGCCGTCGAGCAGGCCGTCGAGCCCCTCGGTGCCGACCTTCTCCACCGCGCGCTTGGCGAGCCGGTTCTTGACGACCTTGAAGGTCGCGTCGGCCTCGCTCAGCTTGCCGCGCAACTCGGCCGCCTGCGGGACGCTGATCCCGCGGTAGTCCACGGCGAAGATCGCGGCGGCCTCGCTGAGCCCGGCGGCGATCTCCTCGACGTGCGCTGTCTTCTGTTCCTTGTTCATCTCAGTGAATCTCTTGCCAATAAATAAGCCCGCGCACGGGCGGGCTCAGGAACAGCAGTTCTCCGGGCGCCACCTCGGCTGGTCTTACGGGAGTCCCGGCCAGCGGTCTTCGGCAGGCGAAGTTGTCGGGCGGGCGATGGTAGCGAACGCGCGCGGGAGGCTAGGCCGCGGCCGGCGCCGCGTCGCCCTCGGCGGGCGCGCCGCCGTCGGCCATGACCTCGGCGTGGCGAACCCGGCCGGGGTCAACGCGGATTCCGGGGCCCATCGTGGTGGTGATCGTGATGGACTCGATGTAGCGGCCCTTGGCCGCGGCCGGCTTGGCGCGGACGATCTCGTCGATGACCGCGGCGTAGTTCTCCAGCAGCGGCCGCTCGTCGAAGCTGGCCTTGCCGATCGTCAGGTGGACGTTGCCCTGGCGGTCGGTGCGGTACTCGACCTTGCCGGCCTTGGCCTCGCCGACGGCCTTGGCGACGTCGTCGGTGACGGTGCCGACCTTCGGGTTCGGCATCTTGCCCTGGGGGCCGAGGACCCGGCCGAGCTTGGAGACGACCGGGCCCATGAGCGCCGGGGTCGAGATCGCCACGTCGAAGTCAGTCCACCCCTCCTCGACCCGTTCGGCGAGGTCGGCGGCTCCCACGTGGTCGGCGCCGGCCTCCTCGGCCGCGCGCGCCGCGTCGCCCTCCGCGAAGACGGCGACGACGATCGACTTGCCGAGCCCGTTTGGCAGGGCGAGCGTCCCGCGCAGCTGCTCCTCGGCGTGGCGGACGTTGAGGCCAAGCTTGAAGTGCACCTCGACGGTCTCGTCGAACTTCGCCGCCGCTCCCTGCTTCAGCAACCCGACGGCCTCCGCCGGCGGGTAGGTGCGGTTGCGGTCGACCAGCTCGTAGGCCGTCCTGTAGCGCTTGCCGTGAGGCACTTAGAGCTCCCCGTCCACGTCGACGCCCATCGAGCGGGCGGTGCCGGCGATGATCTTCGAGGCCGCGTCCAGGTCGTAGGCGTTCAGGTCGGGCATCTTGCGCTCGGCGATCTGGCGGATCTGCGCGACGGTGATCGTCCCCACCTTGTTCACGTGCGGCTCGCCCGAGCCCTTCTCCAGGCCGATGGCCTCCTTGATCAGGACGGCGGCCGGCGGCGTCTTGGTGATGAAGGTGAACGAGCGGTCCTCGTAGACCGTGATCTCGACGGGGATGATCGTCCCGGCGTCGGCCTGGGTCTGGGCGTTGAACGCCTTGCAGAACTCCATGATGTTGACGCCGTGCTGGCCGAGGGCAGGGCCCACCGGCGGCGCCGGGTTCGCCGCGGCGGCCGGGATCTGGAGCTTGATGAGTGTCAGGACTTTCTTTGCCATTAGTTATTCGGGTGAGGATCTTTAGATCCGAAAGCAGCGTGTAAGGACGCCAAAGGCGTCCGCAAGTGATTCAAGGGGTGGCCACCCACGTTAAAGCTTCTTCACCTGGTCATACGTGACTTCCACGGGGGTCTCGCGGCCGAAGATCGAGACCAGCACCTTGAGCTTGGCGGCGTCGTCGTTGATCTCGTTGATCTCCCCGGAGAAGTCGGACAGCGGGCCGGAGATGACCTTGACGGTCTCGCCGAGCTCGAACTGGGCCCGGGCGCGCGGGCGCTCCGGAGCGCCGGCGGGGACGTCCTTGTGGAGGAGCCTGTCCACCTCCGGCTGGGAGAGCGGCACGGGCTTGTTGCGCGAGCCGACGAACCCGGTGACCCCCGGGGTGTTCTTGACGAGCCCCCAGGCGTCGTCCGTCATCTCCATCTGGACGAGCACGTAGCCGGGCATGGTGCGCTTCTCCACCGGAACGCGCTGGCCGTCCTTGAGCTCGGAGACCGTCTCGGTCGGGACCATCACCTGGCGGACGCGATTGCGCTGCCCCATCGTCTCGATGCGGTGCTCGAGGTTCTGGCGGACCTTGTTCTCGTGGCCCGAGTAGGTGTTGATGACGTACCAGCGGAACATCAGCGGCTCACAGGAGGTGCTGGACGAGGTAGTTGAAGAGCGAGTCGAGGGCGCCGAGGTAGGCGGCCGCGATCGCGATGAAGAGGACCGTCACGCCGGAGGCCTGCACGAGGGTCTCGCGGTCGGGCCACTGGACCTTCTTGAGCTCGGCCCAGCACGAGGCGAAGAAGGCAAAGACGCCGCCGCGCTTGCGCTTCTCGACGGTCTGGGCCTTGGGAGCGCGGCGGTCCGCCGACTGCTTGGCGCGGGCCTTGCGCTCGCGCTCGGCGCGCTTGGCGGCGCGGCGGCTGATCGCCTCACCGGTCTCCTCGGCCTGGTCCGCACGCCCGACGTCGGCGCGCGACGGCGCCGGAGCCTCCTGCTCATGGGTCGGAGCGGGGATCTCGACGCCGGCCTCGGCGGCCTCGGCCTCGATGACGTCCGCGGACTCCGGGACCTGGGTGCGGTGCTGCGCGCTCGACTCGGCTTGGCGGTCGGGCGGCTGGCCGGTCTCGCGCCGCCGCCGCTGCTCGGCCTTGCGCTGCGCTCTCGTCTTGGCCACGCCTAGCGGGTCTCCTTATGCGCGGTGTGGTGCCCGCACCAGCGGCAGTATTTGCGCATCTCGATGCGGTCCGGCGTGTTCCGCCGCGACTTGTTGGTTTGGTAGTTACGCCGCTTGCATTCCTCGCAGGCGAGCGTCACTGCGATCCGGACATCTCCACGGGCCATGAAAGGCTGATCCCTCGTCTGGGCGGCTTCCCTCGGCGGGCATGCCGCGACCTGAAAAAAAGACCCCGGCCCGAAGGCCTGAGGTAGGCGGAAGAATAGCGCTAAAGGCGCGCCTGCTCAGTGGCTGTGGGCGCGCCAGGTCCGAAGCGAAGGCTTGGGCTTGCCGGACTTGAAGTAGAGGCCCGTACCGGTGGTCCCATCGCCGTTGGCGGGCGTCTTGGAGTCGCGGATCTGCAGGTTGACAACGACCCTCGCGCCCTGCCTTGCGAGGATCTTGAGGGCGGTGCCGAGGAAGCGCGCCTGCTTCTTCGGCTTCACTCCGAAGCGGTGGTCGGGCGGGTTGGTCTCCCACCAGATCTCCGTCGCCCACAGCGGCCGCCGTCCCCCGGGCCGCAGGGTGTGGAAGCGCTCCGCCGCGCGCACCGTCTTGCGGAGGTTCTTGAAGTCGGGCGTGGCGACGTCGTTGGGGTTGGTGGCGCTTCTATGGGGGCCGCCGCTGGTGTCGATCGGATGGTCGCCGACGATGTCCATGCGCGCCTTCGTCTTGCACCGGGCCCGGTGGAGGTTGTGGGTACTCCCCTTCAGGCAGGTGAGCTTGCGCAGGAAGATCAGCGGCCGGGTGCGAGCGTGACCGGGAGGCTCGCCGTACGGAGCGAGCCCGCCGCTGACGACCCTGTCCTTCCCCGTCGCCGAGTGGACCCCGGCGTAGAAGGCGTTCAGCATCTTGCGGTAGATCGTCGCGCTCGTGAGCTTCTTGCCGCGGTACTGGGGGGTCAGGTAGGCGGAGAGGTTCGGCTCGTTCCAGGCCTCATAGAAGTGCACGCTCGGCAGGCCGTCGAAGTGGCCCGAGTAGCGCTTGGCGAGGGCGTGCCCGAAGTCCCCGAACGCTCCCGCCTTGGGACGCCAGGTCCCGGGATCCACGGAGCCGGGCCGGTGCTTGCCCTCGGCCCAGCTGGGCGCGTCGAGGACGGTCATGAGGACCTTCATGTGATGGCTCTTGGCGCTCTTCACCGCTGCGTCCAGGCCGCTGAAGCCGTAGGCCGGGTCGCTGGGGCTCCGGGGCTTCGCCGGCTTCGACGGCGCGATCTGCGACCAGTAGACGTTTAGCCGCACCAGCTTCGACCCGGCATGTCGCGCGCGGCGGAGCCACTTGGAGCGAACCGAGGCCTTTGGGTTCTGGAAGAGGATGTCGGCGAAGCCGGTGGTGAGCCTCTTGCCCTCCGCCGTGCCCGCGGAGAGGGCGCCCGCCGCCACGGCCACGGCGATCCCGGCGGCGAGCAGCCGCCGCATCCTGGGCGCGGCCGCCCGCACTAGGAGGCCTGGGCTCCGCGCCGCCGCGCCACGACGATGGCGATCGCCGCGAGCAGGCTCGCCGCCAGGATGATCGGGAGCGCGACGCCAAGGCCGCCCCCGGAGTCGCCGGAGACCGCCTGGCCCACGGCCGAGCCGCCCGATCCGTCGCCCTTGCTCGTCCCCGGCGCCGCTGTGCTCTTCGTCTTCTTCCCGTGACCCTTGCCGGAGTTGCCCGTGTGCTTGTGGTTGTCGGACGCCGGCGCGGACGAGTTCGCGAGGTTGGCCGCGGCCTGGCCGGCGCTGCCCTGGTCCTCGAGCGTCTGCTGCGTGCTCGGGGGGACCGCGGTCGAGGACCCGCCCGTGGAGCCGCCGCCGTTGCTGTTCCCACCCGCGGTGGGCACGTGCTCCGTGTACTGGTCCACCGACGAGTTGCCACCCCCGGCCCAGGCCGCGGAGGCGGGGACGAGGGCGATCAGGACGGCACCGAGGAGCGCTGCGCACAGCTTTCGCATATCTCGAAGATACGCAGGGGGACCCGGGAGGCTGACAGCCGCTCGTCAGCCCGCAGCGATCCCATGCGTACAAAGGCACGAAGTGATGAGCACGGAGAGCACAGCGGCCGTCGACCGGATCGGCCCGCGTTCCGCCCGCCCGTTCGGCGAGCGCCTGCAGACGGTGGGGCAGCTGCTTGCCGAGGTGGGACTGCCGTTCATCCTGGTCGTCTATCTCGCCCTGAAGGGAGGCGGGTACGACGAGGTCGTCTACGGCGAGGTCGGGTTCGCGATCTGGTGGATCGTCCTGCTCGGTGCCGCGATCGGCGTCCTGCCGCGCGCACGCCTCGGCGCGGGGGCCTGGGCCTGCCTTGGCCTGCTCGCCGCGTTCGCGTGCTGGACGGCGCTCGGCATCACCTGGTCGGCCAGCGCGGAGCAGAGCTCGATCGAGCTGCTCAGGGTCGCCACCTATCTGGGGGTCTTCGCGCTTGCGCTCGCGGCCCAGCGCCCGGGCTCGCTGCGCCGGACGCTGGGCGCGGTCACGGCGGGCATCACTTTGATCGGGCTGCTCGCCCTGCTGCAGCGCCTGCACCCCTCGTGGTTCCCGGCCAACGGAGCGGCGCACCTCATCCCGGCATCGCGTGCGCGGCTCAACTACCCCCTGAACTACTGGAACGGGCTCGCCGCCCTGCTCGCCGTCGGGATCCCGCTGCTGCTCGTCGCCGCGCAGCGGGCGCGGACCCTCCTGGGCCAGGCCCTGGCGGCGGCCGCCGTTCCCGCGCTGGCCCTCGCGACCTACTACACGCTCTCGCGCGGCGGCGCGGTCGAGGTGGCGGTGGGGCTCACGGTCCTCGTCGCCCTCCACCCGCGCCGGCTCGCCCTGCTGCCGGTCTTCACGGTGAGCGCCGCCGGCTCGGCCATCCTGATCGTTGCCGCCGCCCAGCGCGACGCGCTGCAGAACGGCATTGTCAGCGCCACGGCGCACTCGCAGGCCAACGAGATGCTCGCGATGAGCATCGTGGTCTGCGCGGGGGCTGGGCTCATCGCGGTCGCGATCGCGCTCGCGGCGCGCCACGGCCTCGGCCCGCGACCCGAGATCTCTCGCCGCGCGGCCCGCCGGACCGCGCTCGGCGTGCTCGCCGCCCTGCTCGTCGCCCTTGTCGTCGGCCTGGCGAGCGGTCTGCCGGGACACGTTTCGGACCAGTGGCAGAACTTCAAGGACCCGTTCGGCACGAGCGGCGCGAGCACGTCGCGATTCGACAGCGCGTCGGGCAACGGCCGCTATCAGTACTGGTCCGCCGCGCTCGACGCGAACTCCACCGACCCGCTGATCGGGATCGGGCCCGGCACCTACCAGTACTGGTGGACTCAGCACGGCAGCCTTCCGGGCCCGGTGCTCGACGCGCACTCGCTGTACCTCCAGAGCCTCGCCGAGACGGGGATCGTCGGGTTCGTGCTGATCGTCGGGCTGGTGGGCGGCGTGCTCTTCCTGGCCGTGCGCTACACGCTGCGCGCTGGCGTTGACCGCGACCGGCTCGCGGCCGCCACCGCCGCCTGCGCGGTCTTTGCGGCCGCCGCGGCAATCGACTGGGTCTGGCAGCTCGCCGTGCTGCCCGCGGCGTTCTTCCTGATCGCCGCGGCGATCCTCGGCGGTCGCCGGCAACGCGACGCCGCGGAGACGACGGGCGGACTTCGCGTGCTCCCGAGGGCCGCGGCGGTCCTTGCGTCCGCGGGCGCCATCGCGGTGATCCTGCTGCCGCTGGCTGCCGCGGTCACGCTGGATCGCAGTCGCGACCAGGTTGACGCCAAGGACCTCTCCGGCGCGCTGGCGAGCGCCGACGAGGCCCACAGCATCCAGCCATACGCCGCCGCGCCGGAGCTGCAGCGGGCGCTCGTCCTGGAGCTCCAGGGCAGGTACCCGCAGGCCGCCGTCGCGGCCCAGGCGGCGACCGAGGCCGATGCCACGAACTGGAAGACCTGGCAGGTCCTCTCCCGGGTCCAGGCCGAGGCGGGGAACGCCGACGGCTCGGTGGCCGCCTACAAGCGCGCCCGCTCCCTCAACCCACGATCGGCGCTCTTCAACCAGTGAGCCCCTCCCCGGACAGCCCGGACTTCCTGGATTCGTCGGTGAGCGAGGCGGAAAAAGCCGCCCTGCTCGCAACCGCGGAGCGGCTGGACGCCGAGCGCCCCCTGCCGGCCGCCGCGTTCCGGGGCGAGCTGCGCCGGCGGCTGGTGCGCCGCCACGAGCGGCGCTCGACCCTCGCGCGCGGCAGGGCGCGGCTTCTGGTGCTGGCCTACGGCGGGTCGGGTGCCGTGCTGCTGCTCGTCGCCGCGATCGGCCTAGCCGGAGTCGGCCCGTTCGCCGCCTGAGGCGGCGGGCTCCTCAAGGCGCTCGCGAAGCGCGCGAAGCGCCCGCGAGAGGATCTGCTGGACGTTCGCCAGGCTCAACCCCGTGAGCGCGGCGATCTCAGGGCCGCTGAGGTCGGCGCCGAAGCGCAGCGCGATGAGCTCCCGGTCGCGGTCCGAAAGCGCGTCCAGGGCGCCGGCGAGGCCCGGGTCGAGCCCCAGCGAGTAGCGGTCCACGCCGCCACCCAGCTCGAGGTCGGCAGCGCCGGGCTCGACCGCGATCTCGGTCTGCTCGCGCCCGCGGCGGCGGTGGTCGATGAGGGTGTTCCGGGCGATGGCGGTCAGCCAGGTGCGCACCGACGCCCGCTGCGGGTCATAGCGGTCCCAGGCCCGCAGGGCGCGCTCGAAGGTGATCTGGGTCAGGTCCTCCGCGATCTCCCGGGAGCGGACCCGGTAGCCGAGGAAGCCGTAGACGTGCCAGACCTCCGCGTCGTACACGTCCGCGAACTCGGGGCGGTCGGCGCTCACGATGCCGGCAGCGTGCGCTCGAGGGCCTCGCAGACGCGTTCGATCTCCACGGGCTCGAGGCCCGGGAACATCGGCAACGAGAGCTCGCGCGCGGCCCACTCCTCGGCGTGCCCCAGCTCCGTACCCCGGTGGAGCTCCGCCAGCGGCGGCTGGAGGTGGAGCGGCAGCCGGTAGTGAACTCCGGTCTGGACGCCCGCGGCGGCCAGCCCGTCCGCCACGGCGTCGCGCTCGGCCAGCCGCGTCGCGAGCAGGTGGAACACGTCCGTCCCGCCGGCCCGCGGCACCGGCCCGCGCACGCCGGCGGGCAGCAGCTCTCCGTAGCTCTTGGCAGCGGCGCGCCGCTGCGCGTTCCAGGCGTCGAGGTGGCGCAGCTTCACCCGCAGCACCGCCGCCTGCAGGGTGTCGAGGCGCTCGTTGTACCCGATGACCCGGTGGTCGCCGTGAGCGGCCTGGCCGAGGTTTCGCAGGCGGCGCACGCTCTCGGCGACGGTTGCGTCCCGCGCGCAGATCAGCCCGCCGTCGCCGAGCGCCCCGAGGTTCTTGCTGGGATAGAAGCTGAAGGCGGCCACGTCGCCGAAGGACCCGGCGCGCCGGCCCTCCCACTCCGCCCCGTGCGCCTGCGCGGCGTCCTCGAGCACCGCGAGGCCGTGGGCGTCCGCAAACCGAGCGACCGCGCCCATGTCGCAAACCTGCCCGTAGAGGTGCACGGGAATGACGGCCGCGGTACCGGAGTCGACGACCGCGGCGGCAGACTCGAGGTCGATCAGCCCGGTCGCCTCCTCGACGTCGCAGAGAACCGGCTCCGCTCCGGCGTGGATGACACCGAGCGCGGTGGCGATGTAGGTGTGAGCGGGGACGATCACCCGGTCACCCTGCCCGATCCCGAGTGCCGCGAGCCCGAGCGCGATCGCGGCGGTGCCCGAGCCGACGCCGACCGCATGCTCGGCGCCGACGTAGGCCGCGAACTCCCGCTCGAACGCCTCGACGTCCGAGCCCAGTACGTAGTCGCCGCGCCGCAGGACGCCCGCGATGGCCTCACGCAGCTCCGCCTCGAGCGGGGCGTGCTGGCGGCCGAGGTCGACGAACGGGACCGTCACGCTCGCGTCGTCTCCGGCTCTCGGCGTCACGCCATCACCCCCCGGCCGCCCCGACGGTGGTGGACACGAAGACGTCTTCGATGGCCTTTGCCCGGGCGCGCAGGGCAACGAGGTCGACGGCCGCGGGCGGGCGGCGCGCCACCCGGGCAAGCTCCTCGAGCTCCTCGGCCGAGCCCACGAACCGCAGGGCACCCTCCCGCTCGAGCCACTCGTCGACGGTGGGCCTGCGGGCCGCGAGCAGGGAGTAGGTGGGAACGCCGAGCACGGCGGCCTCCCGGGTCATGGTGCCGCCGGCCCCGAAGAACGCATCGGCGTCCAGGATGAGGGATCGCGAGTCGACCGCGCGGCTCGGCACGACGACCTGCCCGGGGCCCTCCCGCCCGAGGGCTTCGATCCTCTGAGCCTCCGCCGGGTTGCGGGGAAGGACCACGCAGATCACCTCGGGGCGGGCGGAGACCATCCGAACCGCCTCGGTGAACCGCGGGTTCTCGACGCGGTGATACGAGGCCCCCTGGTGCGGGGAGCGCGCGACCACGACGACGTTGTCCTGCTCGCGCACGATGCCCAGCGAGCCGAGCACGGACGGGTCGGGGCGGAACCGCCCCACGTAGAGCTCCTCCTTGAGGCCCGGGTAGGTGACCACCTTCGCCGCGGTGGCACCCTGGCGGGCGACGGAGCTGCGTGGAAGCGCAGCGGGCAGCAGGACGCGATCCGCGAGCCGGAACGCAAGGTGGTTCGCCGGCTGGTGCTCGTAGTCCATGGCGGTGACGACCGGGACTCGTAGCAGAGCGGCGGCGGCGATCTGCGCGTAGGAGTTGTGGGAGAGCGCGACGTCCGGGCGGTGGGCTCGCGCGTAGCGCGCCAGGCCCGCGGCGCGGGAGGCGATCGCGCCCGCCTTCCGGAGGCGCCCCGGTGGGCTGGGGCCACCCACGACCTGCACGTCGTCGAGCAGCTCCGCCGCGAGCTCCGCGGTCTGCGCATAGTCGCGCGCGGTGACGAGTACCTCCACCCCCATGTCCCGAAAGCGCTTCACGAGCGGCTCGAAGAGCAGCGGGTGCGGCGAGTTGGAGAGGTCGATCCAGACCCTCACGCCAGCGCCCCCTCGCTGTGACGACGCCCCTGGCGCACCTCCACGAGCGTCAGCGCGTCGAGCATCGGGGCCTCCACCCAGCGCACGTGCGCCGCGCGGTCGACCCAGCCGCGGTGTCGCTGGAAGACGAACGCGCCGTCCGGCCTGCGCATCTTCGCCAGGGCGTAGTCCAGGACGCGCTCCCCCAAGGGCCCGTGGCTGTCGTCGAGCTCGGTCGCGAGGCTCAGCGTGTGCAGGGACTGAGCGACGCACAGGCCGTCGATGGGATACGTCCGCGTCGAGAAGAATCGCGGGGCGCCATCCGCTTCGAAGAACCGCTCCGCGTAGAAGGCGAGACCGCGCCGGTACGCGGGCTCCGCCGCCTCGAGCCCGGGGACGGCCAGGCAGTGGCGCAGCGAGTCGAGCACGTAGCCCGTGTGGTGGTTGTCGACCCAACCGAGGTCCTCGCGAGCTCCGTACGGCCACGACCCGTCCGGCCGCTGGGCGGCCAGCGCGTGGCGCACGCCGGCCCTGACGTCGTCGAGCGGCTGCGCGTTCCCGGTCGCCTCCGCGTAGCGGGCCAGGAACGCGCAGGCCAGGAGGTTCGCGTTGTGGATGGCAGGTCGTGTCCCCGGGCAGGTAGCCGAAGTAGCTCCCCGCCGCGTCCGCTCCGCGTCCCGTCCGCTTCGTGAAGAACGCGGCCACCCCGTCGAGCAGCCCACGCGTGCGCTCCTCGCCGAGCAGGACGTATGCGTCCAGCAGGCCGAAGCCGGCGAACGCGGTCGCGATCGTGTTCGGTCCGCTCGCCGGGTAGCCGAAGACTCGGGTTTCCACGTCGAAGTGGTAGCCCCAGCACGCCTCGGCGAAGGCCGGCGAGCGCAGGCTCTCGAGCGCGTCGAGCGCCCAGTTGATGCGCTCGCGCTGCGCCTCCTCGCCGAGTCGCGCAAGGCGCGAGTACGCGGAGAGGACCTGGCCGACCGCCGGGGCGCTCAGGCCCGGCTGGATCCCGAGGGCCGGCCGCAGGTCTACCGGGGAGCGCTTGACGGCCTGGATGAGCAGGCGCCTGCCGAGGGCGGTGTGCTTCAGGAACCCCAGGCGCTCGGCGTTGAGGCCCTCGTAGGGGTCAGTCCCGGCCCAGCCGCGCGCCCAGCCCCATGCCTCGAGCTCGTCGACCGCCCTCACGCCGCGTACCCTCCCGCCCCATGCAGGCGGATCCCGCCAACGAGGCCCCCAACCGGCTGATTCGCGAGTGCCGGTTCGGCGAAGGGGTGGTGGTGCGCAGCTTCACCAACCTCTACGAGGCGACCTTCGGCGACGAGACGCACGTCGGTCCCTTCGTCGAGGTCCAGTCCGGGGTCGAGGTCGGCGCCCGCTGCAAGATCCAGAGCCACGCCTTCGTGTGCGAGGGCGTGACGATCGAGGACGAGGTGTTCGTGGGCCACGGCGTCATGTTCGTCAACGACAAGCATCCGCGGGCCGCCACCCCCGAGGGCGAGCTGGCCGGGCCGGGCGACTGGACCCTGCAGCGCGTGCGTGTCTGCAGGGGCGCCACGATCGGCTCGGGAGCCGTGATCCTCGGTGGGGTCACCGTCGGCGCCGGGGCAACGGTGGGCGCGGGTGCGGTTGTCGCCGGCGACGTGGCCCCGGGGACAACGGTGATCGGTGACGCGGCTCGCGAGCGAGCGAGCCGTCCTACTTAGCGCCGCGGCGCGCAATCACCGCCGGACCGGTGCGCAGGAGAAGGCGCACGTCCATCCACAGCGACCAGTTGGTCACGTAGAGATAGTCGAGCTTCACCATCTCCTCGAACGGGAGGCGGTTGCGGCCGCGGACCTGCCAGAGCCCGGTGATCCCGGGAGTCAGGTCGAGACGACCGCGTCCCCAGCCGCTGACGCGCCGGTCCTCCGGCTCGGGAAGCGGCCGCGGCCCGACCAGGCTCATCTCACCGGCGAGGACGTTCACCAGCTGCGGGATCTCGTCGAGGCTGGTCCTGCGCAGGAACCGGCCGACCCTGGTGACCCGCGGGTCGTGCTCGAGGTCGAGCCAGTTGGGGTCGCGGCTCTGCGCCATCAGCTCGGCGTGGCGCTTCTCGGCGCCGCAGTCCATCGTGCGGAACTTGATGAAGTCGAAGGACCGTCCGCCCTTGCCGACCCGGCGCTGCTTGAAGAAGACCGGCGAGCCCGAGTCGAGCAGGATCGCGACGGCGATCACGAGCATCAGCGGCGATGCGATCAGGAGCAGAAGGGCCGAGATCGAGACGTCGAGGCTGCGCTTGAGCCAGCGCGATGTCCGTCCCAGGACCGGTGGGGTCAGGCCGAGGAGGGCGACCCCGTTGACCTCGTCGAGCTCGACTGCCGGGCCCAGCGCCTCGATCGCTCCCGGCAGGACGCTGATCTTCGTCGAGAACGTGCGACACGTGTGCAGAAGGCCGAGGAGCTCAGCCTCGCTCAGGTCGGACCTGGAGACGAGCACCCGGTCCGGCGTGGTCCGCTCGAGGACCTCCCGGAGGCCGCCGAGCCCGCCGAGAATCGGCGGGTAGCTCCCGTCCGCGCCCGACAGCTCTCCCGCGCCGACGATGCCGACGATGTCGAGCTCGGAGTCGGGGTCGCCGTCCACCCGCGTGAGCACCAGCTCACTCGAGGAGTCCCAGCCGACGAAGAGGACGCGCTCGGGCCCCAGCCGGCGGCTCGCCACACGCCTGGCGACAGCGCGCGCGCCGCATACCAGGAACATGGACACGATCCCGAAGACCGCCGCCTCCGCAAAGGCGAGGTGGTGGAATCCGGTGATCTTGAAGTAGGCCCACAGGAACAGCGTGCCGACGACGAGGGCGTGGAACAGCCAGGGCACGTCGTCGAGGCTGGTGTGGCTGATCCGCTTCACGTCGCGGTCGTAGAGGCCGTAGATCTTGAAGAGGCCGATCAGCACCGGGACCATCGGCAGCCCCGCGAGCGCGAAACCAAGCCGAGGCTGGTTCTCGACGACCAGGGTGCTCGTGACGAACAGGGCGCCGACCAGCGCGAGGAGATCGGCAAGGACCAGCACCCGGCGCAGGGTGTAGTCGCGATTGCCCCAACCGGTGGACACGATCGAACTGCGCGAAGCGGCGGCGCCGAGGGCCTCGGTTGCAACGGCGCTGCGGTCGACCGCCATCCGCTAGACCCGCGACGGCTGCATTGCCACCCGGTCCCCCGACGACTCGATCGACTGATGGGCTCCCTCCACCAGGCGGATCACCTCGATCGCGAGCTCAGGCCGGCTGGCGGGGGCGGCGCCGGTGCGGATCGCGTCGAAGAAGTCGCCAAGCTCGGCGACGATGGGCTCCGTGCTCTCGACCCGTGGCGAGAAGATGTCGCCGCTTCGATAGGAGAGCTGGTACTCGCCGAAGGTCTTCGGGTCGCGGTACTCGATGCCGCTGTCGTAGATCCGCACGGGCTCCGGGGAGCCATCCTCGTAGACGACCATCTTCTCGCTGCCGACCACGACCGTGCGGCGCAGCTTCGACGGCGCCAGCCAGCTGAGCTCCAAGTTGGCCAGCAGGCCATCGTCGTAGACGAGGTCGACGAACGCCACGTCCTGCGTGCCCGGCGAGATCACGTCGCGACCGACGGCGCTGACCGACACCGGGGAGCGCTCCAGCCAGTGGAGGAGGATCGAGAGGTCGTGCGGCGCGAGGTCCCAGAGAACGCTCACGTCGCTTCTGTAGGGCCCGAGGTTGACCCGGCTGGAGGAGATGAAGTAGAGCTCGCCGAGCTCGCCGGAGTCGATCACGCGCTTCACCGTCCGGACGGGCGGGCTGTAGATGAACGTGTGTCCGCACATCAGGACTCGCCCGGTGTCCACGCTCAGGGCCGCGAGCTTCTCCGCGTCCTGGCTTGACCGAGCGAGGGGCTTCTCGACGAAGACGTGCTTGCCGGCCTCGAGCGCGGCCGAGGCGATCTCGAAGTGGGTGTCGGCGGGGGTGGCGACGATGATCGCGTCGAGCTCCGGATCGCCGAGCAGGACGTCGACATCCGTGTGGCCGGCGGCGCCCGGGAAGCGCCGGGACGCGTCCCGGAGGCAGTCGGGGTTACGGTCGCAGATGGCACGGGCGCTCACGCCAACCAGCTCGGTGAGCGCGCGCAGGCGGTTCGGTCCCCAGTACCCAAGCCCGACGACCCCGACCTCGACCGGCTCTGCGAGCCTGCCTGCCCACGAATCCTCCAACGCCCTAAACCCTTTCCCGTCGATTTCGGTGGTCTCCGACCACCTCAATCACCCTACGTCAAATGCGGGATGCCGGCCCTGGCAGACTCAGGGTACCCGGCGGCTGCAATCACTTAACGTGCCATCCAAGGCTCTTCTCGCCGCCGACCTTCGCCCGGAAGACGTCGCCCTTCTTGGCACGGACCTTCGTCTTGAAGACTCCGCCCGCCTTCCCCGTCGCTCTTGCGACCGTCTTGAAGCCGCCCTTGCGCTTCTTCTGGATGGTCACCTTCCCGGCGCCGGGGGAGCGGCCCCAGGCCAATCCCTTCTTGTGCTTCGGCGTGGCGACGACGAACGGGAACCGGAAGGCGGTGTACGAGGGCTTGCGCTTCTCGTTGAAGTAGTAGACGCCGGTCTGGTAGCTCGCAAGCGGGTCGCTGCCGACCGTCTTGGAGTCGCGCATCTGCAGGTTGATGGCGACCGGGACGTGCTGCTTCCAGAAGCTGTAGAGGCCGTACTCGATGTACTGGGCCTGCTTGAGCGGTGGGACGCCCAGGTTCTTGTCGGGCGGGTTGGTCTCCCACCAGAACTCGGTGACCCAGAGCGGCAGGTGCTTGGGGGCGACCACGTGATGCGCCTTCTGGGCCGCCCTCACGACCTTCTGGATCCGGCTCAAATCGGGGATGACCACGTCCAGCTTGTTCGGCGCGCTGTGGGTGGGCGGCTCCTTGCGATCGATCGGGTGGTCGGCGATCACGTCCATGTGCGGCTTGGCGCCGCATGGCTTCACGTGTTGCACGCAGAAGAGGCTCTGCAAAAACGTGACCGGGTGCATCTTCGATCCGCCTGGCTTCCTCCCGTACGGAGCCAGGCCGGCGCTGATGATCTGCGCCTTGGGCGCCACCCCCTTGATGTTGGAGTAGGCCGCGTTCAGCAGCTTCGAGTAGATGATCGGAGACTCGGGCTTCTTCCCGTTGAACTGCGGCGCGATGTAGGCGCTGAGGTCGGGCTCGTTCCAGATCTCATACCAGCGGACCGGTGGGTGCAGATTGGTTACCGAGGGAGCCGAGTAGCGGAGGGCGAGGGCGCGCGTGAAGGTTCCGAAGTCGGACGCCGACGGCTTCCAGGCCTCGGGGCGAATACCGCCCGGGACGTTCGAAGGATGGGCCCAGGGCGGCGCGCCGTAGACGGTGAAGACGACCCGAAGGCCCGCCGCGTCCGCACTGGCGACCGCGCCGTCCACGCTGCTCCAGTTGTAGGCCGAGTCGTCAGGATTGGCCGGAAGCAGCGGCTTGGTGGGCGCGATGCTGGCCCACAGGACGTTGATGCGCACGTACTGGGCGCCGACCGCGGCCGTGCGCTGCATCCAGAGGTTGCGCACCGAGGCGTCGGGGGAGGCGTAGAGCGGATCGGCGGTGCCGGTGGCGATCGTGGCCGCCGCGTGACCGCGGGCGGGCAGCGCCAAGAGCACCGCGGCCAGCGCGAACAGCGCGACGCGGCGGCACGTCACCGCGAGCCCTGCTGTTTCTGACCGCCCGTTCAAGAAACGTCCCCTATCCCTGCCCCTTCACCATAGCCCAAGCCCGTGCTGCGTGCGCCGGCCCGGAGCGGTCATGCTCCAACCATGTGCGGGTTCACCGGCGTCTACGAGCACGGCCTCTCCGAGGGCGGCGTCGAGCGCGAGTTGCTGGAGCGCATGCGCGAGACGCTCCACCACCGCGGTCCGGACGGCGCGGGTACGTTCGTCAGCCCAGACCAGCGAGTTGGCCTCGCCCACCGGCGACTCGCGATCGTCGATCCGCGCCACGGCGACCAGCCCATGTACGGGCCCGGCGGCGAGTGCCTCGTCTTCAACGGCGAGATCTACAACTACCCCGAGCTGCGCGCCGAGCTCGAGCGCGATGGGCAGCGATTCGAGACGAGCTGCGACACCGAAGTGATCATTCACCTCTACCGGCACCACGGGGCGAACTTCGTTTCCCGGCTGACCGGGATGTTCGCCTTCGCGCTCTGGGATCCGGGCCCCGGCGAGCTCATCCTCGCCCGCGACCCAATCGGCGAGAAGCCCCTCTACTGGTCCGACGCCGGCGGCCGGCTCATCTTCG